>CAVYHN010000036.1:0-132230 GCA_963768295.1 uncultured Gammaproteobacteria bacterium | reverse complement strand
ACTTTTGATCCCCGTGTCTATGGCATCTATGCGCCCCATTTTCTCTATCTTTATCAATGTTCGCCTGGAGTTTGTTCATGTTGATCGAACCCGTATGACTGGCCAGTTTAAATTAGCTGTCATCTCTAGATACTCGTCTTGCCGGGCGACCCAGTAAGAATCGCACTAATAACTGAATATGCGATTTGACATCCTCACACTTCGAGTCGGCGAGGCGTGAACTTGAGAGTGATTGAATTGACGCATAGTTTTGGAAGGCGCGCAGGTTTCGCAGGTTGTAGCAACGAAGACCGTAAAGACCTGCTCGAACACTAGAATAGTGGCAGGACAGAAATCCGCAGGTTGCCTATCGCGAAAAAGTTTGGGGTGGCTAGTCTGACATAGTAGAATTGGGCTGCCCATTGATCGGGTCCAGGAGCCAGTCGGGCTATGGATAAATCGGCTGGCTCCTAGTACAGTTTGGTACTGCGGTGCGTAACGTATGGAGAAAAGATATGAGGCTTCTGGTGGCATTAGACCTTTCCGAACCAACAGAATTAATTGTGAAAAAAGTGGAAGAATTAGCAAAAAAAATGTCAGCCCAGGTATGGATTCTGCATAACGCAGAGCCGGGGCCGGACGTCCTTGAATTCAGAGCGGACCCACAAACTGCTCGAGATTCGCTTGCGGAAAAATTCCGCGGTGAGCATCGCCAGATCCAGGAGATAGCAAAGCGATTACGCAAAGAAGGCCTGGAAGCAACAGCGCTCCTTGTGCACGGACCAACGGTAGAAACAATTCTTAAGGAGGCCTCGGATCTGGACGCAGATATGATCGTTGCGGGTTCTCATGGACGAGGCGCGGTCTTTCAACTTCTTGTGGGAAGCGTCAGCGAAGGGCTTCTCCGTAAATCCCGATGCCCGGTCCTCATTGTCCCAACACGTAAAAGTGCCTGATAGAAAAAATGGCTTCAGATCTAATATCTCGACACTTTGCTCCGTCGTCCGGAACAGGTTACTTTTTTATTACAATGTCTGGCCTGACCAGGATGTAAATTGGAGTCCAAAATTGGTACGTGGTCGATCAGTGGTCGACCTCCATGTCGGCCTGGTATCAGGGTGTAGCCGGATGGGAACGTCCCGCGCGATTGCGTGACTTAGGCAATTCGGGCGGATCGGCGGAGTTCCTGTCACGCAGGCGTGTGGCATGGATACTGCCGCCAGCAAATGCCCGCTGTGGAGTGTAAAAAATTAGATATTTATGGTCTTTGGGCAAAGCGTTTTTGAGGTCCCTGGTTAACAGCACTCTTATTGCGTTGATTGTTCCTTCTGACTAACTCCCGGCTGCCGATGGCAGATTCCGGACAAGAGTATTTGAGACTATCGTCTTGACGAGTACAGCGGGAAGGGGTGCTGCACTGGCCGAAATGCTATTAAGATAAGCAGGGTTTCTCCCTCTGTAGAGTTACTTTGCGCAAAAAATAAATGAATAGATACTTATGCTGAACGTAATACTTGTGATAATCGTAGCCATTGGATTGCTGTGCATGTTCCATCCCCGCGTGCTAAAAAATCCGTCCTGGCAGGCAACACTCACGCCCCTCTCCTCCATAATTGGCAGCGGGTTTCTGATCATAGCTCCAATGCTTGCGAGCGTGATCGGTATTTATTCTCCTATCGCAGTCACAGGAATTGTTATACTCGCCTATGCCATCGGCGGCGTGATCCGTTTCAATATAATTCATGCCGAACCCCTCCTGCACGATAAGAACGCTTCCCCGTTGATATATAAAATCGATTTTGTTGCCAATGCTGCGCTTTCCCTTGCTTACGTGACCGCGGTCGCATTCTATCTATCATTGCTATCGTCTTTTTTACTCAACTATCTGGGTTTTGTGGATGAATTTGGCTTGGGAAAGAGCCCTGACAACGGTCATCATAGTTTTTATTGCGGCTATCGGTTTCCTACGCGGACTGGGTGGGCTTGAGAAACTTGAAGCATTTGCAATGTCTATCCAGTTATCTATTGTTGCGGCTCTGTTGATTGGGGTGTCTGTATACGACTACAACTTCATACAATCTGAACAATCCCTCACCTTTGATATTCAGGAAAGAAGCTGGATGACCAAAGCCTTTATGCTGGCCGGTATATTGCTGGTAGTGCAGGGGTTCGAGACATCGCGGTTTCTGGGTGAAAAATATCATGCCGAAATGCGTGTACGAACCATGCGTCGGGCGCAACTGATATCAGGCGTACTGTATGTGGTATCAGTCATTGTATTGATGCCGATAGTGCAACATATAGACCTTGCGCACATCCGGATTGCAGATATCGTGACTGCAACCGGGCTTGCGGCAGCCGCATTACCATTGATGCTTATCGTGGCCGCAATCATGAGCCAGTTCAGTGCAGGTGTTGCCGATACTGTCGGTGCCGGAGGCCTGGCGAGTGAAACGAGCAGGGGGAGATTATCGTCCAACAAGGGTTACCTGGTGGTAGCGGTCTTTGCCATCATATTGGTATGGACAGCCGACCTGCTCGAGATTATCGCCCTCGCTTCTCGTGCTTTCGCACTGTATTACTTGTTGCAGTGTGTGGTCGCCCTCATCGCAAACCGCCATCACTACGAAGGTAAAGCCTACTGGCTGCGTTGCGCAAGCTTTTCCACGATAGCGGTCTTTCTGCTATTTATCGTGTTATTCGCGATTCCTGCCGAATAGATGAATTACAGTGACAAGGCATTGATCAACGTCATCCGGTATGGCCCTGGCTTGCTGCTTATCCCCTCGTGATAATCGTCTCACGGTAGGCGTGCCAAGTGGCATAACCGAGCAACGGGGTTGTGAACGCGAGACCGACCAGTGCGGTCGCGATTCCTGCAGCCGTAAGTAAGAGGATCAGCAACGCCCAGAGCGCCAATACCCGCTTATTTCGCAACACCGCATTGATGCTGGTTAATATCGCTGTCGCTCCATCGGCATCCTGGTGCAGAATCATCGGTAGCGAGAACACACTGGCACAAAAGGCCAGGCCTCCAAAAATTATGGCGATCAACAAAGATGCCATCGCATAAGAGCCTGTACTCTGCTCGAATACCGGCTCGATCCCGACCATTATCGATAGCACGATGATCAGAAACACGATCAACATGCTCATCATCATCGCAATCAAACGCTCGTGCCTCATTTCATGGAAAGCCTTCTTGCGCTGATGATGGAAGGTTGGTTTGCGGTTTTTTTCGAGTTGATAGCTGTTGTCGTAAAGACCGAAGCAGAGCACGGGCCCCATGATCAGGAAGCCGAAAAGAAGGCCGACGATCAAGGCATTATTTTCATGGGCCCATGCAAGATAAACAAGCAGCCAACCGAAAAATACGAATACCAAACCGTATACCAGGCTGTGCCAGGGTGTGCGTCTGAAATCCTGCCACCCCATCTTCAACCATCTGAAAGGGTCGCCGATAGAGAGCTTGCGGCAAGGTGAGTAGAGAGGATCTTTATCCTCGAAGGAACCCCCTGTTTGTGTTTGCATTCCGCACCTCCTCGCAGATAACTATTCCGAACACCCTTTGCAGTAAATATAGTGAAAATGTGATTTCAGGGCCGATCGGTGAGATTCACAGAGATAAATCCAAACTATGCTAGCTTTCGCTAATAACTCCTCGTGCATGCTTTCTGTTAACTTATACTGACTGGGTGGCACAGGCAAGTCATGACTTGTATTAAATTCTTCATTTCGTTCTCCGTGTTGACGTAGTGTACGCCGGAGAACTCCAATTATTAATGCCCCTGGTTTAGGGGAAGTTTACAGTGATACCTGCTGATTAAAAGTCACTTGCTCAACATGCAATCCCAACCCGTTAATTGCCTACGATTTGATGTAGCTGTGCTAGGAGCGGAATCAAACAGCTTCCTTAAGCTGTCGGTTTATTATTTTAAACAGAAATTTTCTGTCAAATTTTACAACACTTATATCAGCAATAATCGGTGATATCTAAACGCTTCCGAACCGGCCTGCGAAGTAACATATTGTTAAAAAGCGCACTACCCAAGGATACCTGGCACCAGTGTCGGGATGTCTCGAACAATGCCCGGCATGGAGACCAATCTCCGTTGCCGGGCTGGCGAAATCAATAATGCAGTCTACTTGTCGCCGTGGTTGCGCGCGACGAAGTCCCAGTTAACCAGGCTCCAGAACGCTTCGAGATATTGAGGACGGGAATTGCGATAGTCGATGTAGTAGGCGTGCTCCCATACGTCGCAGGTCAACAAGGGTTGAAGAGCATCGGTCATGGGGTTGTGCGCGTCATCGGTGTTGACGATTTTCAGCACACCTTCGGGCGTTTTGACCAGCCAGGTCCACCCCGAACCGAAATTACCCAGCGCCGTGGCGGTGAAGTTTTCCCTGAAATTGTCGAAGTCGCCGAAGAACTCCTTAATGGCGCTGCCGAGCGCACCCTTTGGTTCAACGCCGCCGTTGGGGCTCAGGCAGTTCCAGTAAAAGCTATGATTCCAGACCTGCGCGGCGTTGTTGAAAATCGCGCCGCTCGAGTTTTTGACAATATACTCGAGCTGCGCGTCTTCGAATTCCGTGCCCGCAATCAGCCCGTTCAGCTTTTCCACGTAGGCAGCATGATGCTTGCCGTAATGGTACTCGATCGTCTCGGCCGAGATGTGTGGCTCAAGCGCATTCAGTGCGTACGGGAGTTCGGGAAGTGTATTTTGAGACATGATTGTTTCCTCGTGTTGTAAATTGAATTTATCTTGCACAGGTTGTTCTCTACTCAATGAAGCAGTCGTCACTGCCTGTTCCTGTGCGCGGAATAACCAGTCGATTCAGGTGGCCACAACGGTTCAGCATGACCGTGCGAATTTCTTTGGGCGACAAACTTGCGGTTCGCCTGAAGCCGTTCGCGCTGTAGCCTGCGCGCCACCGTCCCGCCCGCGCGATCGACCGCCCGGTGGATCGCAACGTGGAGATCTGAATCCATAATTTTTACCAGAACTTTTTGTCCACCGGATAAGAAAGCTTGCACCTCGCAGCTTCTATCTTTGCCGTCGCGCGGCTCGTTGACCCTGCAGAGGTGAATCCGCAGCGTATTGATCCGGTCTCTGTGGATACCGAGAACAAATGCGATCCGGCGCTCGATGCGCTCCTGCAAGTCTTTGCTGGCCGTTATACCGTCAAACTGAATTTCGATCTTCATCTTTTGCTCCTACGTATTTTTTGCTGGTAGCGAACTTCTGATCTGGGGGTGTTTGTTTAAAATTAAATTCGAATTATTTAACCTGTTCATTCGTATTTTTCGAATACTTTAATATAAAGATAACCCGGTTCCACACTCGCAGAATTTGTAGAAAAACGCCGGTCTTGCCAAAGCGCAACCGGCGCAACTTGGGGTTGACCCGGTAACCCGGCACACGCCGGACCCGAATCGTTGGGGTCAGCTGACTGGATTGGTCAGCTGTAGGGGAAGACGCTCATTCCTGGCCACCCATGAAGCCGAGCAGGTGCAGCAGGCTTGTGAACAGGTTGAAAATCGAAACGAACAGCGTAACCGTCGCCATGATGTAGTTAGTCTCGCCACCGTGCACGATGTTGCTGGTCTCGTACAGAATCAGGCCTGACATCAGTAGCACGAAAACCGCTGACACGGCCAGCGAAAGGGCTGGGATCTCGAACAGGATCGCGCCGACTGCGGCAAGAAAACCGACCAGAATGCCGACCATTAGAAACGAGCCCATGAAACTGAAGTCGCGGCGGCTAATGAGCGCGTAACCGGACATGCCGAGGAAAATCGCCCCGGTGGCGCCCATCGCGGTCATAATTAATTGACCGCCGTTGGCAAGTGCAAGATAGGCATTCAGAATCGGCCCCAGGGTGTAACCCATGAAACCTGTAAGCGCAAAGACGAACACCAGACCCAGGCCGCTATTGCGGAAACGCGCAGTCGCGAACAGCAATCCAAAATAACCGACCAGCGTTAGCAACAGCCCGGGATGCGGCAGGTTCAGCGCCATCGATATGCCGGCGGTCACCGCGCTGAACAGCAGCGTCATCGATAGCAGCGCATAGGTGTTACGCAAGACCTTGTTGACGCTGAGCGCGGCGGTCCTGCTTGTTACAAATGGATCAAGGGTTTGCGTACTCATATTTTACTCCTTAGTAGGTTTAAGCTAATCACGCGGCCCTGTCGGGCTCGATGTAATCGTACATGTTCGACGCGGAGTGTTTGCCATCGATAATGCCAATTTGCTGGTGCAGCAGATCGCTTTGCTGGCGCCCGAGACTGTTGGCTAGTGCCCAGCCTGCATCATTCACTGCCCTGTGAATCGCGATATAGAGGTTGGCAGCGGAATGTTCAACCGCCACGTCCGGGAGCGCATTCGTGCGGATCAGCACCAGGCAGCGTACCTGCTTGCCGTCAATTGATTCGTTGGCATTGTCGACAAACACGCTGACCAGGCCGATCTGATCCCTGAGTCCATTCAGAGCGTGGTATGCGCGGCACCTGACAAAATGATGCACGTCTTTATTTGTCGGGATGCTGTTAGCCTGTATTTCGATATTCATGGTTTTTTTCCTGTTTCCGTTTAAGTAATGCAGCCGATGATAGCGATGATTATTTGCAAATAAATTCGAATTATTTAGAATATCACTTCGGTTTTTTCGAGCATTTAAAAAATGATTAACTTCAAACACCTCCACTACTTCTGGGTCGTGGCCAAGCAGGGCGGTGTCGCCCGTGCCAGCGAAGTTCTGCATTTGACACCGCAGACGATCAGCGGCCAAATCAATCTGCTGGAGGACAACCTGGGCCAACCTCTGTTCAGACGCAGCGGTCGCAATCTCGAAATGACGGAAACCGGCCGCCTCGCCCTGAGTTACGCCGACGAAATCTTTTCGTTGGGCTCGGAACTCGAGGAGAGCCTGCGCAACGAACCTGCGGACCGACCGCTGCAGTTCAAAGCGGGCGTTGCCGAAGTGGTACCCAAGACTATTGCCTACCGGCTACTGGCGCCGGCGCTGGAATTGCCGGAGCCGATGCGCATCCAGTGCCGCGAGAACAGCCTCGAAAACCTGTTGGCCGAACTCGCCTTGCACCGTCTGGACGTAGTCATCGCCGACGGTCCGATTCCACCCGGCATCGACGTGCGCGGATTCAATCACTCGCTGGGCGAATGCGGCATCGGATTCTTCGGCAAACCGGAATTGACCCGTGATCTTGCTGGAGATTTTCCGCAATGCCTCACCGGCGCGCCATTGCTGATTCCAAGCGGTATCAACCGTGTGCACGATCGTCTGATTCAATGGCTGGAAGGCATGCGTGTGTATCCCCGAATCGTCGGCGAATTCGACGACAGCGCATTAATGAAAGTTTTCGGCCAGGCCGGCAGCGGACTGTTCATTGCGCCGACTGCAATCGCGGAAGAGGTGGAGAGCCACTATGGCGTCGAACAGGTCGGACAGACCGATGCTGTGCGCGAGCAGTTTTACGCGATCTCAGTGGAGCGGCGCATTACGCACCCGGCAGTGGCGGCGATCACCGAAACGGCACGACGCTGGTTAAAATAGGTTCTATCTCTGCAATTCAATTGAAGCAATCGTGACGGTAGATCGAGTCCGACTGCTTGATCGTTTGTATTGATCTTGCGCCGATTGAGGCAGCTCAAAAGACAGTGCGCAATGCTGTCATGCTCGAATTTTCGTCTTACCTGCCGGGCTTTACCTGTTAATTGAGTTGGCGGCGATCGCTGCTGCCATTGAGGCGATTATGCGCGCGCGCGCCACAGCGGGCGATCGCCTGGTCGCTGTTTCTGGTTATGTTTCCGCTAGTAGCGCTGCCGCTGCGCGCACAATTCGATGCGGGGGAATCCGAGCGCCACGTTTTGGCTCGGCTTGCGCGGCTTCCTTTTTTTTGTGGCAACCGCAGCCGCCTGCTGATCAACGGTGAGGCCACCTTCGGCAATATGCGGTATAAATCCAGTTACTTACTTGCTGTCTGCAACTTTGGTTCGACCCGGCGCCAGGCAAGGGCGAAAAACAGTAACACCATTGCCAGCAATGCGACACTGAACAAACCCCAGTTTTCCTTGACCGCGTATTCAATCGTTTCCCCGAAAATATATCCGGATCCAACCAGGATTGCAGCCCACAAAGCAGCAGACGCTGCATTCAGCGAAGTAAAGCGGGGCCAGGTAATCGACGTCAGGCCGAATGGCAGCGCGCCTATAGTGCGCAACCCCTTCGGGTAACGATACAAAAATATGTATGCGGTGCCGTAACGCTCGAGCAGAGCCCTGCCTCGCTGCAGCGCGCCCGCAATGCGTGGCCGCGATGCAAGAGCAGCGGCGCCGTAACGACGCATGAAGAAAAAGCGTGCCTCGTCGCCCAGGTAACCTCCGGCAAACGCCGTAGCGAGCACCAGGCCGACGTCCAACGCACCGGCCTGGGCCGCATAGCCCGCGAAAAGCGGTAGCGCGCCGCTTTTTAGCGCACAATAGGCTAACAGCAGGCAATAACTCAGCCAGCCGTATTGTTGAATAATATTAAGTACCGTGTCGATGGTTCCGCTCGCCTCGAGCACCGCTTGATTTACACCATCCATACGGATGACAGCAGGCCATGGATCTGTTGCTCTGTGCCCTGTCCATGGCGCCGATCAAAATTAAGGGGCGAGTGCCTGCCGACCCAGACTTACTATTTCACGTCAACCCGATTCAGGCGGCCCGCGCAGTTTCGCCATGGTCAGCCATAGCTGAAACGGCGATCGGCATATCGCCCCCACTATCCTGTTGATGCTGTTGTCGGCACGATATTTCCCAGCCGGCATGTTCCAATGCCCAATGGATTGCAACGTAGTGATTCGAATCGATGGCTTCGCTGACAACGCTGTCGCGTTCGGTAAAATCCACCTGTACGACACAGCTTATGTTCTGCCCACCCGGTGCCAGCTTTATGCTGTCCAGGAGTACTCTCACTGTTTCGATCCGACTTCTGAAGGTTCCCAGTTCGAAGCTGGCACAGCTCCTGACAAAGTTCTCCAACTCGGCGCCTGGTTCGAATCCATCGGTTTGTAACTCAATCTTCATACCTCTTTACCCTCTTTTACTCGTGAAACGGGAATAATAGGGCCGATCATTTCGAAATTTAATTCGAATTATCATTTCGAATAATTCGATATTTTCGAACAATTGACTGCTAACCACGAGCTCCCAGCGTATCGATACCTGGGTTAGCCGGTAAATGCGATTGTTTTAATCTGGCAGAATATTTGTTAAATCATCTCGACACGAAATATTTCGGGCCAGAGCAGGAATAAATAACGGATATTTAAGTGCAAGTTGCCCTCTCCCAGGTAACTCAAACTTTAATGTCTCCGCGAACGAACATTCAAACAACACTGATCGACATCAATTATCGATATACATCGATTTTTTCGAATTTTGGTTAATAAATATTCGAATTTTATTTATTTCATGCAGGCCATATAGTTAGCCCAACGAAACAGATTCGAGTAGAGAGGTACAACCGATGGATATCCAGATTATGTCAAAAGACGTCGCGCTAACAGCTGCAGATGAAACCTACATACGCAACAGACTGTATTTCGCCCTGGCCGTCAGTCACCAGGAAATCGACACTGCGGAGGTCTCGCTTTGCGCCATCCCGGGTTTCGAATCAGAGGGGATACAACACTGCCGGGTCAAAATTCAGTTGGCGAATGGTTGTGCTGTTATCGGCGATAGCAGCGAATCCAATATTTACGTCGCAATCGATCGCGCAATAGAACGCTCCTGCTCGAAAGCCAAGACTAGCATCGAGCCACAGTGGCCTGCTCTTAGTCATCCCGGGGCGATAACATATGCGAGTAATAGCCTAAGCTCCGCTGCATAAGGCCACGGTTCGGCCTGATTGAATGAGTCGAGCCCTGGCATCATAGCAAAAAGAGTTCTAAACCTGTCAACATCAACTCTTCGGCGAGATCTTAAACCGCAACGAACAAACTCAAATCGACGACACTGTTACTCATTGGTGGCATCTCAATTGTGAGCCTCACGGGTTGCGAGCCAATCGAGCAGGCCACAAATGCTGCCGTAGAGAAGGCAAAAGAGGCGGCCGTCCAGATAATTGACGAAACCAAACAGGCTGAATCGCTCGACGATGCCAAGCAGTCGGCCAATCGAGCGATACAAGAGGCCAAACAAACGGCCGCCGGATTGCTGGGACAGGCCAGTCAATATCTTTCCAACCAACCACAAGAAAAGCACTGCGGGTGAGACTGACCTCGACCCTGCTCCGGCTTTCTAGGTACAAGCAGCAATACTCATGACCGGTAAACCACAGCCATTACTCGACCTGCTTTTGAGCATTTAAAAGTGATCTGTCCCCTAAACTCGTTTTCCATTGCTAAATAAGTTGACGGATAAAGTTTGCGAGTTACGAATGACTTTCTTCGTTGCGATACCCTGGGGCGGCCAGTTCGATTAAATAGAGCTTTGACTATATTCAGTTACAGGCGTCCTGTTGTTACAGAGTCCGCTCGGATGGAAGCGCTCCTGTGGCCGGAATTGCGCGCTTGGCAGGAATTGATCGAATGCTCGCTTCTGCCGCCCGACGCTGCGAGACACCTTCCAGCTGGCCTGATCGGCCGCCCGATGAATCGCAACACGCAGGTCCAAATCGGTACTGTCGATGACCACCGTCGAATTCCCCTTAAGTGCCACATGGATAAGACAACGTTTGAGGACGTTGCCCTCGGCAATACGGATATCCGATAACCAGACCTCGACACGTTCGATGTCCATACCATTGGCAGCGAGGGCAAAGTCGATTCGTCTCTCCACGTATCGACTTTGTACGAGAGTCAGGGAAAAGTTAAGCGCCTGTATTTCAATATTCATCTCACTGTTCATTATTTACACCTCATCTATTGTTTAAAATTAATGGAAATCAATATAGGTATTCAAGCAATATAAAAAAGTCGAATTATTTATATTGATTATTCGTAAAAAACGAATTATTAGATAATTTGAAAATATGGACGTGAGCCTAGGTCGTTAGCGAACTCTGATCTCAGCCAAGCGAGCGTCTGCATTTGCCGGGTGTGGAATCGAACTAAGCGAACACCTGGTTGATAGCTAAGCTCTTTCAGCAGTAGCCAGACATCAAGATACCAACTCTTGTGCCACCATTATTTTGTACGGGAGTTTTGCGGAGATTAGTTGTGCATCGTGGTGCAAAGTCTCGCAACGGACGCCCCATAAGTTGTTGAAAAATCGAGAAATATAAATCGTCGATTCTTCTGAAAATCTTCGTGTCGGTGTCGGTGTCGGTGTCGGTGCCGAGCGCGGACCAGTTGATTGCGCGGCTCATCCCTGAGCCGCGTCCCCCCGTGCGGCCTGCGGCCACCCGGTAAGACTCGCTACGCTCGCGCTAATCCGCTCCTGGCGAATTAGTCCGCCCCTGGGCACCATTTCTCATTTGTTACAGGTTCAGTTTGCAGCTTTATGCTTCAAACATGGATAATCCTGACCCTAAAAATGTCAGCGCCACTGGCCCAGGCCAGTGGCGCTAAGATGTTACGATGAAATCAGTTACCGGGTTTTGGATAAATCCCGAGGCGCGGTTGGACTGAAACAGCCGCAGATTCATAGCCGATAGTTAATATATTAGAAAGAATTGAATACCTCGCCAGTGTGCGGATGTACAGAATCCTCTTCGACCAGCCCGGTTGCAATCATCCCACCAAATGCTTTTTTTGCTGTGTCAGCAGCAGCATCCATGGTTGCCTGATCAGGATATTTTGCGATGACGACACCTTTGCCATTGCCATATGAGACCAGGTCGATAAAGTTGGCACCGATACCTTCCATTTCATCGCGCATGTTTTCGATGTGTTCCCCTACCTTATCCATATCAGATGCGGCAAAACGTGTGATTCTGTAGACGGCCATTTGGCTCCCCTAAGTTAAGATGAATGATGCGATCCGTTCCGCATCAAGGACAGGGTATAGAAAGAACAAGCGCCTGTCTGCAATGACCCTGGGTTTGTTGCTCGTTGGCATAGTTGAAGGAAATTATGGGCATTACACTGATTATCGGTGGCTCATCTAATGCTGGCGACCACGCATTTAGGCGGTGGTCAGAGTATCGCATTGGCTATCGAGAACCCGCAGTACTTTAGTGGCTTTAGCCGCTTTGTTTTTTTATCACCCGATCAAGATACTAATCAACCGCGATTAATCGGCATGAATTTTATCCCGATGGCAGCAGGAAAACCTGGCCCGTCGCACAACGTGCCGCTGCCCCCTTTTTCGAATCCTGTGTGTCGGCGGCAAGTCTTTGGCCGAGCCGGACATTTCTCCATTTTCGGCCAGCGATTGAACAAACGAATTCACCTCTTCTTCGGCCGTGTAATTGTTTGGAATATCACCAAGAACGACGCAATGGCCGTGCTGTCCGCTCAACATAACATCCTGAGCGGCCTGTGCCCTCACGAGAATGGGCGAACCGTCATCCGAATTTACTCCAACGTCAATCGACTGCCGTACTTTGGCGCGCACAACCGAACTAGTGCCCACACGTATGACAGCTGTCGATACTTTTGCTCCCTGACCCATCCCGGTCCTTTTAACCAAATCTTTGCGGGTACGGGCATTTAGACGCCGTGATGCGGGTCCGCGTCTGGCCGGTGCCGGGCCATCCAGACTTGCCGTTGGCGCCAGCAATGCGGAACTGCCCAATTGAACGCTATGGCTGTTAAATGCGCTGCTGATCTGAGCGTGATTGATTCCCCCATTGATGGCGTTGTCGGCATGGATCATGGTCTTTCCCACCGAGCGGAAGAAACGCACCTCCTCGGGTGCTGATAGAATTGCCGACGCGAGTATGGTACCGGCAGTTATGGCAGCACCAAGGAGCCCGTCCTTGGTGTGTATTCCGTTGTCCTGATAGATATTGTTGATGCAATCGTAGAAGCATCCCGAGAACACCTGGCCGAAGCTATGCGGTTCTCTGGATAGTTTGTTGGGAGTAGGGTTAGGCGGCAGTGTGCTCGGTATCGCCCATTGAAAATTGTTACGCAAGCGCCTTGGTACCGCGGTTGCATTCTGAGATCCATGCAGGTTTTTGTAGTATTTTGCTACGCTTTCGGCAACCTGCGATGCCGTGTTACCAACCGTCAGCACATCTGCAGGCTGGGCCACCGAATCGAAAAGCGCTGACAGGATCGTGTCGTCCGTCAATGCAACGAGTAATGAAATGCAATCTGAAAAACCTTCGTGAAATGCTGCAACTTCGGCAAAAAACGAGTCCCAAAGTTCTGGTCTAATGGCATCCAGTATCGCGTGGCCAATCTCGTGCGAGACTGCATCAGTACTGGCGCCCACGAAGAATTGAGGATTGATAACCGGGTGAAAATCGAAACCGATTGATGTGCGTTCGTAAGATGCGCCAAACCCGGTTTCCCTTCGCGCTTTCAGTCGAATAATACGTTGCCCGTTGTGCCAAAGGCGAAAAGGAGTCGATATGGTTTCCCAGACTTCGAGCGTACGCAGCGCTGCCTCGTAACATTGGCAATCAACAAATTCGGGGGTATTCAGCCCGTAGACATTTTCAACGGGTAAATTGATCTCAAATCGAGCCAACTGGCCCTTGCGAGGGCCGTGAGCGTCCCTTACCGTTTCCAGGTAAGGGACGCTCGCCGGGTCATTGTGAATGTAACGAATGGGCATATCAGACCATCACACTAAGGACTAGGTGTGTGCTCGATTGTTAGCTGATAGGTTCCCGCACTATATCCCCGTACCATTACGAATCCCCTGGAAGCGCCTACGGGTACGGTCAGGGCGCAGGATTCTGTCGCGCCTGTTTCGTATGGGCGACAATCGTAGGCCGAGGTAGTCGGCGTATTGTCGAAGCGGACGTACAGGTCCGGATCTCCAGACCCAAGCATGTCTACTTTGAACTCGGTGCCGGGTGCGACGTTGTAGCTGCCGATCTGCACAACCTGGCGTAGCCCAACCGAGCCTGATTCTGTTACAACTTGAGGACCGCAGGCAGGTGGTTGAGGTGGTTGCGGCGGTGGAGTACAGATACCTGGGTCAATCTGGAAGCCGGGCGCTGCACCATACAGGCAGGCGGCGCCACTCATGTCCTTCGCCGTCAACTCGAGCGACCAGTCACCAGCGCCGTTGCATTGTGGATAATGCATTGTGGAAAAAGCATCGTAATCGGTCAGCGGCCGCCAGTTGGCGTCCTCGAAGCATGTTCCGGCATTGGGGCGAGTATGTTCATGGCGGAAGCCGAGCGTATGGCCAAGCTCGTGACGCAAAATTCCGACCAGGGTCAAGTTTCCGTTCGGGTCAAGGGTAAACGAAGAGTCGTTAATGAGAACATTGCGGCTTGGTCTCGCATCGTCAGGGAAAAACGCCCTGGCCAGGTAACTGGCTCCTGACACGGCGCGTACGTCGAATATGACCTGGGGGTTGCTTGCCGTGCAGTTCGAATCGTGCGCGGCATCGTGCACGAAGTTGATATCCGCGACAGCTTCCCAGGCGCCGGCAGCGCTTGCCATTGCATTGACGACCTGGTTGTAGCGTGAGCCGAATCCACGGCTGACGCAGTAGGAAATATTACGCTTTTCGGTGTCGGTCCAGACAGTGTCCACACCGCCTGACTGATTGACGATGAGTTCTCCCATCTTTTGACCAGGCCGGTGCATCTTTTTAATCTTGGTCTCGAAAAACTCCTCTAAATGCTTGATATCGACAATTGGCGTATCCCCGTCGACGATGTATTTTCCGCCATCGGGTTCGCGATAAGTCGAGGCTTCGAATTCTTCGAAAGTTTTGCCTGCTGTCTCACGCACCCTGTTTTGATAGTCTCTGAGCAGATCGATCTTGGCCTGTTCGATATTTTCAGGTTTCGAAGCATCGACTTTTTCGCCAGCTTCTCGAAACCCTGTCGACGATGAGCCCATACCGGAAGTCGAATCCCCCAGCTGGGCCGCACAAGCACCCACCAGCAGCAAAAGACTCGATGCGATAAAAATTTTTGATGTTCTATGCCATTTGGTCATTGCGATTTCTCCTTTTCCTGGTTGCTCGTCCTAATTACCGGAGCAACGATTGTCATTGACCTGCAACAGATCGATGTTTGTTGCAAGCCTACGAATTTGATTGCCTAGCGTGACTAATGCCTGGGTGTCCCGAAACACGATACATAGCCGGGTTTCACCCTCTAGTCCGATTGTTTCCTGCCTGATTGACACTACCGATCCGGATTCGAGCGCGGAATTGGCTACTGCCACGATATCCTGGAAAGTTTTAAATGTGGGTTCGGGGACGCCGCGGCCGCGGGACAGTGCCAGGACCTCGATTGAGGGCTGAGCTGAAGATGGATTCAATTCTTCTTCCGAGTTTGCATAAACGCCAGGTGATGATACTGCCACGTATAGCCCGATGCCCAGAAGCATCGTGCAAACGAGTTGCTGTGTATGGCGGCTCATCGGGTTCTCTCTAATATCCATATATTCAGACCGGCTGCAAACGTTGGTAAATCTTAACTAAATCTGAGCAGGTTGTGCTATTTCCATCATATTTAGGGGCCTGTCCCCGGATTTGAAGTCTCAACTCGAAAGGGTCGGTATCTATTGATCGCCTGAACGTTAAAATAATATAGAGTAAGTCATCGCGTATCAAATTAAACCTGGTCTGCCCAATGGTACATCTCTGGCCTGCGAATAAGTATGCATAATAATTGAGGCCGTAGTGGTATCTTTGGACATTGACTGATCTCCTCCCCGTGGCTTTTAATTTATTGCTCATAGTTAAGCCCCGCCGCCTGTATGAATCCGTGCCTGCCTAATGGCAGCTATCTCTCTTCGGACACGCTCACGATTCCCGAGGTCGATACGCCGGTTGGCGTTGGCGCCGGCTTTGCTGCGATCTGAATGATTTCCACCCTGAAACGGCCTAATTTTAAAAGTAGAAAAATCTGGCAACCCTGGCTACTCAGAGGAGTCATTTGAAAGTGATTTACCTGATAATCAAATAACTTATCAAACGCCTGTTCAATAATCTGATAATACCAATATCGCAACTTGTCGTAGCGAAGAATAGCTTTTAAACTTCCGCTATCTATCCACAGGGGAACTACGATGCGAGTAGAAAAATATATGTCGCTTGTGCCAATCACTATTCGTGACGACACGGTCTACTGGGAGGCGTTCGACATCATGCGAGAAAAGGATCTGCATCATATCCCCGTCGTCAATGAAGACAATGCGGTGGTAGGTCTCCTCACTCGTCGTGACCTGAAAATTGCTGCAATGCATTTCAAGGAAGCGCCGGTGGAAGTGACCAAAGTGATGCATAGCCCGGTCGTCACGATATCCCCTGGCGAACTACTGTCAGAGGCAGCCAAAAAAATGATCGATCATCGAATCGGGGGCCTGCCCGTGCTGGACACCAATGGCCAGATAGTAGGCATTCTGACTGAAACGGATCTGCTTCGCGCTCTGATCGATCAATTAGGCAAGGAAACTCTTTAGGTATTCCGGGCTGTACCCCGTCAGCCCAGGTTGCACGGATTGACCTGCCTGTTTTTAAAAACGGCCCGGCAAAGGCAGTGCCGTGATGCCAGGAATGTCCAACTCTCTGTGATTTGAACGTGACCCAGGTAATTGGGTGCCAGGGGTGCCATAGTAACTGCCAATTACCGCTATTTACTGGCACAAATTGAAATGGGAAGCGCGTAAGTAACTGTTTTTATTAAGTTAAGAAAACTCAAATCCGACCGAAAATCCCCATGTCGGTGGTTCGATCCCAGCCCTGCTACCATTCTCCCCGATTTTCAGGTAGTTACTTTGTTTAGGCACGAGCCCTTGCAGTCTTCCAGCCTGCAAGGACCCGGATAGCCAGGGGATTGTCGTATCTACCCGAGTGGCAATTTTCCCCATCAGATTCGCCAGCCTCGCTGACAGGGTAACAAACCCGATAGATCCGGTAGCCAGTCTCTAGCGAGTAGCAAAAAATGCAGCCAGTATACCCACCTGGATCTCGTGGGGGTTATTCCAGTCAATGACACTTTAGAAATCTAACTGAATGCCGATCTATACCTAATAATTCTCAATAATGTTTACGGATCCCTGTTTTGAGTCCTGAAAATCCCAGTTCCGATCAAGATCCCACATCCGGCGGCGCCTCGAAAACCAGGCTGGAGTTACTCGACGAAAATCGACTGCTTCGGGAAGAGCTTGCCCGCGTGAAAGCAGATAGCCGATCCGAAAAGGAGCGCAATCAAACCCTGTCCCGGGCGATTAATATCGGCTACTGGGAATGGGATGAAGCAACAAAAAAGGCCGCATATTTCTCCGAAGAGATGGCCGGTATTCTGGGGGTGAGCCAGGAATCGCTCTATGAAACTTACCGTCGCGAAGAGGACTTCTATGCCAATGTTCACCCCGAGGACCTGGATCACTATATCGGTAACCTCAGCGTAGTTCTCGACCCTGATCACCCGCGCGGCCTTGCCCATACCTTTGATTATCGCATCGTCAGGCCCGATGGCGAGGTGCGCTACGTGCGCGAGCTGGAATATGGGACACAGGAGGAAGAGGGTGTTGTTACTCGTAGTTTTGGCGCGATCCAGGACATAACCGATCATCACGAGTCAATGCGGGCAGCCAGGGAAAGTGAACAGCGCTACGGCTCGTTGTTTTCCAAGTTACCCATTGGCGTTATGGAACAGGACTGGTCCCTGATTAAAGCGGGAGTCGATAAAATACGAGCCGAAGGGATCGAGGATTTGAAGGCGTACCTGGTCGAACATCCTGACGTGGTACGCGAGTTGGTGGCAACGATCTCTGTTAAAAGCGTCAATGAGGCCTTGTTGAAAATATACGGGGCCGAATCCGCCGAAGCGTATATCGAGGAGGAAGAAAATTCCGATGAATGGCTGGATGATGAGTGGGTGGAGCTCTATGCCTCTGAAATTGCGGGACTCGCAGGCCCTGACCGGATTCATTACGCGGAACTCACCGAGACCCGCATGGATAATTCTACATTCCAGACTCGCCTGATTACGAGCATTGTCAGGGGCGATGAGAATAGCTGGAACAGGGTTATTACCATCGTCGAGGATGTTACCGAACGTAAACGAAATGAGATCGCCCTGATTGAAGCCAAGGAGGCGGCAGAGCTCGCGAGCAAGGCGAAAAGCGATTTCCTGGCCACCATGAGCCATGAAATTCGAACCCCGATGAATGGTGTGCTCGGTATGACCGAGTTGTTGATGGACACCGATCTCGACATGCGCGCGCAGCGCCTTGCCATCACCGCGCATCGCTCGGCCGAATCCTTACTCGAAATTATTAACGATATTCTCGATTTCTCCAAGATCGAAGCCGACAAGATGGAGCTGGCCGAAGAAGATTTCGATCTCAGGGAAGTGCTCGAGGATGTGCTCGAGATGATCGCCGGGCAGGCACATAACAAGGGACTCGAATGCATCGGCAATCTGCCGCCCGAGCTTCCACGGCAGGTCAGGGGCGACGCGGTGCGGTTGCGCCAGGTAATGGTGAACTTGCTGGGTAATGCGGTCAAGTTTACCGAGCACGGCGAAGTCAGTTTATCGGCAAGCGTTGAGCGGCGTAACGTCGATAGTTTTCAAATGATATTCGAAGTTTCCGATACGGGGCCCGGCATTCCGTTAGACAATCAGGATAGCATTTTCGATGCATTCGACCAGGTCGACAGTAGCACCAGCCGTCGATTTGGCGGAACCGGTCTGGGTCTCGCGATTACCGGCCGGCTGGTTGATTTAATGGCGGGCCAGATAGAACTGGAAAGCACCTCCGGCAGCGGCACGCTTTTCCGATTAAAGCTCCCGCTCGCGGTCGCCAGCGACGATATCCCTCAAGCGCCGCCACCCGCAGCCCTTGCCGGCTTGCGGGTATTGATCGTCGATGATCATCCGACCAACCGCGAGATACTGCACAACCAGGTTATTTCCTGGGGCATGCGCAACGACAATGTCGACTCCGGCATTAAAGCGATCGAAACTATTCGCCTGGCGCAGGCAGAGAATGACCCTTACCAGATCGTTTTGCTGGATTGGCATATGCCGGACATGGATGGGCTGGAGCTGGCCAGAACCCTGACCACGGATCCATCTATCCGCACCCCGCAACTGGTGTTGTTGAGTTCAACCGGCTTCGACAGTAGCTCCACGATCGCAAAAAAAGCCTCTATTTCCCTCCACCTGCAAAAGCCGGTCAGGCAACAATTATTGCTGGATTGCCTGTGCGAAGTCATCGGTATGAAGCAATCCGGCAAGAAAGCCGCAACCAGGCAAGATCGACTGTTCGCAGGCGAAGTTCTGCTGGCTGAAGACAACGAAGTGAACCAGGAAGTGGCCATCGGCATGCTCATGGCGCTCGGTTGCAACGCGGACCTCGCAGAAAATGGCCATGCCGCGGTGATCGCGGCGAAGGGTAAACGTTACGACCTCATCCTGATGGATTGCCATATGCCTGAAATGAATGGTTTCGAAGCGAGCCGAAAACTGCGCGCGCACGAAAATCAACAGGGGTTGTCGCGAACCCCGATCGTGGCATTAACCGCGGATATTAAAAAAGGCATTGAGGCCGAATGTGTGGAGGCTGGCATGGACGGTTACCTGAGCAAACCGTTCAGCAAGGACAAACTGGAAGAGCTATTAGGCCAGTGGCTGACTTCAGGCGAGCCTGAAACAGAAGCCAGCGCCGAATTATCGGCTGCCGTTACCGCGCCCGCAGAAAAGATAATTGATGTGGATATTCTGCAGGAACTGAAATCGCTTTCAGAAACGACCGGACGCGATATTCTCGGCAAATCGGTAAAATATTTTCTCAGGCAAACGCCGGAAGATGTCGCCGCGCTGCGCCAGGCCGTCGTTCAAACCGACCTGGAAACGCTCGGAAATATTGCGCATAGCCTCAAATCGTCGAGCGCCAACCTGGGGGCACTGGGATTTTCCAGGCTATGCAATCAGATTGAAGGTTCGGCCCGCGAGGAACGTATCGAAATAGCCTCGGCGCGATTGCTGGAGGTTGAAGCCATGCTGCCCCGGCTGCTGTATGAATTGCGGCAGCAGGCGGGTATTGACGGCAGTGTCGAACCTGACGAAAGCGAACAGGCTCAGCCACCCGGGAATACTTCGGCGCCTGCCATTCTGGTTGTCGATGACGATAACGGTTTTCGTCTCACCACCTGCGAGGCGCTCAAAGGCAACGGGTTTAACGTGATCGAGGCATCGAGCGGTGAAGCCGCCATGTCCATTCTCGAGGAAACCCTGCCCGATCTGGTTTTGCTGGACGCCATTATGCCCAGCATCGACGGCTTCGAAGTTTGCCGGCAAATCCGTAAAAGACGCGAAACCCGCGCGATTCCAGTGATGATTCTGACCGGGCTTGGTGATATGGATTCGGTCAACAAGGCGTTCGAATCGGGGGCCACCGATTTTATCGTCAAACCGGTCAATTACGCGGTACTGAGTTCCCGGATTCGATTCCAGTTACGCGTCGCTGACAATCTCAGGGATCTGAACATCAGCCAGGAATGGTTGGCCAGCGCTCAGCGCATTGCCGGTGTGGGTTATTGGCAGTGGGATTCCGCTAGCGACACAATCACAGTATCCGAACAACTGGCCGCAATGCTCTCACTGGGTAACGCATCCGGTTTCGAAAACCTGAACGAATTTTTGAAGCTTGTTCATCCGCAGGATCAGGAATTTGTCCGCAGCAGAATACTATCGGTTAGCCTGGATGGCGCCACGAGTTCGGACGATTACCGGATGGTGACATTAGAGTCTGAAACCATCATGGTTCACCAGGAACTGGCCCGACCTTCGAATTCCAGCGATATCGTGCTGGGTACCGTACAGGACGTAACCGCACAACGCGAATCCGAGCGCAAGATTCGGCAGTTGGCTTATTCCGACGAGTTAACCGGCCTCGCCAGCCGGGTCTATTTCCACAAGCATCTCGAAGATGTCATCAAAGCCTCGCATCGGCGCAGCGAACGTTTCGCGCTGTTGTTTCTCGACCTGGATGGATTCAAGGATGTGAATGATAGCCTGGGCCACGACGTCGGCGATATGTTACTCAAGATAGTTGCCAAGCGTTTGCAGGACCTGATCAGGGACACCGATTTTGTGGCGCGCCTGAGCGGTGATGAATTTTGCATCCTGGTTGATAATATTTCTGATCAATACGGCGCCGCGTATGTTGCTGAACGTTGCCTGGAAGAAATGAACGAACCGATTAGCTTCGGCAGGCAAAATATTCGCCCCAGGTGCAGCATCGGTATCGCCTACTACCCCGCTGACGGCGAAGACGCCAAATCGTTGCTGAAAGCGGCTGATAGCGCGATGTACGCGGCCAAGGAAAGCGGCAAACATCGCTACGTGTACTACCAGCCTGAATTTACCGAGCAAGCAGAAGAACGCCTGCGAATTGAGCAGGAGTTACGACTGACGATCGATAACGAGGAACTGGAACTGCACTACCAGCCGCAAATCGACCTGAAGACTGGCCGAATGACGGGGGTCGAGGCGCTGGTGCGCTGGAACCACCCGACGCGCGGCATGATAGCGCCGCTGGAGTTTATCGATATTGCCGAACGAATCGGTTTCATCAACCCCCTGGGGCAATGGGTGCTGCAAACAGCCTGCCGGCAAGCCATGGTCTGGAGGGATATGGAGCTACCGGAACTACAGGTGGCGGTTAATATTTCCCCCAGCCATTTCCAGGATGCAGACTTTATCTCGATGGTGGAGAAAACGCTGGAAGATACCGGTTTCCCGGGGACCTCGCTCGAACTGGAAGTCACGGAAAGCGTTACCCACCCAGGCAGCAGGAATATTTCGATTTTTACGCGCCTGCAGAAAATGGGCATCAAGATTGCGGTAGACGACTTTGGCACTGGATATTCATCGCTGGCATCGCTCAAGGAACTGCCGATCGATTGCCTCAAAATTGATCGGCTGTTTATCAAGGACATGTTGCAGAATCCAGAGTCCTCGGTTTTGCTCGGCACGATTATCGGCGCTGCGCATGCGCTGGGCCACACCATAGTTGCCGAAGGCGTGGAAGAAGAAGACCAGGTGAAAGTACTGACCGCAATCGGTAGCGACTTTATCCAGGGATACTATTTCAGTAAGCCGGTTGCTGCACGCGAGATACCAGACCTGGCCAGGACCAATTTCCTGACAGAAACCAGCCATCCGGAGTTGATGCTGCCACTGCAGCAAAAGAAGGCATTATGACCGCGACCTCTATCTCCAGCGACGAATCCACGCTCGACCAACTGGGCACGCTTCAACTGCCCAGTGTACCGGCAGGGGCGGCTTACTTATTGAAATCACTGACCAGTGAAACTATCGATTTTATTGAACTCGCGGCGGTTGTGGAAAAATTCCCGGGCATCGCCGGCAAACTGATTTCACTGGTTAATTCGGCCTGGTCCGCGCCAGTCTCCGAGGTGACCTCGCTAGAGGCTACCTGTTCGCGTCTAGGCCTGGGTGTCGTCAGAAGCACCAGCATCGCGCTTGCAATATCCGCGCCTTTCAATCCGGCGAAATGCCCGTCTTTTGACCTCGAGTATTACTGGTGCAGCGCATTGTTAACAGCAGAGGCCGCTTCCAGGCTGGCAGTCGAACTATCGGTAAAACATGAGTTCGAGCCGGCAACCGCAAGAGCAGCGGGGCTGCTGCACAACCTGGGTTTGTTATGGTTGGTCGACAGGCTTCCCGCGGAGGTCGATCGGGCTTTGACAATGGTTAAAAATGATCAGGCCGAATCAGTGCAGCAAGCGCTTTCGCAGGTCGTCGGATTCGACCAGGTGCGAGCCGGCGGGTATCTCGGTAACCGCTGGGGCTTGCCGGATCCACTGGTTAGAGCGATGACTTATTATCCGGATACCGATTACCAGGGATCGCAATGCGAACTTGTAGCAACCGTCGGCCTGGCGGCCGGGTTGGTTTCGGCGATATTAAAAGAGGAATCCTGCCCAGAGCAGGACATTCGCCTGTCGAGCCTGGACCTGACAAAGGGTAGCCTGGAGAACGTCTTTGATCAGATCAACGGGCAACTGGTCAAAACCCGGGATATCGCCAAAGTTTTAATTTGATAAACGGCGCATGCCATGTTGACGCAGATTAAATCATTGTCGCTTGCCAAGGTTTAGGCCAGGGTGTTTAAATCATGTGCTTGATTATTACGCTCGTGCTTCGGCCGTGAAACCCTTTAAATGACGTCAAATGTAAGGCCTGCCCCGGTACATGTCTCGAAATAAAGCATGTGACCCGGGTCTGGAAAAGGCAAATTTGCCCCCCGGGTCCTGTTTTTTGTCCTATATAAATCAGGGGCCTGCGTCCCCCTCGATACCGTAATCCCGGTGTTTTCTCGTTAAACCATAGAACGACCAGTCTGGAGTGTTTTTTGTTCGGCAAAAAGAAAGAGGTTAAGGAAGAGCAAGCCCAGGCAATGTCGGTGCGGGAGTACGACCGCTTTATGGGCAGGGTTTACCGGATGGTAGGCTGTCATCGAGACAGCGACGCGGTCTATTTGTTGATGGATCAGTACGATTACCTGCAGACCCGGACGCAAGAATTCGAAACGCTGTATGAACACGTCGAGCAATGGGGAGCTTCCAGAACCCTGCTCTGCCTCGGGCGATTGATCATTTACAGGCTCGATCGGGAAAAACGCCATGATCGGGTGCTCAGCTACATCGAGAAGTGCCAGCACATCAGCCCTCAATTCGTTCTGCCGGAACTTTCCCGGGTCACGTTTTACGCGCGGCAGGCCATCGAGGTTGGCAAGCTGGATATGGCGAAAAATCTCGTTGCAGAATATGAAACACGATACGGGGACCTTGTCGGTAGCGGCGAGTGTGATCGACTGCTCAAGCTAATCGAGCCGGATATCGACGTCACTGCTTTTACCCCTGGCAAGTGAGTCCGTTTTATTAAGCGGGTTGATTCGGCGGGTATGAGTTTTATTTCAAGTTCAAGAAGCTCTGAATTCGTGCATATGTGCATATGGGGTCAGGTTTACTGCTGTCCCACATAATTGAAATCCGGCCCGGCGAATGGAACTATCAGATCCCGTCGCCCCGGCCTCCGAGCCGGGGCCCATTATTAGATCCCGTCGCCCCGGCCCCCGAGCCGGGACCCATTATCGTCTGCTTTGCATAACCGCTAACCTGTTGATTAACAAAAACTGGTATCGTCAAAAAATTACTTGCTATCGAAACTTTGTAATAGATACCGCGGCCCGACGTCTCGGCCTGCGCCGGTATGACGTATGGGACAGCAGTGGGGTCAGGTCTATGATTTTGAATTGACCTGGTCGATGTCCGGGATACAGATAGGTCGATAATTGTTCCTTAACAAGAAATTAGTTTTTACACGACAGTATGAAGTTGGGATATCGATAAGATTCGATTCTAGCCCTGGGAACAGGCGAGGGGAGAAACCCGAAACCGGTAAAACTTACGCTTGCAACCAGGACGCTACCAGAAGTGGCTATCTAAAAAATCCCGTTACCCGAATATTATCTAACCATCGATTTTTCTGACATTCATCAATTGATTGACCGGTTCGATTGCAATGACACCACCGCCTGCTGTCAATTGATCTGCCAGAGCAGATAACTCGGTGGCTATAATTTCTGCCTGTTCTGCCGTGGTATAGATTTCTACTTTCATGTTATCCGAAAAACCGAACGGGTTAAAACCATTGACATAATCGCCAAACCCTTTAACCATGCTGACGGTCACACCAGGGACGTCCAGTTGCTGAATTGGTATATGCAGCACGTTGTAATCGGTGATATTCATGATGGCTACTACTTTGCAGAATTTCATATCTCGCGCCTCTTATCTGGATTGCTGTAAACGGAGCTTCATGCCAGTATTGGATTTCCAAAGGAAGTAAATCGCTGGAATAACCAGCAGCGTCAAAACCAGGGAGCTAATCATGCCACCGATCATGGGCCCGGCTATTCTTTGCATGACTTCTGATCCGGTGCCATCGCCAAACATGATTGGAATAAGTCCCACGACAATCGCGGCAAAGGTCATCATGATTGGACGAACACGTCGACCAGCGCCTTCCATAACGGCTCCGCGTATTTCATCTCGGCTTAATTCGCGATTTTCATGCAATGCCTGTTGCTGGGCCCTGGAAAATGCCAGATTCAGATACACCAGCATCAGTACACCGATTTCGACGGTAACCCCTGCCAGGGCTATAAAGCCTACGCCCACGGCTACCGACATATCATAGTCCAGAATATACATCAGCCAGATACCGCCGATGAGCGCGAATGGCAGCGTTCCCATGATGATCAGAACTTCAACAACATTGCGGAAGTTGATATAGAGAAGCAGCATGATAATGGCAAGTGTAAGCGGTACGACAATCGACAGGCGTTGTTTGGCTCGCACCATGTATTCGTACTGGCCCGACCAGGCAATCGAGTATCCCGCGGGCAAATCGATTTTTTCTGCCACGACACGCTGGGCTTCGGCAACATAGGAACCGAGATCGCGATTGCTGATATCAACCAGCGTCCAGCCATTTAGACGGGCATTCTCACTTTTGATTGCCGGTGGTCCGTCTTCAACCCGCACATCCGCGACGTCCGAGAGCGCAATGCGTTGGTTGTTTTTGGTGGTTAAAGGAAGTAGCCGAATTTTTTCAACCGAATCTCTATAGGCTTGCGGATAGCGGATATTGATCGGGTAGCGCTCCAGACCTTCAATGGTTTGAGCAACATTCATCCCGCCAATCGCAATTTTAATGACGTTCTGTACATCCGATATATTGAGTCCAAAGCGCGCGGCTTTATCACGATCGATATCGACCTTGATATATCGGCCTCCGGCCACACGCTCGGAGTAAACCGAGGCGGTGCCGGGAATGTCCTTGAGCACGGCTTCGAGTTGTTTGCCAATAGCTTCGATCTCGCCTAGTTTCGGGCCCGCTACTTTAATGCCAACAGGGGTCTTGATCCCGGTGGCAAGCATATCAATCCGGGTTTTGATCGGCATGACCCATGCGTTTGTCAGCCCCGGGAACTTGACCAGGCTGTCAAGTTCTGCGCGTAATGAGTCGGTGGTAACGCCGGGGCGCCATTCCGATTTTGGTTTTAACTGAATCAGTGTTTCGATCATCGTCAAAGGCGCCGGGTCGGTGGCCGAGTCGGCTCTCCCGATCTTGCCAAAAACCGATTCCACTTCTGGCAGGGTTTTGATCAGCTTGTCAGTTTGCTGGAGCAATTCGCGTGCTTTACCAATGGAAATGCCCGGGTAAGTCGTTGGCATATACATCAAGTCCCCTTCATCCAGCGGGGGCATGAACTCGCTGCCAATTTTAGTAGCGGGCCACAAACCGATGACGAGAACGAGCAGGGCGATAAATACCATGGTTTTTGGTCCATCCAGCACAGCTTTGATAACCGGCAGGTAAATCCAGGTCACCAGACGGTTAAGTGGATTTTTGTGCTCGGGAAATATTTTTCCACGAATGAAATATCCCATTAAAACCGGAACCAGCGTAATTGACAGGCCGGCAGCAACGGCCATCGCATAGGTTTTTGTATAGGCAAGCGGGGCAAACATTTTCCCTTCCTGGGCTTCCAGGGTAAATACCGGAAGAAAGCTCAGGGTAATGATGAGTAACGAGAAAAAAAGTGGTGGCCCGACTTCAACTGACGCTTCACCGATAATCTGCCAGCGATTTTCACGTGTCAAAGGCGTACGTTCTATATGCTTGTGCACGTTCTCGATCATCACGATTGCACCATCAACCATAGCGCCGATTGCAATAGCAATGCCACCGAGGGACATGATGTTGGCGTTAAGGCCCTGCAGATGCATGATGACGAAGGCACCCAGTATCCCGATTGGAAGACTGACAATAATCACCAGTGAAGAACGAAAATGGAACAGGAAAAGAGCGCAGATCAGAACGACAACAAGGAACTCTTCCAGTAACTTGTCGTATAGATTTTTTACCGCTTGCTGAATCAGGTTAGAGCGATCATAGGTTGTTACGATTTCTACTCCCTCGGGAAGACCTTTTTGCAGCGATATGAGTTTTTTCTTTATCTGGTCAATCGTGGCCTGTGCGTTTTCACCGAAACGCATGACGACATAAGCTCCGACAACTTCACCCTCGCCATTCAGTTCCGCAATACCTCGACGAATTTTAGGCCCGATGATGACATCGGCGACATCCTTGAGTTGCAGGGGTACGCCGTTTTTATTGAGCCCTAACGGAATCCGTTTAAGGCTCTCGATACCGTCAAGATAACCGCTGGCAGTGACCATGTATTCGGCCTCCCCCATTTCGATCACCGAGGCGCCGGCTTCCTGGTTGCCCATCTTGATCGCCATCTGAATCAGGCTGATCGGCAGGTTATATGCCCGCAGGCGATCGGGATCGACAACCACCTGGTACTGTTTGACCATGCCGCCAAATGTGGCAATTTCGGACACACCCGGCACCGTCTGAAGTTCATACTTGAGAAAAAAATCTTGCAGGCTTCTTAGTTGGCCGATGTCGTGCCTGCCGGAGCGATCCACCAACGCATAGCCGAACACCCAACCGACGCCAGTAGCATCCGGTCCGAGTTGCGGCTTGGCCTCGGCAGGCAATGTGGCAGAGACCTGGCTCAGGTATTCAAGTACCCGGGAGCGGGCCCAGTAGAGGTCGGTGCCTTCCTCGAAAATGACATAAACATAGGAATCACCGAAAAAAGAAAAACCACGTACGGTGACGGCCTTGGGCACGGAAAGCATGGCGGTCGTCAACGGGTAGGTGACCTGATCCTCCACTACCTGGGGCGCCTGCCCGGGATAGCTGGTTTTAACGATTACCTGTACATCGGATAAATCCGGTATGGCGTCGATGGGAGTTTGCTTAACCGCATAAATTCCAGCACCTAGCAGTATAAGAGTCGATAAAATAACGCTAAATCGATTGCGAATCGACCAGTGAACAATAGAGGCAACCATGTTACGGCTCCCGTTTCACGTCGATGATCTGGACGGAGCCGGATTCTCTTTTTAACACCAGAACCTGAACTTCCCGGCCTTTCCTGAACTGGCTCATATCAACCATGTCGGATACGGGAAAATCCATCGTCATGACCGGCCAGCCCCAGACTTCCACAGGCTGGTGATCCAGGTTCACTTTCTGTTGATCGGGTTCAACCTGATTTACGCGGCCATTAACCCAGGCAACTCGATCATCATCAATGGCAATAATCCGTATCCCGCCACTGTCCAGCTTTTTTAACTGGAAGCGGATCGCTTCGCCGTTCTTGATATGCGCGATGGGGATGTCATTGGCCACGTTGAAATCCATCACCATTTGAGGCCAGTCCCAGGCGTCAACGGGTTGGTGTTTTATAGTCATCGAGCTCTTTTCGGCGGCAACATGGCTAACTTCTCCATCGACCCAGACCATGGAGGCATCTTTCTCCGCGGCTTCGATCTCAATGACCCGAAGGCCGCCTGATTCCAGTTTCTTAACCAGCATACGGATGGGCGATCCAGTCTTGAAATCGGTGAGCGGAATAGACTCGCTGACATTAAAATCCATGACCATCTCCGGCCATCCCCAGCTTGCAACGGGCTGGTGTTGTACGGTCAGCATGTTATGGCCAGGCATGACCGCGGTAACTTTCCCGTCTACCCAGGCCTGGTCAGGGGTTGCGTCCTGACTCTCAGCCGTTTCCATGGCTTCCATCCGCCCGAATTCAGCCGTCAGGCTGGACTCGGAATCAATCAGGAACTGGGCAGAAGTGACTACCGTATCTCCGCTTTGCAGACCCTCGAGAATTTCGACGGAAAGATCGCTTTCGACCCCGGTTTTAACCACTACCGATTTGTATTTTCCGTCGCCCAGTGACAACACAACCCGATCCATTTTGCCGCTGCGTATCAGCGCTTCGCGGGGGATGTATACGGTTTTTCGTTCCGTTGCGGTCTGAATCTTTAGCTGCACATACATGTTGGGCTTTAGCAGTTGCTCCGGATTATCGAACCTGACTCTGACCCTTAATGTTCTGGTATTCGCATCCAGAACCGGGTAGATGTAATCAACCTTCCCGGTCCAGCTGCGGCCAGGCAGGGCGCTCACCGTCATGTCGACGTCCTGTCCCGACCTGATCCAGCCACTTTGCTGTTCGAATACCTCGGCAATTACCCAAACAGTATCCAGTTGACCGATTGAAAGCACGTCTGTCGCAGGTTTGACAAACATGCCTTCGCGGATATTCAGAGCGTTCAAAAACCCGGTGTATTCAGAAAAATAATCGATCCGTTGCCTGATTTTTTGAATTTGTGTCAAGCGCTTGATTTGCTGTTCTCCGATGCCCAGCAGGTGAAGCCGTTTTTCCGATGCCTTGATTAGCATCTGATTCCTGCTTTTCAGGGCAGTTAAATACTCCTCCTGCGCATTGACCAGTTCCGGGCTATAGATTTCGAAAAGTTTTTGACCCTTTTTTACCTTTTCCCCTTCAGTCTTCACCAGCAGGCGCTCAACCCACCCCTCGACACGCGTATGCACGTGGAAGATTTTTTCTTCGTCAAAACTGATATAGCCGACGGTATCGATATTCCGGTTAAGTGCACCCAGCTTCGCCTGACTGGTACGAACACCAAGGTTGTTCTCAACGGTGGGATTAATTTTGACAACGCCCGCCTCGGAACTGCCTTCATCGGCGTAAACGGGTACCAGGTCCATGCCCATGGGCGATTTACCGGGTTCGTCGCGACGGTAATTGGCATCCATGGGTGCCACCCAGTAGCGCAACTTCTCTTTCTGACGAGTCTGAGCCATTTTCGTTCTGGGCACCGATCAGGCCGCTCGATGCCAGGATCTCTCTGATTTGGGGTTGTGCCATAAAGCCGATAGCGATGCCCAGGGTGACAAGAATAAAGCCGGTAAGTAATCGATTCACTTTGAGCCTCTAATTTGAAAAAATTGATGAAGAGTTAGAATTATTTTCCGCGTCTGACGATGCTTGAACGAAATACAGTAACTGTGCCCTGGATTTCAGGTTGTCGATCTGAATACGTTTCTGCTCCAGTTGGATATCCAGTGCTTCCATATAGGCTTGCATGACATCGGCAAAGCTGCCGCTACCCGACTGGTAAGTTTGTAAGGCAGCCTGGGATCGCTGTTCAGCCTGGGGTATTAAAGTCTCGTGGTATAACGCATCGCGTTGTTCCAACAATTCGAGGTTGGTTTTCAACCGCAAAACATCTGAACGCAATTTTCGCAGCAGCGCGTCTCGCTGGAGTTGACTTGACTGCAGTTCGTATCGCTGCGCCTGTTGTTGCTGTTGCTGTCTGTTTTCGGTGAAAAGTGGCAGGTCCAACGTAACCATTGCCGAGAAAAAATCTGCCCGGTCCGTGCCATCGGGTGCATCATCCCGGTAGGCATAGCTGACATTTAGATTCCAGCCCGGCTTCTCACTTTCACGCGTCAACTCCAGATCCTTACGGCTCACTTCGATTAGATTGTTGAATTCCTGAATCCTCGGGTGTTGCGCAATCGACTGGTTGATATGTTCGAGCTCAAGATGTTTCCATGAATTTCGCCCGAGTATCGGTATGCCTGTGCTCAGCGGTAGTTGACTGTATTCTTCGCCGACCCACTCCGATAATTTATAACGCCCATCGCTTATATTCTGCGCAATTTGCGACAACCGGTCCTCCAGCTTGCTCAGGCGTTGCTGAACTGTAATGAAGTCATACTGGTTGGTTCGGCCTACCGAGAACAGGGATTGAACAAAATCGGATAGCTGGCCAACCAGCTGCCGATTTTGCTCTACGGTCTCGCGCGCCTGTTCCCAGTAAAGTGTTTCAAGATAGGAGAGCCTTACCTGGGTCAGGAGTTGCCGCTTGCGATCTTCGATTTGATGCTGAAATTGCTGTGATTGACTAGCGGCCTTGTCGCGTTTGATCTCGCGGCTGTTGCCAGACGGGAATTGCTGGATATAACTCAGCTTGAACTGAGTCATTGGCTCCTGATCGAAATCAAAGCTGTCCGTGGGCAGGTTGAGCAAGCCGATCTGGAGTTTAGGATCCATGAGCTCGCCGGCGGCGATGCTTTGCTGCATCATGGATTGCGTTTTAGCATTTAGTCCCAGTATTCCGGGCTCGTTCTGTAGCGCGAATTGTTCTGCTTTTTCCAGGGTCAGGGTTGCGGCAGATACGCCGTTCGATCCGGCAAATATCAGCATTAAAGCGAACCCAGGAAAAGGAAAACGGATAAAATTTCTTATCGATAGTAATTTCATTGAGATATCTCTCAGGTTAAAACACAAACACAAGGCCCAGGTATTTACCGGGCAGTAGCAACTGGTCTGGGAAAGGTATTTGACCGGTAGTCAGGGCAGTGAGTACCAGTCAATGGGGGGTTAAAGCCGCGGTGGGCGGTATAAACCGGAGAGGTGTATAGACAGATGTGAATCTGGCATTTGATCGATTGTAAGCCCCTGTCCTATATGGTGACTCGGGACATCGACCAGGGTGAGAATAATGGGTACTTGACTTGAGCAATGCTGGGAAAAACTACAGTACTTCGAACAATTTTCCATCGTACATTGAGCGTAATCCAGATTCTCAGTTTGGAAGGACTGTGAATCAGTTTCTAAATCCTGGCAATGGCTGGCTTGACTGCCTGACATCGCGGGCTGCATAGCCAGGCTACTGAATGGCGAGAAAAAAATCAGTAATGCCAATAGTTTAGAGATGAATTTTAAATGTTGTCGATCCATGGATGGGGGTTTTCGGAAATAAATCCCTTAAAAGTAGAATGGAACTACGGGTATCGCTGCCTGCGAATAGTCTAGCAGTTCACAGGAGCCAGGCAAGAAATTATCTGAGAGGTTCAAACGACGATCCTGCAGAAATATAGCCCCCAGGGAATAATAAAATCGATTGCGGATCCTGGATGCACGAAAGAGCGGGCGGAAGCGAAGCAGATGTGCCTGACTAATTTGAGCAAAATCCGTTCTTAACCTGGTGATCAGTAACTTCTGATTTGTTTGGCACCTTCAGGGCTATCTCGCTGCACGCTGCATTTGGTATCGAAGGCGCTACGTCGCCTGTCCCCGGGCGCGGTTGGCAATTGCTGCAACCTGTGTCACCGGTCGAGGTCGGTAATACAATTCCGGTCTACAGGCCTCCGTTTTTATGCAATAGCGTAATCGGTTCGAATTTCGAAGCGGCACCCCACTGTGCCAACGGATACTCCGAATTCCGTGCAGCTCGTAAAATATGGACCGGTCTCTGATGTTCTTTTTATTTCAGAGAAAATTGAAATCAGGCACGGATTGATTCGGTGCTTATTTCTTATCGTCGGTGCTGAATTCCTTTTCGGATTTTTCCCAGGCGCCATGCAAGGCCCGGTAGGCCGAGGAAAAACCCTCCTTAATGTGTCCCCAGGCGCTGGCCGAACTACTTTTCATGCTGCCATACCATTCGGCCACCTGGGTGCGCTGCTGGCGCAGCGTCTGCAAACTGGCCTGGGCCTTGTCGCGCGCCGCCTGGTCCATTTCGTCCCAGTTCTCGAGCATATGGGATTCCAGCGTCTCGATGCGGTTGTCCAGGTTCTCGAGGGCCGTACTGGCATGCTCGAGCGCCTTGTCCCGCTGATCGACACCATAGGCTTTGAGCGCCTGCAGCAACTCCATGGTTTCCTGCTTGATGTCCTGCGCTGTCGTGTCGTCGTTCGAGGTCGCGGCAAAAGCCGGTGAAGTCATGCCGAGAGCGGCAAGCAACAGGACTATGAATCGGTAATGGTTTGTCCGTATAAGTTTCATGTGTCATTTTCCGTTAGTGAGAATGCGTTAGTTGGCCCTGGGCCCAGCGTACGATATCCGCGGCCCCCATGGCGCCCGCCTGGCGCGCGACTTCACGCCCCCTGTGGAATAGCGCCAGCGTCGGGATGCTGCGGATGTTGAATTGCGCGCCGAGTTGCTGCTCGTCTTCGGTGTTGACTTTGAGCAACCTGAATCGGGGTTCGAGCTCGGCCGCGGCCTGTTGATACGCCGGCGCCATCATTTTGCAGGGTCCGCACCAGGGTGCCCAGAAATCGACCAGCACGGGAATGTCGTTGCGCTCGACCTGTTGCCTGAAACTTGCCGCGCCGACTTCCAGCGGTTGTCCGCTGAATAGCGGCTTATGGCATTTTCCGCAATTAGGCGCTTCCTGCCGGCGCGCCGCTGGAATGCGGTTGGTGGCATTGCAGTTTGGGCAGACGACATGCAATGACTCGTTCATTTTAAAACCTCAACTTGAAAATCGTTGCTTCCTATATAAGGCTTAAAAAGTCGTTTCCCAGAAGCGAAAGCGCGGTTTATTCCTCCAGGCGGCGCAACCGCGCGCGCAACCGTTCCAGCTCTTCGAGCAAATCCAGCGCCAGCGCCGCACCCGGCGGGTTAACGCCAAGGTCTCGCTGCAGGTTGCTGCTAAAGCGGAGCCGTCGCAGGCTGATGGCTTCGAAGCGCCAGCTGCCGGGTTCGTCTCCGAGCGGGTCGATGACGCCCTCGTTGACCAGCTCGACGACCTGCTCCTCGCTTAGCTCGCAGGCTCGGCACAGTTGTGTGAGGGTCAGTTCCACGCCTTCTTCCAGCAATTCGCCGGACAATAATGTCAGTTTCTCGCTTTTCATAATGGTTCAGGCCCCCAGCCCGGTGCGTGGATTGAAATCGAGTGCCTGCTGGAATTCTCGATACGCCTTTTTCGCCGCTTCCGAATCGGCGGGCGGCAGTGTTATGCGCAACACCGTGTAGAGGTCACCGGCCTGCTGCGACGGGATGCCCCGGCCCTTGAGCCGCAGCTTGCGCCCGCCGCTCGAATTTGCCGGTATTTTCAGGTCGACCGCACCGGCAGGGGTCGGCAGCTTGACCGTGGCGCCGAGCGCCGCCTCCCAGGGTGCGACCGGCAGGTCCAGGTAAACGTCCTTGCCTTCGACATGGTAAAAAGGGTGGTGCGCAAACTCGATTTCCAGGTAAAGATCGCCAGCGCCGCCTTCGCCGATACCGGCGCCACCCTGTTTCGCCAGGCGGATATGCTGACCCTGGCGCACCCCTCTGGGGATGCGTACGTTCAGGGTGCGCTCCTTCAGCGCGGGCCGTCCATCCGCACCCAGCTCCGAATGCTTTAGCGTCAGCGTGCGGCTGCCGCCCAGGTACGCGTCTTCGAGATCGATCACGACCCTGGCATGGGTGTCCCTGCCGCGCGCGTGAAAATCTCCTTGGCCGCGGGCACTGCCGCCGTGCCCGCGCTGCCCGAACAGGCTTTCGAAAAAATCGCTGAACTGCGCTTCGCTGAAGCCGTCGCCGTCGAATTCGAATCCCTGGTCCCAGTCGGGAGGCGGACGGAAATCCTGGCCCGCCTGCCAGTTGGCGCCAAGCTGGTCGTAGGCCGCGCGTTTCTCGGGGTCCTTGAGCACCTCGTAGGCCTCGCCAACCTGCTTGAAGCGTTCCTCGGCATCCGCTTCCTTGCTGACGTCGGGATGATACTTGCGCGCCAGCTTGCGGTAGGCGCGCTTGATCTCATCCTGAGCGGCGTCCCGTTTGACCTCGAGAATTTCGTAATAGTCTTTGAACTCCATGGTTTACTCCGAACCGGGCCGGGGCGGAATAGTCGCCGCCGCTAACACGCTCCGGCAAACGGTGTGACGACTTGTATTTGTCTTCATTAGCAAGGAGCTCCTGACTGGACCAGTCCTGTTCATCAATTTGGCGCATATACTTTTCACGCGATACCGCGCTAGCTGTAATTATGCAGTGCGGAATCGATAACCGGAATAAGCCTTTATTGATACGCATCAACGCAGCGTCAACGAGATTGACCTTAGCCCGGATTATCGACGAAGAAAAGTGGACAGGGCGAAAAGGAACGAGCATAAGCGGGCATTTTTAAGTTTGCACAGGCAGACGAAGGCCCGGCAATCAGATACGCGACAGTCAACAGGGTGACAACGGGCCGCAGGCCTGGTTGTTTAGTGCATGGGCTAACGCCTGCTTCGTTTCGATGCAATGCTCGGCCAACGTCATTGATCTCAGCAGGCCAACAGGGCATTATTTTAACTTGCCAATGACCAGGTCACGTGGCCTGGGCTTATCAAACGGGGTAAGGATGCGAGGGGACAATGATTGAGGTGAAAAATCAGTTTCTGGATATGCTCCATAACCGTCAAAAGGAACGCACAACCTGTCTTATCGCCTGGCTGAACGGTTCAGTCGACGGCACTATCGTTACTGAATTACAACCGGCCCAGGATTGGTGTTTCGCAACTGAACAGGACTGGAATAGCTGTTATACCGCACGCTACCGGGCAGATGGCAGAGGCTCGATTATCGCTCCGTTGATCCGCCAGTTTTGCCTGGATGTTAAGGCACGAAATGAAAAAGAGACGAAGAGGCCAGGCACAATTGTCGGCAGTTTTCAGCTAGCGGAGAATATGGATTGGGGTGCACTGGAGTCGGAGTTAAGCAATCTGGCTTCCTCGGCAGATATTAATGATCGCGAACTTATCGCAAGCTTCGGTTCCATGCTGCGTTCCCTTCTGCGAGAAGGCCAGCGCCTGGTGCTTTTTTGCGAAATTGATGAAACGCTGAGTAAGGACGACCAGAAAGAAGACCCGGGAAACAACTCAAAGCCCAATCTCGGGAGTATCGGGCTAGATGAGGAATCGGTTAGATTTCTGCTTGAACTTATGTCGGAACGCTTTGTTCTGGTTATTTCCGGTGTAAAGCGGCATAGCACTGATGATATCGATAAAGCTATCCAGCAACTGGATATTGGACCGGATTATCTTACTACCCAACCCCCCGATGATCGTTCACAGCGGCTGCTGAGCGATGCTGATGAAGGCGATGATCAGCTAAATATTATCGGGGAGGTCAACGCGCTTGCCGATGCTATAGCCGCCGGGGATATGGAACCACCCCTGGTGGCAGGTATTCTGGGCGGCTGGGGTTCGGGCAAATCCTATGTCATGCACCTGCTAAAGCAGCGTCTGCTGGAAATTCGCCGCAAGAATATATTCGACCCCGCTGTGCGCGCGAGCTCCCCTTATGCTGGCCACTTTTATCTCGTGAATTTCGATGCCTGGACCTACGCCAAGGCGGATTTGTGGGCCAGCCTGATGCAGGAAGTACTCCTGGCGCTCAACGACCAGATATCTTATGAACAACTTAAAATTGATAATCTGCCTGATGACTCATCCAGCATCCGCAGCGACGAGGAACTGGTTACGCTGCTCGATGATATTCGAAAAGAGTCCGGTGAGTTTAACGGCGAGGCCGTTGCCAGCTACGTGCGTACATTTACCGATAATAAGGGCGCCGGGCCAGAGGACATTACCGCTGAGATACTGACGACTAAATACCAGCAAGCAAAACAAAGATTATTCGATGCCAGGTTCAAAACGATTCTTTGCGGCGAAGACAAGTTCGACTCTGATGTCGTGAAACAGCTGGCTGCGGTCGATGCGGACGCGAAGCTGGTGCTCGAGCAGCTAGATAAGGACAATGTGCTCTGGGCCCGCTTGCAGGGATTGAATGAAAAACTCCAGGGTCAGCTCACCAAACTCGAAAAACAGCTCCAGGATGAGAGGCTCAATCTGGCTGAGGAAAATTCCAAAATCGAAGAAACGGCGGACTCTATTCTCTATCGGGAGCGCTGGAAAACCTACGCGGAAGGTTTAACAGGCAGACTCGGGCAATCATTTAAAACTGAGGTTGAGGGCAAGCTCAAGCAAAAAGGACAGGGAAAAGCCATTCCCTTTGACGAGGCCCTGGCCTCGATTGGTCTATTCGAGAAATTACGGGCGGGCAAAAGCAGTCGGACGCTACTGGTCTTTATTATCTTTGCTATTGCGACGGCTTTGGTAGCCAGTCTCGCGCAGCAGGTTGAAATTCATTTAGTTGGTCTGTCGAGTCTAGTTGGCGGCTTTCTGGGTGGTGCTGCCGAGGCCTGGCAAGCGGCCAACCAATATCTAGCGGGTAAAATAAAAGAATTCGAAAAATTCGACGAGACCATGAGAACTCGCCAGCAACAACGGCGCGAAGCAATAATCGAGCACGCTCAAGTAGAGCGGAAATCTTTTCAGCAAGTGTCGCGAAAGGTAGCCGAACTCGAATCGCAGGTGGCGAGCTATCAGCACAAGATTGGATTGACTGCGGGTCATCCTACATTGCTCGACTTTATCTCCCACCGTTTACAGGACGAAGACTACGAGGAGAAGCTGGGGCCTCTGCAACAGGTACAAAGAGATATCCAGCAACTCAGCGATGGGCTGCGACGTGAAGAACTCTGTGTCGAAAAATTACCTGTCAGCGCGAGTGTTAGTCTGGAAAAAATACTTTTCCCTCGTGGCTTACCTCGGGTAGTGCTGTTTATTGACGATCTCGACCGCTGTCCTCCTGCCCGCGTGGTGGAAGTGCTGGAAGCGGCGCAGTTGTTGGTAAAGACTTCCCTGTTCGTCGTAGTCATGGCGATGGACGTGCGCTACATCACCAAGGCCCTGGAAAAAGCCTATGCAGGTGTGTTGGATAGTCGCGGTGACCCTAGTGGTCTCGACTACATCGAGAAGATAATTCAGGTGCCCTACCGCGTAAGGCCGATATCAGCCGAGGCCATGCCTAATTACCTGCGCTCGCAAATGCACATCAAGCGCGAACGGCAGGAAGAACTAGAGATAACTGTGGACTTGCAGGGCAACGATAATGAGTCGGTGATCTACTCACCAGGCAAGCCCGATATAAGAATCGACGAAACCGTGCCGCATAATATTTTGGCGTTTGATGAAACTGAACTCGTCTTGATACAAAACGGTGCCCTGGCAGTCGGCATTGGTCCGCGCGCGACCAAACGCCTCGTCAATGTGATGAAACTAATCAAGATCATCTGGTATCGCACTGGGCGCGACGATATATCTGATGAGATAAAGAAAACGGTCGTATTTTTCCTGACCCTATCGGCGCGCTATGCCGTTATCATGCGTCGGGTACTGCTGGAAATGGAAAGCGCGCTCGCCGATTCCGACAAGAAAGCTATAGAGAAAAATATGCCACTTTTTACTAAGCAGATCATCGATAACTGGCGCAACCTCGAAGGGCGTAAGGCCGACTGGGACTTCCTCGCTCGCGCGAGCAAACGGGAGGATCTTTTACCCCGAGACATGACTCTCAAAAAACTGGACGTTCGCAATATCGAACTCATCCGTTCATTCAGTTTTGTCGGCGAAGTGGATATGCCGCCTGAGCCGCACCATGTCTCCATGCGCCTCGAAGATAATGTGAAGATCAATCTGGAACAACCTGCCCCTTAATCCGCCAGTAATATAGAGACCGACTTGTCATATCCAGCACATGACGTCTGACTTTGAAGAACAATTCAACTATTTTGCTGATAAGCCACTTGATTTACTAAATTCGCCATCCAGGCGTTTGCATCGTATGACAATTATGGAAAGCGCTTAACTAAGGCAGGCAGTGCTGCATTCGGGTATTTTGCTAGCAACTAACGATTATCTGCCCGGGCGAGGCCGAAAGGGTCGGTGTCGTTTGATCTGGTTGGCATTTCAATCGACACTGACCCTTTTGATTCACTTTCGTCATTGAGCTGCGAAAGCGCGACTAGCGCCTTACCGTCGCAGGCAGTCACAGGATACCCGCTTTCGCGGGTATGACTGGTTAAACTAAGTGCCATGGTGATCCTTGCTCGTATAAGAGACGTATGCACTGGCATGGGCTGGCGGTTCCCCGGCCCGGATAGCTGTAATGAAAATACGCTGCCGATCGGCGATTGTGTGATATTTTAGAGCGTTCGTTGTTACCTGTGCATGGTTTTGAGAGATTGAGTAATAGCATGAAAATACGGCAAACCAGGTGCCTTGTCCGCCAGCTGGCCCCGATCGCGTTGGCTGCGGTCCTGCTGCTGACGGGTCTGACCGCGGCGCAGGCGGCGCCAGTGGCGCCGGTGGAGCTTGCTCCGGTAGAACGCCGCGACATCGTCGAAACTCTGCGCCTGTCGGGCTCGCTGACGTCGCCCTATACCTCCAGCCTGTCGCCCGACTTCGAAGGTCGACTGGTCAGCCTCGCAGTGGATGCCGGCGACCGGGTGAAGCAGGGCGATATCCTGTTCAAGCTCGATGACGAGCTTGCGCGGCTCGAACTGGCCCAGGCGACTGCCGCCGAGCACGAGGCCGAGGCCGATCTCGCCGATGCAAAACGGCGGGTGGTCGAGGTGCGCAAACTGGTCACGGAAAAAACCTTTCCCGAGAGCGAAGCGCGCAGCCTCGAAGCCCTGGTGACGCGTAACCAGGCGATCCTCGAGCGCCGCCGCGCCGAGCGCGCCTACGCGGCTGCGACGCTCGACAGGCACGTGCTGAAGGCCCCGTTTAGCGGGGTGATTGCCGAACGCGGCGCAGACCTGGGCGAGCGCGTCGATACCGGTTCCAGGGTGTTGCTGCTGGTGGCGATCGATCGACTGCAGCTCGACCTGCGCGTGCCGCAGCAGTATTTTCAACGGGTCAAAGCCGGTACGCAACTGAGCCTGCAGCTCGATGCCCTGCCCGGGCAAACCATCGCCGCGCGTCTGTCGCAGGTGGTGCCGGTTAGCGACCCCGATGCGCGTACCTTCCTGGTGCGTGCGCAGGTCAACAACCCTGAGGCGCAGCTGACGCCGGGCATGTCGGTGCGTGCGGTAATCCGCATCGGCACCGATCGCCAGGCCGAAGTGGTGCCGCGCGATGCCCTGATCCGCTACCCGGACGGGCGTACCATCGTCTGGGTGGCCGCGGTCGAAGGCGACCGTTACGTGGTCGAAGAGCGCCAGGTTAAAACAGGCCTGACCTTCGACGGCAAGGTCGAGATTGTCGAAGGCCTGAGCGCGGGTGAGCGCGTGGTGATTCGCGGCAACGAAGCGCTGCGTCAGGGCCAGCAGGTTCGAGTCACCGGTTAGGTGTCAGCCCATGTTTGAAAAAATCATCAATCGCGGCACCCTGATGACGGTCATCGTCGGCGTCGTCGTCGTGCTCGGCATCGTCGCGACACTGCGCGTGCCGGTGCAGATGATTCCCGATCTCGACGTGCGTACGGTGCAGGTGCGAACCTCGTGGCCCGGCGCCACGCCGCAGGACATCGAAAAGGAAATCCTGATCGAGCAGGAAGAATACCTGCGCAGCACCCCGAGCCTGCAGCGCATCGAGGCCACCGCCTCGTCCGGGCAGGCGCGCATCGAACTCGAGTTTCCGTCCGGCGTCGACATCAACGAAACCCTGATCCGGGTCAACAACGCGTTGTCACAGGTGCCGTCCTACCCGGATACGGTCAACCAGCCGCGTATCTTCGCCGAATCCTTTTCCAGCAACTCGTTCATGTACTTCCGTGTCGCGCCGCTCGATGGCAACCCGCGCGGGCTCGACATGGACATGATGCGCGACTTTGTCTCCGACAACGTGCGCACGCGCATGGAAACCGTCGAGGGCGTTTCCAGCGTCGAAGTCTGGGGCGGCGCCGATCGCCAGGTGCAGATTCTGCTCGACGCGTCGGCGCTCGCCGAGCGCGGCCTGACCGTAACCGACGTGCGCACCGCGCTGCGCGCGCGTAACCGCGACGTCACCGGCGGCCAGCTCGAAGCCGGCAAGCGCCAGTACCTGTTGCGCACCATCGGCCGTTTCAACGATATCGAATCGCTTAGCGAGTTGATCCTCTCGAGCCGCGGCGACCAGGTGACCCGGCTCGGCGACGTCGCGCGTGTGCGCCTCGACCACTTCGAAGTTGCGCGCGAGGCCTTTGTCAACGGCAAGCCGGTGCTGTTCCTCGCGGTTAATCGCGAACTCGGCTCCAACGTCATCGAGATCAAGGACGCGATGTTCGCCGAGGTGGAGCGTATCAACCAGGAACTGTTGCAGAACGCGGGCATGGAGCTGCGCCTGAATGCGACCGATACCGTTTATGTCGAGCAATCGATCGCCACCGTGTGGCGCAACCTCGCGCTCGGCGCGGTACTGGCCACGCTGGTCATGTACCTGTTCCTGCGCTCGGGCAGAATGACGCTGGTCGGCGTGATCGGCATCCCGATATGCACCATTGCGGCCTTCCTCGGGCTGTTACTCGCCGGGCGTACGATCAACGTGATTTCGCTCGCCGGGGTCGCCTTTTCGATCGGCATGACGCTCGACAATACCATCGTCGTGCTCGAAAGCATCGAGTGGGAACGTCGCAAGGGGCTCAAGCGCCTGCAGGCCGCGGTGACCGGAGTGCAGCGGGTCTGGCCCGCGGTGCTCGCGTCGACGCTGACCACGGTGCTGGTGTTCATCCCGATTATTTTCATCGAGGAAGAGGCCGGGCAGCTTTACGGCGACATTGCGATCGGCGTCTCGGCCACCATCCTGGTGTCGATGCTGGTCGCGATCACGGTGGTGCCGACCGCGACCGCGAACTTCGCGCTGCGCGACGAGCCGGACGATGGCGCGGCGGCCAAAGCCACCGCGACAGGGGCGATGGGCGGCACACTTAGAATGATCAACTGGCTGATCGCGACCCCGCTGCGGCGGATTACGGTCATGCTCCTGACCGCGGGCCTGACCGCGATCATCATCGTCGGACTGACGCCGCCGGCAGAATACCTGCCACCGGGCGAGGAACCCAAGGTCTTCGGGCGCATGAGCGCGCCGCCCGGCTACAACCTGCCGACCATGCGCGAGATCGGTTACGACGTGCAGGAATACTTCCTGCCTTACCTCGATGACGAGCCCGGGCAATTCGAGCGCGGCGAGACCGCGGTGCCGGCGCTCGACTACCTTATTATTTCGATCCGCGCCAGTGGCCTGTTCCTGATCGCCGAAACGAAAGACAAGGGGCAGGTCAACGCGCTGATGGACGCGATCGACGCCAAGTACAGCGAGTATGCGGGGATGCGCGCCTTCACCACGCGTGGCTCGATTATCACCAGTAACAACGGCGGCACCCGCAGTATCAACCTGGATATCTCGGGGCCGGAGCTGGAACCGATTTATGCCGCCGCCACCGCGGCCTATAACCGCACGCAGGAGGTTTTCGATAACCCGCGCATTCGCGCCAACCCGGCGACGCTGTCGCTATCGCAGCCGCTGATCGAAATTCACCCGGACTGGGAGCGCGCGGCCGAGCTCGGCATGAACACGGCCGATATCGGTTTCACCGTGGCGGCTTTGACCGACGGCGCCTTCGTCGACGAATTCTTTCTCGCCGACGACAAGATCGACATGTATCTCTACAGCGGCGCCGGGCCGGACGCATCGCCGCAGAGTTTGACCGACATGCCGGTTTATACGCGTGGCGGGATCCTGCCGCTGTCGAGCATCGCCAAAGTGGTCGAAACGGTCGATACCAGCACGGTACGCCGCATCGACGGTCGCCGCACGGTGACGCTCAGCATCATACCGCCGGAGACCGTCGCGCTCGAAACCGGGGTCGGTATCGTGCGCGAGGACGTGCTCGGTTACCTGCGCAGCAGCGGCGCGATACCGGCCAGCGTCAGTGTCGATATCTCCGGCGCGAGCGACCAGCTCGAAGCCACGCAGCAGGCGCTTAAAGCTAACTACCTGGTCGCGTTGATCCTCGTCTACCTGGTAATGGTGGCCATCTTTACTCACTGGGGCTTCCCGCTGTTGATCATGACGACGATACCGCTCGGGGTTGCCGGCGGCATCGCCGGGCTCGCGTTGATGAACTTCGTCGGCGCCTCGCTGCCGCTGCTCGGTCTTACCGCGGTGCACCAGCCTTTCGATATGATATCGATGCTCGGTTTCCTGATCCTGATGGGGACGGTGGTGAATAACCCGATATTGATTGTGCACCGCGCTTCAGACAACTACCGCGAGGGCAGGATGAGCGCGGCCGAGGCGGTGCAGGAGGCGGTCGAGTCGCGCCTGCGGCCGATTGCGATGTCGGCGATTACGACCATATTTGGCCTCGCACCGTTGGTCTTCATACCCGGTGAGGGAACCGAGCTCTACCGCGGGGTCGGCGCGATTGTGCTGTTCGGCCTGGCCGGTGCGGCCGTCGTGACCCTGACTTTCCTGCCGGCGGCGACGGTCACGGTGCTGTCGTGGACGCGGCGCGAGCCCGCCACGACCGCCGGTATTATCGCCAAAGGGGTCGGTGCCGATTGACATCCACCGGCGCTGAGCCTTCGATTTACCCCGGGTAATGCGAAAAATATTCTCGGTCAAGCAGGTGCCACAGCTCGAGTGGAGTTCGGCAACCCCGCTAAACCTGCGGCCACGGTTAGTCACCCTCTGCTACCTGAACCTGGGCCTGGTAATCTTCGGCCTCGGCGAATCGCTGTTAATCGCGAGCGGTGCCGGGGTCAGCCCGTGGACCGTTCTGGCCCAGGGGATCGCGCTCAATACAAGCTGGAGTATCGGCTTTACGACCATGGTAGTGAGCTTTCTGATCCTGCTGCTGTGGATACCGCTAGCGCAAAAACCGGGTATCGGCACCATTCTCAATGCGCTGATCATCGCGTTCATGATCGATTTTTCATTGGCCTGGCTGCCTTACCCGGAGCTGTTCGCCTGGCAGCTCGCGCAGGCGGCGGCGGGTGTTTTGCTGGTCGGCATCGCCTCGGGCATCTACCTGACCGCTAACCTGGGGGCGGGCCCGCGCGATGGTTTGATGACCGGTTTGCAGGCCGCCAGCGGCCTGCCGATCGCCTCGATTCGGATCGCCCTGGAAGTCACGGTAGTCGCGGCTGGCTGGTACCTCGGCGGGGTCGTCGGCGCCGGCACCCTGCTGTTTGCCTTCGGCGTAGGACCAAGCGTTGCTATTGGAATACTGTTGGTGCGGAAATTCCTCTGACTCAGATTTTATGGACGAAGGGCAGTATCCGCTTTTGAATCGAGCTGCCCGTTCGCGAATAAGACCTGGTAATAGAGGGCACAACAGGTTTTATAGTTTCTAGCACGAGTGCAGAAAACGGGGTATCGCCCGCAGGGAGAGTCACGGGTCGATCAGTTATTGCTGGCTTAGTTTGCGGAAGTAGTCGGCGACCATTTCCTCGTAGTCGGCGGGTAACTCGGCCGGCTCGGATATCAACAGTTCGGGATATTCAGCTTCGGCCAACTTGTTGCGTAGCTTGTACTCCAGCTCCATCAAAGCGCGCAGGGCGAGTTCATACTGCGCGCTGGAAGCGGGGATAGCCGCGCCGTTTTGCCCGCGCGTTAATGCCTCAATCTGCGCCAGCACGGGATCGACATCGCCCGCCGAGGCACCCTGGTCGAGCAACCCCCCGCCGAGTTCGCGCGTGCGTTCGGCGATGTCGTTCAGTTCGTCCTGACCGATCGGGCCGCCGTCGAAGTCAGGGCGACCGTACCCGTCGGCATCGACACCTGGGTCGTTAGCGGTCCCGGCGGCGCGTTGCCGCAGGTAACGCAGTTCCCGCGCCAGGTCGTGCAATTGCTCGAGCGAGCGCCCCAGCCCCTCGGTGCCGCTTTCGCCAACGTTCTCGAGGGCCGCTTCGATATGCTCGCGGATCTCGCCAATGCCCTTCTGGATTTCGGTTTCGTTGTCGAGCGCATGCTCGCGCTCGTCCAGCAGCACCATTTGCCGGGTGCGACCGATGCGATCATGCAGGCGATGCTCGCGCCCCGCCCGGATCGCCTGTTTTAACGACTGACCTGCCTCTGGCTGCTCTTCTTTCGCACTTGTTGTCAGGCTGCTGAGCTCGCTCTCCAGGTCTGTCAGCGCTTCCGACAGCGCCTGCTTTTTCTGCTTGAGGCGTTCCAGCTGGGCTTCGAGCCGGTCGCTCCATTGGTCGTCCAGCGCCGACACCTCCTGCTTGATGGCAGCTTGTTTTTTCTCTACCAGTTCGGCGCGGCGCAGGCTGCGCTCGACCTCTTCGCTGAACTGCCGCACCCGGCCCTGGTCCAGCAGGCGCCTGGCTTCACGCAGGTTTTCCGCGGCCTGGCGGGCCTGAGCGACTCCGCCCGCACCGCCTGCCGTCGCGGACGACGCGGCGCGTCGCATCGCCTCGGCCGCATTTCGCATCTGGCTGATCGACTGCTGTAGCTGCGGATTCGGTTGCGTGCGCGAGAGCCGCTCCAGTTGTCGCGCCATCGCTTCCAGTTCTTCGGCCAGCGCGAGCTGCTTCTGATTGGCATTGTTGTTTTGCGCCTGGCCCTGACGCCGCATAGCGCGTTCGACTTCCTGCTGCTGACGCCTTGCCAGTTCGCGCAGTTTATCCAGGGTCTCGTCGATTAATTCGGCTGGCGGCGGTTGCTGCGCGCCGCGCTGCACGGTTTCGTATTGATGCCGCAGTTTGTCCATTTCCAGCTGGAACAGATTGGCCAGGTCTTCGATGCCGGCGTTGCTGCCGGCCCCGCCGCCACCGCGGTTAGCCAGCGCGACGTTGATATCCCTGAACTCCGCATCGGCTCTTTGCAGATGCTTCAGCGCTACTTGCGCGTCGGTGAGTGCGGGCTCGATCTCGGCCTGCTCCAGTTGTTGTTCGACCCCGCGCATGGCTTCGACCGCCAGCGGCAATTCCTGCATGATGACCTTGTATCTTGCGTCGGCCTGGACAATCGCGCGGCTGCTGATGCGCCGCACGATCGCCTCTACGCGGTCCCGAATTCGCCCTTGCGCCGTGGCGAGCAGCTCCAGGTTTTCCTGGTAGGTCTGGTCACTGTAGCGGCTGCGGTCGCGAATCATCTTGAAGGTGGCCACGACGAACTGCTTTTGCTGCTCTGACAGATGCCCCTGCTGTTGTCCGCCCTGGGCGCCACCGCCGCCACCGCCGCCACCCTGTTGCTCGGCGCGACGGTAGTTTTTGCGGAACGGGCGCACCTGGTAAAAGAATATGTCGCTGGTCGCGGTTTTGGTCGCGTCGGCCGGGGCCCGGTCCCTGGCGTTGACGTAGTAGGAAATCAGGTCGCCGGGGCGCAAGCCGAGATCCTCGAGGTAGACGACGTGTTCGGCCTCGACCTGTTGACTGGCGCCCGATTCATCTGTCGCCGGCATCAACTGGATGCGTTGCTCGGCTTCGCCATTGACCGACAGTACCAGCTCGAGGTCGGCAATACCCTGATCGTCGGTGGCGCGTACTTTGAGCACCGGCTCTTCGATCATGCTGACCTTGATATCCCGCCCGGGACTGGTTATCGATACGCTCGGAAAGCGGTCGTCGAGCGCGGTGATGCGAAACTCGGCCGAAGCGTCGACCGGGATACCGCTCGCGCGCTGCAGCGTCACCTGGTAGGCGCTGTCCCGTTGCACCGTTATTTCACCGATCCAGGTCGCGTCATCCGCACGCTGCAGGTCGACACGCTCACCGTCGGCAAGTTGCAGTGCAGCGCCTGGAATTTCTATCGTTGGCTCGATCAGTACTTCGACGCGGGTGCCCCGTAGCGCCGTGATGTCGCCGGAACCCTGGCTGGTTGTGGGCGGCAGCATGGTATAAGCGGGAAAGTTGTAACGCAGACCGATCGACTCGATCGCGGGGATATCGGCCACCGCGATGCGATGAGTCGGCGACTGCCGGCCCGCCCCGCTGACGTAGTAATCGGTGTCCTGCTTCAAATCGAAGACAAAGGACTCATAGCGGCCGGCCTCGTTGGCGCCAGCCATAGTCGTTTGCTGCCAGGTTTCACCCGCGTCGCGCGAGGTGAACAGCAGCACGTCGGCGCCGTTGAATCCGTCAATCCGGGCGCTGATCAATTGATCGTCGCCGCGCGCAATTTCGATATCGCCGGGCGCAAGCTCGATACGATAGGGCGAAACTTCACTCGCGCTGGACCAGGCCTGCAGCAATGCCGGCGCGCCGCTGCGCAAAAACCCGGGCGGCCAGAGCATCAAGCCGATAATAACGAGTAGCGCAACCCCGAGCCTCGAGCCTGCCTGGCGGAGTTTCTGGCGTTCGACCCGGTCACCGTATTCAACCCGGGCACAGGCGTCGAGCGCTTGCTCGACCAGTTGTGCGACCAGTTGCGTCGATAAGTCCCGCCGGCCCGTTCGCCGGGTGTCGACCGCGCTCAGGATAAGCGACTTCAAGTCTGGTTCGTGTTCTTCCAGGTAGAGCGCGACCTGGGCGTCGTCGACCTTGCGGCGCAGGGGTTTGATGCAGAACTGCAAGACCAGCGCCAGCAGGGCAACGATGCCGACAAAGCGTAGTGACCAGACCGCGGGCGGGACAAAATGCAACGCGTTAACCAGCCAGGCCAATAGCAGAAGCAACGCGGTCGCGAGCGCGAGCGTCCACAGCAGGCCGTTGACTAAAAGGCGCAGCCGCCAGCGCCGTCGTATGCGCTCGATGATCGCGGACAGGGCGGGCCTGCCGTCGGCCTGGCGCCGGACCGGTGTCAGCAGGTCGAACAATCTGGTGCCGATGTTGTTACGCGTCGTATCCATATTTTTCGTCGGCTAGCCTGTTCCCCGGGTGCGGATGGATCGCCTGGCGCCGATCCAGTTTGCGGACAGGGCCTCGATCAGCGTTAACGCCAGCACCGCCAGGAGAATCGTGTAGGCCAGTTGCTGTTGTTGCTCGTATTCGCTGGCCTGTCGCCTGGTCAGGACCGCAGCCGTAACGGCAGGTTTCGCAGAAGCCCTAATTTCCTCTACAAATCGGGCGACGTCAAGCGTCTGCAGGTTTGTTTCCTGCGGATCGATGTTCGCCGCCAGGGTGATTTCCACCCCGCTTGGGGTCGCTTGATGGACCTGGTAGAACCCCGGCTCCGTCAACGCTAACAACGGCGATTGCCGACTGACCCGGATTTCCCTGGCTGACGGCGTTTCGATAATCAGCGGCCCGTCGTTGGCGGCGGCGACGGTGGCGTCGGCGCCCGCAAGCGCGCGCGCGTAGCGCATTACGTCGGTGATACTGCCGATTTCGGATTGATTCGGAGAGGCTTCGAAGGCCGTGAGATAGCGCAGGCTCTGGTGCAGAAAGGGTAGAAAAACCGGCTGTAGCGCGAGGTCGTTCCAGTGCGTATCCAGCGTCGTGGTCAGCACCAGCACGCGACCCTGGCCAACGCGCCGCTCCAGTAACGCGACGGCGCCATCGCTGTAACGGGCTACGACCCGGTCATCCGTCGCGGGTTGCAGCTTGCGATAATTGAAAACCCGCGCCAGCGACAGGTCGATCGTATTGCGCGCGCCAAGATTGATGGCGAGCGGATGGTCGGTTTCGAAATCGGTTATGTTATGGGCCGTGCCGCGTTTCGCATCGATCTTGCGACCCGGGCTGCCTGGCAGGTAAGTCGACGCCCAGTTTCGCTGCGTCGCCGTGCCGCTGGTGACCAGCAAGCCGCCGCCAGCGGCGGCGAAATTGGCCAGCGCCTCACCTAGCTCGCCGCCGGGCAGCGAGACGTCATTCATGATGATTACCGCCCAGCTCGGCAGAGCCTCCGCTTTCAATTCATCGATTGCCATGCTTTCGACCCGAAACACGGGGTTGCGCGATAGCCGCAGGGCGTTCTGCAGGTAGACGGCCTGGTTGCTGCGGGCTGAGGGCTCTTCGACGATTAACAGCGGCACCTGTTGCCTGCTCGAGTAGACGAAGAAGCGCTCATTATCCAGCGCCAGCGCATCGTCACCCAGGCTGACCCGGCCGCGCAGTAAGTCGTCGCTGACGCTCAAGCGATCGAAGCTTTCGGTAAGCGTCGAACGGGCTGCGAGTAAAAGCTCGCGCCGGGCGAACTCTCGGCCGTCGAGCGTCAGGGTGACTTCCTGCTGCAGCGGGCTGGACGCGCGATTGGCGATTTCGACCGTGAGCGAAAACTCGTCGGCGCTCGCGCGTGACGACGGTTCGATGGTGACCGCCGTGATCGACGCATTCGCAACCTGGGCGAGTGTGACGGGCAGGGCGGTGAGTTCGATATCCGCGGAAATCTGGGCAACCACTGGCGCGGCCGAAGCCTGGAAATCCGAGATCACGATAATCTTTTTGCTGCTGGCGTTACTGCCCGCGAGCAGGCGCGCCGCCTGCTCGATGGCGGGCGTCAGGCGCGTCGCTTTAAATCCGGGTGACTGCCCCTGGAGCAGCGTGCGCAGGTTGTCGGCGCTGCTGCTCAGGTCGCTGAGAACCTCGGCTTCGTCATCGAATATAACGAAGCCGATCCGGTCCTGCGCCGGTTTCTGCTCGACCAGCCCTGAGGCAAGATCGAGCGCCTGTTGCCAGTGGTCGGCAATGCGCATGCTGTAGGATCGGTCGAGCACGATAACGCTGTCCTCGCGTCCCGGCTCCAGTCCTGTTGCCCCGGTATCGTTATTGAAGAACGGGCGCGCAAACGCGAGCACGATGAGCAGCAGCAACAGGCAGCGCAATAGCAACAGCAGCCAGTGCCTGATCTCGAGGCGGCGTTTTTCGCGCTGCTGAATTTGTTGCAGGAACATCAACGACGGGAAGCGCGCACCCTGGCTGTGCTGCTTTTGCACCAGGTGGATCAACACCGGCAGGGCCAGTAACAGCAGGCCGGAGAGATACAGCGGATTGATCCAGGACAGGCCCATCAGCGGGTCCGGTTCTGGCGTTCCCGGTCGGACAGGTAACGGAACAGGATATTATCCAGCGGCTGGGAAATGTCGGCGAAAATATAGTCGATCTGGTTGGCGCCGCAGCGGCGCTCGAGCTCGGCCCGGTGATCCTGGATCAGCTGCCGGTAGCGGTCGCGGCAGTGCTCGGCCGCGATCGGCAGGTTAGCGCCCGATTCGAGGTCTTCCACGCTGGAGACGTCACCCAGCTCCAGGCTCAGTTCCTGCGGGTCCAGCAGATGGAACACGATCAGGTCGTTGCCGCGGTAACGCAGTTGATCGATCGCGCCGAGCAGGCGGTCCGGCGTGTCGTACAGATCTGAAATCAGTACCACCAGGCTGCGGCGGCCGAGGTTGAGGGCGATTTTGGTCAGCGGCTCGCGGTAATTGCTGGCGCCGCCGGCGGTGAGCCGATCGAGGGCAAGCAGGACCGTGTTGAAATGCCTGATCGACGGTGGGATCACTTCGACGATCTGGTTATCGAAGGTGATCAGGCCGATACGATCGCGCTGGCGCCGGGACAGGTAGGCCAGGCTCGCGGCGAGAAATTTTGCGTATTCGAGTTTGGTCACCGCGCCGCTGCCGAAGTCCATGGAGCGGGAAACGTCGAGCAGCAGGTGCAGGTTGGCATTGGTGTCGGCCTCGAATTCCTTGATATAGAGGCGGTCGGTGCGCGCGAACAGTCGCCAGTCGATGCGACGCACGTCATCGCCGGGCATGTAGGCGCGATGTTCGGCGAAATCCACCGACATGCCGAGCATCGGCGATCGATGCAGGCCGCTGATGAACCCATCCACCACGCCGCGCGCGACCAGTTCCAGGTTGTCGATACGGGTCAGTACTTCCGGATCGATGAAGCGTTGTCCGGGTAGCTGGGCCTGTGCCTGCCTGTTTCTCAGCATGCTGCCCCCCGCTACATGCCCGAGCTCGGTAACGGCACCGCGTCGAGCAGGCGATCGATGAGTTCGTCGGCAGTGATTTTTTCCGATTCGGCGTGGAAGTTACGCAGCACCCGGTGCCTGAGCACGGGTTTGGCGAGCTGCACGATATCGTCGAAATCGACGTGGTAGCGACCGTCGAGCAGCGCGCGCGCCTTGCCGCCGAGCACCAGGTACTGCGCGGCGCGGGTGCTGGCGCCGTAGTCCACCCAGTCGCGCACGAAATCGAGCGCGTCGGCGCTGCCCGGGCGGCTGCAGCGCACCAGGTCCAGCGCGTATTGCGAAACCGGTTTCGAGACCGGTACCCTGCGCACCAGTTTCTGAAAAGCGCGAATCTCCTCGCCGTTCATCGCGTATTCGAACGCAATTTCGCGCAGCGAGGTCGTCTGGCGCACCACCTCGAGTTCATCCTCCGCCGACAGGTAGTCGATAATGATTTCGAACATGAAGCGATCCAGCTGCGCTTCGGGCAACGGATAGGTGCCCTCCAGTTCGATCGGGTTTTGCGTGGCGAACACGAAAAATGGCTCTTCCAGTTCGTAGGTCTTGCCCTGCACGGTAACGCGGTGCTCCTGCATCGCTTCGAGCAGTGCGGATTGCGTCTTCGGTGGCGTCCGGTTGATCTCGTCGGCGAGCACGATGTTGGCGAAAATGGGGCCGGGCAGGAAGTTGAGTTCGCGTTTGCCGGTGTCCGGATTCTCCTGCACCAGGTCGGTGCCGGTGATATCCGACGGCATCAGGTCGGGCGTGAACTGGATGCGCGAAAACCTGAGATCCAGCACCTGGGCGATGGAGTGAATCAACAGCGTCTTGGCGAGGCCGGGTACGCCGACGATCAGGCTGTTGCCGCCGGCCAGGATGGTCAGCATGACCTGCTCCACCACGGCGTCCTGGCCCACGATCAGTTTGCCCAGTTCGCCGCGCAGCCGCGCGTAGCGCTCGATCAAATCCTCGGCGAGCCCGATATCGTCGGTAGCCTGCAGGGTTTCTGTCTGTTCTGTTTGCTTATCCATCGGTGGACCTCTTGTGCCATTCGGGACTTGCCGGGCGCCGGCCGCTACGCACGATCAGTGCCACGGCTACTGCGCCTCCACCGCGGCGGGCGTCTTGGCCCGCAGCGAGAGCAGCAATTCCTGTGCGCGGTAAAAATTGGGCGCGATCTCGAGAGCATATAATATCTGCTCGCGGGCGGAAGATCGATCGCCCGCGCGCGCGTAGGCATAAGCCAGCTGGTAGTGCGCTTCCGCCTTGTCCACCGGGTCGAGCGCCAGCAGGGCGCGGCGCTCGCGCGCAACCAGCTCCCAGTTACCCAGAAGCGCATGCTGGCTGGCCAGATCCTGGTGCAGGTCGAGATCGTAGGGATAGATATAAATCGCGCCTTCCAGCGCTTGCGCGGCGGCGGCGTGAGCGCCACGTTTCACGCGTAGTTTCGCCAGCTCGAGCTGAGCCGGGTAATGTTCGGCATTGATCGCAATCAATTGTTCCAGCTGCGCTTCGGCCTGCGGGTATTGCTCCTGTTGCAGGTAGAGCCTGGCCAATAGCCAGTAGCTGCTATCTTCACCCGCGTATTCCGGGAACAGTTGCTGCGCCTTTTGCAGAAACAGCTCGGCCAGCTCCAGGTTTTCCTGTTCATACAGCAATTGTCCGAGTTTGAGTTGATCGAAATACTTGTCGGGCAGCGCGGTTTCGGCTGTCACCTGGCCCGCAGGGTCCACGGGCTTCGGCTTGCTGGCCGGGTTCCAGGTCCTTGCTCAGTGCCCTGAGCGCAGTGGCGTAGCGGGTTTTCAGATAATCGTCGAACGCGGCGTCGAGCGCGGCGCTGTCCAGCTGCAGCTGCTGCAGTAACACGGCATCGGGATTTTTGCTGTCCCGGTAGGCGTTCAGGCTTGCCCGGATCACGTCGAAGCCCCAGCGCTGCTCGATGAATTCGAACACCAGCGAAGCCTGGAAGTAGGAATGGATCACCTGTTCCGGGTAGGAGGGTCGAACGAATCCATTGTTCAACTGGCTGACCGGCAATAATCGGCCGTCGAGATAGGCGAGCAGAAAATCCGGGCTGACGTCACCGCCCCAGCCCGGGCGGGCAATACGTTCCTCGTAGACCGCGAGCCCCTCGGAGAACCAGCGCGGCACGCGGTTTGCGGTCATCGATAAGTGGAACACGTGGGCGAGCTCATGCCACAACGTGGAGCCCCAGTTGAACTCGCTGCGCGAACGCGCCGCGGGCGAGTCCATCGCCACCACCGGTCCGAAGCAGACGCCCAGCAGCCCGACGCCGGCCAGGCCGACCGAGCGGACCGAGAAATCGGCGTGATCCGGGTACAGTTCGATGCGAATCGGCTCGGCGGGTTGGTGCCGGTAACGCGTCTCGAGATGCTGGTAAGCCTGCGCCGCGAGAGCGTGAATATACTCGCCGAGTAACGCATTCTCCTGGCCGTGCAGGACGACGCGGTATTTACCCTGGTCGATCTGCACGTAGTCTTTGAAGCTGTCTGCAAGCTGCAGCGTGTTCTTGATCCAGACGTTATAAGGATCGCCGGCGAAGGAGCGCTCCAGGTTTTCCCGCCCGGCCTCGATCTGCCCGAGGCGCATTTGATTCATGCCCAGCAGGCCAAAGCCGCGCCATGATAGCGCATCCAGCTGTACCGCCCGGCGGGCAAATTCTGCGGCATCCTGGTAGAGCCTGTTCTGCGCCGCCAGGTCCGCCAGCGTGGCATAGAATTCGGCATAACGCGGATTCAGCTCCATGATCTGTCGTTCGATCGCTGCGAACTGCTGGGTGTTACGCTCGAGATGATTGACCACGCCGAGCATGGTCAGGGCCTCTAGCGAAACCGGGTTGACCTCGAGCGCGAGCTCCGCCTCGTGCCGGGCGTCGTTAAATTGCTCCAGCTCGATAAACAGGCGCGCCATGAAGACCCGCGTGGGTACCAGGTTGGGGTTGATCAACAATGCCTGCAGCGTGGTCGTCACCGCCTCCGACGAATAGTCGAAATGTTGACTACGCGCCAGGCCGAGCAGGGCGCGCGGATGTTTTTCGTCGATGGCGAGCATCTCCCTGAACAGCGCCGATGCCTCCTGGTTATTGTATTTTTCCAGCAGCAACTCACCCAGCGCAATGCCCGCGTCCAGGTAGGAGGGGTCTTTGCGGCTTGCCTGATCGAACAGCGCTACCGCGTCCTTGAACAGCTGCGGATCGGAGCGACCCAGGTGGCGCGTGGCGCTGGCAATCGCAAACAGGTCGCGCGCGCTTAACGAGGATTCGGATTGGTAGGCCTGCCGGATATCGCGCCACAGGGTTTCTGCCGGCTGCCATGCGCCCCGTTGTCGATGAGTCTCGGCGAGATTGAGTTTTGCCATTAGGCGCGCGGGACCGGGCAGCTCGAGCGCCTGCCGGAAGCGCATGGCCGCGGCGTCCAGGTCCCCTGTTTCGAGTCGAAGTTCGCCGAGCTGGTTCAGCAGCAGGCTGTTGTCCGGCTCGGCGGTCAGTTCGCTTTGTACGCGTTCGATCGCGGCCGGGTAATCGCCGGCAAGGCGCAGTGCCTGAATCCGTTCCAGCCGCGGGTCGGTGGCGGCGTATCCGAGTTGCGTCAGGCCAAGCAGCAGCAGTGCGAAAAGTTTTTTCACCTAACCTCCCTGTGCCCTGATTTCCCGGCTCAGCAGGGCGAGATCGACCAGTAATCCTTCGAGCCGGGTGTAGTAGTCGACCCGCGGCAGGCTTTCACGCTGCCGCTTTAACTGCGCTGATCGACTGCTCGAGAGCCTGTTTGCGTTGCATCATCTCGACTAATTGCGCGGATGCGCCAAGCGCCAGGGATGGCGGCTGCTGCAGGTAAACGCGGTTTGCCAGCGCGCCGTCGGGCTCGAACTCGCCCGGCGCCAGGCTGCCCTCGCCATCGCCGTTGTCGTCCAGCAGGGCGTGCTCGGTCAACAGCTGTTTTTCGTTGTCGAAGGCGCGCCGGGTCTCGCGGCGCGCGAAGGCGAAGGCTTCCAGCATCGATACCCGCTCGTCCTTGTCCGTGTCCGCGCCGGTTTCGGCAAAGGCGGCAACGAAATAATCACCGAACAGCGTCGCGTGGTACTCGCGTCCGCTCGAGGTCGCGGTAATGACGACCCGGTTCTGCGCGGAGAGCGCCCTGATGAACGGACCGCTGGCCGATGCCGTGTTGACGACGACGACCAGCTGGTTTGCCAGCCCGTCCAGCGCCGCGGCGAGTTCCATGGCGGAGATGTCGGGGCCTGGCAGGTTAAAGGCCGCGCCGTCGCCGCGGGGATTGCCGTGGCCAATCAGGACCACGAAAACGCGGTCGTCGACCTGCGCCCTGGCGCCGATCTCCCGCAGCGCCTGCAGGATCGTCGGCTTGTTCGAGAGCCGGTGCGGCGCGGGGCTATCCGACATCGGCGTTTCGCTCAGCAAGATGATATTTTTTTTGTCGACGCCGGCCTCGATGGCAGATTCATACAGGCGCGTCGATCTGTCTGCAAAAAGCTCGCGATAAGCGTCGATACCGCCGATTCCGCCGATAATCAGCAGGTGGTTTTGGGCCGCCTGCGCGCACGGGGTGGCGCACAGCAAGAGCAGCAGGATAACGCGTAATCTCATGCCAGGCTCCGCCAGCGCCGGTATCCCCATTCCGCGCACAACAGGGCGACGAGCAACAGAAACAGGATCGGCATATCCCATAGCTCGAGACGCTGCAGCCTGCGCGACCCGCGCGGATTGCTATCCAGGGCATCGACCAGCTGGTCCGCCTCTTGCGCTCTGAAAAAGCTGCCGCTGGTTTCGTCTGCGATCCGGCGCAACAGTTTTTCGTTCATCTCCGAATTAAAGTATTCGTCACCCGCACGGGTTGCCAGGAAGCGGCTTTCGCCACTACGGGTCACTTTCCCGTTTACATCGAGTTCGACCTGCGCCAGGTATTCCCCGGGTTTCGCAATCGGTAAATCGCCGTCGTAGACCCCTGGCAGGGAGGGGTGCGGTTGCAGGGGTATCGACTGTTCGCTACCGTCCATCGCGGTCAGCAGCGCACGCACCTGCGCTTCGCGCTGCGCGCTAAAATCGGCTTGCAATACTTCGCTGCGCAATTTGATCACGCCCCCGGCATGGATTTTCTGGGCCGACAGTTCCAGGCGCAAACGCCGCGGCACGCTTTCGACCAGCCAGCGCAGCAGTTGTCGCCACAACAGTTCATGGGTCTGATCTTCGAGGTCGATCTCGTGATGCATTTGCCAAAGCCATGAATTCTGCACCGGGAAGGCGACGACCTTGCCGCGGCCGTAGCGATGCCAGGCCATGGCCACGTAGGGATCGTCCTGGTCGTTTACCGGGCTGCTCAACAGCAGCGTCGCGCCGGGTTTTATTCGCCGGATCGGGTTGACCATGGTCAACGGTGGCAGGGTCAGCCAGCGGGCGATCGATTTTTCGCTGCTGTCATCGATTATCAGGGCCGGGTGGACCCAGGCTGCGGCGGTTGGCTGAATCTTGATTCGGCGGTTGAATTCGGGTTGGGCCCGCTCCGGCATGATCACCGGTGAGATACCGTGCAGCACGGAGTCGCGGTACCCACCCTCGGTGAAAGCGTGACGGCCACCCAGCATCAGCAGGCCACCCCCGCGCTCGCTGACAAACTCGACGATCATGTCCTGCTGCTCGCGACTCAATAGTGAATTTTCGACACTGCCCAGTATGATGGCGTCGTAGGCAAATAGCTCGTCGCGGGTGATCGGAAAGCCGTTACGCAGCTCTTCCGGGGATTCGATACCGACCCGGTAAAATTTCGCGTCGGCGGTTCTGATCAAACCCGTGACCGCCAGGTTCTCGTCATCGGCCAGCGCGCGCCGGATGAACTTCAGCTCGAAGCGCGGCTCGCCTTCGTAATACAGGATTCTTATTTTACGGTTATCCACCGTCAGCATGGCCTGGCGGCTGTTGTTGGCGACGATTTGCTCGTCAGCCATGGCGCCGAGGTGAAACTCGAGTTGGCGCGGCCCGGTGTCTTCGATAGCGAGCGGTATACGGATCGACTGCATCCCCGGTTTGAGGCGAAGCTGCTGCTTGTGCAGGATTCGGCTGTTATCCTCGACCAGCAACTCGACCGGCTGACCGTCGTATCCCTGCTGCTTTATCGAAACATCAGCCAGCACCCGGCTACCGTTCAATACTTCGTCGGGCAATCTGATCTGGCTGAGTTCGATATCGCGCGCGTAGCGGCTCTCGCCGAGGCCAATGCTGTATACCGGAATCCGCGCCGACCTCAGGGACAACAGCAGTTCATCCAGCGGCGCGGTCGGCAGCAGGGCGCCGTCGCTGATCACCACCAGGCCGGCCAGCGGCTCACCCTGCAGGGTCGCCTGGGCAAAGCGGAGCGCCTGGATTAAATCGCTGTCGCCGTCGCTAAAATCGAGTGCGTCGATGTCTGCGATCGCTTCGGTTACGGCGCCGAATTTAAACAGGCGCAGGTCGAAGCTTTGCTGCAGCGCGCGCAGCAGGCTGCCGGATTCGGCATCGAGTTGTTGCCTGATAAAATCGCCGCGCTGGTCCAGCTCCGGGTCCGGCAGCCCCATGCTGATCGAATTGTCGAGTAAAACGCCGACCACGCCTGGTTGCGGCAATTGCGTCGTGACCTCGAGCAGCGGCCGCGACAGGCTGAAAATAATCACCGCAAGGGCCATGCCGCGCAGCAACGCGATTGCCATCCGATCCCTGCCGCGCGTGCGCCCCTGCAGTTTGAAGTAACCCAGCGCGACGAAGGCGAGCGTCGCGATTACCAGTGGCAGTAGCGCCAGTTGCCACCAGGGCAGGAGCGATAAGAGCCTGCCCTCGGCAAAATATTCGGCGGGGTACTTGAACAGGAATTCGAACATGCTTCGGTTTAGCCCAGGGCTAGCGCTAGTGGGTCATGCCGTAGATAACGAAGTTGATCCCGATTTCGAAGGCATAGGTCGAAAATTTGAGCGGATAGTTTGGATCGTCCGCCCATTCCCAGGCATCCCCGAGGTCGGTATTCCAGTTGATCAGCACCATCAGGCGGCCATCATCGTCGAAGATGCCGCGCACGTGGGGCACGATGCCGTCGTATTCGTGCGTGGGCCCGCCTTGTTGCGCGGCCCAGCCCTGGCGCAGGTTAGGCACCTGTATGACGCGATCGATGTTGTAAAAGACGTGAAACACGGGGTGTTCCGGCGGCACCTCGACTATCGCCCGATCGGGGAACACCATTTGCATCTGTGACAGGAACTGATCCCAGGCCCAGCTGCCCCAGAAATCGTCGATAACCAGGAAGCCGCCGGCCAGCAGGTAATTTCGTAGCGCCAGCGCCTCCGCCTCGGTCAACGACATCGAACCAACCTCGACCGCGTATAGCAGCGGGAAGCGGCGCAGCAAGGGATCGGTCAACTCGATTGCATTGTCGGACCCATAGGCGTCGATAACGCTGAGCCGCTGCAGCGCTACCAGAAACTGGTGATCCGCTTTCGGATAATCGACCGCCCAGCGTCCGCCTTCGTCGTAATCGTCGAACTCTCCGCTATATATACCGCGCGTAAAATAGAACTCATGCGCGTTGCCCGGAGTCGTGTCAGGGGCGCTGGAGATTTGCCCCTGACCGTCCTGCTGGAGCGACTGGGCGGTCACCAGCGCAGGTAACAGGCCAGCAATCAATAAAAGAAAAAACGGCTTTACCTGGGGCATGGTTTTTCCGTCGATTCCTTGCCGGCCTGTTGCTGGAGCGCCATGAATACGGGTGGGCTACTCTGGGGTCAGCACGATATCGAAGCGTCCAAAGAGAATGGTTTCTCCCTTCACGGTAGACTCTTCCAGAAATATCGGCGTGCCGCTTCCGTAGTGCTCGTCCAGGTTTGGATCGCCCTTGAACAAGATGCTGGTATCGAAGTACTCGAAACCATCCTGGTATACCGACAGATGAACGTGCTTGGCGCCCATATAATTACCGGGCACCACTGAGCCGAATTGATAGAGCCCCCTGGCGTCGGTTTCCAGGGTAGTCCGATAATTTTCGGTATAATCGCCTTCACCGTTTGCCTGCCGCAGGGATATGCGAATGCCGCTGAGCGGGGTGCCGTCGAGACTGGTCACCCGACCGCGGATATTCATGCGCTCGCCCGGATCCCCGGGTTGCCACAGGTCGATCAGTTTCGATTTTTCTTCTGTGCCGGCTGCCGAGCTATCGGCCTGGGCGATGATTAAACCTGAAGCGAAAACAGCATTGGAAGTCAGCAGGCCTGTAACCGCCAGGAATACCGCAAACCTAAATTCTTGTTTGAACATTTCAGGTCCTCGCCAGAGTAATGAATTCCGAGAAACATATACTATTTATCCTGGCTGGATAAAGCAACGAACGACCCATTGCAGCTTTTTCGGGCAGGCGCAAAAAATGGATTTTCTGCCGGCCTGATTCAGGTGTTGAAATCTAACCCGGTTAGCACGAATGCGACAGTCCTCGCTGGATTGGTCCGCATTAAGTAATCTCTCTTGCCGCCGATTTTCGCAAGCAGATGTGCAGCGTCATTATCGATTCGTTTGTGTCACGATTACTCTTGAGACAGGCCGATACCGGCGGGCTGACCGAATTACGGTGAGGTTACCGATTTAATCAGTTCGCGCATGGAGTGCCAGATCAGCTCGAACTCGGCTTTAAATTCATCCCACTTTTCGTCGCTGGCTTGTTTAAGCAGATCAAACCTCTGGTTCGCCGTCTCCAGTTTCAAATGCAGCTCGTCGATCAGTGTGTAGTATTCGAGCTGCAGATTGGTTTCCGCCTGATCGGCTTTTTCCCTGAGTTCGGCAATCTCCGCTTTCAGCTCATGGAGCTGTTCCTGCATTTTCTTTTCATAGGTTTCTCTCAAGCTCATACAGATTCCGTTTATCCTGCGGTGGTAACACCGATGATCCTGAAAATTTATATCAATTTGATTCGGGTCGAGTTGATGACAGTCAATCAAACTGCCGGTTGCGCTAATTAAGATGCTGCCCTGATGACCTGGCCAATACCCTGTGCGAGATTCTATTCAGCGGCGACTTTCCGGGACGGGATTACGCTTTCCGTAACAGCATGATGGTGACTCCCCGGATAACTATCGATCTCGACAAGATTGAGCATAATACGCGCTCGATCGTCACTTTACGCCAGGCGCATAATATCTCCCGGGTATCTCAGGTTTCGTCCATTTCGCGCGCGACGCGCTGGCCTTCGGTTTCATCGACGAACAGCAGCAATACGCCGCCGATGGCAAATAACACGACGATCGACAGAATCGCCAGGCGCGGATCACCGGTAAGTCCGCTTGCCGTTGCCACCAGCAGGGGGCCGAGCACGGTGGCAAATTTACCCATGATATTGTAGAAGCCGAAAAATTCCGCCGCCTTGCGCAGCGGGATAATCCGGGCATACAAAGAGCGGCTCAGGGACTGCACGCCGCCCTGCACCAGCCCGATCACGATCGCCAGCGCATAAAATTCCGCGACGACGTCGATGAAATAACCGTAGATGGTCACCGCGATATAAACGCAGATGGCGATCAATATGCCGCGCCGGGCGCCGATTTTTTCACCTAACTTTCCGTAGGCGATGGCGGCGGGAAAGCCGACAAACTGGGTGATCAGAAATGCCCACACCAGGCTTGTCTGGTCTAACTCCAGGCGAACCCCGTAGTCCATCGCCATTCTGATGATCGTGTATACGCCGTCGATGTAGAACCAGTAGGCCAGCAGAAATAACCATAAGACTCGCAACCGGCGAACTTCCCTGAAGGTTGCAATCAGTTGTTCGATGCCGCCGCTGACTGCCCGCGTAAACCGGATATCTGAATCGATTCGGCTCTCCTTGACCCCGAGCAGCAGGGGTATGGAAAATACCGCCCACCACAGGCCAACCAGGATAAAGGAAGCCAGGGTGGCCTGCTCCCGGTCGGCGAATCCGAAGCTTTCAGGGATAGTGGTAAACGCAATGGCGACGACCAGGGCCAGGCCGCCGCCGAGGTACCCGGCGGCATAGCCGAATGCCGAGACGATATCGAGTTTGTCCCGGGGTGAGACATCGACGAGCAATGCGTCGTAAAAGATATTGGCACCGGCGAAGCCGAGCCCGGAGAGTATGTAGACGCAGAGCGCGAGCACCCACTCGCCCTGCCCGATAAAATACAGCGCCGCGACGAAGACGATGCCGATCGCGGCAAATGTGAATAGAAATTTTTTCTTGATCCCGCCCCTGTCTGCGATTGCGCCAAGTACCGGCGCCAGCAAGATGATCAACAGGCTGGCGCCGGAGTTGGCGATACCGAGCGGTGTGGTGCTGTTTTCGGAACCGGAGCCGGCAAACCAGTAATTGCTGAAAACCAGCGGGAAAAATACCGCCAGCACGATGGTCGAATAGGCCGAGTTAGCCCAGTCGTAAAGGGCCCAGCACAGCGTTCTCCTGTTAAGCAAATCTTGCATGCGATGTTCTTGTCAGCCTTAGGCTTGTGGTCTCGAATTTATCATCGGAATTGGAATTTATTGATACGTATCAACACGGCGCAAATGGAATTAACCCTATTCTGCATGATTAACAGGGTGTTGAATATCGGATCGAGGCAACAGGCGCTGTGCCTGTTGTCCGGACCGGAAACCGAAGTTCGCTAGAATTGATCGCTCGAGGAGGCCATCGATGACACCTGATCTGCACCAGCGTAATTTTTTAAAGTTGCTCGATTTCACGCCAGCGGAAATTCGCTATCTGCTTGATTTGGCCGCAGAGCTGAAGGTCGAAAAGTATGACGGTACCGAGCGCGCGCGGTTACAGGGTAAAAACATCGCGCTGATTTTCGAGAAGACTTCGACGCGCACGCGATGTGCGTTCGAGGTCGCGGCTTTCGACCAGGGCGCAAATGTCACCTATCTCGGCCCCACAGGCAGCCAGATCGGGATCAAGGAATCGATGAAGGATACCGCACGGGTGCTGGCGCGCATGTACGACGGCATCGAGTATCGCGGCTTCGGCCAGGACACCGTGGAAGAACTGGGGCGTCACGGGGTGCCGGTCTGGAACGGCCTGACCAATGAGTATCACCCCACCCAGGTGCTGGCCGATTTGCTGACCATGGAAGAGTTTTCGGAGCAGCCCTTGCAGGAGATAAGCCTGTGCTACCTCGGCGACGGCCGCGGCAACATGGCCGACTCGCTCATGGTCGGCGCCGTCAGGATGGGCATGGATCTGCGGATTGCGGCGCCCGCTGCGCTGCACCCGGATCCCGGCCTGGTCGCCAGCTGCCGTGAGTTCGCGCTGCAAACGGGCGCGCGGCTCAGTATCACCAGCGACCTGTCGATGGCGCTCGAGGGAGTCGATTATGTTTACACCGATGTCTGGGTCTCTATGGGTGAGCCCGCAGCGGTGTGGGATGAACGTATCGCGTTGCTCCTGCCTTACCAGGTCAACCGGGAACTGCTGGAAATGACCGGCAACCCTGGTGTGAAATTCATGCACTGCCTGCCGGCATGCCACAATCGCGAAACTGAAATAGGCGAAAAGATTTACCAGAAATATGGGCTGGATGCGATGGAGGTTAGCGACGAGGTGTTCGAATCCGAGGCTTCGATCGTGTTTGCACAGGCCGAGAATCGTATGCACACGATCAAGGCCGTGCTGGTAGCCACGCTGGGGGATTGAATGCTGATCGTCATCGCCCTGGGCGGAAACGCCCTGCTGCATCGGGGGCAGCCCCTGACCGCCGAGAACCAGCGCGATAACGTCAGAATCGCGGCCGCAGCGCTGGCGCCGCTCGCAGGTAAACATCAACTGGTGATAACCCATGGCAATGGCCCGCAGGTCGGCTTGCTGGCGTTACAGGATTCAGCCTACAGGGAGGATGTACATTACCCGCTCGATATTCTGGATGCCGAAACCGAGGGCATGGTCGGTTACCTGATCGAACAGGAAATGAATAATCTGCTATCCGCCGGCCAGCGCTGCGCTACGCTGCTGACACAAACCGAAGTCGATGCGCATGACCCGGCGTTTCGGCATCCAACCAAGCCGATTGGCCCCGTTTACGACGCGGCCGAGGCGCGGCGTATCGCCGCCGCGCGCGGCTGGACGATTGCGCCGGATGGCGAGTCATTCCGACGCGTCGTGCCGTCGCCGCGTCCGCAGCGTATCCTGGAACTGGGCGTCATCAGGTTACTGGTCGAAAACCAGGTAATCGTGATCTGCGCCGGGGGAGGCGGTATCCCCGTGGTATGCCGGGACGACGGCCACCTGGTCGGCGTCGAGGCGGTGATCGACAAGGATTCCGCGAGTTCGCTGCTTGCGCGGGAACTCGGGGCGGATGCCTTAATCATGTTGACCGACGTCGAGGCTGTTTATCAGAACTGGGGTGGGGCAGACGCGCGCGCAATCCGCCGTATGTCGGCGCGGGCGCTGCGTCAACTTACGTTTGCTGCAGGTTCCATGGCGCCAAAAGTCGAGGCGGCCTGCGAATTTGTCGAGCAAACCGACGGTCTGGCGGGGATAGGGCAGCTTAAGGACGTGCAGCCGATTTTAACCGGCGAGGCCGGCACCGTGATAACCCATGGTGCCGACGACCCGCTCTGGTGGGATTCGTAAGCTCTGGCCGTCCCCGCTTGCGCGGGGATGACAACTCGAGCAAGCAGCACGTAAAGGCTTGAATTTTCTAACCGACCAGCTGCTTTTCTTTCAGGAACGATTCGATCAGGCCGCTCAATCTCGGTTCGCCGACTTCGGCAAACTCATAGTCGGTGCGCACGACGGGTTTATCGATCTCGATCAATGCATCGATGTCACAGGGTGTTGCCGCAACCACCACATCGACCGCCGCCGCATTGATAGTCTCGCGCAAGGCCTCAAGCTGAGTGGGGTGGTAACCCAGGGCGGGCAGCACCTTGCCGATATGGGGGTAGCGCGCATAGGCATCGGCGATCTCGCCGACCGCAGCACTGCGCGGGTCGACGATTTCCGCCGCCTGCGCCTGGGTGGCGGCAACATAACCGGCGCCATAAGACATGCCGCCATGAGTGATGGTCGGGCCGTCTTCGACCACCAGCACGCGTTTCCCATGTACCGCGGCCGGATCCCTGAGTTTTACCGGCGAAGCGCCGCGGACGATCACTGCCGCCGGATTGATTTCGCGGACATTATCACTCACGCGCTGAATGTCGGCGTCCGCCGCCGAATTTACTTTCGCCAGCACTACCACATCGGCCATACGCAGGACCGCTTCGCCGGGGTAGTGGCTGGTTTCATTGCCCGGGCGCAGCGCATCGACGAGGACGATGTGCAGGTCGGGGGCAATGAAGGAAAAGTCGTTGTTACCGCCGTCCCATAAGATGATGTCGGTTTCCGCCTCCGCCTGGGCTACGATCCGGGCATAGTCGACCCCCGCGTAGACGATAGTACCGGCAGACAGGTGGGGTTCGTACTCTTCGCGTTCTTCGATGGTACAGTCGGCAGCGTCCAGGTCGTCACGATTGGCAAAGCGCTGCACCGCCTGTTGTTCCAGATCGCCATAGGGCATGGGGTGGCGGATCACCGCCACCCGTAAGCCTTTTTGTTTCAGTAACCCCGCCAGCCAACGCGTGGTTTGCGACTTGCCGCAACCGGTTCTGACCGCACAGACCGCGATTACCGGTACCTTTGCGTGCAGCATGCTGTGCCGGGGCCCCAGCAGCAGGAAATCGGCACCCGTGGAGAGTGCCAGCGAAGCCCTGTGCATGACCTGGGTATGACTGACATCGCTGTAGGCAAACACCACCTGGTCGATGTTATGTTCCCGGCAGAGATTTTCCAGCGTCGACTCATCGACGATGGGAATGCCTTCGGGGTAGTAATCGCCCGCCAGCGAGGGCGGATAAACCCGCCCGGAGATATCCGGAATCTGGTTTGCGGTGAAGGCAACAACACGGCTGGCTGGGTCGTCACGGTAGACCATGTTGAAGTTGTGAAAATCGCGACCCGCGGCGCCCATGATGACGACTCGGGTGGGTTTCTGCGTGCTTGCCATCGCTGTGCTCGCTCAAAGGAGACCGGCCATTAGTGTCGCTATGGTAACCAAATCCATTCCGTAGATAAAAGGCTCAACCGGGGAATGTCCTCTTTAACCGCAACCAGGCTGATCTAAATCATATTACATGGCTCGATGAGCGGCTGGCTGAATAACGAGAAAGAAATAACTAAGGTCGGGACGTATCCTCGGGCTGCGATCAGGGTCTGGTGATAATTCGGCCTGTGCGTGACTATTTACGCTGCAAATTACATTTTAAATATGATCTGGATCAATTAACAAGCTGCAAAGTAATCCAGAATTGATGCTTGAAATTTTAACTGGATTGTGGGGAATCATGACGGTCAAAGCGCCTGAGGCCATAGAGGTTACAGCGGACAAATTCGATACGCTCAAACCCTACGAGTTGACGGACCATCTTGAGCGTGGCCGGGTGTTGATGTTTCCGACACCGCCGCTGGAGTTGCCGAGTGAAGAAGAGCTTCGCTTCCTGAAAGAGCAAACTCCAGAGTACCACACGCGAAAAAATATCAGCTACTACCCTGAGGCGAAACTGATTCGCGGCATCAAGGGGCCGCCTGAAATCGAGCAGCGCACCCAGGCCATTCTGAGGACCTACCAGGAGCGGGTGGAAGCCTGCCTGCAGCGGCTGATACCCTCGTTCACGCCGGGCTGGCGCTCGGCAACCTCGAGTCTGCGAGTGTTCGAAGAAAACAACCGCGGCATTCCGATACGGGCGCGTAGTGACCGCATTCATATTGATGCCGGCACCTATGGCGCCGCCCGCGGCGATCTGATTTTGCGCTTTCTGACCAATCTCGACGACAAGGAGCGCGTCTGGCGCTGCAAGGGAACCGTGTCCGATCTGGTCGAGACCTACGGTGAAGCGGCCGGGTTAGAGCGCAGCGACGAATTGCTTCGCGACAGTGTTCTCAATCGTATGGGCGCCGGCATGGTCAGGGGCCTCGCGAAGGCCTTCCCGTCATTGGCGACACTCGAGCGCTCGGCTTACGATCAGGCAATGCGGCACATGCATAACTACATGAAAGAGAGCGAGGAATTCCACCAGGATCCGGAGGGCATGGTCGAGATTCGCTTCAAGCCCAGAAGCTGCTGGCTGGTGTTTGCCGACATGGCGGGCCACTCCTGCCTGTCCGGTGAATTCGCGATGATCAATACCTTCATGGTGCCGCGGACGAATTTTCGGCATCAGGAATTCTCGCCCTGGGAAGTGCTTAACCGCTATGCGCGTGGGAAGTCGGCGCTGCCACCTGAAATTCCGCTGGGAAGCTGAAGTCGCAATAACGGCAATCATGAAACCCGGTGACAGCTAACTCGCCTGGCTGCACGGCACGATAAGTTAACTGTCACCCTGATAGACGCTACTCCCCGCGTGCGCAACAACCATTTTGCTATTACTGCGCCGGGCTGGCAGGCGTGGTCGAAATGGCGATCAGGTCGCGAATGAAAGCAACGATCTGCGGGCGCCATATATCGTTGTGGTCATTGATTAGTTTCTTGTCGACCCTGATATTCAGGTATGGATTCAACGGCGTAGTGCGGTTCAGCGATTCAAGCCGGCTGCCGTCAAACTCCAGGGCGACGTCATTCGTATGTTTCGCCCAGTTGGCCTGGAGCTGTCTGATTTGAAAGTCGCTGCCTCGAACCTGCTTGTTTTCCGAGGGCTCCAGGCGATGCGTAAGATAAGGTTTGAAATGGCCCACCGTTTTCCGATCCGCCTGACCCTCCCTGATCTTCATCGCCTGAATCCCTTTTGAGCCCGGTTGAACACAGTAATGGCGGTCTAAAGTGACATGCGCTTCAAACATGGTCGAGAAAAAACGGCCGATCGAGAACGCATACCGGGTCGCGTAATCCGCTTCGGAGGTCAGAATCGCCAGTTTTGGCAGCTGGGTATCAAAATATCGTCTACACCCCTGTTGTGAGAGATCGTAAAGCGTGCCAAAGCGCAAGGCTTCGAATGCCGGATTCATCAGCACGACTAAATCACCAAAACCTTTCGCATCGTCCTGGAAGGTTTTATCCGCGCGGCTATCGATAAACCTGTCGGCCAGAATTTTTTGCACTGACGTATAAACGACCGCGCCACCGAAGCTATGGCCAATCACCACCAGGCGACTGTTTAAGGGTTGCGGGACTGATTCATCGATCGCTTTTTTGACATTGACGATTTCTTCCAGTTTCAACAGCACCTCGGTAACGCCCTGTTGGCCAACGTCGTGCGCGGTATTCTTGCGTTCCCAGAAGGTCAGGCCATTGACGTAAGGCACGCTAATCGAATCACCGCGCCAACCGACATACAGACCCACGACCTTGCGCTTTTTTCGGCCCTGCTGCCGGCTGCCGATACCCTCCATGACGGAAACATTGCCGAGCATCTCGCGAAAGGATGCGATATTGCCATCCTCCGGTTTTGCACTATGGTGCCAGCCATGCACAAAACTGATCAATAACAGGTCATCGGCAGCCGCAATTCGTTGAAACTCGCCCAGCACATTTTGCATCTGTGCAGGATCGCGCAGCTGTCCCTGGTCGTCGTACTCCACGAAGCCCAGGCGATACTCATCCTGTTTGCCCGGGGCGTGGACCTGTAGCGCGCTCTCGTGGCAATCGCTTGCCGCCTTGTAGGTACAGACATCGTAGTCGCCGCGATACATGACGTTACTGGCGCAGGCCGTCAGCAGCAGGATTAGCCCCAGTGCAAAAAGATTCTTGACGATGTGACGTTGCATAACAAAGCCCTCTGTTTTATGAGTGTCGACCCGGATGGTCGATCTCGTTAGTGGTTTGAATGCGTCGCTTCGGCAGAGCCTGAACGACGGCGTGTCGAATGTGACAAATAACGGCAATCTTTCTTCCGAGTTGCCAACAGCGGTCAGTTTGCGTCTCCGCGGGTATGCGATACATGCGATTCGATTTCGTATCGGGTCCTGTTTTCATTCTCATCAGCCAGGTCGAAACAGTTGCGCGAAAGCGGTGCCCCCTGATTCAGATCGTCGATCCTGCGTCGGCTGATAGCGAGTATCAAACGGGATTGGATCGAACGCAGCGCCTTGCGTCGCACTGAGGCTTTGGATTGGCAATCAAACCCTCTTTTCAGTTGATTAAAACGCGCTTTAGCCAGCCGCGCGCATATCTTTCCTGAGAAGCATCATTTTGCATAATTTCTATGTAGTGCGCGCCCTGCTGGATGTTCATCGTCTTAAGCAACGCAGCGGAATTTCCGTCCAGGCGCAAATATTCAGCGAGGCCTGCAAGCGTGCCTTGTCCGAACCAGCCGTCGATCACGAGATCAGCGTAATTTCGCTGATTTCGATTTAGCAGATTCAGGGCATTCTGCAAAAAACGAACGGCCCTGCGCACGCCCATATTTACCGACGTATCGTATAATTCGTTTGCGACCTGCTGGTCTTCAATCTCGTCCCCGAGAAACCGATTCCAATACTTTTTTTTGTAGAAGTTCTTAACGCTGCTCTGCAGGCCTCGATCCTTATCCAGGATTCCCGGAAAACCAGCCCTGCGTTTGAGCGCATCAATTTTCTCCCATCCGTTCCAGCTCTGATGGTGCACACGTGAAATTCCCCGGTAGGTTTCGCCACCCCGATCGCTCGGGTCGTCGACATACCCGCCTTCATGGGCCGAGGTGAGATTAAAGGCCTGGGTGAAGTTTGCCATTGGACAGATACCTAGTAATCCAGTGATTTGGAAGTGAATGGTTTTACGGGTGCTTCGCCGAGTATCGACTCAAGCAACGAGTTCATGGTGGCCACATCATTGTCGAAACCGCCGTGAGTCGAGCTGCGCGTATTACCTTCGCTGCTGCCGCTACTGTAATGCACGCCAAACTTGTCACCCAGGTCGATAATGCGCTGCTCCTGCAACAGCGGGTCGGTATATTTTTTCATTCCCAGTATTGCTTCAGGAATGTTTTCTTCGAAAGCTCGCGAGACCAGATAAAGCAGCGATTTTCGATAGACGTAACCGACCTGATCGTCTCGTTCCAGGCGCTTGGTCAAGTTGAATATCTGCATCTTGTCGATGCCGAAATCGGTCTTGCCACTGATCAGATGAGGATAGTAGTGACTGCGAAATAAATTGATAGAACAGGCCGGCGCGAGCAGGGAACAACTGGCCACGCGAAGTTCAGGTGCGAACTCTTCGAGCGCGTTAATCAGGTGGGCAAGGAGAATAGCGCCAGTACTGTGACCGACAATATGGATCTTCAGATCGGCGCTCCTCGGGCGCGCTAACTCCTCGAGGAAAATCTGCAGTGTTTGTGAGCCTGCGCAATTAGGTGAAAAAGGCATTGCTGCGCCTGCTTTCATTTCGCGCCAGAGCGCCCGGCCGGGAATCCTGGTAGCCCACTCGATAATTCGGTCCGTCCAGTCGCTGGGTCCTCCAGTCCGGCCCTCCACGCTCTCCTTGCGACGCAAGATGACATCCTTCAGTTCCTCCATGAGACCGGTGTCGTACATGAAGTGATAGGGGTAAACGCCATTGTCCTTAAAGGTTTGCTTCATCGCTGCGATACGACGCGCCGAAGCCTTGGGCGAGTTCAGGCCGCCATGGGCATAGAGCAACAGGTGCTTATGGCCTTTCTCGTTTTTCGCCAATCTTTGCGCGGTGGTGCGAACGTCCTCGGCATTGCTCCAGTATTGCCCCTGGGGATGAAACTGACCGTCGTCGACGTGAATGAAATGCCCCGCAATTTCACTACGCGGGGGGGACCGCCGTAGCGATATGCCGCTGCGGTTGGTGTCACGCGTGTCGGGCAAATGCCATATTTGAGGCGTCGACAACGCCATATTGAAAACCCAGGCGTCCATCAGGTTTTGTTGCCAGTCTTCGTACAGCCACAATGCCAGACCGGATTTGCCCCAACGCCTGCCCCAGGAATTCTGTACCCAGAAGCCCTTCGTGTTATAGCCAACGATCGCAAACGCGTGCCCACCCTTTGGTATCGGGTCGAAGGGAATAATATGGCTTGTTTTATGTGGCCGCTGCCATCCATTGTGAGTTTTTGCCGAACAATATACTGCCCCGGTTTCATTGATTGCGGCATGAAAATCAGAAATACGCGGCTGCACTCGATAATATGCGCCAATTGTGTTCTTGCGTGCTTCCTTGGCGCGATCAACCGTCATTGAACCTGGATTATTGGCCACATATTTCCATTTTGAATCGCTGCAGACCCCCATGTTGTACCAGCCTTTAATCGCACCCCGGCAACTGGATCCGGCATAGTCTTCGCCTGGCCACTCGTCATGTAACTTGGCCATTTCATACAGCATTCTTGGACTCACTGGAAATCTTTCGCCGCGCTTCTTTTTGAGTAGATTGATAATCGCGGCAAGACCGAAACCGGTGCAGGCGCCTTCACGTTTTTGATCGAGGATAAGCAGCCCACCTGGCGGGGCAATGCTTGATCGTAGCTTATTGAGTGAGGGTTCGAAGGCCAGGTCGCGCAGATCCGGGGCATCTTGCAGGGCATTGAGGGAGTAGCCCTGGCTGGTGGTTTCAATCGAACGTTTCTCCATTACGAATCTCCTGGTTTTTTGGGGCGAGCATGAATTATCAATGAGTCTTCGAAAAGCCCTGGGTGCAAGCGCTTCCGCCCGGGGTGATAAAGCTCAAAAGAATCAGCATGGACGGTTTACCCTGATCGAACAGCGGGGCTATTATCCGCATTCCCCTGGCCTGGTTTTCAGGCAGATCACTCATTGCTATCTCCGGTCAATATTTCATCTGCATGGCGACTAATTATTCAGACTTCGGACAGGCTCGAACTGATGGCCTGTTGTTTGGTTACGGCGCCCAGGAAGTTGCTAACCGCCACCGGTCGGCCGAAAAGAAAACCCTGCATAATATGACAGCCAAGGCTGTCCAGGTACTCCGACTGGGCGGTGCTTTCCACGCCTTCGGCGATGACATTGATGCCGAGACCCTGCGCCATGCCGACGATAGCCGCAACCAGGGCCGCGCCTTTTTTCGAACGCTCGATTTCGGAGACGAAGGAGTAATCGATTTTCACCGTGTGCACTGGCAGTTCGCGCAGATAGTTAAGCGAAGAATACCCGGTGCCGAAATCATCGATCGCAATCGAAATTCCCTTGTTCGACAAAACCTGCAGCTTGTAGATGCAGGACTGGATATCGCTCATGAACATGTTTTCCGTGATCTCGATTTCGAGCCGGTTGGGTTTGATGTGCAGGTCCTCGATGTAGGCAACCATGTTCTCCGGGAATTCCTTTTGCCGGATATCGGTAGGTGACAGGTTGACGCTGACTTTGATCGCGCTTTCCAGGAAAGTTTTATCGCTGAACAAATCGACCGCTACTCGATTGAGTACCCACTCGGTAAGCTGATCGATGATGCTGGATTCTTCCGCGTGCGCGATAAAATAGTTTGGCGAGCGTAAGCCGAGCTTGGGATGATTCCAGCGGAGCAGGGCTTCGACGCCAACGATCTGCTCGGTTTGTGTGTCGATTTGCGGCTGGTAAAACATTTCCAGCTCATCGTTTTTAATCGCGTTCCTGAGCCCGCTTTCGATAGATATTTTCTCGGCGGCGGCGTGTTCGAGCTTGTCGTTGTAAAAGATGAAACCGTTTTTGCCGGATGACTTTACTTCATACATCGCCATGTCGGCGTTTTTAACCAGGGTATTGATGTCGCTTGAATCATCCGGGTAGACCGAGATGCCGATACTGACATTGACGTAGACTTCCTTGTTTTTCAAAAAGAAGGGCTGCTGCATGCTGCTGATCAACTTTTGCGCCACGCGTTCCGCCTGTTCCCTCGAGGTGGGTTGGGGTAGCAACAGCATGAATTCATCGCCGCCCAGCCTGGCCAGTGTATCGCCGGTTCGAATTTCAGTTTTGAGTCGTTCGGCCACCTCGATCAGCAGTTGATCGCCCACCACGTGGCCGAAACTGTCGTTGATCAGTTTGAAACGGTCCAGGTCGATGAACATGACGATCAGGGCTTCACTGGTTCGTTTCGCCTGTTTGATGGCGAGATCCAGGCGGTCGTAAAGCATGGCCCGGTTGGGCAATTTGGTGAGCAGGTCGTGATAGGCCTGGTAGGTGATCAGCTTCTCGGCTTCCTTGCGGCTGGAAATATCGCGCGCGACACCGTAGGTACCCTGGTAGCTGCCAGCCACTTTTCTCTCCTTCGGGTCGACCGAGTAAATGCCCATCGAGTTGAGCTCGATCGGGCAGGTCGTGATCTCGAAAGGTCGCGCGGGATCCAGCGGATTGCATTTCAGCCGGAGTTCGATATTCCGGTTCGAACGACTTTCACGACGGCGCTCGTTAAAAACGTACTCCGCTTTAAGCTGGTCTTCCTCGATCACAAATTCGCTGTAGTGCTTGCCGATCAGGTCGGTTTTGTCGTAGCCCAGCAGCCTGGTCACGCTGTCGTTAACAAAGGTAAATTTACCCTTAAGGTCCAGTATGTAAATCAGGTCGGGCGAGTTATCCACCATGTAGCGATGCAACTGCTCGGAATGTTTGAGGCGGCTCTGGATTTGCGATTTTTCCTCCTCGATGCGCGACCTGTCCAGCGCGTTGCGAATCGCATGTTCCAGTTCGTCGAAGTTGTAGGGCTTGCGGAAAATATCGTAGGCGCCAAGCCGCATCGCCTCGGTGACCTTGTTAAGCGAAGCCTCGCCGCTGATGACAATGACGGGCGTGGTCAACCGTTGGTCGCGAATAAAGGATAGAACCTGGTCGCCCGATTTCCTCGGCATGTTGAGATCCAGGATGATCAGGTTGAATTGCCGCTTTTGAATGAGCCCTATCGCCTGTTCGCCGTCTTCGGCTTCGGTAATATCGGACCAGCTTCGCTGCAGCAGCTCGATCAGGCTTTCGCGCGCACGTTGTTCATCATCCACCACCAGAAAAGAGACCGGCTTGTCCAGGTGCCGGGCTTGTTCTTCAAAATCGATCAAGGAAGTCTCCATATTAGTATTGCAATAGGGTTACTGTTTGAGTGATAACGGAATCGACACCTCGAACAAAGCGCCACCGACTTCATTTTTCGCGTATTTAACCTGGCCTTTGAAGGCTCGCAAAATATCGGCCACGACCGACAATCCAAGGCCCCGGCCGGCGCCCTCTTTAGCGCTTACCAGCGGCGAGAACAACAGGTTGCGGGTTTTGGTGTTGATGCCTCTGCCGCGGTCCGAAATGGAAAACTGGGCGTAAATCTTACCGTCGATATTGGCGAAATTCTGGCTGGATACCATGATCGCGGCATCGTCGGCCTGCGCTTCAACCGCGTTTTTCACCAGGTTGAGCACGATCTGACGCAAAGCGTCACGGGTTATGTCGATTTCGGCGTCGGTTGGGTCGAGGTCCCACATGATTTGAATTTCCCGTTCCGGGCTGATGGCCTTGACGTACAGCGGGACGCTGCCCTGTAGTTCGCTGTTCAGCAGCACGGCCTCGGGTTCGACTTCGCCGCCGTCCTTGAAATTTATAACGATATTGCGAACGCGCTGCAGCTCTTCCTTCAGTATCCCGATTTCCTTGTCACTGCCGGTGCCGCCCGATCTTGCGTTGACGATATCGATGTAGTTACCGATCACGCTCAGGGGGTTGCTGATCTCATGAATCAACTTGTCGATTTCCCTTTGTTCCTGCTCGTTTTTCACGCCCTGTCGGCCCTGGGTAGGCATGTGTTTTATCCAGGTTTCGGCGATGTCTTCCAGGTAGCTGGATATGATGTCGGCCAGCTTCTCCAGGTTGTTGCGCTGTGTTTTATGGCAACCGACCACAATCGTGCCGATGGTCTCGGTGTCGTAAACCAGCGGAAAGCAGAGTGCGATACGGTGGTTCAGCCGATGAATGATCTGGCGGTCGGGAACGGAAGATTTCTGGTGGTCCGGGCCTTCGGCTTCGATCCACAGCTGGCGTTTTTCGAGAAAGCTTCGCACCGCCTTGCTTTTATTGTTTTCGAGCGCAAATCTGCACAACGGGTCGACCGGCTTCAGCTCGTGCAAACTCAGAGATTCCGGGGCCTGGGGGTCATGGTAAAGCAGCGCCAGATGCGAGATCGAAAAATATAACTGCATATCTCGCGCCACTTTCGCGAGCAGCTTGCCCGGTGTATTCAAAATCGTCGGGTAGGTCTCTTCAGCGCTTATGACCTTGATCAGTGAAGCATCCCTGATTTTGCGCGCGAGCTTGACGGTTTCCTTTTCGATATCTTTGGATAATTGATCCTGGGTCAGGCTCTTTGAGCGCGGCAGGTTGATGCCGAGTTTGTTGGCGGTCTGGGTGACCTTGTCGTGAACGTGAATATAGATATCTTTTAAATCTTTATGCTCGATCAGGATCGAACGCCATTTGGGGTCGGCGCTGCCGGCCTCGCACCAGTGGCGGGCAATCTGGCTGGCCTCGGCAAGGATCTGGCACAGAACGTCGCTGCCCTGCAGTTGCGCCTCGTCTTCGTGGTGAAAACGGACCGCGTCGGCAATCGCGGGGCTCAGGCTTGGCCAGCGTTCGATAATACCGGCGCCAAGTTCGGTATGACTGATGCCGAACTTGGAAATTTCCTGGGCGATGGTTTCGGCCTCGGTCGTCGAGTTAATGATTTTGATGTACTGATCGTGATACTTGGCGTCGAACACGATCTGACCGATATCATGTAGCAAGCCCGCCAGGTAGGCATCCTGGGGATACTCGTAGCCGAGCGCGATGGCGATATCCCTGGCAAACACGGCGCAATAAATAGAGTCCAGCCAGGCGTTGCAGATGTATTTTTTCTGGGATTCAATCAGCCCGGCAAAGAGTTGCTGTATCGACGAGGTCGCGACCATGGTTTTCACCTGGGCATGGCCGATCAGCGTTACCGCCTGCTCCAGGTTTTTCAGGGGCTGGTTGATCGCGAAAGCGCCGGAATTTGCGGCCATGATCAACTTGCTGGTAAGGGCGGCGTCTATGCTGATTAAATCGGCAAGCTCGCCCAGCGAACTATCCGGGTCGTGACAAATATCCAGCAATTTACAAAGGACATGTGGGGGGCTAGGCAGCCTCACCAGTTCCATTGATTCTAATAGCGATTGTGGCGGACTTCCTAGTTCATACATTGCGGAGTTTCTTATTTATGTCTCGGAAGAAGCAGGAACCGCAATACTATACTACATTTCTGCCCATGATTTACCCTCGGTCACGACCATTTGTCGGAAAGCGCCAGCGCAGGATATAAAGTTGCCGCAGCGATCGAAGCAGGCGCCGACGAACCTGCCATAGGTTACTTTAACTATCGCCGATAAACCGCCGATAGCGAATCGAATCCAAGCAACAGGACGAGCCGCAGGCAGCCCGGGCGGCAGGGCGCTCGATCTCTCCGCTGCCTGGCTCGAGTTCCCCGCTGCCTGGCTCGAGTTCCCCGCTGCCGACAGACAGATTGCGCCCAGTAGCAGCGGCACATTGAGCTGGTTTGAATTGCGAACATCGGGCGAAGCTGGCAACAGCGAGCGGATTGGCAATCGTTTTATTGCACGGTGTCTCAATCACGCGCAAGCTTCGCTATAATCCGGTTTTTACCTGGAATGCCCGGCAGTGCTGCAAATTTCTCGCAATGTTGAAATACCCGATGACGAGATCGAGTTGTCGGCGATTCGCGCCCAGGGCGCCGGCGGGCAGAACGTCAACAAGGTGTCGTCGGCGATTCATTTACGTTTCGACATCAATGCCTCGTCGCTGCCCGATTTCTACAAACAGCGCCTGCTGGCGCTGCGCGATCGACGTATCAGCAAGGATGGCGTGGTGATCATCAAGGCGCAGCAATACCGGACCCAGGAGAAAAACCGGCAGGCGGCGCTCGGCCGGCTGCAGGAACTGATCCAGACGGTGGCGGTTGTGCGCAAGGCCAGAAAGCCGACCAGACCGAGCAAGCGCTCACAAAGCAAACGCCTCGATTCCAAAACCCGCCACGGCAAGACCAAGTCATTGCGCGGCAAGGTTACCGAATAACCGACCGTCGAGTCTGTCCCTGATTAATAAGCAGGCATCGTCCCGGCCAGGAAGCCGGGATCTTGCAATGGGCCGCGGGATAAGGTCTCCGCTTGCGCGCGGACGGCTCAAACTGCTGGCATCTGTCGCCGCTAATTCTAGGATTTGACCTTTTTCATTCCTTTGGCCGCCAGCCTCCTGATTTTCGCGATCTGCTGTTTTTCCCAGCGCTGACCAGCGGCCACCATCATTTTGGCTTTTTTCTCACCCAGCTTTAATAACGCTTGCTCGCGTTTCAGTGCCGCCTTGAGGTTCCCGTTGAGCGCGTCGACTTCAGCCTTCGCAGCTGCCTTGGCCAATTTGATTTCGTCCCTGGCGGCGGCGCGCGCGCTCCTGAGCGTCGCCTTCGTCGCCCTTAAATCCGCGCGCAGCTGTTTGAGTAACGCCTGCCTGGAACTGGCAGCGGCCTTGCGCGTGGTTACGACGCGTTTCTTTTTAACCGCCGCTTTACTGGTGGCGGCCTTTTTGACTGCCGCGACTTTGCGTTTCGGCGCGGCCTTTTTGACTGCCGCGACTTTGCGTTTCGGCGCGGCCTTTTTGACTGCCGCAACTTTGCGTCGCGCGGCCTGTTTCTTGACCGCTGATTTCACTTTTGCAGAGGCTTTTTTCCCTGTTGCCTTTTTCGCGGTAACTTTCTTTTTAAAAGCTGACTTTTTGATCGTGGCCATATTAAAAACCGTGAGAGTTGATTAAGGGGCTCCAGAGTACAGAAAATAGCCACGCTAATAAAGCGACTACTGTCATAACGCAGAAAGCCGTCATCCCGCGGCCTGGTCCGATGCGTCGGATCGGCGGGACCCAGCTTTAACAGGAAACGCTGCCGCGGGTGCCAGGCAGGAGACTAACGCTACCACTTCGGCGGGCAATGTTGCACAATTAGCGGATTCGATTCTCGCGTCACAGCGAGGACGGTCGTAGCTCGCCGCATAATTCGCTGCCTCGCATCGAACGCAACACCAACGCTTTTCGCAGTATAAATACGCAGGCAGCGAGTTGGGAGAAAAGAAACCAACTGATCAGGGGGATGAAATGGAAGATGCAAAAAGCAGTCGACGTCTGGGGCTGGCGCTGTCGGGAGGCGGTTTCCGCGCTTCGTTCTATCATATCGGTGTGCTGGCGAGGATGGCCGAACTCGGCATGCTCCGGCACGTGGAATCCATATCCACGGTCTCGGGTGGCTCCATCGTCGGCGCGGCCTATTACCTGTTGTTGAAAAACCTGCTGGAAAGCAAAACCGACGGCGATATCAGCAACCAGGATTACGTCGACCTGGTGCAGCGGCTCGAGGTGCATTTTCTCGGTGCGGTACAGCAAAACCTGCGTATGCGCACCTTTGCCAACCCGCTGAAAAATCTGAAAATGTCGAAGGCGAACTACTCGCGCTCCGATACCATCGGCGAGATCTACGAAAAGTATATTTACGATCCCCTGCTCGACGTCGGCGATCGACGCCTGACCATGGGCGACCTGCTGATCACGCCCAAAGGCATCGAAGGGAAATTTCATCCGAAGGATGCAACCGTCGGCAACCCGGCGCGGCAGTGCAAGGTGCCGATATTGATCCTGAACGCTACCAGCCTCAACAGCGGTCACAACTGGATATTTACCGCCACCAGCATGGGCGAAGTGCCGCCGCGCAACCTGAACTTTCGCGATATCGACAAGAAAGACCGCTACCGACGCGTGCGTTACGATAACATTGATCCGCACATGCGCGCCCCGAGTTTCAGGCTGGGCAACGCGGTCGCGGCATCGGCCGGAGTGCCGGGCCTGTTTCCACCGATGGCGGTCTCCGGTTTATACAGCGAGCGGCGAGTACAGCTGGTCGACGGTGGGGTTTACGACAACCAGGGTATCGCCGGGTTACTCGATCCCGACTGGACCTGTACCGATTTCGTCATTAGCGACGCCTCGGGGCAGAGCGACGCCACCGACAATCCCGATACCGACACCCTGCCGGTGCTGATCGCCAGTAGCGGCGTCATGGGCGGGAGGGTGCGCGAAGAAATGGTCAACAGCCTGCAGATATCGCATGACGGTGAAAATTTCGCCTATTTTCATCTGACCCGCGGCCTGTTTGCGCGCGACATTGTGTTCAACAGGGGCGGAGTTTCCAGCAATCCTGGTGAAAAAATGAAGGCGGGCATCGTCGAATCCGAAAAGGAGTTTGAAGTCACCCAGAAAGCGCAGGAGAAACTCGCCCATATTCGCACCGACCTCGATTCGTTCACCGATGTCGAAGCCGGCTGCCTGCAGGCGGATGCCTACCAGATGTCCGAGTCGCGCCTGCTCAAGCTGAACGATTACCTGGCGCCGGAACGGATCGCCGGCAACTGGCAATTCAGCCGTTACCTGCCGGCGCTGAAAACCGGCGATGCCATGACGCTGAAACATCTGGACCTCGGCCGGCAACAGTTCCTCAAGCCCCTGCTGTATGTGTTCAATGGTGCGACCAGTGTCGGTAAGTCTCTGGGATTGCTGGTGGTCAGTATTCCGCTGATCGCGAGCCTGATCGCTATTTTTTGGGCGATCCACTGGGCCCTGAAAAAATATGCCGACATCAACGTCTACAGGATTCTCAGCGATGTAACCGAGTTTCAGGCTTTCATGGGCGAGGCCGCGTACGCGATATATTTCATCGTCATATCTTTCATCCTGTCGAAGCTGGCCGAACTGTTGATTCGCGGCAGCGGCAAATGGGCCAGCAGGATTCAGAAGCTTTTGAAAAGCCCGATGTCGCTGATCAGCGGTTTTTTCGTCAGGGCGCTGCTACCGGTCGTGTTCTCGATACCGATTATCATTTACCTTTACACCGTCGATCGCTACTTCATCAAGCAGATGGGCAGGCTGGACTGATAACTTGCCCGGCGTGGACTTAGTCGCATACCGATTTTTCGCATGAGCCCCTAATCGAGAGCCGGGAAGCTGGTACTGGTGGGCGCGAGTCGGTGTTATCATGCCGCGTTTATCTGTCAACGATCCCACGAATATGAAAGTACTCTCTGACATTGGCCTGGTCGGCCTGGCCGTAATGGGTGAAAACCTGATCCTGAATATGGAAAGCAAGGGTTACACGGTTACTGCTTTTAACCGCTCGATCGATAAAGTAGACAGCTTTATAAAAGGTCGAGCCGCGGGTAAGAATATCCGTGGGGCAAAAACCGTGGAAGCACTCGTCGAATCGCTCGAGCTGCCGCGCAAGGTCATGTTGATGGTCAAGGCCGGGCAGGCGGTCGACGACTTTATCGAGCAGCTTATCCCGCATCTCGATGCGGGCGATATTATTATCGACGGCGGTAACGCACACTATGCGGACACAATGCGCAGAACCGCCTACCTGGAAAGTAAAGACTTGCTGTTTATCGGTACCGGCGTCTCGGGCGGCGAGGAAGGCGCGCTGATCGGCCCGTCGATCATGCCGGGCGGATCGAAGGCCGCCTGGGAATCGGTCAAACCGATTTTTCAGGGCATTGCGGCCCGGGTCGAAGACGGCACGCCATGCTGCGAATGGGTCGGCGAAAACGGCGCGGGTCATTTCGTCAAGATGGTTCACAACGGCATCGAGTACGGTGACATGCAGTTGATCTGCGAGGCGTACCAGATCATGAAGGAATTGCTGGGCATGACGCCCGCGGAAATGCACGCGGTGTTCGCCGACTGGAACCAGGGTGAGCTCGACAGCTACCTGATCGAGATTACGCGCGACATCCTGGCCTACCAGGAAAATGGTGAAGCGCTGGTCGAGAAGATTCTCGATACCGCGGGCCAGAAGGGAACCGGCAAGTGGACCGGCATCTCGGCGCTCGAGCTCGGAATCCCGCTTACCCTGATCGGCGAGGCGGTATTTGCCCGATTTTTATCGTCGCAAAAGGCAGAGCGCGTGCAGGCTGCCGGGTTACTCAAGGGGCCCGAGCGTAATTTCGAGGGCGACCGACAAGCCTTTATCGAAGACATTCGACAAGCCTTGCTGGCCTCCAAAATCGTCTCTTATGCCCAGGGCTATTTATTGATGCGCGAAGCCGCGCAGCAGCACGACTGGGATCTGAACTATGGCGGCATCGCGCTGATGTGGCGCGGTGGATGCATTATTCGTTCGGTGTTCCTGAGCCGAATCAAGGAAGCCTTTGACCAGGATCCGAACCTGCCGAACCTGCTGTTGTCTCCCTACTTCCGCGAAAAAGTCGAGAGCGCGCAAGCCGGCTGGCGCCGCGTGGCGGCTGCTGCGGTCTGTCACGGCATCGCTTCGCCTGCATTGACCTCTGCGCTGAGCTATTTCGATGGTTACCGCTCGGAGCGACTGCCCGCTAACCTGCTGCAGGCGCAACGGGATTATTTTGGCGCACATACCTACGAACGCACCGACCGACCGCGCGGTGAATTCTTTCATACCAACTGGACCGGTCGTGGCGGCGACACCGCCTCCTCGACTTATAACGTCTAAACCAGGGCCGTGTCCCAAATCATCTGCACCAATTGAGGGCAAGCGAGATCGTCCAAAATCACGAGCAAACTAACGGTTCCGAATCTCAGTCAGCTGCCTGTGCCGGGTGCAGGCGGTAACATCAGGCATCCGATTGCCTTCACGCGGCGAGGAAGTATCTTTTTTCCGTTAACCTAGTAACATTTCAGGGTTAAGGTAGCGATGACGCGTTCAGCGGTAGCAATACGCTCGACCTAAACCCGCAGTCGATTAATCCCAACATACATGACCACATTATGAAAACAGAGAATCATATCCGTTTTGTCAGTCGGCTTACGCGCCAGACTCTGGCCCTGGTGCTCGCCGGGGGGCGCGGCTCTCGGCTCTACGAACTGACCGACTGGCGCGCCAAGCCCGCGGTGCCCTTCGGCGGTAAGTTCCGCATCATCGACTTCCCGCTTTCGAACTGTATCAACACCGGCATTCGCCGCATCGGCGTGCTCACCCAGTACAAGGCGCATTCGCTGATTCGCCACCTGGTGCGTGGCTGGACCCGGTTCGACAGCGAGCTCGACGAATTTGTCGAAATCCTGCCGGCCTCGCAACGCGCCGGCGGCGAGTGGTACCAGGGCACGGCGGACGCGGTATATCAAAACCTCGATATCATGCGTACGCACAAACCCGAGTACGTGCTGATCCTGTCGGGCGATCATATTTACAAGATGGACTACGGTGAAATGATCGCCACGCATGTTGAAAGCAAGGCCGACATGACGATCGCCTGCCTCGAAGTGCCGCTAGAGGAGGCGGCCGGCGCCTTTGGCGTCATGACGGTCGATGAATCCGGTCGCATCATTGAGTTCAATGAAAAACCGGCCAACCCGGCGCCGATACCCGGCCAGCCGGGGCTCTGCCTGGCCTCGATGGGTAATTACCTGTTCAATACCGAGTTTCTCTACGAGCAGTTGATCAAGGATGCCGACGAGCCCGATTCCTCGCACGATTTCGGCCAGGACATCATCCCGTCGATTATCGAAAAGTACCAGGTATACGCCTATCCGTTTCGCGACATGGACACCGGCGAGCGCGCCTACTGGCGCGATGTTGGTACGCTCGACGCTTTCTGGGAAGCCAACATGGAACTCGTCAACGTGACGCCCGAACTGAACCTTTACGATCAGAGCTGGCCGATTCTGACGCACCAGGCGCAGATGCCGCCGGCCAAGTTCGTGTTCGACCTGGAAGACCGTCGCGGGCTGGCGATTGACTCGATGGTCTCGGGCGGATGCGTGATTTCCGGCTCGCTGGTCAAGCGCTCTTTATTGTTCTCCAACGTCAGAATCCATTCTTACGCCGAGATCCTGGACAGCGTCATCCTGCCCGATGTCGAAGTCGGTCGTAACGCGCGTATCAACAAAGCCATCATCGATCGCGGATGCACCATCGAGCCCGGCATGGTGATCGGCGAAGACCACGAACAGGACAGGCAGCGCGGATTTCGGGTTACCGAAAAGGGCGTGGTGCTGGTGACACCGGATATGCTGCACCAGACGACCCACGAGCAAAGGTAAAGGCTGGTGACGAATCGCAAAACGATTGCCACCGATCCTTATAGCGATCAGAAACCGGGCACATCGGGACTGCGCAAGAAGGTACGCGTGTTTCAACAGGCGCATTACCTGGAAAACTTTGTGCAGTCGATTTTCGATGCCACCGATACCGGCGTCGACAGCGCTACCGGTAAAATTCTGGTGCTCGGGGGTGACGGCCGTTTCTATAATATCGAGGCCCTGCAGACGATTATCGGGATGGCTGCCGCCAACGGATTTAGCCGGGTTATCGTCGGGCAAAACGGACTCCTGTCGACGCCGGCGGCGTCCTGCATTATCCGCAAGTACCATGCCTTTGGCGGTATTATCCTGTCCGCCAGCCACAATCCCGGTGGTCCGGACGCGGATTTCGGCATTAAATTCAACGCTGCCAACGGCGGACCGGCCAGCGAAGAACTGACCGATGCAATTTTTCGGCAAAGCCAGGAAATAACGCAATACCATATTGTCGAAGCGCGAGGCATCGACCTGGCGCGCACAGGTAGCCAGCAGCTGGGTGACATGCGTATAGAGGTTATCGACCCGGTTACCGATTACGCCGAACTGATGGAACAATTGTTCGATTTCGAACGAATTCGGGCGCTACTGACCGGTGGAAATTTCAGCATGCAGTTCGATGGCATGAACGCGATTACCGGCCCTTACGCTCACCGCATCCTGGAGCAGCAACTGGGGGCGCCACCGGGCAGCGTCATGCGCGGCCAGCCGATGCAGGATTTCGGCGGTGAACACCCGGACCCCAACCTCGCCCATGCAACCGATTTGCAGCGTCGATTAAGTGGCAGCAATGCGGCCGATTTTGGCGCTGCGTCGGACGGCGACGGTGACCGCAATATGATTCTCGGCGCGAACTTTTACGTCACGCCAAGTGACAGCCTTGCCGTGCTGGCCGCTAACGCTTCACTGGTGCCGGGCTATAGCGCCGGGCTCGCGGGTGTGGCGCGCTCGATGCCGACCAGCCAGGCGGTGGATCGCGTGGCGGCCGCGCTCGGGATTCCATGCTTCGAAACGCCGACCGGCTGGAAATTTTTCGGTAACCTGCTGGACGCAGGGCAAATCACGCTTTGCGGTGAAGAGTCTTTCGGTACCGGTTCGGATCATGTGCGCGAGAAGGACGGGTTGTGGGCAGTCCTGTTCTGGCTCAACGTGCTCGCCGTGAGGGGTGAATCGGTCGCCGATATCGTGCAACAGCACTGGCGCCGATACGGGCGCGACTACTATACCCGGCACGATTACGAGGCCGTGTCGAGTGACTCGGCGCAGTCGCTAATCCAGGCGCTGCGTCAAAAAACCGATGCCTTAAGCGGGCAAAGCTTTGCTAACTACGAGATCGAGCTGGCCGACGATTTCAGTTATACCGACCCGGTCGACGGCAGCAGCAGTCGCCAGCAGGGCCTGCGTATCCTGATGCGCGACGGTGCCCGCATTGTCTATCGCCTGTCGGGGACCGGCACCGAAGGCGCCACGCTGCGGGTCTATATCGAAGGGCATGAAACCGATCCCGCGCGGCAGAACGAGGATCCACAACGGGCGCTGGCTGAATTAATCGGCCTCGCCCGCGAGCTCGCCGAGATCGAACATTACACCGGCCGCAGCGCAGCCGACGTGGTGACCTGATGACGCATATCCTGATGGTCGCCGCCGAAAACGGGGCCCTGCCGGGTGGCAAGGTCGGTGGTATCGGCGACGTTGTGCGCGAGATCCCCGGGGCACTCGCACAGCGTAACTGCACGGTTTCCGTCATCACCCCGGCCTACGGTGTGTTCGACAGTTTGACTGGCGCGCAGCAACTGCAAACACTCAAGGTCAAGTTTGCCGGCCTTACCGAGTCGCTCAAACTTTACCGACTGGACGGGATCGGCAGCGCTAAGGTCGGCCACTACGTGATCGAGCATCCCCTGTTCAGCAGCTGCGGCGCAGGCCGGATTTACTGCGACGACCCTCCCGGGCGCCCGTTTGAAACCGACGCCAGCAAGTTTGCGTTATTTTGCCTGGGCGTTGCCGAGGCAATAAAAAAATCTGCCTTTACCGAGCTGGACGTTCTGCACCTGCATGACTGGCACGCGGCTTTCCTGTGCATCTTGCGCCGTTACGATCCCGCTTACCGCTCACTACAGAATCTGCGCTGCGCCTTCAGCATTCATAACCTGGCCGTGCAGGGAGTTCGACCCTTCGCCGGGGACGACTCGTCACTCGAGGAATGGTATCCGGGCCTGGCCTATGAGCGTAAGCAGCTGGCTGACCCGCGCTGGCCCGACTGCGTCAACCCGATGGCCAGTGCAATTCGCCTGGCCGATGCGGTGCACACGGTGTCGCCGAGTTATGCCGAGGAAATTCTGCTGCCGGGAGATCCCGAGCACGGTAAACATGGCGGCGAAGGCCTCGACCAGGACCTGCGCAATGCCCGCGCTGAGAAGCGCCTGTTCGGCATCCTCAACGGCTGCGATTACTCGCAAACCCCGGGTTCGCTGCTGACCGACTGGCAGTCATTGCTGCAGCGGATGAGAGCGCTGGTATTGCGCTGGGCCAGCCGCGATTCGACGCTCGCCAGCGCGCATTTTATTGCCCAGCATTCGCTCGATCAACTGAGCGATCGACGCCCGCAAATGTTGCTCACGAGTGTCGGTCGGATAACCGACCAGAAGGTGGGCCTGATGCGTCAACCAACGACCTCGGGACAACCGGCGCTGCATGCCGCACTGGAAATTCTGGATGCGGACGGTCTGCTGCTGATGGTTGGAACCGGGGATCCGGTATACGAGCAATTCCTCTGCGAAACCGCGGCAATTTATCGTAATTTTATTTACCTGCGCGGCTTTTCCGAGGAACTGGCCCAGGCGCTTTACCAGCAGGGCGATTTGTTCTTCATGCCCAGTTCTTTCGAACCCTGCGGCATCAGCCAGATGCTGGCATTACGTGCCGGCCAGCCCTGCCTGGTGCACCACGTCGGCGGACTGCGCGATACCGTCAGGGATAACAGCACGGGTTTTGTCTTTACTGGCGATAATCCGAGCGCGCAGGCCGACGCCCTGGTCGCTACGGTACAGCGTGCGCTAAACCAGTTTCAGAAAAAATCCGGCAAATGGCAAAGCATGCGCAAGGCGGCGGCGCAGGCCAGATTCGAATGGGCCGCCAGTATCGATGCTTATATAAAGCAGCTTTACCCTAAAGCGTGAGCTGCTGAAACCATGGCAACGCTGGAATCCAGTTATCAATCCATTGCGCAGGGGCGGCACGGCGACCCCTTCAAAATCCTGGGTCCGCATGGCGCCAGGAAAAACTGGAGGGTGCGCAGCTTTCAACCGCAGGCCCAGGCGGTGGAACTGCTCGACGCCAACGATGAATTGCTGATCAATATGCAAGCGGTACATGCTGACGGTCTGTTCGAAGCGCGATTGCCGCTGCCCGCTGTAACCTATCGACTGCGCGTCCATGTCAATGACCACAGCTATATCATCGATGATCCGTATCGCTTTGCATCGCCGTTCGGGGATCTCGATCGCCACCTGATGCGCGAGGGCAAGTTGCGAAATCTCGCGGATAAACTTGGCGCTCACGTGATCGAAATCGATGGCGTCGAGGGCGTGCATTTTGCGCTCTGGGCGCCCGCTGCGAGCCGGGTCAGTGTCGTCGGTTTGTTCAACGGCTGGGACGGTCGTCGCCATCCGATGCGACGGCACCCCACCGCTGGCGTCTGGGATATCTTTATCCCGGGTCTTTGCGCCGGCGACTATTACAAGTACGAAATACTCGACGCCAAGGGCAAGCTGCTGCCGCTCAAGGCCGATCCGTTTGCCCGGCAGATGGAACTGGCGCCCGGCAACGCGTCGATCGTGCACCAGGATGACTACCGTTGGCAGGATACCGATTGGCTGGACGCGAGTCGCGCCACCAGCGCGCTCGATCAACCCATGGCGATTTACGAGGTGCATCTCGGCTCCTGGCGCCGCCAGGCTGACACTAACCAGGCGTTGAGTTACCGCGAACTTGCCGAGAGCCTGGTCGCTTACGTCAAGGACATGGGTTATACCCATATCGAGTTACTGCCGGTCAGCGAACATCCTTTCGACGGTTCCTGGGGCTATCAACCGGTCGGCCTGTTCGCGCCGACATCCCGCTTCGGTAATCCCGAGGATTTCAAGTTCTTCATCGACCGTTGCCATCAACAGGGCATCGGCGTGATCATGGACTGGGTCCCGGCGCACTTTCCGCGCGATGATTTCGGGCTTGGCCGGTTCGACGGTAGCCATCTTTATGAGCACGCCGATCCACGCCAGGGCGCGCATCCAGACTGGGGCACGCTGATTTTTAATTTCGGCCGGCCCGAAGTCGTCAACTACCTGATTGCCAACGCGCTGTTCTGGGTCGAGGAATACCATATCGACGCGCTGCGGGTCGATGCGGTGGCTTCGATGCTGTACCTCGACTACTCGCGTGCGGCGGGGGAATGGATCCCCAATAAATACGGTGGCAACGAAAACCTCGAGGCGGTTGAATTCCTGCGCCAGATGAACGAACAGGTACACACGACTGGCGCGGTCACTATCGCCGAAGAGTCGACCGCCTGGCCTGGCGTTTCACACCCGGTTTACACCGGTGGATTGGGGTTCAGCTATAAATGGAATTTGGGCTGGATGCACGATAGCCTGGGCTACTTCGGCGAAGACCCGGTGCACCGACGCTATCACCAGGACAAGCTCACGTTTGGGCTGCTATACGCCTTCAGTGAAAACTTTATTCTGCCGCTGTCGCACGACGAGGTCGTGCACGGCAAGGGCTCAATGATCGAGCGTATGCCCGGCGACGAGTGGCAGGCATTTTCCAACCTGCGGCTTTACTACTGCTTCATGTATGCGCATCCCGGCAAGAAACTATTGTTCATGGGTGGCGAATTCGCGCAACGGCGCGAATGGAACCACGACGCTTCGCTCGACTGGCACCTGCTCGAACAGCCGGCGCACGCCGGTATCCAGCAGCTGGTTCGAGACCTGAACTATTTCTACCGCGACACGGCCGCGCTCCACCAGGTGGATTTCAGCGCTGAAGGTTTCGAGTGGATCGACTGCAGCGATACCGAGCAGGGCGTGATTTCCTTCATACGCCGTGCTTCGAACCCGCGCGAAATGATCGTTACGGTGTGTAATATGACGCCGGTAATTCGCCGCGATTATCGCATCGGCGTGCCTTTGGCGGGTTGCTATCGAGAACGGATCAATAGCGATGCCAGCATCTATGGTGGTAGCGGTGTGGGCAACCTCGGGAAAGTCCATGCCGAGGAAATTGCCGCCCACGGACGCGACTACTCGTTGAATTTGACCTTACCGCCGCTAGCCACTTTAATCCTGTCATTCGAATGACCGATAATGAGAACTGACCGACTGCAACATGAAAATACGTAACAAAAAAGAAATCGCCGCACTGGCGCCACCGGGTCGTGATAGCGAAAGCCTGGTGCACGACTTTCGGCGTTACTTCAATCACACCCTGGGGCGCAACCATTACCAGAGCTCACCGCATTACGAGTATGTTGCCCTCGCAATGACGCTGCGCGACCGCCTCATGGACGGCATAAACAATACCCGCCATAGTTATGAAAACCAGGATAGCCGCCGAGTCTGTTACCTGTCGATGGAATACCTGCTCGGTCGAAGCCTGCGCAACGCATCCCTGAATCTCGATATTGGCGATGAGCTGACCGCGGCGCTGAACCAGCTAGGACTCGACGAGGAAGAGCTGGTCGAGCAGGAGCACGATGCCGGGCTCGGTAACGGTGGCCTCGGCAGGCTTGCCGCCTGCTTTCTCGACAGCTGCGCGACGCTGGCTTTGCCGGTGATCGGCTACGGCATTCGCTACCAGTACGGCATGTTTCGCCAGAAAATTGCGGGCGGGCACCAGGTCGAGGAACCCGATCCCTGGCTGCGCGGCGGTCATCCATGGGAAATCGAACGCGCAGAGTATGAACAGGCGGTTCATTTTGGCGGACGCGTCGAACACTATCTCGACGATGACGGGCGCAGTCACGCGCGCTGGGTGGATACCTATGACGTGCTTGCAATTCCTTTCGATATTCCAGTGCCCGGCTACCAGAACGGCACGGTCAATACCCTGCGGCTGTGGTCGGCTATCGCCACCAACGAATTCGACCTCGATGAATTCAACGCCGGTAGCTACACCGAGGCGGTTGCCGGCAGAACCGCGGCGGAAAACATCACCATGGTTTTATATCCAAACGATGCCAGCGAGAACGGCAAGGAACTGCGCCTGCGGCAACAGTATTTTCTCGCCTCGGCCAGCCTCAAGGATATATTTCGACAGTGGGTCAACCGCCACGGTGAAGACTTTACCCACTTCGCTGAAAAGCACTGCTTCCAGTTAAACGATACCCACCCGAGCATCGCCGTGGCCGAGTTAATGCGCCTGCTAATCGATGTGCATGGTCTCAAATGGGGCGCTGCCTGGAAAATTACCACCAGCTGTATGGCCTACACCAATCACACCCTGCTGCCGGAGGCGCTCGAGCGCTGGCCGGTTAGCCTGCTGGAGCAACTGGTGCCGCGTGTGATGGACATCGTGCGCGAGATTAACAGTCGCTTTGTCGTCGAAATTACGGCGCGCTGGCCGAACGACGAGAAACGACGCGAACGCATGGCGATCATCGAGGAAGGACCCGAACCCATGGTACGCATGGCGCATCTCGCCCTGGTCGGTAGTTACTCGGTGAATGGTGTCGCCGAGCTGCATTCGAACCTGTTGAAACAGGGCCTGTTTCGCGATTTTCATGAACTCTGGCCAACCCGTATCAATAACAAGACCAACGGTGTCACCCAGCGGCGCTGGCTCAAGGCCTGCAACCCGGGGCTGTCGCAACTGATAACCGACAGCATCGGCGATGGCTGGATTACCGACCTCGAGCAGCTGGGCAAGCTGGCTCCGTTTGCGCAGGACGCCGCGTTCCGTGAGTCCTGGCGGGCGGTCAAGCAGGCCAACAAGCTGCAGCTGGTCTCGCTGGTGAAGCAGGCCTGCGATGTCGAGCTTTACCCTGATGCTATATTTGACGTGCAGGTCAAACGCATGCACGAATACAAGCGCCAGCTGCTCAACGTATTGCATGTCATCCATTTATTGCAAAGGATTCACCGCGGCGACACCGCTGACTGGACGCCGCGTTGCGTGCTCATCGGCGGCAAGGCCGCGCCCGGTTATTTCATCGCCAAGCTCATCATCAAGCTGATCAACAATGTCGCCCAGGTGGTCAACTCGGACCCGCGGACCAAAGGCCTGTTACGCCTGGTATTCCTGCCCAACTACAATGTCAGCACGATGGAGATCATTTGCCCGGGCTGCGATCTCTCGGAGCAGATTTCGACCGCGGGCAAGGAAGCTTCCGGCACCGGTAACATGAAATTCATGATCAACGGCGCGCTCACGATAGGTACTCTCGACGGAGCCAATATAGAGATCCGCGACGCCGTCGGCGCAGAGAATTTTTTCCTCTGCGGGCTGAGTGCGGAAGAGGTCGCGCAAACCCGCCTGCAATATGATCCGGCTGCGATCGTCGCCGCCGACGACGATCTGCGCGAGGTTATGCAGGTGTTGCAGAGCAACCAGTTCAGCCGGTCTGAACCCGGTATTTTCGAGCCGATTATAAATGGCATTCTCAATCCGCACGACGCCTGGATGACGGCCGCGGACTTTGCCAGTTTCGTTGCCGCGCAGCGGCTTGCAGCGCGCACCTTCCTGGACCGTGATCGCTGGACGCAGATGAGTATTCTCAACACCGCGGCCAGTGGACGCTTCTCCTCCGACCGAACCATTCGCGAATACAACGACGAGATCTGGAAACTTGAGCCGGTATCGCCGGTCGCGGAAAACACGCACTTACCATGAAGCACGAGCAGCTGCGCGGAACACCACAGCCGCTCGGAGCTAACTGGGATGGCCACGGGGTAAATTTTGCGCTGTTCTCGGCGCATGCAACCCGGGTCGAGCTTTGCCTGTTTGACGCCGCAACCGGGCGCGAAGCCGAACGCTTCGAACTCAAGCTCAGCGGCCAGGTCTGGCACGCTTACCTGCCAGGTTGCGGACCGGGTGCGCGTTACGCTTACCGCGTCGATGGACCGTATGAGCCGCAACAGGGCCACCGCTTCAATCCCAATAAGCTGTTGCTCGATCCCTACGCCAGGCAAATCAGCGGTAACCTGAGCTGGGACGATTCCGTCTACGGCTTCGATTTTGATGATCGCGGGCAGGACCCGGGTTTCGACAGCAGCGACAGTGCCGAGTTTGTTCCAAGGTCCGTGGTTGTGGACGACACTTTCGACTGGGGCGACGATCGACCGCCGCGGGTGCCCTGGCCGTGCACGGTTATTTACGAAGCCCACGTGCGTGGCTTTACCATGCTGAACCTTGAAATAGACGAGAAACAGCGCGGCAGTTTTGCCGGGCTGGCAGCGGATAGCGTGATTGCCTACCTCAGGTCGCTGGGAATCACCACGCTGGAACTGATGCCAGTCCATGCCTTTGTCGACGATTACTTCCTGGTTAAAAAAGACCTCGTCAACTACTGGGGCTATAACAGCATCGGTTTTTTCGCCGTCGAATCACGCTACCTCTCGAGTGGCGATCGTAACGAATTCAAGGCCATGGTGCGGCGGCTGCACCAGGCCGACATCGAAGTCATCCTCGACGTGGTCTACAACCACACCGCCGAAGGCGACCACTCGGGACCGACGCTTGGTTTTCGCGGCATCGATAACGCCAGCTACTACCGACTATCGGATGAGGATAAACGCTTCTATATCAACGACAGCGGTTGCGGCAATACCCTCAACCTGAATCATCCGCGGGTTTTACAAATGGTCATCGACAGCCTGCGTTACTGGGTGACCGAGATGCACGTCGACGGCTTTCGCTTCGATCTTGCCGTCAGTCTCGCGCGTGAAGCGCAGGGTTTCGATAGCGAAAGCGAGTTTTTCAGGGCGATACGTGAAGATCCCGTGCTGTCCCAGGTGAAGCTCATCGCCGAACCCTGGGACATCGGGCCAGGTGGCTATCAACTGGGTGCTTTCCCGCCGGGTTGGGCGGAATGGAACGATCGTTTTCGCGACAGCCTGCGTCGTTTCTGGCGTGGCGACCCCGGGGTGTTGCCCGAACTGGCGCGCAGCCTGCATGGTTCGAGTGATCTGTTCGAGCATAACGGTCGGCGACCCTCGGCCAGTATTAACCTGGTGACCAGTCACGACGGTTTCACGCTTAACGACCTGGTCAGCTACAACGATACGCCATAACGAAGCCAACGGCGAGAACAACGAGGACGGCCATAGCGCCAACTTCAGCAGCAACTATGGTGTCGAAGGCGCGAGCGACGATGCCGAAATCAACCAGCTGCGGTTACGCCAGCGGCGCAACCTCCTGGCAACCCTGATTCTCGCGCAGGGTACCCCGATGCTGCTTGCCGGGGACGAACTCGGGCGCAGTCAGCGGGGCAATAACAACGCCTATTGTCAGGATAATGAAGTTACCTGGCTGGACTGGTCGGCACTTCAGCGCGAAGCGGGAATGCTCGACTTTGTCCGGTCGTTGATAAGTATTCGAAACGAATACCTGCTGTTACATCGGGATCGTTTCGTGCATGGCGAAGCGCAGTTCGAGCCCAGTGGATTTACCGATATTCAATGGCTGCGCGCAGACGGTCAGCCGATGAACGACTCTGACTGGCATGACCACGGCAGTAATTTTCTCGCCATGTTACTGGCGGTCGAGGCGATGCCCGCGCGAGACCCACGCTTCGATGGCGAAAAGGAGTCGGCGCTGCTGATTGTTTTCAACGCCGACGCAACCCCGGTGAACTTTGTATTACCGGAGACCGGGTTTCACTGGCAGTGCATCCTGACGACCGCAAGCATCGAGCCTTCAATCAACGGCAACAGGTCCGTGGAGATCGAGGCGCGATCGGTACAGTTGTTTGAATTGCTGATATAGGGTCGCGCCAGCATGATACGCTCGCAAGAATGACGATTTCGAATGCACAACGCGGTAAAGATTCGCCCGTACTCACGACGGAATAGAGTGCGATGCCGATAACCGACCACGAGGGACTCGATGCGCTATGCGCCAGCTGCGGTATTGCGCTCGGCTACCACGATATCCGCGGCCAGCGGCATCAACCCGGCATCGAGGTGAAACAATCTCTGCTGGCGGCGTTACAGTTGCCGGTAAATAGCGATGACGATATTCGGCGTAACCTCGAGGTAGTGGCATCTCGCAAAGGGCGTCATCTCATCGCTCCGGTCGTGGTGCGCCGCCAGAACGAAGCGCCAATACGTCTGACCCTGACGCCTGGCGTTAACCAGGCCGATAAGGCGATAAGCTGGGAACTTTGCACAGAAAGCGGCCAGCACCGGCAGGGTGAATGGAATCCTGGGGCGCAGGCTGCGGTCGACGAAGCGCTGGTTAACGGCACCCTGCTGAAGCAATTCGAAGTCGTCTTGCCGGACTTTGACGAGGTCGGTTATCACCGGCTAAGCGTGAAAGCGGATAACGCGAGCGCAGTGCAGGCCACCCTCATCGTCGTGCCCGAAACCTGCTATCAACCACCCGAGCTCGCCACTGGCAGGAAAATATGGGGTATCAGCCTGCAACTTTTTTCGCTGCGTTCGCAGCGCAACTGGGGCATCGGTGATTTTAGTGACCTGCATGCAACGATCGAGATATTGGCCCCGCTCGGAATCAATGTGCTGGGTCTCAATCCAATGCACGCGCTGTTCCCGCATTTACCTGAAAATGCGAGCCCTTACAGCCCGTCGAGTCGAGAATTCCTCAACCCGGTTTACCTGGATGTCGAGGCGATCGATGAATTTGAACATGAGCCTGAAGTAAGGCAGCAGGTAACAGGCCGGGAATTCCAGGCCAGCCTGCAGGCATTGCGAGAACTCGAGTTGATCGATTACCGGGAGGTCTGGGGCCTCAAGTTACAGGTGCTGAGAAAGCTTTATCAGGCATTCAGGCAACGACAACTCGATACCGGTTCGGTACGGCTCCAGGCATTTCGCCAGTTCCAGCAAAACGGCGGTCGGGATTTATTCAAGTTCGCCCTGTTCGAGGCCTTGCAGGGATCTTTTTACCGACAGGATGCCGCTATCGATCAATGGCAGAAATGGCCTGAAGCTTATCGAGATCCCGAATCGGAGACGGTGGCAAGATGGGCCGACGCGCATGGCGATGAAATCGAGTTTCACCAGTACCTGCAGTGGAATGCCGAGCAGCAGCTGGCCGCGGCACAGGAGATTTGCACCCGACATGGCATGTGCATCGGCATCTATCGCGATCTCGCGGTTGGCGATGCCGGGTCTTCGGCGCAGTGCTGGGTTCGACAGGGTGACTATGCGCCAGAGGTGGGTATCGGTGCGCCGCCGGATGATTTTAATTCAAACGGGCAGAACTGGGCGTTACCCCCCCTAAAACCACAGGCGCTGCGCGACCAGGCTTACCGGCCGTTTATCAATACCCTGCGCGCCAACATGCGCCATGCGGGTGCGCTTCGGATCGATCACATCATGGGTTTGATGCGACTTTTCTGGGTGCCGCAGAGCTGTTCCCCCAGGGAAGGTACCTATGTCTCTTATCCCTTTTCGGACCTGCTCGGCATTCTCGCGCTCGAGAGCCAACGCAATCGTTGCCTGATTATCGGCGAAGACCTGGGTACCGTCCCGGACGAGGTTCGCCACGCCCTCGAAAGCAATAAAATGTTGTCTTATCGAATTCTTTATTTCGAAAAAGACTGGCACCAGGGAACGATTAAGCCGCCCGCAGATTTTCCCTATTACGCGCTTTGCACCGCGGGGTCACATGACCTGCCGACGCTGCGCGGTTTCTGGCAGGAATCTGACCTGGAGCTGCGCGAACAACTCGACCTGTTTCCTTCGGACGAGTTCCGGCAGCAGCAGCGGCAAATTCGCCAGCGGGATCGTCTGGAAATTCTGGCAGCGCTGAGGCGCGAAAATTTGCTCGCTGGCGATGATTCAAACGGGAAGCATGGGCGTAAGGACTTTAGCGGCGAACTGGCTTGGTCTATTCAGCGTTATCTTGCGCGCTCGGGATCCATGCTGTTAATGGTCCAAATGGAAGACCTGTTGTCGCAGACAAAGCAGATGAATGTGCCCGGCACCATAGCTGAGTACCCGAACTGGCGAGTCAAGTTACCGGCTAAGCTTGAAGACTGGCGAGACCAGGTCGATCTCGAAGGTTTCGCCATTGCGGTCAATGCCGAACGGGCTAACTGAACAGAAATCCAGTATTCAGAGGCCATCGACCTTCTACGCTGGCCCGATTCAAAAGGGCTGGAATTGACCACGGCCGTTGTTTATGAGGGAGTTTTCAGCCCCATGGCCCAAGCGTAGTTCGTTCCTTGATCTGCACCTCGAAAGCGCATTAATTAACACTATCGAGATAAATGTTGCAGTGCACAATATTCGCTAATAGTATCCGTTGTCTGAATATTAAACAACAGGTTGAAGACCAGCGCATGAATATGAATAGCGAATCAGATATTAAAACTGAAGCAGAAAGCGAAGCCAGTCTTAAGCGACATCCGGAAAATTTAGCAAGTTCGAGTTTGCAGAATTTCTCCAGGCGTCTGAAGCATTTGCAACGCTGGATGAACGCGAGATTGGACTCGCATCACGCAAGAACGTTATCGCTTCGAGTGCATAGACAAAACAGAACCGATCAAATCGACTGATTTGCCTGCAACCGTTCCCGCCGGCGTGCAACGAGCAGGCGGTGAAAGGTCAAGCTACCCAGCAGTGCAATTAACCACGTATCGATACTGCTACCACTGCTGCTGCCTCCAGCAGAAGTACCGCCGGTAGTTCCACCAGGGGGTGTCGGCGGAGTGCTCTGCGCCACGTTGCTTAAAATCTCGATCTTGTCGATGCGGAAAGCTGCGCCGTCGCCGGTTCCAAATTCAGGAAATACCAGCACTACATCGATTGCGCTTAAATCCAGGGTCTGGGTGTCCAGGTCGGACAGGTTAAAACTGTAGTGCTGCCACTGATCCAGCACGGGCGCGGCATGGCCTTCGAGGCTCGTCATCAGGCTGACTTCGACCTTCTGCGAAGGATCCCCGGCGCTCTCTAGCTTCAGTTTCCAGTCCGTCGCGCCGGCAGTCGGCAGGGCCGTCATCTTCAGGTCGAACTCCAGCGTGCCGGTGGTGACAATCGCGGAGGCGTCATAGGCCGTTCCGCCGCTGGCAAACGGAGCCCGGGTGGTAAAACCGGTTACCGTGCTGCCGATGATGTTGAATCCCATCACCTCGGCATATGCCATATCGCTATCCATGACGACCGCCGGCGTGGTGCCGCCAGCGCTATCCCAGGCGACCCAGTCTGCTCTTTCGGCAGTTTCGAAAATCGTCAGATCCGCGGCGATACCAGGGGTGTTCTCGTTGCATCGAGTCGCAGTGTTTGAATTTGTCGGATTGCAATGGGCAACGTAATCGACTTCCATCCGGGCCTGGGTCAGGGTCGGATCGACAAGGCCGCCCAGGGTGCCACCGATGGCGACGTTGAGCAGCACGAACATTGGCTCCTGGTACTGCCCGCAGCTGGAAAGAGTCTGGGTTCTCACCAGGATGTCGTCGATGTAAAAGCGCGCCACGTCTGCGTCCCACTCGATCGCGTAATCGTGCCACTGCTGCACGTCGAGCACGCCGTTGGGATAGGTGTAACGAACGTCGTTGCCACTGCTGCAGCCGGGGCTGGCATTGTAAAAATTGGTGATGTAGCGACTGGCGTCGTTGGAAAACCATTCCCAGACATCGATTTCGCCGGCGCCAGGAAGGGGCCAGGGGACATTGTCGCCATCGTTCGCGATGGGCTGTTCCATAATTCTGTTCTCCAGCATCCAGAAGGCCGGCCACGAGCCGCCGCCGGTGTCCAGGATCCTGATCCTCGATTCGAGGCGACCGTAGCGGAACTCGCGCTTGTCCTTGCTGTTCAGCCTGCCCGAACTCCACGTCCTGTCACCGAGCGAGGCGTGGGGGCAATCGATGAGCTGGCGTCTGGCGATGATGGTCAGCGTGCCACCGGAAACGGCGTAGTTTTTATTTGCAGAGCTGTCGTCGGCGGTATAACACTGCACCTCGGCGTTGTAGTTCGCCTGGGTTTGCGCGGTCCAGTTGTTCCAGTCGACGCCGCTGCCGTCGAAGCGATCGATCCACTGCGTTTGCCAGCCAGCCAGCGCGGGCATGCTCAAGCCGCCGCCGACCAGCAGAGTCAGGAGCAGGTTTCGCAGAATTGTACGGTGACGAATTTTCATCAGTTTATAGTTTGAGATGACGCCGTGGCAGTGGTGCTATATAGCAAAGTATCCAATATGCGCTGAAATAGCAAGCTAGCGAAATCAGACAGGGTTGTCGTGCGTTGAGTAACTACACTGGGAATCGACCTGGCGATCGGCCGTTTATTCAGCGACCAACAGCGGCTCGATCGAGCAGGCCGTATCCCACTGCCACGGCCTGGAAAATGCGTTTACCGCGCAGGACAGCGAGATATTGTCGAGCCGGATGCGCGCGTTTGCGCTACCCGTTGCCGCGATCGCGATTAGATTCGAGACGCGATTCAGGTCAATGCCCTTGCCACCCTCGAGCGGGTTGGCGAGCAGGTCCGAGACTCGAATGGCGACTTTGCTCCATTCCCCGACCGCGGGCGTCTCGATCGCGTATTGTCCCAGGTCAGAATCGCCGCTCTCGAGCCTGGCCACCAGGGTCGTTGCGGCATCGATACGTTCCACCAAAAGGTCGAACTCGAGCGTGCCATGCGTTTGCCATGCGCTCCCGCCCGCCAGGTTAAAGCCATTGCCAATACCGGCGACATCGCGCATATCGGCGGAGGCCAGGAAAACCTTGCCGGGCCCGGAAAAATTAATATCGAGGATCTTGCCATGCTCACCGCCGATATCCGGCATCTCGATTACCACGTCACCCGCAGTTTCAGCCTGGCTGCCGATCACCAGGGCATTGGTTACCGTCTTGTCGCCAGCTTCGAAGCTGAGTGTCGCGGGCCCGTGCTGAAACAGTGAAAATCGGTTGACGCGCGGGGCGCCGCCATCGGCTGTCGGTTCGATGGAGGTATCTACCAGCGCATCGGGCGCCGAGGCGCAGCCCCTGCCGTCGGCGTTGCCCGAGCCACATTGATAGACGCGCACGTAGTCGATCAGGAATTCTCGATCGCCCCGCCAGTTCCTGTCGGGTTGGCCGGGCCAGTGCCCCCCGACCGCCAGGTTTAACAGCAGGTGAAAGTCCTGATCATAAGGCGCCCGCGGATTAGCCACGCCAAAACCTGTCTGCTGGTCGCCCCAGATATAGTTGTACCAACCCGCCGAGGTTTGAGTCTGGTAGTGGATGCCGTCCACAAACCAGCGTATTTCGTCCGCTTCCCATTCGATCATGAAGGTATGGAATTCTCGGGTAAGACTTCTGTTCGACACGTAGTTCTTGCCGATGGCCGACCATTGCGGCCATTTCAGGCCGTAATTCATCGAGCCGTGTACCTGGTTCACCGCGCCCGCAGTATCGAGGCTGACAGCCTCCATGATATCGAGTTCCCCGCTGGACGGCCATCCACCGTAAACCCAGTCGGTCGGTAACATCCATATCGCTGGCCACATCCCCTGACCGCCGGCCAGCCTGGCGCGGACTTCGACTCTGCCATACCTGAAATCAAACCGGTTTTTGGTGCGTAGGCGAGCCGAAGTGTACGCCTTGGTCACCGAGGTATCGTTAGCATCATAATCTGAGTGATCGGCCGTATGTGCGGGGCCGCTGAATTTTTCTTCCCGGGCGACGAGGTGCAGAATTCCTTTGCTATCCACAAACAAATTCTCCCCACGCCCGGTGTAACACTGGGCCTCGTTGTTACCGTGGTCGGTGCAGTCGAGCGAGTGTTCCCATTTGCCCGGGTCGATCACACCCTGATCGAATTCGTCGGCCCACACCTGGACCCAGGGGAAAGCCGGCTCCGAAGTAACCGCCATTGGTGACCTGGCGCAAGCGGACAGCCCGGGTAACAACACCAGAATTGATACGATGCCTGATGTTATTTTGTACACTTGTTAATCTCCTTTCACCAGAGGCGGCCCAGGTTCCGCAAATGCGAGCATGACAAACGCAACGCCTTTCCGGTGACGGATCCGGTTCCTCGAAAACATATATTTCTTGCAACGGATTGAGCTTTAGTGCTATATAGCATCAGGTAATAGGTTTTTGCTGTCAAGCCATGCGTCAAGTCCTGCAACAATAAAGAAAATGAGTGGGTGCAAGACCGGATTGATACAGGCATTAATTTTTATTCGTTATATTAAATTCATTCGAACAGTAACTTGTGCTGTTCCTCAGATAGGCGGGGCTGACCTCATGTACCAAAGAATTTCGAAAATATTAATCGTTATGACCGTGTCATTTGGACTACTGGCATGCGCAGTAGCAGGCAGCAAACTCGAGCAACGACTTATGTCAGAAGGGGCTACCCGTTTGAATTCCGCTCAGGTCACCGATCATCTCTCCGGGAATACCCAGGTATGGACTACTCCCGGCAGCGGGGCCTATTTTCTTGCGGACGGCACCGTATACGTCAAGTTTGAAGGCAGGACTTACCCCCTCAGAACCTGGACTGTCGATGATGATGGAAAAGTCTGTATCGCGTTTCCCAACGGTTTTGTTTCGAGTTGTTCGGTTTATTACTACAAGGGCGACACGGTATGGTACGTGACCCTGGAAATTATGGGTGTAGCGCAGGAGACGGATGGCGGTCCCGATACCATCGTAGAAGGAAACCAACTCTCCAGTATTGATATCTGAGCGCTAAAACCAGCTAAGCAGAGTTTGAGCTGTGATTTGATCGCGGCGAGGTCGTGACAGCCGGTTCAGTTAAAAAATACACCGGGATTAACATGGCCTGTTTATCCGCCTTTCCTGGAATCACGCCGCTTTTGCAGTAGCGTAAACTAAAGCACGAGGAATCCATGATCCCAAGCATCAGACTCGCAACGATCGCTATCCTGGTTTTCCTGGTTGCCTGTAGCTCAGTTCCATCGGCAGAAATCGAAGCTACTGCGGCCAACGACGCTTTCGTCAAGAGAGAGTTTAACCCGTTGATCGATGGCAGGTGGATAGGGAACGGCGTTTCCTACGGGGCCTATCGTGACGGCGAAGGACCCGGCAAGGGGTTGACTTCGAAACAGAATATTCTCGAAGACCTGCAGATCATCTCCACCCGGTGGAACTTGATAAGGCTGTATGGGGCGGACCAGCAGTCGCAAAACATCCTCGAAGTGATTGCCGCTAACAACCTGCCGATTCGCGTGATGCAGGGGATCTGGCTCGATGCGCATAAAACCGAAGATGAGAATAACGCCCAGGTGAAACAAGCGATCGAACTCGCCAACCGCTTTCCCGAGATCGTTGTTGCCGTCAACGTCGGCAATGAAATTTTCGTCGACTGGTCCTGGCATCGGCTGGACGATATGGACAAGGTGATCGGGCAAATCAGGCAGGTGCGCGCCAGCATCGGGCAACCGGTCACGGTCAGCGACGATTACAACTTCTGGAACAAACCACAGGCACAGAAAATAGCCGACGAGATCGATTTTATCTGCCTGCACGCCTACGCCTTCTGGAATAACAAGACGCTGGACGTGGCGATGGACTGGACCGATTCGATCTACCGCGATATCCAGAGCCGGCATCCACAGCATCGAATCGCCTATTGTGAAACCGGTTGGCCGACCAGCCGGGTTTATGGCGACGGCAGTTACGAGGGCGGCCTGATCGGCAAGGCCGGCGCGAACGAGCAGGAAGTCTTCTTCGACCAGTATGATCCCTGGGTCGAACGCAACCAGGTTATATCATTCTATTTCTCGTCCTTTGACGAGAACTGGAAGGGTGGCTTCGATGGTGCAAACCCGATGGCCAAGGCCGAAAAGCACTGGGGGCTGTACCACTCAGACCGTAGCCCCAAGCAGGCATTGCGCTAGGCTGAAGGCAGGCTCTTCAGGGGGCCCAGTAGACCTCTAGCGGCACCTTGTCCTGGTGGATGAACAGGCTGATCGGCTGATCGGCAGTCGCCTCGGCATCGCGGGCCCGCGCATAGACCTCCCACTTATCCTCCCCGGTGATCAACAGGATCAATCTGCGGCTTTGCAGAATACTCCAGGGTGTCAGGCTCATGCGTTCGAGATTGTCGCCGGTGACATCCGATTTAACGGCGCTGATAGCCGCGCAATGCTGGCTGGAATCGAGCGCCGCATCGAGCCCCTCGGCATGCGGAAACAGCGAAGCGGTGTGACCGTCCGGACCCATTCCAAGCAGGCAAAGCGTGCCGGGTAATGGCAGGGCGGCGTAACGGGCGTTGCATTCAGCCGCGCCGTCGAACGGGTTGTGATGAGCGTTCTTCATGCCCGTGAAAACTGCATTTGCCGCCTTATCGATGAGCAGGTTCTCGCGCAACAGGCGCTCGTTGCTGGCAGCGTTATCGGTTTCCACCCAGCGGTCGTCGACGAGAGCGATGTGGATCTGGTTCCAGTTCAGGTCTGCGGACGACAGCCGTCGATAAAGTGGGGCCGGAGACGATCCTCCGGAAAGTAAAATCGTTGCCGACGAATGCTGCTCCAGTGCCTGTTGCAGCTCCCCGACGAATGCCTGGTACAGGCTGTCGACTAGTTCGGCGCGATCGGTAAATTTACGTTCGATTGTGGGCATTGTCCTGATTCTTGTTTGACTGAAAGTGGCCTGGTTTGAGGGTTCTACTCGAGAGCACTGCGGACGTTGGCGGCCAGTTGCGAAATTTGCGCCCAGTCCTGGTTTTGAATCGCGTCCGCCGGGCAGACCCATGACCCGCCGACGCAGGCCACGTTGGGCAGCTTCAGGAAATCGAGAAAATTGTCGGCGTCGATGCCCCCGGTTGGACAGAATTTTACCTCGGGTAACGGCCCGTTAATGGCCTTGAGCATGCCGATACCACCCGCCTGCTGTGCCGGGTAAAGTTTGAGCGCTTTAAACCCATGTTCATACGCATGCATAATCTCGCTCGGGGTAAATACGCCGGGCAGAAACGGCAGCTCGACGCTGCGACTCCCAGCTAGCAGTGCGTCGGTCAGCCCGGGGCTAACCGCAAATTGTGCGCCGGCCTCGATTGATTGCTGGAATTGCTCGGGCCGGGTAACCGTGCCGACGCCGACGATGGCGCCGCTTACGGCTTTCGAGATTTCATGGATAGCCTGCAGCGCGACGTCGCTGCGCAGGGTCACTTCGAGTACCGGCAGGCCGCCCTCGACCAGCGCCTGTGCCAGCGGTACCGCCTGCTCCAGCCGGTCGACCACGATCACTGGCACCACCGGCGACTGCTGCAAAATGTCATTGATGTTCATGCGCTCTTCACCGTCTGCGGTAGGTTGGCAGCCGCGGCTGCGGGCGCCTGGGTAAAAATGCTCATCGCGCCCTGTTCGGCGCCGGTAACACGGTCCCTGAAGCCATCAAACAACTCGCGCCCGAGGCCCCATTGCTGGGCGCAATGTTCGGCATTGACGGCAGGGCGCGCTGTTAGCTCAGCGTCAGCGAGATTGACATTGAGCACGCCGCGCTGCGCGTCGAGCAGGATTTCATCGCCATCGCGAATCCGCGAGATGAAACCGCCGGCCTGGCTTTCGGGAGTCAGGTGAATCGCGGCCGGAACTTTCCCGGATGCGCCCGACATGCGCCCGTCGGTAACCAGCGCGACCATGAAACCCCGGTTTTGCAGCACGCTCAACGGCGGTGTCAACTTGTGCAGTTCCGGCATGCCGTTGGCGCGCGGACCCTGGTTGCGTATCACGGCGACGAAGTCACGCTCCAGTTCGCCGGCCTCGAACGCCTGCATGACCTGTTCCTGGGTGTCGAACACCAGCGCGGGCGCCCGGATTACCTGGTGCTCGGGCTTGACCGCCGAGATCTTGATCATCGCCCGGCCGAGGTTGCCCTCGAGCAGCTGCAGCCCGCCGGATGCGGAAAAGGCCTGCGCGCAGGGGCGCAGAATTTCGTCGTCGGCGCTGGCGCGCGGCGCGGGGCGCCAGCCGAGTCTCTCGTTATCCAGCCAGGGTTCCTCGCAATAGCGTTCGAGCCCCGGTCCGGCAACGGTTTGCACGTCGTTGTGCAGGAAGCCCGCGTCGATCAGTTCGCGTAGCAAAAAGCCCATGCCGCCGGCCGCGTGAAACTGGTTGATGTCGGCCTGGCCATTCGGATACACCCGGGTCAGCAGCGGCACCACGGCCGACAGTTCGCTGAAATCGTTCCAGTCGATACTGATACCGGCGCAGCGTGCGATAGCGACCAGGTGCAGGGTATGGTTGGTTGAACCGCCGGTGGCGAGCAGGCCGACGATCGCGTTGACGATGGTTTTTTCATCGATCATCTTACCGACCGGTATGAATTCGTCGCCGAGGTGCGTGATCGCCGCGGCGCGCCGTGCAGCCGCGCGGGTCAGTTCGTCCCTGAGCGGCGTGTTGGGATTGATAAACGCGGCGCCCGGCAGGTGCAGCCCCATGACTTCCATCAGCATCTGGTTGCTGTTGGCGGTGCCGTAGAAGGTGCAGGTCCCGGGACCGTGATAGGAGCGTAACTCGGCCGCGAGCAGTTCTTCGCGGCCGATCTTGCCCTCGGCAAACTGCTGGCGAATCTGCGCTTTCTCGTCATTCGGCATGCCCGACGTCATCGGTCCGGCAGGAATGAAAATAGCCGGCAGGTGACCGAAGCTTAGCGCCGCCATCAGCAGTCCTGGCACGATCTTGTCACAGACGCCAAGAAACAGCGCCGCGTCGAAGCTGTTGTGGGACAGTGCAACGGCTGTAGACAACGCGATGGTGTCACGACTGAACAGCGATATTTCCATACCCGGTTGCCCCTGGGTGACGCCGTCGCACATCGCCGGCACGCCGCCCGCGAACTGGGCCACGGCATCGACCTCGCGCGCAGCCTGCCTGATGATTTCGGGATAGGCATCGAGCGGCTGGTGCGCGGAGAGCATGTCGTTATAGGCGGAGACGATTGCGATGCTGGGTTTTTGCATCCCGACCAGGAGTTCCTTGTCGAGCTCGGGAAAAGCGGCAAAGGCGTGCGCCTGGTTGGTACAGGAAAGGGCCTTGCGCACCGGACCGTTTTCGATTGCGGACTCGACCCGCTGCAAATAATGGCTCCGTGTCGCGGCGCTGCGCGCGCGAATCTTGTCGGTGACGGCGTTAACGGTTGCGTTTAAATCTGCCAATGGGGTTTAATTCCTGATTCGATATCATGGCGGAGAAATGTAGCAAAACTACAAAATAACCGCAAACTAATTATTGCTCGGATATGCAAATTTTAACGGGGAAAAATGTTTTTCTTAATAAAAGCATAATGAATACAAGGGCTAAATGAAATATTTCATCGTTTGCCTATGGATTTTTTATTCTTGCTATTCCAAATTTTGTAAATTTACTAGATAATTCGGACTATGTTAGATAATTATCCGATTGTAGCGGGAGAGCAAACGTGATTACGGTTGATCCTTTTGACCTGGTGATTTTTGGCGGAACGGGCGATCTCGCGGCGCGTAAACTGATTCCCGCCATGTATCATCGCCACTGCGCCGGACAGCTGCCGGGGCCGGCGCGTATTATCGCCCTGGGGCGCAAGGACCTTGGCCGCGACGGTTATCTCGATGCGATAATCGACAAGAGTCGCGCGCTGATTACCGAGCAGTATTTCGATGCCGCGCAATGGCAGGCGTTCACCGGCAGGATCGAATACCTGCAACTCGACGCCGACTCGGATGCGGACTTCGCCGCGCTGGCCGATTTTCTGCAGGACACGCAGGATCGGGTTCGCATCTTTTACCTGTCGACTTCCCCGAACCTGTTTGCCGGCATCTGCCAGCGCCTGGCGCACAGTAACCTGGCGCTGCCGAATTCGCGCGTGGTGCTGGAAAAACCCCTCGGGCGTGATCTGCGAAGCGCGGATGAAATCAATGCCTGCGTCGAGTCGGTATTCAGCGAAAAGCAGATTTATCGCATCGATCATTACCTCGGCAAGGAGGCGGTGCAAAACATGCTGGCGCTGCGTTTCGGCAACTCCATCTTCGAACCGCTGTGGAGCCACGGCAAGATTCGCGACGTGCAGATTACCCTGGCCGAGCAGATCGGGGTCGAGGGTCGCGGCGAGTTTTACGATTCGACCGGCACGCTGCGCGACATGGTGCAGAACCACCTGATGCAGCTGCTATGCATCATCGCGATGGAGCCTCCGATCAGCATGGATGCCGATAACGTGCGCGACGAAAAGCTCAAGGTCATCCGTTCACTGGAACCGTTTACGCCTGAAACCGTGATTACCAACGCGGTGCGCGGGCAGTACCAGGCAGGTGTCGTCGGCGGTGATCCGGTCCCGGGTTACCGGCAGGAGCCGGGAATCGACGCCGACAGCCGCACCGAAACCTTTGTTGCGTTAAAGGCCCGAATCAACAACTGGCGCTGGTCCGGCGTGCCATTTTACCTGCGCACCGGCAAGCGCATGCCTGAGTATGTCAGCGAAGTGGTGATCAATTTCTTCTCCTTGCCGCATTCCATCTATCCCTCCTCCGACGGCGTCGACAGCGCCAACCGCCTGTATATCAGGCTGCAACCGAATGAGGCTATCGAGCTGCACCTGATGGCAAAACAGGCCGGTGACAGGAATATTTTAAAGCCGGTCAAGCTCGACCTCGACCTGGCGGGCCAGAACGAGCGCCATCTCGATGCTTACGAAAGGCTGTTGATGGACGTGGTGCGAGGCAACCAGACCCTGTTCGTGCGCCGCGACGAACTCAACGCGGCCTGGCAATGGGTCGAGCCGATCATGAACACCTGGGCTGCGCTGGACAAGGCGCCGGAGCCCTACGAGGCCGGTACCGCCGGGCCCGCCGCTGCGCATGACTTGATTACCCGTGACGGGCGCAGCTGGATCGAGGACTATTGAATGCCGGTTGCTATCCATGCTGAGTGAAATCGAAACAGTGGCAAAAAACATGACGCGCGCGGAAAAGAAGGTCGCGAGCGTGGTGCTTGCCAGTCCTTACAGGATACTGCGCAAGTCGATTGGTCTGTTGGCGGGCGAGGCCGGGGTTAGCGAGCCGAGCGTGATTCGATTTTGCCGCGCGCTCAATTGCAAGGGCTTTCAGGATTTCAAGCTGCAGCTGGCGCAGGACCTGGCAACCGGGGCGCACTTCAGCGAAACCCGGGTCTCGATCGATGAAACCGCGCCCGACCTGATTGCCAAGGTCATCGATAGCGGCATTGCCTCGTTGATCAAGGTGCGGGATTCACTGCCACCCGAGTTGGTGCAAACCGCGGTCGAACTGCTGGCTTCAGCCGATCGCATTGAATTTTACGGTCTCGGCGGATCGGGCATCGTCGCTCAGGATGCCCAGCACAAGTTCTTTCGGCTCGGCGTACCGGTGGTCGCTTACTCCGATCCCACGGTACACGCGGTGGCGGCGTCGCTGCTTGGACCCGGTTGCGTGATCGTCGCGATTTCTCAAAGCGGCGCCACCCAGGATATTATCGCCAGTGCCGAGCTGGGACTCGCGGCGGGCGCGAAAGTGGTTGCGATTACCGCGGCGGATTCGACCCTGGCCAGGCTCGCCTCGGTGTGTTTGCCGATGAATTCGCTCGAAGACGAAGACTTTTACGCACCGCTAAAATCGCGCATGGGGCATCTCGCGATTATCGATGTGCTGGCGGTTGGCGTGGCGCTGAGCAGGGGCCCGGAGTTTCGGATCGCGATCAACCGCTCGAAACAGCCTCGGCCTCGATCCGCGTCGAGCTAGCCCGGCGAAAAGCCTTATTTGACGTTTACATCGAAAAATATAATTACTAACATGCTCGACTTTTTGGGAGGATAGGCATTGCGATGCAGGCAAAGCGGTACAGTCTGGTAGCAGATATTGGCGGCACCAATGCGCGCTTTGCCCTGGTTGCCGACTCCGATTCGACGCCCATCGAGCCGCGCAATTTGCGCTGTGCCGAGTATCCGAGCATCGTCGACGCGACCCGTTATTACCTCGAGCAGGTCGGCCTGGGCGAGCCGTACCAGGCGGCGATGTCGGTTGCCTCGCCCGTGACCGGCGACGAAATGCATATGACCAACCATAGCTGGAGTTTCAGCGTGCGCGAAACTCGCGCCGCCCTCGGTTTGGGCTATCTCAAGGTTTTGAACGATTACACCGCGCTGGCCCTGGCATTGCCTTGCCTGACCGATGAGCAGCGTCTCAAAATCGGGCCCGGGGAAAGCCTGGGTGGGCATCCCGTTGCCGTGCTCGGCCCGGGTACCGGCCTGGGTGTATCCGGCGTGGTGCCCGCGGGCGATCACTGGGTTCCCCTGGAAAGCGAGGGCGGGCATGTGTCCTATGGTCCGGTAAACGCGCGCGAGCAGCAGGTCGTCGAGATCATGCGTGAAAAATACAGCCATGTCTCGGCCGAGTCGCTGGTGTCCGGTCCCGGGTTGTCACGGATTTTCGCGGCCCTGACGAGGCTCGACGCCGGCGCGGAGATGCAGCTGAACCCGGGCGAGGTCTCGGACCTCGCAATTAAAGATAACGACGCAACGGCAGCCGAGGCTTTATCGATATTCTGCGGCATTCTCGGCACGGTCGCCGGCAACCTGGCGTTGACGCTGGGGGCGCGGGGCGGCGTTTATATCGGTGGCGGTATCGTGCTCAAGATCCTGGACAGCTTTATGCGTTCCAGTTTCCGCGAACGCTTCGAGCAGCATGGCAGGTTGACGAAGTACCTGCAAAAAATCCCGACTTACGTGATCGATACGGATTACCCGGCATTGACCGGCGCCGTGGTTGCGCTGGGCGCGGCCTATGAAAATGTCGGTGTGGTCAGTCACGATTCCGCATCGCAATAACGTATAAAACGATTTGAGGGGGCAGACAATGTCAAAAAGTGATATCGATTCTTTTGCGGTGAATTCACGTTCGAGTGGGGCCGTCTACGAAAGGCGCGCCGAGTATCTCGCGTCAGGCTCGCTCGGAATACTGGGGACAGATTTTTCCAGCATGTCCCAGGCGGACAAGATTGCGCTATTGAATGCGATCCTGCAGCAGAAGATCCATGGCATATCCTTCAGTCCCTATGTCGACGGGCAGGCGCCGGGTACCGAGATCGGCGAAGCCCAGATCCGCCAACGGCTCGCCATCATCCAGCCCTATACCCACTGGATCAGAAGCTTTTCCTGCATCGAGGGCAACCAGGAGATTCCGCGCATTGCGCATGAAAACGGATTGAAAACCATGGTCGGCGTCGGTCTTTCGGAAGATATGGAAGCCAATGAAGTCGAACTGGCCAATGCGCTCGAGATTGCGCAGGCCGGGCATGCCGACATCCTCGCGGTGGGTAATGAAATCATGCTGCGCGGTGACCTGACCGAGGACCAGTTGATCGACTACATTCACCGTGCCCAGGCTGCGGTGCCCGATGTTCCGGTCAGCTACGTCGATGCCTATTTCCTGTTTGAAAATCATCCGCGGATCGCCGAGGCCTGCGATGTGCTGCTGGTCAACTGCTATCCCTTCTGGGAAAGTTGTTCGGCTGAATATTCGATCCTGTACATGAAGGAAATGTATCGCCGCGCCGTCAGGGTCGCCAATGGCAAGCCGGTCATCATCAGTGAAACCGGATGGCCAACCATCGGTACCGCATTCGGATCGGCGGTGCCGTCCTGGGAAAATGCGCTCGAGTACTTCATCAAGACTTACCAGTGGGCGCAGGAAGACGATATCGATATTTTCTATTTCTCGTCGTTTGACGAATCCTGGAAAGTCGGCGACGAGGGTGACGTCGGTGCCTACTGGGGTTTGTGGGACAAGGATGGCAGGCTGAAATATGTTTAAGGGTGGTTTGATGAAAGATAATGTCCTGGATATCGAGTTCGGTAACGCGATTTGTTACTCGGGCTACCGCGAAAACCAGTCGCCGCAAAACCAGACCTATCCTTCCTACGAGGAAGTCTGTGAAGATCTGCGCATCCTCGATCACAACTGGCAGTACCTGCGGGTCTATGACTGCAGCCGCCACGCCGAACTGGTGCTGGAGGCGATCAGTAACGAGGGATTCGATTTCAAGGTTATGCTGGGTGTGGACATGCGCGCCGAGGAAAGCAATCCCGGATGTCCCTGGGGCGCAAATTTTGCCGAAAAGCAGCTGGTCGCCAATCGTCAGGCCAACAGCGACGAAATCGACCGCATGATCGAACTCGCTAACCGATACACGGATATCGTGTTTTCAGTGTCGGTAGGCAACGAGGCGACGGTCGAATGGACCGATCACCTGGTGCCGGTCGACAACCTGATCGACTATGTTCGCCGCATCAAGCAAACCGTCAGGCAGCCGGTTACCTTCTGCGAAAACTACATACCCTGGACGCAAAAACTCGAACCGCTGGCGGCAGAGCTCGACTTTATCTCGCTGCACACCTACCCGGTGTGGGAATTTCAAACCATCGAGGGCGCGATCGATTACACGCGCCAGAATTATCGCAGCGTCGCCGATCACTACCCGGACAAGCCGATCGTCATTACCGAGGCCGGCTGGACCACCAACTCGAACGGGCGCGGCATCGAACCCTGGAACGCGTCGCAGGAATTCCAGGCCCACTACTACAGTCAAATCATCGACTGGAGCAACGAGCACCAGGTGCTGACGTTTATTTTCGAGGCCTTCGACGAGCCCTGGAAGGGATCGCCCGACCCGATGGAACCGGAGAAACACTGGGGGATTTTTACCGTCGATCGCAAGCCCAAGCTGGTGATGCAGGAGCTTTACGCGCACCTGTGGCCCCATCATCCAGGCGAGCACGCGGCAATTTCTGCGCCTAACCCGGAATAGAATAAACCTAGGCGGCGACGCTGGTTTCCGATGGTTTACCGGTCGTTTCCCGGGCAACCAGGCGAGCGGCCAGCGCGATATGCATATTTTCCAGGGGTTTCCCATCGATGAGGCGCTGCAGCAGTTTGAAAGCGCATGCGGCAATCTCGTTAACCGGGGCGGAAACTGTGGTCAGCGCTGGCGTAATCTGGCGTGCCATATCGATGTCGTCGAAACCCACGATACTGATGTCATCGGGAACCGCCAGGCTTTCCTGGTGTAGCTTGTTGATCGCGCCCAGCGCCATCGAGTCATTGGCGCACAGGATTGCGCTGGGCGTCCGCTCCAGCGACAGGAAATATTCGGCTCCGCTAACGCCCGAGCCAAAAGTATAATTGCCTCGAAAAACCAGTGCCGGTTCATCGATTAAGCCGTTCTTGATTAGCCCGCTCTTGTAGCCTTCGTATCGATTCTTGCCGACGTCGGAATCCTCCAGCCCGGTCATGAAACCGATGCGCTCGTGCCCCAGCGAGCACAGGTAATCGATCGATTCGAGTTCGGCGTTGAAATTGTCGATGATCACGGACGGGATTGTTTTATCGGCAGCGCTGTTGTCGATCGCGACGACCGGCACGACCTTTTTGATATCCTGGATGAAGTTTTCCACCCGCGGCAGGCAGGTCGCAATGACCCCGTCAAGTTTGCTCAATACCTTGTGCAATTTTAAATCGCTGGTATCGGAAAAATAGATCAGCGAATACCCGTGGTGCGCAGCCTGTTTTTCGAGCGCGTTAAAAATTTGTGCATAGTAGGGACTCGACAGACCGCCGGAGATGCGATTGTCGAGAAAATAGCCTATCGTGCCGGTTTTCGGTTTTTGTGATTTCTGGTCGGCGACATAAGTGCCCTTGGTGGGTACCTTGTAGAGCAGGCCTTCGTTAACCAGGTTGTCGATGGCCTTGCGTATGGTCATGTAGGAAAATCCGAGTTCCTTCGCCAGCACGCGTTCGCCGGGCAACTTATCGATGATCTTGCGTTGCCTGATCTGTTGCCTGATGTGATCTTCGACCAGCAGGTACTTGGGTATCGTGGTGTCCACAGTCAATGTCCTTGAGATAAGTACTAATGGTTTACTTGGAACAACGGTATCTAATCCAGAAGCGCAGCGTTTGCGTATTCAGTCAGAGGCGCAGCCGTTGTTCCTTTTTTCGGCAATGATAGCAGATTATCACCTGCTACATAGCTTTGATCGACGTAAATCAGGTTTTCGCGGCTGCCCAACCCGGCCCAAAGCGCACCGGGTCGCCCTCTAAAGCCGAGAAATAGGGCTTGACACAATTAAGTCGTCGAGTTTAAAGTGCTATATAGCATATAATTATAACGATAAGGTTACGACAACGTTTTTGGCTACTTACTGCCCCCGGCTCGAAAAGCTCAAAGCAGGGTAAGCCAGTTCAGGTAACAAACTAACCAGAGTCGCAAGACCGTTAGTAAACCAAAGTCCGGAGGATTCGCAAATGCGTTTCGACATATCTGCATCGGCGCTTCGCTTAGTCGCGATAGCTCTTTTTTCTGTTTTCCTGGCGAGTTGCGGTAAGGGCGAAGGTCCCGAGCAGGTCGTCGACCCGCTGTTTGTGAATGTCCTCCCGCCACCAGCTCCGGTAGCTACCTCGCCAGCCGTGGCGGCGCCGACGCCACCCGCGCGTAACGCTGCGGATGTGGTCTCGCTGTTTAGCGATGCCTACGCTGACGTGACGGTAGATACCTGGAATGCCGGGTTTTCTGTGGCCGATCTGACAGCCCCCGACTTCATGGTCGGCGGCGATGCAATCAAGGAATACACCAATCTCGTCTTCTCGGGTATCGAAACCGTCGCGAACACCGTAGATGCTTCGGGCATGACAAATTTCAGCATGGATATCTGGACACCTGATGATACCGGTGGCGGACAAGCATTCAATATCAAGTGGGTGGATACCGGGCCCAATGGAATGGTCGAGTTTCCCAGTGTCGACAACCTTGAAGCAGAGCTGATATTTACTGCGCCAGCGTTGGCCACGGGCTCATGGGTGACCATTGATATCCCGCTTGCAGATTTTACCGCCGCCGGTCTCACGGCAAATACTCAGCTGGCGCAGTTGATCATCTCGGGCGGCTTGAGCACGGTTTACATCGATAACGTTTATTTCTACAGGACGGCAGGTGGCGCTGGCGGTGAGCTGCTCACCAACGGCACGTTTGAAACCGGCGATACTGCCGGCTGGACTCTCATTCCAAATAGCGGAACCTTTACTGCTACCATGGATCAGGCAACTGGTCCTGGTGCCTGGTCGGGCAACCTGGTTGCAAGTGTCCCTGGCGGCGGTGGTCCTGCGTCATTTCCAGTCGCTACACAGCCTAACCTTGCGGTTGGTACGGTCATGCCTAACCAGTCGGTCACTGTCTCATTCGACTATTGTGGCGAGCTGACTGGGCCTGGTGGAGTACTGCAGGCCGCATTGCTCTCTGAAATAGCCGGTGGTATGGGTGCTTCGAAGACAGACGCGATGCTAGGTAATATTACCCCCACCGCTACCTGGCAACAGTACAGCTTCACCGGTCTTACCGGCGCTGATGTTACCGGTGGCATAACCTTGCAGTTGAAAGCTGACTGTGGCGGTAATCCCGGTTGTATCGTAAATGCTTACCTGGACAACGTGTCTGTTGTGCTGGATGGCGATACAGGTAATGTCAATGGTGCCGGTGGCGCATGTCCGGCCGCGCCACCACCTCCTGCACCGGATGGATTACCGGTAGACTTTGAAGACGCGGGTGGACCTTACGTGTTTGGAGATTTCGGTGGCGGAGTTACGACCATCATTAATAATCCAGATATGACCGGTAATCCCAGTGCCAAGGTGGCACAAATGGAGAAGTTTGCCGGTGCGCCGTTCGGTGCTACCACGCTCACGCTGGATGGACCGATCGATTTCTCGAGCAGTTCAGTAATCACGATGAAGGTCTGGTCGCAGCGGGTTGCCAATGTCGAATTCAAGGTCGAGGGGCAACCGGGTAATGTCACGGTGATACAGCCTACCTCGGGAATACCTGGCGGTGTCTGGGAAACCCTGACCTTTGATTTCACGGGATTGATCAGCGACCCCGTATCGGCGGTATCAATATTCTTCGATAATGGGACCCCGGGCGATGCGGGCGGTGATCCGGTAGCCTGGACCTTCTACGTTGATGATATTGAAATTTTTGCTCCGCCACCCCCAGTAACCGGTTTGCCGGTAGACTTTGAAGACGCGGGTGGACCCTACGTGTTTGGAGATTTCGGTGGCGGAGTTACGACCATCATTAATAATCCAGATATGACCGGTAATCCCAGTGCCAAGGTGGCACAAATGGAGAAGTTTGCCGGTGCGCCGTTCGGTGCTACCACGCTCACGCTGGATGGACCGATCGATTTCTCGAGCAGTTCAGTAATCACGATGAAGGTCTGGTCGCAGCGGGTTGCCAATGTCGAATTCAAGGTCGAAGGGCAACCGGGTAATGTCACGGTGATACAGCCTACCTCGGGAATACCAGGCGGTGTCTGGGAAACCCTGACCTTTGATTTCACGGGATTGATCAGCGCCCCCGTATCGGCGGTATCAATATTCTTCGATAATGGGACCCCGGGCGATGCGGGCGGTGATCCGGTAGCCTGGACCTTCTACGTTGACGATATCGAATTAGGCGCAGGCGGAGGCGGCGCCAGCGGTGAACAGGCGGTCAACGGCGATTTTGAAACTGGCGACAACGCGGGTTGGACAGAGTTTCCTGGTGGCGGCATCATTTCCTACGAAGCTACACCAGGCATACCTCTGTCGGGTGGTAGTTTTTCAGGCAGGTTGCAGGCTGCTGCGGGGCAGGATGTCATTTTCAAGCAAGCCAACCTCGCCGTCGGCGGCGTCTCGCCGGGCGACACAATAGTGGTTTCGTTTGATTTGTACGGCTCGTTGACTGGAATTTCGGGTGTTGTATTTGGTGAGTTCTTCTCCGAAGTGTCTGGTGGCGGCACATCCGCCGCTGATTTCATCAGCCCGGGTGGAACAAATGCCCCGCTGACGCCAACAGCGACCTGGACGACCTATACCAATACCGTCACTGCCGGGCCCGATGTGAGCGGCGGAATAACGCTGCAGTTGAAGGCGGGATGTGGTGCGGTAGTGGGTTGTGCGGTAGACGCATACTTTGACAATATTTCCATCGATATCCAGTAGATAGTTGTCCTCAGCTGCTGGTGGTCAGCGGGTTGGCACAATGTCAGGCTTTATCCGACATTATGCCGACCGCCGATTGCCAGCTTTTTTTAAGTTCCATCGTGGTTCCAGGTCCACCTGGTAATAAGCATAATTTGAGAGGCGTCCGTTATGGCAACCAGTGAATCCAGCGATAATTCAAGCGTGTCAATGTCGCGCTCGATGAAGCCCGAACTGGCGGCCAAGAAGCACTACGAGACCAAGCCGGAAGACCGGATCTCGCTGCCGCATAAAATCATCTACGGCTTCGGCGCCTTCGTTAACAACCTGCTGGCGGCGGCGATCGGCGGCATGGTGATCGTGCTTAACCTCGGGCTCGGCATGAACCCGGCGCTGGTCGGATTACTCGGCGCGTTACCACGACTGACCGACGCGCTCACCGACCCCCTGATGGGCTATATCTCGGATAACACGCGCTCGCGCTGGGGCCGACGACGCCCCTATATCTTCGTCGGCGCGATCGCGGCGGGCCTCATTTTCGCGCTGTTGTGGCAATTGCCCGCGGGCAAATCCGAAAGCTTTTACTTCTGGTACTTTTTGATCGGCTCGTTAATCTTTTACCTCGGCTACACGATTTTCGCCACGCCCTGGGTTGCCCTCGGCTACGAGCTCACGCCCGATTACCATGAACGCACGCGCCTGATGGGCGTGCAGAATTTCATGGGCCAGCTGGCTTACATCGTCGCCCCGTGGTTCCTGCTGATCATGCAGGCGCAAATGTTCGACGACATGGTCGATGGCGCCTCCTATCTCGCGGTTGCGATTGGCGGACTTGCCATTGCAATTGGCGTTATGCCGGCCATTTTCCTGCGCGAACGCTTCAGCCATCCGGAGCTGACCGAAGAACAGCTGGTCGAAAAGGAGCGCAAGAAGCCATTGTGGGAATCCGTGAAGAAAAACATGAAGGAATTCTTCGCCGGGTTCATGATGACCCTCAAGGTCAAGCCGTTTCTGAAACTGTGCGCGGCGACCTTCCTCGTGTTCAACGGGTTTATGCTGATTTCCTCGTTCCAGTTCTACGTCATTATTTACTACGTCTTCGGCGGCGAAACCGTGCACGGTGCCGAGTATGCCGGCTGGTCCGGCACCGTGGGCGCCATTTCGACCTTTATCGTGATCGGCATCGTCACCTGGATGTCGACTCGCTATGGCAAGCGCAAGGCGTTTTTTATCGCGATCGGTATTTCCATCATCGGTTACGCGTTGAAATGGTTTTGCTATAACCCCGAAATCCCGTGGCTGCTGCTAGTGCCGGCGCCGCTGATGGCCTTCGGTCTGGGCGGCCTGTTTACGCTGATGGGCTCGATGATCGCGGATGTCTGCGATTATGATGAGTTGAATACCTACGAACGGCGCGAAGGCATGTTCGGCTCCATATTCTGGTGGGTGGTCAAACTCGGCATGGCGCTGGCCCTGGCCGGCGGTGGTTTCCTGCTGAACGCAACCGGCTTCGACGTGGCGCTGGAAGGTAATCAGACCGAACGGACAATCTTCCTGATGCGACTGTTCGACGTTACGGTCCCGATCATAACCTCGCTGCTGGCCATGTGGGCGGTTGCCACCTTCCCGATCACCGAGGAAAGGGCGCACGAAATCCGCCTGGAACTCGAGCAAAGACGCGGCGCAGCCACGCCCGACCCGGTGTGAATGGACGATAAAGCGCTTTAGTGGCGCTTTATAGTTTAACCTCTCCATGTCCGCTGCGAGCGAGCCCAACTATGGCCTGAAGTCGTCCGCGGAAGTGCTGTTGACTTCCGCGGCCGGTGACAAACTGGCCAGCAAGCCCAATATCACTTTCAGATCGGGTACCGCGGATGCGGATAACAGGATCAAAGTGCGGCCCGATATCCTCAAGCAGAGCCTGCAGGGCATCGGCTCGTCGTTCACCGAATCCTCCGCATTTGTGCTCGCGCATCTCGACCCGGGCAAAAGATCCGAGGTGATGAAGCGTATTTACGGCGAGCAGGGCGCCAATTTTTCTGTAGCGCGAACCCCGATCGGATCGACCGATTTCTCGGTCGAGGGCAAGTATTCCTATGCCGAGGTTAAAAACGACAGCGGCCTGGCGCATTTCAGCATTGCGGTCGATCACGACGGTTTCGACAGGGACAACTACCCCGGCATCAAGGATACGGGTTTCGATCTGTTGCCGATGATCCAGCAGGCCCTCGAAATCAAGCAGGGTCAGCAGGATTCCGATTTGAGAATTGTCGCCTCGGCCTGGACCGCGCCGCCGTGGATGAAAGATATCGAAGACTGGTACCAGCCCGGCACGGCTGAAACCACGCACGACGGTAGCGGCGGTTCGCTCAAACCCGAGCATGTCGCGACCTATGCCGACTATATCGTCAGGTACCTCGACGCCTATAAAAAGGCAGGTGTGAACCTCTGGGGGCTGACGCCGGTCAACGAGCCGCACGGTAATAACGGAAACTGGGAAAGCATGCACTTCACGTCCGAATCGCAGCGTGACTTTATCAGCCAATACCTGGGGCCAAAACTGGAGCAGGGCGGTTACCTGGATATCGAGCTGTTCATGCTCGACCATAGCCGTACGCATCTCGAGCATTGGGCGGACGTGATTTACACCGACCCGGATTGCGCAAAATATGTCAGTGGCGCCGCGGTGCACTGGTATGAAAGCACCTTCAAAGTCTATGCAGATATCCTCGAGCGGGTGCATGCGAGGTACCCCGATTTTTCGATCATCCATACCGAGGGCTGTATCGACGACCTCGGTAAAGACGCACCGCCCGGTATCCTGGATCCCGAGGGATTCAAGGAATCGGGCTGGTTCGATAACGATGATTTCTGGTGGAACGATAACGCCAGTGACTGGGCCTATAGCGCGACCTGGGAAGGCGTTAACGCGGCGGATCATCCGCTGTACACGCCCGTTCACCGCTATGCGCGAAACATTATCGTCAGTCTGAACCACTGGGTATCGGGCTGGATCGACTGGAACATCGTGCTCGATGCGCGCGGTGGCCCCAATCATGTCGGCAATTTCTGCGGCGCCCCGATCATGATTGATACCGAGTCCGGATATATTTATTACACGCCGATTTACTATATTCTGGCGCAGTTCAGCCGAACCATCCGTCCGGGCGACCGCGCGGTTCAGGCCGATACATTTCTCGCGGAGCTGGATCAGGATGCGATCCATGCCTGCGCATCGATCGCTGCCGATGGACTGTTGTCGGTGCAGGTCCTGAACACGACGCAAGCGCCGGTTAGTTACCTGTTACAGATTGGGTCACAGTGTGCCGAGGTTGAAATTGAAGCCAACTCGCTGCAAACCCTGTGCATCCCGCTACCCTGACCAGTCAGGATTTTTGGCGCTGGACAAAACACGACAACCTTATCGAAACGATTAATCTTGCTATAGAGCTATATCAGGTCCCATGGTTTTTTCCTCATAGCGACCCGGACTGAGTGAATAAGCCACGAATTGAAGGCTGAGGCAATAAAACCGGGGTTAATTGTGTTGACAATAGAATTGACATTGTGCAGACTGCTATATAGCATTAATAGCCAGTTTGCGTTGTTAAAACTGAAGACTGGTAGCAATAAAAACCGGCAGGCTATTAAATAAAATAATTCCGAAGTGGACGGCTGTACGCATTGCCCTCGAACGCCAGGGGCGTGTAACTCGATGAGATCGATCGCGTGCTTTCTCTGTCACCGCTTCGTGAATTGACGATATTAGCCATATTAAAAATTTGAAACGAGAGGTGGAGTTATGGCGATCCCTAGATGTGTCGCTTCTGCGAAGAAGACCGGTAGCCTTGTTGCCGTCGCAGGGTTAATGCTTTTTGCCTTATCGGGCCAGGCACAGGCTGCCGTCGATAAAGTAACCACTTACAAAGACGACAAGGGCTGGAAACTCAAGGTCAACGGCGAAGATTTTTTCGTCAAGGGCTTCGTCTGGGATTACAAGCCCGTCGGCACCAACTATTCCTATAATCTTTACGGCCAGTCTGAAGAGTTCATCAAGAACCTGATCGATCATGAATTTGGTTTGATGGCGAGGGCCGGGGTCACCGCGACTCGCTCCTTCGTTCGCGTACCGCCCAAGTGGGTTACCTATATCTACGAGACTCACGGCATCATGACCGTGGTCAACCCGTTGATGGGCCGCTACGGCACCAATATCGACGGTAAAGCGATCGTCAACACCGACTACTCCGATCCGCGTACGCGCGAAGTACTAAAAGAACGGGTGCTGGAATTCGTCGAAATGTACAAGGACGTCCCGGGCGTGCTGATGATTGCCCTCGGTAACGAGAGTAACTACGGGCTGTCCTGGTCGAGCTTCGAGATCGAGGACTTGCCGGTGGGCGAACAGAACCGCGAGAAAGCGAAGTCCCTCTACAGCCTGTTCAATGAAGTCATCCAGGCCGGCCGTGAAGTCGATCCGGAACGTATGTTCACCATTGTCAACGGCGATATCCAGTACCTCGACCTGATTGCGGAATACGGCAAGGACTGGGATCTGCTCGGTATCAACGCCTACCGCGGTATCAGTTTCGAGGACAAGGAAAACGGCGTTTCGCTGTGGCGCGACGTCAAGGAAAAGCTCGATTTGCCGGTCGTGTTCATGGAGTTCGGCAGCGATGCTTTCAACGCGCGGGATTTTGCCGAGGACCAGGAAGCCCAGGCCAGTTATCTGAAGGGACTGTGGCAGGAAATTTACCGCAAGAGCTATGGTAACGGCGAGGAAGGCAACGCGCTTGGCGGCTTCGTCTTCGAGTGGCGTGACGAATGGTGGAAATACCGCCAGACCGAAAATCTCGATTTGCAGGATCGCACCGCTTCCTGGGCCAACGGTGGTTACAAGTTCGACCACGTCGAAGGCCAGAACAACATGAACGAAGAGTGGTTTGGTGTGGCCAGAATCGGCGAACTCAACGACCAGGGGGTCTACGAAGCCGAGGTTCGCATGGCCTACGATGTGCTGAAAGACCTCTGGCGCCTGGACCCTTACGATGCCGGCAAGGCTACGGTCGACCAGGCGGCCAACGATGTCGATATGGAACTTTACTCGCTGAAAAGCGTGATCCGCACGCTCAACAAGGCCAAGCAGGAGGACGAAAGATTCAGGCTGTCTGGCGGTAGTTTCAGGGGCGAGTACCTGGTGCAGGGATTCGACGAGGATCTCTCCGAAGATGGTGAAGACGGTCTGACCTTTGCCGATGGCCAGATGCTCAATCTCGATTTCGCGTTTCAACCGACGAGTAAAATCAGCGGTGACTTTACGGTTAATATCCTCGCCAACGTCGCCCAGAGTAACTTCGAGTTCCGCTACGGGGACCGGGGGCTGCCGATTACGGTAGAGGTCAAGGAAACTACCGAAGTATCACCCGATAGTACCGGTACGGTTACGATTTCGAGGACAGACACCGACTTTGAGAGTAACGAGCGCGTGGAACTTTATGATTTCCAGGCCACCTACACGGACAACGATTACGACCTGGAGGCGTTCTACCATGTGCCGCGCTACCACTGGGGTTATGAGGGCGACTTTTACGGCCTGTTGCGCGAAACCACCGATATGGAAGGCCAGGACATCTGGAATTCGAAGGCGCCCTACGGATTCGAATTTGTCGGTAAGAAGGAATTGTACGGCCTGAAAATTGTGGCCGGGCCCGAAGTTTACTGGGGCGCTAACCCGTTGGCCATGGTCAAGTACGAATTTGGCGGCGGGGCAACTAGCGGTCTGGGCCAGAGGTACGCGGTTATGTTTTCCGAGGATATCGCGCGCCGCGACGATTCATCGTCGGCCACCGAGGCCACCGAGAGGCAGTCCAGGCAGGCTACTGGCTATGCCCGAACCGATTTTGCCAACGGTGCGAGGCTGGAACTGGGTGGTATCATCGCCAGCACCGAGAAGGAGGGCGACGAATACGATCGCATCGAGGGCGATGACATCGTGGTCGATGAAATCGAGTTCGAAGATACCCTCGGCTTCAAGGCCAGGCTGGCATTCGACGTGGGCGATCAACGGGCCTACGTGGCGATGAACTACGCCGGCCTGGTCGCCGATGGCGGCGATCCGCTGCGCGAATTCGACACCGAACTGCCTTATTCAGCCCTTGGCAATAAACAGGAAATCGAGGCTGGCATAAGATTCTATTCGAACCCCCACATGATTTATCCGCGCATTTTGTATCGTGAGAACCTGGTCGACGCTAACCCGACTATCGCGCCGGTAACGACAGGGACGACGCTGAGCCCGGGAATCGACCCGCGCAACCGCGATGAAGACCCCTTCGCGGTGCTCGACAATCGTGAAGCGACCTCGGCGGAAATCTACTACACCTACGATCCGACCCCGGGAACCTGGTTTTACGACTGGGATATCGACATGAAAGAGGACGCGCCGTTTGCCTTCAACATTGGGCTCACCGCGACCAGCTACGATACCGCTACCGACTCCAACCTGTTCTTCTTCGAAGAGGGCGGGACCAACGCCCCATTCGGAGCAGGTCTCGAAAAAGAAGACGTATGGCTGTTGAAGAGTAAAATGATCTTCAACACGAGCCCGGGTTATAGAACCGTGCTAAATCTGTATGCCGGAACCAAGCAGTCCACTGGTCAACCCGGCCAGGAAACGCTCGAGTTCTTCAGCATCGACGGCAAGTTCATCGTCGACCGGAAGCACATCTACGGGGCTTTTATCAAGGTAGACGATTTCGGCCCCTACGATTTTTACGAGCAGTTCAACCTGGTCTATCCGCTGCAGTTGAAACTGGAATACACGCGCCTGCTCGACCAGAAACTGGATGAAGAGACTTCGAGCCGATGGGGCGTCAAGGCCTTTTATCGTGAGCTCGACGAATTGTCACCGGAAGACGAGTACCAGGACGGTGAAAACGACTACATGATGGAAGTTCAAACCTATTTCGAACTGCGGTTCTAAGTTTTGAGCATATTAATCGAGGTAATTATCATGTTAAATACATTCAGAAAAAATGCTCAGCTGACTGGGTCGAAAGGCCGGCAGATTGCGATTGTCTGCTCGTTGCTGCTGATGGCGACGGGCTGTGGGAAGGATAGCGACGATGGTGAGGTCAGAAACGCGGTGGCTTTACCGACCGACTTTGTCCTCAACCTTTATTGTGTAGATATCGGTATTAATGACAATACCTGTGTCCTGGATGACCCTGACAATCCCTACGCAAGAACACCATTTACCACCGGTAATGCGGATCCTGACGCTGAAGAAGGCGAAGACTTCAATGCCGCCAAGTTTGCGCTTTATGAAGCCGCGCCTTCTTCAAAAGCCAGGTTTTACGTCATGGCCACAGCACTGGCCAGGGCGCCCAATGGGGAGAATCAGTGGTATACAGCCAGGGCTTTGCATGAATTGTATACCGACTCCGGTAGCGATTTGATCAAGGGCCATACCATCAGGGCTTATCGTTCCGTGCTGGATAACTTTTTCGACTCGGCCACGTTTTTTGTGGCGAATTTTCTACCTAGCCCTCCTCCCGGGGGTATAACCTACCCGATAAAGTTACGTGAGCGGACGGCTGCAGATCTAGCCCTGACGCCTGGTGCTCCTTGTGGGCTTAATCCTGCAGCGTGTACTCCGCTGTTTGATCCGGCCGATGCAGATAACAATCAATTTGCCGCGCGGGAGACGATGGGTGGCTGGGGCTATACATGGAATGGTTTGGCGGCTGGACCACCGGGTGGCGCGCCGACAGTTATCGGGCCCGTGACAAAGAACTAGCAGGCTGGTTTTATATTGACGACGAAATAATGGACTAACCGTCCAGAAACGGAAATCTAACCGCAACAACAAAATGAAATTTCCTGAAAAATTTATCTGGGGCGCGGCCGCGTCCAGCTACCAGATCGAAGGCGCCGCCTACCGTGATGGCGGCGGTCGTTCGATCTGGGACATGCTCGGACGGCACGAAGGCAAAATCATCGGTGGCGACACCGGCGAGGTGGCCTGTGACCACATCAACCGCTACCGCGAAGACGTCGACCTGATGTCCGATGTCGGCCTGCAGGCGTACCGTTTCTCGGTCAGTTGGCCGCGGGTGTTACCGGGCGGCGTCGGCGCGCTCAACCAGAAGGGCCTCGATTTCTACAGCAAGCTCGTCGATAGGCTGCTGGAAAACAATATCACGCCCTGGGTGACCCTGTTCCACTGGGACTTTCCCTATGAGCTCTACTGCCGTGGCGGCTGGCTCAACCGTGACAGTGCAGACTGGTTTGCCGACTACACCACGGTCATCGTCGACGCGCTATCCGATCGCGTGTCGAACTGGTGCACCCTGAACGAACCCCAGGTTTACATCGGGCTCGGCCATCACCAGGGCACGCACGCGCCCGGGCTGGAGATGGGCGTGGGCGAAGTGCTGCGCGCCGGTCATCATACCCTGCTGGCGCACGGCAAGGCGGTGCAGGTCATACGGGCGAGGGCACAAAAGAACCCCTTTATCAGCGCTTCCCACGCGGGCAATTTCTTCATGCCTGATACCGATCTCGAACAGGATATCGAGGCGGCCCGGGCGAGAAACTTCGCCATCGTCGATAAGAATTTCTTTAATAACTCCTGGTTTTCGGACCCGATGGTGCTGGGACATTATCCCGCGGATGGACTGGAACTGTTCGGCGCCGACATGCCCGCAATTCAGGCGGGTGATCTCGGCACGATTTGTCAGCCGCTGGACTACTTTGGCACCAACATCTACTGGGGTAGTTATGTGCGCGCTAACGCCGAGTCCGGATATGAAATAGTCGAAAAAGACAACCTCGCGCGCACCGACCTGGACTGGCCGGTTACGCCCGAAGTCCTCTACTGGGCGCCTAAATTTTATGCCGAACGTTATCGCTTGCCGGTGGTTATCACCGAGAACGGCATGGCCAATGCCGATTCCGAGCATGCGGGATTCGTCGATGACGAGGCCAGGATCGAATTCCATCGCCGCTATCTGAGCGAGTACGGCCGCGCTATCGAAGACGGCGTGCCTTGTCTGGGTTATTTCCTGTGGTCGTTGATGGACAACTTCGAATGGGCCGAAGGCTATTCTAAACGCTTCGGCATGATCCATGTCGATTACGAAACCCAGCGCCGTACCCTGAAGGATTCGGCCTACTGGTACAGCCACGTCATTGCTGCAAACGAGATACCCGATGAGCGGCCACGGTCGCTGGCGAGTGCCGGCGCCTGAGTAGGCCAGCACGCGGTCTTTTTGAAAAAGCTGCGCCACTGTTGTGACAAAATTAATCTTCGCCATCTGGATGTTTGCCTTGAGCATGAGCGCTTCCGCCGCCAGCGATTACCCGAAACTCGAACTGGATAACGGAGAAATCCAGGTTTCGATTTACCTGCCGGATACCGACCGCGGCTATTACCGCGGCACGCGTTTCGACTGGTCGGGCATCATCGGTCGGGTCGACTACCGGGGGCATCGCTTTTACGCGCCCTTGCATAAAAACCACGATCCAATGGGTCACGACTCGGTCAGTGGTCCCGCCGAGGAATTTGCAATGTTCAATCCGATGGGGTTTGCCGAGGCCGCGGCAGGCGAGTCGTTCGTCAAGATAGGTGTTGGTTTGCTGGCCAAAGGCGACAGCGACGAATACCTTTTCCACGGTGACTACAGGCTGATTCGCGCCGGAGAATGGAATATAGAGAATGGTGCCGACTGGGTGAGTTTCGCGCAGGACTTCGAGGGTGAGCGCGGCTGGGCTTACCGCTACCGCAAGACCATTCGCCTGCTGCCCGGGTTGCCCGAACTGACTATCGAACACCATCTCGAAAACAGTGGCGACAGGACGATCGACATCAACCACTACAATCATAACTTCACCATCATCGACGATGTTCCCTACGGCCCTGACTACCGGGTCGAGTTCCCGTTTTCGACTAAGCAACCGTTGCCGGTAAACGACCTGGCCTGGTTCCGCGGCAACGCGATCGAGATCGAGCAGCCATTACAGGATAATTCGCTCTGGATTCAGCTGTTTGAGGGATCCGATCCCGGTGGTTACAACGCCGCGCTGGTGCGCAACACCAGAACCGGCGCCGCGGTCGAGTTCAGTGGCGATGCGCCGATTACGCGCATGGTGTTCTGGGCGGTCGAGCGCGCCGCCTGTCCCGAACCGTTTATCCAGATTAACCTGGCCCCGGGGCAGGTTCGGCAATGGAGCAGCCGCTATCGCTTCAGCGCCGCTGGCGAGTAATCAATGCAACAGCGGCTGTTCGATAATTCCTGTATCTTGCCTGCTCGAAAATCAGCCTGAATTGAACTTGATTCCGTATTAATGATCAAAGCCCCTGAGCAAACCGGGAGGGGCAGGTGAATCAACAAGCGCAATCCTTGAGTCTGCAGCGCAAGGATAATCAATACTGCGGACTCGATAACAAGAGAATCCTGGTGGTCGAAGACGACCCCGATATCAGTCATTTGCTGGAAATCCATCTGCGCGACAATGCCTACCAGGTCGATGTCGTCAACAACGGCATCGATGGCCTGAATCGCGCCAGCAACCATGATTACCAGCTCATCGTGCTCGACCTGATGCTGCCCGGCATGGACGGCCTGCAACTGTGCCGCAACCTGCGCGGCCAGTCGATCACGATCCCGATCCTGATGCTGACCGCGAAGTCATCCGAACTCGATCGCGTACTCGGACTCGAGCTCGGCGCCGACGACTATCTGACCAAACCTTTTTCGATTCTCGAGTTACAGGCGCGCGTCAGGGCGATTTTGCGCCGCAGCGAGTTAACCGCGCAACAGGCGGCGAACGAGGCCGAGGCAAGCATCGACCTGCAATCGCTCAGCATCGACGTGGCGGGACGTAACGTCTCGATTGCCGGCCAGCCGATCGAACTGACCGCGAAGGAATTCGACCTGCTGCTGTTTTTTGCACGTAATCCGGGCCGGGTATTCAGCCGCGGGCAATTGCTCGACCAGGTCTGGGGTTACAGCCACAACGGTTATGAGCACACCGTCAACTCGCATATCAACCGCCTGCGCAAGAAGATCGAACGCGCGCCGGGGCAGAGCCAGTATATCGAGACCGTGTGGGGCGTCGGCTACCGCTTCCACGAGGATTAAGGGACGATGCTCAACAGTCTGTATATCAAGCTCGTACTGGTGCTGTTCCTGCTTTTCCTCATCGTCGGCGCGGTGTTTATCGGCGTTGCGATGTATACCGCGCCCATGTACCAGCAGGAGATCAGCCAGCAACTTAATCGCGACCTGGCGAAATACATTGTTAAAGAACATGTACTGATTGAACGCGGCGAAGTGCAGCGCGAAAACCTGGCCGAGTTGTTCGAGAACGTCATGATCATCAATCCCAGCCTCGAGCTCTACCTGCTCGATGCCGAGGGCCAGGTCATCGGCCATTCGATGGCGCCGGACAAGGTCAAACACCGCCAGGTGTCGCTGTCCCCGATCGAAGACTTCCTGACGAATCCCGACCAGGGGCTGATCATGGGCGACGATCCGGGATTCGAGGCGCGGCAGAACAGTTTCAGCGTGGCGCCGATCGATATCGACGATGTGCGCCAGGGCTATATCTACGCGATACTCGGCAGCGAAAAAATCAGCAACATCACCGATGTCCTGCAGCGCAGCCTGATCATGCGCTGGAGCACGACCGTGGTTGCGATCGCGCTCGGCTTCGCGTTTGTCGCCGGGCTGTTGTTGTTCTTTTTCCTGATGCGCAAGCTGCGCGTGTTAAGCCAGGCGATGCAGACCTTCAAGGATAGCAACCTGCAGCCGGCGGACGCGCTCTCGCAACCCGATAACCGGTCGCTCGATGAGATCGAAAACATGACGGCCACTTTCCAGGAAATGGCCGAGCGCATTCATTCGCAGATGCAGCACCTGCAGGAAATGGAGTCGACGCGACGCGAAATGGTCGCCAACGTTTCGCATGATTTGCGCACGCCGCTGTCGTCACTTAGCGGCTTTCTCGAAACGCTGCAGCTCAAGACCGACGAACTGACTGAAGCCGAGAAACAGGCTTATCTCAAGATAGCGCTCGAAAACGCACAGCGTCTGACGCGGCTGGTCGAGGAGTTGTTCGAACTGGCCAAGCTCGATGCCAACGAAACCCGGCCGCGCGAGGAACCGATTTCGCTGGCTGAACTGGCCTTCGACGTATCGCACAAGTTTTACCTGCGCGCGATCGAAAAAAACATCCATTTCGATGTCATCGTCGATGAAACCGTGCCCCAGGTGTCGGCCGATGTCGGCATGATCGAACGCGTACTCGATAACCTGATCGATAATTCGTTCAAACATACGCCCGACCAGGGTCATATTCGGCTGCAGGTTGCGCCGCGGCAGGATAGCGTCGAAATCGCCGTTTCAGATACCGGTTACGGCATTCCGAGCGAGGAATTGCCGCACGTCCTGAAACGTTTTTATCATAAGGCCAGTCGCAGCAGCGGTGACGATGCCCAGGCCGGGCTGGGCCTCGGGCTTGCGATTGCGTCGCGCATCGTCGAACTGCACGGCAGCCACCTGTCGGTGGACAGCGTGCTGCACCAGGGCACGACCTTCCGCTTTTCGCTGCCCGCCAGCGGTTAACGTGATAGAAATTTTATAATTTGGTGACCGCTATGTGATATCGGTTGCACATAGTCTCGACTCTTATTCAGGAGGAGCGACTATGTTCACCCAATTCACCAAACTGCTCGGCGCGGCGCTGATCACCAGCCTGCTGTCGGTTTCGACCGCGGTCTCTGCCAGTGGCTCGGCCGTTTACCACGTTACCATCACCAATATCACCAACGCGATCAACTTTACCCCGATCATGGTGGCCAGCCATCGGCGCCCCATTTCATTGTTCGATCTTGGCAGCCCGGCCAGTAGCGAGATTGCCGCCGTTGCCGAGGGTGGCGATACTTCGGGGCTCGCGACCACGCTCGACGCCGATCCCCAGGTTATCGATATTCAGAATTCCACCGGCTTGCTGGAACCTGGCCAGTCGGTCACGGTCGTGGTCAGCGCGGCCCATGGCGCCAGGCGCATCAGCCTGGCGGCAATGATGCTGCCGACCAACGATGGTTTCATCGCCCTGAGCGGGGTGCGGGCGCCGCGCCACGGCAGCGCGGTTTACTATTCGCGTGCCTACGATGCGGGCTCCGAGCCGAACGACGAACTCTGCGCCAACATCCCGGGGCCGACCTGCGGTGGGGCTGGGCCATCGCCGGCGATCGATATCGACGACGAGGGTTACGTGCATATTCATCGTGGTATCCAGGGCAATGGCGATCTCGATGCTGCCCGACACGACTGGAATAACCCGGTTGCCAGGATTACCGTGACCCGTATCCGCGGCCACTAGTTCCCCGTTAATCGACTGGGTGGCAGTTGCGGCAGGGCCGGGTGACCGGTCCTGCCAATTCTTGTTTAAGCGGCCGTTAGCCAGGCATCGTTTTCGGCAACGACGATCAGGCTTGGCCCGGCGTAGTCCAGGGCAGCCGTCATCGCCTGCTTGAATCCGGCGAGGCTATCTACCGCAATCCCCGGGCAGGCGAAAGCCTGTGCCAGTTTGATGAAATCAGGCGCCTGTGGATTAACGCCGATCTCGGGAATGCCGCGTTTGACCATGCCGTCGCGAATCATTTTGTAGCTGTGGTTGTGCCAGATGATGATCGGAATGCTGAGCCTTTCTTCGACCGCGGTGGCGAGCTCGTTGACCGTGAACATGAAGCCGCCGTCGCCGACCAGCGCGATTGCCGCGCGTTCGGGCAGCGCCAGCTTGCTGCCTATCGCACCCGGCAGGGCGCAGCCGAGGGTGCCGAAACCGGCGGGGTAAAACCAGGTGCGTGGCAAAAAGGTTTGCATTGCGGCGGTACCGGTGTAAACCAGCTGGGCGATATCACCGAACAGGATGGCATCGTCGGGCAGCAGGTTTCTGAGCGCGTTGAGCAGCGTGATGTGCTGGTTTTCTACATCGCTGTAGCCGAGTGACTGTTTTACCCGCACCGCTTCGAGTTCGCTGAGCGTACTCCGCTGTGTTGTTTTTGCCTTGCGACCATCGAGAACCGTCAATAGTTGCGTGCAGGCGACCCGCGCATCGCCAAGCACCGGAACGCTTGCTGGAAAGACGTCGCTGAAACGCGCCGGATCGATATCGACGCGGATAATTTTGCCGTTGATCTGCAGGTCGTAGATGAAGCTGTCCGCTTCAGCGAGTTCGGTGCCGATAGCGAGTACGACATCTGCCGTCGACAGATATTGCTGAACCGCGGGGCTGATGATGCCGCCACCGAGGCTCAGTGGATTCCTGTCTGAGACTACTCCTTTGCCGGCATTCGAGGCGATGACGCCGGCGTTGAGGCGTTCGGCCAGCGCCGTTACCGCAGCCGAAGCCAGCTGCGCGCCGCCGCCGACAATTATCAGCGTTCGCCTGGCCCTGGAGAGCAGGTCCGCCGCGGCGGTGATTTCGTAAAGTGCGGGCATTGGCAGCTTGCCGCTGGCCTGTGGCTGCCATTCCCCTGTTACCGGCATTTCCATGACATCGAGCGGGATGGCGATATGCACCGGTCGCGGACGTTGCGAACGGAAAACATCGAACGCGCGCGCGATCAGGCCGGGCAGTTCGAGCGGGTCGAGCACCATTTCGCTGAAGGCGGTCATCGGCCGGGTAATCGCGCACAGGTCGGTGGTTTCGTGCAGGCGACCCCAGCCGCGACCGAGCGATGGGCTGTCGTTGGCGCTTGAAATCACCAGCATCGGAATCGAATCCGCGTAGGCCTGGCCAATACCGGTGGCGGCATTGGTTACGCCGGGGCCGGTAATCAGCGTGCAGACGCCGGGCTGGCCGCTGACGCGGGCGTAGCCGTCGGCCATGAAACTCGCACCCTGCTCGTTGCGTGGCGTAACCGCGCGCAGGCTACTCTTTTCGATACCGCGGTAAAGCTCGAGCGTGTGTTCGCCCGGAATGCCGAACACGGTGCTAACCCCATAGGCTTCGAGCAACTGCATTAATGCCTCGCCGCAGGTTTGACTCATGTGGTTACTCCGCCGTCGTCGTGTCGAATGCCGATGCTACGTTCAGACATAGAGGCTCGTCAATCGACTTGATCGCGACTAGAATGCTGCGCATGTCAGCAGATCGAAGTGAATTACTGCAGGCGCTCGAAGCCGTAGTCGGAACCGCCGGCATCCTGCGCGGCGCCGCACTGGCCGGGCGCAGCGCAGGAATCTGGTCCGGGGACGCGCTGCGGGCGTTGGCGCTGGTGCGCCCGCGCACGACCGACGAGGTTGCGCGCGTGATGCAGCTCTGTCATGCGGCGGGCCAGGCGGTGGTGCCGGCGGGCGGCATGACCGGGCTGGCCGGCGGACACAGCTCGACCGCGGCGGATATCGTGTTATCCACCGAGCGCATGAACCGGATCGAGGCGATGGATGCGCGCGCGCGCACCATGGTGGTCGAGGCCGGTGTCATTTTGCAAAGCGTGCACGAGCGCGCGGCGCAGGACGGTCTCATGTTCGCGCTCGATCTGGGCGCACGCGCCTCCTGCACTATCGGCGGTAACATCGCCACCAACGCAGGCGGCGTGCGCGTGCTGCGTTTCGGTATGATGCGCGAACAGGTGCTGGGGCTCGAGGTGGTGCTGGCCGACGGTAGCGTGGTGTCGTCGATGTTCGATATGCTCAAGAACAACACCGGTTACGATCTGCGACAAATGTTTATCGGCGCGGAAGGCACGCTCGGCATCGTCACGCGCGCCGTGCTGCGCCTGCACGAAGCGCCACTGGCGACCGAGACGGCGCTGCTGGCGGTGCCAACCTGGGACCAGGTGATGGAGCTGCTGCGCTACTTCGACGCCGCCTTGCCCGGTGCGCTCGCCGCCTTCGAAGTGCTGTGGCGCGACCACTACGAACTCAATACCGGTCCCTGGTCGGAGGTCGACGCGCCGCTGGAGACCGAGACCCCGTTTTACATATTGATGGATGTCTTTATTTCCGATATCGATCAGGGGCGGGCGCAGCTTGAAGCGCTGCTGACGACCTGCCTCGAGCAGGGCGAGATCGTCGATGGCGCGCTCGCCAGCTCCGAAACCGAGCGCGGCAGATTCTGGCAGATTCGCGAAAACTTCGAACCGGAGCAGAAGAAATTTGACCAGATTTACGGTTACGATATCAGCCTGCCGCTCGAGGCGATGGCGGATTACGTCGAGTCGGTACGCCGGCAACTGACGCAGCGTTTCGTCGATGCCGAGTTGTTTGCCTACGGCCATATCGGTGACGGCAACCTGCATTTCTCGATTTATCCGGGCCAGGCGCGTGAGCGCGACGCGGTCGATGAAATGGTGTATTTCCCGCTGCAGGCGCTGCATGGATCGGTTTCGGCCGAACACGGCATCGGCCTCGAGAAAAAGGCTTACCTCAAGTACACCCGCAGCGAAGCCGAGATCGAGCTGATGCGCAAAACCAAGCGCATGATGGATCCGGCCAACATCCTCAACCCGGGCAAGCTGTTCGATCTATAGCTACTCTGTTTGTCATCCCGCGGCTCAGCGAACTGACATCCCGGGACTCATAAAACTGTCATCCCGCGGTTCATAAAACTGTCATCCCGCGGTTCATAAAACTGTCATCCCGCGGCTCGACCGCGGGATCCAGTTTATAAGGATATCCGAATTGCCCTGGATACCGCGGTCAAGCCGCGGTATGACAACGTTTAGACAAGTATTAGCCGCGGATGACAGAGGGTACTGAGTATCGCGGGCAGGCGTAGCGGGATGCCCGAGCCGCCCTAAGCTGCGGTATGACAGAATCAGATCAGTGAGAATATGGCGAGGGCGACGACTACTATCAACGCCAGCGCCATGCCGATGTTGATCAGGAAATGTACTCTCGGGCTGAGGTCGAGCTGGTTGACGGCATTGCCCGCGGCTAACCAAAGCAGGTGGATCGGAATCCAGATCAGGTTGATGATGAGGAATTTGATTAGAGTTTCAGCGACCAGCGATTCTGGTATCAGGACAAAGCCGCTGAACCAGGTCAAATTCACCACATAAGCCTTGGGATTTATGATCTGCAGAATTAACGCGTCGCGTATTCCCGGGATTCTCTCGGCATGAATAAACGCAATTTTCCTGCCGGCGAAGGCGATGCGGACAGCGATGTACAGCAGGTATAGCGCCGACATTACCAGCAGGGTATTGCGCGCCCAGGTGATCGCGAGAACGATTGCCGCGAGACCGGAAACCACGATCAGCGCCACCAGATTGGTGCCGATACACAGTCCGGCTACGTAACGCAGGCCGGCCCTGAAACCAAAGGCCGCGCCGACCCCGGCGGTCGACAGTACCCCGGGTCCCGGGGTGATCAGCAGCAATAAAACAGAGAAGGTGAAAGCAAGCATGGTGATTCAGTTTAGCGTAACAACAGGTCCAGGTGACCTGCGAATGATCTATTATTGTTGTCAAATCGCGGCTTGACCTGATTTGCCGGACCGGCGGTTTTCAGGATCTCTGGGATGTTCTGGATAACTCTGGATCCCGCGGTCAAGCCCACTACTGTCCGGTTTAGAAATTGTTGAGGCGATAAGAGCCTCGTAGTATCGGGTCTTTCGCATTTTTTGCATATAGGGACTGTGAAATTTTACTCTCCAAACTTGTCATACCGCGGCTTGACCGCGGTATCCAGAAATCCAATGGAATCAAGCTCTGGACCCCGCGGTCAAGCCGCGGGGTGACAATTAATACAATAAACGGATGCTTAACCGGACAGTAGTGGGTCAAGCCGCGGTATGACAGTATTCGTAGGCGATGACAGTATTTGCGTCACGCCGGGCCTGGATTACGCTAAAGACGGTGCTCAGATTGCGGGCGGCAGGATATAATCGAAACCCGCGGATAATTCAGAAACGGTTTATGGGGTTGGACCTGGTGTTTAAATCTTTGCTCGGTGTGGGTATTTGTTTGCTGGCGTTCGGCGCCGCGGCGGACCAATGGCAACCGCGCCGGCTGCTCGAATTCAGCGTCGACTCCTGCCGCGGCTGGGAAGTGAACGCGGCGCCGGCGCCGGGTTATAGTGACGAATCGGTCAATCGATCGGACATCAGGTTCCGCGAGACGCGGGTCGGCACCCGTTTTCGCCTGCAGGTGGAAGCGATGGCCAGGGTCGAGCTCGAAGTGATAGACCGCGGCGCTAGCCCCAGCCGGTTTGTCGGTTCACTGTACAACAGTTTTGGCGATCCCCTGGTGCTGGTGGCGCTGGATTCCGATTGCGTCCTGCAGGTCGCGCGCCAAATCAATTACTCCGAGCACGGGCAGGCGACCAGTATTGTCGCGCTCGATCAGGATCTGGCCCCGCAGGGAGAGCCGGACTGGCTGAATCCACCGCTTGTACCCGTTGAGCCTGAAGCCGAAAAGGCGCTGAAACATCCCGGGGACGCGACCCCGCTGCGGGTCGGCATGGTGGATTCGGGCGTCAACTACCTGCTGCCGGAGATCAGCCGCCGCCTGGCGCGCGATGACGACAACCGGCTCATTGGTTACGACTTCTGGGACATGGATGATTTGCCCTACGACGCCCACCCGGTCAATTCCGGTTTTTTCGTGCAGCGCCACGGCACCCGCACGGCCTCGCTGCTGCTGCGTGAAGCGCCCGCCATAGAGCTGGTGCCCTACCGCTATCCGCGGCCCGACATGTCGCGCATGCAGGCCCTGGTCGAGCACGCCGATGCCAACGGGGTCGGTATTCTGGGCATGCCGCTCGGCAGCAACCGGCTGGAAGACTGGGGCGCTTTCGCGCGCAGCGCGCGGGAACATCCGCACATGCTGTTCATTGTCTCGGCGGGCAACGACGGGCGTGATATCGACGCGCGCCCGGTTTACCCCGCCGCGCTCGACCTCGACAACGTACTGGTGGTGACTTCGGCCGATGACTTCGTGCGTCCGGCCGAGCGCACCAACTGGGGTCGAATTTCGGTCGATTACCTGCTGCCGGCGGAGCGCGTGGCGGCGCTCGATTACGCGGGCAAGGAGACCCGGGTTTCCGGCTCCAGCTACGCGGTCTCACGTCTGACCGCGCTGGTCGCGCGCATGAAGATGGCCCGACCCTATATGCGTGCCGCCGAAATCATCGCCGAGCTGCGCAAGCGCTACGGCGACCAAAGCGAGGTGGCGCTCGACTGGGTCAGCAGCGGCTACATCGCGGACCCGCTGGCTGGCGCAACGATACGTTTTGATGCGCTTCCGCAGCCGCAGATCGGCTGGCCAGAAACCAGGGCGGATTTCATTTTACCGCTGGACGTGCTGGTGCTCGATACAGGCTGGACGCAGCCGGTAATTCAGGCAACCCTGCGGACTGCTTACGACATCCTGTGGCAATGCAACGCTATTGCCGGCGAGATTTCGGTGCGTGCCGTCAGCGGCGACGAGTACCTGCGTGACCTGTCCACCGGCAGCGCGCGCACGCTGCTCGATGCCGCC
>CAVYHN010000035.1:0-158078 GCA_963768295.1 uncultured Gammaproteobacteria bacterium | reverse complement strand
ACCCGCGTCGACGGCATCAATGATGTCTCGTGGCCCAACAACGGCGCCTGCCGGCAGAACTTCGATGGTGAGCGAGCCATTGGTCAGCGCTGCGACGTCGTTACCAAACTCCTTCAACATAACGACTTCGTCAGCTGAGGTGGGTAGCACCGACTGGATACGCAAGACCTTGTCAGCCGCCATGGCAGACGATGCCATGAGGGTCAAGGCTGCTGCACTGGCAGCCATATATTTTAGTTTGATCATATCTACTCCTCTAATTAAGAAAGCCTTCGTTATGTTATGCATCGCGAGGCTGAAGGCAGCGCCCCGGAGCTTGTTGGGCCGGCGGTCCGACCCGAGTTCAATGCCGAAAGCCGGCAAAACTTAGTTTAAATGAGACTCAGGGTCTCGATATTACAGCTTTTTGCGGGTGAGTAAAAGAGCTAAATACCGGTAAATTTCGTTATTCCAAAACCGAACTTGATGGGGCTACTCAGAGTAGAGCCACCTAATAGACTTGTTAAAGGGTCTTAAACGAGAATATTTGTTCCATTTTAGCGGCTCTTATTGTATCGTCGGCTCGAAACATATAACGCTAAGGGGCGAGCCTGAATATTGCACCAGTCGGATTCGGGCCTTTAAATAACTTTAATGATTGCAATGGACAAACATAGAAATTCGATAGCAATATTGAAAGTGCCGCTTGTAACCGGCCCGAATCCTATGCCGGCGCTAGCTGGTCCAGTTGCCGCTGAGCTTGCTCTTCGCCGCTCCCGGCACGGCTTGAGGCATAGCTGCGGCTATGCCCCGCGGTCCAGAGCGGCGCTCATCGACAACTGTCCTGCGCCGGGACGCCGGACCGTATCATCCGGCATACTGATGCAACATTCAGGCTAGTGGATCAATTCGACTATATCGTCGTTGGCGCCGGATCGGCTGGCTGCGTGCTCGCCAATCGGCTGTCGGCGAATCCGGCGCACAAGGTGCTGTTACTCGAGGCCGGCGGCAGGGATTTAAGTCCCTGGCTGCACATTCCGGTCGGCTACTTCAAAACCATGCACAACCCGGCTTTCGACTGGTGTTACCTGACCGAACCCGACCCCGGCATTGCCAACCGCCGGCTGCAGTGGCCGCGCGGCAAGGTGCTCGGTGGTTCCAGCGCGCTCAATGGTTTGCTCTACGTGCGCGGCCAACCCGAAGACTATAATCGCTGGGCTGAACTCGGCAATCCCGGCTGGGGTTATGCCGATGTACTGCCATATTTCAAAAAGTCTGAGGATAATTCGCGCGGGGCTGATCAGTTTCACGGCACAGGTGGCCCACAAAAGGTGTCCGACCTGCGATTGCGCCGACCGATTGCCGAACATTTTATCCAGGCCGCGACCGAAATCGGTATTCCTTTCAACGAGGATTACAATGGTTCCGAGCAGGAGGGGGTCGGTTATTTTCAACAGACCGCGTATCGGGGTTTTCGCTGGAGTACCGCGAAGAGTTTTCTCCGACCCGCCAAAAAACGGCCGAATCTCCGGGTGTTGACCAACGCCCAGGTAACCGGACTGATCCTGGAGGGAAAACGGGTAACCGGGCTGCAGTATCGGCAGGGCGGTCAGCAACGCTCGGCGATGGCCAGTGCCGAAGTCATCCTTAGCGCCGGCGCGATCAATTCGCCGCAGATTTTGCAGTGTTCCGGTATCGGTGACCCCGAACAACTGAAAGCCGTGGGGGTCGAAACACGGCATGCGCTCCCCGGGGTTGGCAAGAACCTGCAGGATCACCTGCAGATCCGTCTCGTGTTCAAGACTAACAAGCGCACCCTCAACGATGAGTTGAACAATTGGGTAAAACGCATGCTGGTGGGCATGCAGTATGTGCTGACCCGAACCGGGCCTTTGACCCTGGCCGCCAGCCAGGTCGCGATTTTCACCCGCTCCAGCGATGCGGTGCAGCGTCCCGATATCCAGTTCCACATGCAGCCCCTGTCGGCGGACAAACCCGGTGATGGCGTGCATTCGTTCTCGGCGTTCACCTCGTCGGTCTGCCAGCTCCGACCACACAGCCGGGGCACTGTTGCGATCAAGTCACCGGACCCGCTGCAGGCGCCGGCGATGATGCCCAATTATCTCTCAGACGAGCGCGACTGCGAGGTCGCCGTCGGCGGTATTAAAGTCGCCCGACGTATCTGCGAAGCACCGTCTCTGCGAAATTGTGTCATCGATGAGTATGTGCCGGGTCGGCAGTTTCAGACCGATGCGGAACTGCTCGAGGCCGCGCGTAATTACAGCCAGACAATCTACCATCCGACCAGTACCTGTAAAATGGGGGTCGATGCGGACGCGGTGGTCGATCCGGAGTTGCGTGTACATGGACTCGATGGATTGCGTGTAGTCGATGCTTCGATCATGCCGGAGATCGTATCCGGCAACACCAATGCGCCGACAATCATGATTGCGGAGAAGGCAGCCGACATGATTCTGGGAAAAAAGTGGTAATCTGGTTGCAATACCGTTTAAGAATTGCAAAAATGAGACTTTGAGTACCATTATAACAAGCGAGTGGCTTTGGCTTTAACCTGACCTGGTTCGGGATGCTGGTGGCGGTGAATCTACAAACCGCCTGGTTATCGCCGCCGATGGCGCTATCCGCCTATTTTTTGAAGGGGATAGTGCCGGAATGGGATCTGAAAGATATCTACGGCGGCATGATGCAGTTCATGGTGATCCAGGTGATTGGCCTGATCCTGATTATTACGTTCCCACAGATCGCTCTGTGGTTGCCCGAGTACCTGTACCCAACCCCGTGATATGAGATAGAAAAATGAGTATCGAAATTGTAAAGAAAGCGAGCAAGACCTCGGCCACCGGTGAAGACGACACCGCGCAAATCGTGCGTACGATGCTGCAGGAAATCGAGCAGGGCGGTGAGGAGAAAGCGCGTGAATACGCGCAAAAACTGGATGGCTGGGACAAGGATATTATCCTCAGTCGAGCCGAAATCGACGCCGCTATCGCGCTGGTTCCGGAGCAGGCCAAACTGGATATTCAATTCTCGCATCAACGCGTCAAGGCCTTTGCCGAGGCGCAGCTTGCCAGCATGAGCGAGTTCGAAACCGAACTTTCTCCCGGGCTGTTTGCCGGCCAGCGCCTGATTCCGGTCAACACCGCGGGCTGTTATGTCCCCGGCGGTCGCTACGCGCATATCGCCTCGGCGATTATGAGCATTACCACGGCGCGGGTTGCCGGGGTCAAGCACGTCGTCGCCTGTTCGCCAACGCATCCGGATCGGGGCGTGCATCCAGCGATTGTCTATGCCGCGGATCTCGCCGGCGCCGATACCATCCTGTCGATGGGCGGTGTGCAGGGTATTGCGGCAATGGCTTTCGGGCTGTTTACCGGCCATCCCGCCGATATCCTGGTGGGCCCGGGTAACCGTTTCGTCGCCGAAGCCAAGCGCATCCTGTTCGGTCGCGTCGGTATCGACCTGTTCGCGGGGCCGACCGAAATTCTCGTCATTAGCGACGAGTCGGCCGACCCGGAGATCGTCGCCTGTGACCTGGCCGGCCAGGCCGAGCATGGACTGGATTCTCCGGCATGGCTGGTGACGACTTCGCGCAAGCATGCCGAGCAGGTCATCGAACTGATGCCGAAGTACATCGAGCGGCTGGCCGAGCCCAATCGTTCGACCGCCGAGAGCGCCTGGCGCGACTACGGCGAGGTGGTCGTCGTCGACACCCGCGAAGAGGCGGTTGCGGTCAGCGATGAATACGCGCCGGAGCATCTCGAGGTGCAGTGCGAAGACCTCGACTGGTGGCTCAAGCATTTGAGTAACTACGGCTCGCTGTTCCTCGGCGAGGAAACCACCGTCGCCTACGGCGATAAATGCTCGGGCACCAATCATATCCTGCCGACCAAGGGTGCGGCGCGTTATACCGGGGGTTTGAGCGTGAGCAAGTTTATCAAGGTGTTGACCTGGCAACGCATGAGCGAGGAGTCGAATCGTGATGTCGGCGCGGTGACGGCACGCATTTCACGCTCGGAAGGCATGGAGGGCCATGCGCGCTCTGGCGACGACCGTTTGTACAAGTACTTTCCCGGAGAGGAATTCGATCTCGGTATCGAGTAATAGGCGGTTATGCCGGGTATTCTCGACCAATTCGCCCTGGGCGGTAAAAATTTTGTCGTCACCGGCGCGAGCTCCGGAATCGGCCGCGCGATGGCGGGGTTCCTGGCGCAGGCCGGCGCCGGCGTGGTGTTGGTTGCGCGGCGCGCGGATGCCCTGGAGACAGCGGTCGACGCGATTAACGTCGGTCATCAAAGGGCCAGCTACGTTAGCGCGGATTTGAACGATCGCGAGCAACTCGCCGAGGTCGCGCGACGCTGCAAGGCGGAAATATCTGCCGCTGCGATCGATGGCGTCATCAACGCGGCCGGCCTCAATCTGCGTGAACCGGTGGACGAGATTTCCCTGCAAAGCTGGGACCGAACGCTCAACCTGAACCTGTCGGTGCCGTTCTTTTTCAGCCGTGAATTTATTCCCGAGATGCGCGAGCGTGGCTACGGCCGGGTAATCAACATTGCTTCGCTGCAATCGGAGCGGGCCTTTCCCAATGGCTTGCCCTACGGCGCTTCCAAGGGTGGCGTCTGCCAGTTGACGCGGGCGATGGCGGAGGCCTGGTCGCGCTTCGGCATCTGCGCTAACGCGATTGCCCCGGGGTTCTTCCCGACCGAACTGACCGCGCCGGTGTTCGACGATGCCGCGACCCGGGACTGGGCGGCGCAGCAGACCACGATCGGGCGTAATGGCGAGCTCGATGACCTGGCTGGCGCCACCATTTTTTTCGCGTCGCCGGCGTCTGCCTATATCACCGGGCAGACGCTTTATATCGACGGCGGTTTTACCGCCAGGTAAAGAGAAACACAGAATATGAAAGCTCTCGTTTATACCGCTAATCAGGAAATGACCTACCGTGACGAACCGGAGCCCCGACCGCAGGCGGGCGACGCGTTGATCGCGATCGAATCGGTCGGTATCTGCGGCTCGGATATGCATGCTTACCTCGGGCACGATGAACGTCGCGTGCCGCCACTGATCCTCGGGCATGAAGCCGTGGGCACCGTGCTGGAAGGTGATAACAGCGGCCAGCGCGTCGTGCTGAATCCCCTGATTACCTGTGGCGTCTGCGACCAGTGTCTCGGCGGTCGGCAGAATTTATGCGCCAGCCGCGATTTGATCGGTATGTACCGCGCGGGCGCGTTTGCCGAACAAATAGCGATTCCCGAGCGCAACCTGATTCCGGTGCCGGATGGCATGCCGAGCGCGCATGCGGCCCTGACCGAGCCGGGTGCGACCGGGCTGCACGCGATCCTGCTGGCTGAACGCGTAATCAGCCGCCCGCTAAGTGAGTTGAGCGCATTGGTAATCGGTGCCGGCTCGGTCGGTTTGTTGACCGCACTGCTGCTGCGGGACAAGGGCGTGGGCAATATCGTGATTGCCGAAACCAACCCGTTGCGGCGCGCGCTGGTGGCGCAGCATTGCAATTTCGAATTGCTCGATCCGCTGGCACAAAAGCCCGCTGAGCAGGCGTTCGACTGCGTGTTCGACGCGGTCGGCGGCGCGGCGACGCGCGCGCAAGCGCTGGCATCGACTCGATCGGGCGGGGTTATCGTGCATATCGGCTTAATGGATAACGACGGCGCGATGGACCTGCGCTCGATGACGCTGCGTGAAATTACCTTCATCGGAACCTATACCTATACGCCGGTTGATTTGCGCGCGACCCTGAACAAATTGCATAGCGGTGCGCTGGGCAGTCTCGCCTGGCTCGAGCAACGGCCGCTGGAGGCGGGCGCCGAAGCTTTTGCAGAATTGCTGCAGGGGCGGTGCGCGGCGCCCAAGGTGATTCTTGGCATCGATCGCTAGCCTTAAGTCATCTGCAATTCCGATTCAGGCTATCGATATAATTGGTTATCTTTGCGTGCTTTATTCGCCTGGCATGCAGGTGGATTAAGTTTAGCTAAGGACCCGTTTTGTTTGATCGGCGCCCCGCGGCGTTACTGGTTGTCTCCGGCCGGACTGCCCACCTGGGTTGCCGGTGGTCTGTTGTCACTGGTGAATGCCCTGCTATTGGCCAGCCCCCCTGATACGTAACCTGGCGGGAAGGCTCGCAACTGCTGACGCCGCTGCTGGTGTCGATAATGCTATTGTTTGCGCCGTTTGAAACCTTTTACCTGCTGCTCGCGCTATTGCTATTCGGTGCGGCTATTACCGCTAGTTTTCTGCCAGGCCGGTTGTGAAGCCCGTCGCTCAGTTGCCGGTCTTTACCTTGATCACCGCGTCGTGCCAGTCCGCCAGCAGCAAGTTGCGTTGGCGGGACTCCATCGCCGGATCGAATTCGCGCTCGGCCTGCCAGCGAGAGGCAATATCTTCAATCGAGGTAAACAGGCCAACCTGCAGGCCCGCGAGATAGGCGGCACCCAACGCGGTGGTTTCGGTTTGCACCGGTCTTTCGACGATTATGTCGAGCACATCGGCGAGAAATCCGCACAGCCAGTTGTTCTGTACCATGCCGCCGTCGACCCGCAGTCGCGTCGGTTTGAGGCCGTCACGGCGCTTGGCCTCGAGCAGGTCGAAGGTCTGGTAGCACACCGATTCGAGCGTGGCGCGTACCAGTTCCGCAATCCCGGTATCACGCGTGATGCCGAAGATGGCGCCGCGCGCGTCCGGATCCCAGTGCGGTGCGCCCAGCCCGGTAAACGCCGGTACCAGGTAAACACCGTTGTTCGATTCGAGCGAAGCGGCCAGCGCCTCAGTTTCATGGGCCGAGTCGATGATGCCGATGCCATCGCGTAGCCATTGCACTGCTGCGCCGGCGACGAAGATCGAACCTTCGAGCGCGTAAGTCGTCTTACCATTCAAGCGGTATGCGACCGTGGTCAGCAATTTGTTGTTGGACTTGAGCGCCTGCTCGCCAGTGTTTAAAACCATGAAACAGCCGGTGCCGTAAGTGCTCTTGATCATGCCGGGCTCGAAACAGGCCTGCCCGATCAGCGCCGCCTGCTGATCGCCGGCGACCCCGGCAATCGGTATCTCGATATCCAGCAGGGCCTTGCTGGTGCAGCCATAGTCGGCGGCGCAGTCGCGCACTTCGGGTAGCAAGGATTCCGGTAGCGCCAGCATCTCGAGCAATTCCCTGTCCCACTGCTGTTGGTGGATGTTGAACATCATCGTGCGCGATGCGTTGGTTGCGTCGGTGGCATGCAGCCTGCCACCGGTCAGCCGCCAGATCAGGAAGCAGTCGATGGTGCCGAAGGCAAGTTCTCCTTTTTCGGCACGCGCGCGGGCGCCGCTGACGTTGTCGAGAATCCAGTTGACCTTGGTGCCGGAGAAATAGGGGTCGAGCAGCAGGCCAGTCTTGCTGGTGACCATCGATTCGAGGCCGCGGGCGCGCAGAGTTTCGCAGTATTCGGCGGTGCGGCGGTCCTGCCAGACGATGGCGTGATAAATCGGTTCGCCGCTGGCGCGGTCCCAGACCACGGTGGTCTCGCGCTGGTTGGTGATGCCGATCGCGACGATTTCATGGCCCTCGGCCCTGGCCTTCTCCAGGGCTTCCCGCACCACGCTCAGGGTCGTGACCCAGATTTCCTCTGCATTGTGTTCGACCCAGCCGTCCTTCGGAAAATGCTGGGAAAACTCCTTTTGCGCGGTGAACGCGGCGTGACCATTTGCATCGAACAACATGGCGCGCGAACTGGTGGTGCCCTGGTCGATGCTGAGAATGTACTGGCCCATAACAGATCCTCTGGTCGTTCGAGTGTAAAATTGACCCAGAGTAAAAACGCCTGGAGTTTTTACTCTGGGTCAGGTTTCCCGGCTAAATCGAAATATTCATCGAAGCGTTTTTTACCGTCGTTGCCAAACAGCTTTTCGCAGGCTTCGAACAATCCGGCCGACTGGCGCAGCACCGGGCGCGATACCAGTAGCTCGATCTTGGAACGCCGCCTGAGATAGTCTTCCAGTTTAACAATCATTTCATGTTTGGCGAGGTAGTCGATTTCACAGCGACGAATTCCCGTATTATCGATCAGTGGCTCGCACAGTACGGGATTCTTCTCTATCGCGTCGAGCATCGTATTTGCGTTAGCGCCGTAGCGCCGCCACAGGCGTTCGCTCAGGACTTCGCCGGTATCCTGGGCCGCTAACTCATCAAGCCCGAGCCCTTGCGCACGCTCGAAGTAAGCTTCACGTTGCCGGCGATCCGGTTCTCCATACCATTTGCCCGCAGGAGAGGAGACCTTTAATCCCAGCCGGGCTACGCAATCACTGATCTCATCGCCGACATTGATGCAATCGGTTAGTTTGCCGCCGAAAACGCTGATGTGGCTATTTTCGGAATCCATCTCGATCACATGTTTGCGTGATAACTGCTGAACATCGATGGAATCGCTCGATTTGCGCGCGGCCAGCGGGCGCACCCCGCAGCGTTCGGCAATAATATCCTTGCGGGTTAGCGGCGGCGACAGGTCCAGCCGCGCATTGATGTTGCTCAGCACGAATTCCCGGTCTTCGTCGGTTACGCTGACGAGCGGGTCTTCGACGCGGGTATCGGTGGTGCCGATGCAGGTTCGGTTGGCCATCGGAATGGCGAAGAACAGGCGTTCGTCGTCGGCGAAAAAAGCCAGCACTCGATGACTTTGCGATATCTGCGGCACCAGCAGGTGAATGCCCTTCGACAACAGATGGTGATGCTCGGTGCTGATGCCGGTAAGTTCGTTATGCCGATCGACAAACGCGCCCGCGGCATTGATCAACACCCTGGCGCGGATACTGAACTGGCGGCCGCTGATCTGGTCCTCGGCCTGCGTAATCCAGTACCCGTTTGAATCCTGCTCCGCGCCCTGCGAGGCGGCATAGTTTGCGGCGACACAGCCCTTGTCCATCGCGCTGCGCACGAAGTTGAATACGAAACGGGCGTCGTTATCGTGCAGAAATGCATCGGAGTATTCGACGCCAGCCGTGCTGACATAGGTGTTCACCAGCGGCTCAAGCTGCCTGATCTGCTTCAGCGAGAGCAGTTTTGGGGTGCGGGTCTTACCGCGCCCGAGCAGCCAGTAAAGCCAGGTGCTGGCGAGAATTATCAGTGGATGAAAACGAAACTGGCGGTTAATGGTCAGTAGAAAACGAATTTCCTTGACCGTCGAGGGAAAGCTCTCGAGTAACTCGTTGCGTGATTTGCACAGCCCTGCGACCAGACCGAACTCGTATCCCTCCATGTACTTGATGCCGCCCCAGACCAGGTTGGAGGATTGCTGGCTGGTGAATCCGGCAAAGTCGCGTGCATCGATCAGCGCTACCTTGACCCCGCGTGCCGCGAGCGCTGCGGCCGAGACGGCCCCGTTGATCCCGCTGCCAATAATCAAAACTTCAAACTCTTCGTTTTCAAGGCGTTCGATGTTGGCGCTGCGCAGGTCCATGGGTACAAGCATATCGATTGGGCGGCGTGAGCACTACCTTTTCCGCTGGCTTGGGATTATGATCGCCTGCATGCCGGAGTCGAAGCATTTACTGATCGTTGCGCACAATCCCTCGCCGAATACGCAAAAACTGGTCGAGGCCACGTTGCGCGGCGCCCGGCACGAGGATATCGAAGCGGTAAGCGTGAAGCATATCCCGCCCCTGCAAGCGATGGCCGATGACGTACTCTGGGCCGATGCGATCATCCTCGGCACGACCGAGAATTTCGGTTACATGAGCGGTGCGCTGAAGGATTTTTTCGACCGTATTTATTACCCCTGCCTGGAACAGACCGAAGCGATGCCGTTTGCTGCCTATATTCGCGCTGGCCTCGACGGTACCGGTACCAGAATCGCGATCGGCAAAATCACCGCCGGGCTGAAATGGAAAGCGGTGCAGGAGCCGTTGATACTGCACGGCGAGTACCGCTCTCAGTTCGAAGACCAGTGCGAAGAGTTGGGCATGTTAATGGCCGCCAGCCTCGAATCGGGAATCATCTGAAGCGGGGGAGTCATTCCCGCGAAAGCGGGAATCTTATAATATGGCGTTGATACGAGATCCCCGCTTGCGCGGGGATGACATTTTTTTTGGGAGATCGAAATTGACTAACTTTGAAGGTAGAAAAGCAATCGTGCTGGGCGGCACGTCCGGTATCGGGCTGGCGACAACCGAGATGCTGCGTGACGCTGGCGCGGAAGTCATCGCCGGCAGCCGGAGCGAGTGTGAAATCGACGGCGTCGAATGCGTACAGGTGGACGTGCTCGATCGTGTCGCCTTAAGCGAGCTGTTCGAAAAAAACAATGGCTTCGATTATCTCGTCAACGCGGCCACCGGCGGAGCACGCGCCATCGGGCCATTCCTGGAAATGGATCTGGATGGTTACCAGAATTCGTTCGCCAAGCTCTGGGGCTATGTCAACAGCGTGCGGCTAGGAGTGCCGCATATGTCTTCGGACGGTGCGGTCGTATTGTTCAGCGGCTATCCCGCGCGCAAGTTCCGCCCAGGCACGATCGCGATCGGCAGCGTCGGCGGTTCGGTCGAGGCTTTTATCCACCTGGTCGCAAACGAAATCAAACCGGTGCGAATCAATGGTGTCTGCCCGGGCCTGATCGATACGCCGATGTCGCCGCTCGAGGGCGACGAGCGCCAGGCCTACTATGACAAGGGAACCGAAGGTCATTTGATCCCGCGCGCCGGTACCTCCGCGGAGTGCGCCAGCGCCGCGATTTTCCTGCTGGCCAACGAATTCGTTACCGGCACGATTGTCGATGTCGACGGTGGCGCGATCGTTACATGAGTTTCGAGAGAATCACCAGGACCCTGGTCGGTGACACCCCGGGACGCAGCACCGAGCTGAATTATTTTCGGATCGGACCGGAAAAGGCCGCGAACAAGGTATATCTGCAGGCGGCGCTGCACGCCGACGAGCAGCCGGGAATTCTGATCCTGCATCATTTGACGCAATTGTTGCGCGATGCCGATGCCGCTGGCGAACTGGAGGCACAATTCGTAGTGTTCCCGATGGTCAATCCGCTGGGCATGGGCGATATCGAGTTTGGCCAGCACCAGGGGCGTTACAATCGCAGTACCGGGGTAAACCATAATCGCGGTTGGCCGGTGTTGTTCGATGCCGTCGGCGCGGAACTTACCGGCAAGCTTGGCGCTGACGCCACGGAAAACATCAGCATGGTGCGTGCGGCGCTGCGCGACTGGGCAGAGCGCTTACCCCGGGTAACCGCACTCGAGCAATGGCGCCAGTGTGTCATGCGCGAAGCCTGCGACGCGGACTATGTGTTCGATGTGCACTGCGACGATGATGCGCTGGTGCATATCTTCACGATTCCGCAGCTGCGGGACAACATGCGGCAGCTGGCGGGCTGGATCGGCGCCGCGGCCACCTTGCTGGCCGAAGACAGCGGCGGTGGGTCGTTCGATGAAGTCTGGCCGGCCATCTGGCTGCAACTCGCGCGCGAGTGTCCCGACAAACCGCTGCCGTTACCGGTGGTCTCCTGCACGCTCGAATTTCGCGGCCAGTTCGATACCTTCGATGCCCTGAATCGTGGCGACGCGGAAAACCTGTATGGTTATTTCCAGGCGCAGGGACTAGTTAGTGGCAAGCTAACTGGTCATAAGGGCGAGGCGCCAGCGCCGAGCGATTTGCGCGCTACCGAAGTGCTGCGCGCACCGCTGGCTGGCCTGCTGGCTTACCGTGTCGAGCTGGGTGACGAGGTGCAAAAGGGTGATTGCGTTGCCGACCTGATTCGGCTAGACGGCGATGACGCCTTTGTCGAGCGCATCCCGCTGCTTGCCGGGACCTCGGGACGCGTGATTTCGCGTGCGACCACGAAGTATGTCTGGCGCAACGCCAACATCGCCAAGATTGTCGGTAGTGAAATTCTCGAGTCGCGCGGTGATTACCTGCTTAGCGATTAATTCGTATTTCTAACTGCCTGCGCAACGGAGCCCGGTGAGATATATGGGCCAGGTTTAGCCGTCAGGGCTCCAGTCGACGTTCGGCAAATGCTCATCCGCGTGCAGCCAGCTCGGCTTTTCCTCGATGAAGCTGTGATTCTGCGGCACCGAATGTTCGAGCTCGTCAAACAACCCCAGATGCAGATGGATTTCGTCCGCTCGAGTGTCTATTTCGAAGGCAACCGGTGAGCCGCACTGGCCGCAAAAGCTGCGGGTTACGCCGTCCGGCGTGGTGTAGCGATTCGGCATGGCGCCGGTAAATACGAGCTGGTCGGGCCTGAAGCCTGCAAATGTCGTCATCACCGAACCGCTCGCGCGCCGACAGGATTCGCAGTGGCAATGTCCGATCCAGTCAGACTCGCCGTTGATTTCGAATTTGACGGCGCCACAGTAACAATGACCGCTCAGTCTGGTTGTGCTCATGCTCTACCTCCAGCTTTGGCCTAGTTTAAACCCGGCACCGGGGCTGGTCGATAAAATTATATTTCACGCTAACCGGAGCCCTGCTAACATAACCGGCGCTGCCAGTATAAATGACTGATTTATAACGCGGCGTCACGGTATATATTGACGCCCATGATATTTCGACACAATCGGGAGGCTCCAAATGATAAAAAATAAGTTACTTGTTACGCTGATTTCGGCCCTGTTTGCCATGAACTCGGCGCAACTGTTGGCGGCCGAAATGCTGACCAAGATCGGTAAGGGTGAAGGTCAGGTGGATATCGTGGCCTGGCCGGGATATATCGAACGCGGCGAAACCGATCCTAACTTCGACTGGGTGACGAAGTTCGAAAAGCAGACAAATTGCAAGGTCAACGTCAAGACGGCTAATACTTCGGACGAAATGGTGGCGCTGATGAACGAGGGTGGTTTCGACCTGGTAACCGCCTCAGGCGACGCGTCGTTGCGTCTGGTCGCGGGCAAACGCGTACAGCCGGTAAATACCAGCCTGGTCCCAAGCTGGAGCAAGGTCGACAAGCGCTTGCAGAATGCACCCTGGCATACCGTGAATGGCGTGCACTACGGGGTACCCTATATGTGGGGGCCGAACGTGCTGATGTACGATACCCGGGCGTTCAAAAAGGCGCCGCAGAGCTGGAGTGTCGTGTTCGAGGAAACCACGCTCGGTGACGGCAAAACCAACAAGGGCCGGGTGCAGGCCTACGATGGCCCGATTCATGTCGCCGATGCGGCCAACTACCTGATGTATCACCGCAAGGATCTCGGCATCAAGAATCCCTATGAGCTGAACGAAGATCAGTACAAAGCGGCGCTCGATCTGTTGCGCCAGCAGCGCACCCTGGTATCGCGCTACTGGCACGATGCATTTATCCAGATGGATGACTTCAAGAACGAAGGCGTCGTTGCCTCGGGTTCCTGGCCGTTCCAGGTGAATATACTGCAAAGCGAAAAGCATCCGGTGGCATCGACCATTCCGCAGGAAGGCGCAACCGGATGGGCCGATACGACCATGCTGCACGCCGAGGCGAGCCATCCAAACTGCGCTTACCTGTGGATGGAGCACACGCTGGCGTCTAATTTGCAAAGCGATCTTTCGGTCTGGTTCGGCGCCAATCCGAGTGTGCCTGCGGCCTGTACTGATGGTCGCGGCATGCAAACTGCTGCCGGCTGCAGCGCCAATGGCCTCGACGATTTCGAGAGAATCAGGTTCTGGACGACACCGGTCTCGAAGTGCGAGAGCCAGGGGACCTGCGTCCCTTATTATCGCTGGGTGTCCGATTACATCGGTGTAATCGGCGGCCGCTAGCCAGGAAGCGCCAGATGTTGATCCAGCTGCCCACCCGCAATGGTGGGCAGTGTCCTGTAAAGCCGGCTTTAGTTCGAGCATGAAGACAGCGGTTCTGTTTGCCGGGGTCTCGCGTCATTATGGCGACGTGAAGGCGATGGACGAGGTCGACCTCGATGTTATCGAAGGGGAATTTTTCGCGATGCTCGGCCCGTCGGGCTCGGGAAAAACGACTTGCCTGCGACTAATTGCCGGCTTCGAGCAACCCAATGCGGGTCACATCGAGATCTTTGGCGAAACCGCCGAAGGCGTGCCGCCGTTTCGGCGCAACGTGAACACGGTGTTTCAGGACTACGCGTTGTTCCCGCATTTAAACGTGATCGACAATGTCGCCTATGGATTGATGATCCGCGGCGTGAGCAAAGTGGAACGCTATCGTACCGCGCAGGAGGCGCTCGAGCTTGTGGCCCTGCCGGGGATGGCTGCGCGCCGGGCCGGGGAACTTTCCGGGGGGCAGCGTCAGCGCGTGGCGCTGGCGCGAGCGCTGGTCAACAAGCCCCGGGTGCTGTTGCTCGACGAGCCCCTGGGCGCGCTCGATCTCAAATTGCGAGAGCAAATGCAGGAAGAGCTGAAAACACTGCATCAGCAGCTGGGTATCACCTTTATCTTCGTCACGCACGATCAGAATGAAGCCCTGTCGATGGCGGACCGGGTCGCATTGTTCAACCAGGGCAGGGTGGTTCAGGTCGGAACGCCACAGGAAATTTATCGACGCCCGAAGTCGCGTTTTGTGGCCGACTTTGTCGGTTCCTCGAATGTGTTACCGCCGGGGTTTGTGGCCACGATCACCGGCGAGCACCGCTGGGCAAGCCTCAGGCCCGAGGCAATCAGGCTAACCGAGTCCGGTGGCCATCAAGCCAGCGTCATCGGCACCAGTTTTCTCGGTGGTTCAACCAGGCTGACGCTCGATGTTGGCGACATACGTATGCACCTGTTGACCCCCTCGACTGCCGCAATTCCGCAGGCCGGGGATAGTGTTCGTATCGACTGGGATCGGAATGACCTGCATTTGATGGAGACCGGCGCATGAACTCGACCTCGAGCGCCATTCTGCCGGATCGCCCCGGCTGGTTGAGCCGCCTGGCTGATACGCTCTGGCGTCGGCCCAGGCTATTGCTGGTTCTGATGTTGATCCTGCCGGTCTCGTGGCTGGGAATCATCTATCTTGGCTCTCTGGTTTCCTTGCTGGTACAGAGTTTTTTCTCGATCGATGAATTTTCCGGGTTGATCAATTATGAACTGACGCTCAAGACTTATCGCGAGCTATTGATTCCGGCCAATCTGGATATCATTTTACGCACGGTATCGATGGCGGCAGCCGTGACTCTGGGCGCCGTCGTGGTGGCTTTCCCGATCGCCTATTACGCCGCACGCTATGCGCGCGGTAAGTGGAAGGCAGCCTTTTATATCGGCGTGATGCTGCCGCTGTGGTCTAGCTATCTGGTGAAGATATACGCCTGGAAACTGGTGCTCGCCAAGGAGGGTATTCTCAACTGGCTGTTCGCCAAGCTCCATCTCACCTGGCTACTGGAAGCTTACCTGTCGATTCCACTGATCGGCGGGAATTCGCTGTCGGTCAGTTATACCGGCACTTTCCTGGTCTTTCTATACGTCTGGCTACCGTTCATGATCCTGCCGCTGCAGGCTGCGCTGGAGCGGGTGCCCGCCAACCTGATCGAAGCATCGGCCGATCTTGGCAGTTCGCCGCGGCAGACTTTTCGCCACGTGATTTTGCCGCTGGCTTTACCGGGCGTGATCGCGGGTTCGATCTTCACCTTTTCGCTGACCCTCGGGGACTACATCATTCCGCAAATCATCGGCTCCTCGAGACTGTTTATCGGTCAGGCGGTCTATACCCATCAGGGCACCGCGGGCAACATACCGCTGGCGGCGGCTTTCGCCGTGGTGCCGATTATCATTATGGGCTTTTATCTGTGGATGGCGAAACGCGCGGGGGCCTTCGATGCAATCTGACGGCAGCATTCGAGCTCCGCTTAAACTCAAGCTCGCCGCCGGCGCCGGACTGCTGTTTCTGCATCTGCCGATCCTGCTCATATTCGTTTATGCGTTTACCACCGAGGAGAGAAGTTACCAGTGGCCGCCCCCGGGGTTGACCCTGAAATGGCTTGGGGTCACCTGGAGTCGGCCGGATGTCTGGGAGGCGCTGATACTGTCGCTGAAGGTTGCCAGTGTGTCAACGCTGATTGCCCTGCTGCTGGGTACGCTGTGTGCCGCGGCTGTTTCGAGGTCCAGATTTTTTGGGCGCGAGACCATTTCGCTGATGGTCATCCTGCCAATTGCTTTACCCGGCATTGTTACCGGTATCGCGTTGCGCTCGGCGTTTAATCTGTCCGATATACCATTTTCGACCTGGACCATCATCCTCGGGCATGCCACCTTTTGCGTGGTCGTTGTCTATAACAACGCCCTGGCCCGTTTTCGCCGCAGCTCGGCCGCCTTGATCGAGGCATCGATGGATCTCGGTGCCGACGGATTCCAGACCTTGCGCTACGTGATTATGCCCAATATCGCAACTGCGCTGCTGGCCGGCGGTATGCTGGCTTTTGCGCTGTCTTTTGACGAAGTAATCGTGACTACCTTTACCGCGGGTCAGCAGCAGACCCTGCCGATCTGGATGCTCGAAGAACTGGTTCGGCCGCGGCAGAGACCGGTAACCAACGTGGTCGCCATGGTGGTCGTGCTGGTTACCTTTCTGCCGATCCTGGGCGCTTTCTACCTAACCCGTGACGGTGATCAGGTCGCCGGCAGCGGCAAGTGACCTTAATTTCTTTCAGAGGCTAAAATACTCCTGGCCCCGGAAAGAAAATAAGTCATACCAGAAAGTACGCCAGCAGCGTCCTGGGCCGCATCATCCGGGAGCCCGCAACGATGCCGCAGTAGCAGATAGGCAAATATTTCGACAAGTTTCCGCGGAGCCGGGCAGGTCTGCACGGTCCACAATATCGCACTAAACCAGGTGGTTCGTAAAACCTGGCCAAACCATATAGTAATGGGATGACCTTCCCCCTATCTGATCGGCATCGACGTGCCAAGGCGCAGTGTCTATTCAGTTTCGATAAAGAGGCGTCCATATTCGGAGGCTCTTTATTCATACAAAGTGACTGCTACGATTGGGGCCGGACCCGGTTGGGTATCTGTCCCCAGTTAGCCAGTCGACACCCTTTTTTGCGTCTGTAATCAAGCAGCAAGGGCCGCGGAATTTTTCGTTTCTATGCCGCCTTCTTCGATTTGGCTTTGGCGCTCTTCGCCTTCTTGGCTTTAGCCCTGGCGAGCCGGGCTATCTGACTCGATACTGCTGGGATCGGTTGGATTTAGTAAACAGGGATGACCTGGGAGGTGCGGGAATGAAGGTGTGGGATGTTCTATGGATTTTGCGTGAATGGCTGGAACTGGAACTGGAACTGGAACTGGAACTGGGCGTGGTGCGTGCTGTGCGCGCTATTTTGGACTGGATCCCGGCCGGGCCGCGCAGGCTTTCGCCGGGATGACCTGGGAGGTGCGGGAATGAAGGTGTGGGATGTTTATGGGTCTTGCGTGAATGGCTGGAACTGGGTGTGGTGCGCGCTGTGCGCGCTATCTTGGACTGGATCCCGGCTTTCGCCGGGATGACCTGCCTTGCGCGGTAGCGCAAGCCAGGTCACTTGTGTTCGGATTTCAGGACGAAGTCTTCGAGTTGTTTGTCGATGCCGAGCACGTGCAGCTTGAGCCACTCGTAGAGAAAGTCGGATAACGAAATCTGTAGCGACTCGTGCATCGTGGGGTCGGTTTCCAGCATCGCTTCGAGTTCTTCACGAAAGCGGTCGTGCGCCTCGTGATGGGCGTCTGCATGCGGGTAATCGAGTTCCCGCATGTAGGTTTCCTCCAGAACAAAATGATGTTCCGCGTAAAGCTTGAGCCGATGCAGAATTTCGGGGTCGAAAGGTACGACCTTGATTTGCTCGATAAGCTCGAACAGCACCTGGTGCTGGGTATCCTGCCAAATAATGTTGCTGGTTTTTTGCATGCGCCGGTTTCAGGGTGGTTATCGCAACCCGATAACTGCTAAAAACCATAGCGGCTTGGTGCGAGTCAGGCAAGCGGTATTTCGACGTTTTACCTTTCGAGGCGGATCTATTGTGTCGTCGGTGAAAACGACATGATTGAAATGGCTTCGTTGATCAGTGGTTTGGCCAGTTCGTGATCGTTGTACAGGAATACGGTATAGGCATCGGCCATGTCGTTGCGATGTATGCCGATTAGCAGTCCGTTCTGATAGCCATTGGCGAACTCCGGACGCACGTCGAACACCGAGGCTGCGGCCCAGCTGGCGTTAAAACTTTTCTGCGCCTCGGATTGGGAAAAGGTGCTGCTCGGGGTATCGCTGCCGACCGACAGGCGGTTGGTGATCGATTCAAACAGCAAGGGGAACAGGTGGTTTGGCTCGGGCGCCGCGTTGTGCGGGTCATTGTAGTCAATCGTGATTCGGCTTAGCGGCCGCACGATGAAGCGCAACTCCAGGGCACCCGACGCATGTTTCATCGCGTGCTCATAAGGTAACACCGGGTTAACCTCGATCGGGATGTCGGAATAATTATCCCGCGTCTCGAGATGCAGACCGGATTCGAGCAACAGCTGATCGAAGGCCTGTTGCGCAGCCTGGTCGACTGCCCCGCTGGTTTGCGACACTGTCGCAACTAAAAGCACGGCGATCAATTTGACTAGCGGTTTCACGACTGATCGCTTTCCCATTGCTTCAGCAGATCCCTGGCGATCTGCGCCCAGCTCGGTTGCGGCGACAGGGAGAGGAAGTGTTTCAGGTCGCCGATCGCGCGTTCTCGCTGACCCATGGCTTCGTAGGCTGACGCGCGATTGAACCAGGCCGCGGGTACTTCGGGTTCGAGCAGGATGCAGCGATCGAAATCGATGAGGGCTTCGGCGTATTTTTCGGCTTCGAACAGCAGGCTGCCGCGGTTGAACAGGGCCGCGATGAAGTCCGGCTCGAGTTCCAGCGCGCGGTCGAGGTCGCGGCGTGCATTGTCCTTGCGCCCGAACTGGCGCAACGCCTGTGCGCGATTGGTCAACAGAACCGGGTCATGCGGTTCGATGGCGACCGCGCGATTCAAGTCGGCCAGAGCGAAGCTGGTTCGCCCGTCCTGCAGGAACACGCTGGCGCGCACGCTCAACAGCATGGCGTTGTCGGGATATTTGGCGATCGCGGCATTGAGCGTGTCCAGCGCCAGCTGCGTGCGGGATTCGTCGAGATGCTGCAGCGCCACCTGCACCATTTTCTGCGGGCCAAGGCTGGCGTGGGGATCACTCTGCTGCCCGTGCGCACCCGATTGCGACGGCGCCTGCAGAAACGACTTCATCGCCTCGCTGGATTCGTCGGTTTCGCTTGCGGCTGCGCAGCCGCCGACAGACAGGCCGAGCGCCAGCATCCCTGCTGCCAGCTGCCCGACCCGGCTTGTGGGTCTGATCGTTGCCATGCTTACTCTTTGCTGTAAGCCTGCAGCATCTTGTTCATCAACTCGATGTGCTGGGCGTCGGTGAGTCTGCCAGGCTCGGACACCTTGGACCAGAGTTCGGCGTTGGTCATTTCACGGTGACAACCCATGCACAGCCCGGTTCGATCCATGGCGTCGCGCACATCTTTCGGCAGTGCTCTGGATAGTGGCCAGTGACTGCCGACTGTTTGCACTTGCTGGCCGTCCTTGATGATTGTTGACAGGTCGAAATCGAGCGCTTCGATCTTTGGAATCTGGATCTGGAAGTTCCTCGGAATGACCTTGCCGGTCTTTTGATCAATCAGATCCTCGACGACGTTTTCGGGATAGCGCAGCTGGTAGACACCGCCCGAAATACCGTAGCCCTGGGCCTTCGGATTGTTGTGGCAGCTTTCGCAGGTGCGCGCCTTACGCTGGGCCGAGTGCGGCTGGACCGGGGCCATGTCAAGGCCGAGCGGGGTGCGCTCCTGGCCCAGTTCCTTCTGTTCGTCGTAGGCTAGCGCAATCTGGTTGAGAGCCACGGTGCGGCCGTCGCGCGCGCGTACGGTCCAGATGACCTGGCAGCCGGGCATCAGCGGAGTCACCCGCCCCTCGCCGTTGATGCCGAGCACCGGCTCCTCCCAGCGCAGGTATGAACGGGTCTCGCTCACCTTGCCCGGGCTCTGGATTCCCTTGGTGCCGAGCGGCGATTCGGCGGTCGAGCCGTCGGGATTGCGCGCGCTGCCGGAGGCTATCCAGTCGGTGTCGTGCTTGGGTTTGCCGTCCTTGTCGTTGCCGTAGTCGACGTCGACGTGGCAGCCATAACACTGCGGCACCCACGAGGCGTGGCAGGCGTAGCATTCGAGGCTTTCGGCGTGTTTCTTGACGCTCGCCATCGCCACCAGCGCGTTGGAATTTCTGAACGAATCATCCAGCGTCAGCTGCCGCAGTAACGGCACCTGGAAATCGTTGCCGGTCGCGGAATGCATGATGACTTTATCACCGTCCCTGACCACATTGCCGTAGGGATTGCCGCGCGCGCTCAGCAAATAGCCGTCCTTCTTGTCGTAAGTCGTGGCGAAGGCCGCCGTTTCCCGCAGCAGGTTGTCGGCCAGTCCACGCGGCGAGCTGCCGATATCCTGGGCGAATTCCTCGCCGTGACCCAGCGGCAATTCCCACGGGTACTTTTCTGGCGTGCCGTGACAGTCCTGGCACTCGACCTCGACCTGCGCCAGCGTGGTGCCCGGGATGTTGCCGTCGCCATGCATGTCGATCGTGGTATGGCAGTCCTGGCATAGCAGGCCGCCTTCCGGATTTTCCGGGCGGCTCTTGATCTGGTGATGCAGGTCGTCGGAGATAAACAGGTAATTCTTGGTGTGCAGCTTGGGCTGCTTTTGGCCCTTTTCGTTATACGGCGAGCCGTAGGGGAATTCCATCAGGCCCTGGTAGGTAACGCCGATGCGTTTGCCGCGATTGTGGCAGGAATTGCAGGTCTCGACCGGAATACCCGAATAGGTAATGTCGCCGACGTTAACTTTCGACTTGCGCGTGGCCTGGATCTGGTGCGTCAGCATGTGGCCTTTTTGCGTCTTGTCGATAGTTGGGTCGCCGCCCTCGTATATACCTTCGTTGCCGTAGGGGATGTGGCAGGACGAGCAGCCCTGACCGCGGTAGTCGCCGCGCTTCTCGCGTCCCTTGACGGTCACGTGGCAGCGTTGGCACTGCTGGCGTTGGTAGGTAAAGCCCGCCAGTTTGGGATCCTTTTCGATTTCGTCGACGCTGGGCTGCGGGATCTGCGTCAGCGCGGTCGGGAATTGATCCTGGTGCGCGGCAATCATGTCTTTCATGTAGGCCTTGTAGGCGTCGGTACCGACGCTCGGCACCGGCCCATCGTTATCCTTGACGTCGTAGTTGCCCCAGGGCACCTTGTGGTTCTGCACTTCCGGGATGCCCCAGGTATGCAGGTTACCCTGAATTTTGCCGGCCTCGGTATTCATCAGCGACTTTTCCAGGCGCTCCTCGTAACCGGCATGGCAGGCGCTCTGCCCGCAGGTGAATTTGTTGATGTCCATGGCACCGGGGTCGGGATAAAAGGTCTGTGGGCCGCGAAACTGCACTAGTGATGCAGGTGAGCCCTGATGCGCCTCTTCGACCGTGCTCGCGGTCGGGTCACCGCCGTGGCACAGCACGCAACCTTCCGGGTCGCCGTGGGTGGCGCTGATCGACTTGATCATGATCATCATCGTGGCGTTGTCGTCACGGATATCTTCGATCCCGTTGTGACAGGAGATGCAGCCCGAGTCGGCCGCGAGTGCCGTGTTGGCGCCAAGCGCGAAGGCTGGATATAAAAGAATTACCCCGACAGTTCTGCAGAACCTGTTCATAATTATTCCTTATTTAACCATTTCTTATGTAATCGCCCATCCGCAAGCGTGCACAACTCGCGTATGGGAGCAGGGTAAACAATTCGGATTGGACTTTTCTTGATCTATATCAACCAACTCCCAATAGTGGGATTGGATTTATTATTTCTGGGAAACTCGAGTTAACGGCTAACAATTCTGCTGCGCAGCAGACGGCACCTGCACCAAGAAAGGGCGCTAAAGTCGAGGCAAAGAGGATGCTTCCCTTAAATGAAGGAAAGAGTCGCTCATTGTGGGGGGTTTATGCCTTATTGAACTCGCGGCAGGCGGTATCGAGACCGAGCAGCGATGCTTCGAGGTCCTGTGCGCTATGCACGGTCGAAACAAAACGACGCACCCCGGGCAAAACGTATTGCCCCTGTTTCATCAGCAGTGTGTCGAGTCGGCGCATCGCGGCCTGGTCGCTGGCAAGCACGTCAGCCTGGTTGCGCGGGGTCTTGTCCATGAACAGGATTTGCCACAGCGAGCCGGTGTTTTCGGCAATCGCCGGGATCTCGTGCCGGTCGAGAATTTTTTGCGTTTCGCGACAGAGATCGTCGGCAAAACCGTTCATGCGCTCGTAAACGCCCGGTTTGCCGAGCTCGTCGAGCATCGCCATGGTCGCGGCCGCGGCCACCGGGTTGCCGTGCAGCGTGCCGTTGAAATAGGTGTAGCCCTGCTGGCCTTTCAGCCTGGGGTCGGACAGGCCGATGACATCGGCGCGACCGGCGATGCACGATAGCGGCCCGCCGCCGCCGACAACCTTGCCATGCGTGGACAGATCGGGTTTGACGTCATACCACTGCTGCGCGCCACCGTAGCCCAGACGAAACCCGGTAACGACTTCGTCGAGAACGAACAGGATATCGTACTCGTCGCAGATTTCGCGGATGCCGTGCAGGAACTCGGGCTCGGCCGGAATGATGCGCTGTACCGGTTCGGCAAAAATCGCGGAGATATCGGCATGGTGTTCGGCAACGATCTTGCGCAGGGTTTCGAGGTCGTTGTAAGGACAGACCAGCATCGTCGATACGGTCGCCTCGGGCTGGCCGTAAGAGTCGGGCCTGCCCTGCGGGTAATTACCGGTTTCCTGCGGGAAGGTGGAAACGATCGCATAGTCGTGGTTGCCGTGGTAGGCGCCCTCGAACTTGAGGATCTTGCTACGCCCGGTAAAGGCGCGCGCCAGGCGCATCGCGTAGGCGGTCGCTTCCGAGCCGGTGGTCGCGTAAGCGATTTTCTCGGCGCAGGGGATGTCCTGGACCAGGCGCTCGGCGAGCAGCACCGCGACATCGTTGAGCGAGCCGAACATGTGCGCGCCGCGATCCAGTTGCGCTTTCGAGGCGGCGACGACCGCGGGGTGCGAATGACCGAGAATCAGCGCGCCGGCGCCGCCGACGTAGTCGATGTACTCGTTGCCGTCGACGTCCCACATGCGCGAGCCCTTGCCGTGTGAGTAAATCAGGCGGATGTCGTCGGCCAGGGAATAGCTGCCGAGGCCAGAGCCGGGCAGGACTCGGTCGGCAATTGCAAAAAGTTCGCGCTGGCTGGCGGCGCCGGAAGACTTGTTAACTGCGGGTGAGGTCATGTCGAAGGCTCCTGTTAGTCGACTGCTTCGCGCAGCCACTGGTGTAACTTGTAAATAGGTAACTCGTTGTTGATGCCGCCTTCGGGATTCAGTACCAGCGGGCCCGGTTTGTAACCGCGCGAGTTGAGGCCGCGCTGCACTTCCTTGACGATGTCCAGGTCTTCCTGGAAGGTGGTTTCGCGATCGCTCTCGATGACCTTGTGCAGGGTTTCGTCGACCGCGCCGTCGTTCGAGTAAAAACTGCGGAACACGCGGACGTCGTCAACCGCGAGCGGCCGCCAGGCGAAGCTGTTGACCACGCCGCCCGGATAAAACTGGATTGACGTGGCCGGCCACAGGAAGAAGCTGCCGTAATCGGCGCCGCTGACGTCGTACCAGGCTTCGTCGCTGTGCGAGGCTTCCGAAGTATGGTGCAGCACCTTGATGTCGCCATAGGCTGCAATCGAATAGGAATTCGGGTCGATGATACCCTTGGCGAAGGAGGGGTGGCAGTTGCTGCAGTGGTAACACTCGTTATAGTTCTCCACCGCGACGAACCAGTTGCAACCCTCGTCGGCGGTATGGTGACAGGCATACTTGCGTTGCTCGACATCAGCACAGAGCGCGAGCATTTCCTCGCGAATCCCTGGATAGGTCGCGTCCATGCTCTGACAGTCCGGGTCCAGGTTGATGAAGATAAACCCGAGAAAATTCTCCAGCCGAATTTCGGTCAGGCAGATTTTCGATGAATCGAAACCGGGCACCTTGTTGGCGTGCGGCGCGGCCTTCAGCTGGCCCTGCATGTCATACGACCAGGCGTGGTAGGGGCAGACCAGCAGTTTCTTGTTGCCACTGCCCTCGGCGAGTTTGTGCCCGCGGTGCTGGCAGACATTGTAAAATGCCCTGATTTCGCCCTCGCGGCTGTGCGTGATGATGATGTCCTGATCGTAAATCTCGAGCGTCAGGTAGTCTCCGGGTTTGCTGACCTGGCTCGCATGGCAGGCCAGCAGCCAGTTCTTGTAAAACACTTCATCGACGATACGTCGATACAGGTCTCGGTCGGTAAAGTACTTCGCATCGAGGCCCATCACCGGGCCGGTTTCTGCAACGACTTTCAGATCAGGATTCGTCATAGATATTTTCCTCCCAACGGGCAGAATGAAAGGCTTCGACGGCTTTACTGGCCGCATCGCCGCCGCGCACAACCAACAGGGCACACAGGGTTTCCAGCAATGCGGTAACCGCTGAATTGGAATGAAAGAACTGCGGGGTGTGCGTCGGGGACACCAGCCCCAGATCGGCCTCGCGGCACAGCGTCGCGGCATTGCTGTCGGTTATACCGATAACTTTTGCGCCCACTTTTTTTGCCTGGCGCACCGCGGCCAGCGTATCGCGCCGGTAGGGCTGGAAGGTCATTGCCAACAGACAGTCGCGCTCATCCATGCGGATGATGTCGTCCGACGGCAGGCTACCGTGGCGCGGTGACAGGATAAAGTGATCGAACCCCATGCGCGCGACATACCAGAAATTGTAGGCCAGCGGGTAGGCCAGCCCGAGGCCGAGCACGTAAACCCGGCGCGCGCCGATCATCCAGTCGACCGCGCGTTCGAGATCCTGCACCGACTGCTGCTCGAACATTTTTTCGGTATTGTCGAGGCAGGCTTCGGCCATGCTACCGAAGACCGCGGTGCTGCCGCCCTGGCGATCCATCTCCTGCAGCCAGCGCACGCGGTCGGGTGATGAACCGATCCCGCCACGGACGAAATCCCGAAAACGCTCGCGCAATGACTCGTAGCCATCAAAGCCGAGATGACGCGCCAGGCGCACGAAGCTGTTCGGGTGCACCTCGGCGTTTGTCGCCAGCGTGCGCATCGACTGCAGCCCGACTTCATGCGGATGATCGATGAGATAACGCGCGCACAGTTGCAGTTGTCCCGGCAGTTGCTCGAACTCGGCCAGCAGGCGCTCGAGAACTTCTTCCTGCGACTGTGGCAAAGCGGTCGAGATAACTGAAAATTTTTGCTGCATCTGTGACACTTGTTTACTTGATTTGAGGAATGATACAAGTGTATCATCGCCGAATCTTTTAAGGCAACCCTGTTTTTAACGGAGTCACAGGATGCAAACCAGAGCGAAAATCGTCATTATCGGCGGCGGGGTTATGGGCTGCTCGCTCGCTTATCATCTGTGCAAGCAAGGCGAAACCGATGTCGTACTGCTGGAGAAGGCGGAATTGACCAGCGGTTCGACCTGGCACGCGGCCGGGCAGATCACGCACTCGGTGAGTCATTACAGCCTGGCCAAGATGGCGGCTTACGGCACTGAACTGTATCCGCGCCTCGAAGACGAAACCGGGCAGTCCTGCACCTGGCACGGCAGCGGCAGCCTGCGCATCGCCTACACCCAGGACGAGGTCGACTGGATCAAGTACACCCTGTCCGTGGGCAAGGGTCTCGGTCACGAAATGGAAATCGTCGGGCCTGAGCGTATTGCCGAACTGCATCCTTTCTACAATCTCGATGGCGTCAAGGCCGCGTTATATACCCCGCACGATGGTCACGTCGATCCTGCCGGGGTCGCCTTTGCGATGGCCAAGGGTGCGCGCATGATGGGCGGCACGGTGATTCGGCAAAACCGTGTAACCGGGATAACGCGCGCCGGTGATGGTTTCATCGTGCATACCGAGCAGGGAGATATCGCGGCCGACCGCGTGGTCAATTCGGGTGGCACCTATGCGCGCCAGGTCGGCGCCTGGGTTGGTCTCGACCTGCCGATCGCGAACATGCTGCATCATTACCTGATCACGGACAGCGTGCCCGAGTTCGAGACACTCGATAAAGAGTTGCCGGTCATCCGCGATGATTCGCAGGTCTCGGGTTATATTCGCATGGAGCAAAAATCCGGCCTGATCGGGATATATGAAAAGGCGAACGCCGCCTCGGTGTGGGATGACGGCACGCCCTGGGAGTCGGAAAACGAATTGTTCGAACCCGACTACGACCGCATCATGCCGTGGCTCGAAAACGCGCTCGAGCGCATGCCGATCCTGGCCGACAAGGGTATCAAGAGCGTGGTGCATGGTGCGATTACGCACCCGCCAGACGGCAATATGCTACTGGGTCCGTCCGGGGTGAAAAATTTCTGGCTGTGCTGCGGTTCGCAGGTCGGCATCGCCTGGGGTCCCGGCGCGGGCAAGTACCTGGCGCAGTGGATGGTGCATGGCGCGGCCGACGTGTCGATGCGCAGTTTCGATCCGCGGCGCTTTGGTGCGCGCATCGACGACGATTACCGCATCAACAAGGCCAAGGAAGACTACCTGCTGCGGCATGAAATCCCTTATCCACATCTCGATCGCCCGGATCTGCGGCCGTCGCACTCCAAGTTGTCGCCGCTATACCAGCTATTGAAGGACAAGGGTGCGGTCTACGAAGACGTTTACGGCTGGGAACGTCCCTACTGGTATGCAACCGAGGGGGTCGAGCAAAAGCATATCGAGAGTTTTCGCCGCAGTGAGCAGTTCGACATCATCGGCAAAGAGGTGCGCGGCATGCGCAAGCATGCCGGCATCGCCGATCTGACCGCGTTCGCCAAGGTCGAGATTTGCGGCAGCGACGCCGAGGCATATCTCGAGCGCGTGCAGTCGAACAAGCTGCCGCAAAAGACAGGAAGCGTGAGCCTGACCTATTTAATAATGGAAAACGGTCGTATCGAGGGCGAGGCGACTATCGTCAAGATTGGTGATAACCACTACTACATGGTTTATGCCGCGGTGCGCGAGGCGGCGTTGCTGAACTGGATGCAGGAAGAGGTTGGCGCCGGCGAGGCAGTCGAATTCTATAATGTTTCCGAAGATTACGGCGTCATCATGCTGGCTGGCCCGGCGGCGCGCAAAATACTCGGCCATTGTACCGATGTCGCGCTCGACAACACCGGTTTTCGCTGGCTGTCGACGCAACAAATTACCGTGGCGGGGGTCGATAACGTGCGTGCGCTACGGGTGACTTACACCGGCGAGCTGGGTTGGGAATTGCACGTGCCGATGACGGGCATGGTCGACGTCTACAGCGCCCTGGTTGCCACCCCGCACAGTGACGGCCTGGTTCACATCGGTTCCGCGACGCTGAACGCGGTGCGCATGGAAAAAGCCTACCGTTCCGGTTCGGAAATCACCAACGAGGTCACCATCACCGAGGGCGATGTGGCGCGTTTCGCGCGCGACGCTGGTTTCCAGGGCGCCGAGAAATCACTGCAACCGGCAACGCGCTGGGTTCTGGCCTATCTGCAACTCGACGAACCAGCCCCCGATGGCGTGCAGTGCGATCCATTGGGTTCCGAATCGGTCTGGTACCAGGGGAAACCGGTCGGGCAGATTTCGTCGGGCGGCTACGGCTACGACCAGCGGAAATACCTGGCCTTCGCCTACATCAAACCCGAGTTGAACCAGGTCGGTAACGAATTCGAGGTCCTGGTCATGGGTGTACCCCGGCGCGCGGTAATCGCCGAACAATGCGTGTATGATCCCGAAAATCTTCTGCCTCGATCAGAAGACTAAAGACTGTCACCCCGCGACTTGATCGCGGGGCCCAGTCCAACAACATCGCGCGCAGCGCGAACTTCTTAATAAAGTACGCTCTGCGAGCGTGATAGTTAAACTGGATCCCGCCGGTCCGAAGCATCGGGTTAAACCGCGGGACGACAATTAAATAGGAGTAATGATGGACAACGATTTATTTGAAAAAGGCCTGGCCAAGCGCAAGGCCACGCTGGGCGCCGAGTATGTCGAGAAAAACCTGGCCGCGGCCGACGATTTTACGCGCCCGTTCCAGGAGGCGATGACCGCCTGGTGCTGGGGTTTTGGCTGGGGCGACGAAGTCATCGAGCCGAAGACGCGCTCGATGATGAACCTGGCGATGATCGGTGCGCTCGGCAAGATGCACGAGTGGGAAATCCACTGCCGCGGCGCGCTCAACAACGGCGTCAGCAAGGAGGAAATCCGCGCCATCATCCACGTCGTCGGAATCTACTGCGGCGTGCCGCAGTCGCTGGAGTGCTTCCGCGTCGCGCGCAAGGTGCTCGAAGAAGCCGGCGAGTTATAGCAGGGCCTTGCGCATCACCTGCAACAGCGGTTCCGATCCCAGCTCATCGAGCTTGTCGATAACCCCCTGCTGATCCTCGGCCGGCCGGTTCTGGCTGAGCTTGTACTTGCACTGGATTTCGTCGATTTCGATTTCGACGCCGACAATGGCCTTCAGCATGGCGTCGTGATATTGCGGTTCCCAGGGGGTTGCGAAGCTGGATTCGTAGCGCGTGCTCAACGCCTCGACCACGGCGGCGAGTTCGTCGGGGGCATCGAACACGCGGCAGCTGCCGTAAACGTGCACCGCCTGGTAGTTCCAGGTGGGGACGCCTGCGGTTTGATACCAGCTGGGCGAAATGTAGTCGTGCGGGCCCTGAAAAGTGAGCAGCACCTGCTGGCCTTCGAGCTGCTGCCATTGCGAATTCTGCCGCGCCAGGTGGCACCGCAGGCGCCTGCGATCATCGGCGATCAGAAACGGCAGATGCGAAGACGTGGGCCGCTTGTCCTGCAGTGAAATCAGCTGGCCGAAGGCGTTGGCCTCGAGGAATGAAAAAATTTCTTCCTCATCGGAAATCTTGAAATGGTCCGGTACATACATGATCGATACTCGATATCCTGTCGCACAAAAAGATAGTCAATGCTATTCGTCGGGCGCGCTTGTTGCCGTCGATAGACCGGGTCGAGTTTATTCGTTTTACTTGCCTGAATCACGAGGTTAAATTAGCGCGCATGAAAATAAATCGCGTCAGCGTCTGGCAGCTCGACCTGCCATTACACAAGCCCTACTGGTTGTCCGGGGGCAGGCTCAAGTTCGAGCTGCTCGATTCGACCCTGGTGCGGATCGACACCGACGCGGGCGTTTCTGGCTGGGGCGAGGGTTGCCCCTGGGGCGTGACCTACCTGCCGGCATTTGGCAAGGGCATTCGCGCCGGCATCGAGGAGCTGGCGTCGTTGTTGATTGGCAAGGACCCGCGCCAGCTGGACGCGATCAACCGCACCATGGACCTGGCCTTGCCGGGGCATCCCTACGTCAAGTCGGCAATCGATATCGCCTGCTGGGATATCGCCGGCAAGTCCGCCGGTTTACCGATCTGCGAACTGCTGGGCGCACGCGAGCCCGACCCGGTGCCGATCGCGTCGAGCGTATCGACCGGCAGTCCGCAGCAAATGCTCGACGAGGTGCAGCGCTTCCGCGACCTGGGGTATCGCGTGCATTCCTGCAAGGTTGGTGCCGACGTCAGCATGGACATCGAGCGGATCAACTTGCTCGCAGCCAACGAACGCGAAGGCGAAATCATGTTTTACGACGTCAATCGCGCCTGGCTGCCGCGCGAGGCGATCACGGTGATGAATTCGGTTTCCGGGCTGACCTCCTGGTTCGAGCAGCCCTGCGAAACCCTCGACGAAATCGCGCAGGTAAGACGCCAGACTCGCTATCCGCTCTGTGTCGACGAGGGCCTGCACAGCATGGACGACCTGATTCGTATCCAGCGCGACGGCATCGCCGAGCTGGTGAATATCAAGATCAACCGCGTCGGCGGTTTGACCAAGGCGCGCCGCCTGCGCGACTTCTGTCTGGCCACCGGTATCACCATGCTGATCATGGATACCGGCGGTAGCGTGGTGTCCGATACCGGGGTTGCGCATTTTGCGCAGACGATTCCGGCGCCTGCCTGCCTCGGCGTCTGGTCCTGCCAGGAAATGGTCAACGTCGATCCCGCGCCCGGGCAGGGGGTGCGTAATATCGATGGCTGTTTCAGTGCGCCCGATTTGCCCGGGCTCGGGGTCGAGCCGGAGCTGGCGCTGCTGGGCGACCCGCACGCAATCTACGCGGCGTAATTCAAACGGCGTTGCCGATCGCTAAATCGACTGCCAGACCTGGTAAAGATCCGGGTCCGCCAGAATATCGCGCAGCGCGTCGTCCAGTATCGTTGCCCAGCGTTCGGCGCCCGCCTCGGTGTCGACCAGGTCCTGGCGTATCTCGATCGAGACATGGGGTATGCCGGCCGCCTCGGCGTGGTGGTCGATGGTGTAGTCGGCGGGATGTTTACCGGAGTAAGGTTCGTTGTCACCGATGTTGAAACCCTCGGGGTGAGCGCGCAGGTTATTCATCAGCGGCAGCGGAATGCGTGGATCCTTGTCCCATAAGATACCCACGTGCCAGGGGCGCGCGAAGCCAGCCATTTGCGGCGTAAAGCTGTGGATCGCGATAAACGCCGGCACGATTCCATTTTCCCTGAAACCGTGCAGCATGCCGTCGATCGCCTTGCGGTAGGGTGTGTAAAAACTGTGAATGCGCTGATTGCGGTGCTCCGCGGACATATTCTGATTGCCTGGAATGAACGTGTTGTCGCTGATTTCCGGCATCAGGCTTTCATCCTCGAGACTGCGGTTCAGATCGATCACCAGGCGCGAGTAGCCCGCCAGCACGGCCGGTGCATCGAGATGTTGTGACAGGTGGTGAACCAGTTTGCGCGTGCCGATGTCGTGAGCGATATGCTGCTCGAGTGCGTTCTCATCGAGACCAAGATTGCCCAGCACCTTTGGCATGGCGTTGCTCGCGTGATCGCCGACGAGCAGGACTTTACCCTGGCCCTGTTGGTTGATGACAGTGCAGGGCGGAGGATCTCCGGGTCCGATCAGTGATTCGATTTGATTCATCTATCCAGTTAGGGTCCTGGCCTGGTTTCTGCTGGGAGTATTGGATTGGCAGAAGCATAAAGACTCCCTGCGCGTCGGTCCAGTGATCCCTGCCGACGGGTGCGCAACGGTCATCGGCAATAAATGGGTATCGCCGGTGATTCAGAGAGTGATGGTTTTATTTTCGGGTAGCAGCGATTGGCGCTAAAGTTCCAGCTATGGGTTAACTTCAGCGGGAGTCGAACATGCAATCAGCTCATCGTGAACTATACCGGTTGATGCTGTCCGACGGAAACCGAGGTCAACTTTTAACTGCAGGCAGGCGAGAGCGTACTGTTCGATAACCACCGCGTTTTACACTCGCGCACCGGGTTTCAGGATCCCGCACGGTTTCCGCAAATCTGCAATGTCGCCCGGGAAGACTTTCATGAACGCCTGCGCTTACTGGCCGACAGGCTGGGATTTCCCGCGGAAGCGAACATGGTGCTCGCCGCGCGCGACGGGATCCCGATTTACCAATGCCGGCGTAATACTTATACTGCAGCGACCAAAGGCGGAAATAGCGAACCATAAAATGCTTCACGGTATACAGGATCTCGACCGGCAACCGGTCGCCGAGCAAAGCTCGATCGCCGAGCAGGTCCCCGTTATCGACGTGGCCGAAGTCTTCCAGGATTCTTCCAGCAATGCGGCCCAACGCGCGATCGATCAAATCGCCGAGGCCTGCAAAACCTGGGGATTTTTCCAGGTCGTCAATCACGGCATTGCCACCACGCAAATCGAAGCTGTCTGCAACCAGGCCCGTGCGCTGTTCGCTTTACCGCTCGAGGAAAAGCTTGAAATCCTGCGCAGCAGGGAGAATCCCTGGGGGTTTTACAATAACGAGCTGACCAAGAATCAGCGCGACAAGAAAGAAGTGTTCGATTTCACGCGCGAGGATTTCGATTCGATCTATCATCAGAGCAATCGCTGGCCGCGGCGACATCCGCAATTCAAAACCACGATGACGGCTTACCTGGAAGCCTGCACCACGCTTTCGCTGAAGCTGCTGGAAGCCTTTTGTCTCGGCCTGGATTTGCCGGCCGATTTCATGCGGCCAAATTTTGACGGCAACCACACCGGGTTTGTGCGCCTCAATTATTACCCGGTCAAGGATCCGCTGGCCGGACTCGCGCTCGAGCACCAGGCAACCGCCGATCTCGGCATTCATCATCATACCGACGCCGGTGGACTGACCGTTTTGCTGCAGGACGAGGTCAGTGGGCTGCAGGTTTATCGCGCCGGTTTCTGGTATGACATTCCGCCGGTCGAGGGCGCCATGGTAATCAATACCGGAGATATGATGCAGGTCTGGTCCAACGATATTTACCAGGCGGCGATGCATCGCGTGCTGGCGATGGATAGCCGTGAACGCTACAGCATCCCGTTCTTCTTTAACCCCGCGGCCGATTGCAGGGTAAGCCCGCTACCGTCGGTAATCAGTGCGGAAAATCCGTGTCGCTACCAGCCGATCGCCTGGGGCGAGTTCCGCGGCCGGCGTTCGGACGGCGATTTCGCGGATTACGGCACCGAAGTGCAGATCGCCCAGTATCGAATTTAAGGCCGGTTTTCGGACCGTCGTAATTCGTTTGCGCCCAGATGAGTCGTTACCGCCCACCCGGCCCCAAAAAATCTCCGTACATTACGCCGGTGGGCATGGCTGCGCTCACGGCGGAGCAGAAGGCGATCTGGCTCCGGCGGCGCGAGGTGGTCGCGGCACTGTCGGCCGCGGCGGCGGAGGGCGATCGCTCGGAAAACGCCGAGTATATTTATCGCAAGAAGGAGCTGCGTGAGCTCGACCGACGCATTCGTTACCTGCAAAAGCGGCTGCCGGATCTCAAGGTGGTCGCGCAGAAACCTGCCAGTCGCGAGCGGGTCTATTTCGGCGCCACGGTCACGCTGGAAGATGAAAACGAGAAGACCGTGGTTTATCGTATCGTCGGCCCCGACGAATTCGATCACGAGGACTTTTACATCAGCGTCGATTCGCCGCTGGCCCGCTCTCTGCTGAAGCGTGAACTCGGCGAAGAGGTCGAAGTAGAGGTACCCAGCGGCCGGCTGGTCTATTATATTGCCGACATTGCCTACTGAAATGGCGCGCCGGGATATGACTCGATGAAGATAACCCGATTTAAAACCACGCTGGTCGACGTACCGTTGGAAAAGCCGATCGCGACCGCGATTCACCAGATCAAAAGTAGCGGTTGCGTGCTGCTCGAACTCGAGACCGACCAGGGCCTGGTCGGCGAGAGTTACGTGCAAACCCTGAACGCGGTGCGTCTCGACGCGCTGCAGCAGATGCTGCTCGGGTTTGCTCACCAGGTCGAAGGCCGCGATCCGCATTTTGTCGCCGACATCTGGCGCAATATCTGGCATGAAATGAACCCGATCGGGCACAAGGGATTTTCCATCGCCGCCTTGACCGCGATCGACACCGCCTGCTGGGACCTGGTCGGCAAGGCCGCGGAGCTGCCGCTGCACAAGGTTTTCGGCGCCTGTCGCGAACAGGTTAAAACCTATGCCAGCGGCGGTCTGTGGCTGTCGCAATCGATCGACGGCCTGGTCGAGGAAGCCGGTCAGTTTGTCGAGGACGGGTTTCGTGCAATGAAAATACGCCTCGGCAAGCGGAAAATCGCCGAAGACGTGGCGCGCGTGCGCGCGGTGCGCGACGCGATTGGCCCGGATATCGAACTATTGGCCGATGCCAACCAGTCGCTCACGGTGAAACACGCCATCAGGCTCGGGCGCGAGCTCGAACGGTTCGACCTGGTCTGGTTCGAGGAGCCGGTTGTCTATCATGATCACCGGGGCTGTGCCGCGGTGCGCACGGCGCTCGATACGCCGATTGCGGCAGGCGAAACCGAGTACACGCGCTACGGCATGCGCGATATTCTCGAGGCCGGCGCGGTCGATGTGCTGATGCCCGATTTACAGCGCATCGGCGGGCTGAGCGAAATGCGACGGGTTGCGGCTATCGCCTCGGCTTACGAAATTCCGATTTCGACGCATATCTTTACCGAGCATAGCCTGTGCATCGCGGGCTCCGAGGCCAACTGTATTTCGGTCGAACACATGCCCTGGAACCAGGCCTTGTTCAACGAAAACATGGAGCTCAGCGAGGGCATGATTGCGATTCCCGAGCGCCCCGGCACCGGTTTCAGTTTTGACAAGGAGGCAATAAACCGCTTTAGTGTCTGACTATGGGGGTTTTCCTTAGCGATAAATCAGGCGCCAGGCTTGCTCGACAGCTGTTATTGGTGCTGCTGGCGGTGTTGTTCATCGATCCGGCGCAGGCCTTTATCAATCGTGCTTACAGTTCGCTCGACCAGGCGCAAAGCTTCAACGGTGACTTCATCGACATACTGCGCCAGGGCAAGCTGCGCATCCTGTTAACCCGTGATTTTTCCAGCGCCGCTTACCTGCCGCGCGGACGCTCGCCGCTGGCCGAGCAGCAGCGCATCGTCGAAGAATTTGCGCTGTCGCACGGTTTGATGCCCGAGCTGGTCATTGTCGATAATTTTTCCAAGCTGATACCGGCGCTCGAAGCCGGGCAGGGCGATATCATCGTCGACAACCTGACGATTAACGATCTTCGGCTTAAAAAAATCTCCTTCTCGGTGCCCATAGACCACGTTTTCGAACAGGTAATCGTCGCAAAACAAGATAAATCGGTGCAGCGGGTGCGCGATTTGAACGGCAAGTCGGTCATGGTGAATCGGGGCTCCACCTTCTGGCATGCGCTGACCTGGCTTAAGCAAAAGCGTTATCCCGACATACAAATCGTCGAGACGCCGGACGGGGTGCAAATCGAAGCAGTGCTCGATTTGCTTGCTGCCGGGGAAATCGACGCCACCATCATGGACAGCAACCTGGTCGAGATTTACCAGTCCTATCGTGATGACTTCAGGGTAGCGGTCAATTTCAGCGGACAGCGCGACATCGGCTGGGGGGTGCGCAAGAATGCGCCACAGCTGGTCAGCGAGATCAATCGCTACCTGCAGCTGGAACGGAGCGCGGAAGATCGCGACAAACGTTACACCAACGATTTCGACGAGATCAAGCAGCGTCGCGTGCTGCGTGTATTATTGCGCAACAACGCGGCGTCTTACTTTCTCTATCGCGGCGAGTTGATGGGTTTCGAGTACGAACTGGCGCGCGAGTTTGCCGACTACCATGGATTGCGGCTGGAGGTCGTGGTGCCGCCGAGCCACCGCGATATCACCACCTGGCTGCTCGAGGGCCGGGCGGATATCGCGATGAGCTTTCTCGAACCGGATAAAAAACAGAGACAGTTGGGGGTCGAGTTTTCGCGTCCGTATCACTATGCGCAACAGCATATCGTCGTGCACCAGAATGATCCGGCGGAATCGCTGCAGGACCTGGATCATCGAACCATATTTGTACGGCATCATAGCCACTACTGGGAACGGCTCTCGCAGTTGCAGGAGGCAGGCGCGCGCTTCAGCCTGCGCGCCACCGACGATGCCGTCGAAACCGAGCAGTTGCTACAGATGGTGTCGCGCGGCAAATACAAGGCGACCCTGGCTGACGAGCATTTGCTCGATATCGAGCTCGCCAAGGGGCTGCCGGTGCGCTCGGCGGTTGCGCTCGAAGCGGAAGTCCCGCACGCGATGGCCGTGCGTAAACGCAATCCGCAACTCAAGCAGGCGCTGGATGACTTCGTTAAACGCATTTACAAAGGCGAGTTCTACAACGTCACCTATATCAAGTACTTCAAGAGCCGGCGCTCGGTGCAGCGTCTCGCGCGCGGGCGCGTGGTCGATGCGCTCAAGGGACAGATCTCGCCCTACGACAAGCTGGTGCGCAAGTATGCCAACCGCTACGGCTTCGACTGGCGCCTGGTGACCGCGCAGATGTACCAGGAGAGTAGATTCAACCCGCAGGCAAAGTCACCAGTGGGAGCACGCGGGTTGATGCAGTTGATGCCGCGCACCGCGAAGGCCATGGGCGTGAAAAACATCGCTGATCCAGCGAGCAGCATCCGGGGCGGGGTTAAGTATCTCGACTGGTTGCGCGACCGCTTTTCGGCCGAGCTGCCGATTCCTGAACGACTGTGGTTTACCCTGGCGGCCTATAATGCCGGTGCCGGCCACGTGCATAGTGCAAGGCGCCTGGCCAAACAGTTGGAGCTTGATCCGAATCGCTGGTTCGGGCATACCGAAGAAGCCATGTTACTGCTGTCGCAAAAGAAGTATGCAAAGTATTCGCGCTACGGATACATCAATGGCCGTGAGCCGGTCAACTACGTGCGCGATATCCGCCAGCGTTTCGAAGCCTATCTCGATCTCAGTCGGGATTTCGCCGAGGCCGGGCAACCACTTGTAAACTTGGGGACACAATACTTAATTCCAGGGAATTAAGTATTGTGTCCCCCTAACCCATTATTTGCCCAGCGCCAGGGCTTTGAGGTCGGTCGCCGGGTCGGCGACTATCTCCGGAGCGGGATTCTTGCCGGCCTCGATGATCTTGCGGCCGAAGGCGTAGGATCTGGGCTCGTTCATCGCGTCGATCGCAAGCAGTTGATCGCCGCGGTAGTACCACACCGACAGACTGGATTCGCTCGCACCGGGCCGCAGCGCGATATGATCGTGGCCCAGGTTAAGACCGACGATTTGCAGCTTGCAGTCATACTGGTCGGACCAGAACCACGGCAGCGCGGTATAGCTCACGTCTTCCCCGGCCAGCACGCGGGCGATCAGGTCGCCCTGGTCTGCCGCATTCTGCACCGATTCGAGCCGTATCTGCTGCCCGCCGCGGCTAAAGTTGCAACAATCTCCGGCGGCAAAAATATCCGGGTCCGAGGTCTGGCAGGTCGCGTTAACCCGGACGCCGTTGTCACAGTCGAGCCCCGCCGCCAGCGCCAGCTCGGTATTTGGACTGCCGCCGATACCGACCAGCACCAGGTCGGCGGCGACGATTTCACCGGATTCGAGTTCTGCGCCGCAGACCTTGCCGTCGTCTTCGAGCAGCCGAGTCATTTGCGCCGATTCGCGCAGGTCGACCCCGTGTTCCGTATGCAACTCGCGAAAGTAACGCGAAGTTTCCGCGGCGGCAACGCGCTGCAGGATGCGCTCAGCCATTTCCAGCAACGTGACTTCGAGCCCGAGCTGGCGCGCGACGGCTGCGGCCTCGAGGCCGATGTAACCGCCGCCGACGACCAGCAGTTTGCGCCCGGCCCGAAACTCCGGCGCCATGCGATCGATATCCGCGATACTGCGCAGCGTATAAACCCCGGGCAGGGCACCGCCGATCTCGGCGGGCAGGCTGCGGGCGTGCGAACCGGTGCAAAGAATCAACTTGTCGTAGGCGATGGCCTCGCCTTTGTCAGTCAACAGCTGCTTGTCGGCGCGACTGATTTCAGCGATGCGCGTATCGAAACGCGTCTCGACGCCCTGGTCGGCGTACCAGTCGAGCGGGCGGATGAACAGGCGCTCGCGTTCGAGTTCCCCGAGCAGGTATTTTTTTGACAGCGGTGGCCGCTGGTAGGGAGGATGCGGCTCTTCGCCGACCAACAGCAGCGGTTCGGAGTTACCCAGCGCTACGTGGCGCGAGATGAACGAGGCCGCAGCCTGGCCTGCACCGACGATAACGACGGGCGCGGGCATCGGCTTACTCGGGTTCCGGTACGTACAGTACCAGGCCGTCGAGTTCGGGCGCTGCGATTATCTGGCAACTGAGCCGGCTGTTGTCTTCACGCTCGACATCGGTCATTTCCAGCATGGTGTCCTCGATGTCGTCGACTTCGCCAGTGCGGGCGAGCCATTCGGGCTCGACGAAGACGTGGCAGGTAGCGCAGGAAAGGCAGCCTCCGCACTCGCCCTCGATGTGGGGCACGTTGTTCGCCGTAGCCGCTTCCATCAGGTTGAGGCCGTCTTTAACGTCGACGGCGATCTCGCTGCCGTCTTCCATTTTCCAGGTGATATTCGCCATCTTTGTTTGCTGCCGATTGGGGTCTAAAAAGCGCGTAATGTATCCTTTTTTAATGACAATGTCTTATGAAATTGGGCGAAACTCTTATCCGCCGGCGACCCCGTTTGCTTGCACCTGGATCAACTGCCACAGATTTTCCAGGTGCGCGCGCGTGGTCGCCTCGACTCCGATCGATACCCGCACCATCCAGCGGTTATCGAGTTGCGAAGGGCTCATGAAAGCTTTCCCCGACTGGTTGATGGTATTGACCCAGGCCAGGGTATGCCGATCGAGCGCTTCGCCGTCGAGCCCGGGAGGCTGGTGACGAATGCAGACGGTTTGCAGTTTGACCGGCGCCAGTACCTGCCAGTTTTCGGTCGCCGCCACCTGTTGTGCAAACCATTGGGCATTTTCCAGGTCACGCCGCAGCCGCGCCCGAATCGCATCGATACCGTCGATACCGAGGTGATACCAGAGCTTGAGCGCGCGGAAGCGACGGCCCAGCGGGATGCCCCAGTCGCGGTATTGCGTGACTTCATCATCCACCGTCGAGCGCAGGTAGCTTGGATTGGTCGACATCACGCGCACCAGGTGCTGCACATCGCGCACGTAGAACAACGAGCAGTCGAGGATTGTTCCCATCCATTTGTGCGGGTTCCAGGCGATCGAGTCGGCGTGCTCGACGCCATCCCAGAGATGACGGCATTCGGGTAGCAGCATGGCGCTGCCGGCCATCGCCGCGTCGACGTGCACCCAGATCATGTGTTCGGCCGCAATTTCGACAATTTCCGCTATCGGATCGAAGGCGGTAACCCCGGTCGATCCGACCGATGCCACGATTGCGCAGGGCAGGTTGCCGGCGGCGAAATCAGCCTCGATCTGTTGCGCCAGTGCAGCCGCCGACATTGCGCGCGTGTCGGCGCTGATTGACACCATGCGCAGGTTATCGCGCCCGAATCCGGCCAGCAAGGCGGCCTTGACCACCGATGAATGCGCTTCCTCGGTGGTGTAAACGATCAGCGGTTTGTCCTCAGCCTGCAGTCCTCCCCGATTTTCGGAATAGTCGCTGGCGCGCTCGCGTGCGATTAGTAACGCGGTCAGGCAGGACGTCGAGGCGGTATCCTGGATGCAGCCCTCCCAGTTTTGCGACAGGCCGGTGAGCTGACGCATCCAGTCGCACATCACTTCCTCCAGTTCGGTTAGCGCCGGGCAACTTTCCCAGGAAATGCCGAGACAGCCGAGGCCTGAACTCGCGATATCGCCCAGCGTGGACGCCAGCGACGCGTTCGACGGAAACCAGCCGTAGTGCATCGGGTGTTGTACCTGGGTGATGCCGGGCACAATTTTTTGCTCAAGCTCGGCCAGCAGTTGCTCGGCGCCAACGGGAGATTCGGGTGGGGTTTGCGCCAGGGCGCGGCGGATTTCTCCGGGCTCGATCTGGGCGCGAACCGGACGTTGTTCGAGATTGCTGCGGTAATCAGCGATCCAGTCGATCAGTTGATGTCCGGCGCTGCGGAATTCTTCGGGCGTCATAAGTAGGCTCGGTTTCAGGTCGCGGGGTTTCCAAGCTCGAATTTTCAGGTATCGTTCGAACCCGAGTCAATCAATATTCTGCAGGTATGGCAAAACATGAGTAAGGCTATCCGTATCGCGATTCTCGATGCCGTCCCCGAAAGCTACTGGGCTGATGATCGAGGCATCACCGATTCACAAAAGTTTATGAACTTGCTGCAGCCGCAAAATCCAGCCGCCCGGCTCGATAGCTATTTCGTGTCGCAGGGCCATTTCCCAGAAAAAATCGAGGATTATGACGCGATCCTGGTCACCGGCAGCCCCTGCAGCGTGCACGATACGCATGACTGGATCGAGCGCCTGAGCGATTTGATCAGAAGCGCATCGAGCCGGGGAATGCGCGTGGTTGGTTCCTGTTTCGGGCATCAACTGGTGGCGCGCAGCTTCGGTGGCGAAGTCGGGCATAACGAGAATGGCTGGTTGATCGGCAATTTTGCCGTGTACATCAAGCAGTCTTACGACTGGATGCAGCCGTCAGCAGGCGTCACCGGCATGTATCATTTCAACCAGGAGCGCGTGATCCGCTTACCGACCGCGGCGCAGGCCTTTGCCCATACTGACGACTACAACGATTACGGCTACACTATCGGTGATAACATCATGTGCTTTCAGGGGCATCCGGAACAGTCGCGGCTGTCGATGACCAATTTTCTCAAGGCCACCGATAGCCTGACGGCGGAGCAGCGCACCCGGGCCGCGTATCATATTGAAACCGGGGAGCCCGACGCGCATATCTGGGGCCAGTGGATGATGCGTTTTTTCCTGGGTTAAAATCGGCTATGTGAGGCCTGGAGATCGCCATGAAAATTTTTACTGGATTATTGTTTTTGCCTGTTTTCCTGCTGCCGGCTGAAGCTGCCGATATCGAAAACGGCGATGACCTGCACTTCGAAAATTGCACCGGCTGCCATCAGGAAAGTATCTACACGCGTGAAGCTAGAAACGTAGACTCGAAGGAGCGTCTTGGCCTGCAGGTGCGCTTCTGCAAGGATACGCTCGAGCTCGCCTGGTTCGACGAGGACGTGGGCGACGTGGTCGCGTTTCTAAACCAGAAGTATTACCACTTTCCGGATTAATTGCGCCAGCGGGCCTTCGATCGATCGAAGGCCCGCTGGCGTCGAGTTAACTTTCAGATCAGGTTTCGAAATTACCGCCGGCGCCATCGCACTCCGCTTTGGTCATTTCCAGAAAGCCCTGTCCTTTACAGGAATTCAATCCCTTGCAGCTGCTGGTGGCAGTCTTGCAGGAGCTGTGACCCTTGCAGGAATTGGCGCCCATGCACTTGCCTTTCTCGCTACCAGCATAGGCTGTCATCGGTGCCGTGGCGAGCATTGCCGCGGCCGCGATGGCCAGCGCGGCGCCGGTTGTTTTCTTTACGCTTATCATCAGATGTCTTTCCTCTGTTATCGGTTGGAGGCCAGAGTATGGCTTAAAAAAATCACAAAAGTATCACGCAGGAATAATGACTCGAAACGGCGTTGCTCAAGTTATTCGCCATAAACCTCGGCGGCCACCCGCTTCAGCAGTTTCACAAAAAACTCGATGTCGTCCGGCTCGAGCCCTCGATGTGTCTGCATGAGTTGATTGATCGACTGGTTTGTCGCGCGACTCCAAAGCGCGCCCTCGCGTAATATTATCGCCGCACGGATAAAGGCCGCAGCTCCGCCGTGGCAGGCGCTGCATTCATCGCGATAGCGCGGGGGTGTTTGCACCTGCGCCAGCAACATGGCGTAAACGGCATTGACGTCGCGCCGTGGCGTGTAGTGATTGCCCAGGAACAGGCGCAGGTCGCGCAAATGATGCCGGCCCTGCAGCTGGTTTTCGGTGATCCGTAGAAAGCTGCGCGAAAAGTCGGCCGCATGCCCATGACATTCGGCGCAACGATCGTCCCATAACCAGTGGATATCGGTGGCCGCCGCTGTTAACGGCATCGAGCACAACAATAAAACATACGCTAGACAGCGCGGCAGGGTGCCTGGCCGTGCTCCGCGTAACCCGTCTTTCCGCATTGGGTAAATCCGCCTACCATCTGCCGATGATGATGCCGAGCGCTTCATCGCGCTCGGGGCCCATGCCGGCCAGGTTGTCGAAAGGTGCACCGACGCGCGGTTTGAGCCGGTGCCGCCAGTCGATCAGTAATTTCCTCATATTGGCGCGAACCTTCTGCATCGCCGGGTCGTCGCCGAGGTCGACCAGCTCCTGCGGGTCGTTTCGCAGGTCGAACAATTGCGGGCGAAACAGGTTGTGATGAATATACTTCCAGCGCTCGTGTCGGATCATGGTCGCGCGGCAATCATAAGGCGCCAGGTTCAGCAACGTCCTTGGGCCGCGATCGGAATAGTCGATTTCGCTAACCGCGTATTGCCGCCAGTCCGCGGGTGCGGTACGCGAACGTAATAGCGGCATCAGCGAACGGCCCTCGGCACGTTCATGGTTGATATTGCCGCCGGCGTACTCGATAAAGGTTGGCAGCAGGTCTACGGCTTCGACCATCCGGTTGCAGACACTGCCGCGGGTTTCGTCGGCGGTCGAGTTGGGGTTGACGATAATCAGTGGAATCTTCGCCGAGGGTTCGTGGAACAGATCTTTTTCGCCGAGCCAGTGGTCGCCGAGGTAGTCACCGTGGTCACTGGTGAACACGATTAACGTTTGATCGAACAGTTCCCGCTGCTTCATATAGTCGAACAGGCGCCCGAGCTGATCATCGATTTGTCGGATCAGGCCCATGTAGACGGGGATCAGGCTTGCACGCACGTCCTCGCGGGCGAAGCTTTCGCTGTACTCCTGCTGCATGAAGGCGGCGTAAACCGGGTGTGGATTCTGCAGCTCCTTGTCGGCGCGCACAACCGCCTGGACGTCAGACTTGTCGAACAGGTCGTGGTAGGGCCGCGGCGCGATCAAGGGCCAGTGTGGTTTGATATAGGACAGGTGCAGACACCAGGGCCGCTCGCCTTCCTGCTCCTCGAGGAACTCGATCGCACGGTTGGTGCTGTAGGTGGTTTCCGAGTGTTCCTCGGCCACCCGTGCCGGATAGATCGAATTTCGCAGCCGCCAGCCCGAGCGCAGATTGCTGTCCTTGTCCTCGCCGCTATTGGCGTAATCCTGCCACGGATTTTTGCCGGGATATCCGTGGCGGTTCAAATAAGCGCTATAGGCGTGGTTCTCGGGCAGTATCGCGTCGGGGTAGAGTCCTTCATGCCAGTCGTAGGGTTCGAAGCCGCCGCAGGCCGCGGCGCGGGCGTATTCGGAGTCGAGATCGATGCCGAAAGCAGCCAGCATTTCCGGATCCTTGTAATTGTCTGCCTTGCCGACCAGCGCGCTGCGATACCCTATCGGTCTCAGGTAGTCGGCCATGGTCAAATCGTCGAGTCGCATCGCGTCGCTATTGGCCATGACGCCGTGGCTGGACATGTAGCGCCCGGTGTAAAAGCTGGTGCGTGACGGGCCGCAAAGCGGCGCCTGGCAATAGGCGTTGGCGAAGCGTACCCCGCGCGCCGCCAGAGAATCGATGTTCGGCGTGTGCAGTTTCAGGTGCCCGTAGCAGGACAGGTAATCCCAGCGCAGCTGGTCGCACATGATAAATAGTATATTTCTTGGCATTAGACGGGCTCCATCCCCGGGATGCTAGCAGAGGCGACGTTAGCCTGACAATCGGACTGAAACTTACTCAGAGTAAAAATTTGTTCGGTTATTCGGTTAACGGCATGCCGCGCCCGTAATTTTCCTACTGTGGGTAAAACCTGGCGCGGGAATAACTTTTTTTAGCTGGGAAGTTTTTAGTCTTTGAACAGGCGCGGATTGAAGACGTCGCGCAGGAAGTCGCCCATCAGGTTGATCGCGATGACGATGACCACCAGGAAGATACCCGGTATCAGCGTAATCCACCAGGAACCCGAGTAGAGATATTCCTTGCCGATGCTGATCAACGAGCCGAGGCTGGGTTCGGTTACCGGCATGCCGAGGCCGAGGAAGGACAGCGCCGCCTCGGTAATAATGGCGTTGGCGATCTGCACCGTGCCGATGACGAAAATCGGCGACAGGCAATTGGGCAATATGTGCTTAAACATGATGCGCACCGGGCCGAAACCCATGACGTGCGCCGCGTCGACGTATTCCTTTTCTTTCTCCGCGAGCACCGAGGAGCGCACGGTACGCGCAATCTGCGGCCATTCGGCGAGGCCGATTACCAGGATCAGGATCAACATGGCCCAGTTACTATAGGTTTCGCCGCCAAAGGCATTCTTGACGATTGCGAGCACGATTATCGCCACCATCAGCGTTGAAAATGACAGCTGCACGTCGGCGATACGCATCAGGATGTTGTCGACCCGTCCGCCGACGTAACCGGAGACCAGGCCGATGACGATACCGATAGCGGCCTGCAGCAGCACCGCGCAAAGCCCGATCATCAGCGACACACGCATGCCGTAGAGGATCGTGCTCCACAGGTCGCGGCCCTGGTCATCGGTGCCGAGGAAGAAGCGTTGATCGGCACCCTCGTACCAGGATGGCGGCATTTCCGAATCCATCAGGTCGATCTGGGTCAGGTCGTAAGGGTCGAAGGGTGCGATTACCGGTGAAAACAGCGCCATCAAGGCCAGAATCAGGAAGATCGTGCTGGCCCCAATCGCTACCTTGTCACGCTTGTAATAGTGAATCAGGTCGGACTCGAGCAGTCGCTGCCAGTTTGCAGCCACGGCGTTCATTGTCGGCGCCCCACCAGGTCGACCATCGGATTGATGACACCGTAGAGTAAATCGACCAGCGTATTGACGACCACGAACAGGAAGCCGACAAACATGATGTAGGCGTTAATCAGCGGAATATCGGAACGGTTAACCGCCTCGAGGAACATGAAACCCATGCCGGGCCACTGAAACACCGATTCGGTGAGGATGGTGTAGGCCACCATGATGCCGATTTGCACGCCACCGACGGTGATGACCGGCAGCATCGTGTTTTTCAATGCATGTTTGAGGTAAACCGGCATGTTGGGCAGGCCCTTGGCGCGGGCGAATTTGACGTACTCCGAGCTCAGTACTTCGAGCATCTCGGCGCGCACCAGGCGGATAAACAACGGCAACATGATCGACGACAGCGCAATTGCCGGCATGATGATATGCAAGATACCGTCCCAGCTTAAAAAGTTGGTGCTCCAGTAAGCCCAGATCTGCACCGTTTCACCGCGGCCGAAGGAAGGCATCCAGCCGAGCGTGATCGAGAAAATGAAAATCAGCGCCAGCGCCGTCAGGAATACGGGGATCGATATCCCAATGACGCTGACCGCCATGGTGACACGGCTGAACCAGTGGCGCGGTTGGATCGCGCAGAAAACCCCCAGCGGTATCGAAACAAAGATAATGATCAGCGAAGCCGCGAAGGATAGCTCCAGCGTGGCCGGCAGTTTTCTCAGGATCACGTCGAGCGTGGGTTCCTTGAAAAAATAAGAAGTGCCGAGATCGCCCTGCACCGCGCGCTTCAGGAAGCGTCCGAACTGCAGCATCAGCGGGTCGTTGAGTCCCAGCGAATCGCGCAGGTTTTCGCGCTCCGCCGCGGACATCGACTGCGCTGCCAGTTCACGGGTCGGGTCGCCGAGCGTACCCTGAATCGAAAAACAGAACAGGCTGATGATGAACATCACCAGCGCCGCCTGCAGAATCCGCTTAAGTAAAAACTGGGTCATGCTTACCGATAAAAAAACTCCGGGCAGTTTCTGCCCGGAGCAGGTTGTTGCGAGTTGCTACCAAGATTACCTATTTGATGACGAGGTCGCCCAGGTAGGGGAAGTTCAGCGCGTTTACGATCGGATCGATGTCGACACCCTTACGCGCGGCCCAGGCCAGGTTCTGCCAGTGCAGCGGGATAAAACCGGCGTCCTGGAAGATCTTGGCTTCGATATCCTGCAGCATCCTGGCGCGCTTGTTGGAATCGGTTTCCGCATTGGCCTTGACCGTCATCTGGTCGACGTAATCGCTCGAGTAGTTCCCCGAGTTGTAGACGCCCATGCCGGTGCTCTGGTTCGGCGTCATTGCCAGGAACTCGTAAAAGTTCGCGCTGTCCTCGGTGTCCGAGTGCCAGCCGATCATCATGATGTCCGCGGCGCGATCATCGAAGGCCGGCCAGTACTGTGCTTTCGGCATGGTTTGCAGGTCAACCTTGATGTTGATTTTCGACAGCATCGCGGCTACCGCCTGGGCGATCTTGTCATCGTTAACATAGCGATTGTTCGGCGCCATCATGGTGACGCTGAAGCCATTCTCGTAACCCGCGTCTTGCATCAACTGCTGCGCCAGCTTGAGGTCGAAGCGCGGCTTCAGGCTCGGGTTGTGGCCGAGATATCCTGCCGGGCTGAACTGCTCGGCGGTGGTGGCGAAACCCTTCATGATCTTGTCGACGATCGCCTGGTTGTTGACCGCGTGCACTATCGCCATGCGGACACGCTGATCGCGGAATTCCGGGCGACGCTGCTGGTTCAGCTGGAAGGTGATTATGCGCGTGCCGGGCATGGTAATCAGGTCGGCTTTGCTGGACGAGCGGATCTGTCCGAAATCGTTCGGCGATACCGGGGCGATGAAATCGACGTCGCCGGACAGCAGTGCCGCGACGCGGGTCTGCTCATCCTTGATCGGGGTGAAGACGATCTTGTCGACGTTGCCTTTGCTGCCCTTGTCCCAGTAGTCGGCAAAACGATCGAACACGGTCTTGACGCCCTGCTCGCGCGAGCTGATGGTGAACGGGCCGGTACCGGACAGGTTGGTCGAGGCGAAAGACGCGCCGTTTTTGACAATTGCACCCTTGTCGTTGCCGTTTGCGTCGGTGCCGCTGTAAAACTTGCTGTCCATCGGAAAGATGTAGGTTGCGGTATGCAGCACCAGCGGATAGGGACCGCTGGTCATCAGGTCGATGGTGTAGTCGTCGACTACCTTGAGTTCGGTGAAGTTGGCGAAAATACCCTTGAAGTCGGGGCTGACCTTGAGGCGGTCGAAGGTCCACTTGACGTCCGCCGCGGTCATGCTGTTGCCGCTGTGGAACTTGACGCCTTTGCGCAGCTTGAAGCGCACCGTGGTCGGGTTCAGACGCTCGTAGCTGGTGGCAAGGCGCGGTTCGAAGGCGAGGTCCTTGGTCCAGCGAATCAGCGGGTCGAAAGACATGTGCGACAGCTGTAAAACACCACCCGACAGCTGCTCGTGGATATCGAGCGTCACCGGGTCAGCGTCGTAAGCCATTTTCAGCTCTTTCGCCTGTGCCGTCGTGAAAGCCAGCAAGCTGGACATCAGCAGGCAGGATGTGAGTAGAAAACGATTTTTCATTTTAGGGTCTCCTTGGTCGTTGTTGTGTCGATAACGGTTTTCTTAACAAAAACCGAACAAACTTGTTGTTATGGCTGAGTTGCAGCCTCATTCTCGTAAATGCGGTCGAATCGCGGCATCAAATTGAGTAACTCGATGCTGTAATCATTTTGCGGATGCTCGAAGAAGACCTCGGTTTCCGCGGACTCAAGTATGCGCCCATGGCGCATGATTGCAACCCGGTCGCACATTTGCCGGATCACCGGCAGGTCGTGACTGATGAACAACATGGTCAGTCCGAGCTCGTCCTGCAGGTCTTTCAGCAGGTTCAGGATCTGCGCCTGCACCGAGACGTCGAGCGCCGAGGTGGGTTCGTCGCAGATCAGCAGGCGTGGCCGGCTGGCGAGCGCGCGCGCGATCGAAATACGCTGGCGCTGGCCACCGGAAAATTCGTGCGGGTAGCGGCGCCCCATCTGTCGGCCTAGGCCGACGTGATCGAGCAGATCGCCGACGATAGGCAGCACGTCTTTCGGCGGCGTGAGCTTGTGGAAGCGAATCGGCTCGGCGATGATGTCGTTGACCTTCATGCGTCCATTCAACGACGAGTAGGGATTCTGGAACACCATCTGCAGTTGCAGGCGCGCTTTCTGCACCGCCGCGCGGTCGGGATTGTTAAACAGCTCGACGCCGTCGAACCTGATCGAACCGCTGTCGGGTTGCTGTAATCCGGCGACCATGCGCGCGATGGTCGATTTGCCGGATCCGCTCTCGCCCACCAGTCCATATGATTCGCCGGCCTTGATCACCAGGTTGACATCTTTGGTCGCCTGCAGGTACCTGCGGTTCTTTGCCAGCAGGGCATCGCGCGTGATAAAGCTGAGGTTTAAATCGGTTATCTCGAGCAGGGTTTCCGAATGCGCATGGCGCAGGCCCTGTCCCAGCCAGTGGGTAGAGACGTCGATGTGCTTCAGGCCTTTCGCGGTGGTCTCGATATACTCGACCAGCGGGAAGCGGTCGATCTTGATGTTGGCGCGCGGCACCGCGCTGATCAGGCTCTTGGTATAGTCATGTTTAGGCTCGGTCAATACCTGCTTCGTGGTGCCGATTTCGACCAGCCTGCCCATGTACATGACCGCGACTCGATCGGTTACGCTGGCGATTACGCCCATGTCGTGCGTTACCAGCAAACATCCCACCTGGCGTTCGTGGCACAGTTTGCGGATCAACGACAGGATTTGATCCTGCACCGAGACGTCGAGCGCAGTCGTCGGTTCGTCGGCGATCAGCAGTTCGGGTTCGCCCGCGAGCGCGATCGCGATGACGACGCGCTGACGCATGCCGCCGGAAAACTGGTGCGGAAACTGCTTGATGCGGATTTCGGGGTCCGGGATGCCGACCTGGTCGAGCAGATCGACGGCGATACGCGCGGCTTCCTTGTCGCTTACTTTCCGGTTCGTAGTGATAGTTTCGACCAGCTGGTTTTCAACCGTAAACAACGGATTCAGCGACGTCATCGGGTCCTGGAAAATAAAACCCACGCGCGAGCCGCGCACCTTCAATATCTCGCTGTCGGTGAAGGTCGAAATTTTGGTGTCATTCAGATAGATATCGCCCTTCGATATCCGTCCCGGAGGGCTGAGCAACTGCACGATACCGTTGCCGATGGTGGATTTGCCAGCACCGGATTCGCCGACCAGTCCCAGTATCTCTCCCGGCTCGAGATCGAAACTGACGTCTTCGACCGCATAATCGGTTTCGTAGCGTCCGGGAAATTCGATCGACAGGTTTTTGATGCTTAACAGCGGCATTGGTATCGTTTAGTCTTTTTATGAAACTGCTTTTGCGAAGCGCGATGCTAACGCGATCGTTATCTCTTGTCGACTAGTAAACAGCTACTTCCCCAAGCAGCCAGTCTACTTTTTCGTCACCCTCGATCGTCAGGCGTTTGCGCGTATGGTAGTTAAGCTGGGGGGTGGTTTTGAGTAATTCCCGGTAAGCCACGGCGTCGATCGATATCAGGCCGCAATCGGTAGTTGCGGTCATTTCGACTGATTTGTCGTCGGTATAAGCACGCCAGCCCAGCTCTTCGCCATTGACGATTTTTTCCTCGCTACCGTCGGCATGCACGATAGAGCCATAACCCTCGACGAAAATAAACATATGCGCCTCATCCAGCCACATGGTTTTTCCGCCCTCGACCACCTTCCACTCGGCGATGCGTGAAATCTTGTCGGTCACCGTGGATGACAATTCAGGGCAAACTGCGGCAGTAGCTTGATCACCGGACGTAACAGCCAGCGATTTTCCAGCATCGACTGCAAACCGCTATGACGAATGAAGTTGCGGAAGGTCTCCTCGGCGAATACGCAAACTGTCACCGGTGTCCTGGCGACTACGCTCGCGTTGCGAATGCCGGAGCCGGTCAGGATTGCCATCTCGCCGATGACGTCCCCGGCCTGCAGCATTGCCACGGCTTCACGCCTGCCGTCTTCGACGCGCACGACTTCGCAGTAACCGGTCAGGATCAGGTAAACCGAACCGTGCGTCACGGCTTCCTGGACGATGATGACGTCCTCGGTGTTATAGCGGTAGATATCCTGTTCGGCGAGCAGATTGCGCATCCAGCGGTTGGGGAAGGGTTGCCCCAGCCACAGGGTCAGGTAGTGATTGATCTGCGAGGTATAAATCATGCTGTCACCCTCGATCAGGGTGTAGCGTTTGCCGGAACTGGCGAGCGAGAACGTGGTCTGCAGCGCTTCCGGCACTTCCTCGACGTGCACGAAAACGACGCGCTCCGCCTCGGAGTCGAGCGCGTCGGTGGGATCGCCATGGATTTCACCGGCGCCGCCGTCGGCGATCAGCAGGTGAAAATTCTGTTTGTAGAGACGTTCCAGGTTTTCGATCGTCTCGGCACGCACGATGCCGGCTTCGCCCATTTCACGCACGGCGCTCATATTCTGGTTGTCGCCGACGATGCAGACGTCGCGAAACTGGCCTTTATGGATGGTCGAAAATGTCGCGCCGATGGTCGGAATACTGTGCACCGTGTTGTGTACCTGGATACTGAGCCCGTAGTAGTTGATGGTGTCGCCCGGACTGACCTTGATCAGCTGAAAATGCTCTACCACCGTGTCCAGCGTCCAGCCGAGGCTGCAGCTGAGCTTTTCCATCGCCATGTTGAAAATTTCCTGGGTGGTGATGACTTCGACGCGATGCGGCATGTCCATCAGCGGAAACATCGAGCAATGGTCATCGTGCAGGTGGGTCAGGAATACGGCCGACACCTGGTTTTTGGAAATACCGCGCGCGAACAGATGTTGATCCAGAAACGGGATTGCGTCGATCAGCAGGTAATCGCCGTTGTAGCACAGCGCCAGGCCGGTACAGGGTTCGGTCGGTGGAAAAGCCGGAGGCGCCACCGAGTACCTCGATGCCCATCTTGGTCAGGCCCCCGGGGACATAGTCGGTGGGCACCGGGTAGGGCGGCAGGATTTCGGCGCCGTCGTTGAGATCGACGAACACATCGCCGCCGTGACTGGTCACCAGGTAGCGGTCCACGCCCTTGCGTTCGATGGCGAAGTCTCCGGCTACGGCGAGATTGTTTTCGAACGGGATCGGCGTAAAAAAATCTTCGACCTGGATCATGTCGCCCTTGTCGTTTTTGATGGCGAGCGCCGCGGACACCGCGAGCCACTCGTCCTTGAGGCCTTCCTCGGTATGCCAGCGATCAAGCTCCTCACTGCTGGGTCCGAGCAGGGTGAAGCGCAACAGCCGCATGGCGTGGCTGATGGAATCGCGATCGCCGATCAGGTTGATCTTGCGTTTTTCGGCAAGGCCCTTGGAGAAAAACAGGAAGAAATAAAGCGGAAACTCGAGGTTATTGAGCAGCGAGCTGTTCTTTTCACGGATGTCGGTTAACACCAGCGTGTCGAATTTCGATACGCCTTCTCTTAGCAGGCCTTTCAAAACTTCAGGCGGTTGACCAAACAGAATGACCTCGGCTTCGTCCATGACGATTCTGCTGCCGGGTGCGGGCGTTAGGATTTGCGGTTCAGCCATTCTCTGAATAATTATTGCCGAACGCTCAAGTGTACTCTGCCGGCTGAGGTGGCGAAAGGCAAATATCTGTTAGATAGTTTGCATAAATGTGTCTTGCAATAACGCCGTTAAAAACTACGGCTGTAGCCGATACTGGTAAAGCCTATCGTAATAGGGCCGGGCCAGTGCCGCGATTTGCCGGTCCTTGTCAGTGAGCTCGTAAGGCTTCTCCCGGTAGGGCGAGAAGCCGGTGGAACGCCAGACCGAGTCGTACCAGTACTTTGCCCAGACGCCGTCGCTGTCGCGTCGGCCGGCTGGCCAGTTCAGCATTTGCGGGACGAACTCGATCTCGAGACGCGCACAGATTGCGCGCAGCATGGATTCGGGATCGAGCAGAAACTCGCGGCTGTCGATCACAGTCGGCACTTCGCCGGTCAGGTCGCGAACATGTTCGAATAACTCGGCCTGTTGCACGAATCCGATGTCATCCAGCGTCGCATCGCTGCGCACCGCCGCATAGGACGCGATCACGGCCTCGGGTTCCCGGATCAGGAAGCAGTTAAGCAGTGACGCCAACCAGCTGCGATCGAGTTGCGGCAACAGGTGCAGGGTCATGTGTTTCTGGTAAAAGATCGATTTGCCGTCGGGAATATCGCCAATGCAGGTGGCGATGATCGCCGCAGCGTCGGTACCCTGGTCGGCGATGATCTCGGCGGCGCCCGGGTGCGGTATTCCGGTGGCGTCCAGGTAGTAACCGTAAAGCGGCTCGTCCCAGACCACGCAATCGTCCCGGTTTTCCCAGGCGCGCATCAACGCGGTCGAGATATTGCGCGGACCCGACCACATCGCGATGCGCAATGGCGGTGACGCTTGCGGACTCAAGCGCACTCGCGCTCGAGCATTTCGAGGTATAGCTGCTGCAGTTGTTCGACCATCGGCCCACGCTCGCCGTCACCGATGATTCGACCGTCGATCTCCCGCACCGGCGCCAGCCCGGCGAAGGTGCCGGTAACGAAGGCTTCGTCGGCGCCGTAAACGTCGGTCAGGCTGAAGTTTTTCTGCAATAGCGGGATGTCATTTTGCGCGCACAGGGCAATGACGTTGCCGCGGGTGATGCCGCCGAGGCAGTAGTCGCCCGTCGAGGTCCAGACTTCACCTTTACGCACGATAAAGAAATGCGTCGAATTGCAGGTTGCGACAAATCCCTGCGGATCGAGCATCAGGGCTTCGTCGGCGCCGGCCTTGGCGGCCTGTATGCAGGCGGTGATGCAATTCAGTTTGGAATGGCTGTTGAGCTTGGGGTCCTGCACGTCCGGATAACCACGCCGCACGTGCACGGTAAACAGGCGCATACCGCGGCTGGCGGTTTCCGGTAACGCCTGTTTGTATTCGGGGATGATGACGATGGTTGGTGGCGTAATCGTAATGCGCGGGTCCTGGTAGGGCGTCGCCTTGATGCCGCGTGTAACCATCAGGCGGATATGTACGCCGTCAGACATGTCGTTCTTTTGCAGCAGGCGATACAGCCGGTCACGGAGTTCGGGCGCGCCTATTTCCATTTCCATGTCGAGTGCCTTCGCGCCCTCATACAGGCGCTCCAGGTGCAGCTCGAGAAACGCGATTTTGCCGTGATGCACGCGCAGCCCCTCCCAGACGCCGTCGCCGAGCACGAAGCCACTGTCGAACACCGATACTTTGGCCTCGTTGCGCGGGAAATATTCGCCGTTGATATCGATGAAGATATCGGCGTTGCGGGGATCATCCTGGTATTCGTGGGTGCCTTTGCTAGTCATCGCTTTTTCCAAGTTCAAATGTCTGGCCGAGACTGGTGACGCATAAATAATTCGAGCCGTCGCGCGTCCGCTCTTCGGCGAGGTTTGCCAGGTCGAAAAACGCACGGCGGCTGATCAGGGCTTCCAGTCCCGCATGCAGATGCACATAGGGCCTCGGTTGCCCGCTGGCGGGGTCGAACTCGACCCGGATGGGATGCTCGCTATCGACCAGGACGCGTTCCCCGATATTGGTGGTAAACAGGATCGCCTGCCGACCCTTATCCTCGATCTGTTCGACCAGGGTCGCGACAAACGGCGCGTCTTCGACAACGATGCGCAACTTTTCCGCGGGTGTCACCAGAAAGTAGTCGTCCTGCTCACGCCGCAGAATGCCCGCAAACAGCTTTACCAGCGAGTCCCGCCTGAAAGGGCGACCCTGGTGATACCAGCTGCCGTCGGCGGCGATGCGAATATCGATCTCGCCCCGATAGTGCGGATTCCAGTCACGTCGGGCGGCGCTGCTGGCTTCGCTCGCCTTGATATCGGCAAGTATCTGTTCGAGTTCGGGCATGCGACGATTTTGGGTAAATTGTCGCGCCGACACAACATATTATTATCGACAGTTTTCTATTCTATTGCCCCGCTTGCGTAACCTGGTGACCGCCGCTGATGGGATGAGTGTGTCTAGAATTCGAGGATTTTCACGGAGAACTGGAAATACCAGAACGGCAGGGTATCGCCTTCGATGCTCGGTACATAGGTGGCATTGATACCGCCCCAGTCATTGCTTAGCGCGATAAATGGCAAGGCGCCGAGAAAGGGTTGGTCGTCGTTGTAGCCGGGGCGTTGCATGATGAGGCCTGCCGCCCCCAGATCGAAATTGAGTCTTTGCTGGCCCGAGTGCAGCTTGAAGCGGCGCTTGATTCCGGCGCCGACGTACCTCGACGTGTTGTCATTGCTGTCTTTCAGCGAGGCCATGTTGATCAGCGGAATCCAGTGCCGCTGGGGCGCGAAATCGTATTGCAGGCCCAGGCCATAGTTGTTTTCATTCAGATCGTTGTTACCCAGATGGATCGCTCGGCCGCTGATGATGACCTGCAATTCCTCGGCGCTAGCTGGAAAAGTCGTTACTAACGCAATGCTGCAAAGTAACAGAATCGGTTTCAATCTGAGCTCTCCGGGCGTTATGCATGAAGCCGATATCGACAGCATCGGTGAAAACCTGAAAGTGGATTTGAAACCTGGTAATCGAGGCCCCGGCGAATTGGCTTAAACGCGATGCTTAATTTATAATTTTTGCCAGCGCCAGCTACCGAGGAGACCGACCAGCATGCAACGAAGAGGATTCGTCAAACTCTGCGCGACCGCGGTCGCCGGGATCACCGCCAGCCCGGAACTGCTGGCCAGAGGGCATCATGTATACCAGCGCTATGGACGGGTCGCCCTGATCGACTCTTACTCGCGCGAACCTGTCAAAGCCGCGACCCTGGATGTCGGTGAAACCTATTTATTTCATTATCCATTTGTTTCGACGCCCTGTTTTCTGATTGATCTGGGCAAATCGATAACCAGCAGGACCAACCTGAAGACGCGCGACGGTGAACGCTATCGCTGGCAAGGTGGCGCAGGGCCAAAATCCTCGGTCGTCGCCTTCTCCGCCATTTGTGCGCACAAGATGAGCCATCCGGCGCCGTCGGTCAGCTTTATCAATTACCGGCACGGCGATACTCGTTTCCGTAACAGCGAGGATGAAATCGAACAGCGAGCCGGCGTGATTTACTGTTGTTCGGAAAAGAGCGTCTTTGATCCCGCGCATGGCGGCAAGGTGCTGGGCGGTCCGGCGCCGCAACCGCTGGCGGCGATCGAGCTCGAATATGATGCGGCCGAAGATGCTTTTTACGCCATGGCCACGATCGGTGGGGATATGTTCGATTCTTATTTCAGTAAGTTTCACGATCGCCTGGTGCTGCAGCACGGACGCACCGACATCGACAGCGCGCTGCAAGACAGCACCGAGCTGATGCGACTTCGTGATTACACCCGCAACGCGGTCAGCTGCCAGGCCTGAGTAGTTAGCCGCCCGTGACCGGAGGAAAAAACGCGATTTCGTCACTAGCGTTGATTGCGGCCGTGGGTTCGCTCATTTCCTGGTTGATGGCGACCAGAATCCGGGTGTTGCTGTCGAAGGCGCTGGCGAAGGGTTCGCCGCGGGCGCGCAGCAGCGCGATCAGGTCGGGAATGGTTCTGCAGTCGGACGGCAGATCGATTTGTTCGGCTTTGGTGCCAAGGATCTCGGCGAGACTGGCGAAGTAAAGAACGTTGGCCATGGCTAATGCGACCAGTTGAAGAACTGGATGCTGACTTCGTCGCCAGCTTCGACGCCTGCGTTGTCATCGGGTAACACGATAAAGCAGTTGGCCCGGCTCATCGAGGTCAGAATGCCGGAACCCTGTTTGCCGGTTTTGGCCACTTGCCACCGGTCGTTTTCATCGAGTGTGGCGAAACCGCGCTGAAATTCGTAGCGCCCCGGCTTTTTGCGCATCGCTTCGAGCGCACGCGCGTGAAACAGCGCGGGACGGCGCAGCCTGGCCCCGGACAATACTTCGATCGCCGGCATCACGAACTGGCTGAAAGTCACCATCACCGCAACCGGGTTGCCTGGCAGTCCCATGAATATACTGGCGCCGATCTGGCCGAAGGTCAGGGGGCGCCCAGGCTTGATCGCGATTTTCCAGAACTCGGTAGTGCCGAGTTCTGCCAGTGCCGGTTTGATGAAGTCGGCCTCGCCGACCGAAACCCCGCCGGTGCTGATGATCAGGTCCGCCTGCGTCGAGGCGCGCGTCAGCACCTCGCGCATGCTCTCGAGGTCATCGCGCACCACGCCGAGATCGATAATGTCGACCGGCAGCAGCGACAGCATGCCGTGCAGGCTATAGCGATTGCTGTCGTAAATCTTGCCCGGCTCCAGCGGTTCACCAACCGCAACCAGTTCATCGCCGGTGGAAAAGAAAGCCACCACCGGCTTGCGCTTCACCTGCAGCTGGCCGAGACCGAGCGAGGCCAGCACACCGAGGTCGGCCGGACTCAACCTGACGCCGGCCTCGATGACTGTTTCTCCCTGTTTGATGTCTTCACCGGCCTGGCGGATATTTTCGCCGACGCGGTGATCGAAATCGATCCTGATCTTGCCCGCGTCGCTGGTCTCGGCCTGCTCCTGCATGATGACTGCATCGGCGCCCTCGGGAATCAACGCCCCGGTCATGATGCGCACGCACTGACCGTGCGCGCAGCTACCGCTGAAGGGATTGCCGGCGTAGGCCGTGCCGATTGCTTCCAGCTCGGTCACGCCGTCCTGTTCGAGGCTGTCGATGGCCACGGCAAAGCCGTCCATCGCCGAATTCGGCAACGGCGGTACATTGTGCGGCGAGGTGACGGCTTCGTTATTAACCCGGTTCAGGCATTCCCGAAGCGGTAACCGCTCGCAGGCATGAACCGGCAGGACGCGCTGCTCGATACGATCGAGGGCCTCGAACAGGCTGATCGAGCCGGGATCGAAAGGGTCGGCGCAGCTTGGATCGGAAGAGATTTTATCGGTCATTAAAAACAGGTTTGCTCCACATAAGTCCTCAATTGAGGCATAGAAGAAGCCAAATTGGTAGGGGTAAGGCTACATTTTTTGGTCGGAAATGCCGCTGCGACGGGAAAGCTGATTAAAATTGGTGTTTGGGGCTATAAATGCTCCGGCGACAGTGGTATTTTTACGCCTTGACCTGAGACGTTCCATCTGGATAAAAGCGCAGTTGTCCCGCGGAATGATAATAAAGACACAATCGGAGGATACAATGCAGAAATCCCTCAACATCGACCCGGGAAAGTGTACCGGCTGTCTGCAGTGCGAAATGGCCTGCTCTTACGAGCACACCGGGACCTTTAACCCGTCACGTTCCTATATCAAGGTTTTCACGTTCCATCACGAGGGGAGATTTGCGCCCTATACCTGCACCCAGTGCGACGAGGCCTGGTGTATGCGCGCCTGTCCGGTCGATGCGATCAGCGTCGACCTGGCAACCGGTGCCAAGGTTGTCTCCGACGACAAGTGTGTCGGCTGCAAGGTTTGCACCATCGCCTGCCCGTTCGGCACCATCAATTACTCGCAGGCAACCGGCAAGGTCGTCAAGTGCGATCTTTGTGGCGGCGACCCGCAGTGCGCGGCAGCCTGTCCGACGGATGCGATTACCTACGTAGACGCAGACTGGACCGGTTACGACCGCATGCTAGCCTCGGCAGCCAAGAGCCTGCCGTCCGCCGAAGCGACCACTTAATAATGGGGGTGACAAATCATGTCCTGGACAAGAAAAATTCTGAGGGTAAATCTCTCTAAAGGTAGCTGTACTTCCGAACCGCTTAACATGGAATGGGCGGCACAATACCTGGGCCAGCGAGGACTGGCGTCAAAATACCTGACCGAAGAAGTCGATCCGAAATGCGATGCACTCGGTCCTGACAACAAGATGATCATGGCTACCGGTCCGCTGACCGGCACCATGGCTTCCACCGGTGGTCGTTACTCGGTCATTTGCAAAAGCCCGTTGACCGGTGCAATAGCCTGCTCCAACTCGGGCGGATTTTTCGGCGCCGAGCTGAAATTTGCCGGCTGGGATATGATCATCTTCGAGGGCAAGTCGGACAAGCCGGTTTACCTGCTGATCCAGGATGACAAGGCCGCATTGCACTCGGCCGAGCAACTGTGGGGCAAATCAGCCTGGGAGACCGACGATATCCTCCACGCCACCTACCAGGAACCGCAGATGCGTGTCGCCTGCATCGGTCGCACCGCCGAACACGGCTGCCTCTACTCGGCGGTAATGAACGACAAGCATCGTGCCGCCGGACGCTCCGGGGTCGGCACCGTGATGGCTTCAAAAAACCTGAAAGCCGTCGCGGTACGCGGCACTCAGGGTATTGGCAATGTCAACGATGCCGAGGCATTTGTGTCGGCAACCAACGACGGCAAGGCGGTACTTGCCGACAACGCGGTCACCGGCCAGGGACTGCCAGCTTTTGGCACGCAGGTACTGATGAACGTCATCAACGGTGTCGGTGCCCTGCCGGCGCATAATATGCGCGACGTCGGCTTCGCGGGTGCCGAAAATATATCGGCCGAAGCGATGGCCGAGCCGCGCAAAAGCGACGGCAAGGCAAATCTGACCACCAACGGCGCGTGTTTTGGCTGCACCATTGCCTGTGGCCGCATTTCCACGGTCGATCCGACGCATTTCTCGGTCAAGGACAAGCCGCAGTACCAGGGCGCATCGGGCGGACTCGAGTATGAAGCCGCATGGGCGCTGGGCGCCGACACCGGCGTCGACGACCTCGATGCCCTGACCTATGTAAACTTCCTCTGCAATGAAGACGGTATGGATCCGATCACTTACGGCGCCACAGTTGCCGCCGCGATGGAAATGTTCGAAGACGGCACCATCGGCACCAAGGAAACTGGCGGCATCGAACTCAAGTTCGGTAGCGCGGAAGCGTTTGTCGCGGTCACCGAGCAATTCGTTACCGGCGAAGGTTTTGCCAGGGATCTGGGGCTTGGATCGAAGCGCCTGTGCGAAAAGTACAAGCGTCCGGAACTGTCGATGACGGTCAAGGGTCAGGAATTCCCGGCCTACGATCCGCGCGGCATCCAGGGTATTGGTCTCGCCTATGCAACCTCCAACCGGGGTGCCTGCCACCTGCGCGGATATACCATTGCCTCCGAAGTGCTGGGCATTCCGGTCAAGACCGAAATGAACGATACCGACGGCAAGGCCGAGCTGGTCAAGGCCTTCCAGGATGCGACCGCACTGGTTGATTCGGCTGGCCTGTGCGTCTTTACCACGTTTGCCTGGGGCATGGACAACATAGCGCCGCAGATCGACGCCGCCTGCGAAGGCGACTGGAGTGTCGAGAACTGCCTCGAAACCGGCGAGCGGATCTGGAATATGGAGCGCCTGTTCAACGAGGCGGCCGGTTTCACTGCCGATGACGACAAGCTGCCGAAGCGGCTGTTGGAAGAAGTCATCAAGGCTGGACCAACGCAAGGGCAGGTGAACCGACTCGGCGAAATGCTGCCCAAGTACTACGAAGCCAGGGGCTGGACCGCGGACGGCAAGATTCCGGACGAAACCCGTCAGCGGCTTTCGCTTTAAGCTAAAGCGACCCCCTCGAGCACAACAGGCTGTGCTCGAGGATCCGTCATATTTTTAGGGGAGGAACTGTAGAGTGCCTCTAAAAATCCAGGTTTTTTCGCGAGTGCAATGAAGCACCGCGTGCAAAACTGCAGTTTAAATGCGAGTAAACGAGGTTTGAGCACGGAGCTGACGCCGCAATCTCGGATAAAGATAATTTTTAGAGGTGCTCTTGATGCAATATCTTATTATTGGTGCAGGCCCCGCCGGCGTCATTGCCGCCGAGACCCTGCGCAAGACTGATCCCGATTCCGCTATCGCCATTATCGGGGATGAACCCGAGCCACCTTATTCACGCATGGCGATTCCCTATTACCTGATCAACAACATCGACGAATCCGGCACCTACCTGCGTGATCCGGCAAAGCATTTCGCTGCGCTCAAGATCGAATTAGTGCAGCAGCGGGCCGATAAAATCGATACCAGGGGTAAAAGCGTGACGCTCGCCGACGGCAGCAACCGCAGCTATGACAAGCTGCTACTGGCGACAGGCTCCCACCCGATCAGCCCGCCGATTCCGGGGCTGGACCTGCCACAGGTTCATTCCTGCTGGACGCTCGAGGATGCGCGCAACATCATCAAGCTGGCGCAATCCGGTTCCAACGTGGTCTTGATCGGCGCCGGTTTCATCGGCTGCATCATTCTCGAGGCGCTGGTCAAGCGCGGTGTGAATCTGGCGGTGGTCGAGACCGGTAACCGCATGGTTCCGCGCATGCTCGACGACAAGGCGGGCGGCTTGCTTGAAACCTGGTGTAAAAACAAGGGTATCGATGTGCATACTTCCTGTAGCGTTGACGCGGTCAGTCGATGCCGGGGACGGCCAGGTAGATGTCTCCCTGAGCGACGGCAGCAAGCTCAATGCGGCTTTGGTGATTACCGCGACCGGGGTCAAGGCGAATACGGATCTGCTGGAAGGCAGTGATATCAACGTCGACCAGGGTATCCTGGTAAATCGGCGGATGCAGACCAGCAACCCCGATGTTTATGCCGCCGGCGACGTTGCCCAGGGTGTCGACTTTTCCACCGGCAACTTCGAGGTGCAGGCGATCCAGCCGACGGCGACCGATCACGGGCGCATCGCGGCGCTCAACATGGCCGGGCACGGCGATGAACATCACGGTACGCTGAACATGAACGTGCTCGATACGGTGGGCCTTGTTTCCTGTTCCTTCGGTCTGTGGATGGGTGTCGACGGCGGTGACAGCGCAGAGCTCTATAATCCGGACGAATTCCAGTACATCAACCTGCAGTTCGACGGCGATCACCTGGTCGGCGCCAGCAGCGTCGGCAAAACCCAGCATGTCGGGGTGTTACGCGGCCTGATCGAATCGAAAATTCATCTCGGGGAATGGAAAGGCCGGCTATTACGGGATCCGACCGCGATCATGGAAGCTTACGTTGCCTGCACGCAGGAACTTTCGTATCAGTAAACCCGCATGAACATCAACATCGAGTTTTACGCTTCGTTGATGAAGTACCTGCCGCCCGGCAAGAGTCGTTTCAGACGCGAGGTCAAGGTTGAGGACGGCATTACCCTGAGCAACCTGATCCGGCAGTACAACATATCTGAAGATCAGGCTCACCTGGTCCTGGTCAACGGCCTGTTTGTCAATTGCGGTGAAGACCGCCACCAGCGCAAACTGGTCGAGGGCGACGTGGTCTCGATCTGGCCGCCAGTCGCCGGTGGGTGAGGCGGGATTTCCGCAACCCGTGAACGCTGATTCCACCCAGCAATCGAGCCTGGTCGAATACGAAATGGGCTATGGCGCCGACGAGTTCGGCAAGGTGTTGCTGGGCCCGTTCAGCGGTGATCGCTCCGACTTCAATGCGGCTGAACTTGCGCGCCATCACTGGCGGGTCTTGCTCGACGGCGCTACCTTCGAACTCGAAATCAAGGTGGCCGAGATGCCGCCGCGCAAGCTGGGTCTGTTCAATCTGCCGGTGCTCGATGTGAAATTCAGTTTCACCGATACCGAGGCTTCGCTGCGCGACGCTTTTTTTCACCGGTTTCATCAATATTTTCACAAGGGCGGCGGGTGAAGCAGTCGCAAAAAGATCGTTTTGCGCGCCATATTCGCCTGCCCCAGATCGGTGAAGAAGGGCAGCAGGCAATTCTCGACGCGAGCGCGTTGATCGTTGGCGTCGGCGGACTCGGCTCGCCCGCGGCGATGTACCTGGCCGCTGCCGGCATCGGCAAGCTGGTCCTGAGCGACTACGACATCGTCGAAACTTCGAACCTGCAGCGTCAAATCATTCATCGCAACGACGCTGTCGGCGAAGACAAGGTGGAGTCAGGTCGTCAAACTGTCAAGGCGTTGAACCCGGACTGTGAAGTCGACGTGATTTCCTACCAGATGGACGCCGCCGAGTTGACGGGAGTCGTCAAATCCGTCGATATCGTGCTCGACTGCAGCGACAATTACCCGACCCGGTTTGACAACAACAGAACCTGTGTCGAAACCGCCACCCCGCTGGTGACGGGCGCCGCTATCCGGCTGGAAGGGCAGATCATGAATTACCAGCCGGCGGCCAACAGCGCCTGCTATCAATGCCTTTATACGCATGCTTACGGTGCCGAGGAATCCTGCGAACTCGAAGGCGTGCTGGGACCGGTGGTCGGCGTGATCGGCGCCATGCAGGCAGTGCAAACCCTGCTGATTCTGGCCGGGCAGGGCGAAGCGCTGGTTAACCGCCTGCTGTTATTCGATGCCTACGCGATGGCATGGCAATCGGTCACGTTACCGAAAAACCCTGATTGCCCGGCTTGCGGCAAGGCCTGATATTCTACCGCCGGGACAGGCCCCGGTTTCCGTTCATCAATTTTCCACAGTTGCGCATTGTCTCGGTCTCGTCCCGCTCGATTGCCCGGTTAACGTCAACCGGCTGACCCAACTGCGGCTGCGCGACTGAAGCCTGGCTAAGCGCCGAAGAATTCTTCGTAGATAAAGCGTGCAATTGCCTCGGCATCGTTGATATCGAGTACCGGAATTCGAATTCCGTCGGGAGGCTGGCCGTCGCAGGCAAGCGCGATGACCGAGTCATCCCCGATGTACAGGTAGGGCTTGCCGAGTTCGGCGCGATGCAGCTCGATCTTGGGGAACTTGATGTCCTTGTAACCTTCAACCAGGATCATGTCGACGCGCTCGGTATCGAGCGAGTCGATGATTTGCTGCAGATCGGGCTCGTCCTCAGGGGCATCGAACTCGGTAACCATCGCCATGCGCGTGGTGGTGCAGATGACGGTCTGGTCGGCGCCGGCTTTGCGCAGTTCGTAGCTATCCTTGCCTGGAAAATCGAGATCGAAATGATGGTGCGCGTGCTTGACCACGGAAACCCGCAAGCCGCGCGCCTTGAGCGCCGGAATCAGCTGCCGCAACAGGGTCGTCTTGCCGGTGCCGCTCCAGGCACTGAATCCGAGGATGGGAATTGATATGTTCATAGCTCCGCCTGCAGTGATTGCTGATCCAACGGGGTGTTGATATTGCGGAACATGTCGCTGCAGTCGGAGAAATCGGTCTGCGCGTAGTCGTGTAACGCATACCAGCGATCGATCTTGCGTTCGCCGCTATCGAGGAATCGATTCAGACTTGCCAGTAAATCGACCCTGATCAGCGCGTGCACCGGCTGCAGCCGTTCTCCATCGAAAGCAACGCAGATGGGCGCGCCGGACTGTTGCTGGCTGGTGACGAAACGGGCAACGTAATCCGCCGCAAGCAGCGGCCCGTCGCAGGGTAAGGTCAGGATGAAAGCGCTATCGACCGAGCCCATGGCGCTGGCAAACCCGGCCAGCGGTCCCTGGTAGTCCTCGAGCCGGTCGCTAACCACCGGCAGGCCGAAAGCCTGGTATCGATCCAGATTGCGGTTTGCATTGATGACGATAGCAACCGCCTGGCGCTCGAGTGACTTGATCAGAATCTCGATCAGCGGCGCACCGTTGAACTCAAGCAACCCCTTGTCCTGACCGCCCATGCGGCGGCCCTGACCGCCGGCGAGGATAACCGCGGTAATATCTTCGGCCGAGATACTCATTTTATTTTCTTTGGATAGAAATCGGGTAGCGCAGTTTATCAACTTGCGGTGGGTCGCGTCGAATATTCGTTGGGGCGATCCGGTAAAACGGGTAAAATACATGACTTATTCCAATATCATTTCGAAGAGGACGCAATGGACGAAGAAGCGCTGAACATGTCGATCCGCAAGTTTCTGAAAAAAGTGGGTATCACTTCGCAACGCGAAATCGAACGCGCTATCGACCTTGCCAATGGCGAAGGTCGACTGGATGGAAACCCGGTGCGGGTAAAGATAACGCTCGAATGCGATTTGATCGATGACGCCCTGTCGATCGAAGACGAAATCAGGTACTGACTCCAGTGAGCGAGGATCGCGAATTTATCCCGCTCGATATTGCGGTGCTGACGGTGTCGGACAGTCGCGATGAATCCAGCGACAAGTCGGGCCCGCTGCTGGTGCGCTATCTCACCGAGGCCGGGCACCGGCTCGCGGAAAAGACGATTGTGCCGGATGACAAGTACCGCATCCGCGAGGTAGTCTCGCGCTGGATCGCCGACGAAAGCCTGCAGGTCGTGTTAACCACCGGCGGCACCGGGGTAACCGGTCGTGACGGCACGCCGGAAGCGGTGGCGCCATTGCTGGACAAGGTGATCGATGGCTTCGGCGAAACCTTCCGTAGCCTGTCTTACCAGACTATCGGCACCTCGACGCTGCAGTCACGCGCGATCGCCGGGGTCGCCAATGGCACTTATCTGTTCTGTCTGCCGGGTTCATCCGGCGCCTGCAAGGACGCCTGGACGCAGTTGATCGGCACCCAGCTCGATTACCGCACGCGCCCCTGTAACCTGGTGGAACTGATGCCGCGCCTGCGCGAAAAATAAAAAACCCCGCTCGCTGACGGGTTTGATGAAGTATCACTGACGCGAAGTCAGGTTTTCCTGCTGGTGGCTGGCGTCGGTCTTTGGGTCAACAGGATCTCGAGGCCCGAGTAATCATTGCTGGCCGAGAAAGCTCTTTTGCGGCGTCGCTGGCAGAATCAACCAGTTAAAACACCGATGATCGCCAACAAGCTCTGCACCGTGCGTTGCTCGGTGCCGATAATTACCGTCTGCGCCGGCTCCACGAAACTTTCCTGGAAACGTACTGGTTTATTGTCTTTTACCAGATATATACCATTGGTTGAATTGAGATCACGCAGCCGGATTCGACCACCGATAATTTTTATTTCGGCATGCTCTTTGCTGACCGAAGGGTCGCTAATAAAAATATGACCTTCCCGGCCCAGGATAAAACTTCGCCCCTCCATGGCGTCCAGGCCTGCATTCAATCTTTTGCTCATATCGGCTTTTCGCAATACGTCAGTAGTGAGGTATAGAGCCTGTCGCGGAAAATGTCTGTCTACCATTACACATCGGTGATAGATAAATGTGTAAATGCGCAGCCTTGAATGAGATTTGTGATGCGCTTCACTAGCGAGCAGCAGATCTTAGTTTGCTTGAGCGAAGTTGACTTGATGAGCTAACGCAGCTGAATGGTTCACGCCGGCGCCTGGTCTGTTTTAAGCGCTCCGGTCGCGCTGCGCGCGTAAATATGCCCAGGTAAATAACATTGCAATGATCGAGCCGAGGAGAGCGAGCCCGGCGTCCTTCTGCGCGTCCCATTCGTCGCCCTGGGTGCCGAGATAAGCCGCGCCCAGTTCGGGACTTACAATGACCGCGGTGAGCGCTTCGATGATTTCGTAAACCGCGCTGAACGCCACGATACAGTTCAGCGTGATGAAGTAGGACCAGGCGGTGGCGAGTCCGGATGTTCGCAGCAGAATCTCGCGCATTGGGTAGGCGATCAGCAGCCCAAAGGAGAAATGCACGATGCGGTCGTAGTGATTACGCTCGAAACCAAACCATTCCTGCATCCAGAAACCAAATGGCGTCTCGGAGTAGGTGTAATGCGAACCCGCCAGATGCAGGCTGAGAAAAACGATAAATAATCCGTATGAAACATTGGTAAAGCGGAAGCGGCGATAGGTGAAAACCAGCAGCGCACTCCAGATAAAGACCAGCAGGTTTTCGAGTAACCAGTCCCGCGGATAGAGTGGTTCGATAGCGGCGATGATCCAGACCACGACCAGCCACAGCATCATTGCCTGCAGAATACGGTTGGACCGAAAGGGTTGTATGGTCATGCGTAAATCCTGGCAAGCCGAGGTTTAAGTCTAGCAAATCAACAGGTTAATTAATGCTAATTCGGGTTTAAGTTGTCATGGCATGACCTGGATCAACCTCCGGCGAGCCGCTTCAGAGAAGACTGGGGCTGGGCACAGTGAAGGTCTAAAGCATGAACTTAACTAATGCGTTGCAGCGCTGGTGTCTTGTTGCAGCCGTGGTGCTGGTTTGCAGCATGACCGGTTGCAGCGGTCCCAGCTATTTCGCAGATTCGGAAGATGCGCTGAATACGCAGGGTTATTTTCACCAGCTGGATCATATTTCAGCCTACTATCCCGGCGCGATCTCGCTTAACTTCCACGGCTATGTGGTCAGTATCGAGGAAACTTCGAGAAAACGAGTGACCCGCGATTACGCCGATATATTGCTGGACGAAAATGCGCTAGCAGCAGGTTACACGGTCGAGCGGCTGCTCAAGTCGCTGAGATACTATGTGCCCTTCATTTCGCAGGTAATGCGCTACGAGGGACTGCCATACGGGGAGGGCAATTGCTCCCTGTACAGCCTGTATCACAATCACGGCACCGCCTTTGTCAATCCCTGCAGCGACGATCCACGCAACGCGGCGCCCGAAGGCTTCGACTATCAACAGAGTTACAGCCGCAGCTGGGATGCGATAGATATTCTCAAAGAGAATCTCGCCCGGGACGTGGCGACAAAAAAATATACTCACCTGATAGTTGCTGTCATGGGTCTCGATACCGTTCAGGAAGAGGCGATACGCAATTACAAGTCGATCATTGCGTCGATCAGGATGGACGCAGGTGAAGACTTCGAACCGCTGTTTGTCGGCATCACCTGGCCGAGTTTTTTCGCCAACCGCTGGTTTGATCCGTTCTGGGAGGCGCTGGCCTACCATCCGATTGCGGACCGGGCCGATATCCTCGGTTTGTCGTGGTTGGGTGCGCTTATGAACGACGCGATTATCCCATTGGCCGATGCAATAGAAGTCAATGTGATCGCGCACAGTTTCGGCGCGCGCGCCACTTCCATAGGGCTCTGTGTCGGCCCGGCGATAGCGCGTGACGGTGACAACGGGACTGATCGGCATAACCACGGAGAGATCGAAAATTTTATCGGTATGGCGCCGGCATTTTCACTGCAACGCTTCGTCGAGGCAGATTTTTTATTCTATGAAAACGTGTATTACCCCGATTTTTGCCCAAAGATCGGCCGCTTCATATTTACGGCTTCGAGTAATGATCACGCCTTTGATCCGGTTTTCTGGAGTGACGCGGTCGGTGACCACGATTACATGGTGAAATACTGCAGCCGCAAGCAACCGGTATCCGTTGCCTGTTCCGCGGCCACGGTGGATGGCGATATTGAGGGTTACGACCCGGCGGCAAAAATCAACTACGTGGACACGTCTGCGTTGATGACCTATCAAATGCCGGGGACCAAGGGCGGGGGGCACTCGGATATTTACCGGCCGGCAATCGGCAGGTTGCTGTGGCAATTCATCAATGGAGCGGGCAAATGATTCTCGGACCAGGTCGGTTGAAAGCGAAGGCTTACACAACCCGTGGCCTTGCATCGATCGAGGCATTAACCGACCCTTGTTTTACCGGATTGCTTCGATCCGTCATTTTTCTCGCTATCCTGTTGATTGCAGCGCCTGCCGCTGCCGACGCCTACACTTATGTCAGGCTGGGCGGCGTCAATGTCGAGGGATCCTCGAGAGACAATCCCCTGAACCTGGCGCTGAACTTCGGCTATGAACTGGACAGCTATGTTGCCGATCTCAGCATCGCGGCTGAAATCAATCGCACGATCGATGACGGTGAAGCCAGTCGCGGTGGCGAGCTGGAATTTGAATCCAATGGACTCTACCTGATCTACAAATCGACCCGATCGCTTTTCGCGGTGGCTCGCATCGGCCTGGTCGAAAACAAAATCATCAAGCGGGGTAATACGGAGCGCAGTGACGGCTTTGCGCTCGGCGGCGGCATCGGTGTCGTCATTGGTCGAACCCGGCTGCAGCTGGAGCTGACTTCCTATACCGGGCATGCGAAGTTGTTCACGCTCGGTTTGCAGTTTTGATCAGCCAGAGCATGAACGGAAACAGCCTGGTCGTCTCTAATCAGTCGGCCGAGCTGCGCGTGTCCCTGTGCGGGCGCTGGGTTCGCGCCGGCGGGATCTGGTCGTACTCGATCAGTTCGCCGCCGTGGTAAACCAGGAAATGGCGACCCTTGGCGCGCGCGATCAGCGTGACGCCGACTTTTTGCGCGATTTCGAGCCCCATCGCGGTGATGCCGGAACGCGATAACAATACCGGGATACCCATCAGCGCCACCTTGATCACCATTTCCGAGGTTAGCCGGCCGGTGGTGTAGAACAGCTTGTCACCGCCTTCGATATCGTTCAGCCACATGTGACCGGCGATGGCATCCACCGCGTTGTGCCGACCCACGTCCTCGATAAACTGCTCGATGCCGGAATGCTCGCTGCACAAGGCGCAGCCGTGCACGGCGCCGGCGTTTTTGTAGATTTCGTTGTGTTCGTTGAGGGTATTGAGTAGCGCGTAGATCGAAGATTGCCGCAGCATTGGCTGATGCAGGACAATTTCGTCGAGGTCTTCCATCAGGTCACCGAACACGGTGCCCTGGCCGCAGCCCGTGGTCACGGTTTTGCGGTCGAGCTTGGCATCGAGGTTGTCGATGCCGCCGCGGGTTACGATCGCGACCGACTCGGTTTCCCAGTCGACCTGGATTGCCTCGATGGCTTCGATGTCGTCGATCATGCGCTGATTGCGCAGCCAGCCCAGGATCAGCAGTTCGGGATGATTGCCGAGCGTCATCAGGGTTACGATTTCGCGCTTGTCGAGGTATATCGTCAGCGCGCGTTCGACCGCGATGGCGCCCTCTACCGGTTCGCCGTATTCATTGCGCGCAACCACGTTGGCGGTCGCCTTGAGGCCGGCGTTGGACAGTTCGGGCAGGCGCCGTTTATGTGCCGGGGGCATGTCAGCCTCCGGTCATATTCATATGGCGCAGCAGGATTTCCTGGGAGTTGAGGTTGAAGTCGTGCCCCTTGGGCTTGATTTGCATCGAGTCGATCAGCGCCTGTTGCAGCGCTTCCGATTCACCCGGATGGGCGCGCATGACGCGGCGCAGGTCGAGCGAATGCTCCTGCCCGAGGCACAGCAGTAAACGGCCCTCGGCCGTTACGCGCACCCGGTTGCAGCTCTCGCAAAAATTGTGGCTGTGCGGCGAGATGAAGCCGACGCGAGTATTGTCGTGGCCGGTCAGGCGATAGTAGCGCGTGGGACCGGCGGTGGTCATCGTGCTCGGCACCAGCTCGAAATGCTGTTCGAGGTCGGCCAGTATCTGGTCGCTGGAATAGTAGGCGACCGCGCGATCGTGATGGTCGTTCTGACCCAGCGGCATTTCCTCGATGAAGCTGACGTCGATGCCGCGCTCGATGCAGTAATTGACCAGGTCCAGGATTTCTTCGTGGTTGTGGTTTTTCAACACCACGGTGTTGATCTTGATCTGCTCGAAGTCGCAGGCGATGGCGGCGTCGATTCCGTCCAGGGTTTTCTGAAGATCGCCGACGCGGGTCATGGCGCGAAAGCGATCGGGCCTGATAGTATCGAGACTGACGTTGATGCGGGTGACGCCGGCATCTTTCAGCGGGCGCGCGTATTTCGTCAGCTGGGTTGCATTGGTCGTCAACGTCAGGTCGCGCAAGCCGTCGATCGCGCCGAGGTTGCGAAATAGCTGCAGGATATTCTGCCGCACCAGCGGCTCGCCACCGGTGATGCGGATCTTGTCGACGCCGAGTTTGATGAAGGCACGGCCGACGCTTTCCATTTCTTCCAGCGTCAACAGCTGGGTGCGCGGCACGAATTTCATCTTCTCGGGCATGCAGTAGACGCAGCGTAGATCGCAACGATCGGTAACCGACAGGCGCACGTAGCTGACGCTGCGGCCGAAGCGGTCGATGAGTTGATTTTGTGATGCTGTCGCTGACATAGGACGGCCTATTCTAGCAACGATCAAAACAATTACAAACGGCATTATCCTTAAGGTCTTTAGCGCCGGAAAGCCGGCCGAAACTGCCCTGTGGCAGCGGCGATGCGGTTTGCCGGGAAGCGGGCGATTTCGGGCATAGGCTACTGGTACAGTAAATTAATTTCGCTGGCACTAGCCTGCGTACCTGCGCTACATATACTTTTGCGCTTTTATTACCCTGCTAACAAGGCGGTTATTATGTTGATCGGCGTTCCCAAGGAAATCAAGAATCACGAGTATCGAGTCGGCATGGCGCCAGCGAGCGTGCGCGAGGCGATCAAGCACGGGCACCAGGTGCTGGTCGAAACCAACGCCGGGGACGGTATCGGCGTCAGCGATGCCGAGTACGCGCAAATTGGCGCACAGGTTGTCGACACGCCCGAGGAAATCTTCGCCCGTGCGGAGTTGGTGGTCAAAGTGAAGGAACCCCAGGCGGGTGAACGCGCGATGCTGCGCGAAGGGCAGGTGCTGTTTACCTACCTGCACCTGGCGCCGGATCCGGAGCAGACCAAAGACCTGGTTGCCAGCGGTGCTATCTGCATTGCCTATGAAACCGTCACTTCGCCCTACGGCGGACTGCCGCTGCTGGCGCCGATGTCGAAAGTGGCCGGCCGTATGGCAGTCCAGGCCGGTGCCTATAACCTCGAACATCCACACGGCGGGCTCGGTATTTTGCTCGGCGGTGTACCGGGCGTCGACCCGGCCAAGGTCGTGGTGCTCGGCGCCGGCGTGGTCGGCACGCATGCGACCCACATCGCGGTTGGTATGGGCGCCGATGTCTGGGTCATCGATCGTAGCCCGGAAGCGATAGAAGCGCACTGGAAGCAGTTCGGACGCAGCACCAACACGGTATTTTCGACACAGGATGCGCTCGAGCGACACGTCATCGAAGCCGACCTGGTGATTGGCGGGGTGTTAATCCCGGGTGCAGAGGCGCCCAAGCTGGTGACCGCGGAAATGGTCAAGGCGATGAAACCAGGCGCGGTGATTGTCGACGTTGCCATCGACCAGGGCGGCTGCTGTGAAACTTCGAAAGCCACGACCCATGCCGAGCCTACCTATATCGTCGATGACGTGGTCCACTACTGCGTCGCCAATATGCCGGGTGGCGTTCCGCGCACGTCAACTTACGCCCTCAACAATGTCACGCTGCCGCACGTGCTGGCGCTCGCCGGCAAGGGTTATCGGGAGGCGCTGATGCAGGATCGCTGGCTGCGCGACGGGCTCAACGTCCACAAGGGCAGGATCACCCAGCGCGAAGTGGCCCATGACCTTGGCTATGAATACGCCGATGCCGAGGAAGTGTTGCGGCATGACTGAGTTACGTGTCGCCTGCATCCAGAATACGGCGACCCGCGATATCCAGGCGAATGTCGACTGGGTATGCGAGCATATCGATGATGCCGTGGCGGGCGGTGCGAAATTTATTGCCTTGCCCGAGACCGTTGGCCTGATCGAACCGGTCAACGCGCGGATTCCTGCAGCGACCTTTAGTGAAGCCGAAGATATCGGCCTCGCCGCGTTTCGCGGCAGGGCCCGCCAGCACGGGGTCATGATCCTGCTGGGTTCGCAGCTGATTCGCGAAGACGAAAAGATATTCAATCGCAGTTTTCTGCTGGATAGCGACGGCGAGATCCACGCGCGCTACGACAAGCTGCACATGTTCGATATCGAGTTGAAAAACGACGAGGCCTACCGCGAATCCGATGCGATAGCGCCAGGTGACAAGGCGGTTATCGTCGAGACGTCACTCGGACGGATTGGACTGTCGATCTGTTACGACCTGCGTTTTGGCGCACTGTATCGAGCGCTGGCGCAGGCCGGTGCCGAAATGATCACGATTCCGGCGGCTTTCACCGAGACCACCGGCAAGGCGCACTGGCATACGCTGGTGCGCGCACGCGCGATCGAAACCGGCGCTTTCATCATCGCGCCGAACCAGTGCGGGCATCATTGCGACAAGCGCTATTCCTACGGCCATTCGCTGATCATCGACCCCTGGGGCGAAATCCTCGCCGACGGCTGGCGCAGAGCCCGGTATTATCTATGCCGATATCGATCTGGGCCAGGTAGAGAAAGTGCGCAGCCGTATCCCGTCACTCAAGAACGAGCGCGCTTTTGTTCTAGAACAACAATAAATGGTCCCCGTTATCGCGTTGCGATAATGGGCAGAGGGCGGACGCTGAGTCCAATCGCGCGCGGCCGCCATCGATCTGTTTAACCAAAAACCCCGAAAAAGCTGTGGTTGCGCGAGTATGGCGTAGCTGTGGTATAACTGCGGGTCCGCAGCCCTTCCATCGACAGGAGCCCATGGAGAAACTGGAACTCGAAGATTTCAACCAGGATTTGCCCGAGCATCTCAACCTGGCGGTTGTGATGGAAAAGCGGCCCTCGACGCATCCCTGGGCCGAGTTCTGCTACCAGGCGCTCGGCGTCGTCGTGCGCGAGCAGGAAGAAGATAAATCGGTCACCCGGGTTTACCAGAATGGCGAGGCCGAGCATTTCCTGGTAACCGGTTTAAGCCTGCGGCTGCACCCGGACGAATGCGAAAGTTACTATCACAACCTGATGTCGCCCGAGCCAGGCTGTTTTATTGTCGCCGGTCAACCCGATGATAGTGACGACATGCCGCTGCCCTACCTGGTGTCGCTGAGTTTCGACGAAGTGCATGCCTATCTCGAAGGCGACGAGCAGATTTATTCGGTGCCGATTCCTGCCGAACTATACCAGTGGGCCGAGGCCTACGTGCTGACGAACTATGTCGCGATCAAAAAAATCAAGCGCAAGCTCAAAAACTGGCGCGAGACGGAGCGGCCCGCACCTAATCCTGTGGACAAGCAGTCGTGACCCGGGACAGTAAAGAATCCGTGCTGTCGCGCTGGTCGCGGCGCAAGCTCGAAGCCGACCAGGCCTTGCCGCCGCTGGAGCCGGCAGTGCCAAGCGAAATCGAAGTCGAGCAGTCTGCAGCCGCAGCAGAAGCAGAAGTCAAGCCGCTACTGACCGATGCCGATATGCCCGCGATCGAATCTCTCACCGAAGACTCTGATTTCAGCGGTTTCATGTCCAGGGGGGTCAGCGATGAGTTGCGCAACCTCGCGTTACGTAAGCTGTTCCGGGCCCCGGTGTTCAATATTCGCGATGGCCTCGACGAGTACGACGAGGATTACACCAGCTTCGAGAAACTCGGCGATATCGTCACCGCCGATATGAAACACCGGATTGAAATGCAGGAGCAGAAGCTGCGTGAAAAACTAGCGGCGGAAAGCGAAGCCGAAGCGGCTGATGCCGAAGCCGAGCTGGATGCGCTGCAGGATGAGGATATCGACGGCGCGGAAGAAGTCGATCAGCCAACAGAAACGGTCGCCACGGCCGCGGCGGAAACCAGTCCCGATCAGGAAACAAAAAATGAGCAATAGCGAGGCGCGCCAGCAGGCGCTCGAAGTACGCGATGCCTTTGCCCTGGAACCCACCAGCCTGATCACCTATCGGTCAAGCGGCAAGGTCATTGCGCTCGGTGACGATGCAATGCTGGAGCAATGCGCGCAGTTACCAGCGACAGTCGACATTAACCGGGTTTCTTGCGTGGGCAGCCAAATCCAGATCACTGGTTATCTCGGTGCATATGCGGTCAGTGTCACCGATCAGCATGGCAATTCGATCGTTCACCAGGGCGACGCTATTCTCGATCTGAATCAAACCCCGTTGCTCGCGCGTGAAATGCTGCCCCCGGGGTATTTCCACGCGCCGCCAGCCAATTGGGAACAGATGGGGCTGGCGCAGGAACTCGAAAGCCTCGGCGGCGAGTTCGAAAAGCCCAAGTACTTCGATTATGACCCATCGATTTGCGCCCACGGGGTCAACGGCAAGATCGCCTGTAACCAATGTATCGACGCCTGCCCTGCGGAAGCGATACATAGCCTCGGCGAGCGCATCGAAGTCGATCCCAATCTGTGTCAGGGCGGTGGCAGCTGCAGCCTGGTGTGTCCATCGGGGGCGATTCGTTACCTGTATCCCAACCTGCGCGATAACGGCAAGCGGCTGCGCGACATGCTCGAAACCTATCGCCAGCATGGCGGCGTCGACCCCATCGTTTTGTTTCATGCTGACAGCTATTCAGCGGAGCATTACCTGCAAGCCTATGACAATCTGCTGCCGTTGCCGGTCGAGGAACTGGCCAGCGTCGGCATGGAACTGTGCCTGTCGGCCCTGGCTTATGGCGCCTTGCAGGTGGTTCTGGTGGTGGACGAGGAGGTCCCGCACAGCTCGCTCGACAACCTGCGCCGACAGCTGGACTGGCTGCACGCGCTGGTTAGCGCGCTGGGCCTGGGTTCGGCTTACGTGACACTTTGCCGTGAAGACGAGGCGCTACCGCAGGTAGACAACGACAACATCGTTGCCCCCGCTATCCATGATATGCCGCTGCAGAAGCGCAACGCGATATATCAGGCGCTGGATCACCTGGTGGTCAACCTGAAGCCGCCGGCGGACCAGGTAGCGCTGCCCGATTCCGCGCCGTTTGGCGAGGTCGTGATCGATGCCGGGAAATGCACGCTGTGCATGGCCTGCGTCGGGGCTTGTCCGGGCAACGCTCTGCAGGACGGCTCCAATCGCGAAGTTCCCGAAGTATTTTTCGTCGAAAGCAACTGCCTGCAATGCGGCGCCTGCGTACAGACTTGCCCGGAAGACGCGGTGACGCTGAAGCCACGTTTGCTGTTCGATCGCGAAATCCGTAACCGGGCGCGGGCGTTGAACCGGGACACTCCGTTTGCCTGTATCGTCTGCGGCAAACCGTTTGCGCCGACCTCGGTTATCAATAAAATGCAGGAAAAGCTCAAGGATCACCACATGTTTGGTACTCAACGCGCCCTCGACCGGCTCAAGATGTGTGACGACTGCCGCGTGGCCGATGTCGTCCAGGATCCGGAAGCCATGGGCGGGCAATTCGATCCGCTCAAGGGTTTTCGACAGTGATCAATCAGGGGAGGAATCAATGGAGACAGACATACCAGGCGCCGACCCCGTGATTGAAAATGAACAACGTTATCGCGCCGCCGCCTATAGCCTGCTGGCGGCAATGCTGCGCGCCGTTCCGGACCAGGCGCTGCTGGATCACCTGGGCAAACTGTCACCAGAAAGTGACGGTGAAGCCGATGAGCTATCGGAGGCGATGGCGGGGCTTGCCAGCGCCGCCGGGAAATTTGATCTGGATCAACTCGAAGACGAATATAATGCACTCTTTATCGGCGTCGGTAAGGGTGAAGTGGTACCTTATGGTTCCTGGTATCTGACAGGATTCCTGATGGAGCAGCCACTTAGCGACCTGCGCGACGATTTGCAGACGCTCGGCTTCGAGCGCGATGAGAATACGCACGAACCCGAGGATCACGCGGCCGCGATTTTTGAAGTTTTTTCTGCTATGATCAACGACGCTTCTAGCCTCGATCAGCAGCAAGGTTTCTTCGAAAAACACATGCAACCGTGGCTCAAGCTGTTTTTTGCAGATCTGGGCAAGGCCCGGTCCGCCGAATTTTACAAACCGGTTGCGCGCTTCGGCGCCGCCTTTATCGAACTGGAGCAAGCCTACCTCTCGATGCGCAGTTAACACACAAACGAACAAACTCTAGATACCCTGTGGAGGAGAAGCACGTGAAAAACAAAAGACAACCCAAGGATCAGGAACGCCGAGAATTTATCAAAAAGTCCACCCTCGTTGGAGCAGGTGTGGCAGCGACTACCCTGGCGAGCACCAGGGCCATTGCCGATGTCAGTGGCGAAGTCACAGAAAAACCAGGTCAGAAGGGTTACCAGCTAACCCAGCATGTTCTTGACTACTACAAGTCCGCTGGCATTTAAGCCGAGAGGGGGAGTGAAATGAAAAAATTAACCAAGTCCTGTACGGTCGACAAAACCACTGCCAACAATACGCGCAAAGCTTTGCCAGGGGCGATTAGCCGCCGTACTTTTCTAAGAAATTCAAGCCTGATGGCCGGTGGCGCCGCGCTGGCGACCACGGTCACGCCGGTGATGATGAAAAAAGCCGATGCGGCAACTTCGGCCACGCCGGGTGGCAAAATCGAGCAGATCAAGACAATCTGCACTCATTGCTCGGTCGGTTGCGGCATTGTCGCAGAAGTTCAAAACGGCGTCTGGACAGGGCAGGAGCCGGCTTTTGATCATCCCTTCAACAAGGGCGCGCACTGCTCCAAAGGCGCCGCGATCCGCGAGCACGGCCACGGCGAACGCCGTCTCAAATACCCGACCAAGCTGGTCGACGGTAAATGGAAAAAGATTTCCTGGGACGAGGCGATCAACGAGATCGGCGACAAGTTGCTCGATATCCGCGAAAAGTCGGGTCCAGATTCGGTTTTCTGGCTCGGTTCAGCCAAGCACAGCAATGAACAGGCCTACCTGTTCCGTAAATTCGCCGCCATGTGGGGCACCAATAATGTCGATCACCAGGCGCGTATCTGTCACTCCACCACGGTAGCCGGGGTAGCCAATACCTGGGGTTACGGTGCGATGACCAACTCCTACAACGATATCCACTTTTCCAAGTCGATATTGTTGATCGGTTCCAACCCGACCGAGGCGCATCCGGTCGCATTGCAGCACATCTTCAAGGCCAAGGAAGAGAATAATGCGCCGGTGATCGTCATCGATCCGCGATACACCCGCACCGCTGCACACGCCGATCACTATTTGCGCATCCGCCCCGGCACCGATGTCGGCATTATCTGGGGCATGATGTGGCACATTTTCCAGAACGGCTGGGAAGACAAGGAATTCATCCGCCAGCGGGTCTACGGCATGGACGAGGTTATGGCCGAAGTCAGGAAATGGAATCCCAAGGAAGTCGAAAATGTCACCGGCGTGCCGGAAGACCAGGTCTTCGCGGCAGCCAAGGCGATGGCAGATAACCGTCCCGGCACCTTCATCTGGTGTATGGGCGGCACGCAGCACACCATCGGTAACAACAATACCCGCGCTTACTGCGCCTTCCAGCTGGCGCTGGGCAATATGGGTGTTTCCGGTGGCGGCGCCAATATCTTCCGCGGCCACGACAACGTCCAGGGCGCCACCGACCTCGGTGTTCTGTCCAACACGCTGCCGGGCTACTACGGTCTTTCAGCCGGTTCATGGAAGCACTGGTCGCGCGTCTGGGATCTCGATTACGAATGGATCAAGGGCCAGTTCGACAGCGGCAGCTACGAGCAGAGCAAGGGCAAGGACGTCCACGTCATGAACACCAAGGGGATTCCGGTTTCGCGCTGGATCGACGGTGTGCTCGAGGACAAGGAAAATATCGCGCAGAAGGATAAATTGAAGGCGATGTTTTTCTGGGGTCACGCACCCAACAGCCAGACCCGTGGCGTCGAGCAGCAAAAGGCGATGGATAAGCTCGAGATGATGGTCATCGTCGATCCCTATCCGACCGCGAGCGCGGTCATGCCGGATCGCAAGGATGGAATATACCTGTTGCCGGCCTCTACGCAGATGGAGACTTACGGCTCGGTGACGGCTTCCAACCGCTCGTTCCAGTGGCGCTCAAAGGTCATCGAACCGTTGTTCGAGTCATTACCCGACCACGTCATCATGTACAAGCTGGCGAAGAAGCTCGGCCTCGCCGACCAGATGTTCAAGAATATCCAGGTAAACGGCGAAGAGCCGCTGGTCGAGGATGTGCTGCGCGAAATCAACCGCGGTATGTGGACCATTGGCTATACCGGCCAGAGCCCGGAACGCCTGAAGAAGCACCAGGAGAACTGGGGCACCTTCGACTACGACACGCTCAAGGCCGAGGGCGGCCCCGCCGATGGCGATTACTACGGCCTGCCATGGCCTTCCTGGGGAACCCCGGAAATGAACCATCCGGGCACGCCAAACCTGTACGACACGTCGAAAAACGTGGCCGATGGCGGCCTGACTTTCAGGGCCCGCTTCGGTGTCGAACGCAACGGTACCAACCTGCTGGCGGAAGGCTCCTTCGGCAAAGGCTCCGATATCAAGGATGGTTATCCCGAATTCAGCGACAAGGTGTTGAAGCAGCTGGGCTGGTGGAACGACCTGACGCCGGAAGAGCAGCAGGCGGCCGAGGGCAAGAACTGGAAAACCGACCTTTCGGGTGGTATCCAGCGCGTTGCCATCGCACACGGCTGTTCGCCCTTCGGTAACGCCAAGGCGCGAGCGATGGTCTGGACCTTCCCGGATCCGGTGCCGATTCACCGCGAACCGCTGTACACGTCGCGGCGCGATCTGGTCGAGAAATACCCGACCTACGAAGATCGCAAGTCCTTCTGGAGATTGCCGACGCGCTACAAGTCGATCCAGGACACCGATTATTCCAAGGAATATCCGATTATCCTGACGTCGGGCAGGCTGGTTGAATACGAGGGTGGCGGTGACGAAACCCGCTCCAACGCGTGGCTGGCTGAACTGCAGCAGGACATGTTCGTCGAAATCCATCCGCGAGACGCCAATAATAATGGTATCAAGGATGGGGACGACGTCTGGGTCGAGGGCGCCGAAGCCGCCAAGGTCAAGGTCAAGGCGATGATAACGCGGCGCGTTGGCTCCGGGGTGGCATTCATGCCGTTCCACTTTGCCGGGCATATGCAAGGCAAGGATTTACGCGACAAGTATCCGGAAGGTGCCGATCCCTACATTCTGGGCGAGGCGGCCAATACCGCGATGACCTATGGCTACGATTCGGTGACGCAGATGCAGGAATCGAAATGTAGTCTTTGCCGCATAACCAAAGCTTAAGCAGGGGGGATAATAAAATGGCTAGAATGAAATTTTACTGTGATGCCGAACGCTGCATCGAATGTAATGCCTGCGTAACCGCCTGCAAGAACGAGCACGAGATTCCCTGGGGCGTGAACCGCCGCCGGGTGGTCACCATCAAGGATGGTGAAGAGGGCGAACGGTCGCTGTCGGTGGCTTGCATGCATTGTTCCGATGCGCCCTGTGCAACGGTTTGCCCAGTCGACTGTTTCTATACGACGGGAGACGGCATCGTGCTGCACGACAAGGATATCTGCATCGGCTGCGGCTACTGCTTTTACGCCTGTCCGTTCGGCGCGCCGCAGTTCCCCGAGGAAGCCGCTTTCGCTTCGCGCGGAAAAATGGACAAATGCACTTTCTGTGCCGGTGGGCCGGAAGAGGACCACAGTTCGGATGAGTACAAGAAATACGGACGCAATCGCCTCTCCGAAGGCAAGCTGCCGCTATGCGCTGAAATGTGCTCCACCAAGGCACTGCTTTCGGGCGATGCCGACGTCGTGTCCGATATTTACCGCAAGCGGGTAATCAATCGCGGCTCCAGCGCCTTTAACTGGGGCGGTAACGCCAAGGTCACCGGCTAAGTATTTCCTTAAGTTTGACGGTATCGATACAGGGACGTATCGAGTTCTTCGGGAGAAGCCGATTGCGCAGACCTGTGAATAATAAGGGCTAAAGTACGTGAATATTCAAACACTGTTATTACTGGTGGGCTTGCTGTTGCCGCAGTTGTCCCTGGCCGACGGGCCGCCAAAACAGAATAATTTCCCCGAGGGCGTCAGTTCCCAGAGTCTTGGCGGCGACCTGTGGCGCGAAGTCAGGCAGCGCGATCTGCAGAGTTCCGGTACCAGCCAGGTAAAGGGTGTCGATAGCGGCATCCTGATCAACGTGCGCGGCGATCAATGGGCGCGTTTTCGCATGGACCAATTGTCTACATTCGGCGGTATCGCGATCGCCGGAATCTTTGCGATTATCGTGCTGTTCTACGTGGTGCGTGGCCGGGTACCGATCGAGGGTGGTTTATCTGGCAGCATGGTGCATCGGTTTACCGATTACGAACGGGTCGTGCACTGGACCCTGGCGATCGTATTCCTGTTCCTCGCTATCACCGGATTGATCCTGCTGCTGGGTCGACCGCTGTTGTTGCCGCTATTTGGCAAGGAAGTATTTTCGATCCTGGCTTCCGCCAGTAAAGAGGGCCACAACCTGTTTGGTCCCCTGTTCCTGGTTTCGCTGATCATGATGTTGATCAGTTTTGCGCGGCGTAACATTTATGAAAGGGGCGATATGACCTGGCTGCTCAAGGGCGGCGGATTGATCGGTGACGGCCACGCATCCGGCGGGTTCTTCAATATGGGCGAGAAAACCTGGTACTGGATGGTGATTCTGATCGGTCTCGTTATCGCAATCAGCGGCCTGATCCTGGTGTCCCCCAATTTTGGTCAGGGGCGCTTGATCATGGGGCTTTCCCATATCGTGCACACGATCGGGGCGATAATCCTAATCGCGGTGTCGATAGGTCACATGTACCTGGGATCGATTGGCAGTGAGGGTGCACTGGAAGGCATGAAAACCGGTTATGTCGATATCAACTGGGCCGACGCGCACCATGACCGCTGGGGCAAGGTTTGCCACGAGGATAACCTGATTATCTCGGCCGAGGAGTATGCGCGATTGCAGGGGCAAAAGCCCGGGCAGACTGATGAAATGGCGACAGCGGAGCAAGGCAAATGATCGAGTATCTGATTGATGGGCCGCTGTGGTATTTCTCGCTGGCCGTGTTTGTAATCGGCGTTGTCTGGCAGCTGGTATCGATTATATTCGCGAGTCGCAAGCCGGACCTGTCGGTAGCACGCGACTCTGCCTCATCGGGCGCGGTCAAAACGATTTTTAGCCGCTTTATTCCGCATAAGGAAATTTCCTCGCAAATCAAGGTCCAGTTGGTGGCGGGTTACCTGTTTCACCTGGGCCTGTTCGCGTTGTTGTTTTTTGCGGCGCCACACGTCGTCTTTCTCGAGGAAAACCTGCTCGGTTTTGGCTGGACTCCGTTGCCGCACTGGGCTTTCATCGTTTCCGCACAGGCGGCATTCCTCGGGCTGATTTTCCTGTGGGTGCGGCGCATGGTTAATCCCGTGAGTCGTTTGATCTCGACCCTGGACGATCATATTGCCGCGATACTGACCTTTGTGGTGATGCTGACCGGTTGTTTCGCGTTGCTAGAAGGCTCTACCGGCCTGCGCCTGCTGCATCGCTTCACCGTTGAGCTGTGGTTGATTTATTTCCCGTTCAGCGCCTTGATGCATACCTTCACCTTTATCCCGAGCAGGGCCTTCACCGGGGCGTGGTTTGGTCGCCGCGGAATCGATGCATAGAAGAGAGGTAATCGACCGATGAGCGAAAAGTTAGAGAAAGGTTTAGAGGTACTGCGTTCCGAAGTCGATAGCAAGGTTAAGTCCTTCTTCTCGAGCTGCGTCAACTGTGGCATCTGTGCCGAGTCCTGCCTGTTTTACACAGAGACCCGGGACCCGCGCTATACGCCGATCTATAAAACCGAGCCGCTGCGCAAATTATGGCGTAACGAGTACAGCCTGTGGGGCAAGATTACCTCGGCCATCGGGCTCTCCAGGCCGATGACGGAATCGGACCTGACCGACTGGGAAGAACTGGTTTACGACGGCTGTTCGATGTGCGGTCGCTGCAGCATGGTGTGCCCGGTCGGGGTCGATATTTCCGGCATGATTTTCAAGGTCAAGCATGCGCTTGCCAAGGCTGGTATTTCTCCGGAAGGATTGGTCGGAGCCACTCAGCGCGCGGTCGATATCGGTAGTCCGATGGGGATTACGATGAAGGCGGTGATGGCGACGATCAAGCACGCCGAGGAAAATACCGGATTGAAAATCCCGATGGATGTCGAGGGCGCCGACTACATGGCGCTGTTATCCTCGAACGAAATTGCGCTGTATCCCGAATACATCGAGTCGCTGGCAAAAATCTTCGATCACGCCGGCGTCAGCTGGACTTTGTCTTCCGCTGCTTACGAAGCGACCAATTCGGGCCTGCAGATCGGCAATAAGGCGATCGCCGGGCAGCTGGTGGAAAGGGTAGTCGCCGGCGCCGAGAAACTGAAAGTCAAGAACGTAATCAGTCCCGAGTGCGGTCATGCCTATACCGCTTTGCGCTGGGAAGGACCGAACTTCATCGGCAAGGCTTACACTTTCAAAGTGGTGCATATCATGGAACTACTCGACGAGTTGCAGGCGGCAGGCAGGATCAAGACCACCGGCATGGAAAGCGAGCGTCTGACCTTCCACGATCCCTGCTCGATCGTGCGCCGCGGCGGCATCAATGCGCAACCGCGCAACCTGCTGGATTCGATCTCCGAGAACTTCGTCGAAATGACCGATCATGGCAATATGAACTGGTGCTGCGGCGGCGGTGGCGGCGTCAGCAGCAACGAACGCGCCGAAGACCTCAAACTGACCGCATTCAACAAGAAGAAGTCGCAGATCGAGGCAACCGGCGCCAAAGCCGTGGTCACCGCCTGCTCCAACTGCCGCATGGTCATGGAGGAAGGCGTCGAGACCAATGAAATGGACGTCGAACTGCTCGGCCTGACCGAAATGATCGCCGCACACCTCGAAGACCGACCCAGCTAGTTAAATCGCCAGTCCGCGCGCGTGCGGGCCCAATACACGCTGTCATACAGCGGGAAGATGGCGCATGTGAAAATCTCCAGATCGCTTCAGGAGGCAGGTACCTTCAGGTTAGGATTGTGTTAAGTCCTGGCCGTGGCACGTGTTAATATCGTCGCTGTTTCACTGCGCGGAATATGATCATGGCTGACGCTACGCTTAGCGACGAAGAGCTCGATGAAATCTACCGGCGCATGATCGATTTGTTTATCGATCGCGCCAACGAATTTGCCGAAACCAACAGTCAGGAAAACGTTGGTCTGGCGCTGCTCTATGCGGCCGCGCGTTTCAATGCCCATGTCGTTTCGCAGCATGCGAACACCCTGGAAGATTACGAAAAGGATTTACCCCGGGCGCGGCAATTCTTTCAGGGTCAGTACGAGGAAATGCTGGAAGAGAATCTCGAGGATTACAAGGCTGTATTCACCAAGTACGCCAACTTCATCAAGAAGCAGTAGCGACGGCCTTCTGCATTTCAGGACAATCGTCCCTGCTTTTATGCTGCCGGCTCCAGGCGTCGAGACAGCTATCGCGTTCGGTTTTGCCAAGCTCGCCAACGGCCGCGACATAGTCATAAAATGCGGTGAAATCCAGCTCGTGTGCGCGCAGCATGTTGATGAAAGCCAGCGCTTGTGAGTTATAGGCAGCGACCGAACCGATTTTGGCGTTGTTGAGTTCGCCGGCGAACCATGCGCTGAAGCCTCCGCTGACGCCGTGTTTCGCGGCGATATCCCGGTGGCTGGTGCGCGCCTCGGCGAAAATCTCGGCCTTGTCATGGCGTTTGTCGGCATCGCTGCTGTCGCTGTCATAAATCCGTGCCAGCCGCCTGCGGGTGGATTCGATCAACTCGATGACTTCGGCGCGGTATAACGACCAACGTGATAATTTTTCGAGTTCATCCTGCTGACCGCGCGACTCGAGCCAGAGTTCGGTGCCAACCAGCTGCACTGCCGAAGCCAGGGATTCATTGAAGGTCGTGTCGTCGTCGATGTAAATCTGTTGATGGGTCAACTCGTGAAACAGCAGACCCGCGAGACGGTGATCCGGCCAGTTGATAAAGCTGCTTAGTACCGGGTCATCGAACCAGCCCAGCGTCGAATAGGCCGACACCTTGCCGATATGCACTTCGAGGCCTCTGGATTCGAGCTTTTCGACATAGGCGCGTAAACGATCTTCGTCGTAGTAGCCGCGATAGCTGGCGCAGCCGATAATCGGGTAACACCAGCGCTCCAGGCGGGTCGAAAATTCGGGCGCCGCGAACAGGTTCTGAATCAGGTATGGCCGATCGAGCTCGACGAAACTCCGATAACTGTCGTTTTCGGGCAACGCCAGCCGCCCCACCGAAAAGCGCCGGATTTCCTGCACCAGGAGCAGGCGCTCGCGCAATTCCCGCGTGGTCGTCTGATCCTCGAGCAAATCATCGATATCGACACGCTGGTTCATCACCGCCAGGTGCCCGCGCGCGCTGTGCCAGTAGTAACCGAAATTGCTACAGCCGCACAGTAAAAGCAGCAAAGGAATCGAAATTAAGTAGCGCATACAGTATTCTCTCACAGCGAATACCTAATTTTCACTCTGGGTAAAAAGTTTGCCCAGAGTAAGTTTTAAACAGGAAAGCAGATGATCATTTCCAGTCAGTTCGACGGCGGCAATATCGAGTGTGTCGACAGCAGCGACCCGGGCAGGGTGTTGCTCAATATATGCCAGGATAGTCAGTCTGATTTTTACCAGTGGTTTTATTTCCGCGCGGCGAACGTCAGGGATCTCGACTGCAGGTACCTGATCGGCAACGCCGCCGGCGCAGCCTATCAGAAAGGCTGGCAGGGTTACCAGGCGGTCGCGAGTTATGACCGCGAGTTCTGGTTTCGGGTCGATACCAGCTTCGACGGCGAAAACCTGGTGATCGAACATAACAGCAGCGAGGACCAGGTCTACTTCGCTTATTTTGCGCCCTACTCGATGGAGCGCCATGCCGACCTGCTGGCCTTTGCCCAGAGCAGTGAACGTTGCCAGGCGGAAACCCTCGGCCTGACGCTCGACGGCCAGACTATGGATTGTTTGCGCTTCGGCGACGCGGAGGCTGCGCGCAAGGTCTGGATAGTGGCGCGCCAGCATCCCGGCGAAACCATGGCGGAATGGTGGATGGAAGGCTTGATCAATCGCCTGGTCGATCACAGCGACCCGGTGGTCAATGCAATCCTGGCAAAAGCGGCCATTTATCTGGTGCCCAACATGAACCCGGATGGCAGCCGGCGGGGACATTTGCGCACCAATGCGGTGGGTTCGAACCTGAACCGCGAATGGGATAATCCCACGCTGGAAAAAAGCCCCGAGGTGCTTTGTGTGCTCAACAAGATAAAGCAAACCGGGCTGGATTTCGGTCTCGACGTGCATGGTGACGAAGCACTGCCCTACAATTTCATCGCCGGCACCGAAGGCATACCGGGCTGGAATCGTGAACGTCAGGCGCAGCTCGAATTATTCAAGCTGACGCTGGCGAATCTCAATCCGGATTTCCAGGTCGAACACGGCTACCCCTCCAATTCCGCCGGCAACGCGAACATGAGTTACTGTTCGAATTCGCTGGCTGAGCGTTTCGGCGCGCTGGTGATGACGCTGGAAATGCCGTTCAAGGATGCCACCGTCAACCTCGACGCGATCCAGGGCTGGAGCCCGGAGCGCTGCGGCCGGCTGGCGCACTCCTGCCTCGATGCCCTGCACCTGTGCTGGGATCAGGTGGTCGAGCGATAGCGGAACGGATAGCCTGATGCCTGACCGCAGACAGTTTATCAAGGCCAGCGCGGCCGGCCTGCTCGGCGCCAGCCTGTTCAGGCCGGCAATCGGCCAGGCGGGACCGGCCCCGTTCAAACTGACTGCATCGAAAGGCCAGGCCGTATTTGGCGACAACCAGGAAAACGCAACCCGGGTGATGCATTACAACCAGTCGATTCCGGGCCCGGTGATCCGGATTCCGCAGGGCAGGGAATCGATCGTCCGACTGCAGAATGCGCTCGACGAACCGACCTCGGTGCACTGGCACGGCTTGCGCATCGATAACGCGATGGACGGCGTGCCGGATGTAACCCAGCCGCCGGTGATGCCGGGCCAGCAGTTTGAATACCGCCTGACGCCGCCGGACGCGGGTACCTACTGGTATCACAGCCACATGCGCTCCTGGGCTCAGCTTGCGCTGGGACTGGCCGGCGTATTGATCGTCGAGGAAGCGAATCCTCCGCGCGTCGATCAGGATCTCGTTTTTGCGCTCGACGACTGGCGCCTGGATCGCAAAATGCAGATGGATACCGAGAGTTTCGGTTCCATGCATGACTGGTCTCATGGCGGGCGCCTGGGAAATTTCATCACCGTCAACGGCGCAGCCGAGCCCAGGTTCGAAGTCGCCAGCGGCGAGCGTATTCGCCTGCGCCTGCTCAACATCGCGAATGCGCGCATCATGAACCTGTTGTTCAATGAGTCGGGGATTTCAGTGGTTGCCATCGACGGGCAACCGGTCGAACCGTTTACGCCGGAGGACGGGCGCATCGTGCTCGCGCCGGGTCAGCGTGCCGACCTGATCATCGATATGACGGCGGACCCCGGGTCCCGCTCGGCCATCGAACTGGTTATCGGCGAGTACGCCTACGAGATTGCCGGCTTCGACTACAGCCAGCAGGCCCGCCGCGCGCAGCTGCTGGATGCGCCGATCAGGCTACCGGATAACCCGGTCAACAAGATCGTTTTGCCGACCGAGTTCAAACAGGTCCCGCTGCTGATGCAAGGCGGGGCCATGGGCGGCCTGCGTGGTGCAATTTTCGAGGGCAGGGAAATGGATATTCGCGAACTGGTGCAGCGCCAGAAAGTCTGGGCGTTCAATGGCATCGTCGGCATGCCGGCAGAGCCCCTGTTCAGCGTCAGGCGGGGAACTGCGGTCAGCCTCGATGTTCACAATGACAATAACTGGCCGCATGCGATGCATATTCATGGGCATCATTTTATGCACGACAAAAATCCGCAATGGTGGCGCGATACCATGTTGTTCCAGCGCGGTGAGCGCGGAGCGATGCAGTTCGTCGCCGATAATCCGGGTAAATGGCTAATCCACTGCCACATGGTCGAACACATGGCTGGCGGTATGCTGACCTGGTTTGAGGTCACCTGAAGCTCGCCACGGGCGAGGAGGAAAGTACATGAGCAAGATAAAAATTCAGTTTACGTTGTTTTCGGCGTTCTACTCGCCGCTGATACTGAGCATGGCGGGCGGCTTCCTGAAACAGGAAGGTCTCGATTTCGAATGGTCGGTGTCGCCGTCCGGCAAACCGGCGACCGAATCGATTAGCGACGGCTCTGCCGACGTGGTGCAATCGGCGCCGAGTCAGGCGTTTAACGCGATCGCCAGGGGTGAAACCGGGTACCCGCGGCATTTTGCCCAGATCAACGAGATGGATGGGTTCTTCATTACCGGGCGTGCTGTCGGACCCCGACTTTTCCTGGAAAAAACTGGAGGGCGCCGAGGTGGTAATGTTCGGCGGCGGGCAACCGAACGCGATGTTTCGCTACGCCTGTCATCGCGCGGGCATCGATTACGACAAAATAAAAACGCTAACCCCCGGCGGTGCCGACGCGATAGATCAGGCTTTTCGTGCAGGGCAGGGGCAGTACGTGCAGCAGCAGGGGCCTTACCCGCAGCAACTGGAACAGGACAACATCGGCGGCATTGTAGCGCAGGTGGGTCCGCAGATCGGACCCTGTGCTTTCTCCAGCCTGGCCGCATCGGATGAATGGCTGCAAACCGATACGGCGCGGGCTTTTACCCGTGCTTATGCGGCCACCCGCGAGTTTTTGAATCAGGCGCCGGCCGCCGAAATCGCGGCCCTGCAGCAGTCCTGGTTTCCGGGTGTCAGCCCGGCGGCGCTGGAGACCTGTATTTCGAGTTACCAGGGCCTCGGCTGCTGGACGCCGCATGTCGAGATAACCCGTTCTGCCTTCGAGGTCATACTGGATATCTTTGAATACACCGGCGGCATCAGCGAGCGCTATCCCTACGAAATGGTCTGCGCCGCAGCGCCAGTTTCAGGCCCGGCTTGAAGCGAGCCACCAGGTTAATCTTCGGGAGACTGTTATGACGATCGATAAACAAGCTGTTACCAGCGACTTGCTGTCTGCTGACGGAATCATCCACCTGGACAATGCCGGCGCTGCGCTGATGCCGAGTTGCGTGCTGGAAACCCAGATCGAGCACCTCAGGCTGGAAGCGGCTGTCGGTGGTTACGAGGCGGCCCGGCAAAAGAGTGCCCAACTCGAAGCGGTTTACGCTTCGGTCGCGCGCCTGATCAACTGCCGCGCTGACGAGGTTGCGATCGTCGAGAACGCCACCGTCGGCTGGACCATGGCTTTTTACGCCATTCCGTTCGAGCGCGGGGACCGGATTCTAACCGCCGAGGCCGAGTATGCTTCGAACTATCTCGCTTACCTGCAGATGGCCCGTGACAAGGGGGTGGTTGTGGAAACCATACCATCGACAGTCGACGGCGAGCTTTGTGTCGAATCCCTGAAATCCATGATCGACGACCGGGTTAAATTGATTTCGGTCACGCATATCCCGACCAACGGTGGCCTGGTCAATCCGGTCGAGGAAATCGGTGCGGTCGCGCAAGCCAATGATATTCTTTATCTGGTCGATGCCTGCCAGTCCGCGGGTCAAATTCCGCTCGATGTCGAAAAGATCCGCTGCGACCTGTTGAGCGCGACCGGACGCAAGTTTTTACGCGGACCGAGGGGGGTCGGTTTCCTGTATGTTAGTAAGCGAGTTCTCAATGACCTGCATCCGCCGGTGATCGATCTGTTTTCGGCAACCTGGATCGATGCCGGGCACTACGAACTGCGCCCGGATGCGCGCCGCTTTGAGAACTGGGAAAACAATTACGCCGCCAGGCTTGGCCTGGGCCGCGCTATCGACTACGCGCTCGATATCGGTCTGGAGAATATTGCGGCGGAAGTTACCCGGCTGGCGGATAAACTGAGAGCGATGCTGGCCGAAATCGACGGCGTGACCGTGCACGATATCGGCAAGCGTAAATGCGGTATTGTGACCTTTTCGGTCGCGGGCGTCGAAGCCACCGAGGTCGAAACCAGGCTCAGACAAGCGGGCGTCCACGTCAGCATGAGTTCGCCCAGCAGTACCTTAATCGATGCCACGCGAAGGCATTTGCCCGACCTGGTGCGTTCCTCGGTGCACTACTACAACCAGGATTCCCAGCTCGAGCGCCTCACAGACCTGGTTAAAGCGATCTCGAACCAGGAAAGCTAGGCGAGATCAGATTTCCCGCACCACTTCGGCCAGCATGTCACGCACCTCGCCGGCAACCGATTTCAGATCGTCGTTATCGATGGCCTGCATCGACGCCAGCGGATCGATGGCGCTGACCTGGATACCGCCTTCGACCTGTCGCAGGATGACGTTACAGGGCAGCATGGCGCCGATTTTGGGTTCCATGCCGATAGCCTGGTGCGCCATGTGCGGGTTGCAGGCGCCGAGGATGCGGTAGGGGTCCATATCGACGTCGATTTTCTTCTTCATCGTCGCCTTGACGTCAATCTCGGTCAAAACGCCGAAGCCGTGAGTGGCCAGCGCGGCTCGGGTTCTGCTATCGACTTCTTCGAAATCGGCGTCGTCGATAACGCGGTCTATGGTGTAGCTCATTTCAAATCCTCCGGGATGGATCAATGGGTACCCATCTATGGGCGCGGGGCCGGTAATCAAGTTTGGCCAAGCAAAGGCACCGATCGATACTCAAAACGCGCCGCCGACTCTCAGATAAACCTGGTCTTCGCCAGTTTCGTCGGACCCGCATACTGCCGCCGAGACGCAGATATTCCCGCCGGTCCAGCGTGTAAAGGAGCAGAACCCCGGCCGCAGGTAAGTAATGCGGGCTTATACTTTTAAAACCCGGATAAGGTCAGTGCCGCCGACCCGGTGCTGGGTGCCCGCGGTGACGACGACCACATCCCCGGCCTTGAGGTACTCAAGCTCCATGGCCCGGTTGATCGCGAAACTCAGCTTGGCCTCATCGTTACCGCCTTCCTCGCAGAGTAGCGGTATCACGCCCCAGTTCATCGACAGGCGTCGCGCCACCAGTTCGGAATAGGTGACTGCCAGGATCGGACAGTCCGGGCGATTCTTGGAGATCAGGCGGGAGGTGAAGCCGGTTTCGGTGAGGCTGAAGATGGCAACGGCCTTGAGCTTTTCCGCCATCTTTACCGCCGACTGGCTGACCACCTCGGGAATGATATTGACCGGGTCCATGCGCGTTTTCTGCAGGTAACCATATTCGCCCAGGGATGCCTCCGTTCGTTGGGCGAGTATGGACATGGTTTGCACCGCCTGAACCGGGAATTTCCCGATCGCGGTCTCGCCCGAGAGCATAACCGCCGAGGTGCCGTCGAGAATGGCGTTGGCCACGTCGCTGGCCTCGGCGCGAGTGGGTTTGGGATTGCGTTCCATGGAAGCGAGCATCTCGGTCGCGGTAATCACGGGCTTGCCGTTCATTACCGTGATACGAATGATTTTCTTCTGGAACCCCGGCACTTCCGCCAGCGGCAGTTCGACGCCGAGGTCGCCGCGCGCCACCATGACCCCATCTGCCGCCTTGACGATTTCTTCCAGGTTCTTGATGCCGGCTTTATTCTCGATCTTGGCGATGATCGGCGTGCGCCGGTCGGTCTCCAGAAAGATATCCCGGATACGGTGAATATCATCCGCACTTTGCACGAAAGATGCCGCCAGGTAGTCCACATCGTTGTCTGCGGCGAAGGTGATTTCCCTGACGATATCATCCCTGAATTCAGGGCTCACCGCGTTGACCGCGAGCTCGGTGTCGGGCAGGTTGACACTCTTGTTTTCCGTCAGGACGCCGCCATGGATGACCTGGCAGGTGATATCGTTACCCGCAACCGAGGCAACCTCCAGCTCGATAGCGCCGTCGTCGAGTAGAATCGGGGTGCCCGCTTCCACTTCCGCGGGCAGGTTTTTATAGGTCACTGAAACCCCGTCGCCGTCGCCGTTGCGTCCATCCGTGTACAGGGTAAATTTCTCGCCGCGCAGCAACTCTACCGAACCGCCACTGAGTTTGCCGGTACGAACCTCGATGCCCCGGGTGTCGACCATGATTGCCAGCTGCACTCCCATTTCGTTGGCGGTATCGCGGATCCGGTCGAGGCGTGCCTGGTGCTCCTCGTAGGTTCCATGAGACAGGTTCAGGCGCGCGACATTCATCCCCGCGGCGATCATCTGCTGCAGAATTTCGGGCGCATCACTGGCCGGGCCGATGGTGGCAACGATCTTGGTTTTGCGCAGGCTGTTCGAATGGCTCATGAGAATAATGTTTCAGGTTTACACTGTGACCCTGAAGCATACTTTGGTTTGATAGCCCGGTGAACTACAAATTGGTTACCGCGCCAGTTAGCCGTATTAACCGTATCCCGCAAATGAATCGAGTTGCCATGAGCCGGAATGACTGTTGCTGGCAGAGCTCTGGGCTTCGGCTAGTTCGATTCTAGCCGTGCATTGATTTGCCAGTCGTAGGCGTAATCGCTGATATCTTCGATAGCGCTAAGCGCTGTCGCCAGCGTGCCCGAGGCGTACTGCTGCAAATGCCTGATGACGCCGGCTTCGTTGCCGCCGAAATCTTTTTCGAACCAGTCGTAAATACTCGAGACCTGCAGCTTGTTGTCGATAACGCGCGCACCGCGAGGGCTGTTGATGAACTCCATGGCCGCCGTTTGCAGCAGCGTTTCGGTATTTTCCGCGGTAAAGGCGACGGGTTGCAGGTTGGGACAGCCCAGCGAGGCGCAATTGAGCGCGTAGTGGATGCGCGGGTCTTGCCAGATCGGACGCAGAATTCGGTGTTCGATGTCGTCCAGTGTCAGCGCTGCGTCGTCGATCGTTGCCAGTTTCAGACGCCAGGGTCCGGATGAGAAAAACCCCGGGGAAATATCGCGAATGCTGTCCAGCGGATACTGTTCGAGCACGACGTCGACGGTCAGCGCGTTATACAGATTGATCCAGTAGGCGCGCTGTTGATCGCGGTTGTAGGCGCCTATTTGCAGCGATGTCAGTTCATCTATGTAAGTTCTTAGCAGCGCTCGATCGGTCGCAGTGACGCTGGCGTAGGCGACCAGGTTGACGCCGTCGGGACCGGCAGATACGAAACGTCCGAGCCAGTTGTTCCAGGCTTGATGATCGATGGTCGCGGTTGAATCGGGGTCAAAAGCGTTCCAGCGCTCCCATAGTTTGGCCGAGGGCGCGGCCTGCAGCAGCGAAAACCAGCCCAGTAATACCAGTGTCAGACCCATGGTGGTCAGTTGTCGGCAGAAGTGCATGTTGTTATCCCGCTGACACAGAAAACAGTTTGACTCTGGCCACGCCACCGGCTTCCGTCGATGCCGAGGGTCGGGGCCGGCCGCTGTCTCAGTGCTGCATTTTAGACATGATGGTGTAAATCGCGCGATCGAACACCGAGGAGGATTCGATGCATTTGGCGCTGCCGACGCGCAGTTCCACGGCAAGGGCGTGAGTCGTCATGTTGCGTACCTTGTGGCCCTGGCGGTTGACGAAAACGAAGTTGCCGCTGACGTTGCTTTTCCAGGACAGGCGCGCCATCAGGATTTTTGAATCCGATTCGTTAAACTCCAGCCATGAACCGATTGGCAGCGCCTCGGCCTGTTGCAGGAAATGATCGTGTTCCTCGATCAGGTCGAATTCGTCGCCTTCATCCGTGCTCAGAATAATCTCTTCATCGACCGTGATTTCTCCCTGCTTGACGCCGATGGCGAACTGGTTGAGGTCTTCGATGACGTCGTTGGTATCGGTGGCGTCGATTATCGTAATCGAATCGTCATCGATTTCGTCTTCAAAGACTTCAATTCCACCGATATTATCCGCGTTGAATTCAAAATCAGGGTTCTCGTTAGGGTCGAAGTTTGCTGCCGAGGCCAGTTCCATGGCGGCGTCGTTATCGGGCCAGACGGTTTGGTCGTCGACGCGGGTAACGATATTTTTCGAGGTCTGCTTGACGATTTTGGCGTGCTCCTGCGCCAGTATCTGGAAAATCCGGTTTTGCACCTCGGTGCTGATCTTGACCAGTTCCATACCCTTGGAAAGCGCGCGCAACAGGGCCGGTATGGTCTTGATGATCTTGACGCGTTCCGCCTCGGTGTGTTTCGGGAGCAGCGTCCAGACAAAAGTAGTCGAGATACGTTTCAGGTTGCGCCAGTGATTGGACGTCTCGCCTAGCGACAGGTAAGCGTTGAACAGTACTGAAGTCCAGGTTGTCTCGAGAAAATCGATTACCTCGAAGCTCAGCTCCTGGTTTTTCGTCAGCTTGTTGATTAACGCGGCGGCCGAGTCCTGGGCCTGCTGAATCTGAAGGTCTTTTTGCTGCTCCTGCTGCCACAGCGATTCTTCCGCGACCTGGATTACTTCTTCTTCCTTGAGCAGGAAATTTTCGAAATTGATGAACGCCTCTTCGAAAACCCCGATATCCTCGCCGAATTCGTTGATCAGGAAATTGACCACCTCCTCGATTTTTTCGATTAGCGCCGCTTGATCCTTGTGACTGTCGTCCCAGCCGAGCGACGCCCGGGAAATGCTGTCGAGCAATTTGCGCGCGGGGTGTTTCTTCTGGTTGAAAAATTCCTTGTCGAGAATGGCGACCTTGAGAATCGGAATCTGCAAACGACCGATCAAAACCTTGATCGGGGCGGGCAGGGCCTCGTCATCGAAAAAGAAATCAAACAACATCGACACGACGTCGATAGTTTGACCGTCAGCCGAATTTACCTGGTGCTGATTTTGCTGCTTGAAATCAACCAGCTGCTGATGGGTTGCCGCCTTGAGATTCTGCGGATCGATCGCCGTAACCGGCTGCGATGGAATGCTGGCGGCCTGCAGGCTGTTGAGCGCGGCGACGAAACCGGTTCCAGCAGTGCCTGCCTGCGCGCCTGCCATGGTGCCACCGCCCGGCACCATGCCACCACCGCCCGGCACCATGCCACCGGCAGGTTCAAAAACATCGCCGCCGGCACCGGTCGGGCCGCCGGCCAGGCCCGCGGCACCGGTCACCGCCTGCTGTAGCGCCGCGAACAGATTTCCGCCATCGCCAGCCTGGGCAGCGCCGGGCATGCCTGGATTCGTGCCAAGCGTTAAACCGGGAACGGCGACCGTGGTCAGTTCCGGCGCCTTGTTCCTGATCCGGTTCGCCATGAAACGGGTGGTCTGCTTCATGCGTTCCTGGTCGGCCTTGAATCCCGGCAGCACGCCTTTTTTCACAAAGAGATCGTTCACTTCCTTGTAAAAATGGCCCAGATTATTCATCACGTAGCGGTCGAACAGCTTGTATAAGATCAGCTTGACCTGGATATCGGAATCCAGCAGGTCGGATGCCTTGTGAAAACTGTCGCAAATGGCTTTTGGATCGAGCGGGTTTTCATCTTCCTCGATTTCCTTGCGGCGCAAGACCAGCTTGAGTCTTTCGGTAACCGCGAATAAATCGTCTTCGAAATGCGGACGTGCCTTGGAAATCATGTTGTCGATGGCGATGCTGTCTTCGAGATCTTCAAGCTCCACCAGCGTCAATTCGTCCTCGTCGTCGAGGTCCTGGGTTGCGCCCTTACCCTTGACGAAGCCATCGAAACGCAGCTTCATTTCATAATCAAAATGTTGTTTCAGGCCGTCGCGTTTCAGGCGTATCTCGCGCATGGCTTCGAAATACATGTTGCGTTCGCGATCGTTGTCGACCTTGTCCGATAACTCGAACAGCGCATCGTCGACGCTTTCCATCAGTACCCGGATCAAATCATTGAGCCCTTCGAGCGCAAATCGTTTGACCGAACTATAGATGGGGTTGTTTCCGCCAGCTGAGCCAACGACTTCGAGTTTTGGTACTGCCATTTGAATCCTGTCTTCCTCGCCATCTTTCCGGAGGCCTGCCAATGCGCGTGTCAGTGGTCCGGAAATTTGCCGTATTGGGGTGTATCTGCTGGTGTGATGCGCTTCACATATTTATACGGTGAAGCTTAAGCATAGTTGCTAATCAGGCCGTCATATGACCATTCAGAGCCAAATCATGACCGTTTATCGGTAATGGGGCTTGTCGCAATATGCCAGAGATTGCTTTACCTTGGTGTGTCAATCAGGACAATAACGCGGGTCATCAGGGCCAACAGGGCTATGTCAGTTTTTTTCCGATTTATCGCCGTCATGCTGGCGCTGGTATCAACGCCGGTCTGGGCCGCCAATCCCGAGCGAATTGTCTCGATCGGGCTTTGCACCGACCAGCTATTGTTGATGCTGGCGGAGCGCGAGCAAATCGCGTCGGTATCGGTCTGGGCCAGGGATCGCAACATGTCCTACATGATCGATGCGGTTGGCGATATACCCCTCAACAATGCCTCGATCGAGGAAATCATTCGTTTCGAGCCCGATCTGGTGGTGGCGAGTGAATTTGTTGCCTGGGATACGGTTAGTCTTCTGCGCCAGCTGGGGTTTGCGGTCAAACAGGTACCGCTGGTAACTTCGGTCGATGAAATCTACGCTCTGCTGGTGCAGTTCGGTACCTGGACCGGTAACCAACAGCGTGCGCAAGTCATGGTGGAACGGATGCGTCGGCGGCTGGCCGACATCGAGGCGCGCTACGCGGCAAGTCCTGTGCAAAGCGTCATCGTTTATTCCCCCAACGGCTTTACCGTCGGCGCCGATACCCTGGAACACGACCTGTTCCTGCGTGCCGGCTATCGTAACCTGGCTGCCGAGATGGGCATCAGCGGATTTCAGGCGATCTCGCTGGAGAAACTGGTCGCCGCCGACCCCGATGTATTGCAAATCGATCGCCGTCTGTCGCCGCAGGATTCGCTGGCGACGGCAGCGCTACAACACCCGGTGCTGGAGAAGTTGATCCGGCATCGGGCGTATCTCGACATACCGACCCGGCTGCGAATATGCGCCGGTCCGATGATTGTCGATGCGATCGAAATGATGGCGGCGCGACGATGAATCTGAAAGCCGTCGATGCACGCCTGCTGAATGCCGTATTGCTGATCGCATTGGTGCTGGTGCTGGCGCTGGTGGTCAACGTCGGCGCGGTCGAGATCGACCTGGGCAAGGCGTTCGACGACGCCTGGCATCACCGTACCACGATCGAATCGCTGATATTTTTCGATATCCGGCTACCGCGCGCATTGCTGGCGGCGCTGGTCGGCGCCACCCTCGGGCTTGCCGGCGCGGCATTGCAGGGGCTGTTGCGTAATCCGCTGGCCGAACCCGGTATTATTGGCGTGTCCAACGGCGCTGCGCTGGGCGCGGTGATCGTGTTTTATTACGGACTCGCAGGCTATGCCTGGTTCGTATTACCGCTGGCAGGCTTACTGGGCGCATTGCTGGCGGTGCTGTTTATTTTCCTGCTGGTGGGTCAAAGCCGCTCGATTATCACGCTGATTCTTGCAGGCGTGGCGATTAACGCGATCGGGGGCGCCTTAATCGCGCTCGCGCTCAACTTCGCCGCGAGCCCCTACGCAATGCAGGAGATCCTGTTCTGGTTGCTGGGGTCGGTTGCCAACCGCAGTTTCAGGGAGGTCCAGATCGCACTGCCCTTCATGCTGCTGGGCTGGGGCATGATGCTCTATTGTGGCCGTTTTCTGAACGCCTTGACCCTGGGCGAGGATACCGCGAAGTCGCTGGGTTTCGATGTCCTTCGCCTGCGGCTGGTGCTGATTCTCGGGGTCGCGGCCAGCGTCGGGGCCGCGGTTTCGGTGGCCGGAAATATCGGTTTTATCGGCCTGGTGGTGCCGCACCTGGTGCGTCCCTTCGTCGCCTATGAGCCGCGCCGGCTGTTGTTCGCCAGCGCCCTGGTCGGCGCCATTTTGTTACTGCTGGCCGATGTTGCGGTGCAGTCGCTGTCGGCAACGACGGAAATGAAACTCGGCGTGATCACGTCGCTGGTGGGGGCGCCGTTTTTCCTGCTGTTGATTCTGAAATCGAGGAATACGCTGCAATGAGCCTGCTGAGCGCCAGCGGGATCGACTACAGCATCGAGCGCATTCCGATTCTCGACGCCATCGATTTTCAGATCGAGCCCGGCGAACTGGTGGGATTAATCGGCCCCAATGGCGCCGGCAAGAGCAGTCTGTTACGGCTGTTGACGGGTATCGAGACCCCGGATCGCGGAAATATTCAGCTGAATGGGCAGCCGCTCGCGGATATTTCGCCGCAACAGCGTGCGCGTACCCTGGGTTACCTGGTCCAGGGGGCCCAGGCCTATTGGCCGTTCAGCGTGGAAAAGGTTGTTGGGCTGGGGCGTATTCCCTATCAGAAGTGGTGGCGACACAGCAGCGCGGAGGACCAGTTGAAGATCGAGCAGGCGCTGCAGATAACCGAAACCCTGGCTTATCGCAACCGAATCGTGACCACGCTGTCGGGTGGTGAGCAAACCCTGGTCATGCTGGCGCGAATATTTGCCACCGAAAACCAGCTGATTCTGGCGGACGAACCAGTCGCGGCACTCGATCCTTACCACCAACTTCACGTGATGGAAATATTGCGCCAGCACGCCAGCGGACATCGCGCCGCCGTCGTGGTGCTGCATGACTTGAGCCTGGCCGCGCGTTTCTGCGACCGGCTTTACCTGTTGAGCCACGGCAAGCTGGAATGCTGCGGCGCGGTCACCGAGGTGCTGACCGGCGAAAATATCGCACGGGTCTATGGTGTCGACAGCCAGATCGAATGTAATGAAAAAGGCGTCAGCGTGACGCCGTTACAACGTATCAGCGAGCATCATCCCTGACGCTATAAGATTATAGAGCCACAAAAACGCTCTAATTCTTTTCATTGACTTATATCAGAATAATCGGGGACGGTTTCTATAGTATGTTTATCGAATATGCTGGCCAGAATTCTCCATATATCCGACCTGCATTTCGGATCGCCATTCTTACCCGCGGTCGCGGAGGCTTTGCTGCAATCCATTCCTTCGCTCGCGCCCGATGCCATTGTCGTTAGCGGCGACCTGACGCAGCGGGCCAAGCGTCATCAGTTCGAAGAAGCACGTCGGTTTTTCGACCGCATGTCGGATTACCCAATGCTCGTTATTCCTGGTAACCACGATGTCGCACTCTGGCGAATCTACGAACGTCTGTTCAGGCCACACGCACTCTACCGTGAATTCATCTCACCCGAGCTTAACCCGGTGCTCCATGTCGGTAACGCGGTACTGGTTGGTCTCGATTCGACCGCGCCAAGGCGCAGCATCTCTAATGGCCGGCTCGATCGCCATCAACTCAAGCATAGCGAGCAGGTTTTTGCCGGAGTAGCCGACGATAAGGTTCGCATCGTTGTCGCCCACCATCAGTTTGCCCCTGGGCACGACCGTGTTTTCGACATCGCCATGCCGCGCGCACGGCGCGCTATCGACTGCTTTGTCGAACAAAAGGTCGAAATGATATTAGGCGGACATTTGCATCGAGCCTATATCGGCAACTCGCTTGATTTCTTTCCCGGGCATCACCGCGACCGTGGCGTTATTATCGTTCAGTGCGGCACCACGACGTCCAGCCGCGGCAAAGGAAGAGAGCGCAACGAGAACACTTTCAACTTGATCGAGACAGGTTCACAAACACTAACGGTAACCCACTATCTTTACTTCGAAGACGCGGGCAAGTTTGCACCGCTAAGCAAGCACAGCTTCCCTCGCCCGGGACGAGCACTGGAGGTCACGGAGACCGGATCCCAAGCTGCTCTAACATGAGTGCATTCCTGACAGGCACGCGCAGCAAACGAAAACTTATTATCCTTGGAATCGCCGCAATTCTCCTGACGGGGCTGGCCTGGTATGTCAACAGTCATATATCGCTTGAGCAACTGGCCGAGCAGGAGAGCCGTGTTCGCGGCTACATTGCGCTCCACCCATGGCGTACTTTCCTTGTTGGCTTCGGTATCTATGCTTTGCTATCACTGGTTCCGGGAACCGGGGGCAAGGGAATCGTCTACGGCTGGTTTTTTGGATTCTGGCAAGCCCTGATCATCGTCTCGGTCGGCCTCACCCTGGCCGCGATGGCGATCTTCTCCCTCAGTCGTTACCTGTTTCGCGAAAGCATCGAGCGCCGCTACACCAATCCCGTCGCGCTTATGAACAGGCACCTCGCAAGGGAAGGAGCTTTCTACCTGCTTGCGCTGCGGATGGCGCACGCACCTTTTTCGATCGTCAACCCGATCAGTGGGGCGAGCCGTGTTCGAGCCTGGACGTTCTGCTGGACCACCGCGGCAGGCTTGTTGCCCGCCAACGCCATCTGGGTTTACGTGGGCGTTCGTCTGCCCTCGCTGGGTGAACTGGCGAGCAGCGGGCCAGGTGCATTTATCGACCTGCCGCTTATTTTTGCCATGCTGGGCTGCGCCGCGCTGGCGCCTCTGGTTCGCTGGTTGCTTGGCCACTTTGGCATTATCGCTTTCAGAATTGGCAACCACGTAGCGACAAACCAGGAAGCGCCACGAAAAAAGCATGATCATGGCTAATGAAGCGGCGCTTTACTGGGCAATTATCGCGCTATTCGCCAGCCTGGTGGCTGGTTCGATAGCCCGTTTTATCGCGCTGCGAAATTCGGATGCGGGAATACGACGCAAACGGTTTGCCAGTTTGCGGACCTGGTGGATGCTAGCCATTATCCTGAGTGCCGGTTTGCTCGCCGGCCGGGTTGGTATCTGTCTACTGCTCGCCAGTGCCAGTTGCATCGCCTGGTACGAGATCACAAGAATTATCGGCACCCGACCAGAGGATAAACTCGCGATTCGCGCTGGCTATGGGCTCATCGTGACTAATTACCTGCTGATCCTGTTTGAATCAACCGCTCTGTTCGTTATCTTCCTGCCGCTTGGCTCATCCATAGTGCTGGCCGTGTTGCTGCTGATTAAAGATGAACCAGGGGGGTATATTCGCGCCTCGGGAAGCCTGCTCTGGGCGATCATGTTTCTCGGCTATGGGGTTTCCCATGCTGCGCTGTTGATGATAATTCCCGGCACTTCCTCGGGTCCTCTGGGTCCGGCCGGCTGGTTGCTGTTTCTCGTCATCCTTACGGAGGCAGACGATATTTTCCAGGCGATCGTCGGTCGGCTGTTCGGGGCCCATAAACACCACCGAATCGCGCCTGTCATCTCTCCGAATAAAACCTGGGAAGGCTTCTTCGGAGGTATGTTGGTCATCGTGATACTCGCGCCCCTCATCGCACCCTGGCTCACGACTTTAGATCAGCAAGCGGGACCTTTCTCGATCCCGGAGTCGTTACGACCCTGGTTTGCCCCTGTACTGGCGGCAATTCTGGTTTCACTTGCGGGCTTCTTCGGGGACATCAACATGTCCGCCATCAAGCGCGATGCCGGCGTCAAGGACAGCAGCAATTTTTTGCCGGGGATGGGAGGCGTCATCGATCGCGTCGATAGTCTTACTCTGACCGCGCCGGTCTTCCTGTATTTTGTGACCTGGTGGACAGCGTGAAGCGTTCCGCTAAACGTAACGAAACAACAGCCGACCTCGAGCCGCAGATATCCAATCGGCTCCTGACGGTGCCGAACTTACTCTGTTTCATCCGTCTGATCGGTTCGTTCGTCCTGGTTCCGATCGCCTGGCAGGGTTTCAACGAGGTCTTTCTCTGGTGCTTCATTTTTCTCGCCTTCACCGATTGGTTAGACGGTAAGCTGGCCATACTGCTCAACCAGCGCACGGTGCTGGGCGCGCGCCTCGATAGCTGGGCTGACGCTGCACTGTATGCGGCCCTGTTATTCGGATTAGTGACGATGTACGGTGATAGCCTGCAGTCCGAACTCGTCTGGATCGGCGCTGCCCTCGTAACCTATCTGATATCCACCGCCGCGGGTTTGTGGAAGTACAAACGCTGGCCGAGCTATCACACCCGCGGCGCCAAGATTTCGTGGTTCCTGACCGCTGTTGGCGTGATAGCAATCTTTAGCGACTATAGTCTCTGGCCCGTGCGCGTCGCTGCCGTGGCCGTTACCCTGGCCAATCTGGAAGCGCTGCTAATTACCATCGTTTCCCCGGCCTGGCGCGCCGACGTTACCTCCATCTATCACGCCTGGCGTGACCGCACGGCTGCATAACTGTCAGAATCATTCCAGAGTGACTCCGACCGCTGAAAAATGCGAGGTCCGGAGCCTGTTTTCTCGAAAGGAGACGCTGGCAAATCCCTTGTAGGGTTCAATCTCCGGCCAGGAGCGGACATTCAAGTAACGCGAAAAGTAATCCCATGTATCGTCCCGCTTCCAGTTGATACAAGTCAGCAATACCCGGCGGGGAGAACTTAGAATAAAGACAATATGAAGAAATTATTGTTTTTATTCGCATTTTTACTTCTTCCTACCATGGCTAATGCCGGTATATATTTTGAATTATCTGCCGAACGAGGCGGTGAAACTTATGCATCCGCCGAACGTACCGTTTATTATTATGAGGAATTTACTACTGAATCTGATGTCAATCTCGGTGGTGGTTTAAAGCTTGCGCTTGGGATCGAAAATGCTCTGGGTGAAAATGAAGATGCGGCGTTGTCATTCTCGTTGGGATTCATAAGACGCCGTTTGGATGCGAGTAATGGTGATGCAGATTTCGACGTTGTAACTTTCGATTCAATTTATAGTTGGATCAACCAGAAACATCAGTTCGGTGTCGGTGCAACATTCCACCTTGGCCCAGAATTTAAAGCCGATATCGACGGCTTTACACCAGTTCGGATAGAGTTTGATGATGCCCTCGGGTTGATTTTACAATATCGCTACGAGTTAACGCCTGGTTTTCACATCGGTGCCAGGCTAACCGAAATGGATTACAAAACAGACGGAATAACCGATGATGCCAGCAGCATTGGATTATTCTTTGCCTACGCACCTAAATAGTATGGATTAAAGGGATTACGTAAGAATTGTGGGTGCCTGCTTTGGATTGATCTCGCTTGGTGATAGAAGAATTTAGAGGTCTACTTTCCCGATAGCTGACTCTCAAAATGCAGAGTTCAGAGGCAATCTTCGGCCTATTCTGTTGAAAAACTCGAAAATAATGAGAGCCTGTTTTTCTGCAGAAAGTCAAAGCATTCTAAATTCCTCACAGCACTTAGCATGCAGGCTCACCATTAGCTCTGTGGATCGAGATCGTTAGTAATAGGTCCCCGCCCGAATGTAAAATTTTAGAATTCGTTATATCGAAAATAATTTCTTCGTTGCGAAAAATTTAGAGTTTTTCAACAGAATAGGCCAAATACGGACCCTCGGCCCCAATCAAATGCCATCCCAACATTCACCACTTATTAAGCAATCCAGTTAATCTTCGTAAGTGCCCTTCTGCAGCTTCTTAAGCTTGCTAAATCGACCAATCGAGTGCAGATAAACCTGCTCACGTTTTTCCGGTTTAACCTGCCCGTTGGTCTCAGTCTCTGTTATATGCTGTCTTGTTTCAGAGTGGCTATTGGTAACTGCGGGTTTTGTTATTGATACGAAGGCGGTTGTGGCGTATTCCAGAAGTGATTCGTCGTAAGTTGTGTTTTTGATGTGATTGTTTTTCATCTTGTTTGTCCCTTTTGGTAATTAGCCACGACCTCAATTTGCGGTTCCTGCACTGCGACACTGTCGTCCCGGTCTGGCGTGATGGCATAGGCGAATGAGCCGAACAGCGCCAACAGCGCTAGTGAGAAACCAAGATCAAAAAAACCCATTTGGTGTTTTGTTGTATCACACTTTTTCATCGTTGAGATTTTCATGGTTCACCTCCAATTGTTTTGGTAGGGAAACTATAGGAAAGTAGTCGAATTCGTTCAGTTGGCTATTACCCTGATTGTTGTTCAGTAATACCGGGGAAGTTGTGAAATATTCACCAGGTCCGATCAGGATGTCTATTGACCCGGCAAACGTGGATATTAGTGGCAGCTAACTTTAACCCCCTAAAATCAGGTTAAATATCATCGTATTAAAAGACTCTGCTTTCGCGAGGATAACAATAATCTCAAGGTAATATTAATAGTCCACTTTGGGTCGTTTTCAGAAACTGACACTCGAAATCTGAGTGTCTGTTTTTAGAGGAGATTTCCCGTGATTCAGCGCCTGCAGGGCTTTAAATGCGATAGTTCTATTGATTCACGAACGCTAAAAATACCAGGCCAGCTGCGTAAAAAAGGACTCGCCGATGGCTAGCGGACGTCCGTCGATTGCGGAGTCGATGCCGCCGAATTCGCTGCCATTGTCACCCTGCGGTAAATTCAGGGCGATCAGTAACTGCAAGTCCTGCCGTAAATCGTGCTGACTGAAGACCTGCAGCAATAGCGATTCGTCATCGAGGTTGTGGAACAGGGTTGTGGTCAGCATCCAGAGCGGCGCCAATTCGATGGTGGCCGTGGCGGCCAGGTAGTTTTTACCGAGAGTAAAGAGTTCGCCGCGTTGCAGTCGTCGCACCAGCTCCGGATTATCAGCCAGCGCCAGGGGGCCGTAGTCTGCATCGTCGATACCAAATCCATTGTGATAGTACTCGATGCTTGCGCTCAGGTTTTTATTCCAGGCCATCCAGGAGTATGACCAGTTTAGAATCGCGCTGGTAAAGGTTTCGCCCCGCGTATCGGTAAGCACGATGTCACTGCGCCATATGGCCTCGGCGACATCGACGGCGCCGCCCAGCGACAGGATCCGGTCATCGTAGTGCTCGGCCAGCAGCAGGTCGAATTCAGCCCGCTGCGCGAATCCGTGGTACTTGATTACCAGGCTGGAACGGTCGTTTTCGACGTCGCCTTCGTCGTCGCGCCGCGCCACCCACACCGCCTGCAGGTCGTCGCCGGAATCCAGCAGGTACTGGCTGTAGAGCATGTCATCGCCGGTTTTGTACTCGGTGTCGATTGCCGCCGGATCGAAGGGATTGAAAAAATCGACCGGGTTGTAAATCAGGCCGTTGCCCCAGGAAACCGCCTGGCGCCCGAAGTTGACCACGGTCTTGTCGGTGGTGTGGCTCAGGTAGAGCCGGTCGAGCCGATGGGTCATGAGGCGATCATCCTGATCGCTGAGGCGATGGGTGAGATCGAATAGTCGCAGATCGTCCTCCAGCAGTGCGGCCGCGCCGAATCCGGTGAGCGCGGTGTTTTGCTGTAACTCGAGCCGATCGCCCTGCCTGGCCAGTAGTTGATAGTCGGCGCGCCAGCTCCAGCCGCCGGCGCGGTCCTTGAGCTTGAGCCGCAGGTCGAAGCCGGCATCGTTCATCGGGTCGTCGCCGAAGTCCTGCAGCAAGCTGTCTGCAGGCAGATTGGTCGAGGTCGCCTGCAGCTTGGCGTGGCCGCGCAGCTCGAGCGCGGCAGCGTTGCTGGTTACGAGCGCGAGTGTCGCAGTGATTCCCGCGCAAACGGCGGTGACGACAGCTGGGGAAGCGATGACGCTATTGCGCTTCATCGCTGATGATTTTGCCATCCTGCATCTTGATCAGGCGGCGGGCGTAGCTCATGACCCGCTTGTCGTGGGTGGCGATAACAAAAGTAATCTTGTGGTTTGCGTTGAGTTCGGAAAATAGCCCCATCAAGTGCGTCGAGGCGACACTGTCGAGGTTGGCGGTAGGCTCGTCGGCCAGTACCAGGTCGGGATGGGAGACGATCGCGCGCGCGACCGCGACGCGCTGCTGCTGCCCGCCGGATAGTTGCGCCGGACGGCGGTCTTGCATGCCCTCGAGCCCGACTTCGCGCAGAATTTCGCGCGCCTTGCGGCTGCGTTCAGCGACTGCAATACCCTGTACCTGCATGACGAATTCGACGTTTTCCTGGGCGGTTAACACCGGAATCAGGTTGTAGGCCTGGAATACGAAACCGATATGATGCAGGCGCATGTCGGCCAGAGGCCCGCGTTCGAGCTGATCGATACGAATATCGCCCATGTGGATTTCGCCGCTGTCCGGCGTATCGAGCCCGCCGATGGCGTTCAGCAGGGTGGTTTTGCCGGAGCCGGACGGGCCCGACAGGCAGACAAACTCGCCTTCCTCGATGGTGATGTCGACGTGGTCGAGGCCGGTGATGATTTCATCACCCTGGTGAAAGGTTTTGCATAACTGGTGGCAGTGGATTGCGCTCATATTGTTCGTATCAGGTTGAGTTCAGGGCCCGCACCGGGTCCAGATGCGCGGCCCGCCAGGCTGGCAAAATGCTGGTCAGGATGCCGAGAACAATGACCACGCTATTGGCCAGCAGCATATCGTATAGCGTCAGGTTTGGATAAAGCATGCTGCTCGCGCCCATCATCGCCATGCCCTCGGCGACTATCGAAATATCGAGCCCGCTTTCGAGCGGCTTGACCGTAATTATCGCCAGCCCGTTGCCGATGACGAGTCCGATCAGCAGCAGTAACAGCGACTCCAGCAGAATCTGGTAGACGATCAATATTGGACGCATGCCGAGCGCCTGGATCAGGCCGATTTCGCGCACGCGCTCGAACACGGCCATCACCAGCGTGTTGACCAGGCCGAAGGACAACGCCAGGAAGATGATGATGACCCACACCAGCACAAAACCATCCATCATGTTGAACATGGCTGCCAGGTAGCTGTCGATTTCATACCAGGGTTTGATCTCGAGCGTTTTGGGTGTGACCCGTTCGATGCGGCGATAAAGGGTTTCAATGTCGCGATAGTCTTCGTCGACGATAACGATCTGTGATACCCGTCCCTCGATACGCAGCAACTGCTGCAAGGTGTCGCGCGCCGCATAAACGTTGTACTCCTCGAGCCCGGGCATCTTCGCGCGGTAAATACCGACCACGCGGAAGCCGCGCTCGCTGATATTGTTATCCGGGTCCTGGCTCATTACGACCACGCGCTTGCCCAGCCGCGTCTCGAGGCGCTGTGCGAGCCTGGCGCCGATGACAACGCCCTGGTCCTGGTTTGATTCGAGAAAACGGCCCTCGCTGATCTGTGCGGGAAGCCCGGTGATATCGGCTTCGGCTTCCGCTTCGACACCGAGCAGGTTGATGCCGCGGCTTTCGCGTTCGCTGGCGATGACCGCCGGCACCTTGATGCGGGTTGCCCAGCGTTTCACGCCGGGCTGGTTCAGGGCCGCCAGCAGTTCGCCGTCGGGTTCGGCAATACTATTGACCACGCTTGGATCGTCGAGAAACGCGGGGTGCTGGATCTGGATGTGCCCCGGCAGGTTGTGGATACCCTGGTTGAGCATATCGTCGACCATGCCGCGCATCAGCGCGGTCATGAAAATCATCGCCCAGACGCCGACCGAAATGGCGCCCAGCATGATGTAGGTGCGCCGCTGATTACGCCACAGGTTGCGCCAGGAGAGTCGCAGCAGCATCGCAAAATGGAGTCTGAATCCCTGCATCTCAGGCCGCCCGCATCGCTTCGACGGGTAGCAACAGGTAGAGCCGCGTTGCCGGGTAAATCGACGCCAGCAGGCTGCCGATGGCGACGATGCCGGGGCCCAGCGTCAGCGAGACCGGCGAAATCGCCGGATACATGCGATCCGGCAGATTGAACTTGACCGCCATTTCTTCCATGCCGGGATAGGAAAACCCGACATGGCTCAGGTACCAGGTAATCAGGCAGCCGAGGGTGATGCCAAGCGCCAGGCCGACGCTCGTCATGAGCGCGGTTTCGAGCATCACCAGCCGCGCCAGGCGCGAGGGTTGCAGTCCCAACGCCATCATCGTGCCGAACTCGCGGGTGCGCTCGAGCACCGACATCAGCTGCGTATTGAGCACGCTGAAGGCGACCAGCACGATCAGCACCAGGTACATGAACCAGGCGCTGGTCATATCCGCCTGTATCGCCTGCCGCAGGCCCGGCTGCAGTTCATCCCAGTGACGTACCGCGAGATTATCGATAGCCATATCAAGCGCCTGGATATCAGCCATCAACTGCTCCACATCGTCGATATGCGCCGCGCGTATGACGATGCTGTGGCCGTGACCCTGCATTGCAAATATGTCCTGGAAATAGCCCAGGTTGACCTGTGCCATGGATCGATCCAGGTCGGCAACGCCGGATTCGAACACGCCGACCACGGTGACCACGCCGGCGGCAAAGGAGTCATCGAAACCGCTGCCGAGAAAGGTCAACTCGTCGCCGGGGCCGACCTTGAGGTTTCGCGCCAGCACCGCGCCGATGACGATTTCTTCCACCGCTGCGGGATCGAGGTAGCGCCCCTGTTTGACCAGGCCGGGCAGGGTTGAGACCAGCGGTTCGTGTTCCGCATCGACGCCGAGAATCTGTAATCCGTAGGAACGTTCATTGCTCGAGGCGAGCGCAAATCCCGCGGCGCGCGCGCTGACGCTCGACAGGCCGAGTTCCTGGCGCAGGGTTTGCGCGGTGGTGTCGATATCGGGCAACGCATAACGCATTTTGGATTCATCGAGGTAGCGCGCGTGCTGCAGTTGAATATGGCCCGAGTAGGCCTGCAAGGTATTGTCGATCATCATGTCGTAGCTGCCGAACTGCAGCGAAATCGAGAACACCAGCAGCGTGTTGGAAAATATCATTGCGCCGATCGTCAACCAGGTGCGACGGCCGTGGCGCCACAGGTTACGCCAGGCCAGGATAAGGCTTACATCAGCCACTGCTCACCACTCTCCTGCCGCGGCCGCCGGCAGGTTCGCAGTGCCGGGACCTGCTCCCTGCGGCCGGCTTAAAGCGGCAACTACTGCGCCGGCGCCAACTTCTCGACGTCCTCGCTACCAGCGCTGGTGAAAACTGCGCGCTGGTCACTGACGCGGGTTCCGCAGGTTTGACAGGGTAAACAGGTTGGACGCGATATCGATGTCGAAATCGATCGCGTCGACCGCCATTTCGGTCCATTCCCCGGGGGTTTCGATTTTTTGCATGCGCATGCGCGAAGCGATGATGCGGCCATCCATCTGCGCCAGCTCGGTGGCCTGCATCACCTTCACCAGAATGTTGTCCTGGTCCCAGAACTCCTGGCGCAGCATGACGTAATCGTCGCGGATCACGACGATTTCCTTGCCCCAGACCACGGCAGCCTCTTCGTGCGGGATGGATTCGATGGTGTACAGTAAATGACCGTCCTCGCGCTCGGTTGTTAACAGGCGATGATCGTACTGGTCGATGATGTCGGTCGACTTGCTGATGTCTTTGTTGGAAAAATCGCTACCCATCCAGCTCTGATTCATCATCGACGACGGCACCTTGAGAATGCGATTGATCTTGGGGGAAAAGGTCCACATGCTCTGGTCCTTGACCAGGGTGCCGTTACCCGCATCACGCTTCGGCGCGGTGACGCGCACCAGCGACAGCTTGTCGCCCTCGGTCCAGGCCTGCATCGAAAAGCTGCGCTCCCAGTCGCTACGATGTATGACCATGGTCATTTCGGAGTAGGAGGTAATCCCGCGCCAGTGCTCCATGGCGGCGCGAATCAGGTCGTGCGGATCGGGCGTGGCGGTGTCGCTCGCGGTCAGAGCAGGCGCTAAACCCGCCAGGCCGAGCAGCAGGACCGCCAGGCAAAACGGTTTGCCTTTCATGTTTGCGCGTCGTATCGCCATTGCAGCCACTTCTCCATTATTGTCGCCGTTACCATCAGTTGGCGCTTGCCGGTAATGATATCAGGCTAGCAAGTCTATATTTACCGATCCTGAACAGGGCGATTACCGAGCCGTATTGTATGCGCTTTGATCGCAGCACTGCCTTGAGCCAGATCAACCCGATTAAGGCCAGCTACTGCTAGATTTTCCGGTCTGCGTGAGTATATTGGTAAAAAACCAGCCGAGGACTAAATCATCATGAGCAACGACGTAAAACAAAATCTGAAGAGCCAGTCAACCTGGATGCGGGGCCTGTACATGTTGTTGTACATTATTTTTTCGCGCATCGCCGAGATTGTGCTGGGCGTGGTCGTCCTGTTTCAGTTTCTACTGCAGCTGTTTACCGGCGAAACCAACGAGCGTCTGCTCAAGCTGGGGCAGGGTCTCAGTACCTACGTTTACCAGGTGTTTCAGTTTTTGTGTTTTAACTCCGAGTATCGTCCCTACCCGTTTGGCGCCTGGCCCAAAGGCGAGCCCAGGCCGGCGAAAATTAGCGACCAAAGTGAAACCGGTGCCAGCTAATCATTGCCGCAGCACGGCATGGTCGAGGGTCTGGCTGGCGAGTCTGGCCCTGATAATCCCGTTTTCCGTGCTCGCGGATTCGAATGCTGGCAAGCGCGTTATCGAACGCGGTCAAATCGATGACGATTATTATGCCGCCGGCGGGGTCGTCGATCTCGACGCCGTGATCAACGGCGACGTCATTATTGCGGGCGGCGAACTGCTGATCGGGCGCCACATAATAGGCGATGTCATCGCCGCGGGCGGCACGCTTAAAATCAGGGGCGCGGTCGATGATGATGTTCGCATCAGTGGCGGTGAACTCGATATCGACGCCCGCATTGGCGACGACCTGGTCGCCAGCGGCGGCTCGATCGAGCTGGCCGCGACGACGACGGTTGGCGGAGACGCGTTTCTGGTTGGCGGCGAGGTAAGCGTTGCTGGCACGATTAGCGGGAACCTCAAGGTAATCGGCGGCGATATCCGCCTGTCGGGAACTGTCCTCGGGGACGTCGAACTCGAGGGTGGAGAGATTCAAATCCTCGACAGCGCGCGGATCGAGGGCAATCTGAAATACCGCAGCCCGCAACCGGCGGTTACCGCGGCCAGGGTGCAGATTGGCGGGCAGATCGATTACGAGGCCGGGGCATCGAAGTATGGCGATCACGGCTTCGGCCTGTTTTTTTCGATCACGCTGGCGCTTGCCAGCATCCTGTTTTACCTGCTGTTTCCACATTACACGCTGGCTTCGGTACGGCGCATTGCCGTCGATCCGTTTGTCAGCTTCGGGCTCGGTTTCGTTTTTCTGGTTGTCACGCCGCTATTGGCGTTTTTCATGATGCTGATCGTGCTCGGCCTGTGGATCGGATTGAGCCTGCTGGCGCTCTATTGCGTCGCCTTGCTGGCCGGTTTTCTAATCGCCTGTTTTTTCGTTGCCGAGCGGGCGGCGACACTTTTTAAACAGGATATTTCATCGCGCTCCCGCCGGCTGATATCGGTGGTCATCGCCGTCTTCGTGCTGGGTCTGGTGCAGACCATCCCGCTGCTCGGTGGGCTGATCCTGTTTATTTTAATGTTGCTCGGCCTGGGCGCGGGTCTGGTGCAGTTGCGGTACGTTTATCGAGCACCCGCCGCGGCATAGTGCTGCCGGCATTCCGCTTCGCGCCCGCGCACCACGCGTTGGCCTCGCAGGTCGCCGTGGGTCTCGGTAACCACGGTGTGTTGTCCCTCGCGATGATGGTCATCGTAAAAGTAAACCACAACCCAGTCCGCGGTGCGCTTGAGCTGATGCGCGCGCGCCGTATTCGAGTAGAGCGCGGTGAAGTGCCAGTGATCGTGGGTCGTATGCAGAATCGCTAGCCAGGCTTTGTTTTCCGGGTTGAAACGCTGCGGCGTGATCATGGGTAGATTACCGGCTGCCGCTTTTTGCCGATATTCCTTGTCCACTCTTAGAATCAGCGTGACCGGCGGTCCGTCGCTGGCTCGAGCGGCTGGCAGGAAGCTGCGGCGCTGCTCGTCGAGGTGCACTTTCAGCCAGGCTTCGATCGCCTCGCGACGCCTGGCGCCAATGCCTTCAACCTCGCCGAGCTGGCCGTCGCGTGCCGCGTTTTCCAGTGCTTCGAGGCTGTCGACATGCAACTGGTCATGGATGCGTTCCGCCAATGCGTGGCCGACGGTTGGGATCGACCGGAATAACTCGACCGGATCGGCGGCGCCCTTGAGATTTTCAAGGCGCGACATGCGCCCGGTGGCGACGTACTCGTAGATCGAGCGTGCAATGCCTTCGCCGATTCCCGGCAGCGCCACCAGTCCCTCGATACCTTTCGCCTGTATCAGGTCGGCGACATTTTGCCCCAGGTTATCGAGCGTATCGGCGGCGTGCAGGTAGGCATTGACGCGAAATGGATTGGCCTGCTGCGCTCTCAGCAGCTCCGCGATAGCGCGCAGTTTGGTGGCTACCTCGTGGTTGAAAGCCTGCATGCCAAGCGCTCGTGGAATTAGCCGGTAACGAACATGGCATCGATTATAAGTAAAATTGCTATGCCAAGGGCTTGATCTGGATCACCGATATGGGCGATAACACGGTTTTCAGACTCGGGGTGGACGCGTGGTCATTCTCAATAACGCCTGGTATTGTCCGTTTGCCCACCGTATTGGCGTGTTGCCCGGTGCCTGCCGCGATTTCAAATTGCCCGATGCGGGCGAAACCTGGCGGCGCTACCAGCGCTGGTATGCGGCGATGCTCGAGCATCCGGCATTCCGCAAAACCGCTTTCGACCAGGGAGACTAGGCACAGCGCCTGGTCGAACATTGCTATCCGTACAGCCAGGGTGGGGGTTCAACCCATGTCATCAGGATTAATTGAAGTGCGCACAATCTGGCGAGGATTTATTTCTGCGAGGCTCCACTAAATCCGCTAAAGTGGGCTATCCTTCGGTGGTTCGTCGAAATAAAATCGTATAAAAAATAAACATTTGAAGTAACTTTATAATGTAATTCGTCATTGGTTGCCGGGGCGCGATGAAATTAATAACAAAAATTAACCTGATCTTAGCGGCCACATTCGCGCTTGGGCTTTTGCTCGTCGGGGTTAATTCCTACCTGTTGACCCAGGACAACGCTTTGCAGCAGGTTACCGATCAGGCCGAGCTGATCATGCAGGAAGCACTCGCGGTGCGCAGTTACACGGTCAACGAGGTGCGGCCGTTGCTCAACCAGAACAACGATGGCGAGTTTCATCCGCAAACGGTGCCGGCTTACTCCGCGACGCAGATCGCTAACCTGGTGCAGCAGACGCGGCCTGATTACAGCTACCGGGAAGCCGTTTTCAATCCGACCAATCCGCGTGACAAGGCCACGCCCACGGAAGAACAGATCATCAACCAGTTCATTGCCAATCCCGCGCTGGACAAACTGGTCGGCAGCCAGGAGATCGGCGGCGTTAAATCGCTCTATATCTCCTACCCGATACGCATTTCCAATCCCAAGTGCCTGGCCTGCCACAGCGAGCCGGAAAATGCGCCCGCGGCGATGCGCGCCATTTACGGCGATGAAGGCGGTTTTGGCTGGCAGCTCAACGAAGTCGTCGGTACGCAAATGGTGGTAGTGCCCTATACCTTGCCGGCCGAACTGGCGCGTAAAACCTTTATCAGTTTTCTGCTGTCGATGGCGGTGATTTTCCTGATTATTTTCCTGGTCATCAATATCGTTATTCGCAAGCTTGTATTGAGGCCGGTGTCGCAGATTACGCGGTTGGCGGATGAAGCCAGCAAGGGAAACCTGCGTAACGCGGAAATCAAGGTGACCGGCAATGACGAAATCGCCGACATGCTGCGCGCCTTCAACCGCATGCGTCGCAGCATAATAAAAATTGTACAAATGATGAGGAGAATGCAGGCCCAGGCAAAAGCCAATGTCAAAGCCAAACCCTGATCATGTTCGATTTTTCACTACAGCTGCTTTGCACGAGTAAACCTGGCACGCTGTCTCGCCTGGTGCGCGAAATACACCAGGTAGGATTGCAGTACCAGTCTCATCAAATCAAAACCGTTGGCGCTGAGTCCCGGATCTCCATCAAAGCGGTCGGTGTACTGAACTGCAGCCTGGAAAGCCTGCAAGAAATGTTCGGCAACTTCCCCGAAGTTTTACAGGTGCAGCAGATACGCGTGACCAGCGATGGCAAGGAAGTCACCGAGTTCAAAACCATCGTCTCCGAAACGCATGTCGCGGCCAGGGAACACCTGACCCCTGCGGTTGTGCTGGCCGCAGAAAAGCGGCTTTCCGATATTCTTGGCCCGGTGGCCTCGGTAATCGTCGATGCTGTGGCGCAGGAATGCGCCGATGCCGGCGAGCTCTATGCGCGCCTGGCCGATGAATTGAACGACCAGGACGAGCGCGACTACTTTCTGTCTGTCGTCGAAAAGAATTAATTTTTCAAATTTCCGCGCAAGCGGTGTCTCTTGGTTTTACCTGACAATTTTTAGGTAAGACGGCATGATTAATGGCTTTACGATATTTTTGACGAAACGGGCGAGCTGATGGAAAAATCTGGCCCAATCGATCTGGGCGCGATTCTCGGCAGATTGCAGAATCGCCGCGAATTTTTGCAAATGTTTGGCCGTGGGCTCGGTTATGGGGCCCTGGTCACCCTGCTTCCGGCATGTGGCGCCGGCGGCGCGGACGACGATGACGATCCGCCGCCAGCGCAAATGTCCCCGATTCCGAAACCGAGCGCGGAGTACTCCGTGCTCAAGCGCACCAGCTTCGGTCCGCATCGCGATGAGCTGTCGTCGATAAATAGCCTCGGCGTCAGCAATTATCTCGAAGCGCAACTGGATCATTTGAATATCAACGATGGCAGCCTCGAAGCCGATATACAGGCGTTGTTCCCGTTGACGAGGCAGACCCCGGTGCAGTTGATTGCCGGCTTCCCGGACAATATTTTCGACGTCGCCACGCAAATGATCGCGGCGACCCAGTATCGCCAGATTTTCAGCAAGCGCCAGCTATTCGAAATCATGGTCGAATTCTGGAGCGATCATTTCAATATCCACCTGGTCAACGGTCTCGGCCCGACCTTGAAGCCCTATGACGACCAGCAGGTGATTCGCCAGCACGCGCTTGGCAACTTTCGCGATCTGCTGCATGCCTCGGCGAAAAGTCCGGCGATGCTGTTTTATCTCGATAACTTCTTTAACCGGGCGGTGGCGCCGAATGAAAACTACGCGCGTGAGCTGATGGAGTTACATACGCTGGGTGTCGATGGCGGCTACACCGAAAACGATGTCAAGGAGGTCGCGCGCTGTTTTACCGGCTGGACGCTGCACTTCCCGGACGATCAGGGCGGCGACTATGGCGAATTCGTTTACCTCGACTTTATTCATGACAATCAGGCCAAGCTGGTGCTTGGCAACTCGATCGCGGCCGGCGGCGGCCAGACCGATGCTGAGCAGGTGCTCGATATCCTCGCTGCGCATCCGTCGACGGCAAACTTCATCGCCACCAAGCTGTGCCAACGCTTTATCAGTGACACGCCACCGCAGGCGGCGATCGATGCAGTGGCGGACGCGTTTACGATTTCCGACGGCGACATCAAGGATACCTTGCGCGCATTGTTCGCCACGGCGGCCTTTGTCGATGAAGCCGATTTGAAATTTACCCGGCCGAGCGAATACCTCGCCGGGATCGTACGCGCGCTGGCGCCCGACACTGCCTATCCGCCCGATAACGGACAGTTCTGGTTTTATGCACAAAACATGCTCGGGCAGTTGCCGTTTTACTGGCCGACCCCGGACGGTTACCCGGACGAACAAAGTTATTGGGCGAGTACCGGTGGTTTGCTCAACCGCTGGCGACTCTCCTTTCTGAGTCTTTCGGGCCTGATACCGGAAGTCGACGTCATCCAGATCGACTACCCGGCGATGCTGAGTGGCGCCGATACTGTCGATACGGTGGTCGATGCCATTACCGACGCGGTATTGATGCGCCCGCTGCTCAGCGAGGATCGCAGGGCCATCGTCGAATGGCTCGAAGGCGAATTCAACGTTACCGCGGCCGACGTTCTGGGGCCAGGTGAGCCCGAATGGGCTGCGGCGCTGGTCGGAGCGGTGTTGATCAGCTCGGTTTATTTTCACCTGCGCTAGGAGAATTCGGTGACAACAACTAAAACGATTGCGGCACATCCCACGATCCCGACGGATCGCGATATCCTGGTGTGCATTTTCCAGCGCGGCGCGGCCGATGGCCTCAACTCGCTCGCGCCCTATAGCGATGCGGATTACTATGCGCATCGTCCGACCATCGCGCTGCCCGCACCCGGCAACCTGGACGGCGGCATTTATGTCACCGATGATTACGCGTTGCATCCCGCGCTGGCGCCGTTGAAACCAATCTACGACGCCGGCGATCTTGCGCTGGTGCATGCGACCGGGGTTCCGCACCAGATCCGTTCCCACTTTTCCGCGCAAAACCTGATCGAGCGCGGCGTGGTGGTAAAGACGGGGCCCATCACCGGCTGGCTCGGTCGGCACCTGGCACTGAGCCCGCCGGCCTCGAGCTCGGCGTTTCGCGCCATTTCGATCAGCGGTAATGTGCCGGTTGCGCTCGTCGGGGCACTCGAGCCGCTGGCCATCGACAATTTGAATGATTTCAGTTTCGACCCCGAAATTATCGATTCCGGCTATCCACAGGTGCTCGCGGATCTGTTCAAGACCGCGGTTCCCTTCGCTGGGCCTGCCAACGCCGCATTGGTCGCGATGGAAGAATTGCAGGCCGCGAACTTGCCTTCGATCACGCCAGACAATGGCGCGGTCTATCCGGCCGACAGTGCCCTCGGCGCCAGGATGCTGCAGGCGGCGCAGTTGATCAAATCGAATCTGCCGGTCGAGGTCATCTGCATGGATTCCGACGGCTGGGATCACCACGAAAGCCTGCCGACTTACATCGACCTGTCGCTGACCGAACTGGCCGATGTGCTGAACGCGTTTTACACCGACCTGGGTGCCGACATGGCGCGCATCAGCGTGCTGGTGTACACCGAGTTCGGGCGGCGCATCGCCGAGAACGGCTCGGGTGGCACCGATCACGGCACCGCCAGCCTGGCTTACCTGATGGGCGGCGGTGTCAACGGCGGCCAGGTCATCAGCGACTGGCCGGGGCTCGATATCGGCGTCAACGAGGATTTGCAGATCACCACCGACCTGCGCACGGTGATATCCGAAATGCTCGATAAACGGCTCGGCGGCAGCAACATCGGTACGGTGTTCCCGGGTTTTTCCGGCCCGACCACGGTCAACGCCTTCCTGAGTTGATCATTGTCGCAATCATGCAAGCCCCACTTACCTGGCTAGCTCGCGATTTGCCCATGGCCGACACTGAATCCTGACAACTGGCCATCTCTCTGTCAGGATAGTTTCGCCTGGATTCATTTAATTATTTTTCAATTATGGCGGTGAGGAGACTGATATGAGTTACCCTGGAATCATAAAAGAAGCCGCCCTGGAAAGACTGTTTCATACCGATTTATCGTTACGCCACATTGCAGATGAATTGGGTATTCCACGTGCCACGCTACATGGGTGGAAGATAAAAACCCCGCACAGTGGAGGGGTTCATCAATACTTATGCTTAAATCTAAGCTACTTTTCCCGCTTACTAAATCCAACTAAACCTATTAGTGCTGCACCGAATAGCCAGATTGCGGCGGGTAGAGGAATTGCCGATACGTCATAAGTAAAGTTATCGTATCCAATTCCAGCAGGGTCAGGATTTGGATTAAGAAGCAGCCGGTCAATGGCGCCGAGTCCTGCAAGCGAAACAACTTCATGGGTTAAACCGTCACCATCGCCAGTGAGCGATAACATACCAACAATAACGTTGTTTAAAAACGCAATTACAGAACCGCTTCCGGTGTCAACGTTATCAGCTACAAAGTCAAAACTGAGATTGGTAACTGCCTGACCAAAATCGACTCCTAATTCTTCAACACAACCGGCCCCAGGAATTTCACATCCGAGAACGTAAGCCGTTCGGGTATCAGCGGATGCATTGAAAACGCGCACCTGAGGGCTTGAACTTGGACTTACAATAGAGAACGTAACACCATCGATTATTGTAGAGGGGCCAAAATTCTGGGTAGAAAATGTTTCAAAATCAATTGTGACTGCGCTGCAAGAAAATGAAACTAGACTCGCGTAAAACAGCACGCTCGCCGATAAAACGCGTTTTAAATAAGTAGCCATTTTCAACTTCTCCTTAACTCGAGCCTAGTTTTTTTGTGAATAAATTCATAATACTCCTCTATTCCGGAGCTGTATTCGCTCAAACGGGCTAATTCTGAATCGAAATGTCCGAGTTGGGTCGCTTGGACTTCCCCAAAATGGACATTCATTACTAATGATATCAATAACCCCCTCTCCACTCCGTGGTGGAATAGTGCAAATTGGATTTTTTACTTCCTATAGGTCATCCGAAGTATCTGTTTACGTATATTTTTCCATTCAATGATTAGAAAAATGGCGCACCGAAAACCAGCCGATAATAATCATCGCTCTTTGAAATTTGGACCCCCAGCCCGATGCGTGATTTATCTGGTAACCATGAATACTTCGGCAGACTTACGGTAAATCCAAATTCGTTTTTATTTTCCAGCGGTATTCGGGCATCAAGGATATCCAGCAAAACCAGGTCCTCTAAATAGTAGTAATTGATATAGTAGAAACTTAAATTGATCCTGGATCCAGGAACTGTGTGATTTATCGGAATACTGTAATCCAGGCCAGTTTCAAATACGGCGAAATCAGATTTGCTGTCCTTCTCAAAACTTTCCTGTTCGGCATAAAGTAGCCTGTTGCCCAGAATCAACCTGTGCTTGCCATAGTCAAATGCGACAAAGCTTTTTACACCTGCCCCCGTTACCAATCTGTTTTTTCCACTGTCCAGGTTTTTGGCGATGCCCAGGTCAACAAACGGTATTAACCGCCAGTCTGGTGAAACCGGATAGTGAAATTCGAGGCTCGGGATAATGCTGAGGGTGCCAACATCATTTAGATCAGGAATGGCTCCGGCGGAAATTTCTTTAATGCTTGTAGTGCCTACAGTGATCGGATAGTTGATTACCCACTGTGGCTCATCGTCTGTTGCCGAACCGAGGTTTGTGGAGAGGGGTATCTTAAGAACAAATACTTCGCCGGTATTAGAAGTATAGAGGCCTGTGCCGAAGTAATTACCAAAGGCAAAATTTGCTAGCTCAAATTCTGACTGATCCTGGCCATAGACATCTGCAGGATGAACTGTAACACTTAACAAAAAAACCAGTAGCAGCCGTGAAGTAAGTATGAAAATCGAGGTACTCGGCCTCTGAGTGTTACGATTTGCATCGACTAGCCATAATAGCAAGGTCATCAGGAGTACCAGACATTGAGGTTAGTTAAATTTCAGGATCTTCTGTTTCATCTTCCAGATGTCATCCGATCTTCGAGGCGGTTAGTTTCTACCATTCTGCAAAATAGCATAATCTATTTGTTCGATTCTTGTCAGTTTCGCGCGTCAGAGAAGATCTTTCTGTTTGCCAACATGGCTGACACAGTCAAACTTTCTAAAGTGGATTCGGTACTTAGCAATTTGGGTGAATATCAATGGCGCCCCTGGGTCCAGACTGTGTGAAAATGCCGATGCAGCCGTAATCAGATTTTTCAGCTGATGGATCATCGCATGAGCCGACAGAATAAAGGCGAATCACGTAGCCAGATCACGAAACTCGCGCTTTGTTGTAGATCAAAGCATCGCCCGGCGACCGCGCAAAACAGGCAGGCAGGATTGCGCTGTCGGCGAGTTTCAGATTGTCGCGCGCGGCCGGTTCCAGGTGATTCCTTTGCAGAATAGATAGGGATGGCCAATAGTCTGTATTAAACCTTGTTGCGCGGCTAGCGTTTATCTTGTGAACAGGCTGCGGCATGGCTATGATGCTGAGTCTAAAACTTAAGCTTTGCGAGGTTTCTCATGAAAGTGTGTGTACTCGGCGCCGCAGGTGGAATCGGCCAGCCACTATCCCTGTTACTCAAGCTGCAGCTTCCCGCCGGCAGTGAATTGTCGCTTTACGACGTCGCGCCGTTTACGCCCGGGGTTGCGGTCGATTTGAGCCATATCCCGACCGATGTCTGTGTCACCGGTTACGTCGGCGACGATGTCGAAGCCGCGATGCAGGATGCCGACATAGTCGTCATTCCGGCCGGGGTGCCGCGCAAGCCGGGCATGACCCGTGACGACCTGTTCAACGTCAACGCGGGTATTGTCAAGAAGCTGGTCGGCGCCGGGACCAGAGCCTGCCCCAACGCCTGTTATGCGATCGTCACCAATCCGGTTAACTCGACCGTACCGATTGCCGCCGAAGTACTCAAGGCAGCCCGTGTATACGACAAGCGCAAGCTGTTCGGCGTTACCACGCTCGACGTGATTCGCTCCAACACCTTTGTCGCGCAAACCGTGGGCAAGAGCACCGACGAAGTCAACGTCAACGTCATCGGCGGTCACAGCGGCGTTACAATCCTGCCACTACTGTCCAGCATTCCCGGAGTCGAGCTGAGTCAGGCCGACATCGAAGCCCTGACCCCGCGCATCCAGGAAGCCGGCACCGAGGTGGTCGAAGCCAAGGCCGGCGCCGGTTCGGCGACCCTGTCGATGGCGCAGGCCGCCGCGCGTTTCACCATGTCGCTGGTGGCGGCGATGAATGGCGAAGCCGTGACCGAATGCTGTTACGTGCAGACTGGTGACGACTCCAGCAGTTTTCACGCGCAGCCGGTGAAGCTCGGTAAAAACGGAGTCGATTCGATTCCGGCAATACCGCCGCTGAGCGACTACGAACAGAAGCTGCTCGACGAAATGCGCGAAACTCTCGATGGCAACATCAAGAAAGGCATCGAGTTCGCCAACGCGGAATAGATTTTAACCGGCCCCGGTAAAGCAGTGTTTTCCCGGGGCAAACCTGTCTCCCTGTTTCCCTGCCGGGCTGGCGTCGGATTTGAACTAAATCCGTTTTTAACTGTTAAACTAGGAACCTTATATTCAGGGATCCGGACGATGCGCTACCCCATATTATTGATCACCGCGTTACTGCTATTCGGTTGCAGTTCCAAGAGTCCACGCGAGGGTGATGCAGAAGTCATTACCAGGATCGGTGTTGTCGCCGCCAAAGAAGACGTCAGTATGGACGATGTCGAAAAAGACACCGGAACCCGAGGCAGAACCAGCGTCTATGGCTCGGTATCGAGCGGTGGCGGGGTTTCGATCGGGCTTGGATTCCTGCTCGGGTCTTTTTCGTCGGGGAGTTCGGATCCGCATCCGGTGCGTTACGAAATTAACCTGTTAGACGGTGGCCAGATGACCATCTACCACGATAGCCGCGATTTCGAAATCGACGACTGCGTCAAAATCATCGTCCACCCCGATGAGAAAAAGCATCCGCCGACGATGCAACGCAACAAGGGCGGTTGTTAATCAATAACGGGTGCATCCCGGTCTATCCCAGTTAAATCGGTTCCCCGGGTGGTGCTGACACTCTAATTCATGTCATCCCGCGGTCGAGCCGCGGGATGACATGATCAGGGGCCGCGGAACGCCATCTGAAAGCGTTGGGTCCGGCCTCCGAGCCGGGATCCATCCGGAATTTGCGTCAACATCAGATGTCCTTGACCAGGCGCAGCGCGTCATAAATCGCCGCGTGAATATTGCGCGAAGCAACCGCATCGCCAATTCGAAACAATTTGAACCTGCCCTCGACGTTGCGCTCGACAGCTTGCGCTCGGCCGTCGATCAGGGCGTCGTAGTCGACTTCGCCGAGATTGCTCGAGAGTGGTTTAAGCTCGAAGTAGACTTCGTCCAGCGGCAGCGTGCCATGCTCGACCACGATCTGGTCGACCAGTCGAACGCTCGGAAAATCACCGTAATCGCTGCCCAGGGTAACGCGGATTTTATCGCCGTCACGGCGCGCGTGCAGCGCCCGACGGCACAGCGTGAAAGGTCACGTCCAGCGGCAACAGTTTGCGCATATACGGCGTCAGGTTGGTGCCGCCGATATCCGGTGCGATCTGGCGTTCCGGCGAGACGTATTCGAGCCGGGCGCCGCTCTCGGCGATGATTTCCGCGGCCTGCATCCCGGGGTGATCGGCACCGTCGTCGTACAGCAACACCTCGGCCGCGGGCGCAATATCGCCGGCGATGATATCGCGCGCGGAAACCGCCAGTTCGTTGCCGGACTCGAACAACTCGGTATCGGGCAGGCCGCCGCTGGCGACGATGACGATATCCGGCTCTTCGGCAAGGATGTCGTCGGCTTCGGCATAGGTGTTGAAGCGGAACTCGACCCCGGCCTTGTCGCATTGCTCGACGCGCCAGTCGACGATGCCGATCATTTCGCGCCGGCGCGGCGAGCGCGTCATTAACAGCAGCTGTCCGCCCGCTTTCGGCGTGGCTTCGAACACGATCACCTGGTGACCGCGCTCGGCGGCGACCCGGGCCGCTTCGAGTCCGGCCGGTCCCGCGCCGACGATGACGATTTTTTGCGGCTGGTCGCTTTTGCTACTAATCTGGTGCGGCATGGTCGCTTCGCGCCCGCTGGCCGGGTTGTGGATGCACAGGGCTTCGCCCGCCAGGTAAATCCGGTCGAGGCAGTAGGTTGCGCCGACGCAGGGGCGAATGTCCTGCTCGCGTCCCTCGATCAGCTTTTTCACGATCAGCGGATCGGCGATATGCGCGCGCGTCATGCCCACCATGTCGAGCTTGCCGCTGGCGACCGCGTGGCGTGCGGTCGCGACATCGGCAATCCTGGCCGCGTGGAACACCGGGAACTTCGTTTCCTGCGCGCACTTCGCCGGCAAAGTCGAGATGCGGCGAGGACGCCATGCCCTGGACCGGGATGATATCGGTCAACGCGGCGTCGGTGTCGATATGCCCGCGAATGACGTTGAGAAAATCGATTTGTCCGCCGGCGACCATGCGCCGCGCAATTTCGATGCCGACCTCGCGCGTGATGCCGTTTTCCATTTGCTCGTCGACGACGAGGCGCAGACCGACGATGAAGTCGGCGGATACCCGGGCGCGGATCGCGTCCAGAATCAGCTGCGTGAAGCGCAGACGATTGTCGAGCGTGCCGCCCCAGTCGTCGTCGCGGAAGTTGGTCACCGGCGACCAGAACTGGTCGATCAAGTGCCCGTAGCACTGCAGCTCGATGCCGTCGAGCCCGGCGGCCTGCATGTGCTCGGCGGCGCGCGCGTAGTCGGCGACGATGCGTTCGATATCCCAGTCTTCGATGCTCTTGGGAAAGGCGCGATGCGCCGGTTCGCGCACCCCCGACGGCGACAGGGTCGGCAACCAGTCGGAGTGATTCCAGTTGGCGCGGCGCCCGAGATGGGTTAGCTGAATCATGACCTTGCAGTCGTGTTCGTGGCAGCTGTCGGTAAGCTCGCGCATCCAGGGCACGACTTCTTCCCGGTAGGCCAGAATATTGCCGAAGGCCGGCGGGCTGTCCTTCGACACCAGCGCCGAACCCGCGGTCATGGTCATCGCCAGTCCGGCCTCTGCGCGCGCCGCGTGGTACAGGCGGTAGCGTGCCCTGGGCATGCCATCCTCGGTATAAGCCGGTTCGTGCGACGACGTCATCAGGCGGTTCTTGAGGGTCAGGTGCTTGAGCTGAAACGGTTGCAGCAGGGGGTCGTTGGCAGGCATCAGGTTTTCCGAATGAGATGAAACCGGGGCCAATGGTAGCAGCTGCGTCGATCAGTCGACAATCCCTGGACAGGGAAAATCAGTGGCGCATGAGGTAGCTTTCGCGCGCAAGCTTTCGTGCTACCCTGCCGCAATGAGTGACGACAAGGTTTCCACTAACGCCGCCATCGACGCCGCCCTGCGCCTCGACGGCGACCCGGAGAAGGTCAGGGCGTATTACGACGGCTGGGCGCAGAACTACAACCTGGATATCAGTGACGCCGAGTACAGCGGTCCGGCGATAAGCGCCCGGCTGTTGCAGCAAAACCTGGCGGACACCGCGGCCGAGCTGCTCGATGCCGGCTGTGGCACGGGCCTGGTCGGGGTCGAGCTCCACGCCCTGGGCTATCGCACAATCGATGGTTTCGATCTTTCCGACTCGATGGCCGAGCAGGCGCGCGCGAGCGGGGTTTACCGGCAGCTGGCGGGCGGCATCGACATCATGCATGCCGCGCAAACCTATGCGCCCGGTGGCTACGCCGCGGTCTTATCGGTGGGTGTTTTTACCCTTGGGCATGTGCCGCCGGAAGCCCTGACGGTACTGCTGCGGCTGCTGCGGCCAGGCGGATTGCTGGTGATGTCCACGCGCACGCATTACTACGATCAAACCGGTTTCCAGCAACTGGTCGATGCACTGATTGCCGACCAGCAGATCGAGTTGCTCAGGCTGCTCAGGGATGCACCCTACAACAAGGATGGCGCCGGTCACTACTGGGTGTTCAGGAAATCGGGCTGACAGGCTAGTTCGCGCGCCGGCCGGCAGGCCGATGACACAAAATCGAGATTGAATTCGAGGCCGGGTTTGAGTTAAATAGGCGGCCCTGAAACTGCGCCAACTTTGTCATCGAGGAGCTTACTTATGTCGTCCAGGCAACTGAATGTCATCAGCCATTGTGAGAAGTCCCCCTGGTTTTCCTGCACCTGGAATGACAAGGCGTTTTACGGCGAATACGCGGGCCGGCTGGCACTGCTGTCGATGGGTAAGGATCCCGTCGAGGAGTACTGGGCGCTGCGCAAATCGGTTGGTTTGTTCGACGTGCCGGAACGTCCGCTAGAGATCCGCGGCAGGGACGCGGTTAAATTTATCAACCACCTGTTCACCCGACCGATCGACAAACTACGCGTCGGTCGCGGTAGTTACGGCCTGTTATGCCATCAGGGCGGCGGCATGGTCTGCGACGGCATTTTATTCAAACTGGCAGAGGATCGTTTCTGGTACGTGCACGCCGATGCCGATGTTTACCTGTGGCTGGTGGCCCATGCGCATGACTACGCGGTCGAGATTCACGATCCGCGGTCCTGGGTGTTGCAGGTGCAGGGCCCTAAATCGATGGCGGTGCTCGCGCGTGCCTGCGATGGTGGCGCACCCGAGGAATTTAAATACTTCGATGCTTTCCAGGGGCGCATGGGCGGGCAGGAAGTGCTGGTCAGCCGCACCGGCTGGTCGGCCGAGCTGGGTTTCGAGGTATACAACATGGATGCCGACGTCGATGGGCCCGCGTTGTGGGATCACCTGATCGCGGCCGGCGCCGAGTTCGGTATGGCGGGGTGTAGCCAGCTGTCGATGAACATCCGCCGTATCGAGGGCGGAATTCTGAACTATCGCACCGATATGGGTTGGGATACGACGCCTTACGATATGGGCCTCGGCATGTTCGTCGACCTCGACAGTTATGATTTCATTGGCCGCGACGCGCTCAAAAATGCCAGCCGGGAAACCCGATTCACCGGTTTCAAGTGCGAGGGCCGCTCGCTGCGCTATGGCTCTACGGTCATGTCCGCGGGAAAACAGGTAGGCCGGGTAACCGCCTACGAAATCTCGCCTTACCTGCAGTGCGGTGTCGGTTTCGTGCTGTTCGATGCAGCCGAGGCCATGCAATCCGACGAGCTCGTTATCGCCGATCGCGATGGCGACGACTGCCCGATCGAGCTGGTGGAGCTGCCGTTTTACGACGCCGCCAAGAATATCCCGCGGGGATTACCCGCGACCGACGGAGTGCCTGACTAGATTGTCAGCGCCACCGCGGAAAGGTTCATGGATGTGATATACCAGAACCGATAACGCCGGTCTGCCAGCAACAGGATGTCGTTCGAGCCGCAGCCGTCGCTAGCGACACGCCCTGCCATCCGCGCACGACAGCTTAGCGTCCGTCCTCGGGATCCAGGCGGGGTTGATCTGCTTCTGGTTTCTTCAGCCAGGCGGGGTAGTATTTTTTCTGCTTGGCCTGAATGCTGATCATGTTGATTTGCGCCCATTCTTCCGCGCTATCCATTTTTTCGATCCACTTGCATTCATTCAGCCAGTCTTCGTGTTGCTCGCCACCCAGGCGATCGGCTTTTATCGGTTCCAGTGAAAAGCGCGCCTTCCAGGCGCCCATGCGCGGCGTGACCAGTGCGTAGTAGGTTTTGTCCGGCGCCAGGTCGGCATGCATGAAATCCGCGCTTTCGCCGATGGCCATGAACAGGTGCTTACCCGGCTCGAGCTCGTGCGCCACCTTGTTCTTGGAGGGCACCAGGCCAATCAGGTCCGGATCCCCGTTGGTAACGTCAAACACGCTGGACTGGATCGCAAAACCAAAGCTCGAGGGTCGCATAAAGACGACCATGGATTTACCCGGGGATGGGCTATCCTGGACGGCGTCGGGTTCGACCAGTTGCATGTGCTTTAATGAGCCGGCACAGCCGCTGAGTAACAAGAGCGCAAGGACGGTTGTGATGGCGGAAAATTGGCGCAGCGTTTTCATTGCAGTATCTCCCTGATATTGAAGTTGGATACTGGAAGCAGCCCTGAAATTCAGATTTTGAGGCGAAACTTTATTCAGCCAGGCGAGCCTCCGGATTTCAATGCTAACAGTCAGGCGAGTATCGGACCAAGGTTTTTGAATAGCTGGGGTTCGCTTGCGCTTTCCATTAGTATTGCGGCAAGCTAACAGGAGGTCAGGGTTATGACTGCTAGAATTTCAATACTGATTACCGGTGCGTCAGGCGGCATTGGCCGCGCGGCGGCAATTGAATGTGCCTCCCGGGGCGCCAGAATCGGCGTGCACTACAACGCTAACCGCGAACGCGCCGAGGCGACACTGGCGGCCTTGCAAGGCGACGGCCATCAATTATTTCAGTGCGATATCGCCGACCCCGACGCCGCGCGGCAATTGATCGAACAGGCCGACCAGGCGCTCGATGGCCTCGATGTGCTGGTTAACAATGCCGGCATTTCGCAGCGTCATAACTTCGAGGAAATCGACTATGACACCTGGCGAAAAACCTGGCAGCGCATCGTCGATACCAACCTGACCGCCGCCGCTAACCTGAGTTTCTGCGCCGGTAAAAAAATGATCGGACGTGGCGGCGGGCGTATCGTCAACGTATCTTCGCGCGGGGCTTTTCGCGGCGAGCCGCTGATGCCGTGGTACGGCGCGTCCAAGGCCGGCATGAACGCCATGGGGCAATCGCTGGCGCAGGCGCTGGGCCCCCGGGGCGTGTTTGTTTATACCGTCGCGCCGGGATTCGTCGAGACCGAAATGGCGGCCGCGGTACTGGCATCGCCCGAGGGCGATAATATCAGGAACCAGAGTACCATCGGCCGCGTCGCGCAAGCGCAAGAACTGGGTAAAACCATCGGCTTCCTGGCGCTGGAGGCACCCGAATTCATGACCGGTTGCATCGTCGATGTCAACGGTGCGTCGTACCTGCGCTCCTGAAGGTAATCCGGGTGATATGAAAAATCTCAACCTGCGCCAGCTCGAAGCACTGCTAATGATGATTGTGCTGGATCGTATATTCAGCCTCGACAAGTTACTGGTAGGTAAGTAGTTGAAAGACTTCGACTTCATCGTGGTTGGTGGTGGCCTGGTCGGTTCTTCGATTGCCTACGGACTCGCCCGGCAGAAACACAGGGTAGCGGTGCTTGACGGTGGCGACCGGTCGTTTCGAGCTTCGCGCGGTAACTTTGGCCTGGTCTGGGTCCAGGGCAAGGGTGCAGATTTTCCGCCCTATGCCCGCTGGACCGGGCATGCCGCCAATCTGTGGCCGCAATATGCCGAGCAACTTACGGCTGAAACCGGCATCGAGATCGATTACCAGCGTACCGGTGGCATGCATTTTTGCCTCGCAGAGCAGGAGTGGGATGAACGCGTAAGCGAGATGGAATTGATTCGGCAACACACCGATGGAATGTTCGAATACGAGATGCTGGGTCATGAACAGGTGAAGGCATTTATTCCGCAGATATCCGGCAACGTCCTGGGTGCTAGCTACTCGACGCAGGACGGCCACGTTAACCCGCTGTACCTGCTACAGGCGCTGCAACGGGGCATGGATTATTACCAGGTGCAATATTTTCCGAACCAGGTCATCGATAAGATCGAGTCCAGGCAGGATGGATTTCATGCCCACGCCACCGAGGGTGTCGTCTCGGCCGGCAAGGTTGTTTTGTGCGCCGGGCTCGGTAATCGACGGCTCGGCGACATGCTGGGGATGGATATTCCGGTGGTCGTCGACCGCGGCCAGATCATGATAACCGAGCGGTTGCAGCCTTTCCTCAATTTACCGACACTGCATGTTCGCCAGACCACGGAAGGCACCGTGCAGATCGGTGATTCTCACGAGGACGTCGGCCTCGATGACGGGACCAGCCCGTCGGTATTGAAAAAAATTGCGCGGCGCGCAGTAACGATGTTTCCGTTTCTGCAACGGGTGCGCCTGGTGCGCGCCTGGGGTGCGCTTAGAATCATGACACCCGACAATAACCCGATCTATCAACAGTCGGCCGAATGCCCGGGCGCATTTACCGTAACCTGCCATAGCGGCGTAACGCTGGCCGCGATGCACGCGGGTCCTGTCGCCGAGTGGATAGCGGGGCGCGCCGAGCATAATCAGATTAACCACTTCAGCACCGACCGTTTCAATGTTTCGCAGAATTGATCAGATCGGCTCGGAAAGCGTCAGCGTGCGTATCGACAATCGCGAGTTCCAGGTGCCTGGCGGCATATCAGTTGCCGCGGCGGTGCTGCTGTGTGGTGTCAGGAAAGTACGCAATACCCCGGTGACCGATTCGCCGCGGCTGCCGTATTGCATGATGGGAATCTGTTTCGATTGCCTGATGTGCATCGACGGTGTGCCGAACCAGCAGGCTTGCCAGGTCGAAGTCAGGGATAACATGGCCATCGATTACCAGCGGGGTGCGGCAGAACTGCTGCAGCAGGAATGAAAAGTCACTACCAGGTATTGGTTATAGGCGGTGGACCCGCCGGTCTCGCCACGGCCTCCGCCGCCGCGCGACAGGGCCTCGATGTCGCGCTGGTGGATGAACAGCAAGCACCCGGCGGACAAATTTACCGCAACGTTGCCGCGTCCGAGGATTGGGCGATCAAATATCTCGGCAAGGACTATTTGCGGGGGAATCAGCTGGTCGTCGAGTTTCGGCAAAGTGGCGCGGATTATCTCAATAATGCGTCGGTATGGTATCTGGACGAGCGGCTCGAAGCTGGTTTGCTGATCGACGGATCCAGCCGTTTCATTAGCGCCGACCGCCTGGTCCTGGCTTGCGGAGCCCAGGAACGACCCATGCCGCTGCCGGGCTGGCAATTGCCCGGGGTTATGACCGCAGGCGCCGGGCAGATACTGCTGAAGGCTTCGGGGATCGTGCCGGACGAGCGGCTGGTGTTAGCGGGCAGCGGCCCGTTACTGCTGTTACTGGCCTGGCAATACCTGCAGGCGGGGGTGAAAATCGAGGCCCTGGTCGACACCACCCCTGGCTGGAGGCTAGTTGAGGCCCTGCCCAGCTTGCCTCGTGCCTTGCCCGCAATCGATTATCTCTTCAAGGGCCTGAAATTCATGCGCGCGATCAGGAATGCGGGCATACCCGTATACAGGAAGGTCGATAATCTGCGCGCCGAAGGCGCTGACTCGCTCGAAGCGGTATGCTTTGACCTCCCGGCCGGGAAAGCCGGCAAGCGGTCTGAAATTCGAATCGAGGCCGATACCCTGATGCTGCACCAGGGAGTGATCTCCAGCCTGCGCCTGCCGCTTGCGGCGGGTTGCAAGGTGGAATGGAACGGGCGTCAACAGAACTGGCAGGTCAGTAAGAATAAGTGGGGACAGAGTAGTATTGCAAAAGTTATGGTGGCAGGTGATTGCGCCGGAATTGTCGGCGCCGCCGCGGCCGAATTACAGGGTCGGTTATGCGCATTGCAACTTGCCCATGAAATGGGCGGGCTCGATTCAGGGCAGCGCGATGCGGCCGCGCAACGGATTGACGGATCGCTCAAGCGGCATCTCTCGATCCGGCCATTTATCGATAAACTTTACGCACCTGCGCCCGCGTTCCAGCTACCGGATGACGAAACGCTGGTATGCCGCTGCGAGGAGGTAAAAGCCGGCCAGATACGCGCGGCCGCGCGCATGGGTTGCGTCGGGCCCAACCAGGCCAAGGCCTTTACCCGATGCGGTATGGGTCCCTGCCAGGGTTGCCTCTGCGGTAGCACGGTATCGGCCCTGATCGCCGACGAGATCAACTCGTCGCTCGAAGCAGTGGGGTACTTCAGGGTTCGGCCCCCGTTTAAACCCATTACGCTCGGCGAACTGGCCGATACCTAGCGAGCTCGGCCGCCGGTCGAACCCGGGTCTCGTCAGACGTGGCTACTGGCGCAGCGAAAAAAATTTGGTAGTCGCCAGGCGAACATGCCACACTGATTTGCCATGGAAAGTTCGATTACACTGCCGTTCTGGCTGTTTTTCCTGTTATTGATTACAGCTGCGTTGCTGATCCTGGACCGCGTTTTGCTGCCCGGGTTTCGCTGGTATCTGCGCCGTCGCGTCAATCGGGTAATCGAAGAGGTCAATACCCGTCTCGATATCGAAATCAGGCCGTTTCAGCTGACGCGCAAACAGGCGCTGGTCGATCAGCTGGTATTCGACGACAAGGTGGTTGCGGCGATGAAGGAATACGCTGTCGAAAACAATATGCCCAAGGAAGTGGTGCAGGCGAAAGTCTTCCGCTACGCCAACGAAATCGCGCCTTCGTTCAACGCCTATGTTTATTTTCGTTTCGGCTACTGGGTCGCCAAAAGCCTCGGACGATTGCTGTATCGGGTTCGCGTCGGTTTCCATGACGCTGACGAATTGTCGCGCATCGATCCGAACGCGAGCGTCGTCTTCGTCATGAATCATCGCAGTAATATGGATTACGTATTGCTGTCCTTTCTCGCCGCGGAAAAAACCGCGCTGTCCTACGCGGTCGGCGAATGGGCCAGAATCTGGCCGTTGCAAACCCTGATCAAATCGATGGGTGCTTTTTTTGTGCGTCGCAATTCGCGCAATGCGCTTTATCGACGGGTGCTCGAGCGTTACGTCAATCTCGCCACGCGCGCCGGCGTATGCCAGGCGGTATTTCTCGAGGGCGGCCTGACCCGCGACGGGCGACTGCGCGAACCGAAGCAGGGTTTTCTCGATTACATGCTGCGTGATTATCACCGCGTGCATGATCGCGATGTCGTGTTTGTCCCGGTAGGGATCAACTACGATCGCGTGATCGAAGATTTGAGCCTGGTGCGCAGGCTGGACCCCGAAGCCAGTCGCAGAAGTGCCTGGTTCGTCGTCAGCACCAGCGTCAGATTTGCCTGCAAGACCCTGCTGATGTCGCGCAAGAAGCGCTGGATGCGGTTTGGTTACGCCAGCCTCAATTTCGGTAAACCGCTATCGGTATCCCGGTTTTGCGAGGATCGGGACATCGACCTGTCGGCGCTCGACCAGCAAGCCCGTTTCGAACATATCGAGCAGTTGAGCCAACAGCTGATGGATGAAATCGCCGCGGTGGTGCCGGTGCTGCCGGTGGCGCTGATGTGTGATTGCCTGCTTGCGACCAACCGGGAATGGCTGAGTCAACTCGAACTCAAAACGCTTGCCGTCGAGCGCATTACGGCGTTACGGGCTCAGGGAGCGCCGATAAAGATTTCGGCAACCGCCTGCGAAGGCGTGCTTGCGGCGGCCCTGGCGATGCTCGAGGGGCGCGGTTTTATCGAAAACAACGAGGGAATGCTGCGCGCCAGTCCCGCGGCGCTCGACCTGTTGAACTATTACGCCAATTCGATCGAACAGTGGCGCAAACCGGCGAGTGAATGAATTTTCGGAGCTTTAGCGTTCGCCGTAGCGGGATTCAGCCGCCGATACGGTTATCGATCGCGGGCAGCGCACGCAGGTAGTCGATTAGCGCATCGCGGTCGGCGGCGGTTAACTTGCCGATTCCCTGTATCACCGGGTCCATCGATCCGGCGGTGTACTCGCCGTTGGGCAGCTCGCCGAATTGCAGAAATAGCTGCAGGTCATCCCGACCCCAGTCACCGATTCCGGTGCCCTGATGCGGCGTTATGTTCGGCACCAGTTCGTCATCCGGTCCTTCTGCGTTGCCGGCATAAGCCAGGTTCGGTTGCCTGGCGCCGAAAAGATTTCGCGCCGTGTGGCATTCACTGCAATGCGCCATGGCTTCGGCAATATAGGCGCCGCGATTCCATTGTGGGCTCTGCGCTGGCTGTTCGCGGAATTCGCCGGCGTCGAAGAAAAGCCATTTCCAGAGCGTTGCGGCAATCCGCCACTGCAGATACCAGACGAGTTCGTGCTCACGGTTAGGCTGGTCTGATGCCGGCCGCGATAAAATGTAGTCGTACATGGCGCGTGCATCATCGGCAACCAGGCGGGTATAAGACGTGTAAGGGAAGGCTGGGTAGTAGTCGCTGCCCTCTGGCGACTCGCCGTGCTGCAGGGCGCGCACAAAATCATCCGCACTCCAGGCACCTATGCCCGCAGTTTTGTGAGCGGTGATGTTGGGCGTATAAAAGGTGCCAAAGGGTGTTTCCAGCGCCCGTCCGCCGGCTAGCGGCTCGCCGCCTTCCGCGGTATGACAGTGGCCGCAACCACTGATTGTCAGCACGTACTCGCCGCGTGTCGGCAACCCGTCGCCAGTTTCGGTTTGTGCACTGACAAACGTTGGTGATGCAACCATGAGCATCCACAGCAAGGCGTTTATTCGTGGTAGAGGGGTCATGTCGGTATCATATGGGCAGCCCTCACGGCATCGTCAACAGCAGGCAGCAGACCACTGACCGCCCAACTACGCGGGCCCGGTAACGCAAACACGCCACCGGGCCCTTAATTCTCTAGCACTTCAGCCGTGCGGAAAATCGCTTATTAATTTTTCTCACGAAATTCGTCGTGGCAACCCTTGCAGGTTTTACCGAGTGCGCTGACCTTGGGTTTCAACGCATCGAGGCCATTGCCCGCCGCCGCCGCCAGCTCGTTAACAGCAGTGGCATATTTTTTACCGTAGTTGCTGATTTCAGGATAGGTGGTCCATACCTTGGGCAGAGCCGTGGTTTTGCCAGGATAAGCATCATTGGCGGTCCCCTGTTTCCAGGCGCGGCTCATGTCCAGTGAAAGCAGTGTTTTCAGGTTACCGGCCAGTTTCGACGCAAGTTCAGCATCGTAATCGACCTGACCCTTGGCCATTCCGAAAAGTGGACCGGCATTAAAACTGCGTAATTGCATTTCACCCTGGCGCGCCTTGAGTACCTTGAGATTCGGATCCTTGGCCGCGAAGCTGGGCAGGGCAAGTGCCGCGCCCACGATCAGCAGACAAATTTGGGTAGTCGATTTCATAGTGATCTCCTTTGGTTGTTTTTCACTGTAAATGCAAGCCGGACTGGTAAGCGACATGTTAATGGCCGGTTTGCAAATCTGCATAAATTACCTGATGGTAAAAAGCCAGCCCGGGAACGATTTCGCAACCGGGCCAGGGCTGGCTTGTCGCCTAATCTTTAAACGCTTCGAGCTCGATTTGCAGATCGAGCACTTCGCCAATTCCCGGAAGTCCGTAGTTGACGCCAAAATCGCTGCGCTTGATCGACCCGCTTGCATCGAATCCGCAAACCTGTTTCTTGTTGAACGGGTGTTCGCCGCAATTCATCGAGATAATTTGCAAGGTCACGGGTTTGCTCACACCCAGGATTGTCAGGTTACCGGTTACCGTCGAAAGTTTATCGCCGCTCCAGCCCGTCTTGGTGGACTTGAAGGTGATAGTCGGGTGCTCGACCGCGTTGAGAAAATCGGGCGAGTTTAAATGCTGGTCGCGTTTTTCGTGACCCGTATCAATCGATGAGGCGTCGATCTCGATTGTAACCGAGGCTTTTTTGCCGGCGGGGTCGTAGCTGAGAGAACCCGACTGCTGGTTGAACTTCCCACGCATAGTCGAGAAACCCAGGTGGTTAACCGCAAAGCTGACATAGGTGTGCCCGGGGTCAATCGTGTAGTTGGCGGCCAGCAGGGAATGAACGGGTAGTATCGCGAGGCTTGCCAATAATAAAACTTTCTTCATTTGTTGCTCCTTTGTTTAATACATTAGTTGTAACAGACCTCAAATAAGGCCGAATCGTCTCAATACCCCGACGAACTTGAGCTTCCCGCCTGCCATACCCAGTAAGATACGGCGAGGGCAATGATTAATCCGGGCAAGCTGTTTACCAGCGCGCTTAGAAAACGCGCATCGGGCTTGACCGGTACCAGGCTGGTAGCGAGCGGTATCGCAGCCAGCGGAATCAGGGCATACCAGGGCAGGCGTGCAAATATGACCGCGGCGAGTCCAATCAATGCCGCCGACAATACATAGGGCAGGGTAGAAATCGAACCGCTAACTCTACCTGAACCAACCGCCTTGCCCTGTAAAACCCAGGCCAGCAGCATACCGCCGGACGCGGCCGCGAGGCTCAGGGCGAGTTGGCCCAGCAAAGCGGAGGCGGCGGCAGTGGCGGACAAACCGGTACCGAGCATTAGCGTGAAACCGGCGCCGTGCAGCCGGCTATCATCATTGGCAATACGATCGAAAATCCAGGCCAACCATAAAACCAGCCCGACGCCCCCGGCCAGAAACAGGGCGATCCCGATTAAGTCCATGCGCGCCACGACTTTGCCGAAAACCCATAGCAACGCCAGGATTGTCAACCCGGGCGCCACGGCTCGTTGTAGCTTGATCTGCCGAATCAGGTAAGGAACCAGTCCGGCCAGAATTAGCGATGCCAGCACCAGCAGAATGATTTTCCGGGTGCCGGTAAGCGGGCTGAGGGTAGGGCCATTGATCAGGCTGGATGAAATCAGGAATGCGGCAAACAGGGCCCATATCCAGGCCCCCGCGGTGAATTTCTTCAAACCGGCGTAAACCAGCATGGCCGCGAAAAACGGGATCACTGCGCTTTGGAATTCTGGTCGGTCGAGGATCTGTTCCATCAGGAGTTGTCAGGTGTCAGTGTCGTCGATTAGTGTTCGCTATCAGCAAGGCGCGCATCTGATGACGGCATCGATGACCCTGCTAGCGGTCGGTTGTAATGAAGCCGGTATGGTAGCATGTAATATTTTTACATCAAATTATCTTTTTATGCGCTATAGTGCTGCAATTATGCAGCATATTAACTGGGATAATCTGCGTTACGTACTGATGGTCGCGAACAAGGGGTCCGTAGCCGCCGCCGCGCGCGAGCTCGAAGTTAACCGCACCACGGTGCTGCGGCGCATCGATAAGTTTCAGGAAAATCTCAATTGCCGCATTTTTGACCGGGGCAAGGCGGGTTATGTTTTGACCCCGGAAGCGGAGCAGATGATCAACGCCGCGCGCGAAGTCGAGAACACCCTGTTCAACATGCAGCGGCAGATCGCCGGTCACGAATTAAAACTCGAAGGCGAATTACGTGTGACCACCACCGACAGTTTCATGTTATCGGTGCTGGGGCCGCACCTGGCAAGTTTTCGGCAAAAACATCCGCATATCGTTGTCGACCTGCTGGTGACCAACAGTATTCTCGATCTGCATCGGCGCGATGCCGATGTTGCGATTCGTCCTACCGGTCAACCCGATAAAGGCCTGGTCGGGCGCCGGCTTTGCGATGTCGAGTTCGGGATTTACGCCACGCCGGCGTTGTTATCGGAAGTGGACCAGAAGCATATATTCAGTGAGCGCTGGATTGGTTTTGCCGACAGCCTGATGGCAACCCCGATCGGTTCCTGGTTCGAAGCGACGATCGATAGCCGGCAGATTTGTATGCGCTGCGATTCCTTCGTTTCCGTGAGAGTCGGTGCCGAAGCGGGCATCGGTCTCGCCTTGCTGCCCTGTTTGTTGGGCGACCGGTCGCCATTGATCGAGCGGGCGGCAGTGCCGGTCGACGAGCTAACCACGGGCTTATGGATTTTGACTCACCCTGACCTGGTGCGTTCGGCCCGGGTAAACGCCTTTGTCGAGCACTTTACCGAAGCGCTCGCCCCACCCTGATACGGGTAATGCCGATGCCCCCGAGTATCGTCACCAGGGCCACTATATGTTGCCAGGTTACGGGTTCCGCAAGCAGCCAGGCGCCGCATAAAAATGCGACCACCGGGATCAGGTAATTGATCGTCGAGAGGAAGGTCGGCCCGGCGCGTTCGATGACCGCAAACAGTATGATAGTCGCGATTCCGGTCGGGCCTATGCCTAGCCAGATAACCGCGACCATCGAATCCTGGTTGATATTGTTGTTCTCGGGCGCGGCTATCAGCCACAGCGGGAACATGACCAGGCTTGCCATGATCAGTACGCCGCAGGCGCCGACCATCGGGCTGAAGCGCGGTAGCCGCTTGATCAGGATCGCGTTGACCGCGTAACAGGTGGCCGCGGTGAATATTGCCAGACCGCTCCAGAATTCCTGACCGCCGCCATTGAACACCGGCCCCAGCAGCAGCACGACGCCGGTAATGCCGAGGGTAAACCCGACCAGCTTGTAGCGATTGAGCGTTTCGCCAGCGACCAGATAGTGCGCAAACACCATCGTCAACAGCGGCATGATTGCCATAATCATGCCGGCGACGCCCGAATTTACCGTTTGTTGCCCCCATGAAATCAGGAAAAAGGGCAGCGCGTTGCCGGCGATTGCCATCACCAGGAATCCGGCCCAGGCCCGCCATTCGAGCGGCAGTGGGTCGCCGCGGGCGTAGACCACCAGCGACAGCACGACCGCACCCAGCCCCAGGCGGTAAAATACAACCGCGACCGGATCGATCGTATCGACCGCAATCGCGGTCGCCATGAAAGAAGTGCCCCATAGCGCGACCAGCACCATTAACAGCGTCCAGTTGAGCAGGGAAGCGCCTCGATTCAAGGCTATTCTTGCAGCTGCGGCAGATCGCGGTACAGCTCGAGTGCTTCCGGATTGGCGAGTGAGTGAAGGTTTTTGACCGCTCGGTTATGCACGACTTCACGTACCGCCAGCTCGACGATCTTGCCCGACTTGGTGCGCGGGATTTCGCTCACCTGCACGATCTTCGCCGGCACGTGGCGCGGCGTGCACTTGTCACGCACGGTCTTGCGAATTCTGCCGATCAGTTCGTCATCCAGAGCGATCCCGGCCTGCAGTACCACAAATAGCACCACGCGCACGTCGTCCTCCCAGTCCTGCCCGATAACGATGCTTTCGAGGACTTCCTCGAGCTGCTCGACGTGCCGGTAAATCTCGGCGGTGCCGATGCGTACCCCGCCCGGGTTCAGGGTTGCGTCGGAGCGGCCGTAGATGATGATGCCGTCGTGCTCGGTGAGCATGACGTAATCGCCGTGATACCAGACGTTATCGAAGCGCGCGAAATAGGCTTCATGGTATTTTTCACCGCTGGCATCACCCCAGAAATATACCGGCTGGCAGGGGAAGGTCTCGGTGCAAACCAGCTCGCCCTTCTGCTTGCGCACCGGCTTGCCGTCCTCATCGAAGACTGCTACCGCCAGGCCGAGGCCACGACACTGGATTTCGCCGCGGTAAACCGGCAGCAGCGGACAGCTGATAACGAAACAGGAAACGATATCGGTGCCGCCCGATACCGACGCCAGGCACAGATCCTGTTTGATATTCTGGTAAACATAGTCGAAGCTTTCGGGCGCCAGCACCGAGCCGGTCGAGGCGATGGTGCGCAATGACGTCAGGTCGAATTTTTCCATCGGCCTGAGTCCGGCATTTTTCATCGCGTCGATGTATTTCGCCGAAGTGCCGAAAATGGACAGATCGATATCCTCGGCATAGCGCCACAGGACTTCGCCGTCGGGGTAAAAAGGTGAACCGTCATACAGTACCAGCGCGGCTTCGCTGGCGAGCCCGCTGACCAGCCAGTTCCACATCATCCAGCCCAGCGTGGTGAAATAAAACAGGCGCTCTCCCGGGTGGATATCGCAATGCAGCATATGTTCTTTCAGGTGCTGGATCAGCGTGCCCCCGACCTTGTGCGTGATGCACTTGGGCTTGCCGGTGGTGCCCGACGAATAGAGCACGTAAAGCGGGTCGTTGAAGTTACGCGCTACGAATTCGATGCTGTTCACCGGGTTGGCGACGATTTCGCTCCAGTCGACGGCATCGATGCTATTGCCGAATCCGGCCAGGTTGATCTGCACCACCTGCTCGATGCTCGTTACCTGGTCACAGATTTGCGTAATCTTGTCGCTAAGCTCGTGTCTTTTGCCATTGTAAAAATAACCGTCGACGGTGAACAGGAAACGCGGCTCGGTCTGGCCGAAGCGATCGACCACGCTGTCGGCGCCGAAGTCGGGCGAGGTCGAGGTCCAGACCGCGCCGAGGCTGGTGGCGGCCAGCATCGCCACTACCGCCTCCGGCATGTTGGGGATATAGGCGGCGACGCGATCGCCCGGATTGAGGCCTTTCGACTTTAGCCAGGCGGCGAGGCTTGCCACCTGTTCATAGAGCTGGTTATAGGTCAGCGTATAGTCGACCTGGTCCTCGGCGCGAAAATAGATCGCGACTTCGTCATTCCTTTTGCGCAGCAGGTTTTCGGCGAAGTTGAGGCTCGCGTCCGGAAACCATTGCGCCTGTTCGATTTTTTCGCCATCGACCAGGACGCGTTCGCCGCGGTCGCCGATGATGCCGCAAAAATCCCAGACCTCGGACCAGAATTTCTCCTTGTCGTCTATGGACCACTGGTACAGCCCTGGGTAATCGGATATCTCGAGCGCGTGCTGCCGATTTACCTGCGCGATGAAGGCGGTCATATTGGCCGCCTCGATGCTGGCCTGGCTGGGCCTCCATAAGGGTTGCGTATCGCTCATTTCACTTTGTCATCCCGCGGCCTGACCCGATGCGTCGGGCCGGCGTGATCCAGTTTATAAATCGTGCTCGAAGAGCACACAATATAACAGTTTCCTGAAATTCGAAAATGCTCGCCTATAGACTGTTTTCTACCTGGGCCCAGCGGCCAAGCCGCGGACTGACAGGCGTTACTTGCCCTTCCATACCGGGTCGCGCTTTTCGGCGAAAGCCTTGAAACCTTCCATGTTGTCCTCGCTGCCATACAGCTTATCAACCGTCTCGAACTGGCGCTTGGTGATCCAGTTCATCGCTTCCTGGAACTGCATCGATTCGGCAGCGCGCGCGACTTCTTTTATCGAGGCGAACACCAGCGGTGGCCCTGCTGCCAGCTCGCGCGCCACGGACCAGACGCGGTCCATCAACTGGTCCTCGGGCAGGACTTCGTTGACGAGTCCCCAGCGTAGCGCTTCCGCGGTATCCATCCAGCGACCCAGGTAGAGCATCTCCATCGCGATGTGGTAAGGAATGCGTTTCGGCAGTTTTATCGTGGCCGCGTCGGCGAGGGTGCCGGCCTTGATTTCTGGCAGGGCGAAAGTCGAATGATCCGCGGCGTAAATCAAATCCGCCGACAGCATGAGTTCGAAGCCTCCGCCAACGGCCATACCGCTGACCGCCGCGATCACCGGTTTGTTCAAGCCGCGCAGTTCCTGCAGTCCGGCGAAACCGCCGACGCCGTAATCGCCGTCCACCGCGTCGCCGTCGGCGGCGGCCTTGAGATCCCAGCCGGCGCAGAAAAATCGGTCGCCAGCGGTTTTTACGATCGCCACCCGCAACTCCGGATCGTCACGAAACGCCTGGAAGGTTTCACCCATCAGGCGGCTGGTTTGCAGATCGATGGCGTTGGCCTTCGGCCGGTCCAGGGTGACTTCGAGCACGGCGCCTTCGCGTCGTGTGGTAATGACATCTGACATTTATTCCTGCTCCTCTAGTACGATAAGTGCATCGGCGGCGAATACGCCTGTTCCCTGGGCGCCGATCAATAAGGGATTAACGTCAAGCTCGATCAGTGAGCTTGCCTGTGAAATTGCATATTGCTGGATCGCGAGGATGGCATTCACGGTGGCCTCGGTATCGGCGGGCGGTCGCCCGCGATAACCCGCTAGCAAGGGCGCCGCTTTCAGGCCTGCTAGCGCCGTTTCGATTTCGTCGCGGGTGGCCGGCATCAGCAGGGTCTTGCTGTCCTTTAACAGTTCGACCAGGATCCCACCGCTGCCGATGGTCAGCACCAGCCCGAATTGCTGGTCGCGCGTAACCCCGACGATGAGTTCAGCCAGCGACGGTTTCATGGTTTCCAGGTAAAGCCGAGCGCTCAGTTCGAATAATTCCATCGCCGCCGCGCTAAGCTGTTCGGCGGAAGTCAGATTCAGGCGCACCGCGTCGTGCTCGGTTTTGTGCGCAATGCCCAAAGCCTTTAACACGACCGGATAGCCGAGCCTGGCGGCGAGCGCCTGCGCGGCCTCCGCCGAATCCACGCGCCCGCCTTCAGGGATGGGAACTCCGGCCTGCTGCAAGCCCTGCTTGGCGCTGGCTTCATCGAGAGAAATCCGTTGCGCCCCGAGCCTGGCCAACTGCAATACCGGTTCGGGCAGCTCTTTTTTCCAGGCGATGCCGATGTCGGCCGCGATTTCGGTCGCCTGCAGCGCTTCGTCGATGCCGTAAAAACTGACGATGCCGCGCTCGCTGTAATTGTCGGTGTAGTCTTCGGGAATGTTCTCGGCCATGCTGACGACGAAGGCGCCCCTGGCCATGCTGTGTTTGAGCGCGGCCTCGAAGGCATCGACCGCGATATGCCACTCCCAGTCGTCGCAACGCACCGGGTGCGGGAAATCGAGGATCAGGTAGTTCATGTCGAAACCAGTCGCGGCCATCGCGGTGTAGGTCGCCTGCATGACTTCGCGGTTTCCCCAGCTGAAGGTGTGGTAATCGAGCGGGTTGGCGATGGTTACCAGCGGGCCCAGAACCTGCTGCAGCGGCGCTTTCTGCGCGGCGTCGAGCTCGGGAAAATAAACTTTACGCTTTTCCGCCGCGTCGGCGATGATGCTGGCTTCGCCGCCGGAGCAGCTCATCGACGATACCCGGTATCCCTCCAGCGGCCCGTAATGGTGCAGCAGCTTCAGGGTCTCCAGGAACACCGGGATCGAATCCACCTGGCCGAAGCCGTTGCGCTCGAGGAAGGCACTGCTAACCGCATGCGCGCCGACCAGCGAGGCGGTGTGCGACATCGCCGAGGCCTGTGCCTGTTCACTCTTGCCGACCTTGTACACCAGCACCGGTTTGTTCAGCGCCCGCGCTTTCTTTGCCAGTGCTTCGAAGGCGGCCACCGAATCGAAGCCCTCGATATAAATGCCGAGCGTGGTGACGCGCGGGTCTTCGAGCAGGTTGAGCGCGAGCTCGGAAATGCCGACCAGCGCCTGGTTACCGACGGTAAAAACATAAGCCAGCGGCAGGCCGCGTTTTTGCATGGTGAAGTTAATCGCGATGTTGGACGATTGCGCGATGATAGCGACCCCGTTCTTGCCCGTATCGAGTCGTTTGCCGCCCTGTTGATCTGGCCACAGCAGGGCACCGTCGGCATAGTTGATATAGCCGTAGCAGTTTGGCCCCAGCACCGGCATATCGCCGGCGGCCGCGATCAGCTCGGCCTGCAGTTCGCCGCCGGTTGCGTCGGCTTCGAGAAATCCCGCCGCGAAACAGACCCCTCCGCCGCAGTCGATGGCGCGCAACTGTTTGACCACGTCGATAGTGAGATTGCGATTGACGCCGATAAAGGCCGCATCCGGGCTGCCCGGCAAATCCTCGACTGACTTATAGGCCGGCACGCCGTGGACTTCGCTTTTGCTCGGATGCACCGGCCAGATTTCGCCCGCGTAGCCCATCAACTGGCACTGCTCGACCACGCGGCCGGCCTGCAGGCCACCGATAGCCGCGATCGATTTGGGCCGCAGGAGTCGCTCTAGACGCATCGTCAGCCTCCGAGCGGGCGCAGCAGTTCGCGCGAAATGATGTGGCGCTGGATTTCGGAAGTGCCGTCCCAGATGCGCTCGACGCGCGCATCGCGCCAGAAGCGTTCCAGCGGCAGCTCGTCCATCAGGCCCATGCCGCCGAAGATCTGGATCGCCTCGTCGGTTACGCGCGCCAGCATTTCGGTGGCGTAAACCTTGGCGCTGGCGATTTCGCGGTTGGCGTCCAGGCCCTCGTCGAGGCGCCAGGCGGCGGATAGCGTTAGCCAGTCGGCGGCGTCGATCTCGGTAATCATGTCGGCGAGCTTGAACGAGACGCCCTGGAATTTGCCGATCTGCTGGCCGAACTGCTTGCGTTCGACGGCGTAGGGCAGGGCGTATTCGAAGGCGCGGCGCGCGCGCCCGACGCTGGTCGCGGCGACCGTCAGGCGGGTTGCGTAGAGCCACTCGTTCATGACGTCGAAGCCGCCGTGCAGTTCACCCAGAATTTGCGACTCGGGGATGCGGCAGTTGTCGAAGTTAAGAATACAGTTCTGATATCCGCGGTGGCTGACCGAGTTGTAACCCTTGCGGATTTCGAAGCCGGGTTCGCCGCGATCGACCAGGAAGCAGGTGATTTTCTTCTTCATGCCGCGCGGCGGTCTCTTCTTCGCCGGTGGCGACGAAGACGATGACAAAGTCGGCGATGTTGGCATGGCTGATGAAATGCTTGCTGCCGTTGATGACCCAGTCGCTGCCGTCCTGTTTGGCGCTGCACTGCATGCCGCGCACGTCGGAACCGGCGCCGGGCTCGGTCATCGCCAGGGCGTCGAATTTTTCGCCTTTTACTGCCGGAAACAGGTATTTCTCGCGTTGATCCTCGTTGCAGGCCTGCAGAATGCCCGACGGGCGGCCGAAGAATAGCGCGAGCCCGTTGGAGGCGCGCCCGAGTTCGCGCTCGAGCAGGGTGAAGTCGAGGTGGCCGAGGCCACCACCACCGAATTCCTCGGAAATGTTGGCGGCGAAGTATCCGGCCTCGATGCATTTGTCGCGGATTTCGTGGCCGAGTTCGAGCGGCACTTCGCCGCTGCGCTCGACTTCGGTTTCGTGCGGATAGATTTCGTTTTCGACAAAGCTACGCACCGTGTCGACGATCATTTCCTGTTCAAAACTGAGTCCGAAATGCAGCATTTCTTAGCTCCTCATTACCGATTTTAATATGGTACATAATGTACGCCGAAATTCTTTGTCACCCCGCGGCTCGACCGCGGGGCCCAGCGGTTCTGGGACAATACGCAAATTCTCTGGATACCGCCGGTCCGACGCCTCGGGTCGAGCCGCGGTATGACAATATGTAAAAGCCCTAGTCATCGTTCGCGGCTTCGAGCAACTGTTGTTCGTAGCGCGCCAGGGTTTTGCCGGCGCCCCAGTCGTTGCCCTTGAGGCCGTGCAAAATGGCGATCAGGTTGTCGTCGCGAATGCGCTCCATTTCGCGAATATTCATGTAGCCCGACTGTTCGTCCGACTGTCCGGCGATCAGATCGACCAGTTCGTCGGTGAATTCGGGCACGTCCATCAATTTGGTCCAGGGCCATTTCAGGCAGGGGCCGAACTGCGCCATGAAATGGCGCATGCCGGCCTCGCCGCCGGCGACACGGTAGGTATCGAACACGCCCATTTGCGCGTAGCGCAGGCCAAAGCCGTAACGCACCGCGTCGTCGATATCCCGGGTCGTCGCGATGCCATCCTTGACCAGCCACAGCGACTCGCGCCAGATCGCTTCCAGCAGGCGGTCGGCGATGAAGGCCTCGATTTCCTTTTTCACGTGCAGGGGATGCATGCCGATCGAGTGGTAAATCTCACCTGCGCGTTCGATGGTGTAGGCCGCGGTTTTTTTGCCGCCGACCAGTTCCACCAGCGGCAGCAGGTAAACCGGGTTGAACGGATGCGCCACCAGCAGACGTTCTGGATGTTGCATTTTCGCCTGCAAATCGGACGGCATGATGCCCGAAGTCGACGACGCGACGATGGCGTCGTCGGCCGCGCCGGCCTCGATTTCGGCGTACACCGCCTGTTTGATGTCGAGGCGTTCCGGGACCGATTCGACGATCAGTTCGGCGCCGGCCACGGCTTCGGCGATGGTGTCGCAAAAGGTAATGCCACCTTCGTTACGGCGCGGAGCACTGGTCAGTTTAGCGTAGGCATGGCGGCTGTTTTTAAGTACCGCCTCGACTTTGTGCGCGGCGTCGTCCGCCGGATCGTAAACCGTGACTTCGATGTCGTTTTCGATCAGGCGCGCGATCCAGCCCGCGCCGATGACCCCGCCGCCGATAATCGCGGCCTTGTTGATGAGCTTCATGACGGCTCTCCTGATTCGCGACCGGTGCGCGTTTCTGCAATTGCATTTTTTCGCGTACTTCGGCCGGGGTCATCAGGGTGGCGCCCATGTTGGTGACGATGGTCGCGGCTTTTTCCACCAATTGCGCATTGGTCGCGAGCACGCCTTTTTCCAGCCACAGGTTGTCTTCGAGGCCGACGCGTACGTTACCACCGGCGAGCATCGCCGCCGCCGCGTAGGGCATTTCGTGTCGGCCGATAGAAAACGCCGAAAAGGTCCAGTTGTCAGGCGTGTTGTTGACCATCGACATGAAAGTGTTCAGGTCGTCCGGTGCGCCCCAGGGGATGCCCATGCACATCTGGATCATGACCGGGTCCTGGATGATGCCTTCCTCGACCAGTTGTTTGGCGAACCACAGGTGGCCGGTTTCGAACACCTCGATCTCCGGGCGCACGCCGAGGTCGGTCATCATCTGGCCCATCGCGCGCAGCATGCCGGGCGTGTTGGTCATGACGTAATCGGCTTCGGCGAAGTTCATCGTGCCGCAGTCGAGCGTGCAGATTTCGGGCAGGCACTCGGCGACGTGGGCAACGCGCTCGGTCGCGCCGGCCATGTCGGTGCCGGCCTCGTTCAGCGGCAATGGGTTTTCGGGGTCGCCGAAGACGAGGTCGCCACCCATGCCCGCGGTAAAATTGAGGACCACGTCGGTTTCTGAATCACGGATGCGTTCAGCGACTTCGCGGTAGAGCTCAACGCGTCGGCTGGGTTTACCGGTATCGGGCTCGCGCACGTGGCAGTGTACGATCGCGGCGCCGGCTTTGGCGGCGTCGATCGCGCTGCTGGCGATTTGCTCGGGTGAACGCGGCACGTGCGGCGAACGATCCTGGGTACCACCGGAGCCGGTCACCGCACAGGTGATGAATGGGTTCAGATTGGCTGTTAAGGGCATGGCGCACCTCCGTTGATTGATCGGCGAATCATGTCACGGAAATATTTTATGTGATTGCACATTAGCGCAAAATATTTGACAATTTGCGCAATGGATGTGTTTGCTCCCAGCGATCAAAAACTCCGGGTTACACTGCTGGTGTTGCCGGATTCGTCACTGATGTCGTTGGCCTCGGCGCTCGACACGATGCGCGCCGCGAATCGTAGCGCCAGTCGCGAACTGTTCGAATGGAAAATCGCCACCCTGAACGGCAAGCCCGCGCGCCTGACCTGTGACCTGATCATTGAGCCCGACATCATGCTCGAGGCGCAGGCCAGCGGTGACGTGCTAATCGTGATCGCGAGCTTCAATCAGCAGTATCACGCCGGTCCAGCGCATTTGAAACTGATCAAACGTGTCGCGCGTAATTTTTCGGCGGTGGGCGGCATCGAGGCGGGCAGCTGGATTCTGGCGCGCAGTGGATTGCTCGATAACCGATCGGCCACGACGCATTGGGAAGACCTCGAGGAATTCGCGATACATTTCCCCCGAGTTGACTTAAAGGCGGATCGTTTCGTAATCGATCGCTCGCTTTTTACCACGGGCGGTGCGTCCCCCACCTTTGATTTCATGCTTTACCTGATACGTAAACGCTACGGCTATCCGCTTGCGATCGAAGTTTCGAGCGCGTTTATTTATGATGGCGTGCACAGCGCCACCGATACCCAGCCGCTGGTCTCGCTCGGCATGCTGGAAAATAATGAACCCAGGGTGGCCGCCGCGATCCACGTGATGGAGCAACACATCGACGAACCGGTTGCGATCCAGGTTATCGCGCGCGATTTAGAAATATCGATCCGCATGCTGGAGTACCTGTTTCGCCAGACCCTGAATATGTCACCGGCCGCTTACTATCGGCGCCTGCGGCTGCAGACCGCCAGGCGCATGGTCGTGGACACCCGCCTCAAACTTCAGGAGATCGCGATTCGCACCGGATTCAATTCGCTGTCGTCGTTTTCGCGGATGTTCAGGAAATACTACCAGCAGTCCCCTGGAGATTGCCGCCGGCAAACTCAAAGCCTTTAAGCTACCGCTTGCCGGGGATTCCCAGAAGCAAAAAAAACCCCACGGGAGAAGTGGGGCTGGTCGGGCGACCAAAAAAAGCCGGACATAGCGGCGACCCTCGGGTCGCCGCCTCGGGTTCTCTGCTAGTCGTCTTCTTCTTCGATTTCAACTTCTTCGGCGTTGTACGGCGAGCCGCTGCTGCCGTCGCCGCTGTTGATATTGAACTCTGTCTCGATCACATCGCGCGGACCGTTTGCCGCGTTGCTGTCATCGTCGACCAGGCCCAGGAAGGCTTCGATTTGAGCCAGCGTGGTCAGGCCGCTACCCGGGGCAATTTCCACATCGTCGACTTCGAGTTCCGTGTTGGCGTTGGCGACCGCGGTAACACCCATTACGGTAATGCTGTGGTTCGCCGTATCCGCGCCGTCTTCATCGACTTCGGCGCGCACTTCATGCCTGTCGCCGCCGCCGTCGAGGTCGGTGGGCTTGATGCGAACCGCCAGCATGCTGCCGGGACCGGTACGGATCGCCCCTGACTTCGACTTCCTGGCCATCGATATTGTTGATGGTCAGCAAATCCTCATAAATAGTCATGCCAGTCCATCGTCGTTACATCGATATTGCCTTCGACTAACTCGAAGCTGCCGCCGCCCGTGTTTACATTGCCGGCGATCGAAGAAACGCGTACTCGGTTGCCACGACCCTTGATCTTGTCGGCAACCAGCAGATCGCTGCTCATATGTCCTTCGGCTTCGACGCGTGAACCTTCGACGATATCGTCCGGGCCGGTGAGGCCATCCATCCAGACTGCCGGCTTGTTGTCCCAGTCGATGCAGGTCATGTCGATCTTGAAATCGGCTCCGGCAGGACATCCGCTGACATCGAGATTAACGGCGCCTTCGATTTCGATTTCGAGGCCTTCGGCCTGGTCGAAGAAATCGTCTTCGAGTTCGACGCTGGTTGCCGTACAGCTAACAGAAGGCGGCGCAGCTGCAGGTTCCGGGGGTGAAGTGCACTTCGACGTAATCGTTTGCGGAAACGACGGGTGCCCCGCCGTAATTGTAAGTCACGCCCCTGACGTCAAACGAGGTGGCTGAGTTGACGGCTTCGACGAAGCCCTTGATTTCATCGATACCGTCGCCGCCGGCGCCGCTGTCGTCGTCTTCCTTGATGAAGGTCGCTTCAAGCGTGTTGTTATCCAGCCAGATGCCGGAAACTTCGTAGCGCGTAGCATTGTTCAGCGATCCGCCAAAACCGGGGATTTCAGAACTGTTGGTCTTGGGGGTGATCAGGATAGTGACGTTATTGATAGCGCCACCCGATGCGGCGCCTTCGATTTCCGCTTCGTACTCGACTTCGTCAGCAGTGCCGGTGACGCCGTCATCGTTGCGACGCCCGCGCAGGCTGACGATCTGGCCAACCCTGAAATTGGCGACGGAACTGCTGCTGTCGTCGTTCGAATAAGAACCGCCATTCGGAGTTTCATATTTGACGCCATTAACATAAATACTGCCGAGCTGGGTGATAACACCCCGGGTAACGACCGATTCAGAACCCGTCGAAGACAGGTCGTCACTGCCGCCACTCCCGCCGCAGGCGATGAGGGTGGTCACGAGTCCTGTTGTCAGCAGTCCCTTAAAACTGCGATTAATTATCGATTCTGTAGCCATATCTAGACCTCCCTGGGTCAGTGAACTGGATGTTTGTCGTCTAATGTTCTAATTTCATAATTTGGGAATATAATCCCAAAAATGACTTTTGGTCAATAAAAGTTTGCAGAAAGACCGCGGGTACCGGAAGTAGCGGGGCCCGCGTCGTAAGGAATTAGAAAGGATTATCCCGCGATTTAACTACCCCTGGACGGGCAGTACCGCGGCTAGGTTTTACTCGAGTAGAAATTACCTGGCATCCAGGCATAACAGGACAATTGGCGGTCGTGCGCGGATCTCAGGTCGAGATTTTACTCAGAGTTATAGATTACCTGGCATTCTGGCGCAATTAGACAATCGGCAGTCGCGCGCGAATCTTGCCCCGGCCGGGTCTTTGATAATATCCTTCGGTGCCACAGGTTTCTCCCGGTCCCCGTGGCAAAAAACCGAAAGTTTGTCTAGCGGGCTCCGTGATTCGGGTTTCGAGCGGCATCCGTCCAGACGCAAGTGTTTTGTCGAGAGTGTCCGATCACTTGATTCCGCGTGAATTGTCGATAGAATACTCGGCCCCCGGGCGGGCTGGAGCGTGTCGAACGGCTGGACGGGGAACAGGATTTTATCGGTAAACAGGCACCGGGTTGCAGGTCGAAAAACCCGGAGAATCGAACAAGGCGGGATGATCGGGGAATCCCCTTTGATCCCCGGAACATGAAACAGAGAGCGTAATGAAAGTACTGGTATGTGTGAAACGCGTGCTCGATCCGCAGGTCAAGGCGCGCGTTAAAGCGGACGGATCGGGCGTCGATCTGGCAAACGCCAAGATGACGATGAATCCATTTTGTGAAAACGCACTCGAGGAGGCGCTGCGCCTGCGCGAGGCCGGTACTGTCGAAGAAATCATCGTGGTTTCGGTCGGTGGTGGTAAGACCGAGGAAACGCTGCGGCATGGTCTGGCCATGGGTGCCGATCGCGCGATCCAGGTGGTTACCGAGGAAGCGCTGGAGCCGCTCGCGATTGCCAAGGTATTAAAGCAGATCGCCGAACAGGAAGGCGTTGGCCTGGTGCTGGCGGGCAAGCAGGCCATCGATGACGATTCCAACCAGACCGCGCAAATGATGTCGGCGCTGCTCGGCTGGTCGCTGGCGACCTTTTGCTCGGATATCAAGATCGATGGTGACAAGGCGACCATAATCCGCGAGGTGGATGCCGGTCTCGAAACCATCGAGGTCAAGATGCCAGCAGTCATGAGCGCTGATCTGCGCCTCAACGAGCCGCGCTACGTCAAACTGCCCGACGTGATGAAAGCCAAGCGCAAGCCGATGGACAAGATCGAGCTCGACAGCCTGGGGTTGGACACGGCTAATCGTCTGACCACTTTACAGGTCGAGGAGCCGGAAGGCCGCGCCGCGGGTGTTATTGTAAACAGTGTTGGCGAGCTGGTAGAAAAGCTGCGCAACGAAGCGAAGGTGATTTAGTCATGAGTAATCTGGTAATCGTCGAACACGACAACAACGAAGTCGCCGCGGCAACCCTGCATGCGGTTACTGCGGCTCAACAAATTGGTGGTGATATCGATTTACTCGTAGCCGGTGAAAACTGTGGCGCCGTCGCTGAAGCCGCGGCGAAGATTGCAGGCGTGTCCAGCGTCAAGCTTGCCGACGATGCGAAATTCGGGCATCACCTGGCGGAAAACCTGGCGACCCTGATCGTCGATGTCGCGCCGGGTTACAGTCACGTGCTGGCCTCGGCGACCACCTTCGGCAAGAACGTCATGCCGCGTGCCGCGGCGCTGCTCGACAAGGCGCAGATTTCCGAAATCGTCGAAGTCAAATCCCCAGACACATTTGTGCGCCCGATTTACGCGGGTAACGCGCTGGCCACCGTGCAGTCGTCGGACGAGATCAAGATGATCACCGTGCGCACGATCAAGTTCGAAGCCGCGGCGGCCGAAGGCGGCTCTGCCAGCGTCGAAGCGATCGGCGGCGGTGCCGATGCCGGCCTGTCGAGCTGGATATCGCAAGCCGTCTCCAACAACGACCAGGTCGACCTGACCTCGGCCAAGATCGTCATTTCCGGCGGTCGCGGCATGCAGTCCGGCGATAACTTCAGCATGCTGCACTCGGTGGCCGCCAAGCTCGGCGCTGCCGTGGGTGCGTCGCGTGCCGCGGTCGATTCGGGTTTCGTGCCGAACGAGTTCCAGGTTGGGCAGACCGGCAAGGTCATCGCCCCCGATCTGTACATCGCGGTCGGTATTTCCGGTGCGATCCAGCACCTCGCCGGCATGAAGGAGAGCAAGGTCATCGTCGCGATCAACAACGACAGCGAAGCGCCGATCTTCCAGGTCGCCGATTACGGCCTGGTCGCGGATCTGTTCGAAGCCGTGCCCGAGCTCGACGCGGCGTTATAGATCCGAGACGCCAGCCCGACACGTCGGACCGTCACGAAAGAGGGGATCTTGTATGATCCCCCGAAAACCCGCCGAATTTTGTTCGGTGGGTTTTTTTGCGCCTGCTGCCGGGATTGACGGCAATGCGGCCGATTCTTCCGTATCGATGATTCGCTTTCCCCGTCGAAATTTGATCGTCTCCGCCTTTAACCTGGTAAACGGCTGTATGGCTTGAACTGGTTTCATCGTCTGCCCGATAACCTGAAAGGCATCGCATTCCTGATGCTGGCCTCGTTCGTGCTTTCATTGATGGCCCTGCTGATCAAGCTGCTTGGGCAGCGTCTACACATCACGCAGATATCTGCTGGTGCGTCAAATTGGCATGTTCATTATGGTGGCGCCGGCGATACTGCGCGAATTTCCCGGGTGCGCTGCGGACCTCGCGTCCCGGCTTGCATCTGATCCGGATGTTTTGCGCGCTGGTGGCGATGCTCTGTGGATTTACCGCGGTCATCCATATGCCATTGGCCGACGCCACCGCGATCTTCTTCGCCAAGAGTTTTTTTGTCACTATTTTCGCGGTGTTTATTCTCGCTGAAACCGTCGGCGTGTACCGCTGGGGCGCGGTGCTGATCGGCTTCGTCGGGGTGTTGATCATGCTGCAACCCGGCACCGACAATTTTTCCATTTACGGTCTGTATTCGCTGGTCGGGGCGGCGGGTGCCGCTGGTGTCATGATATTGCTGCGCCTGCTGTCGCAGAGCGACAGCGCCGATACGATCATGACCTACGGGGCGCTCGGGCGTCGGGGTCGTCATGATACTGCCGGGGATCCACTACTGGCAGCAACCGACAGCGGCGGAATGGTATTTGCTCGTCGCGGTAGCGGTGGTTTCCTACTTTGGGCAAAAGTGCAATATCTTCGCCTACAAATTCGGTGAAGCGTCGCTACTGGCATCGCTCGATTATGTGCGCCTGTTGTGGGCCACCCTGTTCGGTTACCTGGTGTTCGATCAGTTTCCCGGCGGCTCGACCTGGCTCGGCGCAGCCCTCGTCGTCGTCGCGGCGATCTTCATGATTTACCGCGAAACACGGCGCAAACGCGGCTGGAGTGCGGCCGCGAAGCGTGACACTGTGGATGACATCCGTTCCTAGTCCAGCCTGCAACGGTGTCGGCGTCGCGGAGTACGGACGCAGCGGGACCGAGCTTGAAAGAGTCTGCGGGCGGCGGCTCCGCCCTGGCAAAGTGGAACGAAAACCGATCCGAAAATAAGTATTGTATCCCCCGATGAGTGTCCCCCGATTAGTAACAATTTCACATTGCTGCTCGATTTAACCCATTTGGGTCATGCATCGACTCGGGCCGCTGGGGTATCGTCCGGAACTTGACGACAGTTCGTCGTTTTACGCATTCGATAAAAGCGCCAACTGGTGTCGGGAATCAATATCAGGAGTTCGACAAAAATGAAAAAATCAGCAGCAATGCTCGCGTTGGCGGGCCTGTTCTGCAGCAGCATCGCCTCGGCGACCGTGTACAGTTATTCCGTGAACAATCCTTCGGGAAGTACCGGCGCCGGAGATATTACCCAGTTTTCGGCAAGCTATAACGATGTAACCGAGAACCTCAGTTGGTCAACGACCATCCAGGAAGTTGGTGGCTACCTGGCGGACGGATTCTGGATGGTGCTCAGCGACGGCGAAAACCCCAAGAACGATGTCAACGAGTACGCTATTTTATACGGTGACACGATAACCGGTAATATCAGCGCCTATGCCTACAATGGCGTCAACAGCGGCAACTCCTGGCAGACCCCTGGTGATCATATAGAAACGCTGGTGGGCATTCTCAGCATCGACGATTCGGTTGCCAATCAACGCAGCTTCAGTTTTTCCCTCGATGGAACCAACATCAATAGCCATGATCCCGATAACAGCCTGGTCGCCACCGATGACTGGGATGGCTTGAGCTTCGGTAACCACGTCGGCATCTGGTTTCATGCCGTTGTATTGAGTGGTTCGGGTGCAGGTTACGATGGAGACAATAAACTAACCTCGTTCGATTTCAGCCGGCAAAGCTGGTATGACACCTCGATGCGAGACACCTCGGTTGTACCGGTGCCTGCCGCCGTCTGGTTGTTCGGTTCGGCGCTGCTTGGACTGGTTGGATTCAGCAAGCGCAGAAAAACAGCCTGATCGTCAGATTGAACTGATTGTCAAACCCCGCCACTGCGCGGGGTTTTTTTTTGGATCAAAAAAAAGGCCGGGTTGCCCCGGCCTCTCAAGCTAGTAGTAATTTCCGATTGGCCTAGGCGAACCACCACCGCTCGGCATTCTTCATGCCATCCAGTTCCCAGGCGTTGCCGATCTGCTCGGGGTGACCGATCTTGTCGTTTATTGCCATCACGTCACTGAGAAAGAGCGGCAATATCAGGCCGCCATCGTTGTGCACGATCTGTTGCATTTCGACATAGATTTCGCGCCGTTTCGCCGGTTTCAGTTCAGCTCGACCCTGGATGAGCAATTTGTTGAAGCGCTCGTTTTTCCAGTAAGTTTCGTTCCATTTGGCATCCTCGGAGTAAACTTGGGAAAATATCCAGTTTTCGGTAGGCCGGCCGCTCCAGTAGGAGCCACACCAGGGTTTTTTCAACCACACGTCGGACCAGTAGCCGTCATTGGGCTGGCGCTTGACGTCGATATTGATCCCGGCGGGCTTGGCCGATTCGCGCATCAGCGCTCCGGCGTCCACCGCGCCGGCGAATGCGGTATCCGCGGCGTGGAATTCGACCGACAGGCCCTCCATTTTAGCCTGCTTCAGGTGCCACTTCGCCTTGTCGGGATCGTATTCCCGCTGCGGCAACTCTTCAGGGGTTGCGCGGTACACGTTGGCCGGGCCGATCGGACTGTCGTTGCCGAGTTCGCCGTAGCCAAACGCGATCTTGTCCAGCCATTCCTGCCGCTGGATGATCAGCTTGAGCGCCATGCGCACGTGGTTGTTGTCATAGGGTGCCAGATCCGTGCGCATCGGCAGCGTGATCTGCTTGTTGCCCGTGGTCGCGATAACATTCACGCCCGGCAGCTTGGCCAGCCGGCTGGCGGTTTTCAATTCCACTTTCTGGATGCAATCCACGGTGTCCGTGCGCAGGGCGGTGGTGCGCGCCGACGGGTCTTCGAGTCCCAGCGACTCGATTTCATCGAAATATGCCCTGCCTTCTTTCCAGTAGTTCGGATTGCGTTTGGTAAAAGTGCGAATACCGGGCTCGTGGCCCGCCAGGACGTAGCCGCCGGTACCGATGCCGGATTGCCAGTCGATGCTGCCGTTCCCATTTGAGGGGCAAATCAATATGTGGTAGTCGCTGAGAATGAACGGAAAGTCGGCATCGCCGCCTTTGAGGTTCACCACCACCGTATTCTTCCCATTCGCCTTGACATTGTCGACTCCAGTGAGGATACCGGACGCGGCCGAGGTCGATTTTTCGCCAAGGTGATGGTTCAGTGAATCCACCACGTCCTGCGAATCCAGGGTCTTGCCATTGTGGAATTCCACGCCCTTTCGAATATTGAAAATCCACTGGGTGGCATCGGCGTTAGCCTCCCAGCTCTCGGCCAGTTCACCCACCAGTTCGCCACTGGCCGCGACTTCGGTCAGGTTGTTGCGCAACTGGCCGAACTGTATGTTGATCATATAGGAGTCCAGAATCTGACCCGGGTCCAGCACGTCGCTGGTGGCGCCACCGGTCAGCCCCTGCCGAAGCCTGCCGCCTCGTTTCGGAGCGGCTTGTGCCGCTGTGCTGTACAGGGCGGGCGCCATCGCGCCCACGCCCAGGGCCATCGCCGCGGACAGGAAGTTGCGGCGGCTCAGCCTGCCTTCCACAACCAGTCGCTGTAGAAATTTAATATCGTCGTCTTGTTTCATGTACTCCTCCGGTTTTCGATTAGCTACATCTCTCGAATGGATTGTTTTTGTCGAGATCAAGCCAGTCACTACGAATTCGACTTGCCTGGTACGGCGATTATAAACCTGAACCGGGGGTAAATGAAAATTGATGTTCCTCTCGAAGCCGCAGGGTTTGCGCGCCTGGAATACTGCCAATTATAAATTCATCGGAAACACTACGCTGACGGCGAAGGGTCGAAGGGGTGGGGCGAATATGGCAGTTTCGAGATAAGCAGGACTGGCAAACTGTCATCATGAGTCCCAGTTCTCGGACCGGCAACGAGCGGTCGTTTATTGCCTCGGCGGCATTGAAATTTGCTTTTTTATCGCTTGCCGGCCATCCCGGCGAAATCGAATAATTCCTTTCAAATGATCGATTCCTGCTTCGAGACGAGCCCCTGTGCTTATAAAAAACTGTCGTGAAAACAGAAGCTTAACGGTGTCACTTAGATGCGGAAAACTCGTCAGGGAATGTCTCGCTGCAGATCAATAGCGGATTGGCACGATTACTGCTCAACTTTCTTAAGCACGAGTTTACGGGTGGGCTCAACGTGGGAAAAAGTTCGATAATGATCGCAATATTTGTAACTCATCTTTTTGCATGGGTAATACCTGCTGTAACTAACGAGAGTATTGCCGCGGGCCACTACCGGATAGGCACGCTTAACGAATCCCTGCATTATCGCGATAACGAAGACGTCAACAGCAGTCACGATGGATTCTACCTGGTACACAAAAATAACGTGTTCGGCACCTACCAGAACTCAGAAAACGAGCAAAGTTTTTTCTACGCGCGAAATAATCGAATCAACGATACCTTCAGTTTCTCTTACGGAATCGTTACCGGATACAAATTTGGCACGGTTCCGATGGTTGGAATATCCGCGCAACTTAACATCTTCAAAGTAACGTTTACGCCAGATGCGGCTGTCGTCGGCCTGGAGTTTAAGCTGTTTTGACGCAGGCCAGGCGTTCCGGTTACCGGGTGCCTCGAAAAAATTCAACGCCGCGGCCGGGTCGCGCATTCGCTCAGGATCGCGGCAGCTTGTTATCCGGATCGTAGAGCGGCTTGTAACCGACTGACTCGACCTTCATCGGAAATTGCTCGCCGAGATATTCCATAATCATCTCGCGGCCTTCCTGGCAGTATTCGTGCGGCAGGTAGCCAAGCCCGATATTCTTGCCGATGCTCGGGCCGTAGGCGATGCTGGTCAGGTAGGAGCGGCGACCTTTCGAGTCGACCGGCACCTCGCCGGTTTCCGGATCCATTAGCGGGCACTGGCCGACGGGATAGCGCGCGATGCCCTGTGAATCCACATTGTCGGTCATCGACCAGGGTGCACAGGTACGCCGCCTGGTGTTCGAGCTCGCGCTGTTCGAGGTAGGGCGCCTTGCCGTGGAAGTCCGCCTGCTTGACGACCGGGCGCGCCAGGCCCGCCTCGTACAGGTTGTACTCGGTCAGCAGGTCGGCGTTCTGCAGGCGCAGGCTCTTTTCCATGCGTCGGCTATTGGCATAGGTTTCGACACCGACCGGCGTCGCGCCCTGCGCGTAGACCAGGTCCCAGAGCGACAGGCCGTAGCTGAACGCCACGTGCAGTTCCCAGCCCTGCTCGCCGACGTAGGAGATGCGGAAAGCCTCCACGGGAATACCTTTCAGCGTGAGCTGCCGGGTTGCGGCAAACGGGAAGTTTTCATCTTCCCAGGCGGCGGGATCGTCCGCGATCGCCTGAATCGTCTTGCGCGCATTCGGTCCCCAGACGCCCAGGCAGGCCATGTGATCGGAGCGATCGTCGATGTAGACATGCCAGCCGTTGTCTTCGGCCATGCGCTTGAGCCAGATGTAGTCGCGGTGACCGGCATCGGCGCCATCGATGACGCGGAAGCGGTCGCTGGCATGACGGATGACCGTGAGGTCGGCGCGCACACCGCCGCGCTTGTCGAGGAAATGGGTGTACACGCCTTTGCCGATCGGGGTATCACCGCCGACTTTGGCGGTACAGGCATATTCCATCAGGGCCTCGGCGTCGGGACCGATGACATCGTAGACCGCGAAATGCGACAGGTTGATCATGCCGACGTTTTCCGACATCGCCAGTTGCTCGGCGTTGGAGACGCGCCAGAAGTGACGGTTGTCCCACTCGTGCTCGCGTACCGGCACCCTGTCGGCGTATTTTTCCAGCAGGGGTTCGTTGGCGGCATAACCATGCGCGCGCTCCCAGCCGGACAGTTCCATGAAGTAGCCGCCCAGCTCCTGCTCGCGCGCCCAGAACGGGCTGCGGCGCAGGTTGCGGCCCTTGGAGTAGGGCTCGCGGTTGTGTACCGCGGGGTTATATATCTTGAACGCGGATTCGTAGCAGCGATCGTATATGTAGGATGGCGTTTTCTGAATCGGGTAGTGACGCGCGGTGTCGATTCCGAAGAAGTCCATCTCGGCGACGCCGTCGGTCATCCAGTCTACCAGCACCTTGGCGATGCCGGGGGCATCCTTGACCCACACGGCGATGGCGTACCACAGCCCGCGAGTCTGCGAAGATTCGCCGATCGACGGACCGCCGTCGGTAGTTACCTGCAGCAGGCCGTTAAACGAGTGTTTCTCGTTGTAACCGATTTCACCGAGGATCGGGGTCAGTTCCATCGCGCGCTCCAGCGGCTCCATGATTTGTTCGAGTTCGAGATCGCGCTGCGACGGTGACCAGTGGGTCTCGCCTTTCTCGGGCAGGTCGCGCGGGTGCACCAGGCGGGGCTCCTTCTCCTCGTAGTAACCCCACTCGATCTGACCGCCCTCCGGCGTTTTCGGGTCGCCGGTGTCACGCATGTAGGCCGAGTTGCCCTGGTCGCGCAGCAGCGGATAACCGATGTCCTTGCCGGTGCCTTCGAATTCAGTGTAGGGGCCGAAGAAGGAGAGCGGGTGATCGACCGGCATCACCGGAAGATCTTCACCGGCCATCTCCGCGATGGTACGACCCCACAGCCCGGTGCAGACGATGACGTGGTCGGCGGCAATATAGCCGCGACTGGTTTCAACGCCGACGATGCGGCCATCCCTGATGTCGAGCCCGGTCGCGTTGGTGTTGGCAAAGGATTGCGCCTTGCCGGTCTTGACCGCGTTATCGACCAGGATTCCGGCGACCGTTTGCGAACGTGGCTTCACCAGGCCGGCGTCGGGATCCCACATCGCACCCTGGATCATGTCTTCTTCGAGCAACGGAAACATCGCCTTGGCTTCGGCCGCGCTGATCATCTTCACGTTGGTGCCGAAAGCCTTGCCGGAAGCGACCTTGCGCTTGAGTTCCAGCATGCGGTCGTCGTCACCCTTGCGCGCGACCTCGAGACCGCCGACCCGGGCGTAATGCCCCATCTGGTCGAAGAACTCGATGCTGTAATGCGTGGTGTAGCAGGTGAATTTGCTGTGATCGGTGGCGTAGCAGAAATCGGAGGCATGCGAGGTCGAGCCGATATCGGTCGGAACCGAAGTCTTGTCGATGCCGACAATATCTTCCCAGCCGCGTTCGACCAGGTGATGTATTACCGAGGCGCCGACAATGCCGCCGAGACCGATGATGACGACGTTGGCTTTATCCGGAAATTGTGCCATGACTATTCTCCCGATGACGGTCGGCCGGCGCCGTTGCCGTCAAAAATATACTCATATCTGTTATTCATGCTTCATGCATAAACGGGTCTTCACTAACCACCTGCCTCCAGATGCCAGTGGTTTCCCACTTGCGCGGCGGCCCGGCGTAGCGAAAAGACGGATGCCACGCCGTGCGACTATACACAAAACCGAATCCGAGCTGAACGGCCCTGCGCAACCCTGCCGCGGGCCCGGCGAAGTATAAACATCCCATTTTCACTTCTTCAACAGTTTTAAGATCAGGAAGTCGCGGCGCTGTCCAAGCGTGTCGCATCTGAGATTCGACGGAATCCCGCCGACCGCCCGGGACAGTCTTCGTTGCCGGCTACGCGGAGGATAAAAGATGAAGACGGATAACCGGTAGCGCAGCGAATCGAATTCATTTGCGGCTTTAAGTCGTACCTGGCCTACTGCCTGAGATTTTCGAGGCTGGGCTGAGTGGGTGCTTTCGAATAGACGCGGTGACCTCCTTTCATTCAGGCCTGGTATCTCCATCGAGCGTTCGGCCCGCGGCGAGGGCGATTCGTGACTCGTCAGCGCAGCGACATGTAAAGCTGCCAGCATAATTCGGTGATGTTTCAGAACAGTATGTTTATACTTCGACATCAGATCGAGTCGCTGTTTTGCAGGCTGGATTAATTCGAAACGGGAGTAACCTATGTGCCGCTGGCTGGCTTATTCAGGAGGCGACATCCCGCTCGCCGAAATGATTATCAATACCCGTCATTCGCTGATCGACCAGAGCCTGGCGGCGCATTCCAGCGCCCAGACGACCAACGGCGACGGTTTCGGAGTCGGCTGGTATGACGATTTCGACACCCCGGGACTTTACAAGCACACGCAGCCCGCCTGGAACGATGCGAACTTCCACGATCTTTGCACTCACATCCGTTCGCCGCTGTTTATTGCCCATGTGCGCGCCTCGACCGGCACCGCAATCCAGCATTCCAACTGCCATCCCTTTCGCTACGGCCCCCTGTTATTCGTGCATAACGGGGACATCCGTGACTTTCCGCGATTGCGCCGTCGCCTGACGCTCGAGCTCGAGGACCGTTATTTCGGGGAGATTGCCGGCAGCACCGACTCGGAGCTGATGTTTCTGCTGGCGCTACAGTTCGGCCTGGCCGAGGACGTCTACCAGGGCCTGGCGCGCATGGTCGGCTTCGTCGAACAAATCGGTCGCGAGGCCGGCGTGGAGAATCCCATGCAGATGACGCTCGGTATCAGCGACGGTCAGCGGCTGTACGCGGTGCGTTATTCCAGCGAGCGCGATTCACGCACCCTGTTTTATAGCCGCGACGTGCGCGCGCTGGAGGAAGAACTGGGTCCGCGGCCACAGGCCGTGATCGACCAGTTAACCGATGCCGCGCGCTGCGTGGTCTCGGAACCCCTGTCTGATCTCAGGGAATTATGGGCGCCTATCCCCGAATCCACCTTTATCACCATCGAGGGTGGTCGCGTGGAAAGCCGGCCGTTTCAGCCGCTGGGCAACTAGCCTGGATGGAGATCGTGCGGGGCACAGACCGGTCCTGCGTCCCGCGGAACACCGACGGGCTACCGGCTGTATTTCCTGAACTCAGGATGGCCGCGCCGCCGCCAGGCGTTTGATCGTTTCGACGATATCGTCTTCGGTGGTGAGAGGGTTGATGGTGCACAGGCGCAACACGCTCTTGTCTCTGAGCATGGTCGACGAAACGCAGGCGAAACCCGAATCCGTGATCGTTTTCGTGCATGCGGCATGTTCGCCCGGCTGCCAGTTCTTGAACGCAAAACAGACCACGCCGATCTGCGCGGGGGTCACCAGGTCCCAGGTTTCAGGCTGTCTGCAAATTTCGCGTTCGGCAAACTCGGCGAGTTCGATGCCATGCCGTACCGCTTCGCGGAATTTTTCCGCGCCGTAGCTGCGCAGGCTCATCCACAGTTTCAGTGCGCGCGAGCGGCGCGTCAGTTCGAGGCTGCGATTGCCGAAATTGACCGCACCGGTGGTTGCCTGTACGTCCTTCAGGTACTCGGGCGACATCGCGTAACAGCGCTCCAGCGCGCCGGGTCGCGTGACCATGCACAGGCCCAGATCATAGGGCTGGAAAAACCATTTGTGCGGGTCTAGCACGAGCGAATCCGCGCGCTCCATGCCATCGAGGTGCCGCCTGCCGCGCGCGGTTACCGCTGCCGGCCCGCCGTAAGCGCCGTCAACGTGGAACCACATGTTTTCCTGCGCGCACAGGTCGGCGATCTCATGCAGCGGATCGGCCACGCCGGTGTTGGTGCTGCCGGCGGTGGCGACGACCATCACCGGACGCAGGCCGGCGGCCTTGTCGGCGGCAACCGCCGCCTTCAGCGTATCGATCGACATGCAATAATTGTCGTCACTCGGCATCTTGTGCATGTGTTCATCGATACAACCCATTGCAATCAGGTCGCGGTGCAGCGAGGAATGCGTCTGATCGGTGAAATAGGACACGCCGCGTCCGAGCTCTGAACGCGCCGCGAGGAACGCGGTGACATTGGCGATCGAGCCGCCCGAAACCAGTACGCCCTCGGTACCCTCGGGCATGCCGATCATTTGTCGCAGCCATTCGATTACCACCAGCTCGACGGTGGCCGGTCCCGAGCCACCGCCCCAGGAGGCGCAGATCGTGTTGTAACCCGTGCCCATCCACTCGCCCAGAACGGCGGCGAATGAACTCGGCCCCGGCACCCGCGCGAAATAGCGCGGATGATCGCCGTGCTGTTGATAGGCAAGCGCCACTTCGGCGAGCAAATCCAGGGAATCGTCGGGGTCCATCGGGGTTTCAGGCAGAGGACCGCCGAGGGCTTCCATCAACGCGGCCGGTTCCCCGGTGACGATGGCCGGTTCGGCGTTCTTGCGCAGCAGCCGATCGACGACCAGGTCGACCACCTTGTGGCCGAGCCGGCGCATTTCTTCGGCATCCATGCCCAGAGAATCCGCCGCGTAACCGAACTCGTTGTCGACATCCAGTTTCGGATTTGCTTTTAACATCGTAACTCCATGTTTCTCCTGCCCGGTCAGTCCAGACTCATGCTGTACAGGCTGATTTCGTTGTTTCCTCGCCCGGCATTGTAATGCCTCTTTCGAAGCTCATGCCAAGTTTATCAATCAATCCGATGGATGCCCGGTTTTCAGGAGATACGATCGCTGTCAGAC
>CAVYHN010000034.1:0-27774 GCA_963768295.1 uncultured Gammaproteobacteria bacterium | reverse complement strand
TGTTTGCCTTTGAAATGCTGTTTGACACCGAGGTCAGCCGGGCGATGTTAAAGGCGGTGGAAGAAATCGGGTTGCCGGTGATCCTTGGGGTTACCTGCGATTGGGGGCTAGGCGAAGGATCTAGCGTAACCACGGCACGGGGAATGGGTGGCCCTGTCTCTCCGCTCGAGGAGATGTTGCCGCAAGTTATTGCCGCTGCCGAAGCGCATGATGTCATTCTATCGATTATGCACAGCGAGGCCGATGTGACCGACGCGGCTTTGGAAATCCTGCATCGATACTGGGATGGGCCCGTTGCGGTCTATCCCAATTCCGGCCGGTTCGTCGATTTACGCATGCAGTTTGATACGGTTTGCGACGTCGCCGAATTTCAGCAATCGGCGCAACGCTGGATTGACGCGGGAATCCAGATTATCGGTGGTTGTTGCGGCATAGGCCCCGCACATATTCAGGCGCTGGCGCGCGAGCCGTATGCGGAGACTTAAAAGCGCCCCGGTTCAGGCCTGACGCCTCGGGCGAGGTCGGTTGTTCAAGCGCCCCTGGCAGTAGTGGATTTCGGGCTTTAGCCGCGGAAATGTGCGTACAACAAAAGCAGGCCGGCAACGATGGGTAGTATCGTATATCCGAACAGGTGGATCGAATGCCCCATTTTTTCACCATTGCGCTCGATCATCGTTTGCAATTTTACGATATTTTCGGGCGCGACCTTTCTCTGGACAAAGCTATACAGGCCATAAACGATCGCCAGCACGCCGACGACAAAATTGATACTGATATCCATAATCTGGTCATATTAACCCAGCTTATTGGCGAACCATACCTCTGAATCGGGCATGCCTGCCAGGTGCGGGCGGGCAGCTCCCCCGGAACGGGCACCCGCGGCGCGAAACTTTCCGCAAATGCATATCGGAACTGGCGGTTATCAGCAAGCGGAAATCTGGGGGAAACGAGCAATCCGAGGGGTGCAGGATTCCGTGATTTTCTGGCCGGGCAGCCGTTCATGGCTGTCTTCGGCTGCGCATGATATGCCGCCGGGCGTCCGCCCCGGGGGAGGGTCGCCAAGCCTGCGCAGGCGCCGAATGAGAACAATTTATCAACACCCTGAAATTTCTGCGAAAACGGCTTGAAAGCAGCTATATTTTGTCGATAATGCTCCTCCGCGAAAAGCTATGCGCTATGGGTGTTCAAACCGAGCACAGCGTCGGTAGCGAGCCAGTTGAAGGTCGTAACGGCAAGGAGTTGTAGTAAAGGGTAGCGAAGGCCTGTGTCACGGGATCAAGGTAATCCGGACGAGGTGTTCGGACATAATGGTGCAAGAAACTTTATTTTCTGGATGAACAAAATGTTGCGCAAAATCGAGGGTACAGTTCGAAGCTACAGGGCGATCGACGTCCGTAACGTTCAATTCGAAATCCAGGGCGCCAACAACGTGATCGATCTCAACGTCGAGCAGCCCTGGATCCTGAAAAACGGCGATTACGTCGTCGTCGCCGGGGAAGACAGCTATTCTGGCAAATTCAACGGCTATGCCTACCGCAACGAGACCAAGGAAATCTTCGGCAAAAGCGATCCGGGCTTGCTCGATGGCTACCGCGACATTCTGATGGGCCTGATTTTCTCCTGGGCTATCTTCCCCCTGTTCATTCACATTCCTGCGGGTCTGCGCCGGCTGGCATTCGGACGCAAGATCGATCGAGCCGCCTCGATGCTCTGGCCCACGAGTGGGTGAGCCTGACCTCTAGTTATCAGGGGTTGGCGCAGGGCCCTCGAACATGGGCAAGCCGACAGGTCGGACATTAGCGCTCAAACCGGGTGATTCCGGGTCTGCCCCGTCATTCACATATAGCAGGGAATTAATGCCGCTGGCTGCTGTCTCAGGAAGCATCGATATTATGGAGGTGTCCTCATGGACAGACGATTATTTATTGCCGCCGCGATCACTTCCGCGGCAGCTCTCGGCGCAACCAGGGGCGCCATTGCGACCTCGGAATCCATTCCAGTGAAAGGGGAATTCCCAACCATCGACAAGTCGAAGGACGACTGGCGCAAGCTGCTCGACGCACCGCAATTCGAGGTGTTGTTCGAGGCGGGAACCGAGCGTCCATGGAGCAGCCAGCTGAATGATGAAAAGCGCGAAGGCATCTACATCTGCGCCGCCTGCTATCTGCCGCTGTTTCTCTCGGAAACCAAGTTTGATAGCGGCACGGGTTGGCCGAGTTTCTACCAGTCCATCGAAGGCAATACCGCGACCAGTCGTGACTGGAAGCTGATCATACCGCGCACCGAGTACCATTGCGCTCGCTGTGGCGGCCACCAGGGGCATGTGTTCGATGACGGCCCCAAACCCACCGGAAAACGCTGGTGTAATAATGGTGTGGCGCTGCGCTTCGTCCCGGCGACAGAACCGTTGCCGGAGTTACGGGTTTGAGATCCGGCTGACACCGGTAGATTTTTGCAAGAGCCGGCTGCCAGCCATAACCGGTCGAGTTGAGGGCAGCTACCACTGCGATCTCCACGCACCTTATTTAGTTGCCAGGCCAACGCTCGCTATTTGCTGCTAGCCTCAGCCGCATTCCGGCCGTCGTCGAGAGACGGAGCTGTCGGACACGAAAACCGCCATCGAGTTTCGCGCGCAGGCAGAGTGCTGCGGTATCCCGGATATCAACCGCCGGCAATCGATCGAACTGCGCCTCGATCCGGGGATGCCTGGATGCGTGATGATATAACGTGATCGAGGCGGTTCGACACATGTAGTCGATGGTTTTTAGGTGCGATGCTGGTAGACTGCGCAGCTCGAAAATTCTCCCTCATTCTGTTTAAGGAAAAAACTCATCCATGTGGTTCAAAAACTTACAGCTTTATCGCTTCACCAAACCTTTCGAACTGGACGCTGAAACCCTGGGCCGGCAGCTCGAAGAGCACAGCTTCGTGCCCTGCGGTAGCCAGGATACGACGCGTTCAGGCTGGGTGCCACCGCTGGGACGCCACGGCAGCGAATTCGTGCATGCGACCAGTGGTTACCTGATGGTCTGCTGCAAACGCCAGGACAAGTTGCTGCCCGCCGCGGTAGTCAACGAGGCGCTGGAAGAGAAGGTATTGCAAATCGAAGAGCGCGAGGCGCGTAAGCTGCCGGCCAAACAGCGGCGTTCATTGAAAGACGAAGTCATTTTTAGCCTGTTGCCCAAAGCCTTTGCCCGTTCCTCGCTGCAGTACGCCTATATCTCGCCGCGTGACAATCTGCTGGTGGTCAATGCGGCTTCCGCCAAGCGCGCCGAAGAATTGATTGACGATTTGCGCACGGCGCTTGGAGCGCTGTCGGTGATTCCGCTCGCCTCGAAGAACCAGCCGATCGAAGTCATGACTCAATGGGTTAACAGCGCGCAGCCCGCGTCGGGGTTTGAGCTGGGCGAAGAATGCGAACTGCGTGACAATGCCGATATCAGTTGCCTGATTCGCTGTAAAAACCAGAACCTGGCGACGGCTGAAATTGTCAGCCACCTGAAAACCGGCATGCATGTCAGCAAGCTGGCGCTGAACTGGCAGCAGCGGATTGAATTCCTGCTGGACGAAAAACTGGTTATCAAGCGCCTGCGCTTTTCCGACCTGGTGCAGGAGCAGGCTGACGAGACCGAGGCCGATGATGTGGCGACGCGGTTCGACGTGGATTTTTCCATCATGGCGCTGGAACTGTCGGGCTTTTTCGAAGCCCTGGTCGGCGCGTTCGGTGGCGCGGATTTAACCCAGCCGGCGAACGACAGCACGCTTGCGTGAACCGCTGAATCAGCTGCTAAGTCGCTGGATTGGCAGCGGTTTTCCAATTAATCACTTTTTATTCGAATAATGCCCCGCGAGGCTCGACATTCGGGCCTCAACTGATTACAGTGCGCCCCGTTTGGCGCTTTTCGGCGCTATCGCATTAACCAGCTTCATATCCAGGATAGACCATTGATTTCGACCGCAAACATCACCATGCAATTTGGCGCGAAGCCCCTGTTCGAAAACATTTCCGCCAAGTTCGGGGATGGCAACCGTTACGGTCTGATTGGCGCCAATGGCTGCGGCAAATCGACCCTGATGAAAATTCTGAGCGGTGAGCTGGCGCCGAGCTCCGGCAACGTCTCGATTACCCCGGGCTGCAAGCTCGGCATCCTGAGCCAGGACCAGTTCGCCTTCGAGGAATACAGCGTTATCGACACCGTGATCATGGGCGACGTCGAGCTGTGGAAGGTAAAACAGGAGCGCGAACGGATTTACTCCCTGGCCGAAATGTCGGAAGAAGACGGCATGAAAGTCGCCGACCTCGAAGCCGAGTTTGCCGAAATGGACGGCTACAGCGCCGAAAGCCGCGCCGGTGAAATTCTGCTGCAGGCGGGTATCGACGAGGAATTCCACGTTGGCTCGATGCAACAGGTCGCGCCCGGCTGGAAACTGCGCGTGCTGCTGGCGCAGGCGCTATTCGCCAATCCGGATATCCTGCTGCTGGACGAGCCGACCAATAATCTCGACATCCACACCATCAACTGGCTTGCGACCGTGCTGAATCAGCGCAAGTCGACGATGATCATCATTTCGCACGATCGCCACTTTTTGAATTCGGTCTGCACGCACATGGCCGATATCGACTATGGCGAGTTGCGCATATATCCCGGCAACTACGAAGCCTTTATGGCGGCTTCATCGCTGATTCGTGAACAGCTGCAAAGCGCGAACGCCAAGAAGAGCGTCGAACTCGCCGAGTTACAGCAGTTTGTCGATCGCTTTTCAGCCAACGCTTCCAAGGCCAAGCAGGCCAGCTCACGCGCCAAGAAGATGGAGAAAATCAAGCTCGACGAGGTCAAGCCGTCCAGCCGCAGAACGCCTTACCTCAGCTACCAGCAGGAAAAGAAATTGCATCGCCAGGCACTGGTGCTGGAAAACCTGTCGCACGGCTTCGACGATGAAACCCTGTTCTGCGACGGCAACCTGATTCTCGAGGCCGGCGCCAGGCTGGCCGTGATCGGCGAGAACGGCACCGGTAAAACGACGTTTTTGCGCTGTCTGCTGGGTGAACTCGGCGCTAACCAGGGTGAAATAAAATGGTCGGAGAACGCGACTCGCGCCTACTGCCCCCAGGACAGCAGCAGCGACTTCGATTGTGATCTGACTCTATTTGACTGGATGTCGCAGTGGCGCAAGTCCAAACACGACGACCTGATGGTTCGGGGCATGCTCGGGCGCCTGCTATTCACTGCCGACGATTATAAAAAGAAGGTCAAGGTCTGTTCTGGCGGCGAGAAAAACCGCCTCCTGTTCGGCAAATTGATGATGTCGGAAGCGAACGTCCTGATCCTGGACGAACCCACCAATCACCTCGACATGGAATCGATAGAGGCTCTCAACCAGGCGCTCGCCAAATACGATGGCACGGTCATCTTTGTCAGCCACGATCGTGAATTTGTCTCGTCGCTGGCCACCCGCGTGATCGAAATCAAGGATCGCAGGATGATCAACTTCCAGGGCAGCTACGACGAGTACCTCGCGAGCCAGATGGAAGCCCTCAAGGTAGCCTGATCCCGAGTCATCCCGATAATTCGAACCGCCGCGTAAGCGGGGATCTTGTAGTGCCGGCGAACTTTAAAATTCCGATGTGTCAACCCAGCGTGCGCTGGGGGCCGCTTACGCGGGAATTACGCTGACGATGCATGTCGGCATGACGCCAATGGTCGCTCGCCGAGTTGCAGTATCGATTTTTAAGTGCCGGTTAGCCCTGTCCCGCTCAGGATTTGCCATCGTCTGCAGCGGATCTTCGGCGCGATAAAAGCCTGCCGGTAGTTTTCCGGGCGGAACCCCAGCCCGCGCGCAGTTTTTTCCTGACTGAAGATTTGTTGGCCGACTTGAAAATGGTTTCAATTTTCTCGATGGCTGTTTCATCTTGCTGCTCTAGCTGGCCGTCGACTTCGACGATGTTACGTAGGAAGCCGAGTATTTCGCGTGACATCAGTTTGAAGTTACAGTCGCGGTTTTTGCTCGCAAATTCAGCCATGGTCTGCGCCAGTTGCTTGATGGAAAGTTCGCCCAGGGTCGATTCGATGTAGTTCGTTCCCGCAATCACGAACTTCGGGTCATAACCCCATTCCTTGACGAAATAATCGCGGATGAGCTGGTGTTTTGAATCATCGATGCAGCCGTCGACCTCGGCCACCTTCATCGCCAGCGGCGCCATCAGATCGAACAGGCCCAGTGCCAGAACGTCCAGCGGTGTGTTGATGAAATTGGGAACCACGGTGACGCGGCTCGCGGACGCGCTTTTCAGATGCCGCGTAATGCCGAACCAGGCGCCACCGGTTACCACTCCGGCCGCGATCACCCAGCCGATGGGCGTAACCGCCGTGCCAATACCCAGGGCCGCCCAAAAACCGGTGGGTGCGAAAAAGGCCGAGGCCACCACCGACGACTTCGCGACCACCGCGGCGCTGGTCGCCACTCCGGCAACATCCCAGACCTGCGCCATCGCGTTCTTTACCTTCAAAGAGGTATAGGCGTCCTCGCCGATCGCCAGCTTCGCCTTGAAGTTCAAGGGCGCCGAAACGATGCTTTCGATATCCTGAAACCAGTCAATCTGGTCTTTATTTTCCACTACAGTTCATTCCAAAATCCGGCGGATAGTATACCCGTTCCAGGCTGAAAGTCGGCAGTCAATAAACAGGCAGACTGCCCCCGGTATTGCCGGGAGATGTTATATCAACCCGGGCTAGTCGCCGTCAATGTGAGAACTAGGTCACAAAATTGCCCCCGGATTTTTGAACTACACTCCAACGACGATGCTCAATTTAGAGAACGTTATGCTCGACTTCCTTGCTCTCGGAATTCTGCTTTTTACCGCGATCAGCCTGTTGTTTGGCGCCATCGCGATCCTCGATATTCCCTATAAAATTGCCGTAGCGCGTAATAATCCGCAGCAGGATGCCATCTATTTTGCCGGGTGGGTTAGCCTGTTCACGCTGCACGCGATCTGGCCACTTCTCTGGATCTGGTCCGCGGCTTACCGCGAAGACCCGAGTCCGAGATTCAGCCAGATAAACGAAGATACCGCGATTAATGACAAGGCGGCGCCAGAGGCAAGCGATGCCGGGCAGCTGGAGGGGGATATTACCGATTCGGTTATATTGCTGCGGCACCGGTTCGAAGTGCTCGATGACAGAATCGAGCGCATCGAAAAGGCAATCATGTCGGCATCCGAGGCGGCTTGAGCGCCGCAGGCGAGGCAAACCTATGGAAATGTATTTAATCTCGGGCTACGCGGCGGTTTGTATCGCGCTTTTCACAATATTGAGAATTCCCCTCAACCGCTGGACCGTGCCCACCGCCTCGATTGGCGGGGTCGTCATGATCTTCGCACTCGTCCAGTTATTGAATTACTACCACCCTTACTCGGCGACGAGCCGGCAGTATCTGACCAGCACGCAGATGACGCCCGGTGTTGCCGAGCGCGTAGTGCAAGAGCCGCTGGCGGGCGAGGGGCATAACCTGGTCGCCTGGTTCCAGCAGAACAGCCTGCTGCGCCTCAACGACGGTAGCGCGGCCGAAGTGACTTTCGCCAGTATCCCGGGCAGGGTTTTCTCGGGCCAGGTGCAAATGGTGCTGCCAAAGCAGGGTGACGATCTTGCGCGGACGCAGAGTGATAGCCTCGCGCCGCCCGCCGCGGCAAACCCGTCGCAAATTCCAGTACTGATCAACATAACCGACCCCCTTTACGCAGAGTACGAAGCGCAAATACCAGATGGTTCCCACGCACGTACCGCCATATATGGCGACCAGTTGCACCAACTGGCGGTGGTACGCAAGACGCTGTTACGTATGTCGGCCTGGATGAATTACCTGTCTGCTTCCTCCTAGCACAGGAATACAAAAGGGCTTGCCTGAACGCGCCTGCCTTATCCTGAACTTCAGGCGCGAGCCGGGTTCCCGATTGTCCTGAACGAGGCTTATTTCGGCCGACCCAGACAGCCTGTTTCACCCTGCTGTTCCATTTCTCCTGGAGTGCGAAGATGGGGTTCGACAATATTTTTTTGTCGGCAGTGAGCGCCGGATGCTAAGCTTCGGGCAAAAGTTGCAGGCTTGAAAACAGACCCTCGATGCGCATATCTCCAGTGACTATTGCTGTTTTACTGCTGGCGCTGACCCCGGTCGAAGCGTTGGCGCGTGATGCGTTGGCGATCTGGGACAGTCGCTGTGAGGAATGCCATGGAGATCCCGCTGAATTTGCGGGCAAGTATCTGTGGAATATAGACGAGCAGTTGCAGGGCCGGCACCACGTCGACAACTTGAGCCTGTTCATGCGTAATCACTATATTCCCGACCACGAAATCGAAAGCATTCACGGCATGCTGCTGGCCCGGGCCAATTCCCCGCTGCGGTTTAAAGCCGAGTGTGGTGACTGCCACGGCGATGCCGGCGAGTTTGTCGAACAGTCGATCTGGGTCAGGGGAAAGGAAATTACCGGTATGGGGAGCGGGGTGGATGTCGGCGAGTTTTTAACGAGCCACCAGGGATTGCAGCCGGCGGACGTCGCCTTTTACCGGAGATTGTTTATCCGAATCGCCGGCAAGCCCACCCCCTGAACCCCACCCTGCGTTATCGGAATCGCTGACGCGCGATATTTTCAGGCTGATATGATGAAAAAAATGATCCAGTTGAACAACGTCAGTATGTCCTATGGCCTCGAGCACGGCCGGCTCGAGGTGCTGTCGGGCGTCGATCTCGTTATCGAAGCCGGCGAAACGGTGGCGATTGTCGGCCCTTCCGGGTCCGGTAAGACAACGCTGCTGGTGCTGCTCGCCGGGCTGGAGCAGCCAGCTCAGGGTTCGATCCAGTTGCTAGGCCGTTCGCTCGGCGAACTCGACGACGACGCGTTGGCGGATATCAGGCGTGACGAGGTCGGCATCGTATTCCAGTCTTTTCACCTGGTGCCGAGTCTGACCGCTTTGGGCAATGTCGCGTTGCCGCTCGAAATCGCCGGTAAACCAGGTGCGAGAAGTAAAGCGCAGGCGATGCTCGAGCGAGTCGGGCTGACCGGGCGCGAGGGTCACTATCCGTCGCAGTTATCCGGCGGGGAACAACAGCGGGTCGCGATCGCCCGTGCGCTGGTGCATTCACCGAAACTGCTGCTGGCGGACGAACCGACGGGTAACCTCGACGCGCGCACCGGCGAGAATATTATCGATTTATTATTCGGCCTCAACGCCGATAGTGGTTCGACGCTGGTCCTGGTTACACATGACGAGGCGATCGCCAGGCGCTGTCAGCGCGTGGTTCGACTGCATCAGGGCAGGCTGGTAGAGGAAGGTGAAAGTGCCGTTTCTGCTTGAGCTGGCCTGGCGCGAGCTGCGGGTCAATGGTCGCTCGCTATGGATATTCTGTGCCTGCCTGATGCTGGGCGTGATCCTGGTTGCGGCTGCCGGCGGGCTATATCGCGTGGTTAGCGCGGGCTTGCTGGCGGATACCCGTATGCTGCTCGGCGGTGATCTCGAGGTCGATAGCAATACACCCTTGCCGGCCTCCGCGCTGGCCTGGATCGAGCAAAACGGTGACCTGTCGCTCGTGATCGAACTCGATACCATGCTTGGTACTGCCACCGGGGAATTTCTTCGGGTCGAGCTACAGAGTGTCGACGCGGCCTATCCGCTTTACGGCAAACTCGAACTCGCGCCGGCGATTCCACTGGATCAGGCGATTGTGCTGAATGGCGGCCTTTACGGTGCGGCTATCGATGCGGCTCTGGCGGACCGGCTCGAGATTGGCATCGGCGACGAGGTGTCTGTCGGCGCGCTCGTGCTGCAGGTTCGCGCCATCGTCATCAATCAACCCGATCGCCGACTGAGCGCCGACTGGCGTGGCGCGCCGCTGCTGCTGAGCGAAGCAGCGCTGCAGCAGACCGGGCTCATACAGCCGGGCAGTCTCATCGATTACGAGTATCACGTGCGCAGTGAACTGCCTGCAGAGACCTGGCGCACGCGTTTTTACGCCGCCTTTCCAGACGAACCCTGGGAGGTCAGGACGTTTTACGACCGCAGCCAACGAATCGCGGAACGGCTGAATCAGATTGCATCGGGTCTGCTGATTATCGGCCTCAGCACGCTCTTTATCGGTGGTCTCGGGGTATTCAACAGCATCGAAACCTATTTGCAGGGCCGACTGCGAACGATCGCGACCCTGCGCGCGATCGGGTTGCGTCGGCGTCCACTGGCTGTCGTCTACCTGTTACAGGTGGGGATACTGAGCGGTGGCGCCAGTCTCGCGGGTGCGCTAGTCGGTTCGGTGCTCGCCCTGATCGGAGCCAGCGTGATCGAGAAGCAAGTCCCGGTTGGCGTCACCACGGCCAGTCTGGCCTTGCCCGCACTCGTCGCGCTGGGGTTCGGCATCTTGACCGCCTTCGCTTTCACCTTTCCCGCGGTCGGGCGTGCGCTGTGCGCTCGGCCAGCGGCGCTGTTTCGCGGCGACCAACCCGGCGTTGGGCAGACGCCGGTCATCTGGTGGCTTGCCAGTCTCGCCTGCACGACCTGCCTGGTTTTGCTGATTTTAGTAGCGCTGCCCGATCCTTTGTTCGGTCTCGGTTTCGTCGTGCTGGTGGCTGCACTCTTGTTGCTGCTCGAATTCATCGTGCGCGCAATTCGCCTTGGCGCGCGGGCGACAGAGAGGCGCGATTCGCTCATGCGGTCGTTCGCGCTCCGCTTTGCGCTGGCCAACCTGCATGGGCCCGGCAGCTCCCTGCGGACTTCGTTGCTATCGCTGGGGTCGGCGCTGACCCTGCTGGTTGCCTGCACGCTGGTGGTGGCCGGTCTGCTGCGCGCGCTCAATACGACCATTCCCGAAGAGGCGCCGGCACTGGTGCTTTACGATGTGCTCGATAGCCAGGCCGAGGTCGTCGTCGAAGCGGTGCAACGAGCGATGCCGGGATCCAGGGTCGATCTCGTGCCGCTGGTGCGTGCGCGTATTGTCGAGGTCAATGGGCAACCGCTGATCGACCGGCAGGATACCCCGCAGGCCCGCATGCGTGACCTTACGCGCGGTGACTACAAGTTGAGTTATCGCGCGAATAACATCGACGATGTCAGGCTGGTTGCGGGCGCCTGGTGGGACGAACCGGTTGCCGGTATACCACGCATGGCGATGGAAGATCGCGAGGTGGGGCGGCTGGGCGTCGGGCTTGGCGACGTGATTACTTTCACGGCTGGCGGTCGCAGCTTCGATGCCGAGATTGGCGCGATCTACAGCCAGAAGGGTTTGCAGACTCGATTCTGGTTCGAGGGTATTTTGTCTGACGGTGCGCTCGACGGGATGATTTATCGACAGGTTGGCGCGGCCTACCTGGAGGATGCAGCGGCGGTCGCGGCGCAGAAGAACGTTGCCGTCATCGCGCCCAGTGTCATCACGGTGCGCACCGCCATGCTGCTCGAAACCGCGCGCGGAATTCTCGGCAAGGCCGCCAGCGGTCTCGCGGTGGTGGCGGGCGTCAGTCTCGCCGCCAGTTTGCTGGTGTTGATCAGCGTCATGGCGGCCGGGCGTACGCGCCAGATCTACGACGCCACGGTGTTGCACGCACTCGGGGCCCGCTTCGGGCTGATTCGCCGCGGTTTGCGGCTCGAATACCTGCTGCTGGCGGCCGTTACCTCGCTGTTCGCAATTCTGCTCGGCGCCGCGATCGCGCTGCCACTGATGCGCTACCGGCTCAAGTTGCCGGCCGAGGATCTTATCTGGCTCGGGGCACTGGTCGCCTTCGTCGTCAGCAGCCTGTCGCTTGCGCTGGGGGCAAGGTATCTGCTGCGCCGTCTGCGTATCAATCCGGTAAGGCTGTTACGCAGCGGACAGTAAAGATCCCGAGCAAGATCCGCGCTATCTAGACGGTTGCGCTCGGATTGTGCGCTCGGCAACGAAAATAGTATTCGCCGTCGCGCAAGTCTGCGAAGCTCGTATCTGTCCGATTAGCGGGTATGAAAATGGCGCAGAGCTAAGAAGCCAGGCTGACGGAAACTTGCGCTGTACAGCAAGCGTTTGCTTGCACTCGAGGTGTGTCAGGATCACGCAGAGCAAGGTTACCCTGGTGTTTTGGCTGCCTGGGAACATCGCTATTGTTTACCGAGACGGCCACGGCCGATGGGGGAATATCGGCCATTGGCGCGTTGCGCGGCCTGGTTTATGCGCTAATCTGCGCCTATCTTTCTACGCTAGTTTGGTGTCGATAAACCAGGCAGACCCTTGCGTCTGGCAGCATCCGTGTTAGTGGGGCCAGGTCTTTGATTTTTATGCAAATTCAAAGACCTGGCGCCATCCGCATGAGCTATTGCCCAACTCGGCACAATTCGATTGCATCGGCCCATGGCTTATCTTGTTCAACTGCTTGTGTGAAACAGGCGATGGTCGAATTTGCATTCTGTGTGCTGGCGCAAAGCCGCAGCGCCTGCGGCCATCGCCAGCGGGTGCCGCCACCATGGCTGACATTACCGTGCATAATCCGGTTAAAGCAGATGCCAGGCTGCAGCGAGTAAATCGCGTTATTACAAATCTTCTCGAGATTGCTCGGCTGCCAGTGTTTGCGGCCCTCGTAGTCCCAGGCAATTTTGTCCTGAATCGAGGCCATGCAGATTTTCCCCTGCAATTCACCCGGATTGGACAAGGCTTTTTCAGGTTCGCAGATAAAGCTGAAATGCGATGCCCGAACCTGACACGACATGCCGGATTCGGGCAGGCGCCGCATAATCGCGATCTCTTTGCCGTAAACCTGATACAGGCAGGTCAATACCGGCTCGCCACCGACCTGGCGAATTTGTGCACTGGATAGCCGAGCGAGTCGTGGTGTATACCACCAGTCTTGCGGTAAAGGCGTCATGATGCCCGCGTTAATTTCGTTATGTGGACAAAGAATGATTTGAGGTTCCTGCGCATGGGCCAAACCATTCTGCAAAATTGATAACATTACTAAATTTATGGCTATGATCTTGAATCGACAGAGTAAGGCCTCTTTCTTCATCGAATTCTCCGTTGCCCTCAGATTGCAGCAGATATTATGGCAAGCTCAGCGAACTTGCGCCTCGAACTCCATCACAGCCATCCAGATCAAAGCCGCGACAGGCGAACCGAGATAGTATACGTATTCCAGCCGAATGCCGGCGAGACCCATGGTCCAGGCCCGGGGGTAGCGCCAACAGTATGCGAAAATTTGCATGACAGGCTAATAACATGACCGAAATTAGGTTAATATTTCTCAACTACGAAGCACACCTACTAATAGAAATGGGCTTGTGATAAATTTCAGCGGCTTTAACAGCTCGCCTGCTTTTTCATTTGTGAAAAGGCGATGCTTGACACGCGGAAACAGACTTTAAATATCCAGATATATGACAATACGGAACAATACAGGTATGAAAAAATTTAACTGGGTTCTTTGCTATGGACTTGCGCTTATGCTTTTTGGCTGCGCCAGCACTGAAAAGGTTGAGCTCGCATCGACCGCTGATCTGGAAGCGGCAGTTGCCGAGGTCGCGGGGTTGATGAAAGCGGCCGACATAGACCAGGCCGAGCTGCTTTCCTTCAAAGAATACAGCAAAGGATCGGAATACCTGCAAAAAGCGCAACGAGGTTTATCGGGCAACTATCAAGCCGATTACGTCCTGGAAAACGCGGCTAAGGGAAAAGCACAATTGCAGGAAGCGCTCAAAAATACCCGGAATAGAACGGCTAACGCAGTCCGTATACTGGAAGCGAGGAAATCTGCGATTGACGCTGGATTGAAAAACAGTCCTGCCCTGGTAGACGCCCTGGTCGATGTCGATGACGATTTACGCGATGAAACGGACAATTTTGCAGGTCCTCTCGAACCGGTAGAATTCTCGGAATTTCAAAAGAAATACTTCTCCCTTGAAGTCAAAGCGATTCAGTTCAGGGAACTCGAGGCGGTCAAAAAAGCGATTCAAAAAGCTTCCGCAGATGACGCTAAAAGGCTCGCGCCAAAATCGCTGAGAACGGCTTTGCTGGACGTTAGCGAAGCTGAGAACCTGATTGCGCAAAGCCCTCGAGATCCCAAGATCTATCAGGTCATCGTGGACCTGGCGGTGGAAAGTTCGGTTTTCCTGACTGATGTGATGGATGTAATTTTGGACGCCCCGGGGACGCCGGAAGAGATTGCGTCAAAAATTGTCGAACAGAACAGGAAGTTGGAGACACTTTCCAAAAATGTTGGCAGTCTGCAACAAAACCTGAAGACGACCCAGTCAACTTTAATGGAGACGGAAGGTTCGTTGAAGCAGAAGGAGAGCGCGCTACAACAACAGGATGAAGAATTGAAGTCTACCCGTTCGAACCTGCTGGAAACAGAGAGTGCCCTGATATTGCGCAACGAGGAACTGGAGAAAACTTCCACGCAGGTCAGGTTCCAGCGCGCAATGGATCAGGCCGTAGAGGAATTTTCCGATGAAGAAGCATCGGTTTATCAGCAGGGCAGCAAACTGATTTTCAGGCTCAAGAAAATAAACTTCGCCTCCGGCTCTGCTACCATTCCAGCGGAGTCAAAACCAATGCTGTCGAAGATGAACGACATTATAAGAACAATCGGCGCCGAACTGGTTGCGGTGGAGGGCCATACCGACTCGGTTGGCGCCGCTGACCTGAATAAAGACCTTTCCACCAAGCGGGCAATCGCGGTCGCAAACTACCTGGCGGCGCTCGCGGGTGGCTACAAGATAGGTTATGTCGGTTACGGCGAGTCCAGGCCCATTGCCTCCAACGAAACCCGGGACGGTCGAGCCATCAATCGTCGGGTAGATCTGGTGGTAACGGCCAGGAAGTAGATGCAGGGATAAAGGCGCCCGCTATGAAAACTGGCCCCGGTCGGGCTTGCCTGATATGCGCGTGATTCGATAGAGTTATGGCGGCAGTTTGCTTATCTAGTCAGGAAGATGGAAACAGGCTAACGGTCACTATAATTTCCCGAAAATTTGACACTGGACGAGACTGAAGGATATGCGTTGGCGAGAAGGTCAGGAGGTCGACCCGGACAATCCCTATACCGAAGGCACCCACATGATGTTGAACATGTCGTACTGGATGTCCATTCCGATTGGCCTGGTATTGTTGTGGATGGGGATCAAGGGTCGCGTGATGTGGCTCAAGCTGTGGAGCGTTGGTCTGATGGCGCTTGGTATCGGCATTCTTGTGACCGAGTATTTCTAAGGTTAAGGGACAGGCCGCAGGGTTTTCCCATGTGAATTGTAAGGCCTGACCCCAATGTCTCTCCCCAGTATCCCTCCAAGGTCTGGAGAAAGGTGACGTGGTTACCGAATACGATTATGTCATTGCCGGTGCCGGTTCAGCTGGATGTGCACTGGCGGCGCGGCTGGCCGAAGATCCGTCGCTGAAGGTCTGCCTGGTCGAGGCCGGTGGAAACGGGCGTAATCAATTCATTCGCATGCCCGCCGGCAGTGGCTTTGTCTTCGGCAACCCCAGTCTCGACTGGGGATTCGAATCGGTGCCGCGAGCGGCGCTAAACGGACGGCGCGTCTACTTCCCGCGCGATGTCACCCGGGCCATGCGCATGGCCGACCGGATCGAAGCCGGGACAGTCTATATCAATAATTATTTCAACGCCGCGACACAATCACCCGTAGGTGGATTCAAGCAATCAGGCTATGGGCGCGAAAACGGCTTTGAAGGCATGCGTTGTTTTATGCAGACCAAATCCGTTTGGCTATCCACCAATCCAGCGCAACCCGATCCGTTTCCAGAGGATTAGATAGTTCAGATGAAACCTTGTAAGGTAAACCGGAAATCATCGAACTACCAGCGCAGCCGCTCAAGCCCTGCGTTACTTCTGATCGAGCCGATTCATCCCTTGGGTTTGACGACGTACCATTCGCAATCGCAGGTTTGCCTCGGGCAGGTAAACCTGTAGTATTTTTGATTCAATAATTTTGACTCAAAAATACTAAAAAGATTATTTTATTAAAAGTCACGGTTTGGGCAATATACAAAAACGGCGGTTTTATACAGCGCATGGAATACGAGGGTTACTACATGATTCGCAGGGGTGAGCTATACGAAGATTTCATTTGGGACTGGAGCGTCGTTTATGTCGACTGAAGAAGTAGAGACACTCGTTGTCGGCGGCGGCCAGGCCGGTTTGGCCATGAGCGAGCACCTGAGCAACTGCGGCGTGCCGCACCTGGTTCTGGAGCGGCATCGCATCGCCGAACGCTGGCGCTCGGAAAGATGGGATTCTCTGGTTGCCAATGGCCCGGCCTGGCATGATCGATTTCCTGGCATGGAGTTTCCCGATTTCGATCCCGATGCCTTCGCTCCCAAGGAGCGGGTGGCGGACTATTTTGTCGCTTACGCAAGAATGATCGATGCCCCCATCCGCTGCGGTGTGGAGGTCAGGGAAGTGCGCAGGAATAGCGGCCGCCCCGGCTTCCGTGTCGAAACCTCGGATGGCGTGATCGAAGCCAACAGCGTGGTTGCTGCCACCGGACCTTTCCAGCGCCCCGTCATCCCGGCCGTGGTGCCCGAAGATGCAGGCATCACGCAGATCCATTCCAACGCCTACCGCAATCCCGAGCAATTGCCTGAGGGTGCGGTGCTGGTGGTGGGCGCCGGGTCGTCGGGCGCGCAGATCGCGGATGAACTGTTGCGCGCAGGGAAACGGGTTTATCTCTCGGTTGGCCCGCACGATCTACCTCCGCGAAGCTATCGCGGGCGTGACTTTGTCTGGTGGCTGGGCGTTCTCGGCAAGTGGGATGCCGCGGCACTCGAACCAGGCACGGAACATATCACCATCGCGGTGAGCGGTGCCCATGGCGGTCATACGGTCGATTTCCGGCGTCTTGCCGAGCAGGGCATGACGCTCGTGGGTCGGACGGAATCGTTCAAAGATGGCGTGATGCATTTCGCGACGGATCTGGCGGACAATATTGCGCAAGGAAATGCGAACACCCTGTCGGTGCTGGACGAAGCCGACGCTTATGTTGCCCGCAATGGTCTCGACTTTCCAGAGGAGGCTGAAGCCCGCGCAGTCGCGCCGGATCCGCAGTGCGTGACGGATCCCATTCTGGAGTTGAACCTGACCGAGGCGGGAATCACCTCGATCGTCTGGGCCACCGGCTTTACGCTTGATTACAGCTGGTTGAAAGTTGATGCCTTCGATGAAGACGGCAAGCCGAAGCATCAGCGTGGTGTTTCAGCCGAGCCCGGGATCTATTTCCTGGGATTGCCGTGGCAATCGCGACGCGGCTCCTCCTTCATCTGGGGTGTGTGGCACGATGCGAAGTATCTGGCAGACCAGATTTCTATACAACGCCAGTATCTGGCCTACAGCCCTCCTGCTTAAGGGGAGTCTGCAAGAAGATAACAAATTCGGGGGACAGTATACCTGTTCGGCGATGCAGGTAATTTACAGGTAAGTTAGACCAGGTTTATTTTGGAAGATAACAAAGTACCGATCTATTCGTGGTAACTCCAATTTTCACTCTCCAACCATCCGATGAGACAAGACGGTGTTAGCATATTGACCGTACCCTCGTAATTCGAGCTGCCCTGTGTGCGGGTTTCCCTGTAACTCTGACCCTGGGGGTCCCAAAATGAAGCGCAGGCATTACAACCTATGGCACAAGGCGGATTCGACGCACGAGTTTATTACCAAAGTACACATCAACTGCCTCTACCCCTGCCGCGCTTCTCCCCAGTCGTTTGTGCACGGTGCGAATAATGCGTTCGAGCTCACTGTAAATCGCCTTGCGCTGGCGCACGCTATTGTAGATGTTGTCTAACATCAGCGGTATGCTCCTTTTCCCTGCCACCATCGACCGGGCCAGGTATCGGGCCACCCGCCGAGGAGAGGCATAGTCCAACGTCCGGGCGCGGGCCGCTTTTAACTCACGAAGACGGCGTGGCTCATCATCGGGGCCGGCCATTTCCCATGTTTCCCTGGCCTGTTGGATCACTATCAGAACCTCACCCGGAACCAGCGCATTCGATCCAAACTGTCCCAGTGTTTTCTCTACTGCCGAAAATTTCCTGGCGGGCTTGATCGGCCTGAAGGGTTTGGTGATGAGCTTGCGTATCTGCCTGATCCTGGCGACCGGATCCACGGCAACGGGCCCGTAGGTGGTAATTTTGCGCAATTTCTGGAACTTCCTCAATTGCTTGTTCCCACTTTCATACCGTTCCAGGGAACTGGCCTCCTTCACCGGCTGAGCGCGCTGCAGTGGGCTGGCCTGGCGGGGCTTGGGTTTTAGGACTTTCTTCAGGCTCTGCAGGCGGGTTTGTTTTTGGGTCCCCGACGTCCGCGTCAGGTAGGCAAGCTTCTTACGGTCCATGCGAGGGGGTAGTAATTTTGCTACGTGGCGTGCGAGTAGCGCGGGATCCCCGTGCAGATGGGTCTGGGTGAGTAATAGACTATCCAGCCGGCTCATTCGCCTGAGGTCGCCGATAAACAGCGATGACAGGTCGGTCCTTATCGTCGCTGTGACTTTAAGAGTGCGCCGGAGCAGGCCTTTACTCTGAGCCGCACTTGCCCGTTGCAGATATGCCTCGATGGTTTGTTGCGCCACGGCTCTGGAGACAGAACGACTAGCGCGCCCTGGGGTGGCTCTCTGGCGCTGGAGTGCAAGCGGTGCCTGCCCCAGCCCGGTGTTAATCGATCTCTCCTCTATGACCCTCGACGCCATTTGATCAGTCTTGCTCTGCCGCGACGGATCAAGGCTACGATTGCCTGCTGCCACGCCCTGTTGTTGAATAACATGAGTCAATTCATGGGCCATCAATCTTCGGCTTGAGCTAGTACCCGGAGCATACTGCCCGGCAGCGAATACCAGGTCTCGCCCCAGGGTGAATGCACGCGCATTAATGGAGTTCGCGCTGGTCGCGGCTCGACTGTTGGAATGCACCCGCACTTTACTAAAATCGATACCAAAACGGGGCTCAAAAAACGCGCGTTCCGATGCGGGTAGCGGCTGGCCCGAACCTTTGAGGGAGTTGATGTTCTGAGCGATCCCGGGCTCGATGGTTGGCTTCGCGCCGCCGCTGGTTTTTGGTTGCAGCAATTCTTCCTCTTCTTCCTGTCCAGTTTCTTGCTCCGCATATGTCCCTTCGTCATTTGCACCTTGTTCATCTTTATCCAGGGTGGGTATGGATATCGTGGGAGGGACTGATTCATGCAACTCTCCCAGCGCATCTGCATCAGCAGTAGGTATGGATTCATGCAACTCTCCCGATACATCTGCATCACCAGTAGGTATGGGTTCAAGTTCTTCTTCTTCTTCGGGTTCGGATTGACGTTGAACCAGGGGCATAATCGTGCTGGCGAGGGGTCTGGTCTGGAGCGGTGGTTTCTTCATAGCCGGTGGATACACAAATGGATCAGGCATTCGCATCACTTCTTCTGCGACACGGTCCGCTTCCTGTTCGTACCTGTCTCCTGCGGTATTGATCCTCAGTTTTGGCTGAAGTCGTACTGCCGTTGGGCTGAATATGGAAATTCGGTTCAAATCAAGCGCAAAGAGAGCTGATTCGGCCGTATTCGAACTTGCATTCGGTGCTTCAGGATTCGGCTTCAGGAATTGCGCTACAGATTGATTGCCAATGGCATGCCGCAAATGAGGAGTTGCTCGTAATGCCTGGCCTGGCACAGGCTTCGCCGGGCGATTGGCTGGACTGTTGGCATTTCGGGGCTGCTGTTTCGGCTTCTGATTTCGGGTATATTCGGGCATTGTCCATTACCTTCGGTCTGATTCATGTCAAATATCGGTCACAGTAGCGCTGTTGCAATGCCGTGCCCGGCTGACCTTACCTGTCAGGTGTTCCGCTGGCCGTAATGATAAAGTCTATGCCGAGAAAATCTGGCTTCGGCATTGGGGAGCATCTCTGTCTGACGCGATTTCTTTGAAAACACCTCGGTATATAGCGAATCGTCTCATTTCAATTAGATAGCGTTTTGATGTGGATCAACACCTGGGCCACAAACGCATATTGGTAACGTCCTGTAGTTTGCCGAGAAAAACGCGGGTCAGGGAACAACTGTTTCTAATACTAGAAACAGTTGCTCGCTGACACCCAATCTCGCTTCATCAATAACCAACGCGCCTCGCTCCGTCTCTGAGCTGATCTGTCGATCGCTATGCCTGGCAGCGGGTTGCTACCACTTTTTGATAAAGATCTCCAAAGTAGGTTTCCTTCGACCAGGTGAAGGATGCATCGTCTTCGGCCAGGGCCTTAATCTCCGTCTCCACCAATTCGACTGCGAATGGCTCGAATTTCCGCCAGATCAGGTTCATCAGTCCCTTCAAGGGATGAAAACCGACTGGCTTGTGATAATCCACGAATATCGCCTTACCTCCCGGAGCGACATGATCCAGTAGATTATTGACCACCATGCGCTTGTAACTGCCCGGAATTTCATGCAGTAAAAAGAAACAGCAAACTGCATCCGCAGGCCGCGTGCGCATTGTGGCAGCGTCTCCAAGTCGAACCTCGGCCTGTGGAAATGCCTGTAGTTTCTCCCGGCAAATATTGGCCTGCAACGGAGAAACCTCGATAACCTCGAGATGGCTCGGATTTTTTAGCTTTGCGGCAATTTCAGGTATCAAAGCGCCATATACGTGTGCGGCCTGAAGCACCGTCGCATATGGGGTAATTTCAGTCATTAGTGCTTGTTTGAGGCGTTGATTGTTGCCCCACAAAATTAGCGAAACAATGACATCCCGATCCAGCAAATTCGCATTCCGTGGATTGAGATACGCCCAGTCATAGACTTCATGCATATAGGCTGGTACTAAACCTGCTGTGGCCGTCGAGACCTTCTCCGTCACACCCGCGGGAACGGTCTCGGCGGTGTCAATTGGTGTCATGGATATCTATTCCCTTTGTTAATGCAACGAAACTACTAGCTCGTTTCCTCTGACGCCAGGATACTTTCGCGCGGCTCGATCTCGTCGTGAACGAGATTGTAGTGGCAATCGATACAGGTCATGCCTTTCTCACGGGCCTCGGTCTGCTGTTCTTGCCCGCGCTTTCGCTATCAAGTCCGATTCGGATATAGTTTCGGGTTAACTGAATGAACTTCTGAACAGGTGTCAGAGAGCAAATGTTTCTAACATTCTAACAATTTAGAGTCAGCGAATAACATTCCAAATCATGCAGACCGGGAAGTCCGGCATGCCAGGAAAACCAGGGTTTAATTTTCCTGGAACGCCTCGGCATATCGATCAGCGAGGTAACAATCCTGCGCCGTGTTTTTCGATGAATCAGATTACATTCAATATCTCGACACCTGAAGGTATCCGCCGAGAACTATCAGTGCCGGTTACATGAGAGCATGCTGATGACCAATCATGTATGTTACGGGGTCAGGACCTTAATTTCTAATTCTAGATTTCATAATCGAAAAACCGATCCCATCCGTGTGCGCCGGTAACGCGTGTAAATCAGGCTTTTCTGGCGGTTACCAGGAATATCGGGTAATCTTTTTCTTCCCCTTTAATGATGTGCGCAGTAAAAAATTCGACCTGCCTGAATCCCTTGCTCTCCAGTATCGTGCGTATTTTGGCCCGGTCAAAACCGAAATGAAATACACCCTGGGTGTCTGCGGGATGAAAACTGCCGTCTTCCTTGTCGAGGTCGGCCAGGGCGACTACCCCGGAGTCATTTAATTGTTCGCTAAATCTTGCAATCAGTTTGGAGGTGTTTTCCACATGATGCATGGCCATGGCACTTACGATCAGGTCAAATCGTGCATCAAGTGGATCATCTAATAAATCCCGACAGATAGTTTCCACTCTGTCCCTGAGTTCTGGTTTAGATTCAAGCTTGTCCAGCATTGCTTGCGAGGTATCTATCGCGACGATTCGGTTTACCAGTGGTGCAATTTGAGCAGTAATCAGTCCGGTCCCCGCGCCAAAGTCCAGGACGGTCATCCGTTCATGTAGTTGCAGGTGTTCCAGCATCGAGGAGCCAATAGCAGATGCAAGTTTTGTCCTCCTTTCGTTCGCGTCCCAGTCTGTTGCCTTGGCTTCAAAAAGGTCTGTCATATATTTTGTCCTCCGAGTTTGTTTTGATTATAAAGCCAACAGATTATGGAGTCAGCCTGATCCCATTTTTCTATTGTTCCCTGTTAGAACTCGGTCTTTGCCTTGACGTAAAACTGGTAGTCGTCGATGTCTTCGTTTTCGCTGAGCGGGTAGGCGATATCGATATGCAGGACCTTGGCCGACGCCTGGCGAGTCGATATCAAGCGCAGGCCCATGCCGACATCGCCAAGCCAGACCGGATTTTCCCCGCTATTCCAGGCCGAGCCAGTCTCAGCAAATACGGCGAAACCGAATTTTACCAGCTGCCATAGGTACAGGTTGAAATACACCCGCCGTTCTGCGGAAAGTGTCAACGCCCGATCGCCGTTTTGAAAGCGAACCGGATAGCCCTTCAAACCGGAATCGCCACCGACCTCGATGCGATTGAACAGCTCGGGGTTTAGCATTGTCTCCAGCTTGCTGCTGAACACGTAGCTGTGATTTAGCCCGCGAAAGTTGAACAGCTTTGCTTCCACCGAAAGCCAGCCGGTGTCGTCGATCGTTTTGTTGGATTCAAAGTTCATTCCCAGGTCGATGAGGCCGAGGGTGTTGGTGGTAACGAAACTTCCGAAATTGTAGTCGAGCGCCAGTACAATGCCTTCCTGGGTCGACTGGTAGGCCTCGTCCTTCCAGCCGACCCTGGTACTCAAGCTGGTTCCGAGCCTGATATCCTCGGTGATGCCCATCACCCGGAAGTTGACTTTTTCCACATATTTGACCTGCAAAATCTCGTACCCGAAAAACGGGTAGTGCTTGTCTACATTTTCCGCAATCTCCAGGTTCGGATTATCCACCGTCCGGTATCTCAGCCTGTTGGCAAACCAGCCCAGGCGATACCTGGAAACCGAACCGTCGACCAGGCCGTCGGACCAGCCATAGGTCGCCAGCAGCGATTCGTTTTTTTCGCCCACTTTTCCAATCACTTCGCCCTGTTCATAGACCGGGTTTTCCTCTTCGAGCGAAGATGCCCCGGCAGACCAGGCATACTTAGAATCCTGCTTTATAAACGGGCGGTCCAGGCTTGCCTTGTACAGGTGGCCATCACTGTTGTCCGCAAGCTCCACTCTCAGGATCTTGAAGTCGCCCAGCCAGTTGCTGTCGCGGAATACGAATGCATCCGAGTCCCGCTCCTCGTCGGAATCCGACAGGATTTTAAGTTCGGATCCCAGGCCCAGCAGGTTGGACTCCTGGATTTCGAAAGTCGTGCGTGTCTCCCCGCCAGAGCGACTTGCGGTGACGCTGGGCGTCAGGGTCCAGTTATCCGTGGTTGTGACAGTCAGTTTCACGCCTTCCCCGCAAACTTCCTCCGCGGTGATTTTTGCGTCGTGGATATAGTTCTGCCCGCGCAACAGGCGCTCGGTCTCCTTTATCGATAGCTCGTCGTAGTCCTCTCCGAGACGAAACAACAGTTGATCCTCGATCGTTTGCTTGCGCGTATTGATATGCAGCCGGTTGGCCAACCTGTGAACCAGTAAATTTTCCTCTTCCCGTTCCAGGTCGAAGATGTCACCATTGTCGATCGTGACCGCGACAATGGGTAATCCTTCGAGGCTCTGGCCTTGTGTTGCGCAGTCCTGTGCCGACGAATGCCCGGGTATCGCCAGCAACGGGCAGGCCACGATAGCCGCATACAGTGCGTGTCTGTATTTCAGGAAATTGTCGAATCCCGGACTCAATCTGCAGGCCACAGACGTCCTCCGGACAAAAAGCGCAATTCATTCATCACAGGGCTGGCGTTCGAGCAGGGGCTGCCCGCTTCTTGTTATTGGTTGGTCGAATCATTGGTGCGTGATTGTACAAAATCAGGAAGCTAACCGGGACAGAACTTGATCTTTTTCCGGAATAAAAAAAGGAATTATGCTAATTGACCCTACTCCCCGCAATTCGAGCCCCTGAGTGTGGGCTTTTTCAGGATTGGTCGATGGGCGGCCCATAGACCAATAGCCCCTGGCCCCTTCGCCGTGAGTCGCCGGAACTGGTTGAATTTAAAAGGGAAGGGTGGATTTCCCAGGGTTCTGTAGACGCCTGCTGGCCTGGAAAAATATTGATATAAGACTCCGCAAAAGTCGACCCTGAAGAGGCTAGTAGTAGAATGGCGAGGTATTAATTCATTTAACTTATTCTAAATAATTTGGTTTATACCGATCCGGAGGAGTGACTAGTTAAATTTTTTATTTACCAATATGGCGTTTCACTATTCTGGTAATTGTTTCAATGGTTCCGGGCAGCATTGTGGTTGCAAAAATGTGGGTATACGCAGTTACGCCTATCTCAGTCTTTGCATCGCCAAGTTTATACTCGTATTTTTGTAGAGGTTCATGCCTACCCTCCGAGGCGATTACTAATCTGACAAAACTCGCAATTGATTTCTCTACATCTTTATCATACTTGCGTGGTTCTAATTTACGGACATCCGGGAAGGATGTGTATTCGTCCATACAGGCATAAATAAATCCGAGACTATCGTGCATGGCATGGTGGAGTATCACTTCATTTTCATCGCCATCCATATCACGTCCTAATACAAGTAAGGAACAAAACACCATGTGCCAAATCAGATGGACCGCTTCGAAAATGATGACGTCCGGATTAGTAGTCTTCGCATAATTTTTCAAAAAATTGGTCTTTTTCATATCGTTCTTATTTAACAATGTTTCTTTTAGATCATTTGCAGAGTAAAGAATCGTCCCTGCTATTGCTAAATAAAGACCTTTTTCGTCTTTGTGACTTTCATACGCGTCCATGACCCATTCTTGATCGGTTTGTGCGCAATATTCTTCTAACCTTGTTCCCTTTTTTCGAAACCAGGAAATCCCAAATACCTCATGTAAAGGTAGTAGTAAAATGGCGATGTATTTATTCATTTTCCATTTCGCGTAAGACGTCTGCCACTGCTTTAACTTGGTTCGGCGTTAGATTGGGGTGTAAAGGTTCAATGTTTTCCTGGTCGCCACTAGTAGCGGCTTTAAGAAGTAGCAATGCATTTTCTGAATCCTCCTCAGGCTAATTTTGAATTTCTTCGATAAAAGCGGCTAATGGATTTTTCCTGTCGGTAAAGCCCTCTTTTTTTGTTCTCTGTAGCCCATCCAGGCATTATTGTCTCCAAAGTTGATTGCGCTAAATATCCTGCGCCCGATTGGCTAGAAGTGCAAATATCGATTGTTCCGACAGCATCTCCACGCCGCAATAATATGTCACCGCCGCGATGGCCGGGTTGGTAACAGACAATGCCGCAATAGTTATGAAATCTAATTTTTTTATCTTCATATCCCAAGGCCCTGTAATTTCTTTTTATCACTAATATTTTTGCGCTTCAATAAATCCAGGTGCAAAAGTAGGACTAGGTTACGAGCATTTGCTATGACCACTTTCTGACTCACGTCACGAAAATCGCATATTGTTTCGGGTATCGGGCGGGTAAGGCTGGGCTAGCAACTAACACACGATAAATGTACCCAAGGCAGGGTGAAATTATCGCAATCACGCGATGCGAGTCCTGCTAGCGCCACATCGCCGGCATTGCTACTCGGCGAGGCGCTGCTCGATGCGTAGTATATCCATGAGCCATATCATTTCATAAAGTGGGAAGTCGACTAACCCGCCCCGGGTTGACCACGAGGACATCACTGCCCGTGCCTGTTTTTTCCGTCCTTGATCAAGCAGGAATTCCGCGAAAAGCAACGTGTTCGCTGGAAAATCCGGGGCTAGTTCGAGCGCTGCCATGAAGTGTCGCTCAGCTTTTTCGGGCGAACCGAGCAACCATTCCGGAGCCTGGGCGTAAAGCACCGCGAGCACGCGATCGGGCGCGGCGTGCGCAAAGTTCCTATCGTTACGCTTCAACTCGTGAAGTTGCGCTTCGAGATCATCCATACTCCACAGCGCCCTGAGCGGTTTCTTGATTTTAAATATTTGAAGCGTGTTGGTGACGCTCCACAATTGGGCCGAGCGATTGTCCGCCTGTATCCTCAACGCTTTGCCGGCGTCGGACAAGCCTGCCTGAAAATGGCTCAGAGCCGAATTTTGATCCGGAGTGACTGTGCCGAGGAAAAACCTTGTATGGGCCAGGCCGGCAAGCGTCTGGGCGCCGGATTGCTCCGCCTCCAGCTGTCCTATTTCCGCTTCGAGCCGCTGTACGGCCTCGAGCCGATAGCGCTCCATTTCATCCTGGGCCACGGCAACCGGGCAACTGCACAGGATCAATGACATCAGAATTGCCCTGATCAAAAAACAGACATAGGGTGATGACTCGACTCCCGGTTTCAGAGAACTGACCGGGGTTCCGATGGCCGTCACAACTGGATTGCCTTGACGAGCTGCACGAACCACTTCGGGAAATCTTCATTCGCCAGCATTGGCAAAATGGCGGTAACTGACGATACGCCGGTTCCCAGCAGGGAAATTTTGTTGAAAGGCCAGTTGGGCAGCGATCTCACCTGGGCCTGCCGATTTTCCAGAAAAGAAATGTTACTCCTGAGTTCACCGTCTATATCGCTCACTTCGCCCGGGCGGATTTCATCGAGCATCCGATCGAGGCGCAGAATTTCGGACTGTTTGTAGGCAACCATTTTGCGGTGCAAGGGAATCAGGCACACGACAAAAATACCCAGGATGAACGGCAGGGTCGGATAAGCCAGCAACCACATGGGGGGCAGATCGAAGATTTCGTTCGGCGTATCACCAGTGTAGCCGACAAAGGCAGTTGCCGTATAAATTGACCAGATTAAGCCGATGATCATCCAGCACTTGAACAGGGCTGCCCCGATGCTGAGTACTCCGAAGCGATGCTCGTGTACTGTCAGTGATAGTTTTTCGAGCTTCCCGAGCCGCCAGAAAATTCGGCTTGCGCAAAATATTGCGTACAGACCGATGCCCGCAAATCCGGCGGAAACGAACATGACCGCGCCCAGAAACAGCTGTGGCAGACGCGTATATTCATCGAAATAACCACCCGCGATAAAAGAGATGACCGCCAACGACCCCAGGCCAACACCGCAAATCGCCATGATCTTATCGCCTCGAATGATGGCGATTTCCTGGTGAAACCATGCCGCAACGTCGGGTTTGGTGTGTTTCGCATAATGATCGGCGTGGAGGGCCCAGTTGCGCAAAATGTCGTAGCCGACGCCGATGCCAAGCGGAACTGCTATAAATCCCAGCGCCAGGTAAATACTGATTCCGAGAAAGGCGGCCTGGTGGGACTCAACATCCTGGGACAACAACCAGGCAACGAAGGTAATAACGGCGGTCAAGCCAACCCAGAAAAGCAGCGCATGTTCGTTCTTTACCGGGGCGATTCTCTGAAATACGGTGATGTGCTTGTCATCGCTCATTTGCGGTAGGTCCGTTTGCTGCGAGAGTATGCCCAATTGTTCCTAATCTGCGGGCCGATAGCAATTCCGAAAATATTGCGCTGTCGGCTCAGGCTGAATTATCGCAGAAACAGGTGACAGTTTACTTATCTATGAAGTGAGGACCAATTAAGTTGATTGAAGAAATCTAATGAGGGCTGGCCTTACGGTTTACATCCTAGTTCGTAGCACTTTACTGCCCTGTTGACTGTCGCATTACTAACGCTGAAAGCCTGGCCGTCTAAGGATTCCACCTTAAGCTAGAAAATATTTTGGTAAGACCAGTTTTTTTGCTAGAAGGAAGTGCCTGAAAGCCGGGCAGTTAGCAGGGATGGTGG
>CAVYHN010000033.1:0-18458 GCA_963768295.1 uncultured Gammaproteobacteria bacterium | reverse complement strand
TGTATCAGCTCATGAGCGGGGTTGTCGAGACCCTGGCCGAGCACGACACGCTACTCGCCGGCGGGCACAGCGGGGAAGCTAGCCAGATGAGCTGCGGTTTGAGCGTAAACGGCTTTGCCCGGCCCGAAGCCTTGATGCTGAAGGCGGGTATGCGTCCGGGGGATTTGCTGATTCTGACTAAACCGCTGGGCAGTGGCGTATTGTTTGCGGCAGAAATGCGCGGCAAGGCTCGTGGCGCATGGGTCGATGCGGCGCTCGAGCAAATGCTGGTTTCGAGTCGCGCAGCTTCCAGGTGTTTGCAACGCTGCAAGGCGAGCGCCTGCACCGACGTTACCGGTTTCGGTCTTGCCGGACACCTGTTCGAGATGGCCCGGGCCTCGGCTTGCGCGGTCGAGCTATTTATCGAGCAGTTGCCGCTGTACCCGGGTGTCGCCCAACTGGCGCGTCTCGGTATCGAGAGTTCGTTACAGCCGCAGAATATTCGTGTGCGCCACAGTATCGGCGACGAACAGGGTCTCGCGGCACATGAGGCCTACCCACTGATATTCGATCCGCAAACCGCGGGCGGTTTGCTGGCGAGCCTGGATTCCGCGAACGCGTCACAGTGCCTGCAGCAATTGCGCCAACTGGGTTACGCCGAGGCGCAGATAATTGGACGCGTGGTCGAAGCCGCAGCGCGCGGTCCGGTGCTGCGCCTGGTCAGGACCTGAGTTCGAGCAGCCCCGATTCCTGGATCACCTGGGCGCAGGAAGCCTCGCCGTGTGGCGCCATCAGGTGTGCGCCGGCGCAGCCCTCGATTTCGGAAAAACCCTGCAACAGTTCGGCGCAGATCGCGCGCCCCTCGGCCCGCTGGTCGTCGGCACCCTCGAGGCGCTGGATAATACTTTCGGGAACGTGCACGCCAAACAGGTTGTCATTCATCCAGCGGGCCGACTTCGCCGAAGCCAGCGGGCCGATACCGATGAGAAAATATGCCTGCTCGGTAAAACCACCGTCGACCAGTCCCCGGCAGTAAGCCCTGACCTTGTCCAGTTCGAAACAGTACTGGGTTTGAAAGAACTGGGTGCCGTTGTCGATCTTGGCCTGCAGCCTTGCCGCCGGCCAGTTGTCGCCGGGTTCGGCGGGCATCTCCGCGGCGCCCAGGAACAAGGCCGGTGGCGGGTCGATTTGACGCCCCGACGGGAAGCTGCCGTCGTCACGCATGGCGCGCATCTGGCGCATCAATTCTCCGCTATCCACCTCGAATACCTCGGCCGCTTCCGGCTGATCGCCGGCGCTCATCTTGTCGCCTGTCAGGCACAGAAAATTGTGTATGCCGAGCGCCGAAGCACCGACCACATCTGCCTGCAGCGCGAGACGGTTACGATCGCGGGTAGTCATCTGTAACACCGGTTCGGTCCCGTTTTGCAGCATGATGGTGGCGGCGGCAAAGGCGGACATGTGCACACGGGCGCTGGCGCCGTCGGTCACATTGACCGCGTCCGCCAGCCCCTGCAGACAGGCTACGCGGTCGATGACCGCCTGCGGCGAAGCTGCGTCGGGTGGTGAGGTTTCTGCGGTCATCGCGAAATGGCCAGCCTGTAGTACTTGTGCCAGTTTACTGGGTGCTGATTGGGTCATGCTGTGTTCCAGGAAAGTCAGGTTGTTCAGGTTTCAGGATGCGGCTCGGCGTGCTTGAGCGCGTCGGCGATCAGGTAAGCAAGTTCTAGCACCTGGTCGGCATTCAGTCGAGGGTCGCAACTGGTGAGGTAGCGGGTAGCCAGGTCGGAGTCGGATATCGCGTAGGCGCCGCCCGTGCATTCGGTGACATGTTCGCCCGTCATCTCCAGATGGATACCGCCGGGATAGGTCCCTTCCGCCTGGTGAACCGCAAAAAACTGCCGCAGTTCGCGCAGAATGTCGTCGAACTGCCGGGTTTTGAATCCGGTACTGGATTTGACCGTGTTGCCATGCATCGGGTCGGAAGACCAGACCACGTCGAACCCCTGTTTTTTTACCGCACGAATCAGCCCGGGCAGCGCTTCGGCTAACCTGTCGGCGCCCATGCGCGTAATCAGAGTGAGCCGTCCTGCTTCATTATCGGGATTGAGTGCTTCGATCAGGCGCAGCAATTCATCGGCTGCTATCGTCGGGCCGATTTTTACACCGACCGGATTTTCGATTTGTTTGAAAAATTCGATGTGGGCATGATCGAGCTGCCGGGTGCGTTCACCGATCCAGACAAAATGCGCCGAGCAGTTATAGCATTTGCCGGTAAACGAATCGATGCGCGAAAGCGCCTCCTCGTAATTCAGTAGCAGCGCCTCGTGCGAGGTAAACAACTGGGTTTCGCGGATCGATGGCGCGGTTTCGGAGGTGATGCCGCAGACTTCCATGAAAGCCAGCGCATCCTCGATACGCTTCGACATCTTCAGGTAACGTTCTTTACTCGGACTGGCGTCGACGAAGTTCAGGTTCCAGCGATGCACCTGGTGCAGGTCGGCCAGGCCGCCCTGGGCGAAAGCGCGCAGCAGGTTCAGCGTCGACGCGCTCTGATTGTATGCCTGCAGCATACGTTCGGGATCGGGGACCCTGGCTTCTGGGCTGGCATCGGCGGCGTGGATAATGTCGCCGCGAAAACTGGGCAGCGAAACGCCGTCGATCACTTCGTGGTCGGACGATCGGGGTTTGGCAAACTGGCCCGCGGTGCGCGCAATCTTGGTCACCGGACGCCGGCCTGCAAAAGTCAGTACGACCGCCATCTGCAACAATACCTTGAAGGTATCGCGTATCTTGTTGGCACTGAATTCGGCGAAGGATTCAGCGCAATCGCCGCCTTGCAGCAGGAAGCCCTTGCCCGCAGCCACCTGCGCCAGATGCTGTTTGAGATCACGAATTTCCTGCGCGAAGACTAGTGGTGGCAGGGCGCACAGTTGCTGTTCCACCCGTCGCAGCGCTGCCTGGTCCGGGTACTCGGGCTGTTGCTTGATCGGGAATTGACGCCAGCTCGTAGGCAGGGCGTCGCTGGAAGTGCTGGCGTCAATCGGCATCTGGTTAAGGTGGTTACGGAAAACTGTGCAAAATGCCTGAAATTCCGCAGAAAGGCCAGTAAAAACAACGTACCTTGAGTCCGACAGCCCGCTGCAGAATATGCATACCTCGGAAAACAGTGATAGTATTGCGCATCGCGAGCGGGATTAGTCTGTTATCCCGGAGCGTGTATATAACCAAAACAATTTTGAGAGAGCGACAAATGAAAAAATTACTAATTGCGTCAACCTTGCTGGTGCTGTCGGCACCGGTTGTGGCTGAGGATATCAAGGTTGGAGTCATACTTGGCTTTACCGGGCCGATCGAATCACTGACTCCCGGGATGGCTTCGGGTGCCGAACTTGCGCTGTCCGAGGCCTCGAAATCGGGTAACTTTCTGGGCGGTCAATCGATCGTCAGCGTGCGTGCCGATTCGACCTGTATCGATGCCGCCGCGGCTTCATCTGCCGCGGAACGACTGATTACCGCTGACGGCGTGGCCGCGATTATGGGCGCCGATTGTTCGGGCGTGACCACCGCCATCGCCAACAATGTCGCGGTCCCCAACGGCGTGGTCATGGTATCTCCTTCGGCCACTTCTCCGGCGCTGTCGTCCATCAATGACAAGGGCTTCTTCTTTCGCACCGCACCCTCCGATGCGCGCCAGGGTCAGGTGCTGGCTAACGTCCTGAAGGGCCGGGGAATCTCTGAAGTTGCCGTGACCTATACCAATAACGACTATGGTAAGGGTCTTGCCGACTCATTCGCCGCGGCCTTCAAGGCCACCGGTGGCAAGATTTCGATTAGCGCCGCGCACGAAGACGGCAAGGCGGATTACTCGGCCGAGGTCGGCGCATTGTCGGCTTCCGGTTCAAAACACCTGGCCGTATTCGGCTACGTTGATCAAGGCGGGAAGGGCATCATCCAGGCATCCATCGATGCCGACGCCTTTGACAGCTTTGTCATGGCTGACGGCATGGTCGGTGACTCGCTGCTGGCGGCGATCGGTTCGGATCTCGATGGTTCGATCGCAACCCTGCCGGGCGGCGCCTCCGGTGCCGACGCCTTTACCGAATATGCCAAGGCCAACGGTGTAACCCCGGATGGCCCTTTTGTGCCGGAGTCGTACGACGCCGCGGCGTTGATCGTGCTGGCAATGCAGGCCGCGGGCTCGGCGGATCGCGCCGCGCTGCAGTCGAAAATGATGATGGTGGCAAATGCGCCGGGCAAGAAAATCGGCCCCGGAGAACTGGATAAAGCGTTGAAAATCATTGCTGCTGGCGGCGATGTCGACTACCAGGGCGCGACCAATGTCGAGTTTAATGACGTCGGTGAAGTCTTTGGTTCCTACAAGGAACTGGAGATTGGCAGCGGTAAGTGGAATACGATTAAAATCCACTAGGCGTAAAACCTTCGTAAAAGCCCGGCGTCGTCATCGCGCCGGGCTTTTTTTTGATCGATTGATAATATTAATGAGCGGCCTATCAGGCCTGCCGGGCAGGTTTTGTAAACTATAATCCTGTAGTCGCGGCAGCCTTCATTTCTGCCCCAGGCCGCGACCAGGTAAACAATGTCCACGAATGATGACGAAATTCAGGTACTTGCGCATAGCGATCTAACCAATCGCGCCAGGGGCGGTATCGTCATTTACCTGCTGTCCTGGCTAGTCATCATGTTGCCGAACCAGGTTCATCTCAGCAATCCCGGTTTTTTCTACCTGAATACCGCGATCCTCACGCTGGTGCTGATCTCCCGGTTGGCGCATTATTACTTCTTCCGGCAAAAACGCGATATTCCGGTTTCATTAGCCAACGATTGGCTGGTATACACCATCCTGGTCGGCGCCCTGCATTGGGGCATGATGTCCTGCTGGATCCTGCTCCACGAATCCTACGCACAACTCGATATCTATATGATTGTGACTGCTGCGGTGCTGGGTATCGCCGGCACCACCGCGTTGAGTATCTCCAACCGGATCCGCATCCTGTTCCCCGTCTTCATGATGATGCCCTCGATTATTGTGCTATTCCTGCGGGCAGGCACCGACGACCTGATCTTTGGCTCGATGGCGGTGCTCGCTCTGATTTACGTGATCGTAACCTCGAAAACGGCGAGTCAGGACTACTGGCAGGCGATCCACAGCCAGGCGCTGGCGCAGCAACGCGCTATAGAAATGGAGCGACTTAGCGTTACCGATCAGCTGACTCAGTTGAAAAACCGTTCTTATTTTGACAGCCGTTTCCGCGAGGAATGGAAACGCGGCGACCGGCAAAAGAGACCGTTAAGCCTGCTAATGCTGGATCTCGATCATTTCAAATTATTGAACGACAGACATGGCCACGTTTTTGGAGACCTCTGCCTGCAACGGGTGGCACAGACCCTGGAATCGGGCCTGTACCGCGAATCCGATGTTTTAGCACGCTACGGCGGGGAAGAATTTGTCGTTCTGATGCCTGACACGAATGCGCAGCAGGCCGGGCTCGTGGCCGAAAGGTTGCGCCTGGCTGTCGCCGGCATCGATAGCTCACAGGCGGGTGAGTCAGTTAGCCTGACCTGTTCTATCGGGGGTGCCAGCGCCTACCCGGACTTTCATGATAATCGTGAGGATTTGCTCAAGCAGGCAGACCAGGCGCTTTACCTGGCCAAAGACCTGGGCCGCAACCAGTACCAGGACGGTAGCGCCAGGCCACTGCAGGCCGCCAGCAACATCTAGCCCGATTTATCCTGTTTCCTGACGACTTCGGGCAGGATGCCGCCCGGGCTGAAACGCAGCACCAGCAGCAATACCAGGCCCATGAAAAACAGCCGCATATGCTGGGCATTTTCGATCAGGTGAATGCGTACTGCGTTGCTTTCGTCGAGCCAACCGGTACCTACTCCCATCAGCCAGACGCCGACGGGTTCCGCTTCGATCCAGACCAGCCAGATCAAAAAGCCGCCCAGCACCGAGCCCATGTTATTACCCGAACCGCCAACAATCACCATAACCCAGATCAGGAAGGTAAAGCGCAGGGGCTGGTAGGAGGTTGGGGTGAACTGCCCGTCCAGCGTCGTCAGCATCGCACCGGCGATGCCGATGACCGCCGAACCGATGATAAATATTTCGAGATGGCGCCGGGTTACATCCTTGCCCATGGCGCCGGCGGCGATCTCGTTGTCGCGGATGGCGCGCATCATTCGCCCCCAGGGCGAATTCAGCGCCCTGACGCTGAGCAGCAGGACAATGACCAGGACAGTGGCAAACAAGCCCGTGTAGCAAAGCTTGACGAAGATACTGGAGCTGTCGATGACAAACTGCTTCAAAGCCTGTTGTTGCGCCTCCGTATCCAGTCCCGCCAGCGACCCGCTGTGCCACCAGCGAATCATATCAATAAACCAGTCGCTGGCCTGCAAATCGATTTCATAGGGTACCGGGCGCGCCAGGCCGGTGACGTTTTTAACACCGCGCGTGAGCCAGTCTTCATTTTTAAGCACTGCGATAATGATTTCCGAAATGCCCAGTGTCGCGATGGCGAGGTAATCGGCGCGCAGGCCCAGGGCGACCTTGCCGATACACCAGGCGATGCCGGCAGCGACAAATCCGCCGACGATCCAGGAAAATATAATCGGTAAACCCAGGCCGCCGAGAAAGCCGGTTTTGGCCGGTTCGATTGCCTCGATAGAGGAAATGGCCGGATCGAGGAAACTCCGGGTCAGAAACAGGCCGGCCACGATGACCAGCGTCAATGCCAGGTTTCGATTTCGACCGGGCGCCAGTCTGCGATAACAGAAAACCGTCGCCGCAATGGTGCCGGCGAAACAGATCGCGGCAATAACCAGGTTTCCCCAGCCGGCACTCCAGGCTTCCACGATCGGCGCCCTTGAGACCAGCACGGCGCTCATGCCGCCGAGCGCGGCGAATCCCATGACGCCAACGTTGAGCAGTCCGGCATAACCCCATTGCATGTTGACCCCGAGCGCCATCACCGCGGAAATCAGGCACAGGTTGAGGATACCGAGCGACACGTTCCAGGATTGGGCGAAACCGATTATCAACAGCAAACCGGCGATTGCGGTGAAGGCAAGCTGGGTTTTGCGGGTATTCGTCATAACACCTTGCCCCGCAGTATCCCCGTGGGTCGCACCAGCAGCACCAGCACCAGGATGACGAATGACACCGCGAACTTGTAATCGGTGGAGAGCAATTGCAGCAGCCCTTCCGGTTCCAGGCTCTGCGGCAGCAGGTAGATAAACACCTTTTTATAGGCGTAGGTGACTATGACTTCGGAAAAAGCGATCACGTAGCCGCCCAGGATCGCGCCAATCGGATTGCCGATGCCGCCGACGATAGCGGCCGCGAACATCGGTAACAATAACTGCAAATAGGTAAACGGCTTGAAGCTTTTGTCGAGGCCGTACAGGGTGCCGGCAATCGTCGCCAGGATCGCGGTAATTATCCAGGTCACCAGCACGACCCGATCGGGATCGACCCCGGACAGGAGCGCCAGGTCTTCATTGTCCGAGTAAGCGCGCATTGCCTTGCCGGTGCGGGTTTTCTGCAAAAACCAGAACAACAGGGCGACCAGGATGATCGCGATGACGATGGTCAATCCCTGCGAGACCTTGATACTCAAACCCTCGGCGAGGCCGGTTGCCGCCTTGAAATCGCGCGCGCGTACGATAAATCGCTCGCCGTCGAGAAAGCGCTGGTCGTTGGGGCCGATAACGAAACGCACAATACCATTGGTCATGAACATGACGCCCATCGATGCGATCATGAAGGTTACCGGCACCGCCTTGTGATGCCGATAATAGCGATAAACGGTTTTATCGGTTATCACCAGCAGCAGCACGGTGAACAGGATCCCGACAGGTAACGCCAGCAGGGCAGTGGGCAACGGTCCCAGGCTGACCCCCTTCGCTTGCAGCCACCAGGTCACCAGGATGGTAACCATGGTGCCAAAGGCCATGGTGTCGCCATGCGCAAAGTTGGCGAAGCGCAGGATACCGAACACCAGCGTGATGCCGAGCGCGCCGAGCGCAAGTTGCGAGCCGTAGGATAGTCCGGGAACCACGATGAAATTGAGCAGCAGGACCAGGGCGCTGATGATGTCGGTTACCGCCTCCATTCAACCCCCAAGGAAAGAACGTCGAACTTCAGGATCCGCCAGCAAGGCCGCACCGGTATCGGTATGCCGATTTTCCCCGATCACCAGCACATAACCGCGATCGGCGATATGCAGGGCCTGGCGCGCATTCTGCTCGACCATCAAAATTGCGACACCGGTCTGGCGTACTTCGAGAATACGATCAAACAGCTCATCCATGACAATCGGTGAAACCCCGGCGGTCGGTTCATCCAGCATCAGAACCGCGGGCTGCGACATCAGCGCCCGTCCCACCGCGACCTGCTGGCGTTGCCCGCCGGAGAGCTCGCCAGCGAGCTGGTCTTTCTTCTCCGCCAGGATAGGGAACAATTCATAAATTTGCTCGATGGTCTCGGCGATATCGTCATCGCGCAGGAAGGCGCCCATTTCCAGGTTTTCGAAAACGGTCATACTGGTGAACACGTTATTGGTCTGGGGCACAAAGGCAATGCCCTCGGCAATGCGATCCTGCGGCGTCAGCCCGGAAATATCCTTGCCGCGAAATTTGATATCACCCTGTTTCAGGTCGAGCATCCCGAGCAGGGCCTTCATCGCGGTCGATTTACCGGCTCCATTGGGCCCCACGATAACCGCAATCTCACCTTCATTAACCTCGATGGTGCAACCCTGGAGAATGTCGGCGCCACCGTAACCGCCAATCATATCGACACCGCTCAGAAAGCTCATGATGCGGCTTCCTTGTTCTTCAATCCGCGGCCCAGATAAGCCTCGATGACTTCTTCGTTGTTTTTAACTTCCTCGGCGGTGCCCTGGGCGAGCACGGCGCCCTCGGCCATGCAGATCACCGGATCACACATCCTGCCGATAAAGTCCATATCGTGCTCGATCATGCAAAAGGTGTAATTTTTTTCCTGGTTGAGCTTGATGATCGCGTCACCGATTTCGCGCAACAGGGTTCGATTGACGCCGGCGCCGACCTCGTCGAGGAAGACGATCTTGGCGTCTACCATCATCGTGCGTCCCAGTTCGAGCAGCTTCTTTTGGCCGCCGGAAAGATTGCCGGCGATTTCATCGGCGACATGGCCCATGTTGAGGAAATCGATTACTTCCTGCGCGCGCTGGTAAATTCTGGATTCTTCCGCGGCAACCTGTTGGCGGCGAAACCAGGCGTTGACGATGTTTTCGCCCGATTGATGCGCCGGCACCATCATCAGGTTCTCGACCACCGACAGGCGCGTGAATTCGTGCGCGATCTGAAAAGTGCGCAGCATGCCCTTGCCGAACAACTGGTGCGGTTTCAACCCGGTGATATCTTCGTCATCGAGAAATATCCGGCCTGCGGTCGGTGCATAGAGTCCGGCGATGGTATTGAAGAGGGTAGTCTTGCCGGCGCCATTGGGCCCGATCAGGCCGGTGATAGAACCTTCGGCAATCTCGAGCGAGACATGATCGACTGCCTTCAAGCCGCCAAAGTGCTTGGAGACATCGTCAACGCGGATCATCGATTAAAGACTTTGTTGGCAGAAAATGCAAAATGCAAACTTGTTATTTGTATGGCCAGCCTAATGGTAGCGAATTCGGCGTATAAACGCGAAGTAAATCAATCGTTCGTGAATAAGTGCGTTCGCCGTCTCTCTCCCGGGCGACGACGGGCAACCGATGGCCGAGCCGGGAATTTGATGCCTTAAATTGTATTTTGAAATCAGCAGCAGTATTACTTTTCTTCGACCAGTGGAACGAAAGCCACCCCGAGCAAACTTCGGCAATGGGTTTCACCGCGCTGGTTCTTCGTTACCAGCATCAGTTCCTGATGCATCGAGGGCATGCCAATGGGTATTGCCATGCGTCCTCCGGGTTTGAGCTGTTCGAGCAAAGCCGGTGGGATGAACGGGGCGGCGGCGGTGACCAGGATACCGTCGAATGGCGCCATTTCCGGCCAACCCTGGTAGCCGTCGCCGCAACGGGTCTCGACATTGTCATAACCCATGTCTTTTAGTCGAAGCTGTGCCGCCTGGGCCAGCTCGGGGATTCTTTCGATACTGTAAACCTGTCGCGCAAGGCAGGCTAGAATTGCCGCCTGGTATCCCGTTCCGGTGCCGATTTCGAGCACTATGCTATCGGCGGTCAGCTCGAGCATATCCGTCATCAGGGCGACGATATATGGCTGCGAAATGGTTTGTCCGTGGCCAACGGGCAGGGCGCCGTCTCTGAAAGCGGCGTGGCGCAAGTCGGGCGGTACGAAATTCTCGCGCGGGACCTGGCGAATCGCCGTCATCACGCGGTTATCCAGGCGATCCTTGCCGATCATTTTGCGGGTGATGGCAACCCCGGATTCGATATCAGCAATCATCTGCCGCCGTTGCTGATCAAACTTCACTTGTCTTCCTGTTGCTCCTGGCCTGCAATACGCGCTCCCGCCGAAGTCTTTTCCATTTCTTCCTCATAAGGCGCGTCCCAGTCTTCACGTTGCATTTCGGTGCCGACCGGATTCAGGTCGTCACGTTCGATATTATCCATCGGACCGGTCCAGTCCTCCGGCGCGGCGACAAGTTCTACCTCCATCGCGTACCAGGCAGGGTATTCGAATTCATCGATGGTGCCGTCGAAATACTGGATTTCTATGGTTTCCGCCGCTTCATCGATTGCGCTGAGCAGAAATTTCTGTGCCTTTTGTGGATAGTGGTGCCATTGCTCGATAATTGGATCTACGCTTTTTGCCATCTGTATTTCCCTCGGTTTAGTCCGAATCAAAAGCAATTCCGTAGTGTTTGTAGAGGGATATTTCGTAATCATTGCCGATAACCTTTGCCTTGTCATAGGCCGGAGCTGATGCTATTGCCTGGCGGGTCAAATTGACAGTTACCTCTTGTTTGCGCCAGTCAATAAAGTGAATCCAGATTGGGGCAACCAGGACGTGCTTGCCGGGCAACCAGTTGTGGGTGTTGATTTCCAGGTAACGAATCGACCAGTCTCCGTCGTCGAGAATAAAATCCTCGACGTGGCCAATCTCGCCGTCCTGGGCATGAATCCGATAACCCGTAACTACGCGACTGCTACGCAGATGCGGCTGATCGGGCTCGCGCGGCTGCTGTTCTGCCGGTGCGGGACTTAATTCCGGTAACTCTTCTGGAAATGGACTATCCAGCCAGTAGGGGTTCAGTCCATAGTGGCCAAAGTAGTCATTTTCGTAATGGCGTGATATTGGCAAGGAAGTATCGACAGCGGGGCTGTTTTCGATTTGTTCCTGTGTCAGATCCACGTCAATATATTCTTTCTCTTCATCGATAACGTTTACCATCGAAGGCGTAATCAGGACATCCTTGCCAAGCAGCCAGTTGCCGGTGTGTACGATGAAGTAACGCACCGACCAGTATTGGTCATCGAAGAATACCTCTTTCAAACGACCAATTTCACCGTCTCGTGCGTGTAAGAAATACTCGCTTAACTGCGTCAGATTTCTAAGTTGTCGCATTGTCGATTTCCTCCTGTTGTAAACTCGTTGATCGCTCCAGAATCGATTGAATTTCATCCGCTTCCAGGGTTTCCTTCTCCAGCAGCGCCTGTGCCAGTGACTCGAGCCGTTCACGGTTATTTTTCAGCAGGCCGGTGATTTCCTGTTCGATACCCTTGAGCAGGTCACAGATTTCGTCGTCGATGACCTGCGCGGTGTTTTCGCTGAAATCACGTTGCTGGGTCATTTCCCGTCCCAGAAATATATGCTCTTCGCCACGGCGAAAGGCCACTGGGCCAATTTTTTCGCTCATCCCCCAATGTGTCACCATGTGACGTGCCAGGCGGGTTGCCTGCTTGAGATCGTCTTCGGCACCGGAGCTGACTTCACCAAATACCAGCTGTTCCGCCACCCGGCCACCCAGCATCACTCCGATTCGATCGCGCAGGTAGCTTTGCCGCAGGTTGTAGTGTTCTTCCTCCGGAATCTGTTCGGTAACCCCGAGCGCGCGGCCGCGCGGGATAATACTGACTTTGTCCAGCGGATCGGCAGTCGGCAATTGGCTGGCAGCTAAGGCATGCCCGGCCTCGTGATAGGCCACCAGGGTTTTCTCCTCGTCGCTGATGATCAATTCACGTTTGCCGCCGAGCACGACCTTGTCACGCGCGTTGAGCAGTGATTCCATATCGACCGTCTCACGATTCTCGCGGCCACACAGAAGTGCAGCCTCGTTGACCAGGTTTTCCAGGTCCGCGCCCGAGAAGCCGACGGTCAGTGCGGCAATGCGGTCCAGGTCGGCATCGTCGCTCAGGGGCACCTCGGCGGAATGAATGCCGAGTATGGCGCGGCGCGCCTTTTTATCCGGCAGATCCAGCGTTATCTTGCGGTCAAAACGCCCCGGGCGCATCAATGCCGCGTCGAGCACGTCCGGCCGGTTGGTGGCAGCCAGCACAACCACCGCTTCGTGCGGATCAAAGCCGTCCATTTCGCCCAGGATCTGATTGAGGGTTTGCTCACGCTCGTCATGTCCACCGCCCAGGCCGGTGCCGCGTGAGCGGCCTACCGAATCTATTTCATCGATAAAGATAATCGCCGGGGCCTCTTTACGCGCGCTGTCGAACATATCGCGCACCCGCGAAGCGCCGACACCGACAAACATTTCGATAAATTCGGAACCGCTGATGCTGAAGAAAGGCACATTGGCTTCACCGGCGACGGCCTTGGCCAGCAGGGTTTTGCCAGTGCCCGGCGGCCCCATCAGCAGAATTCCCCTGGGAATCTTGGCACCGAGTTTGCGGTAGCGTTGAGGATCTTTCAGGTAGCCGACGATTTCGCGCATGTCACGTTTGGCATTTTCAAGTCCGGCGACATTATCGAAGGTCAGCTCCGAGTCCGACTTGCGAAAACGCCTGGCGCGGGATTTGCCAAAGTCAAACAGGCCGTTGCCACCGCCAATGCTACCCAGGCCTTTCTGCATCCGCGACGTGGCGTACCAGAACAGACCGATGATAAGTACCCAGGGCAGCGCCCCGATCAATGCCTTTGCCAGCCAGTGGGCTTCGCTTGATTCGGCCCGGATTTCAACATCATGCCGTTCCAGTAGCGCAATCAACTCCGGATCCTGGACCGGTGGCAGCGTCGTGATGAAGCGAGAGTATGTCTTTTCGCCATCCGTCGCGGCTTGCGTGCGCGGTTGATTGAATTCCCCCGAAACTCGATCGCCCTGGAATTCGACCCAGGCGATATGGTCGCCAGTCACCTCGGATTTGAACTGGCTGTAGGACACAGGCATTAGATAATTGCCACTCGGATTCAACCAGAACCAGGAAAACGTAAGCAGGACAATAAACCACAGCAGGTAACGCCACCAGGGTAACTGTTGTTGCCAGTTGGGCGGTTCTCCGAGCTTGTTGCTGGTCTGATTGTTTGTCATGAATGCTACTCAGCGTAACAAATAATCTATCCCTATAGGCGGAAATGGTTATTGCGGCGGATCAAGTGCAGGTCCAATAACCATTCGCCGGTAAAACGCTTATGTTTAGTATTTTGGTCATTTAAACTTCAATATTCCCTGGTAGGTGAAGTTATTTGCCCTGCTAAAGTTGGAAAAGATCGAACAGGTATTGAGTCATCTTGTTCCTGGCCTCATTGAGCGTATTCCACAAACAAGCGACGCACGACAATTTTAAGTTAACCAAAAGCGGGCTCTCGCCAGAATGACTCCGGTGTCGAAGATCGGTCTTAAACGGCCGTTAAGTGGTATTGGTGTAAGGCGTCGGCTCTCTCCGAGTTGACTCTCAGAAACGAATAATGGCCTTCGACTTGCGGCCAGCGGCGGACGCCAGGAAAGCTGCCAGCCTGACAAAAAGCTTACCTCAACACTGGTCAAACCAGGCATTCCGTCATCTTAAACTCGGCTGCCGCTGCGGCCATCGAATCGGCCAGCCTTGAGCGCGGACCTAGAGTGATCCGAGGTGGGCTTCGATCGACCTGATCTTGTCCCGCGACTTCTTCATAAACTCGATAACCTGCGCGATATCGAGATTGCCCATGCCAAGTTTGGCGAAAGCGGGAAGTGCCGCGATCGGCGGCAGGCTCCTCTGCTTCGGGGTGCCGATCATCGAGTGGTATTGCGCAATCAGTACCAGGTCGCACAGGTCGGGCTGATCGGCTCGGGTTACGGAACCAATTCCTCGCATTCCTGGCCGACGGTGACGAACTCGGGACCGAATTTCCACTCGTCAAGCAGCATCCCTGTGATCTGCGGGCGCATCAATTTTACTGCCTCGAGTAACTTCTCCGGGTTATCCCGCAGTTCCTCGTGCTGCTGCGCATACTGCAGGATAGCGACTTCACCGATATCGTGAACCAGCCCGGCCAGTTGTGCCTGTTCGACATCGAATCCGTCGAGACTACCAGCCAGCAAACGGCACAGGCTCGCCACGTGCTGGCTGTGTTTCCACACTGCATGCATATGCGACTTCATCTGCGAGGTTTTGCTATCGAACAGATCCTTGACCACGTAGGTCATGACTAGCTTGCGCGTGTTTTCGAGGCCGAGGCGGACAACGGCCTGTTGCAGGCTTTCGATCGGCGCGCGACCGCCATATAGAGCGCTATTCGCGACCATAATCATCTTCGCGGTAATCACGGGGTCGGACTGGATGATGACGCCGACCGTCTCGGCCGTGACCAGGTTGTCGGCATATGCCTGCTGGATGCGTTGCGCGACGTCGGGGAGGCTGGGCAGTTCGAGATCGCCAGCGAGAAGATCCTTGAACAGCCGTATCGTAAACATGGACTGTTCGGTGGCTTCATCGATTTCGACCAGATCGATGTCGGCCCCGGACTCGTCCTCGATTTCGTGGCGAGCGAAATCGGTAAGCCGGTCCGAGTACAGCCTGAAAAATCGCACCGGTTCATCGGCGACGACGCGGTATATGCTCGGACGAACCTGGGCGATCGGCAACAGCTCGCCGTCGTCGGCGTATGCGAAGCGGGTTTCCTGTTGATCATGCGTGATCGCGCGCAGCACGCCTTCGATCAGGTAGAGGCTGAATTTTTCGCAGCTGCCAAGATCAATGAGGCACTGGCCGGGGCCTGCCGTCTCGATTTGCAGGCTTGTGGCGAGGGTCTCCAGTTGCCGATCGTTAAACTGGCTCAGGCTGCGGATGCGGCGCAAACTGGCAATATCGGGATGGCTTGCGTCTACCATGAGCTTTCCATTTACAAATTACTGTAGCACTGAGTCTAGTCGATCTTAATCATTCGGGTAGGCTGGTCGGTAAAAATGCGCCTAACCCGCTGAGCGCACAGATAGCGTGCCCGGGGCTGTTACGAGCTTACACAGGATCGGGGCTTGGATTTGACAGATGTGGTTTGTAGCCAGTGTCTTGCCTGGATTGTCAGCGGCAGCTGATCTTTCAAATCTGAGATTGTTTTCTCCAAAGCCAACGCTCAGATGAGCTTGCGGGGCTTCTCGAAGCGGCCATAAGCGGGCATTTCACATCGCACTTGAATTTGGCTGTTCTATACTTGCCATTAATGATTGTTTAGGCACCCCTGGCATCACAGATATGCTGTTAACGCATAATCGAGCAAATATGAAATCATTGGCGAAATTATTTTTCCTTGCGCTGCTTTGGTGTTTGAGCTTTTCGGCATTGGCTCAAGAATATGACGCTAGTAGCAATGTTTATCGCAGCTCCTGGGCTGATGGAACCTGGAACGGAGCTCATAAATTCAGAAACGTTTACTGCCTTGTTTTTCCTCGACCAAAGCAGGCGCTCGAGAAGATTGAAGTGTTCTATAACAATAATGCTATCCACCTGACGAGGGTCACTTACTCTGGGGAAATTATGGCAAACATTGTGGTCTCATCTGTACCTAATGGCAGGACGGTGGGGCAAGAAATAAGCAAACTCCTGAATATCGAACGTAGGCTCGAAAAAGCATACCAACATGATTTCAATATTGAAGTGTTGCGCTCGGTATTCGGCCCTGCTATCCAGCTGCAAATCAAGGATGTTGCCCCGGCAGGCAATAAAGCGCCGTTTCCATTGGTTCGGCCAATATTCAGGCCGGCGAAACTCCCCATAGAATCAATGTCCATACATAGATTGTTCGTTCGACTTCCCGATAGATATGAAATCGCCATTTTTCAAATGGCCCCCGATAATGCAGATGCAAAAACAGAAGCCGAGATGGAACGCCGGCTCATACAAATGGCTGATGACATTGTTTCTTCGCTAAATAAATGCTCGCCGCAATTGTGACAAAAATATTCACAGCCCAACCCCAGCGCGAATAAACGCATGCAGTCGGACCAGCCAACCGCTACGCTCCCGCCGAGTTCTTTGCCTCGATCCGAGTTTATGATTTATACGACTCACCCGGCAGTTTCCTGGATTGCTTGATCAGTGCCGTCACAACACTTTACAGTGTCTTTGTTTTTGACCTTGGCCAGCATGACATAACGCGTATGACGTTGCATCAGGGTGGCGATAGCCCGCACAGACAGATCGCAACCGACGCCTCTCGATATCCCTTCTCTCTCTTGCAGGGTCAGGGTTATTCTGAAGCGTCGCCGTGGTGGAGGGCGAATACCACCGCTTGGAGATAACTGATTGCAAATCGAAGAAGAAGGTCGATCAAAAACCCGACCAATGGTATTGAGCGGTTCACCTTTTTGCCAGCGATCCCACATCTGAGCTTTCTGTTCAGCGTTGTAATATATTCGAGGTCCAAGGGCCATTTTCTGCACTCCATCTTTTGAGCTAAAGATTAAGTGTTGCGTCGATCAGTTGAACCTGCCGCCAATAGGCGACGTACCCCTAAAAAAGCCCCACTCAACGGTGGGGCTTGATATTAAATACCAGATAAAATTTGGTTGGCCTTGCTTCGATTATTGAACCAGTTTATCCAAATTGTTTTAATCGCGCCTCAGAAGAAAATCCCATCCAGGGGCTGCCCTGGTGCAAACGGAGTGCCTGCCAGGGAACCGCCGGTGACACCGTTAGCGCGGTAGAAGATTACCCCGCGTTCCCAGTTGCCATCATGATTGACACGCAAAATCTCACCAATCCCCTGGGCCCGTACCCGCGCCTGGTCACTCCCGCCAATATTTTGTTCCAGCCTGACGTCGTTAAAGGTCATGCCATTCACGGTAATCGGGCCCGCCACGCCCCTGATCGAACTCCAGGTATATCTACGCACGTGCTCACCGGTCAGGCTAAGCGAAACCTCCGGTATGCATATTGTCGTCTGGCCATAGTTACACACATTCCAGTCTTCCAGGAGCGTGTCATCGATAACCGTTTTTGCTAAGGAAACCGGATCATATTGAGTTTCTTCCACGTTATAGACAACATAATCCGATGTATCCGGCGCTTCGATGTAGTTACCGACAGAGATCAGGTTGCCGAGGTCGTCGACCTGGGCATATGCATAGTTTGCGATAAATGGCCTTTGCGTCATAACCCCGTTTATGCTGATTTGCTCGACGCTGGTTGCATAACGGCTGCGGACCGAGTACGAGGTCCAGCCGTTTGCATCAACCCGCGAAAACACTACGACGTTTTTAGGTGCCCCGTCGGCAGAGAACGACATCGAATACCCTCCTAAATTCGGGTTGGCGTTTTCGATACTGGCTATCCTTGCTTCATGGTCAACAAGCACCTGGCCAACTTGCGTAAATGCCTGACCGACCTGTCCCGCAAACTGCTGGACAAGCACTAACAGCTCATCTGCGGTTATCGCCTTCGCGCTGTTAAAACCGCTCACTCCAAATAAGAGAGAAGCAACGATTGCATATTTCAATTTATTCTTCATTTCGACACCCCTGAATAGTTTTAGATAGTTACGACACCTGGTGAATTCACTCGCACAGCTCATCCTCATAGAACGTTAAAAATATGAACTGATTTCTCGGGATCATGGGCACTGACTGTACTTGCCTACTGCAGATTGCAGCCATGGGTTTGAACAGCGGTCCAACAGAATTAAATAAATAGACATTAAAAATATTCTTACTCCCCATACATCCAGCTAACCGATTGCAACAGGGCAATCGGCATGGCTGCTAGCCTCAGAGAACAAAACTAGCGCGCAACACTGGATGACTAAGGATGAGCAAGATAGCAGGCCCTCTCTCCCAGGATTTATTATTATTAGCCGGATTTATATCACAACTCGCATTCCACAACATCGCCCAAATGGGTTAAATTAATTGTCATCAGGGTCAGCTTTGAATCGGTTTCGGCAGCTTGCCGCAGATTTCTGAGTGACAGTTTTGGGGGATTTACCGTTGATCCGGGGCGATGGCCGCGGGTAAATGATGCGCTTCAATTATCGGCCTTGCGTGATCAATAACAATATAAATATTATTTATGATAGCGGGGTCTAAATAAAAT
>CAVYHN010000032.1:0-64826 GCA_963768295.1 uncultured Gammaproteobacteria bacterium | reverse complement strand
GCGGATAAATTCAGCCGCCTCGTCGGCGTCACGATGCAGTTGCGGCATCAGCATTTCCAGCTGATCCCAGTTGGCAGCATTCGCCGCCTGTTCCAGCTGGTCGCAAATATTAGCCATGATCATTGCGCCGAGGCTGCGCGAAGACGACTTGAGCTTGTGCGTATACTCGGCAAGCTGCTCGGCGTTTTTCCAGGCAAAAGCCTGCTGGATATTGTCGATGTCCCCATCCAGCGCTTGCTGATATGACTTCAGCAGGTGCCGATGCAGGTCGGGTTTATCGCCGGTAGACTGGGTCAACACGGATAGATCGACCGTATTCCCGGCGCGCAAATCCGCGTCGGTGGAATTTTCCGTGGCCATATCGATCCGTTCGTTCGCCGGCGCCCACTTCTCCAGCGCATCGCGCAGGTCTTCGAGTTCGACCGGCTTGGGAATGACATCGTCTACGCCGACTTCGAAGCATTTATCGACATCCGCATCCAGCGCATTGGCCGTGATCGCGATTATCGGTGAACGTCGATGGTGTTCCCGCTCCAGTTGGCGGATTTCGCGCACCAGTTCGTAGCCGTTCATTTCCGGCATGCGTATATCGGTGAGCAACAGCCCGTAATCGCGTTGTTGCCAGCGCTCCAGCGCCTGCACGCCATTTTCGACATAGTCAGCCTTGTAACCCAGTATTTCCAGCTGCGCCGCCATCAGTTCCTGGTTGATCAGGTTGTCTTCCGCGACCAGGATGCGCGAAGCCTGGCCATTGGGTCCGGTGATACTGGTAACGGTTAAATCCAGCCCAAGCGCTTCGGCGACCGGTGAATTTACCTGCACGGGCGCAAGCCCAACCCAGAAGGTACTGCCCTGCCCCGGACTGCTGTCGATAGTGAGTTCACCGTTCATCAGGTCGAGCAGCTGCCGGGTGATCACCAGTCCGATGCCGGTGCCCTCGATCGAGCTGAACTCGGCGCCGAGACGGTTGAAAGGCTGAAACAGTTCCTTGAGTTTTTCTTCCGATATCCCGCTGCCGGTATCCTGCACCCCGACCCGCAATAAACCGCCAGGCCCGCGCCGGAGTTTTACCTCCACGCGACCACCTTCATGATTGTACTTGACTGCGTTGGTCAGCAGGTTCAGGAAAACCTGCTTCAGGCGAATGGTATCCGCCTGCACGTTGAGGCCGTCGAATTCGGTATCGTCGAAGTCGACTTCGATGCTGCGGCTTTTCGCCAACGGTATGACCCAGTGCACGCTGTCATTCAACACCTGCTTGAGCGAAACCGGTTCCAGCGACAGGTCGATCTCACCGGCCTCGATGCGCGACAGATCCAGAATCTGGTCAATCAGTGACATTAAATGCCGGCCGGCGCGGTTGATTTCGGTTGCGTTGGCAAGATGCTGTTCGCTGAGGTTACGGTCGTAGGCAAACAGTTGCGAAAATCCGAGAATCGCGTTAAGCGGGGTCCGCAGTTCATGACTCATGCTGGAGAGGAACTCGGACTTCGCCTGACTCGCCTGTTCGGCCTGGTTTTTGGCTTCGATCATCGAGGCTTCGGCCTGCTTGCGTTCGGTAATATCTTCGTGAATCGTAATCACGCGTTTCCAGCTGTCTTCATAGCCGCGCACCAGGGTTACGACGGAACGGGTTTCGAAATAGCTGCCGTCGACACGTGAATCGACGCGTTCGGTCACGTAATATTTTTTGTCGCTGGCGAGCGCGGAAATCTCGGCCGCATAGTGCTCGGCCCATTGCGCATCCCACCAGGCGTCGATGTCGGCTTCGGCGGCAAGAAATTCATCTTTTGACCCGGCATCATGCATGCGCAACAGGGTTTCGTTGACATCGGTGATTCGAGTTTGCCTGACGGTCTCTAGCAGGACACGCGGATTGCTCAGGAAATACTCTTCCAGATCCTCGACGCCCTGGAAGATCAGCTTGTCGACAATTTTCTTGAACGCGGTATAGTCTTCCTCCTGCACCCCCAGCGGCATTTGCTGAAACAAAGAACTGTAGCGTTCCTCGCTTTCCTTCATTGCCGTGATTACAGCCTGGCTGTCGGTAATATCCTGCACCATGCCGAAGCTGTTAAGCAGCGTACCGTTCTCATCGAACACGCCTCGCAGGTACTCGCGTAGATGCCGGATTCCGTCCCCGGCGGTGATAATCCGGTAATCGAAGCTGATACTGACATCGGGCTCCAGGACCCGGCCGTCGATTCGCTCACGGAAATACGCCAGGTCATCGGGATGGACGAGGCGCTCGAAATCTGCCTGGGTTAGAAATCCGCTTCTGAGCTCTGCAAGATCGACGCCGTAAACTTCCGCCATCTCGTCTGAATAGAAGACCGGCTTGTTCTCAACCTCGTTCCATTCCCATATGCCGAGATTCAGCATTCTGGATAATTCCTTGCTGCGATAATCACGAAACTCGATTGACGTCTCTGCTTCGGCCAGCTGGGCGCGCAACAGGTCGATCTCGTCGCGCAATTGCTGTTCTATCGAACCTGCCGTAGATTGATTTTTTGCTTTTGCCGTCAACGCATTGATGTATCGAATATGAGGTTATTAAGTATAGGTGGGAATTCGGGGGAATTCTCAGGCATCTTCAATCATTTGCGGGCTCCGTCGCGACCGCCGCGTCAGCATTTCGGGACCTTATGCGACTGCCTGGATGGGCCAGGCAAAAACTAAGAAAGCCGCCATGAAATCTGCGAACTATTCGTCGATAGTGTCCCTTACCAGTGGCAACTGCTCACAGGAGACGGGGCCTATTTTCAAGGGGATGACAGGTAAGTTCTATAGCGGCCGGGTTATGCGAGCATTGACAGGTCGCCCCAGAATTTCAACGCTGAGTTCGTCGGCTCTGGTTACGGGCCTGCGGAAGTAAGCGAGTCCGATGGCCTTGTGCAGTCGATGCCCGTAGCTGCCTGAAGTCACCATGCCGACCGCCGTGTGACCGCGGAACACCGTGTGCAGGTAAAACGGATCGAATTCAGGGTCGTCGAACTCGAGTAACTGCATGCTCCAGTGGTCAGCGCGCTGCTGGCGCGCGAGCATGGCGTCGCGGCCGATGAATTCCCGGTTTTCCGATTTGACCAGATAGCCGAGCCCGGCTTCGAGCGGAGTGCGCTCGGTCGTCAGGTCGGCACCCCAGGCGCGATACCCCTTTTCGAGGCGCATTGAGTTCATCGCGAAGGCGCCGTAAAAACCCAGTCCGTATTTTTCACCCGCCTGCAGCAACCGCTGTAGCAATACCCGCTGCTGCCCGATATCGTGGTGCAGTTCGAATCCCGGCTCGCCGACATAGGAAACGCGCAAGGCGTCCAGCGCGATGCCGGCAATCTCGATACGACGAGCATTTAACCAGGGAAAGGTTTCGATCGATAAATCCTGCTCGCTGAGTTGCTGCAACAGGTTCTCCGCGTTCGCACCCATGATGCCAAAAACGCCTTTCTGATCGGTGATATTTTCGATCTGCAGATCAAAGCCGCGCGCGCGAACGCGCAGCAAATCTTCGTCATGCCGCCCCGCGGCGGCGGCGCTGACGAGATAGTACTCGTTGTCTCCCGTCGCGCTAATCGAAAATTCAGACATGATCCCGCCCGATTGGTTGAGCACGTGGTTCAGGCCGATACGGCCTGTTTGCGGCGCCGCATTGGCGCCGAGTTGATCGATGAACGCAAACGCATTCTTGCCGCTGACCCGGAACTTGGAAAATACCGACAGATCCCCCAGCCCGACGTTATGCTGCAGGTTTTCGCATTCGGCGGCGACGGTATGGAACCAGTTGGCGCGCCGGAAACTTAAGGATGATTCGGTAACGGCCGTATCGCGCGAATACCAGTTGGGCCGTTCGAAGCCGTAAACGCTGCCGAACACCGCGCCATTTGCCTGCAGTAATTCGTATGCGGGTGTCTGTTTCCTGTTACGGCCTGCCCCGGCGTTCCTCGTAGGGATAGTGAATACCAAACTGTGCGGCGAAACACTCCACCGCCTTGTCGACGCGATAGTCGCGATCGGCGTAGCCACCGAAGCGGCGTGAATCGACCGCGAGCGCATCCATCGGCGGCTCGCCTGCATCCATCCACTCGGCCAGGAACTTGCCGGCGCCGCCGCCTTCCATGATCCCCATCGAAGAGCCGGTGAGCAGCCAGGCATTGCGCAGAGCAAAGGCCGGGCCGATCAGCGGATTGCCATCCGGGGTAAAAGTGATCGGGCCGTTGACAATACTTTTGATACCAGCTTCGGCAGCCGCGGGGACACGCGCCATCGCCTGCGCGGCGATATCGGCAATCGCGTCGATATCCGGTTCCAGCAACTCCATGCCGAACTCCGGCGGTACGCCGTCGATAGACCAGGGCTTGCCCTGTTTTTCGTAGGGACCGATGATGACGCCATCGCGTTCCATGCGCAGGTACCAGCTCTCATCGGGATCGCGGATCATCGGCAGTTCGTGGTCGAGTTCGGCAAAGGCGCCGATGCGATCGCTAACGATATACTGGTGCAGCATCGGCACCACCGGCAGATCGACACCCATCATGTCGCCGATTTCGCGGCACCAGGTGCCGGCAGCGTTGACGATATGCTCGGCTTTGATTTCACCCTTGTCGGTAGTGATCAACCATTCGCCATTGGCCTGCTGGCTGATGTTCGTTACCTTCGTCTGCCGATAAATCTCGGCGCCGCGATTGCGCGCGCCTTTGGCCATCGCCTGGGTCGCCTGGCTCGGGTCGACGTGCCCGTCGAGCGGTTCATAAATGGCCCCGATTAAATCATCGACCTCGGCCAGCGGGTAAATATTCTTAAGTTCGCGCGGGCGACAGAATATCAAAATCAAACCCGGCGAACTTGCCGATGCCCTGTACCTGGCGAAACTCGTCGAGCCGATCCTGGTGGCGAGTGACGCGTAACGCGCCGCAGGCGTGAAAACTGACCGGCTGCCCGGTTTCCTCGGCCAGAACCGACTTGTACAACTGCACGCTATGCGCACGCAGGTTCATGATGGTGATGTTGTGCGCGTAGTGAGTGCAGAGTCCGGCGGCGTGCCAGGTCGAGCCCGCGGTCAATTCGTTTTTTTCGATCAGTGCTACATCGTCCCAGCCGAGCTGGGTCAGGTGATAGATCAGCGACGCGCCCATGACGCCGCCGCCGATGACGGCCACCCTGACATGAGTTTTCATTTGCTATTCGCCCGGTAGGGAGGTTTATCGAGAATTTCGAGAGCGTAACGCTCACCCGCCACTTCGATCTGGCAGTCGTCTGCGCTGCTGACATCGCGTTGGTAAAACATGACGAAACACAGCGTCCTGCCGGTACGATATCCCTGTCCGCCCGAGGTACAGTGACCGACAATTTTACGCGCGCGGTAAACCGGCTCGTCGTGCAGTATCAAGACCGCATGCGCCTGCACTTCGCACAATTTCAATTGCTTGTCCCAGCCGTTTTGCCGCTGAGCGATCAGCGCCTGTTTGCCAATGAAATCATCACGCTTGTCGAGCCTGACGGCAAAATCGAGCCCGCATTCCCAGGGCGTATCATCGGCGCCCATATCATATCCCCAGTGAAGGAATCCCACTTCCAGGCGGCAGCCGTCGAGCGCGAAATGCCCGGCCAGTCCCAACTCGTATTTCACCCCGGCCGCCAGCACCGCCTTCAGCACCCGCGATGCATGTTGCACCGGAATAAAGAGTTCCCAGCCCAGCTCGCCGACGAAACTGAGGCGGGTTGCGAGCAACTCGCAATCATCGATTTGTATTTGCCGGGCACTGGAAAACGGAAAAGCCTCGTCTTCGAAATCGAACGCACACAAATCCTGCAACAGATTGCGCGACTGCGGCCCCATAATTCCGGCAACGGCATAATCCTCGGTCACGTCGGTGATTTCGACCTGCGTCTCGTCGCGCAGATGCCTGCGCAACCAGAAAAGATCCTTGAACCGGGTCGCGGCGCCGCCGACGATGCGAAAACGATTTGCCGACAATCGAGTGAGCGTGATTTCGGCTTCGATACCGCCACGTTGATTCAGCATCAGGCTGTAACGCAGCTGCCCTGGCTCGATATCGATATCGCCGCAGCACATCATTTGCAGAAAGCGCAGCGCATTTGCGCCGCTGACCTCGATCTTGGTAAACGGGCTCAATTCGAACAGGCTAACCTGCCGCTGGCAGTGCAGGGCTTCGCGCCTGGCGGCGGGCCACCAGGGCTGCGCGCCGTAGCTATAACCGGGTTCGGCCTCGACTTCATCGGCGGCGTACCACAACGGTCGCTCCCAGCCGGTCGGCGCGCCGAATACCGCGCCCTGCTCCGCCAGCCGCCGGTGCCAGGCCGAGCGGCGCAATCCGCGACCGGTCTGATACTGTTTGTAAGGCCAGTGCATGGCAAACTGATTGTGTACCGCTTCCGGCAGGCGCGCCGCCAGGTAGTCATCCCTGCCCTGCAGCGGATCCAGCCGGGCAATATCGACTTCCCACAAATCGAGCGGCGCTTCATTGTCGCGAATCCAGGGCGCCATGACCTTGCCCACTCCGGCCGACGACATGATGCCGATCGAATTGAATCCGGCGGCGACGAACAGGTTACGGCAGGTCGGCGTCTCACCCATGATCTGCCGGGTGTCCGGGGTAAAACTCTCGGGACCATTCATGAAGTGGGTAATGCCCTGCTCGGCGATCACCGGTGCGCGCCGGATTCCGGCCTCGAGCATTGGCTGCACATGATCCCAGTCCTCGTCGAACATCAGGAAGCCGGCATCCTGCTGCCGCGGTTTCCAGATTTTCGGGTTTGGCTTCAAAAGCGCCCAGCAGCAGCTTGCGGTTATCACCCTTTAAATAGATTCCGGCATCGAGGTCACGGATGATCGGACAGGGCCACGATAATTCATCGACCACGTCGGTCACCAGGTACATATGCTCGCAGGCGGCGAGCGGGATATCGACGCCCGGCCAGCGCGCCGAGCTGGCGCGACCAGGCGCCGGCGCAGAGCACCAGCTTGTTGCATTCGATGCGGCTTCCATCGGCCAGCGCCACCGCCCTGACCGCGCCCCGATCGACCTCGATCTCGGCGACCCGGCTGTGCTCCCGAATTTCCACGCCCTGTGCCCTCGCTCCCCTGGCATAAGCCATACACAGATCAACCGGGTTCACCTGGCCATCCTGCTCGACCCACAGACCGCCGGCCAGGTCATCGCTGTGCAAAAACGGTAATCGCTCGCGGATTTGCGGTCCCGACATAACTTCGGTCGCGAGCCCAGCCCGGTCGCCCATCGCCTTGATGCGTTGCAACTCGACCATGCGCTCCGATTTTTGCGCGAGCCACACACCGCCGGTTTGCTGGTAGCCGGTGGCCTGCCCGGTTTCGACTTCCAGCTCGGCGAACAACTCGAGCGCATACTGCGCCAGCTTAGTCAGATTCATGCTCGCGCGCAGCGGGCCGACGATACCCGCCGCATGCCAGCTCGTGCCGCTGGTCAGCCGATCGCGTTCCAGCAGCAGCACATCCTCGACACCCAGATGTCCGAGGTGGTAAGCCACGCTGAGCCCGATCGCGCCCCCACCGATGACGACGACATTTTTGCGTTCGCTAGTCATCGAATTCCCGGAGAAAAGTCAGTAACAGATAAAAATGCGAGCATGGGTTTCGGCATCTAGTAATTGCGGTCGGGCATCGCGGACTTGCGGCGCTCGACGTAGTCCTGCAGGGCTTCGAGTATGGCCGGGTCGAGCGGCGGTTGCTGGTAATCGTCGAGCAGTTGTTTCCAGATTTTATTGGCGCGCTGCGCGGTCTGCAGGCTGCCCTCGTCTTGCCATTGTTCGAACGAATTCGCATCGCCGATGCTGGAGCGATAGTAAGCGGTTTCAAAGTTATTCAGCGTATGCGCGCTGGACAGAAAATGGCTGCCGGGACCGACCTCGGCGATGGCCTCCATCGCCTGCGCGTTTTCAGATAAATCAATGCCCTTGCAGAATTCGATCAACTTGCCGCATAGGTCGGCATCGATGATGGTTTTTTCGAAGCCGGTGCAAAGCCCGCCCTCGAGCCAGCCGGTGGCGTGGTTGATGAAATTGGCGCCGGCCAGCACCGCCATGATCAGGCTCATGCTACCTTCCTGCTGCGCCTGGCTGTCGGGAACCTTGGACGAAGTCAGGCTGCCGACGGTATGAAACGGCACGCCGAGCCGACGCGCCAGCTGGCCGGCGGCGAGCACGGTCTTGCGCGGCCTCGGGCATGCCGAAAGTCGGCGCGCCCGACTGCATCGACATCGCGGTCGCGAAGCTGCCCATCAGGCACGGCGCGCCGGGGCGAATCAATTGCGTCAGGGCGCAGGTCGCCAGCGCCTCGGCCAGCAGTTGCGCCAGCGTGCCCGCCTCGGTGCAGGGGCTCATCGCGCCGGTAATCATCCACGGCGTGCAGGCAACGGCCTGGTTATTGCGCGCGTAAACCTTGAGCGAACCCGACATGGCGTCGTCCATTACCAGCGGCGCATTGGTGTTGGAAACCCCGTAGAGCACGGTGTTCTGGTCGACGAATTCATCGCCGAACAGGATCTTGACCATCGCCACCGAATCCTCGGCGCGCTCGCTGCCGATCAGGGCGCCGAACAGCGCGCGGTCACCGTAGGTGATGTGCGCCAGCATCATGTCGAGGTGACGCTTGTTGACCGGCAAGTCGACCGGTTCGCAAACGATGCCGCCGCAGTGATGCAGATGCGGAATCATCTGGTGAATCTTGTTGAGCTTGACGAAATCGTCGAGCGTGGCGTAACGCCGGCCCTGATCGATATCGTGCACGAAGGGCGGGCCGTAAACCGGGCTCAGCACGGTGTTGTCACCGCCGATCTCGACATTGTTGTCCGGGTTACGCGCGTGCTGGGTGTACTGCCGTGGCGCCGACGCCTGGATGATCCGGCGGCACATGCCCGGCTCGAAGCGCACCCGCACCCCGTCGACATCGGCGCCGGCTTCGCGGAAGTAGTCGAGAATCTCGGGATCGTTATGAAACTCCATGCCGATGTCGCGCAGTATGCGGTCGGCGTTTTCCTCGATCAGGCACAAACCCTCTTCGCTCAGAATATCGTAAGTGGCTATGTTGCGCCTGATATAGGGCAGGCGTGGTGTCGCCGCGAGCCCGGGGTTGGCCGCGCGTCCTGCGCTTGCGCCTGCCTGTCGATTTACCTCGCGTAGCTGCCACCGTTGTTCCTGTCGTTAAACCCGTGGTTCATTCTGACAGAGATCAGGCATGAAACAACCACCCTGCGGCGACTAAATGAAAATCGATAAACGCCTATAAGAATGACTCGATTCGTGTTTTGGCGATTGTTTCGCAGCCGCGCATCGGCTATGTTCGGCCAGACAATATCAGGGCGGAGATGGCGATGACTTCACAATTCGACCACGACCAGCATGAATTCGAAATCGACTGGGACAGCGACGCCATCGTCGCGCGGCGCAATACCTATTACGCGGCCTCGCAACGCGCCTTCGTGCCCTACCAGAAACCGCTGATATTCAGCCGCGGTCAGGACAATTACCTGTGGGACGAAAAAGGCAACCAGTACCTCGATTGCCTGAGTCAGAACCTGACCATCAGCATCGGTTACAACAATCCCGTGGTTACGCGTGAAGTGGTCAAGCAGGCGCAAACGCTACAGCACTGCACGACGATGTTTTTTCACCCGGTGCCGGCGCATTTTGCCGAAGAGTTGACGCGCACCATGCCGGCCGGCGAAGACTGGACCGTGCACCTGATGAACAGCGGCGCCGAGGCGATCGACATGGCGATTCTGCTGGCGCGCAGCTATACCGGCAACATCGATATCGTTTCGCTGACCAACGCTTATCATGGCGCCACCTTCGGCGCGCAGTCGGTCACCGGTATCAGCGGCTTTCGCCACAACGTGCCGCAGCTCGGCGGCGTGCAGTTCGCGCCGGTGCCGGACCAGTACCGCGGCATTCATGGCGCAGGGGTCGAGCCCTACCTGAGCGATCTCGAAGGCACGATTCATTACGGCACCTGCGGCCAGCTGGCCGGCATGTTCATCGAACCGGTGCAGGGCTACGGCGGCATCGTACCCATGCCCGAAGGCTACATCAGCGGCGCCCAGGAACGCGTCAAGGCCGCCGGTGGCCTGCTCATCATCGACGAAGTGCAGGCGGGTATGGCGCGCACCGGCGACAGTTTCTGGTCGTTTCAGCAGCACGATGTGGTGCCCGATATCGTCGTTGCAGCCAAGGGCATCGGCAACGGATTTCCGCTGGCGGCGCTGATCGTCAAGCGTGAAATCGCCGAGGCGATGGCGCAAAAGTTTTATTTCCACACCTATGGCGCCAACCCGGTAAGCTGCGCCGCCGGTCGCGCGGTGCTGCACGTGATCGAAAAACACGAGCTGCAGCAGCGCGCGCGCCAGGTCGGCGCGGCCCTGCTCGACGTACTGCGGGATCTGCAAACCCGGCATGAGGTCATCGGCGACGTGCGCGGGCGCGGCATGATGATGGCGCTGGAGCTGGTCAAGGATCGCGACAGCAAGCAACCCGACCCGGAAACCATGGCGCGCCTGTTCGAGAATACGCGCGCCAACGGGCTGGTGGCGAGCAAGTCGGGCGCCTATCGCAACGTGTTGCGTATCTGCCCGCCGCTGTGCACGCAAATGGAAGACGTACCGGTCTTCGAAGCCGCGATTAACCGCAGCTTCGAAAGCCTGTAACCGGTCAGACTGTCGGTTTTATCGCGCATACAGCGTACAGGTCTTCGCCAATCGTCCCGCAGGATGCGGCTGTGGCTTAACCGCAACCCGGCAATCGGGTTATAATCGGCCGTCCACACAGATTGAGCGAATATAAAAATGGCGGAAACCCCTTCGACGATGCTCGGTATCGGTACCCAGGCCCCGGATTTCTCACTGCCCGACCCGGCCAGCGGCAATAGCGTGAGCCTGGCGGATTATGCCGGCAAGCCCCTGCTCGTGGTTTTCTCCTGCAACCATTGCCCTTACGTGCTGCACATCCTCGAGTCCCTGACCGGTTTTGCCAACGAAAAACAGCGCCCGGGACTTGCAGTCGTCATGATCAGCGCCAACGATGTCGCCGGTTATCCCGCCGACGGTCCGGAGAAGATGGCGCAGCTGGCGCAGTCCTATGGCTTCGAGTTCCCTTATCTTTACGATGAATCACAGCGTGTCGCGCGCGCCTATCGCGCCGCCTGTACCCCGGATTTCTTTTTGTTCGATAGCGCGCATCAGCTGGTTTATCGCGGCCAGTACGATGGCTCCAGGCCGGGCAACCAGGCTCCGGTCGACGGCAGTGACTTGCGCGCCGCGGTCGATGCGCTGTTCGCGGGCAAAGCAATAACCGGTGATCAGATTCCGAGCGTCGGTTGTAATATCAAGTGGCGCGCCGGCAACGAGCCGGATTATTTCTGAGGCTAGAGATTGATATCGAGTTCGCTACTGGCCTGCATCGCCGCCAGCTTCTTCTTGATTTCATGCAGGTCGAGTTCGTGATCCTTGCCGCCGCCGAACATGTTGCCGAACTCGGCGATCGTATCGCTTAAATTGTTTTTCGCAACCGACAGCTCGCTGCGCAATTCATCATTTTCGTCGCGCAGCATACTGATTTCCTGCAGCTTTTCCTGTGCTTCCGGTTTAGCTTCCTCGACGCGAGGCTGCAGGCACTTATAGGATTCGATCAACTTGTCCAATGCAGCGTCGAGCGAACCGAGATGCACAGATTTCCCTCGATGCAGACTAGCGACTAACAGCAGGATGAAGTCGTTTTCATGTTTATCGATATCCTGCAACGCGTCGCGTAAGTCCTGATCTTCGAGATGGTAAACCGCCTGCAGGAAGGCTTCGGTTTGTTCACCGCGCTGCTGCGTCCGCTGCTTTAATCGAGCCGCAAGATCCCTGATCGCTTTGCCCTTGCGGCGTATTCTGAAAACGGCAATCAATATCCACAGCAGGATCAGGATCAGCAGTACGCCGAAGGCCTCAACCAGCAGGATGAAGTATATGGCATTGACTTCAAGCACTGAGCTCCTCGTCTTCGATAATCAACTCGTCGGCGGCCTTCCTGCGGCGCAAGATCCACCAGCCGCCGAAAATCAACAACATCAGGAATACGTTTACGCCAACCACGACGATGCCGACCAGGCGCCAGTCGGTGCCCTTGCCTGTATCCGCATTCGGGGCGACCGCTGCGGTCGGCTCCGCCGCGGGGACGATGCCCTCGGCGACAGGCGGCTGCCGATACACGCCCAGCATCGAAAAACTACCCAGATCGATATCGTATATTTCGCTGGCATGGTTCTGCGCCGAAACCCGGATGTGCGCGCGGTACAGGCCGGCCTGGCTGGTTTCGACGCGGGTTTGCAACCAGCCTTCTGAATTTTCCAGTTCGACGCTGTCGCGCGAGCCATCGGGCGCCTCGACATCGACGTTGGCGACCATGCCGTCCGGTTTCAGGTATTCTTCGCGCGCGCGCAGTTTCAGCTGGTACACGCCGGCCTGCTGCTGTGGCTCTATTTTGACTTCAATCGGCCACTGCACCTGCATGTCGAAGCGCTTGCTGCGGTTAAAAGTACGGCTATCTGCGGAAACGATAAAACTATGCGTTCCCTCAGCCAGATTTTGTTCGAGCAGGTAAAGGTACTGCCCCTTATCCTTACGTTCGCTGCTGTGTGCCAGCGGATACTTTTTCTCGCTGCCATCGGTATCGATATGGGTAAGCTCGAAATCGACGAAGCGCAGAAAACTGTTCTTGCTGATTTTCCTGTCGCGGTTGAACAATTCAGCGGTCAGCCTGTGCGTATCCCGCGGACTGCTATAGGCCGGCACGCCTCCAACCTCGAGCTTTAAATCCGTAACCACCATCAGCCGATTGTCGGGATCCATCTCCGCAACGATACGCCAGGTCCCGGCCTGCGGGTTTCTGACCGTAATCAAATCGTAGCCCTGATCGCTGCGCCAGCGCGAAGCGCGGGGTTTCTGCGCGCTGATTGCGGGACTGTCCGGTGGAATCAGGATGGTTGGCTGACTGTCGGCGCTGCGAAAAATCAACAGGGTCATTTCGCGGATACTGGCGTCTATTGGAAATTCCTTGCCGGTGAGCGCAACCGTATCGGGTTTGCTGGCGCGCTCGAACATCCTGTAAAAAACCTTTTGCAGCTCGGCGGCGGTTTTTGCGATCGCAAACGAGCCGCCGGTTTCGAGCGCCAGCTGTTTCAGCAGCACCTCGTCGGTACCGTCCGACAGGGCGATGGCATGAACTTCGGCGCCGGCTTGCTTGAGTGCGGCCAGGCTTTCACCGAGCACCTTGTTACGGGATTTTTCATTTTTGAGCCGGGTCTCTGGAAACGTCGACCTTGCCATCGGTCAGCAGTAGCAAGATGCGCCTGGTCTTGCCGTCGGCCCGGTCCCAGCCAACGCGCGCGCGCGCCAGGGCGCTTTCAATATTAGTCAGCAGCGCGTTGGAATGAATTTTCTCGGCGCCGAGATCGGCCTGGCTGCGCCAGCTATCGTTGACTTTGCCCCATTTGACGGCCATGTCGACGTATTTGCCGAAAGTCCAGACACCGGCGCGCGATCCGCTCGGAATCAGTCCATTGATCAGTTTCAACGCCGGTACGCGTAGATTCTGCGGATCGGTTTCTTTCATACTGCCGGAAACGTCAATCACAACCCGAAAATCGTAAGCAGGAGCGGCGGCCAGGACAGGCGCCTGCAACAACGCCGGGATCAATAGTAGCTGGAGACAGGTATATCGAAGCATTGGTATGAAAAAACCGTTATTTACCACGGCTTTATCGGCCGCAACCGGAACTTCTGAACAATTAATAGAGCCTTATTCAATATGGCCTTACAATCCCCCCAAGCCAAGGCAGTCAAAGGAAGCCGGTAAATGTCCGCCGACCCCGAAAATCCACTAATCAATACCAGAGTCTATGACTTTTGCGTCAAGGCGTTTCGCACCACCAAAAAACTGCTCAAACTCAACATCAAGCTGCACCAGGACGACGCCAGCAATAACGATACCGTGCAGCAGGGCAATATCTTCCTGTTTAATCATTTTGCGCGCTTCGAAACCTTTATCCCGCAGTACCTGATCAAGGAGGCAACCGGTGCCTACTGTCGCTCGGTGGCGGCGCCCGAATTTTTTGAAGGCGACGAGCGTTTCAGCCAGTTCCTGTACTCGATCGGTGTCGTGCCCAATGACTTGCCCAACCTGTTTCCGTTCCTGGCGCGGGAACTGTTACACGGCCGCAAGTTGATCGTTTTTCCCGAGGGCGGCATGGTCAAGGACAAGCGCGTAATCGATCACCGCGGGGAATACAACATCTTTTCCCGGACCGCCAACGAACGCCGCAAGCATCACCGCGGTTCGGCCGTCATCGCGTTGGCGCTGGATGCATTCAAAACCGCGTTACTGCACGACTACGCGGCGGGTAAATACGAGCGCGTGGAACGCTGGGCCGAGCAACTGGATTTCGACAATGTCGAGCATTTGATGACGCAGGCTGTCAAACCCACAGTCATCGTGCCCAGCCACATTACTTTTTATCCGATCCGCGTCAGCGACAACATCCTGCACCAGGCCGCGCGCCTGTTCAACCGGGGCATCAACAAGCGCTTTGCCGAGGAACTGATCATCGAAGGCAACCTGTTGTTCAAGGAAACCGATATGGATATCCGGTTTTCTCGGCCGATAATCGCCGGAGACTACTGGCGCTGGTGGGAAAAGAGGCTATTGCCGAACGTGGTGCATCGCTTCGAAAGCCTGAACGAACTGTTCGCGCTCAAGCCCGAACCGGGGCACTGGGGCGGTCGCATTCACGCCATCGGCATGCAGGCGAAGTCGACCAGGCTGCGGGACGCCTACATGCGCTCGATGTACGAGGCGGTCACCATCAATCTCAGTCATATCGCTTCGCTGATCGTGTTGCGGCTGTACCAAAAAGACCTGCGACGTATTAGCTGCGCCCGCTTGCACAAAATGCTGTATCTCAGTATCAAGCTGTTGCAGCAGTCCAGCTACGATCTGCACCGCAGCCTGTGCAACCCGGAAGAGTATGGCGCGATCATCAACAAGGGCAGTAGCCGGCTCGAGCAATTCCTGAAAACCGCGCAAAAAATGCAGCTGTTACACATCGACCAGGGCGAGTATGTGCTCGACCAGAAGCTGATCCATGATTTCGAGATCGACGACGTTCGCACCGAAAATTTAATCAGCGTTTACGCCAATGAAATAAGCCCACTGGGGAAGGTTACCCGCATCATCGAAAATGCGATGGCGCGCATCGACAAGGTGGACGCGCGCGCGCTGGCCGATTACCGCTTTAACGACCAGCTACTCGCTTACGAATGGGACTACAACAAATTTCAGCGCGAACGTTACCGGGAAATCAATGCGCAGCAGACGCAGACCGCCGACGCCAACTGGTACTTCCTCAAATCGAAGCAAAAATCCGCCAGCGCGGTACTGTTGATTCACGGTTTTCTGTCGGGTCCGGCAGAGTTGAGAAGCCTGGGCGAGCGCCTGCACGCGGCCGGTTTTCATGTGCTCGGGGTGCGCCTGAAAGGCCATGGCACATCGCCCTGGGATTTGCGCAACCGCAGCTGGCATGACTGGGCGGCTTCGGTAGAGCGCGGTTACGAAATCATCAAGGCATACAGCCAGTCGGTGCATATCATCGGCTTTTCCACCGGCGGGCTGCTGGCACTGAACCATGCTGCGAATTATCCCAACCGCCGGATAAAATCGGTTATCAGCGTCTCGGCGCCGGTTCATTTTCGTAACAAGAACATGATATTCTTGCCGCTGCTGCATCACGCCAATCGGCTGGTGAGCTGGGTGACCTCGGAAGGCCTGGTGCCGTTTCGGCCCAACGAACCCGAGAATCCGCAAGTCAATTACCAGCATATCCCGATTCGGGCGCTCTACCAATTGCAGCGATTTATCGACCACTTAATCGGAAATAGCCTCACGATCAACGCAGATGTCCATCTTTTCCAGGGAGATAAGGACCCCGTCGTCAATCCGGAAAGCGTAAAAACCCTGGAAAAGCTGATTACGGCGAAAAACAAGACCGTAACCCTGCTCGACAGCGATCAGCACGGGGTCGTTTATCGTAATATCGACGACGTTCAGCAGAAAATTTGCGCTTCTATCCTATAATCAGTCTAATGTCAGGCTGCAGCAACAGGGAGCTTCCCGTTTCAAGGCTAAATTCCAGCTAATGCATCACCCCACTCGTCTTTTGACCTACGGATTCGCCATCGTTATCCTGATGATGATAGCGCTGGCATTTATCGCTTTTCATTCGAGCAGCGTTGGCAATCGCGACGCCAATATCGAGGTCGCCAGGCAGCTCGATAAGATGAACCTGATCAACGAACTGTCGACCATCATCCAGAGTCGCACCCGTTTCATGCAATCCATGCTGCTGCATGACGAACAGTTCATCGAAGACGAATCCTGGCCCAGTTTCAACCGCTTGAGCGGCGCTTATAGGGAAACCCGAGACCGCCTGACGCCGATGCTGGCGCCGCGTGAACGCGAAATCATGCAGGCGATCGATCGTCTCGACCGCGATATCAACGATTTGAACCGCCAGGTCTCGGTGCTGTTCCTGAACGGCAGCCGCGATGAAGCCAGTAAAGTTTTGCTGCAGGAAGTGTTGCCCAAGACCGCCCCGCTGCTGTCACACCTGTCCGAGCTGACCCAGGCGCAGCGCATGGATGTGCAAAAAGCCCTGCTGCTATCCAGCAGCGACGCCGAGATGAGCCGCACCCGGATTGCCATATTTTCGGTGATCGCCGTGTTGGTCAGCCTGACCGTTACCGTTGTCGCAATCGGGTACGGGCGCAAGCTTTCCGGCCAGTTACAGGATATGAATACCTACCTGGAGCAAAAGATTTACGAACGCACCGAGTCGCTGCTCGACACGCAAAAGGAATTGCTTCAAGACAAAAACGAATTGACGCGCATGGCCCTGACCGACAGCCTGACCGGGCTGTCCAACCGCACCCACATGAACCAGATTCTGCACAAGGAATACTCGCGCTTCGAGCGGCACAACCAGCGCTTTGGCATCATCATGCTCGATATCGATCACTTCAAGCGCGTGAATGACAATTTCGGCCACGATACCGGCGATGTCGTGCTTAAAAAACTGGCGTTAATCTTTGAAAACGCGATTCGCACCAGCGACTTCATTGCACGCTGGGGCGGCGAGGAGTTCCTGATTTGCTGCACCACGATCGAGGAAGACGATTTGTTGCCGATTGCCGAAACCATCAGGCAACTGGTTGGCGGCACCGATTTTGAAACCGTCGGCCAGATAACCGCGAGCCTCGGCTGTGCGGCCATCGTCAAGGGAGAAACCATCGGCGAACTGATCAAACGCGCTGACATCGCGCTCTACGAAGCCAAGAACAATGGTCGCAACCAGACCATGGTCTCCGAATTTACCGATTTGTCGATTCCCGACTCGGTCTAGGCCGGATTCGGACCGCGTCGGATTACGGCTCGCCTCGGCTTGCACGGCAACGAAACCAGTTCGGAATCGGCAGCGGGCAGCTTCCATTGCGCCACATGCCGTGATCGGCCTAGTCGATGAAATGCAGCTCGACTTCGCGATCTGGACTCCGGCTAAACCAGGCGTGATGCACTCGATCCGTGCCGTGTTCATAAAACAGTTTCAGGCTATGGGAGATTACCGGGAAGGCAAGCTCGTCCCAGGGAATTTGCGCGCGCTTGAACATGCCGACTTCGAGGCTTTCCACACCGGGGGAAATATCGCCGACGAGCTCGCCATGAAACATCAGGTAGACCTGTGAAATATAGGGCATGCTGAAGATTCCAAACAGGGTCAGCGGGCCCGAGTTCGCATTGGCTTCTTCCAGCGCCTCCCGGGCCGCGGCCTCGGCCACGGTTTCATTGTTTTCCATGAATCCGGCAGGCAGGGTCCAAAGCCCATAGCGTGGCTCGATGGCGCGCTTGCACAGCAGCAACTCGTCACCACGGGTCAGTATCGCACCGCAGACATTATTGGGATTTTGATAGTGCACGTAGCCGCAATGATCGCAAACAAAGCGCTCACGATTGTCGTCTACAGGAATCTTGAGGGTAACGGGCTGCCCGCACTGGCTGCAGTAGTTCACTTTCGAACCAGCCTGGCCGCGCCGAGCAATAGCGGCTTGATCTGATGTATGCCCTGTTCCATGTTGGCCAGAATTTCCTGCATGCTGATTGCTCGATCCTCGATGCCGGCGGCCCAGTTAACAACCAGCGCAAGACAGGCATACTCGATCTCGAGCTCTCTTGCCAAAGCCGCCTCAGGCATTCCAGTCATACCCACCATGGTACAGCCATCGGCCTGCAAGCGTTTAACTTCGGCCGCGGTTTCCAGGCGTGGACCATTGGTGGCGCCATAGGTGCCGGATGCAACCAGCGGCTGACCCAGCTGCAGACCAACCTCGGTAATTATTCCACGCAGCTGCGCGCTGTAGGGCCAGCTGAAATCGATATGGCTAACGAGCGTATCGTCGCCATCGAAAAACGTGTTTTCCCGGCCTGAACTATAGTCGATTATCTGGTCGGGCACGGCCAGCGTCAGGGGCGGCATATCGGCCCTGATTCCGCCGACCGCGTTGACCGCGATGATATGCCGAACACCAATATTATTAAGCGCCCAGAGATTGGCCCGATAGTTGATGCGCTGCGGCGGAACCTTGTGACCGGGGCCGTGACGGGGCAGGAAAGCCAGCGCTACATCCTGCCATTTACCCTGTAAGATATCGGCCGATGTCTCACCATAGGGAGTGTCCCGGGACGCCTGTTCCTCCAGCTCAAAATCATCACCCAGCGAATAAAGGCCGCTGCCACCAATAATCGCAAGCATTAAACCACCTTTTCAGGCAGCGCATAGATACTGGAGAGATTGCGGAAATGACCGTTCAAATCCATGCCGACACCATAAACATAACAATCGTCGCATTCGAGGCCGACGAAATCAGGCTGGATATCGGCCTTTTTGCGCTCGTGGGTTTTACGGATCAGGAACACACTGCTGCATTTGCGCGCCCCGTGCTTGAGACAGTATGATTTCACTTCTTCCAGGGTATAACCCTGGTCGAAAATATCATCGACGATAATCACGTTGCGGTCTTTGATCTCGTTTTGCGGATAAGCCTTCCACAATACGTCCTTGCCCAGCGTCGCCAGCCGGTAACGCGTGGCATGCACATAGTCGAGCGTCAGCGGAAACTCCCAGTGGCGCAGCAATTGCCCGGTCAGATAAAGCCCGCCATTCATGACGCACAGCAGCAGCGGAAAATCCTCCTTGCATTCGACTTCAACCTGGCGCGCAAGTTCGGCAATCGACCGTTCTACCGAGTCGGCCGCGAACAGCAGGTCTGCGGTCTGGTGTACTTGCTGGGCACGGTCTGCTTGCATACTACCTGCTGTCTACCGAAATCGGATCGGCAATGTGAATGGTGGACGTCGGGAACGCGACCTCCGCATTATTCGCCCCGATTATTTCGGCGATACGCAACATCACGTCCTGTTTGACCTGGTGGAATTCTACCCACTTGGTGGTTTTCGTAAAGCAGTAGATGAAAAAGTCGACCGATGAATCCGCAAACTCGTTGAAATTGACCATCAACGTTTTCTCGGGATCGATCGCCTCGTGACTTCTCAGCATCGCCTCCACCTGGCTGACAATCTTATCCATACTCGTCAGATCGGAATACCTCAGGCCGATAGTTTCGTTGATACGACGGTTCGCCATGCGCGACGGGTTTTCGACGATGATGCTGGTGAAAATAGAATTGGGAACGTAAATCGGACGTGACTGGAAGTCACGGATTACCGTCAACCGCCAGCCGATCTTTTCGACCGTGCCCTCGATGTTACGATCGGGCGAGCGAATCCAGTCACCCACCAGGAAGGGGCGATCGAAGTAAACAATCAGGGCGCCGAAGAAATTGGCCAGCAAATCCTTGGCCGCAAAACCGACCGCGATGCCACCGATGCCGCCCATCGCCAGCACCCCTGAAATACTGAATCCAAGCGTCTGCAGTATCACCAGCGCCGCGGTAATAATAATCGCGAGCCGCACCAGCTTGCCGATCGCCTCGGCGGTATGCTGATCGATTTGATCGGCCTCGGTGGTAAATTCCTGTTCGGCACCGCGCACCAGCCCCAGCAGAAACCAGGTAATGCAGACCAAAACGCCAACATCTCGAATTGGACCGGAATAGGAAAAGATCACGTTCTGAGTTTGCGCATAGACAATATCGACGGCGATATTCAGACCCTGTAACCACACGATCCAGGTAATCGGTCGCTGCATCGATTTCAGGATGATGTCATCCCAGCGAGTGGCGGTGCGATTGAGCCGCGTTAGCATCTTCGTCAACAACCGCTTGATAAAAAAGCTGGCAAAGGCCGTCACCAACACGATGGAAAATACCTGGGCTACCCAGGCCCACTCCCCGCCCATCCACGGGATCCATTGGTCCAGTTCAGTCATCACTCGAATAAATCTCCACTACTCGCCAGTCCAAGCCGGTGATTGAAAGTCAGTAACTCGTCGCAGGCGCTTTGCCAGTGCTCCGATTCGCGCAAGTCGGGCGCCACGGCCTGACCATGTAAGCGTATCATGCGTAGCTGCGATGTCGGGTTGGTATAACCCTGCAACGACTCCAGCACCTCGTCGGCGCCATCCGCATTATTGCAAACCAGCAGTATATCGCAGCCCGCGTCGAGGGCATGCCGCGCGCGTTCGGCATAGCCACCAACCGACTCGGCGCCGCTCATGCTCAAATCGTCGCTGAAAACGACACCTTCGAATTCTAGCTGCCCGCGCAGTACCGTTTCAATCCAGAAATGCGAGTAACCGGCCGCATGCGGGTCCACCCGGTCGTAAATCACATGCGCCATCATGATACCGGTCAGATGCGTGGCGATAACCCGCCGAAACGGAATCAGGTCCAGCGCCTCGATTTCGCTAAAACCGCGGCGGTCGAAAGGCATGACGTGATGCGAGTCACCCTCCACCGAGCCGTGTCCCGGAAAATGTTTGCCTACCGCCTCCATGCCGGCACTGCGCATGCCACGAATCCAGGCATTGGCCAAATGACACACAACCTCGGGATCGCGATGAAATGCACGATCACCGATAACGCTGCTAATTGGATTGGCGAGATCCAGCACCGGTGCAAAGCTGAGGTCGACCCCATAGCTGAGCAGTTCCGCAGACATCACCCAGGCAAAGGTTTCGGCAAGCCGAATGGCCTGTTGCGCATCATGATCATACAGGTCGCCAAGATGCCCCATCGCCGGCACGGCCTGAAAGCCCTCGCGAAAGCGCTGCACGCGCCCGCCTTCATGGTCGACTGCAACCACCAGGCGCGGGTCTCTGAGCGCATGGATTTCCCGACAAAGCTGCGCCAGTTGCGCCGGGTCCTGGTAATTGCGGCTGAACAGAATCACGCCGCCGACCTGCGGATGACGCAGCCGCTTGCGATCGTCGTCGTCGAGCGTCGTTCCGGCAATATCGAGCATGACCGGCCCCAGGCTCAAGTGACTGGCTCCAGCAAGACTACCGCCTCGACGGCGACACCCTGTTCCCGCCCGATGAAGCCGAGTTTCTCGGTGGTTGTCGCCTTGATATTGATTAGTCCCGCTGGGCAATCCAGCGCCCGCGCCAGGACAAGCTGCATCGCCTCCAGCTGGGGCGCCACTTTAGGCGCCTGCAGAATCACGGTAATATCGGCGTTACCCAGGCGGAAGCCATCCTGATCCGCCAGTCGTTTTACCGCCTGCAGAAATTCGCGGCTATCCCGGTTTTCGTTAAGCGCATCGCTATCGGGAAACAGGCGGCCGATATCGCCACGCCCCAATGCGCCGAGCAGGGCGTCGCACAGCGCATGGATCAGCACATCGCCATCGGAGTGCGCAACGATCGACTTGTCGCAGGGAATCTTGATTCCACCCAGCACGAAGCCATTACCCTGCGTGAAGGCATGCACATCGTAACCGTGTCCGATTCTGGGGCTAGTCATCGACGGATCGTCTCGTTTCGGCCAAAGCGCTGAATTATACCCGCCCGGCCGCGCAACTACACGCGGCTGAGTGCATGGACGTTAAGCAGCAAAACGCCGAATAGTACCAGGGCGCCGGCCTGGTGCAACGCGCCGAGCAACACCGGGACCTGCATCAGCAGGGTCGCAATTCCGAGTCCAAGCTGGATGATCACCATCATGCCGACCAGTTTAAAGCCGCGCTGCAGCAAGGCGTCGTCGAATCGAGAACGCCCCTTGACATACCAGACAATGAGCAACAGGCCGGTCGTGATGGCCAGCCAACGATGATTGAATTGCACCGTCACCAGGTTTTCAAAGGGATTCAGATACCAGGGCGTTAACGCGCCTATGCCCTCGGGCAGCAGGGTGTCTCCCATCAGGGGGAAGGTATTGAATATCATCCCCGCATCGAGGCCGGCGACGAATCCGCCGGTGGCGATCGTTACCAGCAGCAGGGTCAACAGACCCCAGGAGGCCTTGCGCCAGCCGCTCACATCGGATTCGGCCAGGGGGCGGTATTTAAGCGGGAAAGCCAGATTGAATATCGTCCACAGGAGGAAACCGTAGATCAGGATTGCGCTGAGCAAATGCGCGGTCAGCCGGTACTGGCTAACGTGCGGATTGCTGACCAGGCCGCTCTTAACCATGTACCAGCCGAGCAGACCCTGCATGCCGCCTAGAAAAAACAGGATCACCAGCCTGGGCGTCAGGCCGGGTTTGACCATTTTGCGCAGCAGGAAGTAAACCAACGGCAGCAGAAACACCAGGCCGATCAGTCGCCCCAGCATGCGATGCGAGTACTCGAACCAGAATATCGACTTGAAGCCTTCGAGCGACATGTCACGGTTCAGTTTCTGATACTCCGGATACTGCTGGTAAAGCTCGAATTCGGCATGCCATTGTTGATCGCCAAGCGGCGGCAGCATACCAGCAGGATGCCAGGTCACCATGGAAAGCCCGGAGTCGGTGAGCCGGGTGACGCCGCCGAGAATGACCATGGCGAAAATCAGTACCAGGCATAGCTGTAACCAGCGCATGATTGCGCGGTCGTTGTTACTCATTGCGTACATTATGGCCTGTTACTCCGAGTTACTGCCAAGCCGGTTAAACTTTATGGATTGCTGGCGATCTGGCGAAAACGTCCGGCATTCAGCTGCCCCGCGGCAAAGTCGTCCAGCCTGCCGTCCATCTTGCGGCCAAGCTGATCGAGGCGTTTCGCCGTGGGCGGATGCGTTTTCATGAGCACCGTCAATTCCGAGGAAGCGGGATTGATACTGTCGATGGTGGTCAACACATCAAGCATAGCGTAGGGATCATAGCCGGCGCGGGCCGCCAGCACCACACCGCGCAAATCTGCGTCATACTCGTATTTTCGATCCAGACCGGTGGCATAGAGCTGCACCCCGGAGTTGATTAATTTCCGGAGTTTTTCACGTTTATTCTCATTGCCGACCACTTCGATCCCGAGATCGGTCCAGAATTCCCGTTGCATGGTTTTCTGCAACGCCTTGAGGTGGTGCTTGCGCACCACGTGGGCAATTTCATGCGCCAGTACCCCGGCCAGCTGGGCTTCGTTCTCGAGCAGGTTGTAGAGTCCCAGGGTGATAAGGATATAGCCGCCTGGCGCGGCGAAAGCGTTAATCCCCGCGGAATCGATCACGCCGAAGTTCCAGGGTAGTTGCTCGCGTTTCGACTGCGATGCAATCCAGTAGCCAACATCGTTGACGTACTGTTGCAGGCCGGCATCGTCGACCAGCGGCGCCGCTCCAAGCAATCCCGAAACCAGGTTGCCACCGATCTCGATTTCTTCTTCCTCGGTGAGCTTGCCGCGGGAGCTGTCGAATTTCTCCTTGCCCTGTTTGGCCTTTTTCTTCAGTTTTTCCTTCGCCTCTTTAAAATCCTTTTTCAAATCATCGAAACTCAAAGCAAACGAGGGCGTCATAACGGCCGGGCTAAAAATGAGGCTGAACAGCAGTATCGTCGAGGCCAGGATTTTCATTTTCTATTTTTCACCCGAGATATGTGGAACCTTGATTGCGCTAAGGCCACCCTGTTTGGCAAAGCTGCCGGCGCGTTTCGTGCTGCTGGCGAACCGCTGCATTTTTTCAAACTCGGCAAAATCGGCCTGCGCGCTATTGATTTCCTGTTCGCTCAATCCCCTGACGCCGATGGTTGCCGTTCCCGAGCTCGTACTGTCTTTACCGGATTTGAAAAAGCTGCTGGCCTTGCGCGAAAAGGATGCGAGGCCCGCGAGAAAGCCACGCGAATCCGATTCGGGTTCGGCGCTTACGGGCGCCGCCGCGGTGGTTTCACGCACCTGGTAGCTGCGCACCCAGCCAACGATTGAATTATCTTCCGAGAATATTTCCTTCCAGCCACCCTGGCGTGAAAAAATACTGACCGTCGTGCCGGCGGCGACCTGCCCGATACGCTTCGACCCGTGGCTCGCCTGGGCATGCACCGCGGCGGTACGCACGACGATGCCGTCCTGGTTCGCCTGCAGCGGCGCGACCAGTAAAATCGAGAGCATAAGAATCAAGGGAAGCAGTTTCATCTAAGGTGAAATTATAGCAACAGATGCGCCGATAAAAAGATGTGCCGACTAAAAAAATCGTAATCCGATCCAACCAGGCGCAGGTCGGTGCGCGAGCAGTACAGACCGTACGCGAGCGTCTCGCGCGAAATTCCAACGCCGCCCGCGCAAGCGCAGCAAGTATGACTGTCGTTTAGGGAAGATTCTGGCCGTCGCGAGCGCCGCGAGAGCAAGGCGGGATTTTGCGCGATGGCGCGAGCAGTACAGACCGTACGCGAGCGTCTCGCGCGAAGTTCCAACGCCGCTCGCGCAAGCGCAGCAGGCCAGAACAAAAAAAAGGCGCCTAATGGCGCCTTTCTCGTCCTCACTGCCTTTATTATTTTAATTTTGGCAGCTATCTCCTCCAGTTTCTCGGCCTTGATTCTCTGGCCATTCAGTAGCGATTCTTTGGCGCTTTGGCCTATGGCCGCTGAATTAAAGTGGCGCTAGTAAACCACAGGCATCTTGAAGTTGCTACAAAATTTTGCATTAATTCCTTCCTGCAAGAGCTCGACGCAGGCCTGAAACGGGAACCAAAAAAACAGGTGGTGATAATCGTGTCGGCGCCGTAATCGCGGGCGGCGGCGCTACCGATAAAGGCCGGAGCCTTGACCCGGCGCGCCGAGCTGACCATGCTGCAGGGATTAATCTGCAAATGCCAATTTATACTATTATAAAAACAATCGACCAATACCAGTATAGTGTCGGCCTGTATATTAGAGCCCCTGCAAACCAGGTACGAATACGATGTCAGCTCAAACCCTGAAGCCGGAAGAATACCGCATCACCGAAGAGCCTTACTACGAGGCCGTCGCCAACGAAATCGAGATTTTTGAATCAGCCTATCGCAACCAGCTGGCGGTTGCGCTACGGGGACCCACGGGTTGCGGCAAAACCCGTTTCATGGAGTACATGGCATGGCGTCTGCAGCTGCCGCTGATCACCGTTTCATGCCATGACGACCTGACCGCCTCCGATCTGATCGGGCGCTACCTGATCACCGACAACCAGACGGTCTGGATCGACGGTCCGTTGACCGCGGCGGTGCGCAATGGGGCGATCTGTTATCTCGACGAAATTGTCGAGGCCCGCGCCGACACCACGGTCGTGATACACCCGCTGGCCGACGACCGGCGCATGTTGCCGGTGGAAAAGCTGGGAGAATTGATCGTCGCCCATGAAAATTTTTGCATGGCCATTTCTTACAACCCCGGTTACCAGAGCGTACTCAAGGACATCAAACAAAGCACGCGTCAGCGTTTCGTGGCGCTCGAGTTTGATTACCCCAGGGCCGAACTGGAGCAGAAAATCGTGCAAACCGAGTCCGGGCTAAATGCCGACAAATCCAGGCAGTTGATTCGCTTTGCCCAGCTCACGCGTAATCTCAAGGGTGCGGGCCTCGACGAAGGCGCCAGCACACGCCTGCTGGTGCACGCCGGTAAGCTGATGGTCAGCGGTATCGAACCGAGAGACGCCTGCGCCAGCGCGGTTTCGCAAGCGCTCACCGACGATCGCGAAATGATCGCCGCGGTTAACGAACTCTGCAGCTCGATATTTTAATTAGCCTGCCGATAAGTATCATACCCAGATCAGCGGACCAGGCGACCAATGAAAGCGAGCGAAATCTTTCATAAAACGGTTAAAGGCCAGACAGAGGTTGAAACCAGGACCAACGCGCTGTCGATGAAACAGCGGCGCGTATTAATCCTGGTCAACGGCGAAAACAACGCGGCAACGCTGCAACAGCTGTCGCTATGCGAAGACACCGCCGAAATCCTGGGGGTCCTGCTCGACGGCGGCTTTATCGCGCAGGATAGCGCGACCAGCCCGCAGATAGATTTCGAACCCGAGGCTGACAAAACTGCATCCGCATTCGAAGTCAGCGCGCGCGAATTCATGTGTAATACGCTGCTAACCTTCGCCAACCGCGTGCGCGTCGCCAAACTCATCGATGAAATCAACGACGCCGATAATATCGATGCGCTCAGGCACCTGGTCAAACCCTGGTATCACGCAATCTCGGAAACACCGGGCGGCATGTACCAGGCGGATGATCTCAGGCAGGAAGTGGAGAAAATAATCGCCGCTGAAGCAATTGTCGACTTAGGCTAATACCGCGCAGCACCCTGTAAACACCTATTTTCTAGGGTCGACCGGTGCCATCTGCTCCAGTCCGGCACCGCTCAACTCGTAAGCCTGACCGAAACCCCGAATAAAGCTACCCGACGACGCAGCGACGCGAAACAGGCGAAAATCAGGCAAGGGTTCGATGATCTGCATCACCTTGCCGAAGCGTTCATGAAACATCCGCATCACGCGGGTAAAGACCGCGTCATCGCGTTTTATGATCTGCGCCCTGCCCTGCAGGCTGGCGCGTTTGCGCGCAAAAGCGTTGGGTGCTCTGGCGGCCTCGTCGATCAGCAACAGGCTGATCTTCGGATTACCCTCAAGGTTAGCGCTATGACTCGACAGCCCGCTGAGATAAAGATAGCAATCTCCGTCGAGCCAGACGCAGGGTGCATAGCTGGCTTCAGGATTGTCATCCGGGGTTAGCGTTGCCAGTTGCACACTGGCGGTGGATTCTCGTAGCGCCAGGTAATCCTCGCGCGGGTCATCTGATTCGGTCAAGGCGGATCCCGGTTGTTAGTGCCGGGTTATTTTGCGCTAGCCTGACATACGCATCAAGCGCGCGCTGGCGGCATCGTTCTCGCTGGCCAGTTTCATCAGCTTAACCTGTTGCTCATAGAAACGCGCATAGTCGATCATCCGCACCATCGCGTCGACGGCGTTGACGTTGCTGGACTCGAGCGCGCCCGAGGTTACCGCAACCGACGCATCGGCCGGCAATTCGGCAGCGTTACGGCTGCGGAATAGCCCATCGTCACCGCGATAAAGCTCGTCCTGAGACGGGTTCACCAGCCGAATTCGGTCCACGCCCACCAGGGTGTTGGCGGCCTGGCCCGCGGCACGGATGCTGATACTGCCGTCGCGACCGATTTCGAGACTTTCGAACTGGGGAATCGTGATCGGCCCGCTTTCGCCGAGCACGATCTGATTGGCGCCATTGAGCAGCAGGCCTGCCGGATCGATTCTGAAATCACCGCGACGCGAGTAGGCGGTACCGCCATCGGGGGCCTGAACCGCAAACCAGCCGTCACCACTGATCGCCAGGTCAAGCGGTCGCCCGGTAGTCGTAACCGCACCAGGGTTGAGATTGGCGCCGGCAGCCTGGTTGCTGGCGTAGACACGATCGAGATGGCCCGGACCGGAAACAGGGTCTGACTGGAAATGATCCAGCGTCGCCTTGAATCCGACCGTGCTGATGTTGGCGAGATTGTTGGCATTGTTCTGCTGCGCAAGCATCGCTTGCGCAGCTCCATTCATCGCGAGGTAAAGATACTTATCCATCTCGATCTATCTCCGTTTAACCCTATCGAATCTGGATTACAGTGTCGGTAATCGTGTTCGAGGTTTCGATCGAGCGAGCATTGGCCTGAAAGTTTCGCTGCGCGGTGATCAGGTTAACCAGTTGCTGCGTCAAATCGACGTTGGAGGTTTCCAGCGCGCCCGACTGAATCAACCCGAAGCGGCCGGTGCCAGCCGAGCCGGTAAGCACCGCACCGGAATCGATGGTTTCACGCCAGGAAGTGTCGCCCAGCGAGCGCAATCCCTGGGAATTGGGGAAATCCGCCATCGCGATCTGCCCCAGCGGCGTGGCGATGCCATTACTGAAGGTTGCGCGCATTAATCCGGTTTCCGAAATATCCAGGCCGGTTAAACGCCCCGTGGCATAGCCATCCGAAGACAACGTGCTCACCGAAAATCCGGTCGCATACTGGGTGGTAGCGTTATTGGCAAAGTCATGCGTCACCGTCAGCGGACTGGCGCCGTTGGTCAATGCCACGCCCGCATTCTGTATCAGCGCCGGCGAGGTGGGGATGCTAAGCGAACCATCCGGGTTAAAATTCAGCAGCGCCGCGTCATGCGCAACCGCTACACCACCGTTAAAATGACCAATCGCGGTACCGCCGGCGACATCGACCTCGGCGCCATCCAGGTAGGTGAACACGGCCCATTGATTCGGGTCGTTGGCGGCGTTAGTCGCCGAACCCGGCAGATCGTGTACGAAGTAGTACGACAATACGTGCGAAGCGCCCAGCGAATCGAAGACCGTAGTCGAGGTCGAATGCGAATAGGTATTGCTCGCGGTCGGATCGAACAGCGCCGGATCGACCGCAGTGCTGGAGGCGTTCAGGTTGACGCCCACCTCTACCTCGGTGCTCGCCTGCGGCGATCCGGTTGAAGCCGGCAGCTGAATCGGCACCGTGGTGTTCAGGCTGGTGGAGGTCACGTTACCGTTCGCGTCCACCGGAAAAGCCTGCAGGTACTCACCGGTGCTGTTGGTGATATAGCCCGCGTTGTCGGCACGAAACTGGCCGGCGCGGGTATAGGATATGTCGCTACCGGCGAGCGCCTTGTTGGTAACAAAAAATCCCTGTCCGCTGATCGCCATGTCGAGAGCGGCATCGGTGAACTTGAGGTTTCCCTGATCGAACTGCTGGCTCACGCTGGTCACCTTGACACCACTGCCGACGGCAGTCGGGGTGCTGCCAAATGGCGATATTTCGAAAATATCACCAAACTCTGCGCGCGAACCCTTGAATCCGGTGGTCGCGACATTGGCGATGTTGTTACTGGTGACGCTGAGGTCGACGGTAGCGGCCTGTAATCCGCTGAGTGCTGTATTAAATGACATTGTTTTCTCCTGACTAATTACACTACTAACTACATTATTTTGCGAACCTGGCTCATATCGATATCGCCGAGGCCGGAAACGCTAAGCGTTAAATCCTGGCCACCGGCGCCGAGCGTTACACTCTCGACATCAACCACCGTATACATCGTTCCTGCTGTGACCTCGGTTCCACGATAAACCTCGGCTCCGATCTGGTACTGTCCGCCCGGCAAACTGTTGCCGTCCGCATCCTGGCCGTTCCATTCAAAATCAACCAGCCCGGCCTGCTGGATGCCCAACTCCTGGCGGTGTACCAACTGCCCGGCTCCATTCTTGACTGTTATGACCATCTTGCTGGCAGGCTGCTCGAGTTCGACCGATCCCAGCACGGATTCACCGTCATTCAGAAAGGCGCTTTGCGACGGCACCATTACCCGCCGGCCCACCAGCGTCGACGCCTGCAGCGCCTGGTTCGACTGGAACGAGGAACTCAAGGTGTTGAAAGTGGTATTTAACTCGTTGATTCCACTAACGGTGCCAAACTGCGCCATCTGCCCGAGGAAGTCGCCATTCTCCATCGGTTGCAGCGGATCCTGGAACCTGAGCTGGGCGGTCATCAATTCGAGGAACTCGGCCTGGCCAAGCTCATCGTTTGCCTTGCTATCGGTGTTCAACGCCTTGTTCAAACCCAGCTGGGTATAGATATTCTTGCTATCGATATCAGTCATGCTTCGTCTCCGTTAGCTGCCCAGCGACAGCGCGCGCATCAACAGGTCACGCGAGGTGTTTAACACCTCGACGTTATTCTGGTAGGCGCGCGAGGCCGAAATCATGTTCGCCATCTCTTCAATCGGGTTGACGTTGCTGCCAAATACGTAGCCTTCTTCGTTGGCAAGCGCATGACCCGGATCGTAGCGGCGTTCTACACCGCGCTGGCTTTCGACGATGCCAAGCATGTTGACACCGACTTCGCCGGGCCTGCCCTGGTTATCGAACAGCGCCTGAAACACCGGCTGGCGTGAACGATATGCCTCGGCTTCGCTGCTGGCGATGGTTTCGACATTGGCGAGATTACTGGCGACCGTGTTAAGACGCGTTGACTGTGCGCTGATGGCGCTGCCCGAAATGTTAAAGTTGGCAAGCAGTCCCATGATTATTCTCCTTTAAGGGCTTTCATCAGGCCGTTGAACTTGCCGTTGAGAAAGGTAAAGCTGGTCTGGTACAACATGGCATTCTCAGCGAACTTGGCCTGTTCGATATGCGCGTCGACGCTGTTGCCGTCGAGCGATGGGTGCAAGGGATTGCGATACATCAACGTCGTCCGAGCCTGACTGGAATCCAGCGCGATATGATCACGATGGGTGCTGGCCAGTGAGACGTTATCCGCCTGCCGCTGGCTTGCGCTGCGCAGCATGGCGCCAAAATCGATATCGCGCGCCTTATAGTTCGGCGTGTCGACATTGGCGATATTGGATGCCAGAATCGATGAACGCTGGCCGCGTAGCAGCAGCGCGTCATCGTGTATGGAAAGGGCTCTGTCAAAACTGATGGGCATGGTTCTTACCGTAAATCAACAATACGGATACCAATGCATGGACGGTGCCATCGACCTGTTATCATTTTAAATCAATAACTTAGCTGGCCAGCCTGGGGATGAGAGCGGCAAGGCGGCAACCGCGGGAGGCAATATTGCCGCCTGTTTGAGGACAATTCCCGGGGCACTCATAATTACTGCCCTGGCGAGGATATCAGGGTCGAACCTGGCAATGAACTTGTTCGCGCCAGCCCAAGCGACCTTGCTCTGCTTGAACAACCTGTTCATCGAGGTATACATAATTAAGGTATAGATATTCGAGGCGCAGGTTTGCGCGCAGCCCGCTGGTAAATGCTTAACTGTCCATTGCCGGCATTTGCATAGCGGAAATAACCAGCGCCTGGCGATGTCGCCCGCCGCGCGATGCGATTGCGATATGTGCGCCAGCGAAATTGTCGAGCGCGCCCCCGGCTACTTAAAGCGACGACACCCTGAAAATATTGGCCTGATAATTGCAGCTACTATTTTCGATGAGACAAGCAATGATCACAAATATCGTTACCAGAACGGCGTTACTCGCGTCAGTTACTTTTTGCCTGTTGCTGTCGTCAAGTTTTTCGGCACACGCAACGGCGATACAGAGCCTGGCGTCGATTCGACTGCAGGCCGAGTCTTTCATCTCGAGTTACCCTTACCAAAGCCCCTATCCACCGCGCTTTCAGCTCGGCAACCTGGACTCCAGGCTGCGTCTCAAAGCCTGTCACGAAGCGCTCTCGATCGAATTCAATCGCCGCGATATGGTGCATGGTAATACCTCTTTACTGGTACGCTGTCCGACCACGGCGGGATGGAAAATTCATTTACCGGTACGCATTGACGTATTCGACGACGTTATCGTCACCGCTAAACCATTGCTCAAAGGTCAAAAAATTGACGATTCGGCAATTACTTTCCAAAAACACAATATTGCGCGCCTAAAAAATGGCTACTACTCGAAAAGCAGCGCGCTGGAACAGCTGCAGGCCAGGCGTAACCTGGCACGCGGAACCGTGCTTACGCCGTCCAGACTGGCGCCGCTGTTAATGGTGCGGTCCGGGCAGCAGGTAACACTGGTACTGAATTACAACGGCCTGCAGATCAAATCAACCGGTAAAGCACTGCAGTCGGCGACCCTGGGCCAACTCGTCAAGGTGCGCAACAGCCAGTCGTTGAAGGTCGTCGAAGGCGTGGTTTCGGGTGAAGGACTGGTGCGGATAAGCATATAATGAATTTTTTTCCAGTAATTGCAGTTAATATTTTTATCGGACTGCCGATAGAGTACATGGGTAATATCTAAGGAGATCAGCAATGCCTGACCCGATTAACACACAGAATCGCTTGCGCAACACCGGGGTAGCTTCGGATACCAGGGCCGGCTCCACGGCAAAATCCAGCCAGCCATCCGCGCAGGGCAAGACCCCCACGGCTAAATCTGACGAAGCGAGTACCGTCCAGCTTAGCAGTGCCGCGCTGCTCGAGGAACTGGGGGAACAGATCAAGAATTTACCCGAAGTGAACGAAGCCCGGGTGGATGCGGTCAAGCAGGCATTGACCAAAGGCGAGTATCAGCCTGATGCCGAAGTGGTCGCACGTAAGTACAGCGAAATTGAAAAGTTACTGCCATGAATACTGATCAGTGTCGTCAACGCTTGAGCGAACTGCTGCAAGCTCAAACCGAGCGGATCACGCAGGCTAACGAGTACCTGCTGGTGGTCAAGAATGCAATCGCCGACGATCAACTGGAAACTCTGCAGCAAACGCTGACCAGCTCCGACCTGTCAATAGAAGATATCGAAAATCTCGAGCGACAGCGTTACCAGCTGCTGACAGACTTTGGTTTCGACCAGGATCCCGATGGCCTTGAGAAGTGCATCAACTGGTGTGACCAGGATCAACTGCTGGCAGGACTTTACCAGCAATTGATCGCGAGCCTGATGGATTTAAGGCAGTCGATACAGATCAACAGCCTGCTGGTTAACAAGGGCCAGGACCGGGTAAGACGCTCGATTGGAATACTGACCGGGGGCGGTACATCCGCGACCTGCAAAACCTACAGTAACAAGGGCCAGGCTATCAATCCCGCGGGTCGCCGCGATATCGCCATCGCCTGAATTCCCCCACCTCGCGATGCTTCGCGAGGTAAACATCCGAAAATTTTACAATTCCTGCATATCTGACAGGAATTTTTTAGCATGACGTCAGCAATATACCCGCTGGCGCAGGGATGACACATAAAATATGAGGTCCTGGTCCAATAGATGGAGCTTCTGAGCCTCGCGAGCGCAAGGCGGGATTTTGCGCGATGGCGCGAGCAGTACCAACCGTAGGCGAGCGTCTCGCGCAAAATTCCAACGCCGCTAGCGCAAGCGCAGCAGGCCAGGGGACAAAAAAAACCCCATTGGGGAATGGGGTCAACACACAAACGTATAACAGGAGGGTCTTAAGCACTAAATTATAGATTTCCAGCGCAACAGAACTGGGACCCGGATCTCAATTTCCAGCCGGTAAAAAGTGAACTAATCACGGCTTACGGCAATCAACCAAAGCAATCGATAGACTCGTGGATTCAAAAATTCGGCGCTGCCGCTATACTATCGCCTCCAGTCCGGACCGAATATCAATGAACCAAGACTTATCCCTGCTACACCGCTACCCGTTCGAAAAACTGGCCGAACTAAAACAGGGGCTGCAGCCGCCGGGCAATCTCGATCATATCGCTTTATCGGTCGGCGAACCCCGGCATCCGGCGCCACATTTCGTCGTCGAAAACCTGATTGCACACCTGCACCAGTTGTCGAATTACCCCAGCACCAAAGGTAAGCAGGAGTTACGCGAGGCAATCGCGGCCTGGATCAGCAACCGCTTCGCCATCAATCAGGCGCTGGTCGATCCGGAAATTAATCTGTTGCCGGTTAGCGGCACGCGCGAAGCCCTGTTCGCGATCGCCCAGGCAGTGGTTGATCGCAATTGCGATCACCCGCTGGTATTCATGCCCAATCCGTTTTACCAGATCTACGAGGGCGCGGCCCTGCTGGCCGGCGCGGCCCCGCGTTACCTCGACTGCCTGCCGGAAAACGATTTCCTGCCCAATCTCGATCAGGTATCCGCCGAAGAATGGTCACGCTGCCAGCTGATCTATATCTGCTCACCCGGCAACCCAACCGGCGCCGTGATGCCACATGAATACCTGCAGCGCCTGATCGAGCTCGCCCATCGATACGATTTTGTCATTGCCAGCGATGAGTGTTACTCAGAAATATACTTCGATGAAAGAACTCCGCCGCCGGGACTGCTCGGTGTTGCCGCAGCAATGGGTAACGATGGCTTCGATCGCTGCCTCGCCTTCCACAGCCTGTCGAAACGCTCCAACCTGCCGGGACTGCGCTCGGGTTTTGTTGCCGGGGATGCCCGCATTCTGGAAAAGTTTCTGCTTTACCGCACTTATCACGGCTGCGCACTGCCGTCGGCAACCCAGACCGCAAGCGCCGCGGCCTGGTCCGACGAAAGCCACGTGGTCGAAAACCGCGCCCGCTACCGGCAAAAATTTGAGCAGGTTTTAGCCCTGCTTTCTGATACACTCGCGCCGCAGAAACCGCAGGCTGGATTTTACCTGTGGGCCAATACGCCAGTTCCCGACACCGAATTCGCGCGGCGTTTGTACGCCGAGCAAAACGTCACGGTACTCCCAGGACGCTTCCTGTCGCGCGACCACAACGGCAGCAATCCTGGCGAAAATCGCGTGCGCATGGCGCTGGTGGCCCCACTCGACGAATGCCTGGACGCGGCGCAGCGCATTAACTCACTGATATCAGCTCTTTAGGAGACAACTCATGGCAGACCTTCAGCAAATTATCGAACAGGCATTCGAAAATCGCGCTGAAATCAACCCGGCTAACGTCGACGCGGAAGTCAAAAATGCGGTGCTCGAGGCAATTCAATTGCTCGACTCGGGCCAGCAGCGCGTGGCGCAACCGGTCGACGGCGGATGGCAAGTCAACGAATGGCTCAAAAAGGCCGTGCTCCTGTCATTCCGCATTCGTGAAAACGAAATCATGCCGGGCGGATTTACGCAGTACTATGACAAGGTCGATTCCAAGTTCGATGGCATGAGCAGCGAACAGCATGCGGCCAGCGGCGTGCGCGTGGTGCCGCCCGCGGTGGCGCGCAAAGGCTCTTACGTCGCCGCCGGCGTGGTGATGATGCCTTCCTATGTCAATATCGGCGCCTATGTCGATAGCGGCACCATGGTCGATACCTGGGCCACCGTCGGTTCCTGTGCGCAAATCGGCAAGAACGTGCATCTTTCCGGCGGGGTCGGTATTGGCGGCGTGCTCGAGCCACTGCAGGCCTCGCCGACGATCATCGAGGACAATTGCTTTATCGGCGCGCGTTCCGAAGTCGTCGAAGGCGTCATCGTCGAGAAAAACTCGGTGATCTCGATGGGCGTATACATCGGGCAAAGCACCAAGATTTACAACCGCGAAACCGGCGAGGTGAGCTACGGCCGCGTACCCGCGGGGTCGGTCGTCGTTTCGGGCAACCTGCCCGCAGCCGATGGCAGCCACAGCCTTTACTGCGCGGTTATCGTCAAGCAGGTGGACGAGAAAACCCGTGCCAAGGTCGGCATTAACGAATTGATTCGCAACATCTGAAACCCATGAGCTCGGGCCAAACCAGACTTTACGGCATCGCTAACTGCGATACGATCAAAAAAGCCAGGAACTGGCTGGATAGCAGAGAGATCGCGTTCGCTTTTCACGATTACCGCAAACAGGGTCTCGATATGACGCTGTTACATTCGATGGAAGCAACGCTCGGCTGGGAGGCCATGCTGAATCGGCGCGGCACCACCTGGCGAGCACTGCCCGATACGATCAAAAACCGTATCGATCGTGACTCGGCGTTAAAGTTGATGCTGGAAAATCCGGCCATCATCAAACGTCCGATACTCGCCAGCAAGAATCATTTTTTCGTTGGCTTCAACGAGCAGCAATACCAGGAAATATTCAGCTAAACCATGAGTAGCACAACGGTACAATTGGCCTCCGATCTAATCGCCAGGGCCTCGGTTACGCCTGACGACGCGGGCTGTCAGGCGATGCTGGTCGAGCGACTCAGCAAGATTGGCTTTAACTGTGAAACCATGATTTTCGACGATGTCACCAACCTGTGGGCGCGCCGCGGGCAAGGTGGGCCAGTGCTTGCCTTTGCCGGCCACACCGACGTGGTCCCACCCGGTCCGCTGGAAAAGTGGCATAGCGACCCTTTCGTGCCGGAAATTCGCGACGGCGTGCTCTACGGCCGCGGCGCCGCGGATATGAAATCCAGTATCGCCGCGATGGTCACCGCCTGCGAAAGATTCGTCGAACAGCATGCCGATCATCTCGGCTCGATCGCGCTTTTGATTACCAGCGACGAGGAAGGCATAGCGATCAACGGTACCGTCAGGGTGATCGAGGCGCTGGAGGCGCGTGGCGAAAAAATCGACTGGGCGTTGATCGGCGAGCCCTCGAGCCATGAGCATGTCGGCGATGTATGCAAGAACGGTCGGCGCGGCTCGATTGGCGCTAAACTGGTGATTCACGGCGTACAGGGCCACGTGGCTTATCCGCACAAAGTCGACAATCCGATCCATCGCGCGATGCCTGCGCTGCACGATCTGGCGCGCCACGAATGGGATCAGGGTAATCGTTTCTTTCCGCCGACCAGCCTGCAGATCTCCAACATCAACTCGGGCACGGGCGCGCACAACGTCGTCCCGGGACACGCCGAAGTATGGTTTAACCTGCGCTATTCGACCGAGATCGACGCCCGGCAAATTATCGAAACTACCCGGGTGATACTCGACAAACACGAACTCGACTATGACATCGACTGGTCGATCTCGGGCTACCCGTTCCTGACGCCCGAAGGCGAACTGGTCAAGGCCGCGCAGCAGGCAATAAGACAGCACACCGGAATCACCACCGATCTGCAAACTACTGGCGGCACTTCGGACGGACGTTTCATCGCGCCTACCGGGGCGCAAGTGCTCGAACTGGGGCCGGTTAACGATTCCATCCACAAGGTCAATGAGCATGTCGATATCGAAGATCTCGACATGCTATCCGATATTTACCAGAGTATTCTTAAAAACCTGCTCACCTGATGTCGACGACCGGTCGTTTTGCACCCTCCCCTTCTGGTCCATTGCATTTCGGATCACTGGTGGCAGCGCTGGCAAGTTATTGCCAGGCGAAATCCCGCCAGGGACGCTGGCTACTGCGCATCGAAGATGTCGACACACCGCGGGTTGTCAGCGGAGCGAGTGACCAGATTCTGCGTGACCTCGAAGCTTTCGGATTCGCCTGGGATGGCCCGGTCCTGTATCAAAGCGATCAATTCGAGCACTACCGCTTTTACCTCGAGAAGCTACTCGCGCAAGGTGACTGCTACGCCTGTGAATGCAGCCGCCGCAGCCTGCGTGAACAGGGCGTGCGCACCGGCCCGCTGGGTCAAATCTATCCCGGCAATTGCCGCCGCAAAAACCTTGCGCCCGAGGGTCGCTCGATTCGGCTGAATACCGAAAGCGCAACGACCATCGGATTTGAAGACCAGGTCTATGGCCGCTTCGAGTTGAAGTTGCCTGATTCGGTCGGCGATTTCGTGCTCAGGCGAGTCGATAGTATCTACGCCTACCATCTCGCCGTGGTCGTCGATGATCAGTTGCAGGGTATCGACGAAGTGGTGCGCGGCGCCGACCTGCTGGAAAACACCTGCCTGCATATTTACCTGCAGCAGAAACTGGGATTTGCCACGCCGCGCTACCTGCACGTCCCGCTGGTCGACAATGCGCAGGGAGTCAAGCTCAGCAAGCAAACCGGCGCCAATCCGATCGATCATCGCAATGCGTCGACGCAGCTAATGGCCGCATTAAGGCATCTCGGCCAGGGGCCTGACACCGCGCTGGGCCAAAGCAGCCCCGCCGAGGTGCTCGCATGGGCGCTTGTTAACTGGAACCCCCGCTCGATTCCGGCACGGCAAGCAGCCGTCGCCGAAACCTTCCAGGACTAGCCCGCTAATCGAAACTGGAGGCAAGAAGCTACCTGGGCCTGCAGGCGAATCCAGGCTCGTCTCGTCAGCCGCAGTTAAAACAAAAAGAACAAGGTTAGCTGGCGATCGTATGTTTCGATTTCGGTATTACCTGCCTTGCTCAAATCCTCGAATTCCACCGTAGAATCGTCCACGCTGAGTTCGATTCCCCAGTTAAGCCCCTGCTTGCGACCAAACTCGACGCCGATAACCGTCAGTACGCCAGAGTCGCTGCTCTCCACGTAGTCACCACTGACGGAATGATCTACGACACCCAGCCTTACATATGGGCTTGTATCCCCGCCTCGGGAAAACATGTAACCGATGGTTGCGCAAAGCGGGATCTCCGTATGCCTGACATCACCCGCGATTAAAAATCGCCGGGCCGACACCGATGATTGTTGTTCCTTGCCAATAAGATAAACTACTCGCTTCCGGAGTCAAAAAACAGGTGCTAAAAATGCTCAAATCTGCAGACGACCTGATCAGAGAGGCCCAGCAGCACATCGAATGCGTGGATGTAGAAACCGCGAAGAAAATTTATGACGAAAGCCCCGATGCGGTCATCGTCGACGTGCGCGAAGCGCACAAGGCGAGCGAATCGAAACTGACGAATTCGATCAACATTTCGCGTGGAGTGCTGGAATACGACGTGCACAAGGAATGCCCCGATGCCAACACCGTGATCATCACACATTGCGGCGGCGGCGGTCGCGCCTCGCTGGCGGCGCATTCGCTCAAGCAACTCGGCTACAACCGGGTCTTCGCCATAACCGCGCCCTTCGACGAAATCAAGCAGGTGTTCGGCTGACGACAAGTATCTATTAACCCGGCGGCCTTTTTGTTGCCGTCCGATAAGGCGAGCTCGAGATCAACTCGGAAAGGTGAATTTTTGGAAAGGGAGCAAAGTTCAAGCCGTGGAAAACCGTTTTTCATTGTTTCTGGTTGGCACCTTGTTTCTGCTTGTCGGCAGTTGGCACTCGGGTTTGACGGCGAATGAACTCGCGCAGATACCTTTAACCGAAGCCACGCCAGAATCGCAAAACCTGGACAGCCGCCAACTAAACGCGGCGCTTAGCAAAATCGACAACGGGGACTACGGCGAGATCGATGCCCTGTTAGTGGTACGTAACAACTACCTGGTGCTGGAAAAGTATTTTTCCCCTGAATACCACGGACGGGAATATAAACGCCCTGTTCTATCCGTCACCAAGACCATTACCTCGGCTTTGATCGGCATCGCCATCGAACAGGGCAAGATCGAGGGTGTAAAATCAAATATGCTCGGTTATTTTCCAGAGTACCAAGATATACAAAACCTGGATGCACGCAAACAGAAAATCACGCTGGGGAACGTGTTGACGATGACCGCGGGTTTTCAATGGAATGAGCTTGCGACCAGCTATGCCGATCCGCAAAACGATTTTAATATTATGCTGCGCAGCCCGGACTGGGTTAAGCATGTTATTGATTCGCCGATGAGCCACACAGCGGGAGAATATCTGAACTATAGCAGCGGTTGTACGCTCCTGTTATCGAGTATTTTGCAAAAATCCACTGGCCAGACAGCAGAAGCTTTCGCCATCGAAAACCTGTTCAAGCCGCTCGGTATCGAAAATTACTCCTGGACGATTGCACGCGGCGGCATAACCAATACTTATTCTGGATTGGCAATGCGCCGCAGCGACCTGGCAAAATTCGGCATTCTTTTTCTCAACAACGGTCGCTGGCTCGACCAGCAATTGATTCCGCAAGAATGGGTAAAGCTATCAACCAGCAAGCATGTAAACGCCGATCCGGATAGTGCCGATTCGACTTATGGTTATGGCTATCAGTGGTGGAGGTTTCAGGATCAGGATCCCACCATCGCTGACCTGGCGGTCAACGATGTCTACTTCGCCTGGGGATACGGCGGGCAGTTTATTTTTGTGATCCCCCATTTGAATATGGTAGTGGTATCGACAGCGGATATTTATGCCGCTGACTACCGGCGAGTTTTTGATCTGCTGCGAGACCATATCTTCCCGGCCGTAATGGATTAAGAACTGTGTTACGTGCGCCCGGATCTGATTCCGGGCGAATGCGCGCCGCAGGTTACTTGACCTGGTCGATGGTCAGCGATATTTCGGCCGGTGGATTGGCGCTGTCGATCGACCCGATTTCGGTGTAGAAATCGCCCGCCTGCGCCACCGGGTTGCCGCTGGTCGACACGCGCGCGCCGACGACGACCTGGTTGAATGAAGACAGTTTCATCGATGGCATCATCGCGTCGGCATCGCTCAGGGTCAGGGCGACCGGCAAATCGGCCAGCGTGAGTTTCCTCACCGCCAGCGGCATCGGCGGACCCTGCATTGCCTTGGCATAGACAAACACGGCGTCCCCGGGTTTCGCTTTTGCCTTCAATTGCGGGCTGATATCGACTACCAGGCTTAAACTGCCGCCGCCAGAGCTCGCCGCCACCGCGCTTAGCAGCTCGGGATCGCGTTCCTCGAGCATGCTCAGCAAGCTTTTTATTTCGCGCGTCGAGGCCGGATTATCCGCAATCAGGGGCAACAATTGCGTCCAGTAACGGTGCGCCGCTTTGTAATCCTGGCGCTGTTCAGCGGCCATGCCCGCAAGCCACAGGCCATTCGGAAAACGCGGCGCCAGCTTCAATCCATTCAGCACCAGCACTTCTGGCTCGCCCAGCAGATTACCATTGTTCTGCATCGCCAGCGCATCGGCGAGCGCAAACATGATGCCGGGTTCGTTGGCCAACAGGTCGTTGCTGCGCTGAAACGCGGTCACTGCCTCGCCAAACTGCTGTTTAGCCATCATCGCACGGCCCAGCATGAACCAGCCCTCGGCGTCTTCTGGATTGTCACGCAGCCGATCCTTGATTGCGGCTTCCATTTCCTCGAGGCTCATTTGCGGCGCGGCCGCGGTTTGCTGCGCCGGCGCGGCACGCGCCAGATCCGGATTCTCGATCACCCGGTACTCACCGTACATCAGGTAGAGCGCAACGCTGGCCGCTGGGATAGTGAGCATTACCACCAGCGCCATCCATTTACCAGGCGCTTTTTGATCTTCCTGCTGAGCATTATTCAGCTCCAGCGCGAGCGCGTTCTGCAAATCCCGGTAGGCGCCGTCGAAACTTGCCTGGTCGATTTCCCCTTCTGCCAGCTGCGCTTCGAGCTGCTGTTTCTTCTCGCGCGCAATCTGAATATTCTGCTGCTGGCGCTGATCATCCTGCTGCGCGCGCGCGGCACGCAGTAGCGGAAGCAACAGAATCACGAGCGCGAGCGCGAGCAACGCAATAACAAAAATCCAGAAACTCATTTATCAGACTCTTCTTTTTTATCGGGCTCGTCTCGTTCGAGCAAGTTTCTGGCGTCCGCAAGCGCCTCGGCGCCGACTTCCACCGGTTTCGCGGCAGCGCGCAAGCGCCGCAGCACGACAACGAGCACCACCACCAACAGCAGGAATGGTCCCAACCACAGCAGGTAGGTGCTGGACTTGAACTGTGGCCGATAGAGCACAAAATCGCCATAACGGGCGACCATGAACTCAATCACCTCTTGCTGGGATTTGCCCTGTTGCAGCATTTCATAGGTTTCGCGCCGCAAATCCTGCGCCAGGTCGGCATCGGACCCGGCCAGGTTCTGGTTTTGACAGACCAGGCAACGCAGCTCATCGACGAGCTGGTTGTAGTCGGCTTCCATTTCGGGCGAATCAAATTCATAGGCTTCGATCGCGGCCCGCGCCGGAGTGATGAATAATCCGATCAGAAGCAGTAACAGCAATGGTTTCAACTCAGCAACTCCTTGAGTATCGGCATTATTTTCTGTTCCAGCGATTCATGCGTGACCGGACCGATATGCTTGTACTTGATCATTCCGTCGGCGCCGATAACGAAAGTCTCCGGTACCCCGTAAACCCCCCAGTCGATCCCGACCCGGCCATCGCTATCGATCACGCTGGTCGCATAGGGATTGCCGAACTGCTCGAGCCAGCGCGCCGCGTCATCCGGTTTATCCTTGTAATTGAGTCCGATCACGGTGACCAGGTTGCGCTTCGCCAGCGCGGTAATCACCTCGTGTTCGGCACGACAGGATACACACCACGAAGCCCATACGTTGAGTATCCAGACCTGGCCGGTCATGTCGCCGGTCGACAGCTGGCGCGAGGGATCTTCCAGCATCGCCAGTGAAAACGCCGGCGCCGCTTTATCGATTAACGGCGACGGCACCTTTTTCGGATCGAGACGCAGTCCATAACCCAGCAGGCCGACCATCAATACAAAGACTGCAAGCGGCAGGGCGAATCGGATCACGTTACCCGCTCCCCGGCGTCGGTTGCTGGACTGCTGCTGCGCGCCAGCCGCCGGTAGCGGCGATCGCTGGCGGCGAACAGGCCGCCGACCGCCATGATAATTGCACCGAGCCAGATCCAGCGGATAAACGGCTTGTAGTAAATTCGTATCGCCCACGCGCCTTGCTGGTCGAGTGGTTCGCCGAGCGCGATAAACAGGTCACGCGTTAAGCCGGCATCGATCGCCGCTTCCGTCATCGGCATGGTCTGGACCCGATAAATCCGCTTCTCGGGAAACATCTCGGCCTTGTAATTGCCGCTCTCGGAGCGCACGGTAAATCCGCCCCGGGTGGCCACATAGTTATCGATATTGAAATCACGCACGCCGTGGAAGGTGAATTCGTAACCGGCGACCGAGTAGGTATCGCCAGGCGCCATGCGCAAATCCTTTTCCTTGGTGTAGAGACTGGTCAGCGTCACGCCGACGATGAAAACCGCGATACCGATATGACCGAGCAGCATGCCGTAAAATCCGGCTGGCGTTGCCCGTAGCGCCGACGCAAACGAACGGTTGCGAAATCTTTCATGGATGGCCAGCACGGCGGTAATGGCGATCCAAACCGCCATCGCCAGCCCGGCAAACGCGGCCCACTGCCAGTCGGGCTGCAGCAGGGCGAAACCCGCTCCCAGCACCAGCGCCAGCAGCGCCGGCAACCAGAGCTTCGACTTCAATCGCTGCAGGCTATCGCTCTTCCAGCGGATCAGCATGCCAATTCCGATAAACACGCCGAGCGGAGCGGTCAGCAGGATAAACATCAGGTTGAAATAAGGTGGACCCACCGAGATCTTGCCGCCCATCGCGTCGATCGCTATCGGATACAGGGTGCCCAGCAGAATCGCCGCGGTGACCACTGCCAGAAAGATATTATTTAGCAGCAATGCGCCGTCGCGCGAGAATATACTGGTCTGCGCGGCGCTCTTCAGCAGGGGCGCACGCCAGGCGTACAGCGTCAGCGAGCCACCGACCACCAGCACCAGGAAGCCGAGGATGAACACACCCCGTTCCGGGTCGCTGGCGAAAGCATGAACCGAGGTCAGCACGCCGGAGCGCACCAGGAAGGTCCCAAGCAGGCTCAAGGCAAACGCAAATATCGCCAGTAGCGCGGTCCAGGCCTTGAAAGTGCCGCGTTTTTCGGTGATAGCGAGCGAATGCATTAACGCGGTGCCGACCAGCCACGGCATGAATGATGCATTTTCCACCGGGTCCCAGAACCACCAGCCGCCCCAGCCCAGTTCGTAATAAGCCCACCAGCTACCGAGCGCGATACCGAGCGTCAGAAATAACCAGGCGATATTGGTCCAGGGTCGCGCCCAGCGCGCCCAGGCCGAATCCACCTGCCCGGACATAAGCGCCGCGATCGAAAACGCGAAGGCGACCGAGAATCCGACATACCCTAGATACAGCATCGGTGGGTGTATCGCGAGTCCGATATCCTGCAACAGTGGATTCAGATCGCGGCCCTCGGCCGCGGCCGGAAGCAGGCGTTCGAACGGATTTGAGGTGACGATGATAAACAGCAGAAAACCGCAGCTGACCATGCCGAGCACCGCCAGCACGCGCGCGCGCATCGCACGCGGCACATTCGGGGTGAATAGCGCAACCGCGCCGGTCCACAGCGACAACACCAGGGCCCACAACAGCAGGGAACCTTCGTGTGCGCCCCAGACCCCGGAAATGCGGTAAATCAGGGGCAAGCCGCTGTTCGAATTCTGCGCCACGTACGCCACCGAGAAATCGTGAACCAGAAATGCCCAGGTCAGGCAGCCATAAGATATGCCGATAAACAGCAGTTGCGCCAGCGCGGCCGGTACGGCCATGGCAACCCAGCGCTGCATCCCGAGAATGGTGCCGGCCAGGGGAACCAGCGCCTGAATGACGACGATAACAAGCCCTATGATCAGGGCAAAATGTCCGATTTCAGGAATCACTGCTGAGTTTCCCCGGGTTTATGCATGCCGGCCAACTCTGGCGGCATATAGTTTTCGTCATGCTTGGCCAGTACTTCCTGGGCGACAAATTCGCCCCGGTCATTCAACTTGCCATTGGCGATGATGCCCTGCCCTTCGCGGAACAGGTCCGGCAGGATGCCAGCATAGCGCACCGTGACCTGCTTTTCGTTATCGGTCAGATCGAACTGTACGGTCAAGCCATCCCCGGGACGGCTTACGCTGCCGTTAACAACCATGCCACCCATGCGAAACAGCTTGTTGCCGGGGGCTTTACCGGCTGTCACCTCGGTCGGGGTAAAAAAGAACATGATATTTTCATCCAGCGACTTCAGCGCCAGACCGACACCGACGGCAACACCGGCGACCATCAGGGAAATTAATAAAAGTCTCTTTTTGCGTGCAGGGGTCATTTTTTTTCAACCTTCCGGCGCCGTCTCAACTGGCGCAATTCTTTCTCATGTTGTTTACGCGGCAAATACCAGTTCAGCCATAACACCAGCGCGCACAGCGCGTAGCTCGGCCAGACAAAGGCGGCATAGCCCCCCATTTGGAAAAATTCAGCCACTTAAAGTTCCCCAACCCATTTACTGTTTCGTTCACGCTGCAACAGCTCTGCGCGACATTTGTGAAACAACGTCAGCGCGTAATAAAACTGGAACGCGAGCGCCATGATCAGGATCGGCACATACATGCTCGGCGGCATCGAGGGCTTATCGAATTTGCTCAACGAGGCGCCCTGGTGCAGTGAGTGCCACCATTCCACCGAATAATGAATTATAGGAACATTTACGACCCCGACCAGCGCCAGGATCGCGACCGCGCGCGCGGCGACACGTTTATCCTCGATCGCGTTATGCAGGCCGATAACACCCAGGTACAGAAACAACAGGATGAGTTCAGAGGTCAGGCGCGCATCCCAGACCCAGTAGGTACCCCACATGGGTTTACCCCAGAGCGAACCGGTAACCAGGGCCAGAAAGGTAAAGCTGGCGCCAATCGGCGCGCTGCTGATCAATACTACTTCGGCCAGCTTCATGCGCCAGACGATTACCACGATGCCGCAAAATGCCATGGCGACATAAATGAAGAGCGACATCCAGGCCGCCGGCACATGCACGAAAATGATGCGATAACTTTCGCCCTGTTGATAGTCCGGCGGCGCTAAAATCAGACCTCCATAAAGACCGGCCAGCAGCAGCGTCAGAAATATCCCGCTTAGCCAGGGTATCCATTTACCGGCGATCCGATAAAAATGTGGCGGCGAACCCAATTTGTGAAACCACAGAAACATATTTATCCGTTTAACTTGCCGACATTCTCAGGGCTGCGGCAGTTGCCCAGGGCGATAGCGAGACCGACAACAGCAAAAATGCCAGCAGCATGTAGATCTGCGCGGAAACTTCGAATCCCATCGCGGCATTTTCGATCGCACTGGCGGCAAAAATCAGCACCGGCACATACAGAGGCAACACCAAAAGCGACAGGATAATACCACCTTTTCGTAAACCAACCGTTAATGCTACACCAATTGCGCCAATCAAACTCAGAATTGGCGTGCCAATCAAAATAGTTAACAAAAGCGTCGGTTGCGCCACTGTCGACATGCCCAGCATTTCGGCTAACAATGGCGCCACAATCAGCAACGGCAAACCCGTTACCAACCAGTGCGCACTGACCTTAGCCAGCACCAGTATCGCCACCGGATGCGCGCTCAGCAGGATCTGTTCGAGCGAGCCATCGTCGAAGTCCGAGCGAAAAATGCTATCCAGCGACAACATCGCCGCGAGCAACGCCGCAACCCAGATAATTCCGGGTGCAATTCGCGCCAGCAGTTCTGGCAGCGCGCCAAGCGCCAGTGGGAACATGGTGATCACCAGTACAAAAAACAATAGTGGCATCGCATATTCCGCGCGATTGCGCAACGCCAGCAACAAATCTCGCCTGAGCAGGAAGATAAAGGCCTGACCCAGTGAAAGGCGATTGCTCATGTCGGCTGCCCCAGGTCCAACCGCTGTACCGCCAGCGTCGGCAGCGAAATATCGTGATGCGAGGTGACCACGATAACGCCCTCGCGCTGCAGGTGCTGCTCAAACAGCGCGGCGAACAATTCCATGCTGGCTTTGTCGAGCGAGGTAAAGGGTTCATCCAGAATCCACAGTAGCGAATCGGTCGCCAGCAGCCGCGCCAGCGCGAGGCGGCGTTTCTGACCGGCCGAAAGGCTGCCTACCTCGGACTCGCCATAGGCATACAGATTTACCTGCTCGAGCACGTCTTCGAGATCACGTTGCGAAGGAATCCCCATCGCTCTCGCCAGACGCAGATTTTCCAGACAGGACAGTTCATGTTTAATGCCATCGTGGTGGCCGACATAGTTGACCTGTTCATAATAATCTCCGGCGAGACGGTCGATCGCTTCGCCACGCCATAAAATGTCACCCTTATCCGCCAGCCTGAGCCCGGTCAGGATGCGCAACAGGCTGGTTTTGCCGCAGCCGTTGGGGCCTTCGACGACCAGCATCTCGCCCGCTTCGAGCGCAAATTCAAGATGCTCGAATAGTTGACGATCGTTGCGGATACAGCCGAGATCCCGGGTTTCGAGTAAAGTCGATGTGGACATGCAATGCTTGGGAATGAACGTGCCCGAAGATTAGCCCTGGCACCGGCCTCGATCAACTCATTTTTTTGATATAGATCAGGCAAGGGAGTATAAACCGTAGTAATGTGAAGTCATCAAGATTGGAGATACACGCCATGACCACCAAAGAGCAATTAATCGAACAGCATGTGCGCGAGTACGAGTCGCGTTTGAAGCATATTGAAGAACTTTACGAACGTGCGCTCAAGGCCACCGATCACCTCGAGGAGGATCATGATGCCCATGCGGAATTGAAGGACTACGCGACGCAACGTTTGCAACAGCAGGCCGAAGCAATTAAGACCATGCCGGTCAAAAACTGGCGCAAGGAAACCGTACAGAGCGCAGGGCCTATGGCGATCTGGGATATTCTCGCGCAAAAACTGGAAGATTTTCTCGAACGTCACGAGTAATCTTCCCGAGAGATTTGACCCAGAGTAAAAACTTGTAAAGACTTTACTCCGGGTCTGTCCTACTGCTGCTTTTCGGCGACCAGCAGCCAGCCTGGCCGCTCCAGTTGCGTCATGTAGTTGAATTCTTCCAGTTTTCGAATACGCCATAATCCGTCGTTTTCCAGTTGCCTGAAAGCCGACTCGAAACCGCCCGAGATATAGTAGGCGCCATTCATGATGATGACGAACAGCCCATCGGCTCTTGAGCGGACGCAATAGTTCGGGTAGGTGCTGCGCGCCGACATGGCCCGCGCCCATCGAACCGATGCAGGTCGCGGCATCGTAAATCGCGTCATCCAGCGCAATCCGAGTCAGTCAGATCGCCACAGACCAGGTTACGATAAACCTGTTTCGCGCGCGCCTGTTCGAGCATGCCTGGCGAAATATCAATCCCGTCGATAGCCAGAAAACCCTGCTGATTCAGCGCCTTACCGACCAGACCAGTGCCACAGCCGTAATCGATGATGGCGCCATCGCTCGCCTCGATTTCGTCACTCAGCGTCTGGGCAGCAATTTCGGGCGAAATATAGCCGAATTCTTCGATCAAGTGATTATCGTAGTTATCGGACCAGTCATCATAAATATCACGCGAGCTGTCACCGTCTTCGAGGTGGCTGACACGCCCCAGTATTTCATCTGAACCGTTTCCCATGGGCTGCTCCTATCCGTTGTACGGATACTTGTTGCCGCGACTCTCCGCCTCGACGAATACACGTTTGATTTGTGGATAGCGCTGCTTGATCGCCCGATCGATCGCTGCTGTATCTGACTCGACTTGCTCGGCGCTAATCGAATCGGCAAAGTCGACGCTTATATTGGCGAGAATGAAATCGGGGCCCATATGCATGGTCAATATTTCGTTGACGTGATTGATGTTCGAATGCCCCTGCAGCGAGTCGCGGATACCGCGGATTACCGACCGGTTGGCGCTTTCACCGATCAGTAACCCCTTGGTTTCATAGGCCAGCCAGACCGCGGTGCCGATCAGGATCAGGCCGATAATCACCGACGCGGCGCCGTCGAATATCAGTATCCCGGTGGTATGTGTCAGCAGCACGCCGATAAACGCCACCAGCAAACCGAGCATCGCCGCGCTATCCTCGAACAGAATAACGAAAACCGTAGGATCCTTGGCGCGCTGAATCGCCTCGAGATATCCCCAGCGCCCCTTGACCCGGCTGAACTCACGGAACGCAAAATACCAGGCCGCGCCTTCGAAAATCATCGCCAGACCGAGCACGACGTAGTTGATCAACGGGTTGCTGATCGGCTCAGGGTGCTGAATGTGCCGAATACCCTCGTAAATTGAAATGCCGCCGCCGAGCGCAAAAATGAGAATCGCGACGATAAAGCTCCAGAAGTAGATTTCCTTGCCGTAACCGAAGGGAAAATCAGCGTCGGGCGGTTTGGCTGCACGCTTCAAACCGTAAAGCAGCAATACCTGGTTGCCGGTATCGACCAGCGAGTGAATGCCCTCGGACATCATCGCCGAGCTGCCGGTCATCGCCGCCGCCGCAAACTTGGTAATCGAAATCAGCGCATTACCGATCAATGCCGCAATAATGACCAGCTTCGAACCCGACGCCACCGTTCTCTCCTATAAAATCCGCAGTTACTATATCCCAACATTCATCCCGGTTGAAGGAGCTCGGTCCCAGGTCCCTTTAAGGGGGAGCCCGAGACCTCTCATCCCCGCGGCGTAACAACGAAACCCTGAATTGAATGCACAACCGGCCGCTCGCTGGATACCGCGGTCAAGCCGCGGTATGACAAATTTGATTCCAACGCCACCTTTCGAGCTGACATTGACAGCATATTGACTTTATCGAGGCAACCGCAGCAGCTCCATGCGACATAAAGACTGAGTGCTGAAAAAGCTTTAATTTTAGTGGGTCAGACCGCATGGATGCGGTCTGTGGCGAGTCGAGACATGGATGTCGAGTCTCGCCTTGCCCATTAAAATTTAAAGCTTTTTTCAGGAAGCCGCAGGCCACTCAGTCAGTCGCATGGAGCTGCTGTGGTTGCCGTGAACGGGACAGATGCAGGTTGCCAACGACCGAGTTACTGCTAGCCACGCAGGTATTCGTTGTCGGGATCGAACAGGGGCGCGGTGTAGAGTCGGGCCGGGATCATGTCGCCGAGGATTTCGATTTCGACCTGGCGACCTTCTGCGGCCAGTTCAGTCGGCAGGAATCCGAAGGCGATGCTCTTTTTGGCGTAATGCGAGTAACCGCCCGAGGTCACGTAACCCACGACCTCACCGGCGTGCCAGATAGGTTCCCAGGCGACGGCATCGGCATCCCTGGCGTCGACCTCGAAGGTGCATAACCTGCGGCTCACGCCCTGCTCTCTTTCAGCCAGCGCCGCGGCCTTGCCGATGAAATCGGTAGCCTTATCATAAGCGACGAAACGATCGAGACCGGTTTCGAGCGGCGTATAGTCGGGCTTGAATTCACGCATCCAGGAACCGAATGATTTATCGAGTCGCAGGCTCATCATTGCGCGCATCCCGAAGGGCCGCAGCGCGAGATCTTTACCCGCCTCGGTCAGCACCTGGTAGAGCGCGACCTGGTTGTGCCAGGGTACATAGATTTCATAACCGCGGTCACCGGTATAGCTGACGCGCTGCACGATCGCCTGGCACTGGCCGACATCGATTTCGCGAATCGACAGGAAGGGCATCGCCGCGGTCGACACGTCGGCGCGCGTTACCCGCGCCAGCAATTCCTGCGCCCTCGGGCCCGCGATCTGAAATCCGATACGCTGTTTTGAAATATTGCGCAGCTGCACCCCCGATGCGGGCAAATGCTGTTCGAACCAGCGCATGTGGTAAGCCTGCGCGCCGAACGACGCGGTGACCTGGAATACGCCGGTCGAAACCTGGGCCACGGTAAAATCGCCGATAATCCGGCCGCGTGGGCTCAGCATCGGGTTCAGGCTCAGCCTGCCGACTGCCGGTATCCTGCCGGCCATGATCCGGTCAAGGTACGCGTGCGCGCCCGCGCCCGAGACTTCGTACTTGCCGAAATTATGCACCTCGTTGAGACCGACGTTTTCGCGCACCGCGCGCACCTCTTCAGCCACCGTGTCGAAGGCATTGGAGCGCCGAAAACTCGGAATTTCATACGGTTCCTCAGCCGCGGGCGCAAAGTAATTTACGTGCTCCATGCCGTACATGTCGCCAAAGACCGCATTTTGCGACTGCCAGATGCCGTAAACCGGGGTGGTGTCCAGGGGTCGCGCCGCCGGCAACTCCTCGTTGGGATAGGACACGCTGAAACGCCGCTGGTAATTCTCACGCACCTTGAGGCGGGTGTACGACGGCGTGCAGTAATCGCCGAAGCGCGCCACGTCCATCGCGAACACATCACGTGAGGGTTCACCATCGATCATCCATTCCGCCAGCGTTAGCCCGACGCCACCGCCCTGGCTGAAACCGGCCATCACCGCACAGGCTGACCAGTAGTTACGCAGGCCGGGCACCGGCCCGACCAGCGGGTTACCGTCCGGCGCAAAGGTGAAGGGCCCGTTGATGATGGTCTTGATACCGGCGTCGGCGAGCACCGGGAAACGCCTGAAGGCGAACTCCATCGAATCGCCGATGCGATCGAGATTTTCATCCAGCAGTTCATGTCCGAAATCCCAGCGCGTGCCGTCGACCGCCCAGGGCACGCAGTTCTGTTCGTAAAATCCGATCACCAGGCCCTTGCCTTCCTGGCGCAGATAACTCTCGCCCTCGGGGTCCATGACGTGCGGTAACTCGCGCGCGTGCCCGTACACCTCGGCAATATCCGCGGTTGCGAAATACTGGTGTTCCATCGGATGCAGCGGCAGGTACACCCCGGCCATGGCGCCGACTTCGCGCGCCCACAGCCCGGCGGCATTGACCAGTTGTTCGGCGATAATCGTGCCCTGTTCGCTAACCACTTCCCAGCTGCCGTCAGCCCTTGGATTGGTTTCCAGCACCGGACAGCGCAGCACGATTTCAGCGCCCTGCATCTGCGCCGCTTTGGCATAGGCGTGCGTGGTCCCCGAGGGGTCAAGGTGTCCGTCGAGCGGATCGTACAACGCGCCGAGGACGCCGTCAGTATTGGTAATCGGACTTAGTTTGCGAATTTCCGCGGGCGTAATCAGCTCGGTATCGAGACCCATGTGGCGATGCATCGCGCGTGCCGACTTGAGGAAATCGAGCCGCTCCGGCGACTCCGCGAGCGTGATACCGCCGACGTGATGCAGGCTGCAGGACTGGCCGGTGAGTTCCTCGAGCTCACGATAAAGGCGAATCGTGTAACCCTGCAACGCGGCCATGTTGGTATCGGCATTGAGCGTGTGGAATCCGCCGGCGGCGTGCCAGGTCGAGCCCGAAGTCAATTCCGAACGTTCGATCAGAACCACGTCCCGCAGGCCGAGTTTGGTCAGGTGATAGATAACGCTGCAACCGACTACCCCGCCGCCAATGACCACTACCTGTGCATGAGATTTCATATCTGCTACCCCAGTACGGAAAAGCTGCTGTCCTGGTTAACCTCACGCAAGCGTGAGTAAAAACCGCTGGAAAAAGTATGATCGATTGTTTTTAGATGAAAATCGATCGGGTCGGCATCGTGATCGTTGCCGCTTTGCGTCGCCTCGATGATGTTAGCCATCAATTCACCTGCGATTGGCGCGTTTTTGAACTGGTTACCGCTGGTGCCGATCGCGAGGTAAAAACCGGGCAGGTCCGACTGGTCGTAGATCGGGATCCAGTCATCGGTAACATCGTACAGATCGACTACGCCGCGCATCTGGCTGGGCACGCCCAGATTCGGCACCCGTTGACAAACTCGCAGTACCTGCACCTTCCACTGTTCGCTGAAATCACGGTTATAGTCATCCGGGTCCACCCATTCATGCGGGTCGCAGGGTGGATCCTCGCTGCCGATCAGGAGCGCATCGCCCTGCTCGGGACGGGTGTAGAGCCCGATATCGCTATCCGAGGTAACGCAGGCGGTTTCACGGCGGTAACCCTCCGGTAGCGGCACATGCGCCACTTCCTGGCGCAGCGCGCGGGTTTTGACCCGCATCGATTTCTCGACATCTGCCATCTGATTGACCTTGGATGAATGCGGTCCGGCGGCATTGAGCACCACTGGGGCATCGACGGTTTCACCGCCTTCGAGGGTAACGCCAGAGACCTGACCGCTGTCACGGCGAATTTCGATCACCCGCGCGTTGTACTTGAACTCACCGCCGGCAATCTCGGCGGCACGCATAATGTTATGCGTCGCCAGCTGCGGATCTGAGATATAACCCGCGGCATGAAACAGCACGGCGCCGGGCAAGGGTTGCTCGTTGGCGACGCCGAATTCGGAATCATCGGGTCGCTTCACCGGATAAAACGATTCGGTGTTCCAGACCGGCAATTTCTGGCGTATTTCTGCGGGCGAAAGCTCGCTGTAGGGGGAGTCGAGATGCTCCATCAACGCCATCGTCGGGCGCAGGTAGTCGTTAGCCTCGGTTTTCATGACCAGCGAACCGACATTGTGATACTCGATCAGGCCGCGCTCGTCGATATCGTCGCCGCCCAGGTACTCGGCCCAGTTTTTCCAGTAGAAATGCGACTCGTAAGCCATCGCCGAGCCGTCGAGCGTAGAGTAATAGGGGCGGATAATAGCGCAGGAGCCCGAGGTAGAGCCGTAGCCCGCCGCCGGCAGGCGGTCCAGGTTCAGCACCTTCCAGCCTTTGCGCCCCAGCGCGAGCGAGGTTGCGCAACCGATAATTCCGGCGCCAATGATGATTGCATCGTAGCTCTTAGCCATGCTGAGTTCCTGTCTTCAAGTTAGTTGCTCTGTCTGTTCCAGCAGTTGTTGCAGGTGGGCCTGGATTTCATGCGGGTGCACCATCGCGATGCGAATCAGGTCGTCGAAGCGATCGGTAAGCTGGCGTATATGATCGATGCTGTTGACGATGACATACAGGTGTCCGAGGAACAGCGTCGCCCGCAATGGGCCGAATATGATAAACGACGACGAGTAGCTTTGTTTGCCGTCGAACAGAAACCAGCGAAATCCCGGGTAAAGCTCAGCATTGAGTTCGATCATGCGTTCGAGCTGGGCGCGGCGATCGGCCAGCGCCAACCCCTGCCAGATCCCCTGCCCGGCAGCGAAACTTTCGAGCTGCTGCAGTGGCATGCAGGTTTCGAGTTCGCTGCCCGGATGGCGTTGTTGCAGCAACAGCAGCTGGTTGTCGCGCACTGTCTGATCGACCTTGCCGGCGCCATAGCGATTGAATTCGTACTCCGCCACCGCTTCGGTCTTGAGCAGGTCGGGCAGGGTCGTCGGCACGTAGCGGATTTTGTAACCGCAGGCTTCACGATGCCATTCCAGGTTTTTTTCGAGAATACTGGTCGAGTAAGCATCGAACTGGAAAGCTTCGGGCAGAATATTGGCGCCCATCGAGCCTTCCTGGGTCAAACCCAGCAGCCAGTCGATGCTGACCTGATGGACTTCGGCGATCGACGTCACCGTGTCGGCGCGTGGCAGGCGGATATTGTCGACCGCGAGTAACTGCGACAGGGTCGAACGATCGACCCTGATCGAGGCCGCAAACGCCGAGCGATTGAGCCCGCTATAGCTAATGACCTGCTGCAGGCGGTCCTGGAACAGGCTGACCCGTTCCTGTAATTTCACCGTGCGAGCTCCAGTTCGTGCCGGCGTTCGACGACATACTGTTCCAGCGACTGGCGTCTCGAGGCATCCATTGCGGGCGGCTGATACTCGGCAAGTTTTTGCCGGTATATCAGGTTGGCGCGCTGAAACGCATTCTGCGCACCGTTCTCGCTCCAGGCCTCGAAATTGCTCCAGTCGGAAACCAGCGGCTCGTAAAAAGCGGTGGTGTAGTTAGCCAGGGTATGCGCGGTGCCGAAGAAATGACCACCGTGCCCGGCTTCCCTGATCGCGTCCAGCGCCAGCGTCGATTCATCCACCTTCAGCGGCGTCAGTGTCTCGCGCATCATTTGCAGCATGTCGACATCGATAATGAATTTTTCGAACGAAGCGCACAGACCGCCCTCGAGCCAGCCGGCGGCGTGTTTGATAATCTGCGCATGCCCCATGACCGCACCCCACAGCGACATCTGCGATTCCCAGGCGGCCTGGGCGTCGACGCAATTCGACGCATTGGTATTGGACGAACGAAATGGAATACCGTAGCGGCGCGCGAGCTGGCCGCTGGCCCAGGCGGCGCGGGTGTACTCGGGCGTGCCAAAGGCCGGGGCACCGCTGCGCATATCCGCGTTCGAGGTGAAGCCGCCGTATACCATCGGCGCGCCCGGGTTGACGATTTGCGACAAGGCGATGACGCCGAGCGCCTCGGCATTTTGCTGCGCCAGCGCACCGGCAAGGGTAATCGGGCACATCGCCCCGGATAGCGTAAACGGAGTCACGATAACGGGCTGACCATACTGCGCCATTTCTATCAGGCCATCGAGCATCGGCCCGTCGACCCGCAGCGGCGAATTGGTATTGACCACGCTGTTTATACTGGGTTGCGTTTTGAGGGTTTCCAGATCGACCCCGCGCGCAATCGCGGTCATCTGTATCCCGTCCAGAACGCGGCCGCCGCCGAGGCAGTAGAGTGAAAACGCGCGATCGGTCAGCGTGAATGCCGCCAGGGTAGCGTCGAGGTGGCGTGTATCGGGTGGAATGTCGATCGGCTCGACCGGGTAACCGCTGAGAAAATCGATGACGTCGAAGCTTTGCGCCAGGCGCAGAAAGTTGCAGTAGTCTGCAAAGTTGCCAGTGCGCCTGCCGCCTTCGAGATCGGAGCTGTTGGGCGCGCTGGCAACGGTGGTAAAGTTGATCGCATTGCGCCCTATCAGGCGGTTGCGCTCGGGGTTTGGCGCATGCAGCGTAAACTCCGAGGGCACGCTCGCAATTCTCTGCATGAGCTGGTTGCGGTCCAGGTAAACCTTCTGCTCATCCCAGTCGACGCGTGCCCCGTCTTGCTCGTACAGCGCAAGCGCGTCCCGACTCAGTATCTCGAGGCCGATCTCTTCGAGAATCCGCATCGAGGCGTCATGGATTAAATCCAGCGACTCCGCATCCAGTGCCGCAATCGGGGCATAGGGGTTGAACAGCTGCTGCGCTTTCGGCGGCAGCAGTTGTTCGCTGGACGGGGTAGGTTTTCGAGCTCTTCTTCTGGGCATGACCGGCTCCTCGGCGGCAAGCGTCGATAGTATTTGACGTATTTAAAATTGTCTATCTATGTCACTAGAGTTTTTTCAAAACATTTTTGTTTACTTAAATCAACAAACCAGGCATTAAAAGAAGCTGGTTTTTAAGTTATTCCCGGGATACTTTGTATGGCCATGAATGCCGGCCGATTCATTGCCTGCGGCATGTATGCACCGAATGACGACATCCGAAATGCCTGGCAGGCGCTTTTTGACCTATTTTATCCTTTGCTCGATCTGGGTAGCGGATTAACGCGGCAACTGGTTTTCGCCAGCGATGAATCAGTTCTGCGCGCTGACAACCTGATAATTGGTCACACCTGTGGATACCCATTGATGACGCGATTACGGGACGCACTCCAGCCTTTTTGCCTGCCCTGCTTCGACCTGCCGGGTGCTAGCGGTAAATTCTATTCGAGCCAGTTCATCGTACCCGCGGATTCAGTAATCGAGTCACTGCAGCAATGCCGTGGCAAAATCGTCGCGATCAATAGCAGCGATTCGAACAGCGGCATGAACGTGCTGCGCTATGCGCTGGCAAAGCTGGGCGCTACGCCGGGTTATTTTTCGGAAGTCCTGATCAGCGGAGGTCATCTCGCCAGCGTCGAGGCGGTCGCGTCAAACCGGGCCCAGCTGGCGGCCATCGACTGCGTCACTTACCAGTTGATCGCCGACCAGAATCCCGCCCTGATTTCCGCACTGCGTGTTATCGGCCACAGCGAGCAAACCGGCGGCCTCCCCCTGGTCGTGCCGACGTCGCAATATTCAGCACAAGTTTGCGCAAGCTATGTAAGCGCACTCAACCAGGCTTTGACGCTGCTACCCGCAGAGCTTAGGCAAAAGCTGCACCTGGCGCGTTTCGAAAGCGTCGGCCTGGACGATTATCAATCGATCCTCGAGCTTGAAAACTTTGCCATTGAAGCCGGCTACGCGGAACTGAATTAGTCGTTGCTGCGCTGTCAGCGCTCTACTAGAATCCGCGCACACTGACTGCTAGTCATTCACTTCACGGAAAAACGATTCGATGTGGAAAGAGCTCGGCGCCTCCTGGGCGATACTGCTTGGCATAGGCTTCATGATGCTGGCCAACGGCCTGCAGGGTACCTTGCTCGGCGTGCGCGCCGGCATCGAGGGATTTTCGACGTTCAGCACCGGGATCATGATGTCGGGTTATTTTATCGGCATGTTCATCGGTTCGATGCTCGCACCCTGGCTGGTTAATCGAGTCGGCCACATCCGCGTGTTTTCGGCGCTGGCTTCGCTGGCATCGATTTCGATATTGTTTCACGGGGTTTATATCGATCCGTGGCTATGGATGGCGATGCGCGTCTTAACCGGTCTCTGCTTCGCCGGATTCTATGTCGTCACCGAAAGCTGGTTAAACGATCGCGCCAGTAACGAAACCCGCGGCAAGGTCCTGTCTGTCTACATGGTGATCGTAACCGGCGGCATGGGCGCGGGTCAGTTCCTGCTGAATATCGCCAAACCCGAAGCCATCGACCTGTTCATTCTGATCTCGGTCATCATCTCCTTCGGGCTGATTCCAATTCTGCTCACCGCAAAACCCGCGCCCAATTTCAGTACCTCGTCGAAAATGTCGGTTGCCGAGCTGTACCGGGCTTCGCCGCTGGCCACGATCGGCAACTGTCTGACCGGGATGGCACATGGCACTATTTTCGGCCTGGGTGCGATCTACGCCAACCAGGTTCTGGTGGACTTGAAGTCGATATCGCTGTTCATGGCCTGTTTTCTGCTCGGCAGCCTCGTTGCTCAGTGGCCGGTTGGTCACATCTCGGACCTGGTCGGCCGGCGCGTGGTCATGGCGGGGCTGTCGCTTGTCTCGATTGTCTGCTGTATCCTGGCGGTGGTCATGGTCAAAGGCAGCCTGGCTTTTTACCTGGTCATCGTGGGTCTGGGCGGCGCCGCAATACCGATGTATTCGATCTGTATCGCCTATGCCAATGACCGCCTGGAGCCGCACCAGATTGTTGGCGCCAGCGGCAGTCTCGTCATGGTGGCGGGTTTCGGCGCCATGATAGGACCCATCGTGATCGCGTTTTTCATGGAATTACTCGGCATCGAATTTTACTTCTGGGGTATCGCGGTCGTGTTCGCGCTCATATTCTTTTTCACCCTGATCAGAATCGGATCACGCGCGGGTGTTGCAGTCAGGGATCAGTCGATGCTGGTCGCCGGCCCGATCGGCACGCCGATTGCGGAATATATCGCGCCCGATTCGATCGAATACGCCGAGGCTGTCGCCAGGCACGAAATCGAACAACTCGATCAACGCGAAGACATTACCGAGCGACAACTTTGAGCCGGGCGTTAGAGCGCCCAGCGGAAATCGAGCAGGAAGCGATCTTCGTCCCCAATCCCATCACCGATTTCCCTGAGCGGATGCCCCCACAGCAGGCGCCCGCTGAAATTCGAGTCCCACACCACCAGGCCCAGACCGGCAGCATAGATTTCTCCACAGACGTCGGCGTTATCGATCTCGCATTCAACTTCGCCATAGTCCAGGCCGAACGACAGAGCGACCGATTTGGTCAGCCGCTTCGCCGCTGACGGCTTAGCAGTAGATTCCAGTTGCCAGGTAATATCACTTCGCAGATACCAGGCATTGCTGCCGCTCAACGCCGAAGAATACCCGCGTACCGTATAGGGGCTGCCCAGATTAAGTTTATCGCTGTCGAAAAGAAGATCGTCGCTGTACTGCAAATGCAGGTTCAGGTCCAGATACCAGCTCGGCCCGTCGAGGTAAACTGAAACCCTGCTATCGATACTGACTTTTTCGAATTGTAAGCGCGCCTCGTTTTCGGATCCGTCCGCGCGGGTAAAATAGTCATCGTCCCTGGCCCCAAATGAATCCAGCCCCTGATGGTATATATACCGCATGCCTAGCCGCCCCCAGGGTTGGTACCAGTCATGCCGCAGTTCAAGTTGTATTTGACTAGTCTTGTAGCTCGACACGTCGACCGCCTCGCCTTCAAAAAAATTATCCGTATCCTTGATTTCGAGTGCCAGCCCCAGCGTCACCCGACTGTCCTGGTTGCGGGCAACGATTTTACTGACGCGAAAGCTGTCAGCCAGCGTATCGCCTGCGGACAGAAAACTGCCGTTGCTACCCTGCAGGCGCTGCTTGAAATTAATATCGCTATGGCTCAGCTCGAGCAGATAGCCGCCAAGCGGGAAAGAATAAGTCAACTCGCGGCTGCGGTTGCTCTGGAAGGTTTCGCGCAGCTCGCCGTCATTCAGACGAAACTGCAGTATGTCGTTGATATGCAGAGGGTTATCCCAGCTCATCAAAAAACTGAGCTGGTCGTCGAGATCCGTCTGCGCATTAGCCCCCAGTTCGAATTTCAATGGATCTGATTCGACCGTCCTGATAGCGACAATGCTACCACCCTGCCGAGCGCCGGGTCTTATTTCGATGTTGGCAGTAATGGATGAAACTCGCTCTATTTGTTCCAGCGCGGTTTCGAGTTCGCGCAAGTTGAGGATTGCGTCATTGAACAGAAAGGCGGTTGCAATCTTGCCATTGCTGCCGCCGCTGTCGGCATCGACAATTTTTTCTATGCTGCCGGCCAGGATTCGAATCTCGATCTGACCATCGCTGATATCCTGCTCCAGCAGGTAGGGACGCGAGGTGACATAGCCGTTTTCGATAAGGTGGTCGGAAATTACCGACAGCAGGTCATGGGTTAAATCCACGTCGATGCAGGCGCCGAGGAAAGGCTCGATCAAGGCCTGCGATTCGGACGCTGGAAGGATTTCGCTGGTTTCGATATCGACGCCGATAAGCGCCACGCAGTTAGCGACTTCGGATGCCTGCAGCGAAGCCGGCATCAGAAAATAGAGCACCAGCAGGCTAAAACCAGATCGATGTAAAAAAGCGGGTAACCCTGGCATCAAAACTGTAAGGCGATTCTGAACCAGCCGGCGCCGACTCCGTCAGATCGCTAAAGTCATCATAATCGAAACTAATCCAGTCGATGTTCAGATTGAAGCTACCGCGTTCAATCGCGCTCCAGGAACGCCCAAATTCCCAGCTCGCACCGAGACCAACGGTGGAACTGGTAAACGTGCTCAGCTCTTTATCACGCGCGCGGAAAGTCGTGGCTTCCTGGAATGGAAACAGATCACTGTAAAACTCTGCGCTGGATTGATCATGAAAACGATAGGTAGCTTCGAATATCCATTCATCGCCGAACGGCATCGTATAACCAACCTCGTAGGTAGTGCCCTCGATATCCCAGGTATCGTCAAATACCCGCACTCCACCATGAATAGCGGCGCGTTGCGGCAGGAAATAGTTAGCTCGCAATGCAATCGCGGTACTGGTTCGGGTTTGCGGATAGACTTCTGGTTCGAAGCTGTAGGTAATCCCGTCACCATTGAGATATCGAACCTGGCGGTATGGATTATTGAGATAACCCTCGTCGCTGATCGTTTCGTAGGTAATCGCCATGACCATGTTCTTGGTCATGATCTGGGATACACCAAAGCGGTAACTGCGAACCTTGGCCTCTTCCTCGAATACATCGTCGCCATTTCTACCGATGATGTTATCGCCTAGTGCAAACGACATGCTGATCGTGGTCAGGTCACCGAACATGTCCTGCGAGATTCCAAGGCTTAGCGTTTTGGCGTCAAAATCGCTCTCCTGGCTAACCGTGTAACCCAGACTCATGGTCGTCTTCTGGCGCAGGTAATCGAGGTTGATACTGTTCTCTTCCCGATTCTCGGTATACTCGCTGGCGCTGACCAACACGTCGATCGAAGCACTGGTGACGTTGTCGAGATAGTGATTCAGGCCAACCGAAACGCTGTCACCGAGGTTCTTGCGCACCAGCAAAGAGGGTCCAGAGATTTCGGCACCACCGCCGTCATAGCTATGGTAGAGCAGATCCGCGCGTTCTTCCGGCAGCACTGCCGCGCCGGCCAGCCCGGTGACTGTCCACAGGCCCAGCAGCACGGCGCAACGAATTGCAGCCGTCATCTTTAACCCATCGATACCAATTGCCGAAAGGCTATTGCGTAAAATAACCAGCAACTCAGGTTCCCTTTAGTTGCAACCGCAACCGCCGCCGGTAGCTATGCCCGCTCCGCGCGCACCTTCACGTGAATCGTAAACGTGGTGCAGGTAGCTCGACGATACCGGATCGCGACTGAAATTCATGATTGGATCCGCCAGGTTTGCGCGCTCGTAGGGCTTGACCCAGGGCTCGATGGCGCAACCACCAAGCAGCGTGGTTACAATTAAAGCGGGAATTACCAGAGCCTGTCGCACCACGTTACTCCCGCACCAGCTTTTTCACAATTTTACGATATTTTTTCTCATCGCCGGACTTAAAACCCTTGTGTAGAAACCGCATGTTTCCATCACGATCCACCACCACCGTGGTCGGCATCGCGATCACACTATAAAGTTTGCTGACCTGATTCTTGCTGTCCAGCAATACAGGAAAGTCAACCGGGAAGTCTTTCAGGAAACCGCGCGCGTTATCGGCCTGTTCTTCGACGTTGACGCCGAGCACGGTAAAACCCAGCGCTTCATACTTTTTGTGCAGAGCATTCAACAGCGGCATTTCCTCGCGGCAGGGACCACACCAGGAAGCCCAGAAATTAATCAACACGACATTGCCGGTCAATTCACTAAGCTTCATATTCTTGCCCGTCAGCGATTTCAGGGTGAAGTTTGGCGCCGGTCCTCCGCCCGTAGCGGCACTGGCCGGACCGACGGCGGCAAAAGACACCGCACACAGCAGTATCAGGCTCAACCCGAATCGTGATAATTTGCTCTTCATATTATTTCTCCTTTAAAAAAACAGGTTTAGCGATACCGTGAACTCCAGATTATTGGTGGATTCCTCTTCGCCAAAAACATCCTGTTCAAAAATTAAATCCCGCATCTCGATATCCAGACTGAAACCGTCTGCAAACAGGGTGCGGTGGCCAACGCCATAAGCGATGGTAAAACGATCGTCGCCCGCGAAGGTCGTGGTGCCAACGCCGGCGGACAGGTAAAACACTGTATTAAATGTAGTCGAATCGGTGACAAATGCCTCCCCTGGGAACAGATTGAATCCCAGAGTGACGAGATAGTACTCGGCCGAGCGTTCGTCATCGGACAACAGCGGCGCGCCGCCGCTTAGTCTTTCGAAACTGGTTTCCCCGGCTTCACTGGTACCGTAGGAAGCCTGGACGAAGAAATCTTCCGAAATGTGATAGCCGAGCTTAACCCCGACCACGATGTTGGTATCGAAGTCTTCCAGCGCCAGGTAACCGCCGTAGATCGCGATTTCGAAATCATCCGAGTCGATCAGTGATTCGTCGAACTCGGTGCGTTCGATCTGGGGTTCTATCAAATTAGTTTGTTCTTCCTCGTCGCTTTGCGCCAGGACCTCGGTCAACGGCGCGCTCGCGGCGAAAAGCGCAAACGCTAGAAAAATACTGCGAAACCGAATTTCCACTCGTTTACTTCCTCATTGTCGTTGCGGGTGCTATTGGCCGAAAAAATAATGTATTCATTGAACTCGAGTCGAAATAAAAAACTGCGAGTGATATAGCGCTGTATACCTAGTCCAAACTGGGCAAAATCGTTGCTGTCGTCCTGGGTCACGATCAGGGTCGCGCTCGGGCTGACTTCTATTCTACCCAATCCCAGTGTCATATACGGAGAATACTTCAAATCCGGCAACGGTTGCATGACAGCATTCGCTTTCAGAAACCTGGCGCTCGACTTTCTGCCGACCGATTGGCCGAAATGCAACTCTGCGGCGAGATTGTCGGTAAACGAATAGGCGGTGAACAGAGTAAACACCGGGGCCGATTCGAACTCACCCCCGGTCACCCCGAGTACCCAGTTACGCTGCGTGAAATCTTCCAGGTCGAGCTCGACGATCTTGAACGGTTCACCCGTCGGCAATAAGGTCTGACGCATCTGATTGCGACTGGCCCAACCGGTCTTGCCATCGTCGGTGACGATTTTGAACCAGTCGGTCTTGCGCCGCAGAACCTGGACCTCGGTGCCGCGATCGATCACGTAAAATATGGGGTAGCCTGCGCCTGGGCCGGTATGGAGCTCGATAAACGGATCGGTGATGGTGACCCGATAGTATTTGCTATTTTTTTCAACCGTCTCCACCGCTAGCGACGGATCCTCTTTTACCGTCTGCGCATAGGCTGCATTACTGCAGGTAGCGGCTAGCAACAGGTACAGACTGGGCAAAAGAATCCCCTTGAATCGTCTCAAGTTTTTATTCCCGTATGAATTCAGCCACTAATTTAGTTTTGTGGCGCGTCCGGGTCAAATGGATCGTTAAAATTTTGTGCGCCCAGATCGATCCATTCGCTAATCAGCTTTAATTCGGCATCCGTCAACATGATCGTATGATCGACACTGCCCACGGGTAAAGAGCGTCCAGCGTCAAGCTCGGTGCCGCTCATCTTTTCGATGAAGAAACTGTTACGCGCGCCGGCCGTGGTCATGATCGGATTGATCGCCGCGGCAGGATCGGGAATGGTGCCGCCCATGCCGTCGGGCACCGTAAACTGCTCGAGTTGCATGGCGCCTGCGTTAAAGAACTGGCCCTGCCGGGTGTTAAACATTTGCTGAAAAGACCGGAAACGATCGTTCGGATCCTGGTTGAGATCGGTGGTCAAATCAAGCTGGCCATAGGGCAAGCGGGTGCCGTTGAGAGTCGTGTGGCAACTAATACAGGTATTGTCGCCGACGCCATCGGCCACCGCCACAAACTCCAGTGGCGTGTTGGTCGGGTCGTTATTTAGCGGATTAAGCGGCGCCATCGGCGTAATGTCGTCGAAAGTCGGGTCACTGTACACTACTAGGCCGTTGACGCTATCAAAGTCACGATCGAGCTGGAAGATGGCATGGATATGCGGCGGATAATTGATCGTCACACGGCAATTGTATAACCAGCTGGGCTGGCAAAAGGTATTAGTCGGACTCAACATATTGGGACTCAGATCGGCATAAAGATGGGCGATATCAGGGTCTTGAGTGCTTATTCCGGGATCGGTCCAGTTATCCGTGAAAATCAAATCGGCGCTGAGCTTCGGTTGACTGGCAACCGCAACGGTGTCGAAACGCACTTCGGCCATGGTTTCCCCGGGAGTACCCATGTAAGGACTGGGCGGCATCGAGCCAGGAATCAGGGTATTGTCGAATATTCCACCCGCCGGCAGGCCGCTATTGATCGACGGCGCCTCGCCGTCGCTGCGCGCATGAATTTCGGGTGGGCTGCCGCCATTGACGGGATCGTGACAGCCGACGCAGGTCAACATATCTCCGGCCTGCACCTGGAACCAGTTATCATGCCGCGGCCCGATTCGGCGGCCTTCAGCGTCAAGCACCTCGATCGCTAACGGCACAAAGGCCGGGACCTTGACCTTGACCGAGCCATCGGGCTCGACCGGTGCGTAGCCGACGATATCCCGCATACCACGGTTGCGCTGTGGCCCAAAAGCATTGTTATCGAGATCAGGCGGATTGACCAACGTCGGGTCGTCTGGATCAGGAATGCCGACCGCCTTGATAAAACGCACGAAGCGCGCCGGACGATCGGCTGCGGCGGAATTCATCGGGTCGGCAAAATCCTGCACCGTAGTAATGCCGGGGGCCGAGGTGCATTCGGTAAAGTAACAACCGTTAAACGTGCCGTCACCGATGTCGTAAACGCTTTTGATATTGACCACGCCAAGGACTTCGCCTTCCCAGCCGGTATCGAGCTCGCCAAGCAGACTCTTGTCGAAAATAACCGGCGCCCGGGTTCGATTCTCGAGCGCAATCGCTTCGGTGATGACCCTGCCCGCTTCCGCCAGCACGAGGGGTTTCTGACTATCGCCGTTCCTATCGTAAATCCAGATCGAGTAAGGGGGTGACTTTTCTACTGGATTATTATCCAAGTAGGGATCGATACAGGGCCTGACGACATTGTTCGCGTCCAGCACCTGACAGGTCGATTTGCTGACCAGCACGCGATTCGACCCGTCCCACAACGGGAAGGCCGTGGCGTAGCGGCCGTTGCGCGAGATCGCACCGTTGTTGACGACGTTGGAGATCGTGGCGGGACGCTGCGCCGGGCCGGGCAGACCAGCCAATGACCAGAGCGGCTTGTTGATATCCGCAAAGCGATCGACGCCGATCAGCAAGACGCCGAACGAAGTAGACGTACACAACA
>CAVYHN010000031.1:0-96716 GCA_963768295.1 uncultured Gammaproteobacteria bacterium | reverse complement strand
GCATGGGCGACCTATCCTTCCCGTGGAAAGCATCGTTTGAGTTAGTCTGGATCGGTGGTGGCGGTTGGCATGGTCGCCGCGACGAGGGCGTGTTGCGTCATTCGAACCCGACATTGGCCAGCATGGGCCGCGAGCATCCGAACCAAAAGCCCGTGTCGCTTCTCGAAGCGATCGTAGGGAAAGCGCCGCGCGGCACAATCATCGATCGATTCATGGGCGTCGGCACCACCGGCGTAGCCTGCGCCAATCTCGGGCGCCCCTACATCGGCATCGAAATCGAGCCGCGCTATTTCGACATCGCGTGCCAGCGCATCGACGCCGCGCAACGTCAGCAGAGGTTGTTCGCCTAGTGCCCATAGTCGGAACCAAAGAGCTAGCCGACGCCGCCGGCGTGAGCCGTCAGCGTATCTGGCAGTGGGAGCGCGACGACGGGATGCCGGGCAAGCTCAGCCGCGGCAAGTGGGACAGCGAGGTAGCGCTGCCCTGGATTGCCGAGCGCCGGCCCGACACCGTGCCCGACAGCCCGGAGCAGGCGCAGACCTTGAACGACCTGCGCTGCCGGCTGACGGGCCTACAGGCCGACGCCCAGGAGCTGCGCAACGGCATCCTCGCGGGTAACCTGCTGCTCCGTGACAGCGTGGAGAACGCCAACCGCGAGGAATACGCGGCCCTCATCTCCGAGGGCGATACCTGGGTGTCTGAGGGCCGCACGGCCCACGATCAAGCGCTACGCCGGGAGCTGTGGAATGCAAGTCCGAACCCGCCTGGTCGGCGCCATCGAGCGTTTGGCCGCTACTTACGCGCGCGGCGAGGATGTTGCAGCCGCCCGCATACGCTACGCCGGACGAGTGGGCTGACCACTGTCGCGTGATGCCGCCGGGGAGTCCGTTCCCCGGTGCTGCCCTACGACACTGGTTATAACCCCTATGACGCGACTCAGTGTTGGCGCAGACCCAGCTACTATTTTTCTCGGCGCTAGCCTTCGTCTGGCTCAACCTCAGAGGCCTATATCCCCCCGAACTACACTCTACAAACCTGGACGCGGACTGGTTTTATCGCCGTCTTTTCCCGGTTGCGATACAAAGCCTGTTCGCGGCCACATGGAAACTGGATGGAGCATTACGCCGGGCCTTTGTTACCAAATTGCACCAATGTCTGGACTATCTTTCTGGAATTTACCAGGTGCCCAGCGGCTTGCTTACAAGTGCACGTCCTACTGGCAGCATGGCGATGTGGGTAGCGATATTTCTTGCTGGTTATTTATTTCTTAGTTTTATTTATTAAACATTTCTGAGTCAGACTATATGTGCACGACTCAATCGAAGCTGGCGCTGCTCCCCGGTGTGAGCAGCATCATCGGCGCTCTATCCAACTCAGGCTTTCCGCTGACGTCCGGTTTACCACCAAGGCTGACAATGTAGAAAACTACGTCCGGGGAGACGTTGAAAGAAATCGAAGCAAGAGAATAGCGGTACCCGTCACGTGGCTATAGACACAAGGACTATAAATCCTCGTACCACCCATCAGGCAACTCGTTGAAAATCAGCGGAAAATGGTGCCCAGGGGCGGAATCGAACCACCGACACGAGGATTTTCAGTCCTCTGCTCTACCGACTGAGCTACCTGGGCTTGGAGTGCGGAAGCGCGTATTAAATAGTCGAGCGGGCCTCTAGTCAAGTCTGGAACATCTATTTTGCCCTCAGAGCTGCTATTTCTCGGATTGATGGCAGGTGGAGGACATAAAACATGGCGAATGGCTAATCAAAAATCCCCCAACCGGATGGTTTTATCCTGGTTGGAGCGGTGTCCAGCCAATCCCGCCAGGTCGAAGCGATTTTGCCTGCTACTCACTCTCCGTCAACACACCGAAACCGTTACCCGCCATGTAAAAACATATCGAGCTCACGCCAGTGTGCACAATCATGGAAGTTCAGCATCCTGTTTCCGGGTCTCCAATCCAGTCCCGTACCTCATATGGGTGATGTCTGGAAAAAAGGATTCTGATATGCTCGATCGCAGTAAACCCGTCTCAATCTGGTCTCTTCAGAATTTCGATTGGTGATTGCGCAACGCAGGATCAATAGAGAAGGACTGAGCATACAGCTGTAGCGAGGGGTGAGAATAATTATAAAACCTTCGTCAAGGAGTCGGAATATGAAGTGCGCGTGCTCGAAATTAACAGATGCTCAAATCAGGCCCGGGTTTGGCTTCCTGCCAATCCTGTTGTTAATCGTGTTTTCACTGGCTCATGCTCCAGCCACCCGGGCGAATGACGCCTGCGTGAATAACATCCTGAGCGTCGCCTGCACCGGGGATCAGTCTGCGGGTGTCCGCTACTACGGGACTTACATCAGTCCCTCAAACGATCCCCCGGTATTTATCGGCATTCTGGATCTTACGGTGAGTGCGCTGGTCACTGACATTAACCCTTTGATCGATTATGCGGGCGTATTGCTGGATACCGGCAGGCAGACAGGAGAGTCAGGCGGACTCCTCTATGATGACGGCGAAAACGGCTCTAGTTCCCCATTTTCCCTGATCAGCTACACAGGTGGGACCAGCAAGATTAATACGACCGGGGAAAGGGCTCACGGCATCGCGGGGATCAACACCGGTGGTAGAGGTGGTGATGGATATAACACAGGTCCCATCCCAAGTGTCGATGATAGCGATGCCGGTGATGGCGGTAACGGCGGGCTGGTTGCCATCACGGCGATCTCTGGCGACATAACTACCGATGGTAGCCTTGCGGCAGGCATCTACGCGCTAAGCGTGGGTGGCAATGGTGGCACAGGCAGCGAGAGCCTTGTCGGCGAAGGCGGTAATTCAGGTTCAGGCGGAGTTGGTGGGTCGGTGACAGTCGACGTCCAGGGAGCTCGCCGCATAACGACTAAAGGGGCCTGGTCTCCCGGTGTCATGGCCGTTAGCGTAGGGGGAAGTTCCGGGAGCGCTGGAAATTGTAGCGGTCTGTGTATCGGTGAACCGGATGTAGGCACGGCACAAGGGGGCGGCTCAGTCACGGTAACCACGGGGATGATCGGCAATATCCCGACCCGAATCGACACCGAAGAATTCGCTTCGCATGGCATTTTCGCGCAAAGCCGGGGCGGTGATGGTGGAGACGGGGGCGGCGGAACCTTCTTTGGACTCGTCTCCTTCGGCAGTGACGGTGGGAAAGGCGGTAACGGCGGTAACCTGCTGATTAACACCGAGGGCCAGATATCAACCAGCAAAGACAATAGCCGCGGGATCTACGCACAGAGCGTCGGCGGCGGCGGCGGCGACGGGGGCGGTGCCCTCTCACTGTTGGCCAGCTGGGGTGGCAGCGGCGGTGTTGCCGCGAATGGCGGCACCGTCGAGGTAAACAATGGTTTAAACGGCAGCGGACAGATCTGGACTTACGGCAAGAATGCCATGGGCATCTACGCACAGAGCGTCGGCGGTGGCGGTGGTGATGGTGGTTACGCGGCCAGCGGTTTCGTGTCGATCGGCGGTGACGGCGGGGGCGGGGGTCACGGCGGCTCGGTTATCGTGACCAACGACGGGACTATCACCACCGGGACCGGCGGTGACGGCAGCGGCCATAAATCAAACGCTATCTTTGCGCAGAGCGTCGGTAAGGGTGGCGGAAACGGAGGTCTCGCTGTTTCTGTGGGCATTCCTATAACCCTTGGTGGCGATGGCGATGGCGGCGGTAATGGTGGCCTGGTCACGGTGACCAATACCAGTGCGCTACTCTCCACCGATGGCTTCGACGCGGCGGCGATTTATGCGCAAAGCGTCGGCGGCGGCGGTGGACGCGGCGGCCTCGGTGTCGGGGTAAGCATAGCGCCATTCAACCTGACCATGGGTGGCGATGGTGGGAAAGGCGGCTCCGGTAAAAAGGTCACCGTCGATAGTGGCAGCGGCGAGATCAGGACCGGGCAAAGCCTGTCGGCCGGCATCTTCGCGGAAAGCATTGGCGGCGGTGGCGGCGATGGTGGCGGTTCGATCGGCGTAACCTTGAGCAGCGTATTACCGGGCTTCACTCTCTCGCTCAGCGGGGATGGCGACGCCGCTGGACACGGCGGCGAAGTCGAAGTGAAAAGCAAAAGCAAAATTACAACATCCGGAGATGCTTTTTCACCCGGAATACTGGCACTATCCACCGGCGGCGGTGGCGGCAATGCCGGGTTCAGCATCGCCGGCGGCATTGGCAGCGGCAACCTTGATATCTCTATCGGCGGTGACGGCGACAGTGGCGGCAACGGCGGTGCCGTTACCGTTGGCGAAAATGGGATGTCAAATACGGGAGAAATTAAAACCGCAGGCGTGTTTTCCTCCGGGATAAGCGCGCTCAGCCAGGGTGGCGGAGGCGGCATCGCCGGGTTTAGCGTTGCCGCCAACGTATCCGCCGCCAGCGTCAACTTCGCAATGGGTGGAGATGCAGGCCGAGGCGGCACCGGCGGTGAAGTCAACGTCTTCAGTAATCGCAACATCACCACCAGCAAGGCAGATTCTCACGGAATCCTGGCGATCAGTGGCGGCGGTGGCGGTGGTACGGGCGGCTTCAGCGTCTCCGGCTCAGCAGGCTACGCATCACTGGGAATCAGTATCGGCGGCAAAGGCGGCTTTGGCGGTACCGGTGGAAATGTAAATGTAGGCACGGATGTGACCAACCTGATTACCGGCGAGATCACCACCTTCGGAGCGCGCTCCTCCGGCATCAAGGCCGCCAGTGTCGGCGGGGATGGTGGTTCCGCGGGTTTCAGTGTCGCCGCTGGAATCTCGCTCAAAGGCACGACTAACATCAGTATCGGCGGTAGCGGCGGCGACAGCAACAAGAGTGGCGATGTCGAAGTGGTCAGTGACGCCAGCATCACCACCCACAACGTCGATGCCCATGGCATCTATGCCCAGAGCCTCGCCGGGAACGGTGGTGACGGGGGCTTCAGCGTTGCGGGAGGTTTGACCTTTGGCGCGGGTGCACCGGTACTTTCAGTTTCGGTTGGCGGCGGCGGCGGTAACTCGGGAGACGCCGGTCAAGTCAACGTGGGCAATTTCGGTGACATCTCGACTAAATTCGGCAAAGGCATACAGGCGGAAAGCATAGGCGGTAACGGTGGTAATGCCGGCTTTTCTGCGGGTGGAGCTTTCAGCTGGGGAGACGGCGCACCAAAACTTTCAGTAATTGTTGGCCAGGGCGGTGGAATCGGTTCCAGGGGTGACCTGGTTGCCGTTGTCAATGCCGGCGTCATCAGAACCGGCGGCGCCGGGGGCGGCGGTAGCGCGGGAATTTCCGCGCAAAGCATAGGTGGCAATGGTGGCAACGGAGGCTCCACACTCAGTGCCTCGTTCGCGCGCGGCACTTCGATCCAGGGAAATGTCAACCTCGGCGGTAGCGGTGGCAGTGGCAACACTGGTGGCGAGGTGAAGGTAGACAACTTCAATGACGTTATTACCCGGGGCGACAATGCTCATGGCATCTACGCCGAAAGTGTCGGCGGTGGTGGCGGCACCGGCGGCAGCAGCCTCTCCATTCTCGCCCAGTTTTCGGGCGCCGCGAAGGGTTACGCCGCCAATCTGACGACGACGGTCGGTGGTGGTGGTGGCAACGGCAGTAACGGCGGCGTGGTGACCGTGAAAAATACATCGTTTGCCGGATTGACACCCGCCCCCCGAATCGAGACCACGGGCAAGGGCGCCCACGGCATATACGCGCAAAGCCTCGGGGGTGGTGGCGGTGACGCCGGTAACGCAAATTCTGTTTCGGTGATCTGGGATAAGCCATGTGGATTCATCGCCTGCGAAGGCTCGGAAAATTCACCTGACAACTTCAACCTCGATGTCACGGTGGGTGGCAAGGGCGGCGGGGCGAGCAACGGTCGCAAGGTAAGCGTGACCAACGACGGCGAGATCGAAACCTTGATATCGGGTTCCAGCGGAATCATGGCACAGAGTATCGGCGGCGGTGGCGGCAATGGCGGCAATGGCGCCACCGGGACGGGCATCGCCGAACTCGATGCGGCTATCGCAGTCGTGGACGTCAGGCAGTCCCAGGTTGATTACCTGAAAGACTGGAAGTTTTTTGTCGGCGGGGACGCGGGCAGCAGTGGCAACGGTGGCGAAGTGGAAGTAATCAACAGCGGCAGCATTGTCACCCATGGCAGCACCTACTTCCTCGAACTCGGAAATATTATACAGGGTGACAGTCAGGGTGGTTTCGGTATTCTTGCGCAAAGCGTCGGCGGTGGCGGCGGAGTAGTAATCGCCAACAGTCCGTTCAATCTGCCCGGCGCTTCAGCTCGCGGTGGTGATTCCACCCCTGGCTTTACCGGCAAGGTCGCTATCGGCGGCGCCGGCGGCGCGGCCGGTGATGGTGGCAGGGTCAAGGTGGTTAACTCCGGCACGATCAGGACAATAGGTAACGGCGCACATGCCGTCCTCGCGCAAAGCGTCGGCGGTGGCGGCGGGATAGCAGGCGATATAAACCGCTTTCCCGAAAACGACGAGATCGGTTTTAACTTCGGCCTGAATCTGGCCTTCGGCCGTGATGGTGGCGGCGGCGGAAACGGCGGAGATGTCGAGGTTGAGAACCTCGATTCAATTGTCACCGAAGGTGAAAACGCAATTGGAATCCTCGCTCAGAGTGTCGGCGGTGGTGGCGGCCTCGCGGGAGACTCAGGCGAACTCGCGCTGCTCAGTGGATCGATCGGCGGCAAGGGCGATAGTGGTGACGTAGTGGTCACGCAGTCGGGTGATATCACCAGCAACAAGTCACACGGCCTTGTTGCGCAGAGCGTCAGCGGAATTGCGGGAACACAATTTCTCCAGGAATGGGTGGAAAACGGTGGAACCGGTTTCCTCAGGGGTACTAATAAACAATATTTCGGCATCAGCGGGGATGTCGATGTAACTCTGAACGGCAATATCACGGCTTCCAGTCGGAATAGTGTCGGTATTCTCGCCCAGTCACTAGGCATCAGTACTGCCCTCTCTGGTGACATAGAGATCCGCATTGACTCGGGCACGGTAACGGGCGGTACGGACTCGGGTGCAGGCGTGGAGTTCCTCGATGGTCGTGCCAACCTGCTGGTCAATAACGGCAACATCACTTCCGCCAGCGGTGTGGCTATTCGCGGCGGCGAGGGCAACGAGCGTATTGTCAACAATGGCAGCATCACCGGCTCGGTAGAACTCGGCGGTGGTAACAACTTTTTCGAAAATTCAGCGAGCGCAACCATCAATTCGCTCGCATCTGTCGTCCTCGGTAATGGCGTTGTGCTCAACAATGCTGGCGTCCTGTCCCCGGGTACAAGCGGAGAACTGCAAACCACGGAGCTTACCGGCAGCCTGATCCAGGAAAACACGGCGACCTACGAAGTGGATGTGCTGCTCGCCGGGCTGCGAACCGATCAATTACAAGTGTCGGGCACCGCGAACCTCGCGGGTAGCGCCGAAATCAGTCTCGTGGGTGGCAAGCCCACGGCGGTTCAGTCGGGCCGCACGTATATACTCCCGCTATTGAAGGCTGATGGTGGTCTTAATGGTGAATTTACCACGACCAATCTGCCCGACTCACCCGGAACGATGGTCAGCTACGAGATGCTTTATACGGATGATTCGGCCAGCCTGGCGATTACCGCTAAATCCTATCGCTCGCTCGCCGGCAACGGCGTGCAGAAGGACCAGGCGGCATACATAGATGATATCGATCCGACCAAGGTGTCGGATGACCTGTTAGTCATGCTGAGCGAGTTACAAAATCTGCCCGACACGCGCTCTGCCAGTAAGGCGCTCGGCACGCTCAGCCCGGAGGTTTACGCCGCGTCGTCGACTGCCGGGTTCCTCAACCTGTCAGCCCAGACAGCGCGCCTGTCCAACCGCATGAGCGCGTTGCGAAATGCCAGCAACTCCAGGTCCGCAAGCCGCGAGCCGATAGTACTGGCTTTAAATGGTGACAGCACGCTGCTGAACATGGTCCTCGAAGATGAACGCACCGAGGAGAGCCTGCATGGTGTCTGGTTACAGTCGGCGAGGACGATGGGCGATCAAGACGAGTCCGGCGGTTATAGCGGCTTCGACTTTGATACCGCCGGTTTTGCCCTTGGCTACGACCGCAGGATCGACCGCAAGGTTACGATCGGTGTCGCTCTCGGCACCAGCCGTACCGATATCGATTCCGACGGCTCCCCGGCAAACGCTGACATCGACAGTGATTACATCTCGCTTTACAGCAGCTGGAGTGACGCGGGCCAATACCTGCAGGGAAGCCTGTCCTATGGACGCAACAGCAACGACCAGCAGAGAAACGTAGTTGTCGGCAATATCGACCGCGTGGTTGACAGCGATCATGACAGCGACGTGATCTCGATCTCCGCCGAAGGCGGCTGGTTGTCAAAAACAGGTATCTCCTGGGACACCGGACCCTACGGGGCCTTGCACTACGCGCGTATTCACGAGGAGAGTTTTACCGAAAATGGTGGCGGTGGCCTGAGCCTGAAGGTTGATTCGAGGTCGGTCGACAGCCTGGTTAGCGAGCTGGGGATGCGCGCGATGTACAGCGTGGACTGGCTTGGCAACGATGTCGTTACCGAGCTCAAACTTGCCTGGAGTCACGATTTCGACATCGATGATCAGGTAATGAACGTAGCGTACGTCGGCGCACCTGGCACTTCTTTAAGGCAGGACGGGGCAGACTTTGCAAAAGATGGTGTGATCCTCGGAGCCGCGGTCAATTACAGCGACCCGCACGGAATGACTCTGTCTCTCCGCTACCAGGGGGAAGCGCGCTCAGATTACCAGGCAAACACCGTTTTTGCTGAATTTCGGCTTAACTTCTAGCCGAGTCAAAGTAACCGGTTTTTCCAGGCTCATGCCGCGAAAACATCCTTTTCACAGTTCTCGGGATAAAGGGCAGAGGCTCGCTGGTGGCTCGGTGACCGATCGAGAAAAGTCGATAAGAATCCTGGACTTTCAGAAAAATTCAGGGATACCCGATTTCGGGAATAGTTCAGGCGAGGGGTAGTGGGGCCAGAGAAAAATCGTTACGATTCTTGGGACTTCCGCGAGAGTTCCCTGTATTTTCAGTCCCCTGCTCTACCGACTGAGCTACCTGGGCTTGGAGTGCGGAAGCGCGCATTCAATAGTTGCGCGCGGCCGGAGTCAAGTCCGGTGGGTTTGATTGGTCGGATTTTTACGATTTACCCTGGCAAATCCCGCAATTACAACGACATGCGGTGAGCTACCCGGCGTTCTAGAGACTCGTCGCCATCTTTACTCTGGGTTTTCCGCTGTTTCCTCCCGGGGATCGTGGGATCTTGCCGTCTCGATGCAGGTGGTTCTATTCCGGCCTGGCGGATCCCTTTTCAAATTCCTGAAATAGCCGTTGCCGGACTTTTGTCCATAGCCTTTAAAAGGCTCGAATTCGATGAAACCTTTTGCCGATTTCGATCGTGTTAAAGGTAAAGACAATCAAACCAATGAGACTCTACCAATGAAAACAACAAATCTTTGCCAACTGGGCACAATTATGACGGCCTGCCTGTTGCTCGCAGCCTGTGGCGGCGGTAGCAACAGCAGCGATAGCTCGAGCGGAACGGGCAGCCTGTCGCTTGCGATCGTCGATGCACCGATCCATGACGCCCAGGCGGTGACCGTGAATTTCATCGGCGCCGTGGTCAAGCCGGCCGAAGGGCCGGCGCTTGAGTTCAATTTTTGCAAGGACCCGGTTAATCCCGACGTCGATCCGCCAATCGTCCAGGAAGGCGAATGTACCGACAGCGACCCTCACGTCGAGCGCATCGACCTGTTGAAGCAAACAGCGGGCGCCAGCGCCCTGCTGCTGGACGATGTCGAAGTCCCCGCCGGCAAGGTGAACTGGGTTCGCCTGGTGCTGGCTGATGAAGCTGGAGAAATCGTGCTGTCGACGGGTACTTTTCCCCTGACCGTGCCGAGCGGTAACCAGACCGGGCTCAAGCTCAACCGGGGATTCATGGTGCCCGAGGATGGCGAGGCGAAGATATATATCGACTTCGACGTGCGTAAGTCCATTGTCGAAAATCCTCATCCCGTGATGCCCCGCTACAAGTTGAAACCGACGCTGCGACTGGTTCAGGGCAACTATGGCGCCATCGTCGGCGAGGTCGATGCCGCGCTGATGGACCCTACCTGCCTGGGTGGATCGATCTATATTTTCGCCGGCGCGGGAACCACGCCCGACGATATCGAGCGTGACGAGAACGACCCGGTAACATCGACCCTGGTCAAGCCCGATGGAACGAGTAATACCGGCTTCTCCTACCACGTCGATTTTCTGATACCGGGCGATTATACCCTGGCGTTCGTCTGCGCTAGCGGGGTGTCACAGGATGACGGTATGACATTCGACGAACCGGCAGACGACCCGGACGAGGACGATGACCTCAGCTTTACCGTCGCCGCGGAAACGGCGACCGTGGTCGACGACGGGGAACAACGAATCGACTTCTAGCCGCCGATTGTTACCAGTAAGGATCCGCTAGAACAAAGCGTCGACCGAGACATTGGCTTCATACTTATGGTATTCGAACTCGTTTTCGCTCGATCGATTGTCGGCGAAGAGTAATTCGGCCTTGATGCGCCAGACGGCGTCCAGCTTGCGTTCGCCTTTTAACTTAACGCGCAGGCGATCGTCGGCCCTGTCCTGCGAGGCCACGCGCTCGTAATCGCTGTAGCGATACTCGAGCACCCCGCCAAACAGGGTTTTTTGCGAGAGTTTACGCAGGTACTGGAAGCCGATCTCATGCCGGGTCGGAGAATGGCTGGTGGTCGCGGTATTTGCCCGATCGTTAAGCTCGAGTTCGTAGTCGTAGCGGTATTCGGCAATTTCCGTTTGCACCCGGTACCCGACATTCAGACGGGTACGATTGCCATCGAGGTAGAAGAACTCGTCCGATCGATCCGATATATCCTCGTGCAGGAACTGTAGCCTGACTTCCGTTTTATTTTGCAGCCGGGTTTTAGCCCTGACGACAAGGCCGGTGGTGGCGAGGAAGTCCTTACCGGAATACGACGACCGGGTCAGTTCGAGGCCGTAACCGAAGTTCCATCGATCGATTCGTTTTCGAATTTCACCGCCCAGCGTAATGGCGTCGTTATCGAAGTCGCCGCCCTCGAAATAATCTCTCGAATAGTAGGTCGCCAGGGAATGGATACCGTTCGTCTCGCTGCCCGAAAGTTTCCAGCCGAACAGGCCAAGGGTTTCGAGAAAGGTAGACGATTCGCCGGATACGCTGGATGAAGGTTGAGCCGTTATGTTCGAATCGTAGCCGTAGCCGGCGGAAGCGTAACCGAACCACGGCTTCGATTCCCGATTGCGCAGCCTGGCGATTTGTTTTTGCGCCAGCATCCCGAAACGCTCGTCGACGGTCGCTACCCGGCTCTTTTCAAACATGGCAATCGCGGCCCTGTCATCACCCAACTTGTGCTCGATCAGGCCCAGGTTGTAATAAGCCTGGGCGCCGAGGTCTTTATCGTCGACCAGGATCTCGAAGTAACGCCGGCTGTTTTCAAATTGTTCCAGCCTGTAATAAGTCGAACCAAGGTTGTAGATCAATTGCGCGCTCGCCATGCCGCCCGCTTGGGCCCGCGTGAAATAAGTCAGGGTCTGTGCGTAATCACCCTGGTTAAATAATTGCACCCCGGCGTCGAAATCCTCTCCGGGGGAAGAGAGAGCGGGACGTGAAGATATTGCCGCAAGAATTAACAGCGTAGTCTGGATGACTCTTTTACAACACATGGCCGGATTATTGTGTAAAAACCCGGCCCAGTCACGCCCGCGAGCTGGCGTTTCGTGCTGCCGCAAGGCGGACCTCGATTTGCGGGATCGCGACAGTATTAAGCAGTCCTGGCGTGCGAGCGTTTGCCGGCGCGCGCGGTCACTTATTCTGGCCGGGCGCCCGGTTCAATCCCTTTTCAGCGGCATCGGCGGCGTGTTCCCTGGCGTTATTGGCGGCGTTCCGGGCGGCTTCGGCCGCGTTTTCTGCAGCCTCGGCGGCGGTTCCGGCGGCATTATCTGCGGCATTGGTGGCATTGTCTGCCGCTTCGGCCGCGTTTTCTGCCGCTTTGGAGGCCTTATTACCACGCAAGCGAGCGGCTTCGTTGGCATTGCCAGGAAGTTCAACCTCTTGTTGCGCGTCAATGCTGGGGAGCTCGATATCGCTGACGCTGTCCGGCAGGTCGTCGTTGCCGAGCACGCGGATAGTAATTTCATCCAGTATTTCATCACCCGGTGCCCCCAGGGCCGGGGCCGAACTGAGTGCAAGCATCGCGCAAACGGTAATTAAAAGAAGTTTACTCATGATTACTGCTCCGACTCCGGTCAGGCCTCCGTCTTAAAATAGGCACCGCGCTGTACCTTGTCGATCGGGCCGCTATGGGTTTTTATCTTGAACACCTTCACCTTGTCGTTTAGGCGGACGCGCGTGGTAATTTCACCCTCGCCCCTGGCAAGCGCCGATATCGGCAGGGCGATGACATTGGTGCCCTGTTTGAGATCAGCGTTCCAGCTAATTTCTTTCTGATTCTCATAACCTGAAATTTCGAGGTTATCCGAAATATCGATTGTCATTCTTACACCGTCGATTGCGCGCGCCGAGTCGATGGCGACCTTGATCACCTTGACCTCGTCTCCCAGCAACACCACCGCGTCATCCAGCTGCGTGATCTTCGAATCGAAAAAAACAAAAATCAGGGCCAGCGTCACCAGGCTCGCGGCAATACCGGTTGCTAACTTCCCGGGAAACCGGATTAACGGCTGCTGACCGGCTCTGCCGGCTCCAGCGATGGCCCGGGATGCGAAATCGGCCGTCGCCGGCGGTACCTCGACATTTTTCAATACATCGATCACATCCAGGGCATCCAGATGCTTAGCGGCACAGGCGGAACAGGTCCCGAGATGAGCCGCCACCAATTCACAATCCGCCGGCGACAGCTTGTCATCGATAAAATCCTGCAAAAGATCGTCTATTTCCCGGCAATTCACAATTCCTACCTCCTGCTATCAGTTACACGATCCAAACCCCCGGGGGGTTCCCTCGAAAGTAACTTTTTCAAGTTGGTTCGCGCCCTGTTGAGGCGGGATTTCAGCGTTCCCAGCGGCACCTGTAAAATATCGGTTAACTCGTTGAGGGTATATCCTTCTGAATCGTGGAGCAAAACGAGAATGCGCTGATCATCGTTTAACTGGTTTAACGCCGCATCGATGCGGGTCATTAATTCCTTACCGCTGACGTGCTCAAACGGCGTGACCTGGTCACTAACGACGTTGTCGCCGTCACTTTCGAAGTCGAACAGCGTCGATTGCCGCATGACCGAGCGATAACTATCGATGTAGAGGTTATGCAGCCCGCGACATAACCATGGCGATAATTTTTCGATCGACTCCAGCTGCTGGAGTTTTGGAAACAACCGGATTAGCAGGAGCTGCACCAGTTCTTCGGCATCGTCCCGGGAATTACACAGCCGGTACGCGAATCGATACAGAGTTTCGATATGCGGGCGAATAATTTGCTCGAAACGGTCGGCAGGCCGGCCCCTCGCTTTAAACAAATTGACGATATTCATCCGGCGTTCGCCTGCTCGATAGATTAATTTTCAGGTTCCAGACCATAAGGTCGATTGCAGGCTATCCTGCCGCTATCGAGCGTAACAGATAAAAAATTCACATTCCGATAATAGCCATATGTAGAGTAAAGTATCCTGAAAATCTCCGGTCTCGAATCGAGTCGTGTTAGTAACGCACCCGTATCGATACGACAATCTCCACAAAATGGTCCTTTGCGGTGAAATACTGTCCTGACATCGACCTTTTAGCGGCTAAAAACTACCGCTCATTACGCCAAAAAGCGTAACTTGAAGCAGTTCACCCTTCAAAACCGGCAAAAACACTAAAATTCGTAGCATTATTAGCCTGATTGCGCTTCTATTAATACAGCTCAGCTTTCACGGCCAATGGGCTTTAATAAGGAAGAATTTGATTTTGATGACAAAATTTTTGAACTTAATGACCGTACTGAGCCTGGCAGCACTACTATCGGCCTGCGGGACTGATTCGAGCTCCAGCGGAGACGGCGGCAGTAGCGGCTCCGGCGGCGAGGGCTCGAGTTTATCCCTGCGTCTGACAGACGCCGCGTTTGACGACGCCGCACGAGTGGACATCACCTTCGTCGAGGTGAAGCTCAGGAAAACCTCCGGCGGCTGGGTCTCAATCCCGGTCAATCCGGCGCAAAAAATTGAACTGGCCTCACTGCAGGGTACCAAAACCGCCGATCTGCTGCGCGACGTGAAAGTCGACGCGGGCGATTATGACGAGCTACGACTGATCGTCGATACCGCGTCGATGGCCAATTCGATAGAACTTACCACCGGCGGCGTAAACAACCTGATGATCCCGAGCGGTGGTTCTTCCGGACTCAAAATCAAGGGCGACTTCACGGTCTCGGATACCCGTCCAACTGCGCTGGTGGTCGATGTCGACCTGCGTCAATCGATTATAACGGCCGGCCCCAACTTCATCATGAGACCCGTGTTGCGTCTGGTTAAGGGCGACAACTTCGGTCATATTCGCGGCCTGGTCAATTCGACTCTACTGACCGCAGGAACCTGCTCGGACGCACAGGCGGACAGCTTTAACGCCGTCTATGTTTACAACGGGCACAACGCCGTCACCGACGATATCAACCAGGTATCTAGCACCAACAACGACCCGGTCACTACCAGCAAGATCATGTGGGATGCAAGCATTTCGGAATACATATATGAAGCCGCGTTCCTCCCCGCCGGCGACTACACCATCGCATTTACCTGTAATTCCGACCAGGACGACCTGAACGCGGATGACAACCTGCAGTTCTTCGACATTCGCAATGTCACCGTGCAGGTAAACAACACCACGTTTCTCTAACCCGGAACCGGTATATCCGGTCTATACTCATTCAAAAGCCCGTGGAGTAAGAGCAAGGCTGTATGAACCCGGGAACAAGAACAATTTATCTGATTACCCTGCTGGCGCTTTTTAGCGGCACCTGCGCCCGTGCGCAGGACGCTTCGGAGGAAGATGAACTCAACCAGTTCCTCAACCTGCTCGAGCAGCAAACCACGCTCGCCACCAAAACCCGTTTAAATGCTGATTTCGTGCCTGGCATGCTGAGCGTACTCAATGCCGAGCAACTGCAGCGCCGCGGCTTCCGCACGGTCTGGGATGCGCTCGCCAGTTTGCCCGGGGTTAACACCAGCATGGACGAAACCGGCATGCGCAGTATCTCGGTGCGCGGTATTGGCGAATTGTTCGAACCCAGCAAGGTCAAGCTGTTGCTCAACGGTGAGTCCGTGAACGCCTCGGCAAGCGCCACCACCGGGACTCTTTTCGATACCCCGGTGGAGCAAATCGAACGCATCGAATTCATTCGCGGTCCAGGCTCGGCCGTGCATGGCGAATTTGCCTACGCCGGCCTGCTCAACGTCATCACTCGCAAAAAAGGCAAGCAGTACTCGATCGGCCTGGAATCCGAAGCCGGTGTAAATTTTTCGGCGCTGTATGCTTACGAAAAACCGGGCAGCGACTTCAGTTCCAGTTTCAGTCTGGCGGCAACCGAATCCGACGGCGAAGATATAAAATCGGGCAGAGACAACTCGGTCGGCGGCGACCCGAGTTATGCGCCGGGGCCGATTAATAATAAACGCGATTTCGTCTCGGCGATCGTCGACCTCAACTTCGGCGATCTGAATGCCATGCTGCAGCTGCAGCAGTCGAACCGCGGCGATCACTTCGGCAGTAAAAACCTGCTGCCGCCCGATGAAAAGCAAACGGTGGTTTCGGAAAGCCTGGTGTCGGCGGTAATCAGCCAGGCGTTTGCGCTCAATGACAGGCTCGGCGGCGAATGGTCCTTCAGTGGATTGCAGAATTCGTCGGAAAAGAACCATTTATTCCTCGGTGTTGCGGAAGCCTTCAACGGCCTCGGTACCGAAGACGACGTGTACGCCGATTCCAAACTTGTCGAGCAGCGCCTCGAGGCCAAAATCAACCTGCAGTTCGATGCCGGCGAGCACCTGCTCTTCACCGAACTGTCGGCAGTCGATATCAGCGTCAGCGAATCCAAACAGTCCATCAATCTCGATCCGGTGACCAAGCTGCCCTCGCCAACCGTAAACGAGTTTCCGGGACCGGTCGATGATTCACAGGAGCGCAGCTCGATCAGCATCGTGTTGCAGGACGAGTTTCGCATCGACGATCGCCTGACGCTGACCAGTGGCTTGCGCTTCGACGACTACGAAGACATCGGCTCCAACCTGTCGCCGCGTATCGCGCTGGTGTGGCGCCGCACCGATAAGCATATCTTCAAGACCCAGCTCGCGCGCGCCTTCCGTCCGCCGTCGCTGATCGAGACCGGCGGTTCGCTCAAGTCATCGATCGATCCCGAGACCAACGACACGCTCGAGTTCGGTTACATTTACCATCGCCCGGAGCTGGTGTTGCGCAACACCCTGTATTACGCGCAACTCGACGATTTGATCGAGTTTCAGGACTTCGCCCCGGAGGGCTACCTGAATTCGGGCTCGTTCGATTTATGGGGTTACGAACTCGAAGTTGAAAAATCGGTCGCCAACAGCTGGAACCTGGTCGGCAGTTTGTCCTTGCAGGATTATATCGACAACGAGCTGGCCGGATTTGCACCCTGGATGGTCAAGCTGGGCACCGAGTATCGACTGCGGCCATTGACCAGCCTGCATCTGCAGATCAACGCTATTTCCAGCCGGGAGCGCGCGGCAGGCGACCCGCGCTCGGACTTCGAGCAGAGCACCCGGGCCGATATTATGCTGCGCTCGCAAAATTTTCTCGACGTAGATGGCCTCGGGCTGCGTCTAGGCATCCGCAATCTGTTCGACGAAAGATTGAAACATCCGGCCCCAGAAGACACCTATCCGGGAGATTACCTGTACAGCGACGGCGCCATGTTATGGATGCAGCTCATCTATCAGCCATGACCGAATTGTGCGGTACTCAATGAGGCCAGGCCTGTCACGTAAAACCATTCTGGCGGCACTGGTGTTGTTACTGTCGTTTGCCGGCACGGCGTCCCAGGCACAGGAGGCTTTGTCGCCTCGGCTGCAAATCGGCATCGGCATATTGCCCGCAATCATCGCTGCCAACAAACGGCTGACGAACGACGATGCACAGTCCCTTCCGATCTACCTGGTTTATGGGGAAAACCGCCACCTCGCCGAGCAACTACGACCCGGTCTCGAAAAGATCGGCATGATCCGGCAACGCGGTCTGCGGATAGAGAGCATTTCCTCGGTGGATTTGCTGGCCAGCAATCCCGTTCCGGCCAGTACGATTTTTCTCGCGGAACCCATCGGGGACGATCTCGGCGATCTGCTCAAATTCGTGCACCAAAAGAGGGTACTGCTGTTCTCCCCGTTCGAAGGCGACGTCGAGCGTGGTGTCGCAACGGGATTCCGCGTCACCGACAGGGTGCTGCCCATGGTCAATATGGCCTCACTGAAACAATCGAATATACAACTAAAAGCGTTTTTTCTGCGCATAGCGGTGAAACATGAGCAAGAGTAAAAAAGATATTTTGCGGGGCTTCTCCCCGTCAATGGATTATCGATCGATGCTGCTGTTTATCGGCGTCGGCCTGGTCATCATAGGTATGACACTATGGAACTGGCACTACGATATCCGGCCACGCCTGGTCAATGAAGCCGAATCCAACGCCCGCGTGCTCGCGGCCTCGCATGCGCGCGCTATCGAATCGCAGTTTCAGAACATTGGCGGCAAAGCCGATATCTCGGTGATTCACAACTCGATCAACGAAATGCTTTTAATCAACGATCCCAGCACCGGCGAAAGCCTTTACCGGGGCATCGCGCTCGAGGTTGATTACGACGTTTTCCCTGCCGACTACGACATGGTCAACATCGACGTCGGCGTCACCGAATGCAAAAACTGCATTACCAGCGAAAATCCAATTTACATCCACAGAACAGGCGAGCTGGCCGCCATCCTGAAGGTATATGCAAATCCAATTTTTTATCAGCGCCTGGTGGACGATATCGTCGATGATCTCGCAGTCATGCTCGGCGGCGTCATCATCGTGCTAGTGCTTGCCTGGTTGACTTCCAACCGTCTGCTATTCAACCTGCGCGAGCGCGAACGAAGTCTTGTGATCGAGGTGGCGGAACGCAAGTCGGTGGAGGATCGCCTGCACCAGATCGCTACTTACGATCAACTGACCAACCTGCCCAACCGTTACCTGCTGCAGGCCGATTTCACCCGCAAGCTGGAGGAGACCGCGCGTAACAAGAAGATGTTGGCGGCGCTGTTTTTCGACATCGATCACTTCAAGAAAATCAACGATATGCACGGCCATGAAGCCGGTGACGCGCTGCTCAAGGAGGCCGCGGGCCGCATTTCCGACGTCACGCGTAACTACGATCTGCTGGCGCGCTTCGGCGGCGACGAGTTCGTCATGGTCATGTCCAATGTCGAAAACCGGGCCGACGTGATCTACGTCGCCGAGAAAATTATTTCGAGTTTCAATAAACCCTTCTCGTTGCCCGACGCCGACGTGCAGGTTACCACCAGCATCGGCATCAGCGTTTTCCCGGAAGATGGTAGCGACTCTTCGGAGCTGATGAAAAACGCGGACCTGGCAATGTATCGCGCCAAGGCCGATGGGCGCAACGGTTACCAGTTTTTCAATGCCGAAATGAACCTCGAACTGCAGTATTCACAGTGGGTCGAGACCAACCTGCGTGAAGCCCTGAACAACGAGGGCCTGGAGCTGCATTTCCAGCCCCAGGTCAACCTCGATAACGGCAAGGTCGAATCCTGCGAGGCGTTGATTCGCTGGCCCCAGGGCAGCAACGATAATGTCAGCCCGACCGACTTTATCCGCATCGCCGAACGCACCGGTTTGATCAACGAAATCAGCCACTGGGTACTACAGGAGGCCTGTCGTCACATTAACGACTGGACCGACCAGGGTTTCGAAACGGTACGTGTCGATATCAACCTGTCGGGCAAGGATTTTGTCGACAAGGGCGTGCTCTACAGTTTTCTGCAAACGCTGCGCCGCCAGAATCTGCAGCCTTATCAAATCGGTGTCGAGATTACCGAGAACATCCTGCTCGAGTCGACCGAACAGGTAATCAAGGCGTTAACCTTACTGCATAACGCCGGAGTGCATATCTCGATCGACGATTTCGGTACCGGCTTTTCATCGCTGAGCTACCTCAAGCAGCTGCCGCTGTCCGGCATCAAGATCGACCAGAGCTTTGTGCACGAAGCGCCGAGTAACAAGGACGACCTGATCATCATCCAGGCGATCACCCTGGTCGGGCATGGTTTCGGCCTCGACGTCGTCGCCGAGGGTGTCGAAACCGAGTGGCACGAATCATTGTGCAAGGGTGTGGGCTGTAACACCATGCAGGGCAATTACGTCTCCGAGCCATTGACGGCAGAAAAGTTCGCCAAAAAATTTCTCAAGAAAGCCTGACCCAGGCGCCAGGTGACTCGACGCGATACCCCGGACCGACGAGGCCCAGTCCAGATGCCGCGCGCAGCCTGTCATTCCGCGGCTGAGGACGGCTCGGGCATCCTACTTCGCCCGCCCGCGTACATCCCTGTACGCGACCGCGGAATCCAGCCCAGCAATCCGCGCGCAGCGCGCTCCCCACTAATCTCGCAACTCCATCGAGTTTCACCTTAACCTGGATCCCGCGGTTAAACCGCGGGGCGACAATATTACTGTCGCTGCGCGGCTTGACCCGATGCGTCGGACCGGCGGAATCCCGCCCAGCAATCCGCGCGCAGCGCGCTCCCCACTAATCTCGCAACTCGATCGGCTTTTCCCTTAACCTGGATCCCGCGGTTAAACCGCGGGACGACAATATTGCTGTCGCTGCGCGGCTTGACCCGATGCGTCGGACCGGCGGAATCCCGCCCAACAATCCGCGCGCAGCGCGCTCCCCATTAATTCTGCAGCTTGCGCAGGCTTGACGACATCGCAAGCCTTGCGTTTATGCGGACATCAGTGGGACGTTATCTTTTTGCGCCAACACTGGATTTAGGCTACATTGCCTCTCCTGTTCAAGGCTTAGCCACCCCAATGCCCGATTCACACCAATCCGAAAATTATCAACTCGTCGAAACGATGCTGCAGCAACCGTTGGCCAACGGCGACGTGGTCTGCAACCTGTGCCTGTGGCGCTGCCGCCTGCGGCACGGCCAGCGTGGTTTCTGCCAGGCGCACGTCAATCGCAACGGCAAGCTGTACAACCTCTCCTACGGCATCATCTCGGCGATCGAAATCGAGTCGATTCGCAACAAGCCGGTGTATCACTATCGCCCCGAAAGCATGGTCATGTCGATCGGTTCCTACGGCTGCAACTTTCGCTGCAAGGGCTGCCATAACCTCGAGATTTCCTGGGGTGTCGACGCGCTCGACAAGCTCGCGCGCGGGCAGTCGACCGACGCCTGGGTGAGGCCCGAGCAAATTGTCGAGACCGCGTTGAAACACGGCGTCGACGGTATCGCGTTTACCTACTCCGAGCCCGCGGTCTGGCTCGAGTATGTGGTGGACGTGTCGAAGCTCGCCCACGCGGCCGGATTATTCACGGTTTACGTCTCCAATAGTTTCGTCACCGATGAAGCGCTCGAAGTCATGGCGCCACATATCGACGTGCTCTGTTCCGATATCAAGAGCCTTTCGGCCGAGTTTTACCGCGATGTCTGTCCGGTGAGCACGGTGGAGCAGGTGCTGGGCTCGATCAAGAAGGCCGCCGATCTCGGCATCCACGTCGAGACCCGCACCAACGTAATTCCGACGAAAAACGATAATCTCGATGAACTCAGGTCCATCGCGGAATGGATACGCGACAACCTGGGCGCAGACAGCCCGTGGCACGTGACCAAATTTTTCCCGGCCTACAAGCTGTCGCACCTGCCGGCCACCGATAATGCCATCATCGAGCAGGCCGCCGCCGCGGGTCGCGAACTCGGCCTGCAACACGTTTACGGCCATACCGATATTTCCTGTGATTGCGCGACCGAGAACACGCCGGTGTCAGCCTGGCTCGAACTCGATCCGGCGGCCCTCAACGAGGTCAACCAGTGCTCCGCCACCTGTTGCGGCGACGATGGCATCCTGGTTAAAAAATTCGAACGCGAGGCCGGCCTGCTCGCCAAATAGCAGACGATAGTTTCTCTGTCATTCCGGCGAAAGCCGGAATCCAGTTCAACAAACCGCGCGCGCCGCGCGCACCTCAGCTTCCCAACCACTGAATCCCGACGGTCCGGCGCTTCGAGTCAATCCGCGGATGACATTAGAAGCCTGTCATCCCGCGACTCGATCCACTACTGTCTGGTTAAGCATCCGTTAATTGCATTAATTGTCACCCCGCGGCTTGACCGCGGGGTCCAGAGCTTGATTCCATTGGATTTCTGGATACCGCGGTCAAGCCGCGGTATGACAAGTTTGGAGAGTAGAATTTCACAGTCCCTATATGCAAAAAATGCGAAAGACCCGATACTACGAGGCGCTTATCGCCTCAACAATTTCTAAACCGGACAGTAGTGGGCTCGATCGCGGGATCCAGTAGTCTGGGGGGTGATGTGTGCGCGGCGCGCGGTTTGTTGAACTGGGCCCCGTGGTCAAGCCACGGGGTGACAGGAGTTTTAGAAGTTTAGAATTCCATGACTCGTCCCGATGCGTCGGTCCGACGAAGCCCAGCCGAGGCATTAGCGCACGACGCGCTCGTCATCAATCCTGCAGCGACGCCAGCAGCTTGCGCACCGGGGTTGGCAGGCCGTGATTGCCGAGCGCCTCGATATCGATCCAGAGGTAATTATCCTGGTCGAATATCTTGCTCGGCAGGCACTCCATCTCGATGATCGCAAGCGAGATATCGAGGCTGTAATGCGTGAACTGGTGACGGATAACGCTTTCCTGAATCTTGTTCGGCGCCTGCGTCATCGACAGGAAACTCTGCTGCCAGAGCTCGAGCGCCGGCTCTGCGTCGACTTCAGGCAGCGACCATAATCCGCCCCAGATCCCGCTCGGCGGCCGCCGCCACAGCAGTACCTGGTCCGCGTGGCGGTGCAGCAGCATCAGCGTATGTTTGTGCGGCTTGACCCTGGCCGGTTTCTTTTGCGGGTATTCAGCCTGGCTGTGATGGCGGTAACTCGAGCATATTTCCTTCAACGGGCAGGCTTCGCACTTCGGCTTCGATTTGAGGCAGACCATCGAGCCGATATCCATCATCGCCTGGTTGAAGTCGGGCGCCTGTTCCGCCGGCGTCACCGACTCGGCCAGGTACCAGAGTTGCTTCATGGTGTCGCTTTGGCCATACCAGCCCGGCACGCGAAAGCAACGCGCCAGCACCCGCTTGACGTTGCCGTCGAGAATCGGCCAGCGCTGACCGAAAGCGAAACTCAGGATCGCGCCCGCGGTCGAGCGCCCGACTCCCGGCAGCGCCGCCACCGCGTCAAAGCTTTGCGGAAACCGGCCCTTGTGCTGATCGCGAACGATCCGCGCCGCCTGGTGCAGGTTGCGCGCGCGGGCGTAATAGCCGAGCCCCTGCCAGTGCTGCAGCACTTCGTCGATGTTGGCTTCGGCCAGCTGCCTGATGTTGGGAAAACGCCTGATGAAATTTTGATAGTAGGGAATCACGGTGCCGACCTGGGTTTGCTGCAGCATGATTTCCGACAGCCAGACGCGGTAGGCATCCTGCCGCTGCCACGGCAGGTCGTGGCGGCCGTATCGCTGGTACCAGTTCAGTACCCGGTTGGCGAAACTGGCCGCATCGGCATCCATTCAGTCGAACAGTTTGTTGAGCTTGTCCTCAAGCTTGTTCTTCGCCTTATCCTTGATCTCCTCCAGCTTTTTGGAGGCCTCCAGCGATTTCTTTTCCGCTTCCAGCTGCTGCTGGAGTTTCTCCTTCTGCGCCCTGATTTCGTCCTTCAACCGGTCCTTTTCCGCCTGGGCTTTGGCCTTCAGCATTTCATCGAGCAGCACATCGATCTTCGGATCGGCAAACGGTCCTTTGATGCTGACCGGGATAGCGAGTCCGGCAAGTTCGTCGGCGGCCTGGCCCTGTTGACCCTCGACGCTGCCGACCAGTTTGGCGTTGACCTGGTAATTGACCGTCTCGGTGTTCAGGTCCGCGCTACCCCTGCCCCCGGCGCGTATCAGCGGCGCCTGCAGGTCGAGGTCATCGCTCGAAAACACGCCGTTATTGATCACGCCGCTCAGGGTCAGCGATGAAAAATCGGTTTTGAGCACCTGCTTCGGTGGCGCCTGTTGACCGCTTAACTTCGCCTTGGCGCGGTCGATCGAATGGCGAATATTAAAGCCGTTGAGGGCACCGTCGAGGAAGGCCAGCTTGAGGCTGCCGTTGCTGTTCTTTATAAGCTCGCTCAACCATTCGCCGCCGGTGGTCAGGTTAAGTTCGGCGTCGAGACTGCCGCCGATGCGCTCCTCGCCGCTAAAATCCTTCAGCAGGTCACCCACCTGCACCGCCTGCGCGGATTCACTGATACGGTACTTCGGAGTACTGGACTTGACGTCGATGACAATCCCGGATTCGACCTTGCCGCCATACATGTTCAGCGTCAGCGGTTTCAGTTCGACCAGGCCATTCTGCGCCTTGACCGTAACCACAACCTCCTGCATGCGCAGGTTCTGCGCCTTGATCTGCGCAATGCTGAGCTTGCCGTCGATATCGAGGTCGCGCAGGATTTGCATCGGCAGCTCGATTTTCACGTCTTCACTGGGGGCCACGGCAGCTTGCTGCGAGGTTTCGGGGCCGGTCGTCGCCGCCGCCGGTGGCGTGCCCAGCAGAGCATCGACATCGAGATTTTGCGAACTCAGGTCAAACCGCAGCGTGGGCGTAGGTTTGGCGAAATCGCTCAGCTGCAGGCGGCCGCCAAGCTTAAACTCGTTCAGCGCGAGCTCAATGTCGCTAAGGGTCAATTGTTGCTCCTTGATCAGGTAACCAACCTGTGACTTGAGATCGAACACGATATCGAGGTCACCGCTGGCGCTGGCATCGAGATGCAGCACCATCTCGAACGGCTGGTTCGGTTCGATGCGGCCGGTGCTGATATCGAGATCGATGATTTCGAAGCGGCTGCCGGCCTGTTCGTCGAGCCACAGCAGTTTGATATTTTCGAGGTCGAGCCCGGCGAAGGCGCCTGCGAGCGCGAAGTCGGTCCCGGCTTCGCTTTCGTCGGCCGCGGCCGCGCTTGTTGCAGCGCCGGTTGTCGGCGCGGACGGCTGCAGCAGGTCGTCCCAGTTAGTGACACCGGCCTTGTTAGTGATCAGGTTGACTTCGAGATCGCGCATCACCAGCTTGTCGATCTGGGGCGCCAGGGTGATCAACGAAACCACGTCGACACTGATGCTCGCCTGGCTGACCTTGATCATCGGTAGCGCGCCGAAACCCTCGGCGTTGGACAGGCTCATCGCCCCGAGTTTCATGCCCAGCGCCGGGTATATCGTCAGGTCGACATCGCCGTGAAACTGCAGCTCGCGTCCGGTCTGCGTGCGCACCAGGTCCGATAAATCCTGCTTGTAGGCGTTGGCGTCGAAAACCGCGACAAATATGGCGATGGCGGCAACCAGGAAGACAATTGCGGCAACGACGCCGATGACCAGATAACGTATGATTGTTTTCATTGTAGGTGAGCTGCTTTATACCTTAGCGATAGTCTGAAATAATGACTCCCAATGTGGCACGAAACGGACCTTGATTCAAGATAATGAAAGACAAACTGTATGACCTGGCGGACCGGTTGCGCGGCATGCGCTACCAGCAAGCCACCGGAGACAACAAATTGAGACTGTTCGCGACACCCGTGCTGATTATTCTGCTGCTGTTGGTGGTGGTTGGCATCTACTGGAGCGCCGAGCCCGAGCCCTTCGATATTCGGCAAGCCGCGGCCGAACATGCGCCGGTTACGGAATCTCGGCTAACCACCGGCAGCTATACCACCAGCGCGGTGATTACATCGATGGAAACCCTGCTGCACAAGCGTGGCGGTTATCTCAGCAACGACATCATGCCGCCGTCGATCTGGCTCGACAACATCCCCAACTGGGAATTCGGGGTGCTGGTGCAAATGCGCGACATGTCGCGTTCGTTGCGCAACGATTTCAGCCGTTCGCAGTCGCAGTCCGCCGAAGACAAGGACCTGATCGTGACCGAGCCCAAATTCCATTTCGACAATGACTCCTGGTTTCTGCCGGCTACCGAAAACGTTTACCAGGAAGGCGTCGACGGGCTTTACGGTTACCTCGAACGCCTGCAGAACCCGAGCGACCCCGATGCACAGTTCTATGCGCGCGCGGACAACCTGCGCACCTGGCTGGGACAGGTCGAAACGCGCCTCGGCAGCATGTCGCAGCGCCTCAGCGCCAGCGTCGGCCAGGTGCGGCTGAATACCGATCTCGCCGGCGACGCGGAAGCGGTGCAGTCGACCAGGACCAGTTCGCAGCTCGAGGTCAAAACTCCGTGGACCGAAATCGACGATGTTTTCTACGAGGCGCGCGGTGCCGCCTGGGCGCTGATTCATCTGTTCAAGGCCGTCGAGATCGATTTCGAACCGATCCTGCAGAAAAAGAATGCGCTGATCAGCCTGCGGCAGATTATCCGCGAACTCGAGTCGACCCAGGAATCCGTCTGGAGTCCGATTATTCTGAACGGCAGCGGCTTCGGGCTATTCGCCAACCATTCGCTGGTGATGGCGTCCTATATTTCACGCGCCAACGCCGCCGTCATAGACCTGCGCAGCCTGCTGTCGCAGGGTTAGTCACGAAATCCCACCGGTCCGACATATCGATTAAGCCAAGGTATGCTGTCATACCGCGGCAGTACTGAACCTTTGACTGTCATACCGCGGCAGTACTGAACCTATGACTGTCATACCCCGCAGTACTGAACCTATGACTGCCATACCGCGGCAGTACTGAACCTATGACTGCATACCCCGCAGTACTGAACCTATGACTGCCATACCGCGGCAGCACTGAACCTATGACTGTCATACCGCGGCAGTACTGAACCTTTAACTGTCATACCGCGGCTCGACCGCGGTATCCAGTCTAACAAACCGCGCGCAGCGCGCACTCCATTCTCCAGAGCACTGGATCCCGCCGGTCCGACGCATCGGGTTAAACCGCGGGATGACAACCTTAACTAACGTTCCGGCGAAAGCCGGTGCGTGATTGGAGGATTGTTACACAGCCTGAAAATTTGCCTGAAAGTCCTGTATTTCCCGCATTGAAGGTCTTGCTGTCATCTCGCGGGATGACAGCATGATTGTGCTTACGGCGACGGGTCAATCGCGCTGCCAGTGGCCGGATTTGCCGCCGGATTTCTCGAGCAGGCGCACGTCGCTGATGACCATGCCGCGGTCGACCGCCTTGCACATGTCGTAAATCGTCAGCAGCGTTACCTGCACGCCGTTGAGCGCTTCCATTTCAACCCCGGTCTGGCCGGTGGTCTCGGCGGTAACCCTGCATTCGATCGCGCTGTTGTCGCGATCGATTTCGAATTCGATCGCGACGTGGGTCAGCGACAACGGGTGGCACATGGGCACCAGCTCCGCGGTACGCTTGGTCGCCATAATGCCGGCAACGCGCGCGACGCCAAGCACATCGCCTTTCTTATGCCCACCCTGCTGAATCAACTGCAGCGTTTCGGGCTGCATGACGATACGGCCACCGGCCAGCGCGCGGCGGGCGCTCGATGCCTTGGCGGCGATGTCGACCATGTGGGCTTCGCCCGCCTGGTTGAAGTGGGTCAGTTTACTCATGCCTTAGTGCTCTTTGGCCTCTATCATTACAATTCAGCGCCCCGCTGGGGATACCTGTCAACGCCCAGGGACAGCGTTGCAGCTGTTGACCAGGGTATGGATTCTATCACTTTAGAAGGATGTAAAGCTCGCGCCCATCGCGCTGCACGTTCATGATCATGCCCTTGCCGTTAATATCGGCCAGCGCAAAAACTTCGTCGAAGGTGCGCGTCAACTGCTTGTTGATCGAGAAGATGACGTCGCCAACCTTGAATCCGGACTGTTCAGCGTTGGACCCCGGTTCGACTTTCAACACTTCGAGGTAATCGACGCGGCCGCGCTGCAGGTGCTGTTCACGGATTTCGCCGATGCTGGCGCCGGCAAGTTTGGGATGGATCACGCCGCCATTCAGCTTGTTGATTTCAATCGGCTGGATCAACACCGGCAACTCCATTTCCGCACCCTGGCGAAACAGCAGCAACTCGATCGTCTGGCCAAGGCGCTGCAGGCCGACCAGGTTGTGCATGTCGTGCGTCGAACGGATCGGTTTGCCGTTGGCACCAACGATAACATCGCCGACCCTGAGGCCAGCCTTGTAAGCCGGCGAGCCCGATTCGATCTGCGTGACGATAAAGCCGTTACTGCGCGCGATACCGAAAGCCTGCGCCAGCTGCTCGGTCAGATCCTGCCCCTGCGCGCCGAGCCGACCACGCCTGACTTCCCCGTAATCGATCAGCTGGTGCATGATATCGCGCGCCATGTTAATCGGAATCGCGAAGCCGATACCGATGCTGCCCTGATTGCCGGTGCCGAAGATCGCGGTATTGATGCCCACCAGTTCACCGCGCAGATTGACCAGCGCGCCACCCGAATTACCGAGATTGATGGACGCGTCGGTCTGGATGAAATCCTCGATCGACTCGATGCCGAGGCCGGAACGGCCGAGCGCGGAGACGATACCCGAGGTGACGGTTTGGCCCAGTCCGAAAGGGTTGCCGATCGCGACCACGAAGTCGCCGACGCGCAACTCGCTGGAGTCGGCCATCGGCACATCGATCAGGCCTTTGTCCAAGACCTGAAGCACAGCCACGTCGGTATCCGGATCGCGACCAATGATCTCGGCCTGCAGTTCGCGCCCGTCGGTTAGCGTGACCTTGATTTCATAGGCATCCTTGATGACGTGAAAATTGGTCAGGATCAGACCATTCTCGGCGTCGACGATGACGCCCGAGCCGAGGCTTGCGGTTTCCTGCACGCGTTCGATGCGGGGCACGTCGAAGAAGCGCTTGAACAAAGGATCGCGCGGCAGTGGTAATTCGACAATGCGGCGAGATTTTCCGCGGGTAGCGATGTTGACCACCGCTGGCGTGGCGCGCTCGAGCATCGGCGCCAGACTCGGCAGCGGCTGGCCATCGACCACGACCGGCAAGGCCGCGGCTAGTGCGCTCGAAAACAGCAACAACAGCGGGATCAACAGGGTCTTCATCGTGGCTGGATCAAAACGGGCGCGGATTGAAATCAAACTTTGACTTCATGTCCTGGTAGAACTGTTTCGCAGCCGAACTATCGGCCGGCGGCGTCTGTATCATGATTTCGACGATCTGGTCGCCGGTTTTTGCGCCCTGCATGCCCTTGCCCTTGAGACGCATCTTCTGGCCGGACTGCATGCCCGGTTTGAGCTTCAGTTCGACCGAGCCCGACAGGGTCGGCACCTTGAGGCTGGCGCCCTCGGCGGCTTCCCATGGCGTAATCGGCAGGCGCAGGATGACGTCCCGCTCTTCCAGCCGGAATAACCGATGCGGCAGGATATTCATTTCCAGGTAGAGATCGCCGGGCTCACCGCCGTTGGGTGAAGCCTGCCCCTGTTTGGCAAGGCGAATTTTCTGCCCGCTGTTAACCCCTTTCGGAATGCTGATCTTGAGCTTTTTCATCTCTGGCGAAGCCGCAGACCTGGAGAACTGGATCGTCTTGGCGCCACCGTTAAACGCTTCCTCGAGGGTGATATCGAGCTTCAATTGTTGATCGGTGCCGCGATGCCGACGCGGTCCTCGCTGGCCCTGTTGAAACGGCGAAGCCCCGCCCTGCTGGAACCCGGCGCCGAAAATCGATTCGAAGAAATCGCTGAAATCCCCGCCGCTGAATCCGCCAGCGCCGTGGCTGCCACCCTGGAAACCACCAAAGCCGGCGCCATCGAACTGCTGGCCGTGCTTCCAGTCGGCGCCAAAACGGTCGTAGGCCTGACGTTTGTCGGCATCCTTCAGCACCTCGTAGGCTTCGTTGACCTCCTTGAACTTTTCTTCCGCGCTCGCCTCCGAGTTGACATCGGGATGATACCTACGCGCCTGCTTGCGGTAAGCTTTCTTGATATCGCTCTTGTCAGCGTCTCGGGGCACGCCCAAAATCTGGTAGTAATCCTGGTATTTCACGCAATAAAGACTTGAATTAGATCCCTAATAGATAGGTGTTTTGTGGGGTTTTTCAAGTGACGGGGACTTCGTCCTCGACCTCGTCGGGCTTGCTCTCCGCGACCAGCGGTTCGACCAGCGGTTCGGCCAGCAACTCGAGGCTTTCACTTTGCACATCGCTGTGCAGCGGCTCGATTTCCGGGATTGCCTGCGTCACCTTGCTCGACAAATCGGCGAAGCGCTCGACCTTGCCGCGCAGGCCCTGGCGGCCACTCAGGGCTTTTACGGTTTCGTTGTAATGATTGGTCGCGGCCCCTAAAGAACCACCGATCCTGGCGAGGCGTTCGGCCACCTTGCGCACCTGGTTATAAATATCGCCCGCCTTGTCGCCGAGCTCGCGCGCTTCGCGCGTGCTGCGATCCATCGACCACAGGTTGGCGACGGTGCGCAAAATTGGAATCAACGTGGTGTGCGACACCAGCACGATGTTGCGCTCATAGCCATAGGAGAACAGGTCTCTTTCATGCTTGAGCGCCTCGATGTAAGCGGGTTCGATCGGCATGAACATCAGCACGAAGCTCGGGCTGCGAATGCCCGCAATATTGGTGTAGTCCTTGCTCGCGAGATCGTCGATGTGACGCTTGACCGCCTTGATGTGCGCGCTGAGCGCGCGTTCGAGCTGCTCATCGTTTTCGGCGGACACGACACGATCGTAGGCCGCCAGCGAAACCTTGCTGTCGATGATGATGTGCTTGTCGTCGGGCAGCTTGATCAGGAAATCGGTTTGCTTGCGCCGACCCTCGGCATCCTGCATCGAAGTCTGTTTTTCGTAATGATCGTTTTCGATCAGACCACTGATCTGCAGGGTCTTCTCGAGCTGGGTTTCGCCCCAGCTGCCGCGTTTCTGCGAATCGCCCTTGAGCGCCTCGGTCAGGTTCTGCGCATCGCTGCCGATTTTGAGGCCAACCTCGAGCACCTTCTTGATTTCGCCCTCGAGCGCGGTATTGCCCTTGATCGATTCGCTGTGCACGTCGTTGATGCGTTTCTGGAAACCCTCGACCTGTTCGCGAAACGGCTTCAGCAGCGACTCGATCGAATTCTTGTTGGTCTGGTCGAAGGAACGGGTCTTGTCTTCGAGGATCTTGTTGGCGAGATTTTCGAACTCGAGCTTGAGCTGCTTGCGATTGGCATCGAACTGTTCGATTTTCTGCTCGACCAGCTTGCGCTCATTGAGCAGGTCCTTTTGTAGCGCCTGCGCATATTTCTCGGATTCATGCAGGGCATCGCGTAACTCGAGCTCGCTCTGGCGGGCAACCTCGAGATTCAGCTTCAGCTCTCGATTGGCAAGCTGCTGCTGGCGCAGGCTGTAAAGCAGCACGACCAGCAGCAGGCCCGCAAGGCCCGCGACAATCAGGATTAAGTCAGAGTTTTCGATCGCATTCATGGTGTCGGATTTGGCGATTGAGCCGTCGCAGTCTAACCGAGATAGTGGCTCATCGCGAGAGCTTGTTTAGCCCGGCAAGTGCAAAAATTGCACGCTATCGAACCCGCGCGACGCCGTCTCGGCGAAGCTGAGCGGCACTCGTCCGTGGCCGTGTTTCGCCGATTACCGCGGCTCTGCATCGCCAGGCAGATGCAGGCGAATCGGCCGCGCCGCTAAGCCGCGGGATTGAGCGGCATCAAGCCGGATTCCCGCGGCGGATCCTGCGCATGGCTCTGTTCGATCTGCCGACACAGCCGCAACAGCTCCGTGCCCTGCCAGGCGTCCCGTGATTTCGCGTATAGACTGGTATTCAGGATTTCGACCTGGTCCGCAAAATCGGGGCCAAGCTGATCGCAAAGCTGGCGCAGGTTGAGGATTACCCGTGGCGCGAGCAGGGCCTGCCCCCAGGCTAGCAGCGCCCGCCGCGCCGCCGCGGCGTCAGCGGCGTTGCAGGTTCGCTTCAATTCCGAGCGCGCCTGGCGTAGCGAGGGATGCTCGGGCGCTGCGGGCGTCAGCGACTCCGCTCGGCGCGACCTGAACCACCAGTAGAAAGCGCTCGCGCCCCAGCCGCAGGCCAGCAGCAGGCTCAGCCACAACCAGAAAGGATTGGAGACCGCCACCGGTGCTGTTGCCACCGCGGGTACCGCTTCGATTTCCGCTTCAGGTACGCTAACCGCGGCCGGCTCGGCGGCGCTGACGAGCAGCTCGCGCTCGGGAATGGTGGCGACTTCGACCTGCCCCTTTTGCAAATTCCACCAGGACAGGTTTATTTCAGGCACCCGGTAACTTCCCTCGGCACCCGGAATCAGCGCCACCTTTTGCTCGCGCTTGCCGCGAATACCATCGCTGGAGAGGATGTTTTCGAGACCCGGCTGATCTGGGTACTGCTTGATGCCATCGATCGGCGGCAACGTCAATTGCGGTAGTTGCGCTGCGGTCAGGCCGTCGACGACGAGCGTCAGGCTGCGCGTTATCGGCTCGCCCGCAACCAGCCCGTTGAGGTCGCCCTGCCAGTTTTCGCGCAGTTCCAGCCGCGTCGCCGGCAGCCAGTATGGCGGCTTGAAATCAGTTGGAATCGGTTCGACGTCGATCGACACCGGCTGCGAGCGCAGGCGGCGAATTTCACCAGCGCTGCGAAATGGATCGAAGTTCGAGCGAGACGGCAGGCGCACTTCGGCCATTAGCGGGGTAACCTCGAGCCGACCGGCTTGCTGCGGAAACAGGGCAAATTTCTGTTCCAGCACCAGGTAAGATTTATCGGCGATACGCGTCTGGTACTTACGCGCATCACCCAGGGGTTCGATCACGGTATCGAGGTTTGCAATCACGATATCGCCGAACTGGTAAGCCGAGATATTGGTGGCGCTCAACAGGCGCAGAGTCAGAATCACCTGGCTCTGCACGTAGGCTTCAGGTTTGTCGGCCAGCACTTCGAACACCAGCTCATCCTGCGGCGCCGACGCCAGGCTCGAAGGCTTGACCGTGACCTGGAAGGGTTTGCTGCGTTCGTTATCGAAACGAATCGCCGGAATCATGAAATCGCCAACCTGCTGCGGCATCAATTGCAGGCTGTACTTGACGCTGCGCCGATACTCTCCGTTGACGATACTGATGCTGCTGCTGCGATTGTTGCCGAGAATCGTGAAGTGCTGCTGCAGGCTCGAAAAATCGGGGTCGTGATCCGGGCTTTGCCCCAGCGAAAACACCAGCTGGAAGGATTCGTTCACCTGCACCGGGTTACGATCGATGCTGACTTCGATCTCCGCCAGCGCCGCTGCGGCCCAGACGCAGCCCAGCAGCAGTACAATGCATAACAATACGGGGGATTTCAGGTTCACCATGACTGGGCCTCGGCATCGACACCGCCACGCTCGCGGTACTGGTAGAGAAACTTGCGCCGCAACAGGCCGCCCGGATCATCCGGAATCTTGCGCAGCCACTGTTCGGCCGCCTGCTCCGACATCTGCTGCTCGAGGCGGGCGAGTTCATCCGCTGCGCTTTCTGCCTGCGCCGACGAAGCGGACTGGCCGGGCGCCTGTTGCGGCGCCTGCCCGGATTGATTCTGCGCGTCCGCCTGTCCCTGCCCCGACTCGGCTTCGGCCGAGGCCGGTGACGCTTCGTCCTGCGACTGCCGTTGCCCAGACTGCTGCGGTTGTTGTTCGCCCTGATGCGGCGGCGGCTGACCGGCTTGCTGGTCGCCCTGTTGATCGCCCTGTTGATCGCCTTGCTGAGCATCGCCCTGCTGATCGCCTGGCTGCTGCTCGCCCTGTTGATTACCCTGTTGCTGGCCGCTCTGCTGGTCTCCCTGCTGTTGCTGTTGCTGCTGTTCGAGAAACGCTTCGATCGCCTGCTTGTTGTAGAGCGCATCTTCGTGTTCAGGATTATCGCGCAACAGCGTGCTGTAGGCCGACAGCGCATCGTCGAAACGGCCGAGCTGCGCCAGCGCGTTGGCTCGATTGTAAAGCGCCGTTTCCCCCTCGAGCCGTTGCCAGGTTTCCAGTGCGGCGGCGTAATCGCCGGATTTGTAGTTCGCCGAGGCGCGCCATTCCGGCCGTTCGAATAATTCGGCCGCGGTCGCGTGCTCCCCTTTTTCGAACAGGCGGCTGGCGCGTTGATCCTCGTTTTGCCACAGCGACTGCCAGTCGAGCGCCTGCGCATCCGGCGGCATCACCACGACCCACAGCGGCAACAACCAGATCAGCCCGCGGCGAAACGCGAGCGCCGCAAACGGCAATATCCCGAGCAACAGCCACGGGCCGAGCTCACGCCACGAATCGGCCGAGCTGTCGGCGAGACGTGCTTCGCGGTCATCGATACTCGACTCCATCAAGTAGGCCAGGGTATTGATATCGATGTCGTCGGTGCTGATAGTGGCATAAACGCCGCTGCCGCTTTGCGCGGCACGCCGCAGATTGCTTTCCTGCATGCCGGCGATCACGATGGCGCCGTCGCGGTCCTGCAGAAAACCGCCGTCTTGCAGCGGCACCGGGCCGCCGTCGCGGGTGCCGATCGCCAGCACCGACAGCCGATGCCCGGGATTTGCGGCAAGCAGGGTTGTAACACGATCGAGCTCGAGATCGTTGAGTCCGTCGCTGATCAGCAGCACGTCACCGCGCCTGATGCCAGCATTGCCTAACAGCTCGAAGGCAAGCTCGAGCGCGCGGTCGGCGCGCGTGCCCTGGGCCGGCATCATTTCACTCTCGAGCACCGGCAGTAAAGCCATGATGGTATCGATATCGCTGGTCAACGGGGTAACCGCAAAGGCGTCCGCGGCGTAGACCAGCAGTGCCGTCTGCCCTTCCACGCGGAGATTGAGTATGTCCGCGATCTTGTGGCGCGCGCGCGTCAGCCGACTGGGCTTGATATCGGTGGCATTCATCGAACGCGACAGGTCGAGGGCGATAACCAGCGCGGTTTCCTTGTGGTAAGCCGGTTGCGGCAGTTTCTCCCAGGTCGGGCCCGCCAGCGCAATAATGGCGAGCACCGCCAGCGCGGCAAAAATCCAGTGCATGCGACCACGCCGGCTTTCGCCGCCGTCGCTGAGCACGAAAGGCAACAGGCGTGCATCGATTACCGCGCGCCAGCTGCCGCTGTCGTAGCGCGACTTGAGCAACAGCCAGAGCATGGCCATCAGGGGGATCAGCAAGAGTAACCATTGCGGCCGCAGGAAATGGAATTGCTCGATCACCTGCGCCTCCATAACTGCGGCGCCAGCAGAATCACGACCAGCGCCAGGGCCATTGCCAGCGGCCATGCGAACAGCGCATTGACGGCACGCAGGTTTTGCAGGTCGCGTGGCATTGGCTCGAGCTCGTCGAGCAGGTCATAGATCTTTTCCAGCGCTTCACTGTCACGCGCGCGAAAATAGGTGCCGCTGCTGATACGCGCGATCGCGCGCAGCGTCTTTTCATCGAGTTGCGCCGACGGGTTGCTGCGACGCAGGCCAAACCAGGTGGTTTCGACCTGCGCATCTGCACCGATGCCAATGGTGTATATCTTCAACCCGCGGCTGGCGGCGAGCTGCGCCGCCTTGATCGGGGTCACTTCACCCGCGGTATTGGCGCCGTCGGTCATCAGGATCAACACGCGTGAATTATCCGATTCGAGATCGAGGCGCTTGATCGCGAGCCCGATCGCGTCGCCGATTGCGGTGCGCTCGCCGGCGAGACCGATAGCCGATTCGCGCAGCAGGCGATTGACGGTCTTGCTGTCGAAGGTCAGCGGCGCCTGCAGGTAAGCCTGGGTGCCGAACAGGATCAGCCCGAGACGATCACCGCGGCGGCGGTCGATGAACCTGCTCGCGACCCGCTTGGTGGCCTGCAGACGATTGACCTGCTCGCCCTCGATCAAAAAATCCGCGGTGCGCATGCTGTCCGACAAATCCACCGCCAGCATCAGGTCGCGCCCGCTAACCGGAATTGCGACCGACTCGCCGAGCCATTGCGGCCGGCTCGCCGCCAGCACCAGCAATAGCCAGGCCAGCAGGCTCAGCAACTGGCGCCAGCGCCGCGGCCTGATTTCGGCACGCGCCGACGTACCCAGGCGAAAATCGTCCAGCGCCGGCACGCGTAACGCCGCCTGCCGCTGTAGGACCCGCGTCGGCATGGCGTAGTAAATCAGCAGCGGCAGCGGCACCAACAGCAGGACCAGCGGCCATTCAAGCTGAAACATGGCCCTGCCCCCGGGGTAGCTTTCGAATCCAGTTTTCGCAAGCCTGCAGCAGGCTGTCGACATCGCATTCAACACTCGCCTGGTAACGGTCGCGCGCCAGAAATTGCAGCTGCGCGGCACTAAAACCATGTTTTGGCGCAAGTTGCTCCAGTTCCGCGAGCCAGTTTGCACCGGTGGCAGCGGCGTGCAGCCGGCGCCCACGATAACTGATCAGGGTGCGGCGCAACAGGCGGGCAACCGCGTTGACGGTGGCCCGCTCGTCCTGCCCGCCGCGGTAAGCCTGGCGGATCCGTTCGAGTTCGTGCATCGAGTGCTTTGCCAGTGGCGGGTGACGTCGGCGCCAGACCAGCCACAGGATTCCTGCTGCTAAGATCAGCAATATTGCCAGCAGCAGCCACCAGCCCGGGGCCGGCGGCCACCACAGGCTGCCGTCGGGTAAATGGATATCCCTGAGCTCCAGTTCTTTCATCGGCTTTGCAAACCAAGCCCGGTTTTCAATGCGGCCAGCATATCGTCATCGGTGGCGATATCGATCAGGAACAGGCCAAGCTCGCGGCAAAGCCGTTCCAGGTTCTGCTGGTGTTCGGCGTAACGTTCGCGGTACTGCTCGCGCAGGCGCCGACTCGAGGTATCGATATCGAGATTGTCGACGCCATCGGTGAGCCGATACAAACCCCCATCCGGCAGGCGGCGCTCGAAGGGGTCATAGGTATGCAGCATGACCACGTCGTTATGCCGCGCCAGCTCGACCAGCTGCCCGCGGCAATCGGTGTCGACGAAACGGAAATCGCTGAACAGGATCACCAGGCTGCCCGGACGCGTTACCTGGCGCAGGCGCATCAGCGCCTTGAGACTGGTTTTCGGATCGAGCGCGACGTTGTCTTCACGCCTCCAGGCGGCATGGGCGACCAGTTGCTGGATAAATTTCAGCACCGTGTGCTTGCCACGCGCCGGGCGGGATTCGCTGTGCTGCTGTTCGGAAAACACCAGGTAACCGACGCGGTCGCCGTGCTGCACACTGCTCCAGGCCAGCAGCGCGGCCAGTTTCGCTGCCAGTACCGATTTGAAACAGGTTTGCGTGCCGAAGAACATCGAGTGCGACAGATCGAGCCACAGCAGCACCGGGCGTTCGCGTTCTTCACGATGAACCTTGGTATGGGTCAGCCCGCTACGCGCGGTAACCCGCCAGTCGATGGCACGGATGTCGTCACCCGGCTGATAGGGGCGCGATTCGTGGTACTCCATGCCGCGCCCGCGAAACGCGGATAAATGCCCACCTGCCAGCTGCGCCTTGACCGAATTCGACAGCAAAGGCAGGTTACGCGCTTCGCGGTTCAAGCTGATCAACGTGGACTGTTTGACCCGGACTATGTCGTCGCCTGTTTCCATGGAGTACGCTTCAGGGAACGGCGACCCGCGCGAGGATTTCATCGATACAGCTATCGGCGGTCCTGCCCTCGGCCTCGGCTTCGAAACTCAGGATGATACGGTGGCGCAAGACATCCGGTGCGATCAGCTGGATATCTTCGGGCACCACGAAGTCCCGGTTATTGAGCCAGGCGTAGGCGCGCGCACAGCGATCCAGCGCCATGGTTGCGCGCGGGCTGGCGCCATGCTGAATCCAGCCGGCGAGTTCGTCGCCGTAGCGGCTTGCGCTGCGCGTGGCGAGCACGATTTCGATGATGTAATCCTCGAGACTGTCGTCGAGATGGATATCGAGTACGGCGTCGCGCGCGTCGAGCAGGCTTTGCTGGCTGATCGCCGCGACGGGCGCTGCGCGCGTATCGAATTCAGAGCGCGCCTCGGCGCGGGTTAACGCGAGAATTGCCTTTTCGTCCGCGCCCGACGGGTAACCGACGCGCACGTGCATCAGGAAACGATCCAGTTGCGCCTCCGGCAACGGGTAGGTGCCTTCCTGCTCAAGCGGATTCTGGGTCGCCATGACAAGGAATATTTTCGGCAGCGGATAGGTCTCGGTACCCACGGTAATCTGACGCTCGGCCATGGCCTCGAGCAGCGCCGATTGCACCTTGGCGGGGGCGCGATTGATTTCATCCGCCAGGATAAGGTTGTGGAATAGCGGGCCGCGCTGAAACATGAAGCTGCCGTCCTGCGGGCGATAGATTTCGGTTCCGGTCAAGTCGGCCGGCAGCAGGTCCGGGGTGAACTGTACGCGGTGAAAATCACCTTCGATGCCCTCGCCCAGCACCTTGATCGCGCGCGTCTTGGCAAGCCCGGGCGCGCCTTCCACCAGTAAATGGCCGTCCGCCAGAATCGCGATCAGCAGGCGCTCGATAAGCCCCTCCTGGCCGATGATCTTGGCGCTGACGGCCTGCTTTAAATTCAATATTTCCTGTTGTGACAAGAATTAACCTCTCAGCCGAGTGAAATTTTAGAAGTGCGCTAGTTGCGCGGATTAGAGTCCCACAATGGTGGAAAGTTTACCTGATTCGAAGCTTATTAAGGAAGCAGATGACCAGTTTTGATCCAGATCACGGTTTCCTGTTCGACGTAGGGGCAGTGTTCGCTATTGTGGGGATTGCGCATCCAGGTGCCCGCCGGGTAGCGGCCATACTCGTCGAACAGCTCGCCCGAGAGGACGAATATTTCTTCCCCGCCGAAATGCGAGTGCGGTTCATAGCGCGTGCTGGCGGGCCACTTGTACAGGGCCACCATTTCGGTTTCGAAGTAATACAGCGGCATCACCCTGACCTCGTGCTCCCCGGGCAGCCAGGCGGAGCTGTGGGTGTCGATGCGCAGGCTGACGTCATCCGCGGGATCGAACTGATCGAGCTTCACCAACAGTTCGCAACCCTGTTCGCTAAACGGCGAATGCTTCGAACCGGGGGGGTTGCGGATATAGGTGCCGGCGGGATAGTCACCGTTTTCGTCTGAAAACACGCCTGCAAGCACCAGGATTTCCTCACCCTGCGGATGCGGATGCGATGAAAAATGCGAGCCGGCATCGTAGCGCACGACGCTGGTGGTGTGCCCGTGTTCCGCGGCTTCACGCGCCAGCGGCTTGCGCCACACGCCCTTCATCGGGCTTGCTTCCCATTCCATCGCGCCGGTGTTGACCACGACGGGCTGATCAAATTGCAGGTTCAACATGGCGTGAAATTTACGCATTCGCCCGCCAGTTTTCAATCGACAATGTCACAATTCATACTAAGATCTGTTTGTCGCGCAATAAAAAAACCATAATCCGCATGAACAAGAACGAGATCTCAAAGCTGCTCACATCGAGTACCCCGATACTGGTGCTCGAAACCCATGAAGAACGGCGCGCGATAAACCTGCTGAAAAACATCTCGATTTCGAACGGCTTGTCGGTATCGACCTGGTCGATTGCAAGCGGTATGCAACGCATGGATCTCAACCTCGATAGCGGCACCGACCTCAAGGAGCCGGGCGAGGTACTGGCGCACATCAAGACTGCCGGATTCAATGGTATTTATATTCTGCTGGATTTTCACCCTTACCTGAAAGACCCGTTGCATCTGCGCCTGCTCAAGGAACTGGCGATGTCATTCGACCGGGGCCAAAGCAAGATCATCCTGATCAGCCACGAAATCGATACCCCTGAAGAGATCAGGAAGCTGTCCATTCGCTTCGAGCTGTCGGGGCCGGGAAAAGAAGAACTGTTGGAAATCGTGCGCGAGGAAGCGATCACCTACACCAACAGCAACCAGGGCAAGCAGGTGCAGTTCAACGACCAGGCGCTCGACTTGCTGATACGCAACACGCGGGGATTATCGTTCGCCGATGCGCGGCGCTTGATTCACGCCGCCATCGCCGATGACGGCGCCATCACGCAAAGCGACATCCCCGAGGTCATGCGCTCCAAGTACCGCCTGCTCAACCTCGATGGCGTGCTTTCCTGTGAATCCGAAACCAGCGGCTTTGCCGAGCTCGCCGGCATGAATAAACTGAAGCAATGGCTGCTGCAGCGGGAAAAGTTCTTCCACCAGACGGTGAAGATGCCGGGCATGGAAAGCCCCCGGGGCATTCTGTTACTAGGCGTGCAGGGTTGCGGCAAAAGCGTCGCCGCGAAGGCGGTAGCCGGAATCTGGAAGGTGCCGTTGCTGCGTCTCGATATCGGCAGCTTGTATAACAAGTATTACGGCGAGACCGAACGCAATATCCGCAAAGCGCTGCAAACAGCCGAAGTCATGGCGCCCTGCGTATTGTGGATCGACGAACTCGAGAAAGGCATGGCGGTCAAGGATAACGACGATGGCACGTCGCAACGACTGCTGGCAACGATGCTGACCTGGATGGCGGAAAACAGGCACCCGGTATTTATCGTCGCGACCTCTAACAATATCGATCAGTTACCACCCGAGTTGATCCGCAAGGGGCGCCTCGACGAGATCTTTTTCGTCGACTTGCCGACGCCAGAAGTTCGCCGGAAAATTTTCGAAATTCATTTCGACAAGCGCAACCTGGATAAATCGAATCTCGATACTGCCCTGCTGGCAAAGATCAGCGAAGGGTTTTCCGGCGCCGAGATCGAACAACTGGTGGTGTCGGCGGTTTACGCGGCGGCTGGGCAAAACCCCGTTATCGAAACCGGAGACCTGGTGCGCGAAGTTGGCAAAACGAAGCCCCTGTCGGTCGTCATGGCGGAAAAAATTGCCGCGCTGCGTCACTGGGCCGCGGATCGCACCGTAACGGTCGACTAGACGCCCGCTGCGCAACCCAGGCCAGTGAGACTTTACGCAGGAAGGCAACCGCCTTCTGGGGGAACTTTCTGAACGTCTCGCGGCGCGCTGCCACTTAAAAAAAAAGCAGCCCTAGGGCTGCTTCAAGCTCGGGTCCAGAAACTTCCTGAACCCTGGTGCGTCAACTCATGCCGATGAAACCTGTAAGCAATGAGCCGAACAACCATACCGCAGACGGTAAGGGCACCGGAGAACCGTTAAATCTTACCTCCAAGCCCCAGGGGGCTTACTTTACTAGCACGCAGGTTTGTAGCTGTCATCGCAGAACCGGCCGCTTAAACCCGGGTACGCCGGCTCATGCCGACGAAACCCAGCAGCGCAGTACCGAACAGCCAGAACGCGGCCGGTACGGGTACTGCCGGGATATGGGCCTTCACGATCGCTTCGTCGTTAACGCAGGACATGGTCAGGTAGGTAATTATGTCACCGCCAGTTTCTTCATTGAAAAGACTTAAGAGACCCAGGTCAAATGAAGTCTCTAAAACACCATTATCATCAGCGTTCGCTTTATATATTCCCTCGATATCGGTTGCCACTGTGTAACCTTTCTCCATCATAAACGTCTGGGTCGAGCCGTAGGAGTGGTCTTCGTGCATATATGTGGGCGAAGCCGTATCTTTGCCGCTTCCCATCCACAGTCCCGGATCTCCATTCCCGGGTCCCGGGTCAAGCATCGACAACAGGCTGAACAGTGCATTACCTGCTGCATCGATACTTGTTAGCCGTAGCGCGTAATCCCATCCGGTCGAGTCGGAAGCAGGATCGTTGACGAGTTCACCAGGGCGAACGACATTAATCGCGATGTCGCCTAACTCCAGTTGCGTACCCGAATAGTCGTTCTGACCACTTAAAATGCTACCCCCGGTGACCCCGACGTGGAACTTGCCGTCTTTTACATCGGTACCGAGGTAATTTATATCCCACTTATCACGGCCGCTACCGTCATTCCGCTCTCCGTCAGTATTGCCATACACGCGTGTTTCCCACTTGGAGTTGGGCGGCGCTTCCGTATTAAAACTGTACTCGTTGACATTGCTCAGCACCCCATCGACGGTGGCGGCAAATGCCGCGGAAGTCGGAAGTGCCAGTACCGCGGCGGTCAAAAATGATCTGGTAATTGTTGAATGCATCGCTTTGTTATTCCAGAAAGTTAAGTCAGGTAATCTATGTGTAGTGTATTGACTTAACCCGCACGCCGAATCACCCAAACAGGGTAAATCTTTTTTAAATCAGTGGTTTACAGAGGTTTTCAGGGGTGTTTTTTGTGACCTGGTCCACAGTTTTGACAACTAGCTAACGGCGCGTGTGAAAATCGTCGGGAGATTGAATCAAACCTGTCATCCTGCACCTAGACCCGATGCGCCGGACTGTCGGTATCCAGCCTTGACAGTTCTGCAGAAAAAACTGGATCCCGCGGTCGAGCCCACTACTGTCCGGTTTAGAAATTGTTGAGGCGATAAGAGCCTCGTAGTATCGGGCCTTTCGCATTTTTTGCATATAGGGACTGTGAAATTTTACTCTCCAAACTTGTCATACCGCGGCTTGACCGCGGTATCCAGAAATCCAATGGAATCAATCGCCGGACCCCGCGGTCAAGCCGCGGGGTGACAATTAATACAATTAACGGATGCTTAACCGGACAGTAGTGGGTCGGGCCGCGGGATGACAATATAACGAGAGTGCGTTTAGAGCGCCTGCGCCAACGCGTCGAGGCTTTCCTTGGCGTCGCCGAACAGCATACGGGTGTTTTCCTTGACGAACAGCGGGTTGTCGACCCCGGCGTAACCGGCCGCCATACCCCGCTTCAGCACGACGGTCATATGGCCTTTCCAGACTTCGAGCACCGGCATGCCGGCAATCGGGCTGTCGGTGTCTTCCTGCGCCAGCGGATTAACCGTGTCGTTGGCGCCAACCACGATCGAAACATCGATGTCGGGAAAGTCGTCGTTGATTTCATCCATTTCGAAAACGATATCGTAGGGCACCTTGGCTTCCGCCAGCAGCACGTTCATATGCCCGGGCATGCGCCCCGCCACCGGGTGAATGCCAAACCGCACGTTGATGCCTTTCTTGATCAGGGTTTTGGTGATATCCGCGATCGCGTGCTGCGCCTGCGCGGTCGCCATGCCGTAACCCGGCACCACCATGACTTGTTTGGCGCGATTGAGCAATTCCGCCATCGCCGGGATATCGATGGTTTGCACTTCGCCTTCGATGCTGGGACCGGAGGAGGATCCACCCGAGGTGCCGAAACCGCCGGCGATGACGCTGACGAAATGGCGGTTCATTGCACGGCACATGATATAGCTCAGGATCGCACCGCTACTGCCAACCAGCGCGCCGGTGACGATCAGCAAATCGTTCGACAGCATAAAGCCGGTCGCCGCCGCGGCCCAGCCGGAGTAACTGTTGAGCATCGAAATCACCACCGGCATATCGGCGCCGCCAATCGCGGCTACCATGTGAATGCCGAACAGAAGAGCGATAACAGTCATCGCCAGCAGCAGTATCGTGGCCTGACCATGGTCGGCTGCACCGACAAACTTGACCGCAATCACGATCACGGCGATAAACAGGGCAAGGTTGAGCCAATGGCGCGCCGGCAGCAGCATCGGCTGGCCGCCGATCATGCCGCTGAGCTTGCCGTAGGCAACCACCGAGCCGGTAAAGGTCAGCGCACCGATGGCAATGCCAATATAGATCTCGATTGCATGGATCGTTTTCTCGACACCGATGTACTGAATCGAGGGATCCATGAAATTGGCAAAACCGACCAGCACCGCGGCCAGGCCGACCAGGCTGTGCAGGATCGCCACCAGTTCCGGCATTTGCGTCATTTGCACCCGCCGCGACAGGACAAAACCAATAACGCCGCCGGCGATCATGATCGCAACCAGCACCTCGTGGTGCTGGGTGACAAACGCCGCGATCGTCACCAGCACCGCAATGGTCATGCCGACAATGCCGAACAGGTTGCCACGACGCGCGGTAACGTTGGAACTCAATCCGCCAAGCGCGAGGATAAACAGCGCCGCGGCGCCGAGATAGGAAACGGTAATCAGACTGGGAGACATGGCTGACTACCCCCTGAACATCTGCAGCATGCGCTGCGTCACTGAAAAGCCGCCGACAATGTTGACGCAGGTGATAAACACCGCAATCCCGGCAAGGATGTAGATCAGGTTACTCGAGCTCGATATCTGCGTTAGCGCACCGAGCACGATGATACTGCTGATGGCGTTGGTGACGCTCATCAACGGCGTATGCAGCGTCGGACTCACGTTCCAGATCACCATGTAGCCGATGAAACACGACAATACGAAAACGGTAAAATGCCCCATGAATGACGGCGGTGCAACCTGCCCCAGCCCGAACAGCGCCAGGCCCGCAAGAATCACCGGAAACCAGGCACTTTTGAAAAAACGGGCAAGTTCGGAAGGCTCGCTCGCGACCTCGGATGTCCCGGCCTGTCCTGGCGCTTCGGGTTTGATTTGCTGGCCGCCGAAACTTGGCTTGCGCTCGGCGCTGACCGCGATCGGCGGTGGCGGCCAGGTAATCTCGCCGGCGTTGACGACGGTTGCGCCACGCACGACGTCGTCGTCCATATCGATCACCACGTTGCCATCCTTTTCAGGAGTCATTTCCATGATCAGGTTATAGATATTGGTGGCGTATAGCTGGCTCGACTGAGCCGCCAACCGGCTCGGTAGATCGGTGTAGCCGATCACGTGCACACCGTGACGGTGGACGATCTTACCCGGCACCGTGGCTTCACAGTTCCCGCCCTGCTCGGCCGCCAGATCGACGATCACGCTGCCGGCACGCATGGTTTCAATCATGCCCCTGGTAATCAGCTTGGGCGCCGGCTTTCCCGGAACCAGCGCGGTCGTGATAATCACGTCGACTTCTCTGGCCTGCTGTGCGAACAGCGCCATCTCGGCTTCGATGAATTCCTTGCTCATGACCTTGGCATAACCGCCTTCGCCGGTGCCGTCTTCCGCGAAATCGAGCTCGAGGAACTCGGCGTCCATGCTCAGGATCTGATCCTTGACCTCGGGCCGGGTATCGAAGGCGCGCACGATCGCACCCAGCGACTTGGCGGTACCGATTGCAGCCAGCCCGGCGACACCGGCGCCGATCACCAGCACCTTGGCGGGATCGACCTTGCCGGCAGCGGTAATCTGCCCGGAAAAGAACCGCCCGAAGCGAGCCGAGGCCTCGATCACGGCACGATAACCGCCGATATTCGCCATCGAACTCAGCGCGTCGAGTTTTTGCGCGCGCGAAATACGCGGAATACTGTCCATCGCCAGCACGGTCACCTTGCGTGCGGCAAATTGCTGCAGCAAGTCTTCGTTCTGGGCCGGCCAGATAAAGCTGATCAGGCGCGAACCTTCCGCCATCAGCTCGATTTCATGCCGCCCCAGCTCCTGGTTGAACTCGGGTGGGCGCACCTTGATGATCAGGTCGGCAGTCCAGGCGCCTCCGGTATCTTTCGAGATCGCGGCACCAGCTTCGCGGAACACGTCGTCATTGGAACTAGCACCGACGCCGGCGCCCGACTCGACGATAACCTCGAAACCGGCCTCAACCAGTTTCCTGATCATCTCGGGAGATGCGGCAACGCGCTTTTCCCCCGGATGAATTTCTGCGGGTATTCCTATGATCATATTAAGTTAGCCCCTGTTTGCACTCGCCGCCGCACTGCCCCCTGGTGGCGAATAGCAGCTCAATATACTTAAGTTTTGGTATATTGTATACCAAACCCGGTTTTGACTATCCATTGCGACACCCTGTTTCAGCGCCCATAGACAGCTTAACGCGATAAGTGCATCATTCTGCACCAATTCTTCGTCCCTGGTTATCCGATTTTTCGATCCCGCTCATGCAATTCCTAGATTCTATCCTGCAAAAAGCCCGCGAACACCGGCAAAGCATCGTCCTTGCCGAGGGCGCCGACACGCGCGTTATCGCCGCGGCGGCGCGCGCACGCGATGACGGCATCGCCAATTGCATACTCGTCGGCAACAACAGCGCAATCCTGCAACAGGCCGCAGCATCGGGGTATGATTTGACCGATATTAGAATCGAAGACCCGAGCGCTTCACAATATCACCAAAGGTATAGTGAGGCATTGTGGCGGTTGCGCCAGCACAAGGGCATGACCCTGGAGCAGGCGCTGCAGCAGACGCTTGACCCGCTTTGTTTCGCCGACCTGATGCTGCAGGCCAACGACGCCGATGGCGCCATCGCGGGTGCCCTGTATACCACCGGCGACCGCGTGCGCTCGGCGCTGCAGATCGTCGGCATGAAGCCCGGTTTCAAATCGGTATCGAGTTTCATGTTGATGCTGTTTGAAGCCGAACACCATAATCCGAAGCAGGCCATGGTGTTTGCCGACTGCGGCCTGGTCGTCGATCCCGACGCCGAGCAGTTGGCGGAAATCGCGCTGGCGACGGCGAATTCGGCACGCCAGCTGCTCGACGCTGAACCGCGCGTGGCCATGCTCTCCTTTTCCACCGACGGCAGCGCCAGTCATCCGCTGGTGGATAAGGTACGCCAGGCGACCGAGCTCGCGCGCCAGCAAATGCCGGGGACGGCGGTAGAAGGTGAAGTGCAGCTGGACGCCGCGATCGTACCGGCAATCGCGGCGCGCAAGATTAGCGATTCACGCGTCGAGGGGCGCGCCAACGTGCTGATTTTTCCCAACCTCGACGCCGGCAACATCGGCTACAAACTGGCCCAGCGCTTCGGCGGAGGAACCGCAATTGGCCCGATTCTGCAGGGACTCAAGCGGCCGGCGAACGACCTGTCGCGCGGCTGCAGTACCGATGATGTCTACCACCTGATCGCACTCACGGCGGTGCAGTCAAGGGACTAGTCGCCTGGCTCTCACCGCTCTGGCAAAAGCTAACTTGCGTTGCCGCAAGAGTAATCGACTCGAAGTCGCCATCCCGGCCGCCGACCCGGGATCTGCAAATCATGCCGCCGGCGCAAGTCCCGCCGGGACCCAGGAAGCCTGCAGTCGGGCAAAATCTTTCGTGTTCGACGCAGCGTCGAGATGGCCCGGTTTAAGGTCATCTGGGGTGGGCAGGGGATCAGCCGGGGCCGATGGCCCTCAGGAAATTTTTTCCGGCAGGGTAAATAAATCGACCAGTTCCTTGACCTCGTCGCGCACCACGCCCATGGTCTGCGGACGGGCCGTCGGATCGACCGCCATCATTTTCACAATCAGACGGGAAACCTCCGGCGCGGCGCCTTCCTTTATCTTGACGATCGGCGGCGCATTACCGTCGCGATGCATTGCCAGCACTTCCATCGGTTTGCCGATATAAGGTAGTTTACCGCTGAACATGTAGTACGCGATAACCCCGAGCGAGTAGATATCGCTGCGCTCGTCGGCATCAAGGCCTTCGGCACGCTCGGGCGCAAGGTAGGCCGGGCTGCCGATAATCGATCCCGTTTGAGTCAACGTGGCATCCGATGCAGTGCCGGCCGAGGCGATGCCAAAATCCACGATCTTTACCTGCCATTTATCGTCAATCAGGATGTTACTGGGTTTCAGATCACGGTGAATCACCGCCTCTTCGTGCGCTGCCGCCATACCACTCGCAATCTGGTACAGAATCTTGAGTCCGTCCAGGGTCTCGAAGCACTTGACCTCTTTCAGCACCGCCTCGAGCCCGCGGCTCAGGAAATATTCCATCGATATCGCGCAAACCCCGTCCTTGAGCAAGATATCGTGCACGCGTATCACATTGCGATGGCTTATCTTGCGCGCGTACTTGACTTCACGCTTGAACCGCTCGGTGGAATCCTGGTCGAGGGTAAGCTCAGGCAGCATGAACTTGAGTATCAAAGACTCGTCGACCATGTCGTCTTCGACGAGCATGACCCGGCCCATCGCGCCCCGGCCAATTTCTTCCTTGATTTGATAACGGTCCATCCACACCTCGCCGGGTCTGAGCGCGTCCAGCAGGGAAATGTTCTCCACCGGCCTGAGTGAGCCGGTGGCATCGAACAACGGCAGATCGACCACGCCGGTGCTGGTGTTGGAGTTTTCGTCGATCTGAATATCGGGCAGCTCGAAATCGCGGGTGATCTGCGACATCAGCATCTTGGCAAATTCGCGCATTTCGGTGGTCAACACCGGCAGGCTCCACAGTATATTGTCGCGCACGTTGGCGGCGTGTTTTTCAGTGGTAACCGCCTCGATCGCTTCCAGCGAAGCACGCTGCACATTGGCCTGCGGATTCTTGAGCCCCTCGAAGGCAATTTCGAGGCCCTTGCCAAAGCCAAGCTGCTTGACCGCGCGCAACGCCAAAGGGAAATCGTCCGGCCAGGCGTCGACCATTTTCTTCAGAATCGGGATAGCCCTGCGATTCGAAGACTTGGCCAGCGACTGCACGGCGCGCTCGCGTACCTGCCAGTTATCGCTGAGCGCGAACTCCTCGATTTTGCCGAGATCCTCGTCGCCGATCAGGTTCATCACCAGCGCCTGCGCGGTATTGCGGATAAACTCCTGGTCATGGCCGGTCAATTCGCGCGCGACTTCCGATAAGTTCTCGTCGGAAAACTTTTGCACACAGGCAATCGCCTGCTGCTGGGTCCAGTCGTCCTCGATCATCAGGCGCTTGAGGAACTTTTCGAAACTGCCCGCATCGGCGTTAACCACGACAATACGCGCAAAGAATTCGTTCAATTCGACCGATTTCGACGTCAGGTAGGCCGACAGGTGCGGCACCAGGTCGGCATCGGCCTGCTTGGCGATGATCTTGAGCACATACTCGAGTTCCGGGCCCGTCATGCTCTCGGTGTAGGGCAACAACACCGAAACGTCGAAATCGATTTTTAGCCGATCCAGGGTTTTCAACCCCTCGAGTACGACCACCTTGTTGGTATCGTCGAGGAACCGCGCCACGATCAGCGGGATTTTCGGCTGGTTGACGCTGCCAAAATAATTCAACAGGTTAATCTTGAATTCGGGGCTCTCGATCTTGTTCAACTGAAAACTGAGTTTGGACAGGTCGACCGGCTGCTCGTTGCCTTCCAGCAGTTTCAGCAGGCGTATCGCGTAATCGGCTTCCAGCTTGATCGAATGATTGATGACATCTTCCGGCTTTAAATGCTGCTTCTGTGATTCGAGCACCTCGATTACTTCGTAGGGGGAGGCGCCGGGTTCATGCAGTCGCTGGAGCAGCTTGGCGGTATCGACTGCCGCGGTATGCGACAGGATATCGCTGGCGGCGACGCGAAATGATGTTTGATCGTGTGACAACACGTCGAGAAAATAGTCTTCCGAGAAGCCTTCGATCGATTCTCGGCAAATGTTTTTCAGCGCTTCCCGATGCGGGTCTTCCACCTGCGTGATAGTCGTCAGCACTTTGTCGAGATTATCGCGCACCGATTCTTTCAATTTCTCGACCAGCGACAATCCCTTCTTGCTGGCGAGGTCATCGCACTCGAGGAACTGGTTGAGAGTCCTGCCGAATAAAATGTTTCCGAGTTTTGCCATATGGAACAGTAATACCTCGCAGACCGCTCAGTCCGCTATCTTTTTCCGCATCGTTTATTAGTTGTTTAACCTAGTAAGTATAGATGAGTATCCAAAAACAATAATATGCAATACACCACTTTTTTAATTCATCTGCGGCCATCGAGAAAAGCCTGCAGATGAAATCGCCCCTGTGCCGGGATATAGCGCAGTTCGGGCGCTACCGGGCAGGCATAGCGCGCCAGGCAGCCGAGGGCATGGCATTCGGCCAGCGGGGTTTGTTGCAGATAGCTGGCGCAGCGCTCAACGTCGTAGCCGGTTTCATCGAACGCAGCTACCGGGCAACGCTGCAGGCAGGGTTTAGCGGCACAATCGACACAGGGAGAAGCGGCCGTTGCCGGGGTCTGGTCGGCCTCGAATTCGGCACCGAGCAGGGCAAAGCGATAGGAATGCCAGAGTCCGTACTCGGGATGCATCATGACGCCGACAGGCGATTGCTCGAGCGTTTCAGCGCGTTGCGCCCACTGCTGGAACGGATAGAAGGGCGGGCCTTCGAAGGGGTAGACCGGCGCCAGCGAAAATTCGACAGCGAGGGTTTCGGCAATCCTTCGGCTCCAGCGATCCAGCGGATGCGCCGCACCATCGAGATATTCAGCCGACTCGCTAAATACCGGCCAATAGCTCGAACCGATGTTACCGACCAGTACGATTGCCGGCCGTTCCGCTGCAAACCCGTAGTCTTCAAGTTCCTGTGGATCGAGGCGGGTGCTGCCGCGCAGGTACAGGCCATAATCGCGCAGCCGCCTGGCCAGCTTCACGCCGGTGATTCCGAGCGCCAGTTAGAGGCCGGGCCTATCGCGGTCGCGATTACGGTCGATTCCAGGAACAGTTCGCCATCGACCTCGTCCTTGACGTGCACTTCGTCATATTCCAGCGTTACGACGGGATCGATAGCGCCGGCGTCGAGGGCCTTTTGCTGCGCGATGCGGACGACGATTTCACGGGCCTCCTGTTTGGCGGCATCGAGCGATTCGAAGTTTTTCGGTTGATCCTCGTGGAACAGGCGAAAGATGCCGTGCTGGGGCTGCGTCACGGTGACCTGTGCGCGCTGTATCACGCTGCCCATAACGGCGCCGAAGGCATTGGCGACATCGCCATGCTCGGGCAAGTGCAGACCGATAAACATGCTAGCGGCGACATCCGGGTAGTAGCTCGCGGCCGGCGCGCCGACCGCGACAATCGGATATTCGCTGGCAAAATCCAGGTTGAACAGGGGCTTGCGTCCCTGGTTTTCATGGCTGCCGATCACCATGCGGGTGATGGTGTCGACGATGCCGCTGGTTTTGCTCGATTTGGCGGTGAGATCGAACTCGTTAAGGCCGACTTCGACCAGCAACCGCCGGATGGAGACGGTCACCAGATCGTAGACCTGGCGGCAGGCGGTTTCGATATCGTCGCTATCCCACTTGCCGTAACCGTAAAGAAAGCGCATCTGCCGCATCCAGATGCGCGCCGACAGTTCCGCCGCATGCCGGTTCCAGTGCGAGTTGATGCCGAGCACGTGGACCGCATCCGTTGGCGTGAAGCCGCTGTAAATAGCGAGCCCGAGCCGTTTCAGCTTGGCCAGCGCGCGTGCGTAGGCGCGATTTTCCTGCACGATGGCATCGAGCTCGATGGGTTTATCGGAGAGCGCCTCCCAGGCTTCGAGCTCGACCGCGTTTAACTGTTGCAACAGGGCCTTGTTGTTTTCCAGGCGCATCACAAAACGATTGCTGCGCGCGCTGGCCATGCCTTCGAGCTGGGCTTCGAGTTTTGGAATCACTTCCGGGTAGAGGTGCGCCAACAGGCTGGTTGGCACCACGCGGCGCGGGCCGACCGATAATCCCTTGTGCCCGCCGAAACGAACCTCGCTGTCGCCGCCGAGCCCGATTGAATTGACCCGCACCGCTTCCACCATCGGCTTCCAGTCGCCGATGTTGGCGCCATCGGCGCTGAGCTCGGGCTGACCGTTGCTGACGATGGCGATATCGGTGGTGGTGCCGCCCATGTCGGCGACGATCGCGTTTTCCAGACCGGATAACTGGCAGGCGCCGATGACGCTGGCCGCGGGCCCGGAGAGCACGGTTCCGATCGGCTTTTCGATCGCGTTTTCCAGGCTCGCCAGCGAGCCGTCACCCTTGACCAGCATCAGCGGCGCGTCGATTTGGTGGCGGCTCAGGATTTTTTGCACCGAGGTGATCAATTCCTTGATCGGCGGCACCATGCGCGCATTCAGCGCCGCCGTCAGTGCGCGCCGCGGCGCGCCGAGGCTCGAGGCCAGTTCGTGGCCGCAGATGACCGGCATGCCGGTGAGATCGGTAACCAGTTGCTTGAGGCGATTTTCGTGGCTGGAGTTACGCGTGCCGAACATGCTGGAAATCGCAAACGCCGACACCTGGTCTTTGAGTTTTTCGATTGCCTCCTGCCCGGCGGCCTCGTCCAGCGGCCGATGCTCACGGCCGACCGCATCGTAACCGCCCTCCAGGCGGACGACGAACTGTGCCGGCAGAATCTCGAGCAACCCGCTTTGCTTGACCTGCTCGGAGCTGTAGCCCGGCAGCAGCACGCAGACCGGCGCGCCGAGGTCTTCGACCACCGAGTTCGTCGTCAGCGTGGTCGATAACGAAACCATGCTGACTTCGGCGAGCGATTCGGCCGGCAGTTTTGCGATCACGTCGCCAATACCCAGGCTCAAGTCATAACGCGTGGTCAGGCTCTTTTCGGCATAGATAATATGTTTGTTGTCGTCGACCAGCACCGCATCGGTAAACGTACCGCCGGTGTCGATCCCGAGGCGCAGAGACATCGATAACTCCCGTATTTTCGCGGACTATATATTCACCGCCAGCTTCAGTCCACGACCGCTAGTTAATCAATTGCGACATCGCTACAATACCCCTGCCGATAACTTTTACTCAGAGTAAAAGCTAATAACATGCCCGATATCGAACCAATGAGTTCAAGTTTTACTCCGAGTGAAATTTAATAATGTCCGATAGTTGCCTGCTGCCAGAATTTGACCTGGACGAAGCCAGCGAAATTGCGCAGCGGCTGTTCGCACTCACGGGCCCGATAAAACCGCTCGACGGCGAGCGCGACCTGAACTTCCTGATCGGCGACAAGGATCAGCGCCACGTTTTCAAGATTGCCAACGCGCAGGAATCGCCCGCCATGCTCGAATGCCAGCACCAGGTGTTTCAGCGATTGGCCGCGGCGCAGGTGTTACCGCAGATCGCGACCGCGCTGACCTCGGTGAACGGCAAGTCGATCGAAATGCTGCGCAGTAAAAACGGCACCGAACATGCCTGCCGCGCGCTGCCGTTTATCGAAGGCCGCATGCTGGCCGATGTCGGTAGCCTGAGCCCGGTCCTGCTGACGGACCTGGGTCAGCACCTGGCGAAACTCGACCACGCGCTGGCATCGTTTTCGCATCCCGCGCTGGAACGACCGTTGCACTGGCGGATGGATAACGCGCTCGACGTGCTCGAATCATTCAAGCCCCTGGTCAAAGACCTCAGCCGGCTCGACCTGATCGAGCATTTCGAATCCGGCTATCGCGCGCGCGTACTGCCGCGGCTGACGGAACTGCGTCGCTGCGTAATCCATAACGATGCCAACCGCGCCAACGTGCTGGTGGACGAGACGGGCCTGAAAGTGGTCTCCATCATCGATTTCGGTGACATGATCGAAAGCTGGCTCGTGATCGAACCCGTCATCGCGGCGACCTACGTGATGCTGGAACAGGACGATCCGCTGGCGAAGGCGGCCAGCCTGCTGCGCGGATATCAGTCCGAAATGCCGCTGCGGCCGGTCGAGCGAGACCTGGTGTTCGATTTTATCTGCATGCGCCTGTGCACCAGCCTCTGTATCAACGCGCACCAGATCGAGCTCGAGCCCGACAATGAATACCTCAGCGTCGATGTCGAGCCCTCCAGGAAACTACTGCTTTACCTGCGCGACTTCGATCCCGCCGAGGCGCGCGTCTTACTCTTCCCCGGGTAGTGGTTAGTTCGAGACCCGCGCCGGCATGACGTCATTTTGCCATCCCGCGGCTCTCCCCGAAACTGTCATCCCGCGGCTCTCCCCCGAAACTGTCATCCCGCGGCTCTCCCCCGAAACTGTCATCCCGCGGCTCTCCCCGAAACTGTCATCCCGCGGCTCTCCCCGAAACTGTCATCCCGCGGCTCTCCCCGAAACTGTCATCCCGCGGCTCTCCCCGAAACTGTCATCCCGCGGCTCTCCCCGAAACTGTCATCCCGCGGCTCTCCCCGAAAATGTCATCCCGCGGCTCTCCCTGAAACTGTCATCCCGCGGCTCTCCCCGAAACTGTCATCCCGCGGCTTGACCGCGGGATCCAGGTTTATTAGACAATCCCCGTAAACTGGATACCGCCGGTCCGACGCATCGGGTCAAGCCGCGGTATGACAGAGTGTACTGAATACCGTGGCCGGGGCGCAGCGGGATGTCCGAACCCCGTCCCAAGCCGCGGGATGCAGGCTAGCCCAGCACGCGCTTGCGGTAGCTGGCGCGGTGGATATCGACGATTTCGACGCCGACGCTCGTCACTTCTGGCAATAGTGGCTCGATTCTGGCGAGAATGGCCTCGCTGAGATTGCATTTCTGCTGGTCGCTGCGACCGTCCAGCAGGTGCACCGCGACATGCACAAACGCGTCTCGTGTCTGTCCGGTACGGTGGTGTCGATAGGCCGTCGCGCGGGTCTTGATATCGTATTCCGGAAACAATCCCGAGCTCATCGTGGCGTCGTGCGCCGCGCCGACGAGGTCGTCGACTTCGATTTGCCCTGCAACATCTTCAGAGTACTCTATAATTACATGTGGCATTGTTCTCTCCCAAAGAGAGCAAATTTAGAGGGAACAGACTTTTAACCGGGTCTGTTCCCTTTTTTTATGGGCGTTCTGGATCCCAGCCATTTATGCTCATCCCGCAACGCCGGATCGCCTCGAAAAGCGGGATCTTACAACTTGCCGACGTCGTGAAATCGCTGATAGCTCGGCCCATATAGGTGCCGTGTGGCAGGATGACTCGCTCGTCTTTTCGGCGAGTGATTTCTACCTGTTTGCAGATTCTCGCCTGCCGTGATTTTATCGCAAGAGTATCACCACTAACCAATACAGAATCTCGGCGGTCCGACGTATCGGTCGAGCCGCCGGCTCATCCAGGATGACTTGCTCCTCTTTTTAACGAAGGGATTCTGCCTGTTTGCAGATTTTCGCCCCCGTGCCTTTATCGCTGGAACATCACCACGTCAGTCATTGCAAGATCCCGGATCGCGCCGCAGGCGCGTCCGGGTCGTCACATGTTGGGATAGGTCGGTCCGCCGCCGCCCTCGGGCACGGTCCAGTGGATATTCTGGCTCGGATCCTTGATATCGCAGGTTTTGCAGTGCACGCAGTTTTGCGCATTGATCTGCAGCGCCGGATTACCCTCGACCTCGACAATCTCGTACACCCCGGCCGGGCAGTAGCGCTGCTCGGGCGCATCGTATTTTTCCAGGTTCAGCGCGATCGGCACGCTGTCATCGCGCAGGCGCAGATGCGCCGGCTGATTATCGTCGTGGTAAGTACCCGACAGGTAAACCGACGAAGATCGATCGAAGCTGACCTCGCCATCGGGTTTCGGGTAATCGATTCTGGCATAGTCGTTCTTGTTGCCGATTTGCTCGTGGTCGGCATGATGCCCCATGGTCCAGGGCGCCTTGCCGCGAAACACATAAGACTCGAGCGCGGCGTTGAACAGTCCCAGCCACAGGCCCTTCTGGAATCCGGGACGAATATTGCGCACCTTGTGCAGCTCCTGCCACAGCCAGGATTTTTTCAGGCTTTCGGGATAGGCGCTGGCTTCGAGCGCCGGGCCCGGATTTTCTTCGTCGTATTCCGCCGGCAACAGCTCGAACACGGCTTCGGCGGCGAGCATCGCCGATTTCATCGAGGTATGGGTACCCTTGATTTTCGGCACGTTGAGAAAACCGGCGGTATCGCCGATCAGCAGGCCGCCGGGAAAGGTCAGTTTCGGAATCGACTGCAGCCCGCCCTCGGAAATCGCGCGCGCACCATAGGAAACGCGGGTGCCGCCCTCGAAGATCGGCCGGATACTGGGATGGTTCTTGAACCGCTGAAACTCTTCGAACGGGCTCAGGTGCGGATTTTTATAGTCCAGTCCGATAACGAAGCCGACCGCGACCTGGTTATTTTCACTGTGGTAGAGGAAGGATCCGCCATAGGTATCCGACGTCAGCGGCCAGCCGATGGTGTGCAGCGTTGCGCCCTCGTCGTGCACCTCGGGTCTGACTTCCCAGATTTCCTTGATGCCGATGCCGTAGGTTTGCGGCTCGACGCCGTCGCGCAGGTTGAATGTCCGCATCAAATCGCCGCTCAGCGAACCGCGGCAGCCCTCGGCAAAAATGGTCTGGCGACCGATTAATTCGACGCCCGGCTCGAAGTTGTCGGTAGGCTCGCCGTCCTTGCCGATGCCCATATCGCCGGTCGCGACACCGCGCACCGCGCCGCTGTCGTCGTACAGCACTTCGGCCGCGGCAAAACCCGGGAAGATTTCAACCCCCAGCTCTTCGGCCTGTTCCGCGAGCCAGCGGCAAAAGTTGCCGAGGCTGATAATATAGTTACCCTCGTTGTGCATCTGCGGCGGGGTCGGCATCGGAATCGCGGCGTTTTTGGTCAGAAACTTGAAGGCGTCTGATTTCACCGGCACGTTGAGCGGCGCACCCTTTTCCTTCCAGTCGGGAATCAATTCGCTGAGCGTGCCTGTCTCGACCACCGCGCCGGATAAAATATGCGCACCGACCTCGGCACCCTTTTCGAGGATACAGATCGTCAGTTCGCGTTCCTGTTCCTGCGCCAGCTGCGCGAGGCGGATGCCCATGGTCAGTCCCGACGGCCCGGCGCCGACGATGACCACATCAAAATTCATTGCTTCTCTTTCCACGATTAACCCCGGTTTACTGGTTATCTATAACGAGCCGTCGAATTATATGGCCGCGACTCAAAAACACAAAAGGAAGCGAACCATATACCTGGACTTCGCCCGCTGCTTACAAATAAACGACATCCATTTGCAGGCTGCATTCACGGCGTCGACCTCGGATCACGAAGCCGACTGATTTCAACCGATCTATTGCAAAATTTACTATAATTCCTAATATGTTGTAATTATTGCAGTTAAAGACATAATAAACACATGCAAGATTTCTCAGAAGCCTTCGGCCTGGCGGCTTCACTGATACTCGGCTTCGATCCCGATCTGGGCGAAATCATCGTGCTTTCGCTACGCGTCAGCTTATCCGCGGTATTGCTTGCGGCGCTGATCGGATTTCCGCTGGGCGCGTTGACGGCGGTATTGTCTTTTCCCGGCCGGCAGGCAATCGCGGTTTTAATGAATGCCCTGATGGGGTTGCCGCCGGTTGTCGTGGGCCTGCTGGTTTACATGGCGCTGTCACGTGCCGGACCGCTGGGCTGGATGAACCTGCTGTATACCCCAATGGCAATGATCATTGCGCAAACGATTCTGGTTACCCCTATTATCGCCGCCCTGTCGCGCCAGGTTATGGAAGACATGCACCAGGAGTATGACGAGCAGTTCCGCTCGTTGTGCATTCCGACGCGGCGGGTGATGACGGCGCTCATCTGGGATTCGCGCTACAGCTTGCTGACGGTTACCCTGGCGGGTTTCGGCCGGGCGATCGCCGAGGTCGGCGCCGTGATCATTGTCGGTGGCAACATCGATCACCTTACCCGCGTAATGACCACCGCAATTGCGCTCGAAACTTCCAAGGGCAACCTCGCGCTGGCGCTGGCGCTCGGTTTCGTGCTGCTGATCCTGGCGTTATCGGTCAATGCCGCGGTTTACAGCCTGCGCGCGAGCGCCAGACGCCTGTCCTATGCCTGACGCCTCGACACCCATGCCATCCGCCAGAACCACATCGCTGTTGCCGCTCGAGGTCAGTTCGCTCAGTTATCAGGTAGGCCAGGAAACGCTGTTGGATAACATCGATCTGCGCGTCGAAAATCCGGGTATCAGCGTGATCATGGGCGCTAACGGCGCGGGCAAAAGTCTTTTACTGCGCATTGTTCACGGGCTACTCGAAGCGGAGAGCGGCGCCGTGCACTGGAATGGCTCGCCTATGGACGAAGTGCTGCGGCGGCGCCAGGCGCTGGTATTTCAAAAGCCTGTGCTGATGCGTCGCTCGGTAGCGGCGAACATTGATTTCGTCTTAAAACCGATGGGTGGTCAATACAAGCAACGGCGCGACGAGGTACTGCGCCAGGCAGGCCTGGAGCGGCAGCGAGATCAGCCTGCGCGCCTGCTTTCGGGCGGCGAGCAGCAAAAACTGGCGCTGGCGCGAGCGCTCGCCACGGACCCCGAGGTCCTGCTACTGGACGAACCCTGCGCCAGCATCGATTCGGCTTCCACGCTGCAAATCGAAAACCTGTTACACGATACGCGCGCGCACGGCGTAAAAATTATCCTGGTGACGCACGATATCGGTCAGGCACGCCGCCTGGCCGACGACGTCATATTCATGCACCGGGGCCGAATCCTCGAACACCGGCCAGCCGCCAGTTTTTTCGATTCTCCCACGAGCCCGGAAGCCCGGGCCTACCTCGATGGAAGGATAGTTGTTTAAACCTGAATTATTTTAATCACCTCCTGGAAACACATTATGAAAACCAGGCTTGAAGCCATTCTTTTGCTCACCGTACTCGCACTATCGGGTATGAACCCGGCCAGGTCAGCCGAAACTTCGATTCTCGTCCAGTCGACGACTTCGACGGCAAACTCCGGCCTCTATGACTACCTGTTACCGACGTTTAAAAATGATACGGGTATCACCGTCAACGTGGTCGCGGTGGGAACCGGACAGGCGATAAAAAATGCAAAAAACTGCGACGCTGACGTGCTGCTGGTGCATGCAAAGCCGGCCGAAGAAAAATTCGTGGCCGAGGGCTTCGGCCTCAACCGCCGGGACCTCATGTACAACGATTTCATCTTCGTTGGACCGCCATCCGATTCGGCCAGCATCGCCGGCGGCAGGTCGGCCATCGCCGCGTTAACCAAAATTGCCGCCAGCCAGGCGAAGTTTGCCTCACGCGGCGATAATTCGGGCACTCATAAGAAAGAAAAGGCCTTGTGGCGGAAGGCCGGCCTGGACCCCAGGCAACAAAGCGGCCGCTGGTATCTCGAAACCGGCTCCGGCATGGGCGCCACGCTTAACGCCGCAGTCGGCAGCGGGGCCTACGCCATGACCGACCGGGCAACCTGGATCAGCTTCGGCAACAAGCAGGATTTCGAGATCCTGGTCGAGGGTGACGACATGCTGTTCAACCAGTATGGCATCATCGCGATCAACCCGAACAAGTGTGCTCAGGTTAAGAGCGAGGCGGCGCAAAAATTTGTCGACTGGATGCTGTCGGCGAAGGGCCAGGCCGCGATCGCCAGTTATCAGCTAGCCGGACAACAGCTGTTTTTCCCGAACGCGAACTAGCCTGCGCAGTTGTAGCGCACCTGGAACTGGTTTTCGATGTTGTAGCCGGACAGCTGCCGGGCGTGAGCGTGGAATTCCGCAGTCCGGCAAAAAACGAGCAGCGCTTGCCAGGCCGGCTCGAACCAGGCGCGCCTTTCCACCAGTAGGTCGTAGCATTCATCGACGATTGGCTCGAAACCGAGCCGATACTGGCTGGCCAGCATGGCGAGACCAAAGGTTGCATCCGCGCGCCCCTCGACGATTTCGATTACCGCATCGACCTCGCTGCGTGCGGGTGGAGCCCATTTCATCTGGCTCGGATCAATACCCTGCCGCTGCAATAAAGACTCCAGCAGGATCTGGCTGCCGGCGCCGGGCTGACGCGGGACGATCGTTTTTCCGGCCAGATCGGCCAGGCTATTGAACCTGTCCGCCGCATCCGGCCGCAGGATGATACCGCGCGTGCGTTTTGCCCACTCGACCAGGACGGCGCGGGCGGGCGCGCAGCGTGCCTCGACGGCGGCAGAGTTCCAGCTATCGCTCTCGGCATCGTATATATGCATCCCGGCGGCAATGCCCTCCGCCGCGGCGAAGCGTTCGAGGCCATCGAGACTGCTCTCAAAAAAACTGGCCAGCCCGCACTCGGACGCTCGCAATGTCCATTCGAGCAGCGGATCGTGGCTACCGACGAAAACCAGCGGTCGCGCTATCGCAACGGCGCCGGGCGACTCGTTGCGCGCCAGCCATGCATCGACCGCCCTGCGTGGGAACAACAGCTTGCCGGTGGCACGCGTGCAGGGCACCGCGCCTGACGCCACCAGAGCGTAAACCTTGCGCTCTTTGATACGCAGCAACGCGGCGAGTTCTTTTGTGGTCAGATATTCAGTCAAGAGTATTCGAAGCTTGATACTGGCGGATCAATTTAGCACAGCGCCAGTAGTCGTAAAAGAGACCTGCGAAAAGCCAGGCGGCAATTCTCAAAGGTTGTCCGGCGTTTTGAAGGTGATGACGAGCACGTCACGAAAGGCTTCGACCTCCGGGTCGAGCTGGTTGATCGGGGTTACGCCGTGATACACGCGGCGGTCATTGACCAGCACCATGTCGAAGGCCTCGCGCAGCATGAATTCACCAACCAGCTTGTTGTCGAGGTCAAATATCGTGGTCGCACCACTGTCGATGTTGACCCGCTTGATCATTACCACGATGACAAAATCGACACCATCGCGATGCATCCCTTCCGGCGTCGGCTTGCCGAGCTGGCCGTCGCGCGCTTCGATGCGGAACTGGTGCAGTTCGATATGCCACTGGTGCTTGCCCGAGATCTGGCTGAACACCGAATTGCCGAATTCGAGCAGCGCCGCCAGCGTCGGGCTGTGATGCAGGTCGTCGAGTATCGGTGCGAAGTAGCGTGCGACTCCGCCGTTCAGCGGATTGTAGTCGACGGTCTGGTAGTGCGGTTGATACGGCATCAACTGCGCCTGCTCCCCCGCGTACTGGATCGCGTAGACCGCATGTCGACGCTTGCGATACTTGCCGCCATCGGCCATGTACTGATCCTGCTCGAGATGATTCCAGCTATCGAGGAATCCCTGATCGTCACCGATTGGCACCTGCGCCTGTGCCGACAACAGATCGATGGCCTGCGCGGAATCGACGAACAGGAAACCATCGGCATTCAGATTTTCGACGATATCGGAAATTAGCAAGGCGGCCATTCCCGGCAATCAGTCTGGCAGGGATAAAATCGGCCATGGCCGCCGCGCAGCGGCAGTCATCGCAAAAACGGGTGGTTATAAAACGATCATAGTTATCCAGCGCCTCGCCGAGCTGTCCCTGGGCCACGAAAAAGTCGGCCAGGCTCTTGCTGTAGGTCGGCACCACGACGCCCATCCAGGATTCCGATTTCTGTTGCTCCGCGGTCGGAAATCTGAAATCTTCGAGCCTGCGGCTGGCGCCATCCTGGCCCATCTGCGCGGCGCGGGCTATCGCCGCTCGCATCGGATCGGGATTTTTTCTCCACTGCTTGTTGGTGGCCTCGACAACGTCCATGAACGCCTGCACGATCTCGGAATGTTCATTCATGAAAGCGGTGGATACGGTAACGCTATCGAACAACCTGAGTCCGATGGCTTCCAGCTCGGCGCCGCTCAGCAACGGTTTTCCGAGCGTCGATATGGCGCGCAATGCCCCGCCGGACGCGCAGGCCATAACCACCTCGCCCTGCTGCAGCGCTTTGGCGGTCGCGGTACCGTCGGCGGTTGCGACTATTTCGACCCGGGATTGATCGACCTCGAGATGCTCCAGTAGCTTGAGCAGGCGGTAGTGACTGACGCTGCCGACCTCAACCGCGACCTTGTTGCCTTCGAGCAGGCTCGCGTTGTCGCGGGTGATACCGGCATTGTCAGCCAGGATGCAGTTGTCGCTATCGGGATAACCGACGGCGATACCAATCATGGTTAGATCGAGGCCCTGGCTAACGCCGACCAGGAAAGGCACGTGACCCTGCGCGAAGGCGATCTGCAGCCGGTTCTCGGCCAGCGCTGCATTCATGTCATTACCGCTGGCGAAGGGTACCCAGTTGACCTTAAGGCCGAGGGCGGAGTCGAAGGTCTTTTTGGCCTGGGCAAACTGCGCGGGGGTTGGCCATTGCAAAAAATAGCCAACGGAAATTTCCGTTGGCTTGTGTCCTGCGGCACCGCCTGGCGTCATGAAAAGACCGGCGCCGAGTGCCAATAAGAAGATAATACCGTGCTTCATTGGCACGGCATTATCCCCGTTGCCGCCTACATTGCAAGATTGCCGAGCGCGACATCGATCGAGGCGATAATTTCATCGATATCGTCCTTGGTGCAGATCAGCGCCGGGCTCAGGCAGAGCGTGTTGTTGATACTTTGGCAGGCTGCGGTTGGTGCGCCCGATCATGACGCCCTGCCTGAGGCAGTCCGCGGCAACGCCGGCAACCAGGTTCTCGTCGAGCGGCTCGCGCGTAGCGCGATCCTTGACCAGTTCGGCGCCGAGAAAAAGTCCCTTGCCGCGCACGTCGCCGATGACCTGATGCTTGTCCTTGAGCTCGTGCAACCGATCCATGCAGTAGTCGCCCATCTTGACAACATTATCGAGCAGGTTTTCGTCCTCGATGATGCGCATATTTTCCAGCGCGGCCGCCGGGCCGCCGGCGCAACCGCCGAAGGTGCTGATGTCGCGGAAATAATGCATCTTGTCGCTCGGTTCGGCGAGGAACTCGTTGAACAGGTCTTCGGTGGTGGCCAGCACCGAGATCGCCGCGTAACCGCTGGCGACACCCTTGGCCATGGTGACCATGTCGGGTTTAACGTTGAAGTGCTGGTAGCCGAACCACTTGCCGGTGCGTCCCATGCCGCAGACCACTTCGTCGATGTGGATCAGCACGCCGTACCTGGTGCAGATTTCCTGCACGGTTTCCCAGTAACCCTCGGGCGGGACGATGACGCCACCGCCGGCGGTTATCGGCTCGAGACAGACCGAACCGATGGTATCCGGATCTTCGGCAAGAATGACCTTTTCAAGATCCTTTGCCGCCTGGACGCCATAATCGGGATCCTCGCCGCGCGGATCGCGGTAGGCGAGGCAGTGCGGGATCTCGACAAACCCGGGGGTAAACGGACCGTACTGATCCTTGCGCTGCGCCTGGCCACCCGCGCTCAGCGTGGTAATCGTGGTGCCGTGGTAATCGCGATCGCGGTAGATGATCTTGTGTTTCTTGCCGTCGTTTTTCATCGCGGCGAGCTGGCGCACCAGCTTGAAGCCTTTTTCATTGGCCTCGGAACCCGAATTCGCGTAGTAAACGCGGCTCAGGCCCGGCATCTTGTCGATCAGCTTTTCGGCGAACTGCGCGCCCGGGATATTGCCGGCGGAATTGGCGAAGTAGCACATCTTGACGATCTGGTCGCGTACCGCGTCGCCGATGCTTTCGCGACCGTAGCCGACATTCACGGTCCACACGCCGCCGGATACGGCATCGAGGTATTCGCGGCCATTATGATCCTTGACGCGCATGCCCTTGCCCTCGACGATAACCATCGGATCGGTCGACTGCCAGGGCTTGTGCTGCACCAGGTGATGCCACAGGTGGTTCCTGTCGCTGCCTACAATTTCGTTAATGTTTTCAGGTTTCATCGCACTCTCCGCGGTCAAGACCGCCATCACAATGGATTGGGGAATGAGAGGCTAAAATGAAAGGAACAGGATACAATAGAGCCAGATTAGACCTATCAATGAGACCACCTGCGCAACTTCAATGCTAAACCGCAGCGACAATATGATGTGGAACCAGCTATTCCGCCTCTCCAGGGACCGCAAAATCAGCTACCAGCGCCAGCTGCGTGAAATGATCGTTAGCGCGATTCTGGATGACAAACTGCCGCTGGAAGTGCCGCTGCCGTCGTCGCGCGAACTCGCGCGTCATCTCGGTATCGCGCGCAATACCGTGGTGCTCGCCTACCAGCAACTAATCGACGAGGGTTACCTGGTGGCACGCGAGCGCAGCGGTTACTACATCGACAAAACCATGCTCGACGGGCGCGTGCGCGTCGAGCCGCTCAAGCTCGACGGCGAACACCGGCCACCGGACTGGAACCGGCATATCAAGTTCCACCCGTCGCAGCAACGCAATATCGTCAAACCACTGGACTGGAAAAAATACCCCTACCCCTTCCTGTTCGGGCAACTCGATCCGGATCTGTTTCCGGTGGCCGACTGGCGCGAATGTTGCCGCCAGGCGCTCAGCGTTAGTGACATCCGCGATGTCACGCCCGACCGCATCGATATCGACGACCCGCTGTTGATCGAGCAGATTCAGGCGCGCATTCTGCCGCGACGCGGGGTCTGGGCCGCGCGCGATGAAATCCTGATCACGATGGGAGCGCAGCAGGCGCTCTACATCCTCGCCGACCTGTTGATCGAAAAAGGCACCCGCGTCGGCATGGAAAACCCGGGCTACCCCGACGCGCGCAATATCTTCGAGCTCAAGTCACCGCAAATGGTGCCGCTCGCGGTCGACGACCGGGGCGTGGTGCCCGGCAAGGATCTGAATTCCTGCGAGTTTATCTACACCACCCCGAGTCACCAGTCGCCGACCACGGTCACGATGCCGCTGGAGCGGCGCGAACATTTGCTGCAGCAGGCCGAAATAAACGACTTCCTGATTATCGAGGACGATTACGAAAGCGAAATCAACTTTGTCGGTGAACCGACGCCGGCGTTGAAAAGCCTCGACCCCACCGAAAGGGTTATCTATGTCGGTAGCCTGTCGAAAACCCTGGCACCCGGGCTGCGTCTCGGTTACATGGTTGCCTCGAAACCACTGATCCGGGAGGCGCGCGCCCTGCGCCGCCTGATGGTGCGCCATCCACCGGCCAACAACCAGCGCATCGTCGCGCTGTTCCTGTCGATGGGGCACCACGATTCGCTGATCCATCGCCTTAGCCAGACTTACAAGGAGCGCTGGCAGGTCATGGGCGAGGCGCTCAATCGCTACCTGCCTGAATCCTCCCGGATTCCGTCGTTTGGCGGGACTTCCTACTGGGTCGAGGGACCGCCCGGGCTCGACACGCGCCAGCTCAAGGAAAAGGCGCGCGCCGCGGGCATCCTGATCGAATCCGGCGATATCTGTTTTCTGCAGGATAAACCACCGCAGAATTTTATTCGTCTGGGCTACTCGTCAATCGCAGCCAGCCAGATAGATACCGGCATCAAAAAACTCGCCACCCTGATCCACGAGATGATTTGAACCCCGTCGTGCTGCCGGCTTATCCGCAACCCTGACATACCGCGGCTTATCCGGACCCCTGTCATACCGCGACTTATCCGGACCCCTGTCATACCGCGACTTGATCGCGGTATCCAGGTCAACAGGCACAATTCCACAAAACTGGATCCCGTGGTCGAGCCACGGGATGACAAAAAGTTGCGGCCGGACCGGACCCCTGTCATACCGCGGCTTATCCGGACCCCTGTGTCATACCGCGACTTGATCGCGGTATCCAGGTCAACAGGCACAATTCCACAAAACTGGATCCCGTGGTCAAGCCACGGGATGACAAAAAGTTGCGGCCGGACCGAACCCCTGTCATACCGCGACTTATCCGGACCCCTGTCATACCGCGACTTGATCGCGGTATCCAGGTCAACAGGCACAATTCCACAAAACTGGATCCCGTGGTCGAGCCGCGGGATGACAAAAAGTTGCGGCCGGACCGGACCCCTGTCATACCGCGGCTTATCCGAACCCCTGTCATACCGCGACTTGATCGCGGTATCCAGGTCAACAGGCACAATTCCACAAAACTGGATCCCGTGGTCAAGCCACGGGATGACAAAAAGTTGCGGCCGGACCGGACCCCTGTCATACCGCGACTTATCCGAACCCCTGTCATACCGCGACTTGATCGCGGTATCCAGGTCAACAGGCACAATTCCACAAAACTGGATCCCGCGGTCGAGCCGCGGGATGACAAAAAGTTGCGGCCGGAATCGCGAGGGGCAACAAAAGATTGTGGTCGAGCCGCGGGATGACAAGTTTGCAGTCGATTACGGCTCGGGGGCCGCAATGACGGCGCTACTGGTATCAAGAATAGGTTGTAACTGGTACTACCACGAAATGACGGTTGGCTTATTTTACGCAGCCCTGAAAAAAATGACCCCAGAACGAGGATAGCGCAATGAAAATGACCACCGAAGAGGCATTCATCAAGGTTTTGCAGATGCACGGCATCGAGCACGCCTTCGGCATAATCGGTTCGGCAATGATGCCGATTTCTGACCTGTTCCCGGTCGCGGGCATCAAGTTCTGGGATTGCGCGCACGAATGCAACGCCGGCATGAGCGCCGACGGCTACACCCGCGTCACCGGCAAGATGTCGATGGCGATCGCACAAAACGGCCCCGGCATCACCAACTTCGTGACCCCGGTCATGACCGCATTCTGGAATCACACGCCGCTGCTGCTGGTTACCCCGCAAGCGGCCAACAAGACCATCGAGCAGGGCGGCTTCCAGGAAGTCAAACAGATGGAAATCTTCGAAAACTGCGTTTGCTACCAGGAAGAAGTACGTGACCCGACCCGTATCGCGGAAGTTTTGAACCGTGTTATCGAAAACGCCTGGCGTGGTTCCGCACCAGCCCAGATTAACATTCCGCGTGATTACTGGACCCAGGTAATCGATATCGAGCTGCCTCGCCCGATCGTGCTCGAGCGCTCACCGGGTGGTAAACAAGCAATTGCCCAGGCGGCAGAGCTGCTGTCCACAGCCGAGTTCCCGGTCATCCTGAACGGCGCTGGCGTCGTACTCTCGAGCGGCATCGAAGCTTCCGTCGCCCTGGCCGAACGCCTCGACGCACCGGTTTGCTGCAACTACCAGCACAACGACGCTTTCCCGGGCTCACACCCGCTGTCCGCCGGGCCGCTCGGTTACAACGGCTCCAAGGCGGGGATGGAATTGATCGCCAAAGCCGACGTCGTACTCGCACTCGGCACGCGCCTGAACCCGTTCTCGACTCTGCCGGGCTACGGTATCGACTACTGGCCGAAGGGCGCCAAGATCATCCAGGTCGACATCAACGCCGGTCGCATCGGCCGCACCAAGAATGTCGACGTCGCCATTGTCGGCGATGCCAGGCAGGTCGCCGAGCAGCTGCTCGCGCACCTCAGCGACGGCGCAGGTGATGCTGGCCGCGAAGCGCGCAAAACCCTGATCGCCGAAACCAAGGCGAACTGGGCAAGCGAACTGGCGGAAATGATTTACGAGGAAGACACCGACGAAGGCATCACCTGGAACGAGCGCGCGCGCAAACGCGATCCCGAGCGCATGTCACCGCGCCAGGCATGGCAGGCGATCATGAAGGCGATGCCCGCGAACGCGATGGTGTCGTCCGACATCGGCAACAACTGCGCAATCGGCAATGCTTACCCGAGCTTCGAGGAAGGTCGTAAGTACCTGGCGCCAGGACTGTTCGGACCCTGTGGTTACGGCCTGCCGTCGATCCTCGGCGCCAAGATCGGCCGTCCCGACGTACCCGCGATCGGTTTCGCCGGTGACGGCGCCTTCGGTATCTCGATGAATGAGATGACCGCCTGCGGCCGTAACGACTGGCCGGCGATCACGATGATCATCTTTCGCAACTACCAGTGGGGCGCGGAAAAGCGCAACACCACGCTGTGGTACGACGATAACTTCGTTGGCACCGAGCTCAACGTCGGCGTCGAGTATGCGCAGGTCGCCGATGCCTGTGGCGTCAAGGGCGTCAAGGCGGAGACCATGGATGGCCTGACCGAGGCATTGAATACCGCGGTCAAGCAACAGATGGAAGACAATGTCACCACGTTCATCGAAGTGGTGCTCAACCAGGAACTGGGCGAGCCTTTCCGCCGCGACGCGATGAAAACCCCGGTTGCAGTGGCCGGCATCGACCCCAAAGATATGCGGCCGCAGCAGGGCAGTTAACCATCGTCGCCCCGGGCCTTGACCCGGGGCCGATTCTAAAGACCGCACAATCGATAGCCGGGAAGCCCAAAGGGCTTCCCGGGAAGTAACTTCCCACTTTCATAATGGATTGCGGCTCGGGGGCCGCAATGACGGGGCTGCCGGTATTGAGAATTGGATACTCGTCTATCTCCGCCAAACGGGGCAAGCCCGGCTCATCGCTGGTCGTTGATAGCGGCACCGCGGATGTTGCCGGCCGAGCCGCGGCCGTCGAAGACCTCGCTCATTTTATCCTCGCTTTTACCGAGCTCGGCGTCGATTATTTGCTTGATGATATCGACTCGCTGGATGGCGCCGGTATCCGGCTCGTCCATGGCATAGTTGACGATACGCGGCGTGATCAAAACCACGATTTCCGTGCTGCTAATACTCTGCGAGCGGTTCGAAAACAGCCCGCCGATAATCGGCAGGTCACCGAGGCCCGGCACGCCTTCACGGCTGTTATTGACCTGGTGGCGAATCAACCCGCCGAGAAACACGGTCTTGCCGTTGGGCACCAGCATGCGGGTCGAGACCTGCGTGGTTGCCTTTGACGGGATACCGTCGTCGGACACGCTGGCCGAGCTGACCTCGGGGAAAATATCGAGCATGATGCGACCACTGCGATCCACCGATGGCGTGACCTTGAGAATAATCCCCGACTCGAGAAACTCGATGCTCTCGGTCGAGACCTGGTTGATGGTGGTGGTAACGCGATAACCGATCTCGGTACCGACCACGGTTTCCGCCTCGAGGCCTTCCATCGCCAGCAATTTCGGCGTCGATATCGTACGTAGACGCCCGCGTTCCTTGAGCGCGTTCAACACCAGGTCGACATCGCTGTTGGTGTACTGCGCGAACAGGCCGGCCGAGGCCGCGTTGGCCAGCCCCTGCACCCCGAGCGCGCCGAGACCGTCGGTACTGCTGAACAGTTTCGCCCAGTCGAGTCCGTAGGACTGGTTATCGGTTAGCGAAATCTCGAGAATCTTGGCTTCGATCATGATTTGCTTGGGCTCGCGGTCGATCTCGGCCAGCAGCACTTCCATGCGATCGAGAAACGACGGCAGATCCTCGACCAGGAGCAGGCCGTTATCCTGCAGCGCCTTGATACTGCCAAATTCGGAGACGTAATCCTGCAGGATGGCCTCGATGTCGTTGGTCGACGCGTACTGCACCTTGAAGGCCCGCACTTCCAGGCGATCGCTCTGGCGCAGCTTGCCGGCATCGCCGCGCTCGATGACGAAGTAACTGTTGTCGCGTTGTTCGACCACGTAACCCGCAGACTCGGCAATCAGGTTGATTGCCAGAACGGTATCCATGTCATAAAGATTCACCGATACGTCGCCGCTGACCCCGTCAGCAACAAAAATGTTCATCCGCTGCTCGCGCGATAGCATTTGCATAACTTCGCGGATATCGAGTTCCTGGATCGATAACGAAATCTTGCCGGCATATACAGTCGGCGTCACAGCTAATAGCACAAGCAATAGCAAGGACAGCAGCAGGCGATGTAAATAAAGACCTGTTATCCCGGCGCAAGCGGGGATCTCGTAACGATGACCTGATATCGCGGATAGCATTTCAAGATTCCCGCTTGAGCGGCGCTCCGACGCATCGGGATGACTATAATTGGGCGCGTAGCCTGGGCAGAGGAAAATCTTTCGATTCCTGTTCATCTCTGGCCCTGCTTTTTTATCTCGAAAGAATATTTTTTACCGCCTCGAGCAAACACCGCCTTGCCTTCCATCACCGCGATCAGTTGCATGCCTTCGATCTTGTCACCGATGGCAAGCAATTCGCCATCGACCACGGCCATGGGCGCGGTATCCGATACCATGGTCGCGCTCAGATCGAGTTCAATTTCCTCGGGCGGCACGACCACTACCGGTGCCGGTGCCGCCGGCGGTGCCGGTTTCGGTTTTAACACCTCGGGCCGGGTGAACGGATTGTTTTGCAGCGTCAACATACTGGTCTCCGCCGCCGCCAGTGACAACCAGGGCAGGCTGCTCAACACAACGAGCATGACGCTGAGTCTAGGACGCATATTCCTGCACCATTCGATAGGAAACCAGCGTCAGGACCAGGCTGAGTTCAGGGTTCTTTAAGGCATCACGATCACCGGGACGAATTTCGAATTTCTTGACCACGATGTAGCCGAGCTCGTGGTTGACCGTTTGCAGCCATTCGAAGAAATCGTGGTAACGGGCGTTGAGCTTGACCTCGAACAGGCTTTCGCGAAAATTCTGCACCTGGCTGCCGCTGCCCGGCTGCACGCTGAGCAGTTCGACCTGCGTCGCCCAGGACACTTTTTGCAGGCGCCCGATGACAAAGGATTCCATCTGCTTCGCCGGCAGCCGCGCCATATCGCCGTGCAACTGGTGTGAAAGATCCTGAACTTCGGCGTCGATCTTCTGCAACTGGTTGCTGAGGCTGTCGTTACTGGTTACCGCCTGCTCAAGCAGCTGGTGACTCGAACTCAGTTCGCGAAAAATCTTGAACTGTGGCCACAGCAGGTAGGTGACCTCGATAATCGAGACCAGCAAGACGATGCCGACCAGCATCATCGCGACGACCCGGGGCTCGGCGTTTTCGATAAAATCCTGCATCAGCCGCTCCGCCTGCGGGCCGAAACGACAATATCAAGACTGAAATCAACCACCTTGGTGCGGTTGACTTCGGTCTGGCGCGAACTGACGATGCGCACATTCTCGATTTCCGGCTGCTGCGTCAGGTTGAGCACGAATTTCGACATCGCGACGTGATCCAGGGCCTGCCCTTGAATATTCATATGGGTCTCGATTTTCCAGGTTTCTTCCTTCCTGGACTGGTTATCGGCAGGAATCACGATAAAGTAACCCGTATTGACCGCCTGCTGGTTTTCCTCGACCGGGGTGCCGGCGCGGCGGAACTTCCAGTTGGTCAGCCAGACTTCGGGGCCAGGTAACGAGCGATCGATCATGACGAACATTTGTTCGGCCGAGGCGCCGCTACGTAAGCCGCTGAGTAAATTCAGCTGCTGCTTCAGGTTCTTTTTCTGTTGATTGAGTTGTTCCAGCTGCTGGCGGTTGGCGTTGGTAATTTCGCGCTGCGACTGAAACTGCTGAATCTGCTGGTCGATTCTGGCATTGGCCTCGCGCAACAGCACAAATATTGCGACCATCAACAGGGTCAGCAGCAAAATGCCGAAGCCGGTTAGCTTGAACCAGCGAAAAAACAGCATGCGTTTGCGTAAATCGTCGGGAAACAGATCGATTTCATTCATGCTAGAGCAGCCCCCGCAACGCCAGCCCCATCGCGATCGAGATATCCGAAAACAGGCCTTCCCAGGGAATCCTGGTGTCTTCGTTTTCGTCCTGGAATACCTGGTTGAATTCGGTTTGACCGTCGGGCTGTTCGAGATCGAGCAACGACATCAGCACCTGCTGCGCACCCGGCCAGTGGGCCAGGCTGCCGAGCAGGCAGACGCGGCTGACCGGCACGCCGTGAGTTTCCGCGGCGGTGAATACCAGCACGCGGTTGATTTCATTCACCAGGTCGAGAAAGCAGGGTTTTACGATTTCCAGCAGGGTCGCCGAAATATCGCTGTTGGCATCGGCGCCAATGGCCCGCGCCAGTGGCTGCTTTTCGAGGCCATGATCGAGCACCAGGGCACGTGCCGAGTCGAGCGAGATATCGAGTTCAGCGGCAATCCGCTCGAGCAGCATACCCTCGCCAAATGACACCGACTGGTTGAATAGCAACCGCCGGCCCGAAATGACCGTCAGGTAAGACTCATCGTGATAAGAATGGATAAGCAACACGTTATCCGCGGCGTGGCCGGTATAAAGTGCGCTGACGATACGGCGCAGCGCGGTCGGCGCTATATCGAGCGAATCGATTTCGAGCCCGCAGCTGATCAACGCGTTCAGTAAGCGGGTCACTTTTTGTTTTTCGGCCACCGTGGCGACCACCATGTGCTCTTCATCGCCAGGGTTGGAGCGCACCGGCACATAGTCGACCACATAATCGTCGATCGAACCTTCGATGCGTCCGGCCAACATCCTGACAACCTCGCTGTCGACGTCATTGACGTTCGATTTGTAGGTCAATAGCATGATCCTGACGTCTTCCCATGGCATCAGTGCGACCACGCGCCGGCCCCTGAATTTTTTTTGTTTCAAGGCATTGTTGAGCAACCCCTTGAGCCGTTTCGGGTCGGTCAGAAGATCCTCCCGACTGCCCGGGTATTCGATCGAAGCCTTGGCATTGATCGAGTACATGCCGTGTTCCAACGGTCGTATCTGGCACAGGTGAATGCGATTGACGCCAATATCGAGGCCAATCAGGCCCGGCACCGCCGGTTTCCCCGGGGATGCTGCGCTACGCCTGAATTTCTGTAACATTGTCATCGGTAGTTTCGCGAAAAAACACTCGGTTTATGGGTCTGTATCGGCCTGCACCAGGGAAAATTGAAGAAATCGAGCAAGCCCGGAGACATTCCGATGCGTCGGACCGCCGCTTGCGCGGGGATGACGTTCTGCACCAAATTCGCGTTCATTTTGACCCGAGGCAAGCTACACCGCGGCGCACTGTAACTTCGGAAACAACAGGTTGATGACGCTGTTCAACTGCTCGCCGACCAGGCGGTCGATAGCTTCGCAATGCCCGGTATCGAGCCCGGTCGCATCCCAGGCGAGGTTATCGGCGTGAATCATCACTTCGTCCAGCGGCTTATTTTCGGCGAAGGCGTTACCGATCAACGCCGCGATGTGGACTATTGCAGCCTCGAGAAAGAAATCGGCCTCGGCGTCGAGCTCGAGGTGGTGCTTGATCACCGCGACGTGGCTCTCGGGCAACTGCCAGTTCTGCATCAGCATCGCCGCCACCCGGGCATGGTCGAAACCCATCACTTCCTGCTCCACCAGGTGCAGTGGTTTACCGGATTCGTCGGCCAGGCGCTGCGCCTGCTGCGCCAGCACCGGCACCGACTGGTACATGATCAGGTGGCCGATACCGCTCAACAATCCGGCCACGAACATGCGCTCGCCATCCATCAGGTTGCATTCACCAGCCAGATCGCGCGCGGCGATGGCGCGGTAAACGCTGCGCATCCAGAACTGCTTGATGTCGAGGTGTTCGCACTCGTAATCGCCGAGCGCATCGGCAATAGATGTCGCCAGGATCAAATCCTCGATTTGCTGCACCCCGAGGATCGAAACCGCGTGGTTGACGGTATCGATTTTGGCGGCAAAGCCGAAATAGGCACTGTTGACGATGCGCAACAGGCGCGCGGTCATGCCGGGATCGTAAACGATCAACTGCGCGACATCCTGCAGCGAGTAATCATGGGTCGCCAGGATTTCCTTCAGCCGCCAGTAAATGTCCGGCAGCGAAATCAGGTTCGCCTCGATCGCGACCTTGTTCCAGTTGCTGCTCATAATAAAGTGTCCTGTTCCGGTACCTTGTAAATAGATCGGCCGATGCGGGGAATTCCTTAGAATTCAGTGCAATACGCTCATGCCGCGCCGCTGCCCGCCTGGTCGGCGCTGGCGTCCTGGTTCCATAAAGTCTGGGTGCTGATATGCACGTCATTGGGGTCCTGCAGCACGCTGATGACGATATTCGGCGGCGCCGGGTTGGCGTCCTTCAGGCTTTTCGCCCGGTAAAGCGCGAGGTCAGCCTGCTTGTAGAGCTGCCGATAGGAAACCTCGATATCGGGCGGCACGCTCGCGACCCCGATACTGAGGCTGGCCCTGACCACCTCGTCGCATTTACTTGCGGCGTTTAATTCGCAAAATTTCTTTAGCGCCCGAATCGCGATGACGCGGGGCTCGAGATCGGCGAAAATCAGCGCGAATTCGTCGCCCCCCATGCGCACCAGGCTGCCGTGGTCGCCGATCACGCCATGGAAGGCCTGGCCGATGTGCTCCAGCACATGGTCCCCGCTTTCGTGCCCGCAAACGTCGTTGATCGTCTTGAAATCGTCGACGTCGAGCAGCATGAAATGGAATTGATTCTGATTTTCGCGACAACGCTCGAGATAGCGATCGAACTTCAGGTCGAAATAACGCCGGTTCCAGGCGCCGGTCAGCGGATCGCGGTTCGACAGGTCGACAATGCGGTCGTGCGCCACCACGAGGTCGTGCTGCGCGACGATATCGTGCTTGCGCAGCTCGACGTTGCGTGCCACCAGTAACAGGCTGACCGCGCCGGCGCCGAGCATGATGAATTGCAGGGTCCACAGGCTCTGATCGGCGAAATCGAACTGCGCTTCGATGGTCGAGAAAGTGAACATCAGGTAGATCAGCAACGTCACCGCGAGCCCTTCACCGAGACCCCAGGACATCATCGGCACGACGATGAACAGCATCGCGACACTGGCGAACAACATCGGGTGGAAATTGCCCTGGTAATGCGCCAACAGCACGAAAGCGCTGCCCGAGACCACCAGCAGCGTGACGCCGAGCAGATGCAGCGCGCGCGGGTCGGCGACCGCGCGCGCGGAGAAAACCATGTTGAGCGACAACAGCACCAGGATCGCGCTGGTATAAAGGTACATCGGATCAAGCGCGAACTTGACGTAGAACAGGGCTTCGACCACCAGGATCCCGATGATCACAACGCTCATCGCCACCAGACCCCTGCGCGCTTCCTCGACCGATTTCTTGCGCGCGAAACGGGTCAGCTCGGGCGAATCGTAGCGCGTGCTGGACCACACCGAATGCAAGAATCGGGGAAGAACGGTTTTCATGCAGCTTCGTCCTGGCACATATTCATCAGATTCCATCTCGCGCAACTACCCTGTGTTATATCGGCAGCCGATTGTTTTTCATTAATAATCATGGCGCAAGCAACCACGCGCCAACCGGGTAGAAGAAGGCGCCCGAGATACCCGACTCCGAGTACCACTCGACTTCCGTATTGGCATCGACATGGGCGTGCATCGTCGCCAGGTCGGAGCCGCCGGCCTCGGCTTCCTGCAGGTCGACGAAGCGATCCAGCGTCGAACCGACGGCGCGCGCGCCCATGACATTCTCGGTGCCCACGGCATCGTTGCTGAGCACGAACTGCGTGATCGAATTAGCCGGCACGCCGAGACTCGATATATCCTTGATTCCCCAGGCCGCGGTCGGCGTCGAGCGCGCGCTGCTGCCGCCGAGCTCGGTAAAACTGCCGGGCGGCCCGCTCCAGTAACCGAGCACGTAAAACCCGACGTCCACGGTATCCTCGGCATAGGCCTCGATCGTGCTCGCGGCATCGGTCTCGACCATCATGGTCACGGCATCGACACCGCCCGACTCCGCCTCGTGCAGGTCGAAACGCCGATTGATACTGGACCCCGCCGCGCGCACGCCAGCCAGCCGCTCGGCCGCGCCGTTGGTATTCTGCATCAGCACCTCCGCGACCTGGTTCGGGCCCAGACCCTCGTCGTCGACGCCCTCGCTGACCCAGCTATTCGCAGCAACCGCGCTGAACGGCTCGAACAGCTCGACATAGGCCACGCCGGTCCAGTAGCCGAGCAGCACGAAGCTCGTCGTGCCCTTCTTGCTGGTGTAGTGTTCGATTCGGCCGCTGGCATCCGTCTGCACGTGCATGGTGACGCTATCCACGCCGCCGCTTTCGGGCTCGTGCAGCAGGATGCGCCGCTCCAGCGCCGAGCCGACCGCGCGCACGCCGCCCCACTGCTCCTTGCTGGCGTCGGCGTGGACAACCGCAACTTCGACCACGGCATCGGCCGGCACGCCGAACGGCGCCAGGTCGACCACTTCCCAGGTACTGTCGCTCAAGGCCGACCAGGGTTCGTAGACTTCGGTGTAACCAGGGGCTTGCGGGGCACTGTCATTGTAGAGGTCGTTGATCTCGTCGGCGCCGAGTGCGCGATTGTAGACACGCACGTCGTCGAGTATGCCGTTGAAAAATCGTTCGGCGGTGCCGTTAGCGCCGAGCGCAACCGGCACCGCGGGATTGGTGTCCAGCGCACCGCCGACCGCATGTGCCCGGCTCGCGACCTCGACGCCGTCGAGGTAGAGCCGCATCGTACCGCTCGCATTGTCGTAGGTCGCGGTCGCGAGATACCAGGTGCCGGTCGCGAGATTGACGCTCGAGTCGGCCAGCGTGGTGGTCGTACCGCCGGCCTTGATGCGCATGCGCAGATATCGGTTCGAGCCGGAATCGGTGGTCGACAACTGCCAGTAAGCGTCGACCTCGTTGGGGCCGCTGGCCTTGGAAACGAAACGACCGTCGTCGGTCGCGATCGCCTCGGCGCTGAACCACGCCATCATCGTGATGCCGCTGCCGACGACGTCGAAAGTCCCGGCATCGACGTAGTCGTTGCTGCCGTCGAAATCGAGGCCGCCGTCGATCACTCCCGGCGCCGGCGTCGGGCCATTGATCCAGTTGCCGTCGTTATCGCCCTCGGAATCGACCGCGGTCGGCCCGGTGGTTTCGTCGAGCTTCCAGTGCGCGACCGGACTCAGGTCGATGTCGGCGCCGGCGGCCCATTCAATTGCGCGCCGCATCAGGTTCTGGCCGTTGGCGTTCAGCGCGCTGAAATCGAAACTCGCGGTGCCCCAGGGCAACTGCGCACGCCGGCCGGCCGCGATTTCGCCCGCGTTCAGCTGTCCGCCGGTATCGACGACGGCGAGGCCGAAATCGTAATTCGCGCCCGAGATCCAGACTTCGGCAAGGTTGGTCATGCCCGGCGCGAGTGTTCCCGTGAGCGCGTTCAGCGGTTGATTGCTGGCAGCGATCGTATGCCAACCGGTGGCGACACCCTCAGTGATATAGTGCGTGTTGTCGATCACGAAAACACGGTTGAAATAATTCGTCGCGGCACTCGTCGACAACAGCAGTTCATCGTGCAGCGAGATCTGTTCGTTGACCACGCCGAGCGTGGTTTTGACCAGCTTGCTGCTGACCGCGGTGTCGCTGACCTCGCCCGAGACGAAAATCACGCCATTGGCGGCGAACGCGGCGACAAAGTTGGAGACACTGTCGCCATCGTCGATCAGGTTGACCGTGTAACCCCAGCCTTCGATCAGGGATTTTTTCGCCGCTTCCGCGCTGGTCAGGGTCGTTGCATCGGCGACCACAAATAACAACGCGTTTGAGAGGTCCGGGATTTCGGCGCCCGCGCCCCACTCGAGCGCGCGGCGCATGATCGTGCGGCCGTCGTCTGTGAGGGAGTTGATGTCGAAGCCGTTGCCGCCCCAGGGCAGTTTTACCCGCCGGCCCGCCGCCGTGCCGGTGTCGAACAGCGCGCCGCCGGTATCGATCGCGTCGAGCATGCTGGTCGAGCTGGAAGGCTGCAGCGCGAGAATCTCCAGGCCGGGCGCCAGGGTTCCGGCGCGGCCACCAACCGGCTGCGCCGAGGGCGCGAAGGCAACAACACCCAGGCTGAACGGTTGGGTGATGTAGTGCGTGTTATCGGTGACCTCGATTGACGTCTCGGTAAAAGTCACCTCGCCCGAGGAGATGCCGAATTCGTCCGTGATCTTCTCTTCCTCGATTACCACGCCAATGGCTGCATCGCGCAGCTTGGTGCCGAGCGTGCCCGAGGTTATGTCCTCGGCGACATAGGCGACATCGTTGAGCGCGACGGCGGCGTCGAATTCCGCCTGGCTCGCACCTTCACCAATCAGGTTGACCGTATAACCCCAGCCCTCGATCAGGGCCTTTTTCGCATCTTCCTGCGCGGTCAAAAGGCCCGGATCCACCACCACCAGCAGCACGTCGCCCGTGATGGTCTTGCCGGCGCCGATGCCCCATTCGAGCGCGCGCTGCACCATCAAACGACCGTTGGCATTCAGGTGATCCCAGTTGAAGCGGTAGCGCGTGCCGAGCGGCAGGATCACGCGGCGGCCGGCGGCATTACCGCCGCCTTCCATCGCAGCACCCTGATCGAGCACGACCAGCGAGCCGTCGCCGCCGATTTCCGCCAGGGTTTGCTGATCGGCGGTCAGCGCGCCGGTCGTGACCAGCTGCTCCATGCCGGCAGCGTAGATCGGCAGTGGACCGGCCGGGAACGGGCGGGTGATGAAGTGATCGGTGTCGACGATGTCGATGTCGGTGCCGACCTTGAGCGTGCCGCCGGTGGCGAGCCCGAGATCGGGATTGTAGTCGCGGTCCTGGCTGACGACGCCGATCGGTGCGTTGGCCAGCCTGGTGCCGACCGAGTTGGAATTCACGGTCTCCGAAATAAACACCACGTCGTTGCCAGCGACCGCCGCGTCGTAACTGGCCTGGTTGGCGCTCTCGCTGATGACGTTGACCGTGTAGCCCCAGGATTCGAACAGGTCCTTCGCCTGCTGGTCCTCGGCCACCAGCGTGGTCGGATTGACCACGACCATGAGAATGTTGCCGCTACCCCGCGGTGCACTGCAAACCTGGCCGCACTCGCAGGCGTAGGTGATCGACAGCCTTGGATGCAGCGCCGCGTTTGCATCTTCCCTCGACGCGAAACTGATATCGAAGTCGCCTGTGCCCTTCAGCAGCAACCCATGATTCGGATAGCTGCCATCGATCCAGCCCCGCACAAGTTCAGCTATTTCCCAGCTTTCCCAGTCACCCGTCGCGGGCGAAACCTCGCTGCTGGCAGCGGATGCCACCTCATAATCGCCACCCGCGCTAGACCAGCTACTACTGCCATCCCAGCTGTCCCAGGTGGCGCCGTCGGCAGTACCGGTACCGTCATGAGTACCCTCGACCCAGCTGCGCGTCACTCGATGCACATCCACAACCAGATTGCCCGTGCTACGGGTGGTGACGTAATGAAATAAATCCAGTTGCGCTGAAATTATTCTGGCGCCCGGTGCTATCGCCGGCAATTCGAACTGGAGCACGGAATTTTCCACGGTGGAACCGGAGCCGAGCGATACTTCCAGCTCGTGAACGCCATAGTCGCGATTGTTGTAGAACGAATCGAGCATCGCGTCCTGGCCGGAACCCGCGGTTATCCTCGACAGGCTAAAACCAGCCGGATGTTGCACCAGGGTGACGTCGTTACGCGAAATACTGCGGCTGATTCCGTTGTCGAGCGTGCCGACTGCTTTCAGTAGCGCCGGTGAAGTCGGCGGCGTGCCGACGATGACTTCGAGATAGGGCGGATTGGCCGATTCGCGGCTGTTGTATTGGCCGTGGACCCCGTCGACAGTCGAGTTCAGCGTAATGCCGAAGTTGGGCTGGCCGTTGACCCAGGCCTGAACCTGCGCGGTCAGGTTGACCGGCAGCCACAAGCCTGTGACAGGTTGGCTCGGAATCGTCGCCAGCACCGCGCTATCCATATTCGCGCTCATCGAATCCCAGGTGGCGTCGGTCTCGGTCCAGTCGGCGCTGGTCAGATGGATGTCGATCGGACCCGCGGCGTGGGCGTTGGTGACGTAAAACCACGCGGTCGCCGACAGAATCTGTGTCTTTGCCGCTAGCGGCGACAGGTCATAGCGTAATAACGAACGCTCTGTTCCGAGGGTCTCGTTACGCGTATGTAATTTGAGGTCGGCGGCTTTGTTTTCTGTCGGCAGGTCGCTGCGAATCCAGCTGTCCTGGTCTACACTGATTGTCACGGCATTGGTGCCGCCGAGGTCGGTGGTCAGGTTGGTGGTGTATTTATCCTTACCCAGCGGCTCGTCGGTAAGGTTGCTATAGGGGCCGCAGCCCTGCTGTTGGGTCAGCCACAGGGCATGATTCAACCCCGCCGCGGCGACGTAGCGCGCCTGCTGCGCGTCGAGTTCGCTGCCGGCGGTATTGCTTTCGAGCGCGCTCTCGGTGTTCATCAGCAGCGCGATCGCCGCCACCAGCGTGATCACCACGATCACCGGCAGCAGGATATAACCGGTTTGTTGCGCCCGGCGGATCACAGCGCGCCCCCGACCCGTATCTGCATTTGCAGGCTCACGCTTTCACCGGTCAGCGGGCTGGTAAGCTCCAGCGTCAGGTCGATCAGCTCGACCGGGCCAGCGCTATCGACGCGCTCCACGCGGAAACGGCTGACATTTTCGGCGATCACCGATTCGATAAAATCGCGCCCGTCGACCGGGCCGTCCGGTACCGAGATACCGTCGGTGTCCCAGGGCGCCGGCATGCGCTCGATGAGCTGGTTACCGTTGAGATAGAACACCACCGGGTCATAAGGATCGTCGAAGGTATTGCCATCCTCATCGTCGTCGTCGTCGTTGCCTTCATCGATGGACCCGTCGCCATCGTCGTCGACACCGCAAACACCCGGACAGCCGTCACCATTCTGGTCGCTGGCCGTGTCTTCATCGACGTTATTATCGCCGTCGTCGTCGATACCGTTCTGCGGATCCTCGTTGTAGACTCCGCTGACCTCGTCATCGTCCCACCAGTTAAAGGGGTCCTCGTCGACCTGGCCATCGCCGTCATCGTCGATGAGCATGATGCCGGGAAAGAAATCGTGGTTGTTATCGTTGGGTAAATCCTCGTCGATCAGCCCATCCTTATCGTCATCGGCATCCGGGAAACCATCGTTGTCCAGATCGACATAGGCCGGCAGCGTCACCGCAAGCACCGCGGTCGCCAGAGTGCTATCACCGATCGGTGGCGAGGCGGGCACGGTTTGCTCGCGGATATTTTCCGGCCAGTTGGATGCCGGTTTATCCCTGAATGGAAGTAATAAACGACGCGAATGAGCAACCGTGCGCAGCATTCGCTGCAGCGCGAAGCGTGCATCGCGGGTGAGACCGTTGGTTTCCGAGACCGCGTCCTGCGACTGCAGTGCCTGCCCGACCACACCGGAGAGGCCAGCAATGATCAGCGCCGCAATCGCCAGCGCCAGCACCATTTCGACGTAGGTAAAACCGCGCCCTGAGTTGGCCGGCCGCCGCTCGGGCAGACATGTGCGGAGGCTATTCAACGATCACGGTCTCCAGCGCGCGCGGGCTGTCTTCGATCGTGACGCGGACCCACAACAATCCTGCATCGGTGCCGGTAAACGGGTCCTTATCGCCGTCGGCGTCGTCGCCATCGTAACCTGCCAGAAATACGAGCCGGCGGGATTCGGTGCCCGCAGGGTCGGAAAACGGCGGGGGAATCAGCACGGTCGGGTCGGCGACCAGCTCGGCCTGCTCCTGCAGCTGGCTAAACGGCAGCGCCAGGGTTTGTTCCATCCGGGATATCATGCGGTACTGGTTGCGCGCCAGCTCGGTATGGATGCCGCTGGCCTGGATGCCGCTTTGCATCGCCTCGAGCGCCGGCACCAATAAGATCGCGATCAGCAGCGTCGCGACCAGCAATTCCATGTATGAAAAACCGGATTGTCGCCTGATCATTGCACCGTCACCCGGCCAGTTAGTGGCGCGACCGCGACATCGCGCTGATGTTGGCCATCGCTTAAATTAACGACCCCATCGATCAGCCGATGAACGCTGTCGTCAGAACCCTGCACCCATACCGGCACGCCCCGCGGATCGAAGATCAGGCTACGCCGGCGACCGACCGTGGTGTAATTGAAAATGTCGCTACCGTTGGTAATCGACACGCCGGGGGCGAGGCTCATTTGATCGGCGTCGAAGACGAAACTCTGCTTATCGACCGGGTGGTAGGGAATCAGTTCGGTGCTGACCGGGTCGGTCGTCAGATCCCATTTTATTACCGTGATGGTTTGCGTGACCTGGCTGATGGTGACGCCATGATGTTCGCCGGTGCGCAACGCCTCGCTGTGCGCAAAGCGCAGCGCCTGTGCGATCTGGTTCGCCGCAAGGTCGAGTTTTTGCTGGTTGGAGGGCGCGGAATCGGGGATCACGACAAGTGCCATGATCCCCAGGATGAGTACTACGATAGCGAGTTCCAGCAGGCTGAAGCCAGCCTGCTGGTTATGTTTTATAACCTGGGGATAGTCTTTGAGACACACACTGGTTCAAGCTAGCGCTGGTCGTAAGTTTCCGTGCCGGGACCGGCACCATCGATGTCGGTGGTGTCGTTGGCGATAAACTTGCCTGCCAGGATATCGTATTTCCAGCCACCGTTTGCACCATCGCCCGCCATCAGGATATCTCCAGCATTCACGACCACGAATTCGGCAAGCGCGGAACCTGCATTGGTAATGGGATTATCCGGCAATGTGCTTTTCTTCAGGTAAGGTCCAAACTCGAAGTTGGCATCCTTGACACTACAGGCACCGCCGTCGGCATCGGTGTACAGGCTCATCTGGTCGAGGAAAGCCTGCGCACCAGTCGCGCCCGCGCCACCGGTGCCGGTACCATCGGTGGCGCCGCAAGCCGCGTCGACCGCAGTCAGCGCGCCCGGATATTCACCGTGCTGCTGGTAGTAAAGGTCGATCGCGGCGCGCACGTTGGACAGCGTAGTATCGAGCGATGCGAGCTTGGCATCATCGGTGGAAGAAGCGAATTGCGGCACCACGATGGCAGCCAGCAGCGCCAGAATGATGACCACGATCAGGAGTTCAACCAGGGTAAAACCCTTCTGGATTGCGTTGCGTAGTGGTTGCATTGTTCTCATCCTTTTCAATCTCTAAAAAACTAAAACTCAAGTATAGGTACGATGTTCTAAATTTATTAAAATTTATCTAAAACTTTGAATCAATTAACATTTTTAATTCATTTTTCTTAGCCGACGACCCGCGTCAACTTGAAAATCGGCAAAATCAACGAGCTGACAATGATACCGACAACCCCTCCCATGATCAGCAGCATGACTGGCTCGGCCAGCCTTGACAGGGTTTGCAGCTTATTGGATAGCTCGCCTTCGAAATAATCGGCTAGCCGACTCAAAACTTTAGGCAAATTTCCGGTCTGTTCGCCGGTGCTGATCATCTGTTCGACGATAGGAGGGATAAAACTGGTATTCATGAAGCCCGCGGCGATACCGTTGCCGGTTTCGACCTGGTTTTCGACCTGCCCGATAAAGTCCTGGAACAGGCGGTTCCTGACGACGAATCTGCAGGCATGCAGCGAATCCATCATGCCGACGCCGTTGCCGAGCGACAGGCTCAGCACCCGCAGTGTATTGACCAGGTAAAGCTGGATAAATACGTGGCGCAGCACCGGAAAATTCAGTTTTGCATAATCGAGTCGCCTGATTCCATTCTCGGTGCTGGACCAGTATTTGAAACCGCCGATCGACACCACCAGGCCGACGCTCACCTCGATCCAGTGATGCCTGAGCACATCGCTGGTGGCCATCAGGAATTTGGTCGTGACCGGCAACTGGTCCTGGATTTGCGAAAACAGGTCGGCGAACTTGGGAAACACCACGATCAGCACGAACACGACTACCGCCAGGGCAAACACCAGCAGAAACACCGGGTATGACAGCGCCGAAACCAGGGTCTTGCGCAATTCTTCGCGCTTCTCGTCGAGCGCCAGCAACTGGCGCAGCACTTCGTGCAGGAAGCCGCCCTCTTCACTCGCCGCCACCAGGTTGGTATAGGTGCTCGAAAAAACCGCGGGGTGCCTGGCAAGTGCGCTCGAAAACTGCGCGCCCTGACTGATATCGTCAATCAGCTGGTCCAGCAGCTCGAGCATCGCCGGGTTGTCGACCTGTTTTTTCATCGCCTGCAGGCCCGCCTGCAGCGGGGTACCCGTCTCCAGCAGGAGCGACATCTGTTCCGTGAAAAAGCGGCGCTCACGGTCACCGATCGTCGGCCTGAACCGGAATATTGGCGTCGCCGCGGACTTCGGTTCAGACGCCTGCCCCACGCTTGCCTGCTGCCGCGTGTTAATCGCCATGTCGGGCCCCGTGCATCAGCTATTCACCACGCGCCAGATTTCTTCGACGGTAGTCTTGCCTTCACGCACGCGATCGATGCCGTCGTCGAACAGCAATTTGACGTTGTGACTATCAAGGTAATCGGTCAACTCGTCACGCGACGCGTTGGCGATGATCAGGCGCTGCAGTTCGGGATCGGTTTCGATGATTTCGTGGATACCCATGCGCCCGCGATAGCCGGCGTCGTAGCATTCGGCGCAGCCGCGGCCTTTCGACAGGCGCACCTTGCCCTGGTCCTGCCAGCCGTAGCGCTCGATGATTTCGGGGCTGGCCAGGTACTCGGTTTTGCAATTCGGACAGATCGAACGCACCAGGCGCTGGGCGACCACGCCGATCAGCGCCGATGACAGCAGGTAGGGCTCGACGCCCATGTCGATCATGCGCGTGACCGCGCCGATACTGTCGTTGGTATGCAGCGTTGACAGCACCAGGTGCCCGGTGAGCGCCGCCTGCACCGCGATTTCGGCGGTTTCGCGTTCACGAATTTCGCCCACCATGACCACGTCCGGGTCCTGGCGCAGCACGTGCTTGAGCATCTTGGCGAAGGTCAGGCCGATGTTTTCGCGCACCGGGTTCTGGTTGACGATATCGAGCTGGTATTCGACCGGATCCTCGATGGTGACGATATTTTTCTCAAGGCTGTTGAGGTAGTTTATCGCCGAGTACAGGCTCGTGGTTTTGCCGCTACCGGTCGGCCCGGTCACCAGGATCAGGCCATAGCTGCGATCGAGCAGGCGCTTGTAGGTGGTGACGTTGCCGTCCTGCATGCCGAGCCTGTCGATATCGAGGATCGACTGGTTCTTGTCGAGCACGCGCAGCACGACCTTTTCGCCATGCATTCCGGGCAGCGAACTGAAGCGCAGATCCACCGAACGACCCTGGGTATGCACCTGGATACGACCGTCCTGCGGCATGCGCCGCTCGGCGATGTCGAGATTGGCCATGATCTTGAGGCGCGATACCAGCGCCGGGTGGAGTTCCATGCGCGGTGTCATGACTTCGTAGAGCAAACCATCGATGCGGAAACGCACGCGGCATTTTTTTTGCGCCGGTTCGATGTGGATATCGCTGACCTTGTCGTGCACCGCGCGCTGGATAATCGAGTTGATCATGTTGATGACCGGGCTTTCCGCGGCCATTTCGTCGATACCGGTGTAATCGTCGGGCAAGGCGTTGTCGACAAACTCGAAATCCTCGTCGAGTTCCTCGATCATCTCGGAGCCGTAGATACTTTCTGACCCTACATCGGTCATGGTCTTGACGATATCGCTCTTGCGTACCAGCACCGGGCGAATCTTGCAGTCCAGCCGTTCTTCGATTTCACGGAAACCGACGATAGCCTGCGGATCCGAGGTCGCCAGCGCGAGCTCGCCGTGCACCAGGAACAGCGGCACCACCTTGAGCCTTTGCAGTACTTCCATATCAAGCAGCACGAAAGTATCCGGGTCAACCAGCCCCTGGCGCATGACTATGTAAGGCATGCCAAGCTGTTCGCCGAGCGTGGTCAGGAACACGTCTTCACCCACCCAGCCCTTGCTGACGATAATCTGACCGAGACGTTTACCACTCTTCTTTTGCAGCGCGATCGCCTGTTCGACTTTCTCCGCGGAAATCAGACCCTTGCTGACCAGCAGGTCACCCATGCGGATAGATTCCGGGGCCCTGGGCGGAGGCTTTTCGACTTCGTGTTTATCGATATTGAAACTGTTGACGATATCGATCACCTGGTCCAGCCCGGTGATGCGAAATACGTCGCGAATCAGGGGTTTGGCGTTGGTGACCTTGAGCCAGCCGCCGCGCTTGACCAGACCCTGGCGCAGGTCGAACAGGGTTTCGAGTCCGTTACTGTTGATCAGCGCAACGCTGACCATGTCGATGATGAGCTGGATTTCCTGCGCGGCGATGGCTTCCTCGACCGCGGCTTTCAGTGCATCGAGCGCTTCCGGCTCGGTCAGGTTACCGCGCGGGAACAGGTGGGTCATCGAACCGACCCGGTTTTTACTTACCTCGGCGGGGGTCAGACCATCTTCAATACTGATTGCGTTGGCTTCGGACACGGTGTATGCGGGGCTCGGCGATGCGGAATTAAAGCCGCGCTAAGCCGTCTTGACCTCGTCCAGATGGATTTCGTTGAATGGCGAGGGTTTGTCGATGGCGTAGCCCTGGCCGTAGTCGACACCTATATTGGCCAGTTTTTGCCTGATCGCATCGTTTTCGACAAACTCGGCCACAGTTTTCAGCTGCATCGCCTGCCCCACCTGGTTGATCGCGCTGACCATGCTCTCGCTGACCGCGTCCTTGATGATATCGCGTACGAAACCGCCGTCGATCTTCAGGTAATCGACCCGCAGGTTCTTGAGATAGGCGAAGGAACTCAGGCCGGTGCCGAAATCGTCCAGCGAAAACTTGCAACCGAGCGCATGCAGCTGCTCGATGAAGACGCAAGCGTCGTCGATATTGGCGATCGCCGCCGACTCGGTGATTTCGAAACAGATGTCGCCCGCATCCAGCTCGTATTCCTCCAGCTTGTTCTCGATATAGGAGGCGAAACCGGTTGGATCGTTGAGCGACTGGCCCGACAGGTTTATCGATATCTGGCAGCCCTGCCCGGATTCCTGGTTTATCTGTGCCAGTTCCTTGCAAGCCTGGTTGATGACCCAGTAATCAACGCTCGACATCAGGTAAAAACTCTCAGCCGCCGGCAGGAACTTGCCGGGAGGTATCGCCGAACCGTCGTCATCCCGCATGCGCACCAGGATCTCGTAGTGCGGCTTCTCGCCAACTGCCTTTAACGGCTGGATCAATTGCGCGTATAACATGAAGCGATCCTCGCGCAGTGCCGACTGAATGCGACCGACCCAGCGAATCTGCTCCTTGCGCTGCAGCAGGTCGGAGTCTTCCAGGTCTAGCACGTGAATCGAGTTACGCCCGCGCTGCTTGCTGACGTCGCGCGCGGTTTCGGCCGCGTTCAGCAGTCCGGTAACCGACTGCGCCTGCGCGTTGACCGGCGCGATACCGATGCTGACGCTGACCTGGTGCGATTCGCCTTCCCATTCCATATCAATGCTGGATACGGCATGGGCGATTTTTTTCATTACCGTCCTGGCGGTCGGCAGATCGCAGTTTTCCAGCAACACGCCAAACTTGTCGCTGCCGATGCGCGCCACCACGTCGCGCGCACGCACCATGCCGGCAAGCGTATGCCCGACCTTCTTGATCAGCTGGTCGCCGGCGTCGCGACCACTGATATCGTTGACCACGGCCATGCGGTCAATATCGATATTGGCGATCGCGTGATGCACGTCCAGCCCCCAGGACTGCTTCAGCAAATCCTTCAGGATAAGCTCGAAGCTATTGCTGTTTTCGAGCCCGGTGAGCGGGTCAAAATGCGATTGCGCGATCTTGGAAGCCTTCTTCGACATGACGTCGAGCAGGTTACGATCGCTGTTGGAAAAGTCGACGGCGAAATTCTGGCTGGCGATCGCGAGCAGGCCGATGACCTCGTTGTCGATATTGACCACAGGACTCGCTACTAATTTGAACGGTAATTCGCAGGCAACACCCAACTGTTTCGCTTCATCGAAATGATTGATGACCAGGGCGGTTTTATCGCTTTCGAGTAAGGGCTGGATTGAGTCGCGCAGGCATTTGAACAGGGATTCGGACTGGAATACCGGGTTGTCGCCGCGAAACTTGTGCATCGCGATATTCTTGCCGCCGATATACAGGTAAATGATGTCGACATTGAGAAAACGCGAGGTATTCAACACCAGCTGGCGCAGCAGTTCGCGCCCGTGGTAAATATTCATCGCCTGGTCTTCGGCCTTGTAGATCAGGTTCAACTCTTCGTAGCGACGCGTCAGCTCGTCGGTCATGTGGTTAAGCTCGTCTTCCTTGCTGGCGAGCGCGACACTTTGCTGGTAGTCGGCGAGCAACAGTTCGCTCAACAGGATGAAGGATTCCTGCTGTAAGATCGACTTGCCATTCACATTCGCATCCGCATTGATACACAGGGCCAGCACCAGAACGAGCTCGCCGAACTCGTTTTTCAGTTTAGCCAGCTGGACGAAATCACCCTGATCGAGTTCGACCATTTCAGCATCCGAGTCGCCGTCCCTGAGCACCTGGCCGAGTGGCTTGACGCGCGCGGGGTCGAGCGCGCTAGATTCATTCTTCCAGACGAAATTTAGCGCTTGATCGAACACCATGAGCCCGCATACCGACGGACAATAACCCCTCAGCAGGGTCAGGAAATTGTTGAAATGAACGCTGTTGTTGGGCCCTGTCATCAAACCACCTTCCAGCTGTCGGTCGTACCTGCAAAGTAACCGTCAAGCTTTTCCACCAGGTTGCGAATGCTGACCGGTTTTTCGAGAAACAACAGGTTGTGAATATTACGTGACCATTCGCGGTGCTCGATTTCGGTACGCGAGGTCAACACAAAGATCAGGAAGTTGCGGTTGGGCATGTATTCCTCGATATGCCGGCACAGCTCTTCGCCGGTCATCAGCGGCATCTGGATATCGGTGATCAGGATATCGGGTGCCTGTTGTTCAACCCTGGCAAGCGCCTCCATGCCGTTGGCGCATACGTCGACCTCGTAGCCCTCTTTTTCGAGGGACATTTTCAGGACCCTGAGCACATGGGGTTCATCGTCTGCAATCAGTATTTTTTTCATGAAGCCGCCGCATCCATAATCTGTGTCGAAACCTTTTCCAATTTGATCGTGAACCTGCTTCCCTTGCCCAGTTCGCTGGTAAAGCTCAGATCACCGTGATGCATCAGCACGATCTGCTTCGCCAGCGACAGTCCGAGCCCATGCCCGGCCTGCTGTCTAACGTTATCGTCAGTCGAACGGAAAAACTTATTAAAAATCTGCTTCTGGTCTTCTTGCGCGATGCCGAAACCGTCGTCGGTGACAATGATTTCGATACTGTCCTCGTCCTCCGACGCACTCATGCCGACCTTGCCGCCGGGTTTGCTGTACTTGATCGCATTGGTCAACAGGTTGTTAACCGCGATGCGAAACAGGTCCTTGTCGATATAAACCATGCTCATTTCACGCGGGATATCGAGCTCGAACTCGAGCCCCTTGTCGGCGCGCGCCTTGGTGACATTGTCGAAGGCGTCCTCGAGGAATTCGTGCATGCGCACGTGTTTGCGTTGCGCGACCACCCCGCCGAGCTCGTACTGGTTGATCGCCAGCAGGTTGTTGATCAGGGTAGACAGGCGCTCGACTTCGTCGTGAATAACGTTGACCGCCTCGATCCGGTAGGCTTCGTCGTCGGCGCCCTCGCTTAGCAAGGATTCGCTGTACATTGCCATCACGCTGAGCGGGGTTTTCAGCTCATGCGAGATATGCGATACGAATTCGCTCTGGCGCTGGCGCATCAGGTGGCTTTCGGAGACATCGCAAATCACCACGAGCCGGCCCAGAATGCGGGATTCGTCGTTGGGTACGAACAGCGGGTAAACGCTGAACTGTAAAGATTTTTCGCTGTGATCGTCGAGCCTGACCTGAATCGTGTCCTGGTTGGCCTGCATGCTCGATTTGACATCGCCGAAGGTCAGCAGGGGCACGATGTTCGGATCCTTGCACCACTCGCGCGGCTTTTTGCCGATGATGTCGCGGTGTTCGACCCCCAATAGACGCCCGACCTTGCCGTTGGCGTAACTGACATCACCGGCTTCGTCGATCACGACGATGGCGTCCGGGAAATTCTGCAGGATGGTGTCGATACGATTGTTCTTGTAGGTCAACAGCTTGCTCGACATCTGCAGGTTTTCCTGTTCCTGGTTCAGAACCTCGATGCGGGTTTGCGTGGCTTCGATGTAGCTGTTGAACTGCTCCATGAAGTCGGAGAGCGCGCGATTCGGCTGCAGCTCGACGTGGGTCAGCCCGGCCTGGTCGGCGAGGTGATCGAAGCGCTCGCTGATCTGTTTCAGCGGCTTGATCTCCTGGCGTAACAGAAAATAAAACAACGGCACCAGCAGGAAGATCGGCAACATCAATGTCGCCAGGAAAGGCATCTGGCTGAAGCTCAACGAGAGTTGCGGCTGAAAATATCCGAGGCGTACGAATCCGCGGTGCACCCCATCGGCAAAGACCGGTGCATGCGATTCGATGAAGCGGGTTGTTCCATCACGGGAAGTCACGATCTGTTGCCCCAGCCAGCTGGTGGGTTCGTCGGCGATCTCGGCAGGAGGTACAATCACGCCGGCACGCGTGACTTCGCTTGCCACCTGGCCGTCGATCGCAACTACCGCGCCATAGGCGAAATCCGGGTTACCCTGCCCGCGTTGCAGCAGCTCGAGAAATCCCTGGCCTCTACTTTCCGGAATCAGATCACGCCAGGGCATGCCACTGAGCAAACGCACCAGGTCCAGGCCTTGCGCGCGTGCGAGCTTCTCGCGAGCGTCACGCTGGTAGTCGAACAGAATGTAAACCGTCGCAATCATCACCAGCAGGGTGGCAACGATCATGGTCAGTCCGAATCTCTGGTTTGCTCTCATATAATAGTTCTAATTTTTATAGCCTGATTCTATTGAAACCTGGTGTCTCGCAGGGGCTACGCGCACAAGGACGCGGCCTTGTTACTAGGTATCGGTAGCAGTCGAGATTAGTTGAGAATTATCTTTGTTCAATCAGGCGATCTGTAATCTGTGATCCGATCGACGGGGAGGCTTCGATTGATGGGATTCCAGATCGCTTCGCGGGGGTCAGAGCATGAACCTTGTCATCCCGCGGTTTATCCGCGGGATCCAGAGGCGAAGGAGCATCTCCTTAAGCTGGATCCCGCCGGTCCGACGCTTCGGGTCACGCCGCGGGATGACAGTCCGTGAGACCCAGCCGCGGGACAACAGTCTGGGAGGTTGGATACCGGGACGGCTATAGGGAGCGCGCGGCGGCGCACATGTTTTTGAGCTTGGCCATGGCGCGCTCGCGACCGAGCAGTCCGAGTCCGCAGTCGGGCGCGGCGATGAGGCGTTCTGCGTCAATATGATTGAGCGCCTGGTTCAGGCGTTCGCGAATGTCGTCGACCGGCTCGATTTCACTTTTTGCAATCGCGACCACGCCGAAAATTACTTTGGTCGTCGGCAGGCGTTCCAGCAGCGACAGGTCATTGTGGCGGTGGGCGTCCTCGAACGACACCGCGTCGATGCTCGAGTACTCGATGGCGTCGGCGATCTGCAGGTAGGAGTCCGGATCCGCCTTGGGGTAATCATCACGATCGAGCTTGTCCGGATAGCCGCAGCACATGTGCACCGTGCGCTGCACGTTTTTCGGGCAGCCGTGAAAGGCGCGCTCGAGATTCTCGAATCCATAGTCGAGAGCCGCCGCGGGCTTGCGCGCGAACAACGGTTCATCGATCTGGATATGCACGCAGCCGGCATCGGCCAGCGCCCGCACTTCGACGTTGAGCGCGACAGCGATATCGGCGCCGAGTCTTTTTGAATCGTGGTAATAGTCGTCGTGATTGGTGTCGGAAATCGTCATCGGGCCCGGCATCGTGATCTTGACCGCGCGTTTGCAGTTGGCCTGCGCACGTTGCCAGTCGGCGACCAGGAACTGGTCACGTATCGACACCGGGCCATTGATGGTCGGCAGCGCGGCCTCGTAGGTGCCGCCGCGGACTTCCTTGCGCGTCAGGTGCACGAAATCGAATCCGAGCAAGTGCCGGCAGTGATAGTGGATGTAATTTTCGCGCGAGATTTCACCATCGGTCGGGATGTCGATGCCGCATTCGATCTGGTCGGCGATCGCCTGTGCCACGCCGCGGGCGATGATGTCCGGCGCCTCCGGTCCGAGATCGGCCATCGCCTTTTCCCACAGCGCGGTCGGATCCGCCGTATCCGGGCCATCCGGATGATTGAACCAGTCCGGAAGCCTGACGAAGTCAGGTTTGGGATAAGCACCGATGCAGGTCGTTTGAATCGTCATTGGAAAGCCTCTCCTTAATCTTTGCCGGGTTATAAAGCGGGTCGGGATAAACGGCTTTAAAGCCGCATCCATCGCAGCCCGTATTCTACCCATTCGCGCAGCGGATGCATAAGACTGCAGCATTCTATCCGGCAGTGAGAGCAGCCCGTTCAATTTAAAAATCAATTCGTGCTTAAGCTTCGAAACCCGGCTGGTGATGGCGACCTGCACCCCGGACTGGACTGCGCCCACCGAAGTTGAAAGCTCGTGGGCCATGCGCGCGGCCGGATCGATCAGCCGCAATAATCGGCATTTCCCTGCGCCTGTGGACTACCCCAGGCCATTTCGGGCTCAGCTTTCGGCGCAATCTGCCGATGAATTTAGCATCCAGGCCTGGCGAGATTTCGCCCGATCTGAACTTTCAAGCGGATCATGCGCAGGCAGCCGTGCTCCGAGTAACAGGCAGAGACCCGATCACCATCACTTGATCATCAACTCATGATTTGTTTCCAACTGAAAATACCGGCGTTGTTGCAGGCCTATGTCGAATTATAAATCAGCAGAATTACAGACCTGGTTGAAACTGCTATGCCAGATGCTGCCGGGTTTCGGCCAGGCGGTTTTGCTGACCGATTCCTGCGAGCAAACCGATTCGATGATTCGCTGGCCGGCCGGTTGCGAGTTGCTTGACGACCTGATTTCGGCCGCCAGCCTGGCCGCCGCGCAGAACAAAAGCGTGACCACGACGCTGTCGTCAGGCCAACGCAATGACTCGGCCGCCGATATGATCATCGCCTTACCCTTGACCCGAACCGACAGTTTCAACGGCACGCTCGCAATGCTGGTCAACATAAAGCCGTCGCAGCAATCGGTTGTGATGCAGATCCTGCACTGGGGCGAGGACTGGTTGGGACTGCTTTCCAGCCGCCAACAGCCGCCAACTCCGCCGCCTGAAGAATCTGCGCAGGACAGGACTGGCTGGCTATTGCAAAACAGCCGTTCACGCCTGATTGTCCTGGGCGTAGCGTTGCTGCTGGGCGTCATGCTGTTCACCAACGGTACTTACCGAGTGACGGCCTCCGCCAATCTCGAGGGCAAAATTCAGCGCGCCATCGTCGCGCCTTTCGACGGCTATATCGCCACCGCCCACGCCCGCGCCGGTGAAACCGTCGCCGCGGGCCAGGTCATCGCAGCGCTCGATACCGAGGAATTACTGCTGCAGCAACAGCGCCATGCCGCGGAAAAGAACGAATACACCCGTCAGTACCGCAAGGCGCTGGCGACGCGCGATCAAACCCAGGCGCACATCTTTAAATCACAGGTAAGCCAGGCCGAAGCGCAACTCAGCCTGGTCGGGAAAAAAATCGAGCGTGCGGCACTGGTGTCGACGCTTGACGGCGTCATTATTTCGGGCGACCTGAGTCGCTCGCTGGGCGCGCCGGTGGCTACCGGCGACGTCCTCTTCGAAGTCGCCCCGCTGGATGAATACCGCCTGATCATCCTGGTCGATGAGAAGCAGGTGGCGGACGTCGACGCAGGCATGACCGGGGGGTTGACGCTGAAAGCCTTGCCCGGCACCGAACTAGCGTTTGTCGTGCACAAGGTTTCCCCCGTGTTCCAGCAAGAGGCGGACGGAATCGCTTATCGCGTGGAAGCGCGGCTGGTCGAGCATCACGCTGCGCTGCGGCCGGGCATGGAGGGCGTTGCCAAAATCGATGTCGATCGGCGCAGTCTGATATGGATATACCTGCACGAACTGTTCGACCTGATGCGCCTGTGGGCCTGGCGATGGCTGCCCTGAGTTCGGAATCCGAACTGGCGCAGGTCGAGGAAGCCTGGCAAGGCATTGCCGGCCTGAAACTTCGTCCCTGCCCTGCGGTTAATTTTTACCAGCATCATTATCGCGGCGAACCCTGGCTGATCATCGCCGACGAGCAAAATGAAAGCTATTTTCGCTGCAGCAACGATGCCGGGCATTTCCTCGCCTTACTGGACGGTGCGACCAGCGTGGAACAGGCGCTGGATGAAACCCGGCAAGCGCTGTCTTCGGGTTTGCAACAGCAGGATATCGTGATGCTGGTTGCCAACCTGAAAGCCGCCGGGCTGCTGCAGGACGATGCCGCCGCCAATGACGACAGCACCCGGGCAGCGCCGAAGCCGAAATCGAATCGCTGGCTGAGCCCCTTTGCCATCAAGTTCCCCCTGTTCGACCCTGACCGCCTGCTGCAGAAAACCGCGGCTTTATACCAACCGCTATTCAGCCCGGCCGCCCTCCTGATCTGGACGCTGATGCTTATGCTCGGGCTGGCGACCGCTCTGCTGAACTGGCAGGCGCTGGCCGACCACAGTGCGGCGAGGTTTGCGGATCCGCAGAACCTGCTGTGGTACTGGCTGCTGTATCCGCTGGTAAAAGGCCTGCATGAATTCGGGCATGCCTGCGCGACCCGGCGCTGGGGCGGCCCGGTGCATGAGATGGGGATCATGCTGCTGGTTTTCTTTCCGGTGCCCTATGTCGACAGTTCCGCCGCGCATCGCTTCGGCTCGAAGCGCCAGCGCATCACCGTGTGTGCCGCCGGCATCATGGTCGAGGTTCTACTGGCATCGCTCGCGTTGCTGGTCTGGGCGAACACGGAGCACGGACTAGTGCACGACCTGGCTTTCGATATTGTCGTCATCGGCGGCGTATCGACGCTGCTGTTCAATGCAAACCCGCTGCTGCGCTTCGACGGCTATTACCTGCTCGGCGAATTGATCGAAATTCCGAACCTCGGAACCCGCTCCGATCAATACCTGGCTTACCTGTTCAAACACCATGTTCTCGGCCTGCCCGGCATGCGCTCCCCGGTGACCGCCGCGGGCGAAATTAAGTGGCTGGTGACCTACGGTATCTGTTCACGTATTTACCGCGTCCTGATCACCCTGATCATCGCGTTGTGGGCGGCAGGTAAATTCTTGATTATCGGCGTGCTGCTGGCCCTGTGGGCGGTGGCCGGCCAGATCGTGTACCCGCTGGTTCGCAGTATTGCGCGCCTGATCCCGCAGGTCCTGAGCGCCAGGCGGATAATTCGCCTGCTGGTTGTCCTGTCGCTGGTCTCGGCTTTAATGCTGGCCATCCTCACCATTCCAGTCGGGCACAGCACCTACTCCGAGGGCGTCGTAGGCCTGCCCGAAAACGCCCTGATTCGCGCTGGTGCCGACGGCATCGTAACCCGCGTACTGGCGGCGGATGGCGCAGCGGTCACACGCGGGGAGGTGATCCTGCAGCTGGAAAACCTGGAACTGGAAGCAAAACGCGACGGGCTGCTGGCGCGCCTCGAGGAAACGCGCGCCAGGCAACAGCAGGCATTTCTGCAGGATCGGTCCCAGGCCGACATTCTCAGGATTAAAGTTTCGGCGCTCGAGGCCGATATCAAAGATGCCCAGGAACAGCTGGAAAGCCTCAAGGTCCTCAGTGCAACCGATGGACTGGTGTCATTGCCGACGGCGAATGATTTGCCGGGTAGATATGTAAGTCGGGGTGACGTCATCGGTTACGTTGCCGGCCCAGGCCAGGCGAGCGCGCTGGTCGTCATCCCGCAACTCGATATAGATACGGTCAGGCGAGATATGCAAGCGATAGAAGTGAGAATGAGCAGCCGGCCCGCAGAAACCCTGGACGCGGCGTTCCTGCGTGAGCTGCCGCTGGGTACCGATCGCTTGCCCAACCGAATGCTCGGTTCCGCCGGCCAGGTGGTTCTGGATACCCGGGACGCCAGCGGCATGCAGCTGCTGTCGAACATATTCCTGGTGGAAATAGCCCTGCCCCTGAGGATGTCGGGGAACTACCTGGGGCAACGGATTTACGTGCGCTTTGTGCATCAGAGCGAATCGTTGGGCAACAGGCTGCTGCGCAGACTCGACCAGGTCATGCTGCAGGCGCCTTTCGTTTAGCGATGTGAAGATGAAGATGGGATTTGGACGATTCTTTTGAGATTTGAGCCGAGTCGATCTTTTAACAGTTTTTTTGCGAGGTTTGCTTTAGCAAGACCAGTAAATGTTATGAATACCGTGATCACAAGGTCCTTATTCCTGATCGGCATTTATGCCGTGAGTCAGCCAATGTCGGCGAATGAAACGACCACTGCTTACAGCGCGATGCCGGCGGTCGACTGCGTCATCAACCCCTACCGCGTGGTCGATATCGCCAGCCCCGTCGCCGGTGTCATCGAAAAACTATACGTCGAGCGCAGTCAGCAGGTAGCCGCCGGCCAGGTGGTTGCGCAGCTGGAGGCGAGCGTCGAACGCGCCAATGTCGAGCTGGCCAGGTATCGTGCCGGCATCCAGTCGGAAATCGGGCTCGGCAGGGTGAACATCAATTTCGACCAGTTGCGCAAGAAACGCGTCGACAGCCTGCTCGAAAAACAGAATATCTCACTCGAGAATGCCGACCAGATCGAACGCGAAGTGCAGCTCTCCGAATGGAAACTCCAGCAGGCCAGAGAACTCGCCGATATTCGCAATCTCGAACTGCGCAAGGCCGAGGAACAACTGCGGCAGAAATCGATCCCGGCGCCCTTCGATGGTTTCGTGCTCGATACCTTCAAGTACCGCGGCGAGTATGTCGAGGACCAGGCGATTCTGCGCCTGGCGCAACTCGACCCGCTGGTGATCGAGGCCATCGTGCCGATGGAAAACTTCGGCGCGATCCAGGCCGGCATGCAGGCCGAGATACTGCCCGAGGTGCTGTTCAAGGACAAGCTGCGGGCCGAGGTCATGGCCGTCGACCGCATCGGCGATACCGCGAGTAATACCTTCGGCGTCAAGCTGAGGATGCCCAACCCCGAGAACCGTATCCCGGCGGGCCTCAAATGCGTGGTGAAATTCATTGAAACGACACCCGAGAAGGTAGCCCAGGAACCCGTAGAAGCTGCAACCGTAGAAGAAGTCGCAGAGTCTGCAACCGCGGAAGAAGTCACAGCAGCCAGCAACGAGGTAGACGTCGAAAGGCCAACAGGAGTCATCGCAAGACCCGCTCAGACAGCAGACCGGGAAACGACCGATCCATCGGTTGTAAGAACGAGTTTTAACACCACCACTGATGCGGAATCATCCGGCCTGCGAGCAGCTATCATCAAGGCAAACGCGGCTCAAGCCGCAGAAGATGATCCGCTTGACCTGGTTGACCAGGTTGTCACCGCGCCCCAGCAGGTCGCGATGGCGATGGCAACGGATGAACTCGATATTCCGTTGGCGTCAGACATGGTAGCCAGCAGTTACATGGTGCTGATCGAACAGCCGAAGACGGGGCCGCAGGATCTCGTCGAGCGCCTACGCCGCGCCGGTGTCGATGATTTCCTTGTTTTTAACAGCGGCGCCAACAAGGGACATATCTCGCTCGGCGTCTTCAGCACCCGGGTCAACGCGACAAATCGACAACAGGGTCTCGACCAGCTTGGCTTCACGACCTTTACCGTCGAAAGATACGAGTAGGCCCGTGATTGTCATAGCTGCCGCACGCGTTAATCAGATAATTTCGAGCTGGTCCGACCGGGTCGTTTCGCGTTTGGTGATTTGCCATCCGCAATTGACTTTCGTCGCACGACGCCCGGCTTTCGAGAGAATAGCCTCGTCGAAAACAGAATTCGCGGACGGTTAAGAAAACGGGATGTGGAAACTAAAAACTAATTCTCGGCACAGCGCCCCATCGGAAACGGACAGGGCATCCGTTTTTTTCGAGCGTATGGAACCCAGGATCCTGTTCTCGGCGGACGCGCTTGCCGGGCTGGTTACAGCCGATCCCTTCGCCGACAACGACAGCGCCAATGCCGGCATGAATGTCGGCGCAAGCGCCAGCTTCCTGGTGGAACTTTATAAGCCGAACGACTCCAGCAGCGACAGCCCTGCGCCGACCGAGGCCGAGCGGGCCTTGCAGTTCGATGCGTTGCGCGCAGCCTTCGACGCCGAGGATTCGACCAGCGAGTCGGCAAATTCGCTCGACACCCTCGGGACGCTGCTTGACGGCGCCGAATCCGGGACGGAAACCCGCCAGGAAATCATCTTCGTCGATGCCGCCACGCCGGACTACCAGCAATTACTCGGTACGCTCGATACCGACACGCCCGGCACCGACTACCAGATCTTTATCCTGCAGTCCGATCACGACGGTATCGAACAGATCACCGAAATACTCGGTGGTTTCGAGGCTGTCGACGCCATACACCTGGTCAGTCACGGCAACGAGACGGGCCTGCAATTGGGCAACGGCTGGCTGGGAGAAACCTCACTCGATGGCTACGCCGATGCCATTGCGACCTGGTCGGCAGCGCTCGCCGAAGACGCCGACCTGCTGCTTTACGGCTGCAACCTGGCCGCCGATGTTGCCGGTCAACAGCTCGTCGCCAGTTTGGCCGACCTCACCGCTGCCGACGTCGCGGCGAGCGATGATCTCACGGGTGCGGCCA
>CAVYHN010000030.1:0-160655 GCA_963768295.1 uncultured Gammaproteobacteria bacterium | reverse complement strand
GCCTTTACTCTGGTTGAACTGACCGGATTTAATTTGCTGAAACTCGTGCTGGTTTTCGCCGTGGTCGATGATCGCCTGGGCCCCGCGCTGCACCTGCGCATTCAGCCACAGGCTGGTATAGGCGCTAAACACCAGTGCCGGTAGCAAGACGAGAGCCACCGGCCTGTAAAACTCGCGATAGCCGATGCCGCAGGCATTCATTACGACTATTTCATGATCCTTGTACATTCTGCCAAAGGCGAAAACGATTCCGAGAAACAGGCTGATAGGCAGCAGCAACGACAGGATGTTGATCGACTGGCTGAGCAAAACCGGCGCCAGCGCCTGCTGCGGAATATCGCCATCGGCGATATCGGCAAGTACCCGCCCAAGCGCATTACTGACCAGAATGACAAACAGCACCAGCAGGGTCGCAGAACTGGTTTTCAGAATCTCCCTTGCCAGGTAGCCTGTAATCAAATTGCCCATCGATATAATTATGAGATTGCCGTCGAGTGCCGAGCCTAATCGGTGCCAGCTTAAACCAGGCTGAATACTTTAATGCAGCGCTGCAAAAGTCTTCCTGACGAGGCAGAGCAGGCAAATCGAAAAACGTGATTTTACGGTTTCCTTCATTATCCAGTCACTTACGTGACTGGATAATGGTGGCACATCCCTGGACCACAGGAATCTCAGCTTTGTGCAGGGATTCCGAGATAATTTCCTCTGGTTTTTTTCGACGCTTCACGTATCTTATCGCGTTAACGAGCGAATCAACACCAGGAGAATCATGGAATTCAGCGTCAAACACAACAGCCCCGAGAAAGCGCGCAGCGCTTGCCAGATCATCACCGTTGCGCAACCGCGTAAACTGTCGGCCAGCGGCCAACAGGTGGACAAGGCGAGCAAGGGTCGGCTGGCTTCGATTCTCAAGGCCGGCGATATGGATGGCGAGATCGGCCAGACCTTGATGCTGCACGGGGTCGAAGGCAACAACTGCGCCAGAATTTTGCTGGTCGGTACCGGCAGGGAAGGCGATCGGGGCGAGCGTGGCTACACCCGTATCGTTCAATCGATTACCTCCGCGCTGGCGAATTCCGGTGCCAGGGATGCAGAGTTCTACCCGGATGAAATCGCGCTCAAGGGACGCGACCTGGCCTGGAAAGTGCGGCAGGCTGCATTGCTTGCGGGCAACAGCGATTACCGATTCGACCGCCTGAAGAGCGGTAAGAAACAGCCGAAGAAAGGTTTGCGTCGATTCAATCTGAACGTGCCCCGCGGCGATGCCCGCGCGGTCAGGCAGGCGATCGACGAGGCCAGCGCCATCAGTCAGGGTATGAGCCTGACCCGCGATCTCGGCAACCTGCCCGGCAACCTGTGTACACCAGGCTATCTGGCGAGGCAAGCGCGCGAACTCGGCAAGGCTTACAAGCGCCTCAAGGTCAATGTGCTCGACGAAGCCGAGATGAAGCGACTGAAGATGGGATCACTGCTGTCGGTCAGCGCCGGCAGCCGGCAGCCAGCCAAGCTGATCACCCTCGAGTATCGCGGCGCCGCGGCCAAGGAGCAGCCGGTCGCACTGGTCGGCAAGGGCGTGACCTTCGACTCCGGCGGCATCTCGCTGAAGCCCGGGGCCGCAATGGATGAAATGAAATTCGACATGTGCGGCGCGGCCTCGGTGTTCGGCACGCTCAAGGCGATCTGCGAGATGGAACTGCCGCTCAACGTGGTCGGCATGGTCCCGGCGACCGAGAACCTGCCCGACGGGCTCGCCACCAAACCGGGCGATATCGTCACCAGCATGTCGGGCCAGACCATCGAAATACTCAACACCGACGCCGAAGGTCGACTGATCCTGTGCGACGCGCTGACCTACGCGGCAAAGTTCAAGCCGCGCTGCGTCATCGATATCGCCACCCTGACCGGCGCCGTCATCGTCGCGCTGGGCAAGGTGCCGTCGGCCGTCATGGGCAACGACCAGGCCCTGATCGACGAACTGATCGAAGCGGGAACAGACGAGGACAAGATCTGGCGACTGCCGCTGTGGGATGAATACCAGGACCAGCTGAAGAGCAACTTTGCCGACATGGCCAATATCGGCGGACGCGACGCCGGCACCATTACCGCCGCCTGTTTCCTGTCGCGTTTCACCAAGGACTACAACTGGGCGCACCTGGACATCGCCGGTACCGCCTGGAAATCCGGCGAGGACAAGGGTGCGACCGGCCGGCCGGTACCGTTGTTGACCCAGTTCGTGCTCAACCAGATCGGTAAATGACGCGAATCGATTTCTATCAACTCGACCCCGACCGCCACCGCTACGACCAGGTGGTCTGCAAGCTGTGCCAAAAAGCCTACGAGAGTCGGCAGCTCACCCTGCTGCTGACTCGCGATGCGCAGCAAAGCCAGCAACTCGACCAGGCGTTGTGGACCTTCGCCGACGACAGCTTCGTGCCGCACGACAGCGAAGAGCCTGAATGCTTCCCCACGCCGATCCTGATCAACGACGACCCCACACCACGCGGAGACCGCCAGTTGCTGATCAACCTGTCGGCATCGGTACCTGAGTATTTTGCCCAGTTCGAGCGCGTGATCGAGCTGGTGACCGAGGAGAACCGATCGCAGGCGCGCGCGCATTACAGCTACTACAAGGAGCGCGGCTATCACCTGGAGCACATCAAGCTATGAGCGAGGAAGGCGACCTGCCGATACTGACCGACCTGATCGAGAAGGGCATTGAAATCAAGATGTCCGACCTCGGTCTCGACGAAGACACTGGAAATCGGCTCGACGATCCAGACATCGACGCGACCGAAATCGATATGACCGAACCCAACCTGGGCGCGATCGATCCCTTCCGGGACAACCCCGCCCTCGAACAAACCATCCGCCGCATCCTCGACGAACACCTCGAACTCGCCTGGCAGGAAATCAAACTCGCCATCCAGCGCGACCTCAACAAATAGCGGCTAATTAACTCGCAGCCTGCTATCTAACGAGGTAATCGTAGCCAGACCTTGCGACTGACTGGGTGGCCTGCGGCTCCCTGAAAAAGTAACGATTTTAAAGGGCAAGGCGAGACTCGACATCCATGTCTCGACTCGCCACAGGCCGCATCCGTGCGGCCTGACCCTTAAAAATCGTTACTTTTTCAGCACCCAGTCTTTATGTCGCAAGGTCTGGCTACGATTACCTCTCACAGTTTCGCAAGCTATTAATATTTCCTAACTTCGATCATGCTTTGCAGATACATACCGGAATATTTGCTTTGCTCACTCGATGGGAGCCATCATTTCAAAAAACATCGGTGACCTCACCTCAACATCTCCACTCTGAAAAACTAGAGTGCTTCAGTGGTGATCCTGCAGGTATAAATTTCCAGCAGCGGGGAATTGGAGAGGCAGGCGCAGACGGACATTGCGACCTAAAGGCCGGGTGCCGAAAAAGGGTGTTTTTTTAAGGGTCAGGCGGCATGGATGCCGCCTGTGGCGAGTCGAGGCAGGGACGCCGAGTCTCGCCTTGCCCTTAAAAAAACACCCTTTTTCGGGAAGCCGCAGGCCACCCGGACAGTCGCAATGTCCGTCTGCGCCTGCCTCGTTCGAAAGAGACAAGTTATCCCGCCAGGATAATATTTTTTCGGCGATGGTTAACATTAGAGAAACAGTGCAAAACCGCTGGAGGGCAAGGTATAATCGCGCCCTTTGATTTGCGCCGCCTGAGAGATGGACAAGACCTACGATCCGCACGCGATTGAACAGACCTGGTACGAGCACTGGGAAGACAAGGGTTACTTCGCCGCCAGCGGTGAAGGCGATCCCTACTGCATCGTCATTCCGCCGCCGAACGTCACCGGCAGCCTGCACATGGGCCACGCCTTCCAGGACACGATCATGGATACGCTGATCCGCTATCACCGCATGCAGGGCGACAACACCCTGTGGCAACCCGGCACCGATCACGCCGGCATCGCCACGCAGATGGTGGTCGAGCGGCAGCTGGCCGGAAGGCAAAACCCGCCACGATCTCGGGCCGCGAGGCGTTTATCGAGCGCGTCTGGGAATGGAAAGAAGAATCCGGCGGCACCATCACGCGCCAGCTGCGCCGCATGGGCGCCTCGCCCGACTGGTCGCGCGAACGCTTCACCATGGACGAAGGCCTGTCCGCCGCGGTGCAGGAAGTATTCGTCCGGCTCTACGACGAAGGGCTGATCTACCGCGGCAAACGCCTGGTCAACTGGGATCCGGTATTGCACACCGCGATTTCCGATCTCGAAGTCATCAACGAGGAAGAAAACGGTTATCTCTACCAGGTGCGCTACCCGCTGGTCGACGGCCCGATCAACGGCGTTACCCACCTGGAAATCGCCACCACCCGGCCGGAAACCATGCTCGCCGACGGCGCGCTCGCGGTTAACCCGGCGGACGAGCGTTACCGCGATTTCGTCGGTCAGCAGGTACAGGTGCCGATGACGACCCGCATCATCCCGATCATTACCGACGACTATGTCGATCCCGAGTTCGGTACCGGTTGCGTCAAGATCACGCCGGCGCACGACTTCAACGACTACGAAGTCGGCCAGCGCCACGAAATGGAGGTGATCAACCTGTTCACCATCGACGCGATCATGAACGAAAACGCGCCACCCGACTACCAGGGCCTGGACCGCTTCGCGGCGCGGGATAAGATCGTGCAGGATCTGGAAGACGCGGGCCTGATGGTCAAGATTGAGGAGCATGTTTACAAACGTCCCTACGGCGATCGCTCCGGCGTGGTCATCGAACCCTACCTGACCGATCAATGGTTCGTGCGCGCCGAGCCGTTAGCTAAACCGGCTATCGAAGCAGTCAAGGACGGACGCATTCGCTTTATTCCGGAAAACTGGAGCAAGACCTATTACAACTGGATGGAAGACATCCAGGACTGGTGTATCTCGCGCCAGCTGTGGTGGGGCCACCGCATCCCCGCCTGGTACGACAACTACGGCAATATCTACGTCGCCGCCAGCATCGAAGAGGTACGGACAAAGTATGGCCTGGCCGACGATATCGAACTGACCCAGGACGAAGACGTGCTCGACACCTGGTTTTCGTCCGCGCTGTGGCCATTCAGCACGCTCGGCTGGCCCGACCGTGACGATCCGGCGCTAAAAGCTTTTTACCCAACCAGCGTGCTGGTTACCGGCTTCGACATCATCTTTTTCTGGGTCGCGCGCATGATCATGTTCGGCCTCAAGTTCATGGACGAAGTGCCTTTCAAGCAGGTTTATATTCATGGCCTGGTGCGCGACGCCGACGGCAACAAGATGTCGAAATCCAAGGGCAACGTACTCGATCCGCTCGACCTGATCGACGGTATTTCGCTCGACGACCTGCTGGCCAAGCGCACCACCGGGCTGATGCAGCCGGAGATGGCGCCCAAAATCGAAGCCGCCACGCGCAAGCACTTCCCCGACGGCATCCCGGCATACGGCACCGACGCGCTCAGATTTACCTTTACCGCGCTGGCCACGACCGGGCGCGATATCCGTTTCGACCTGGGACGCATCGAGGGTTATCGCAATTTCTGCAACAAGCTGTGGAACGCGACCCGCTACGTTTTGCAAAACACCGAGGGCGAAGACTGTACCGCGGGTAGCCCGACGCTGGCGGATCGCTGGATCATCGCGCGCCTGCAACAGGTCAGCGCGGATATCGCCGCGCATATCGAAAACTATCGCTTCGACCTGGTCGCGCGCGATCTGTACGAATTTGTCTGGAACGACTACTGCGACTGGTACATCGAACTGTCGAAGCCGGTCTTATACTCGGATAACTACCCGGCGACGTCGAAAAAAGCAGCACGCCATACGCTGGTCACGGTGCTCGAGTCTATTCTGCGCCTGTTGCATCCGATCATGCCCTATATCACCGAAGAGCTGTGGCAGCGTGTCGCACCGCTGGCCTGGATCGAAGGTGAGACCATCATGCGTCGTAGCTATCCGCAAGCAGACCCGGCGCTAATCGACGACGCGATTGTAGACGAGCTGGAATGGGTTAAACGTTTCATCATGGGCGTGCGCCAGATCCGCTCCGAGATGGACCTCAAACCCGGGCAGCCACTGCCCGTAATCTGTCAGCATGGTAGCAGTCAGGACCAGCAGCGCATCGAGAACAATCGCGGCCTGCTGGGCTCGCTGGCGAAACTCGAATCGATCACCTGGCTCGAGGCCGACGCGCAGGCGCCGGATGCGGCAACCTCGCTAGTTGGCGACATGCAGCTGTTGATTCCACTGTCGGGCCTGATCGACAAGGAAGCCGAGCTCGCGCGCCTGCAGAAAAACATCGGCAAGCTCGAGCAGGACGCCGAACGCATCAACTCGAAACTGGCGAACGAAAACTTCGTCGCGCGCGCGCCGGAAGCGGTAGTTAACAAGGAAAAGGAAAAGCTTGCCGATGCAGAATCGGCGCTCAGCAGCCTGCGCGCGCAGGCGCAGCGCATCGCCGCGATCTAAACAGCGGTTACAGCAGAAAGATATTGCTCAGAGTCAGTTCACGGCTGAGTCAACACTCTCGCTTAGGCGGCAGCATTTTACTCTGGGTAAGATCTTGCCCAATGCTTGCGACATCGGGCGCAGCGAATCAGCTCGACGCAGCAACTTTATTGTGAACTTTTCAAACCACCACGGTTCAAAGCCCCTACAAACCTAAACAATAATCCGGGGGGAGTCATATGATGGGGTTAGTCGAAAAGCTGGATACGCCGACGCAGACGATCAGCGATTTGCTGTCGAAACTGCAGGCGCCCTTTCTGTTATTTATCAGGCTCTACGTGGCCTGGGTGTTCCTGAAAGCGGGCATGCACAAGATTAGCGACTGGGATACCACGCTGGTCCTGTTCGAATACGAATACCAGGTGCCGCTGTTGAATTTCGAACTCGCCGCCTATCTCGCGACCTTCGGCGAACTTGTCTTGCCAGTGTTCCTGATCATCGGGCTGGGCACCCGCTTCACCGCAATCGCGCTAAGCTTCGTCAACATCATCGCCGTGGTTTCCTACTATGCAACGCTGGCCAAGGGTGCCGGACTGGTGTGGCATTACCTGTGGGGTTCGATGCTGATAACCAGCGTCCTCTACGGCGGCGGGCTGTTTTCGCTCGACTACTGGATTAAATCGAAACTCGGCAGAAACCGAAACGGCTAGCCGTTTTTTGCGGGGCTAGATAATGCGGTAGGGTGTCAGGCGGCTGACCACCGCGGGGTAAGCTGCATACCACTGCCGGTAGCGGCGATTCCAGACGCGAACTATCTTCTTGCGCGCATATAGCTTGCTGTAATTGGCCAGAGGGATGAAATGGTTATGCCCGATACCGTCGATCACGACCAGGCGAAACTCGTCGAAGCCGAGCCGTTTAACCATGATATTGGTCGGGTTCAAATCGTGAAACACGATCCATTGATCATGCAAGTGCTGTTTCAGACGCTCTAGTTCCATCACCGCCCAGTCGTTGAAAGCGCGGTCGTTTAACGCGAGATAAGTAGCCAGGGATCTCGATACCCGTTCATCGTCGTCCCGCACCAGGTCGAACACGGCGCCTTTGCCCAGACTGGTATCCAGCAGGCCATGGAAGGCGGTGAGGTGGTGGAAGTCCACCGCCCGGTGTCGCAGCCTGATGTAGTAGCCGATCTCGCGCCAGAATCGGCCCGGGCGGCGTTCCGGGTGCGGGATCTTGATACAGCGATCGGGGTTATGCGGATGCCGAAAACATTTACGCTCCTTGCCTTCGGCGATGAAATCCTGCGGAGTCGGTGAAACCGTGTCGCTCATGAAGATAGCGCTAGCGGAGGAACTAAGGAGCCGTGGTTCATCCCTGAACCAGTCTCCTGGCAAGAGGATTGCCTTTTAATCCGCCTGGCGACGCAGGAATGCCGGAATTTCGAGATATTCCATGCTTTCCTTGTCTTCAGGCATTTCGACGCTATCACCAACAATTTTCTGGCGAATCGCGGTCGGTCGTTCCAGTTTCTTGTAATCGACTTCACCATTGCTTTCTGGCTGAATCGCCGCCGCCGCATGAACCTCGGACAAAATCTTGTCGCTGCCGAGTCCCGTGGCCACCATGGTGACGCGTATCTCGCCGTCGGTCATGTTCGAATCGATTACCGTGCCGACCACGACGTTGGCATCCGCAGATGCCAGCTCGGTGATAAGGGTACCGACATCGTCGAGTTCACCGATGGCGAGATCCAGGCCGGCGGTGACATTGACCAGGATGCCCTGGGCACCGGAGATATTAACGTCTTCGAGCAGCGGTGACGCGATTGCCGCCATCGCCGCTTCCTTGGCGCGATTATCACCGGTGGCGGCGCCGGAGCCCATCATCGCCATACCCATCTCGGACATGACCGTGCGCACGTCGGCAAAATCGACGTTGATCAAACCCGGGCAGGTAATCAGTTCGGCAATACCCTGCACCGCCCCGCGCAACACGTCATTCGCCTTTTCGAATACTTCCAGCAACGAAGTCTGCTTGCCGAGCACCGGCATCAACTTGTCGTTCGGGATCGTAATCAGTGAATCGACCACGTTGGACAGTTCCTTGATACCGGTTTCCGCCTGCGACATGCGCTTGGTGCGTTCGAAGGCAAACGGCTTGGTCACAACCGCAACCGTCAGAATACCCATTTCCTTGGCAATTTGCGCGATCACCGGGGCCGCGCCCGTGCCGGTACCGCCACCCATGCCGGCCGTAACAAACAGCATATTCGCGCCTTCAATCGCTTCCTGAATGCGCTCGCGATCTTCCAGCGCCGCCTGGCGACCGATACCCGGGTCGGCGCCCGCGCCGAGGCCCTTGGTAATACTGGCACCAATTTGCATTGTCGTGCGCACGTCCATCTTCTTGAGCGCCTGTACGTCGGTGTTGACACACATGTATTCGACGCCTTCGATACCCGCCGAAACCATGTGTTGCACGGCGTTACCGCCGCCTCCACCGACACCAATGACCTTGATTACCGGGTCTTTGGAGTGTGAATCCATCAGTTCAAACATGTCTTTATCCTCTTGCATTTGATTAAAAATTACCCTGAAACCAGCTTTTCATTCTCGCTAAAAGGCCAGCTTCGCTTTTATCGTCCAGTTGATAACCGGACAAGCCGGACTTCTGTCGATTTCCAAACAACAGCAGTCCAACACCTGTGGCATGAATCGGGTTACGCACCACGTCGACCAGTCCCGACACATACTGCGGATAGCCCAGTCGAACCGGCATATGGAATATCTCTTCCGCCAGTTCGATTGCGCCTTCCATTTTTGCGCTACCGCCGGTCAACACGACCCCGGCGGCGCATATTTCTTCGAGCCCGCTGCGGCGCAATTCCGCCTGCACCAGGCTCAATAATTCTTCGTAGCGCGGCTCCACCACCTCGGCCAGCGTTTGCCTTGCCAGGCGCCGCGGCTCGCGGTCACCGACGCTGGGCACTTCGATGGTTTCATCGTCAGCCGCCAGCTGGCGCAACGCACAGGCGTACTTGATCTTTAAATCGTTGGCATACTGGGTCGGCGTGCGTAATGCGACCGCGATGTCATTGGTGACCTGGTCGCCCGCAATCGGGATTACCGCCGTGTGGCGAATCGCGCCATCCGAAAAAACCGCGATATCGGTTGTGCCGCCACCGATATCGACCAGGCAGACACCCAGCTCTTTTTCGTCTTCGGTCAAAACCGAGCTGGCGGAAGCCAGTTGCTCGAGGATGACGTCATCGACTTCGAGACCGCAGCGACGCACGCATTTAATGATGTTCTGCGCCGCGCTCAGGGCGCCGGTTACGAGGTGCACCTTGGCTTCGAGGCGCACGCCGGACATGCTGATCGGATCGCGAATACCCTCGGAGTTATCGATCACGAACTCCTGCGGCAACACGTGCAAAATGCGCTGGTCGGCCGGGATTGCGACCGCCTTGGCGGCGTCGATGACGCGCGCCACGTCTGCCGGGGTGACTTCCTTGTCCTTGATGGCAACAATACCGTGTGAATTGATGCTGCGAACGTGACTGCCGGCGATACCCGCGTATACCGACCGAATCTGGCAACCCGCCATCAATTCGGCTTCTTCGACCGCGCGCTGAATCGACTGCACCGTCGATTCGATATTGACCACAACGCCTTTCTTCAGGCCGCGCGAGGGTTGCGTCCCGATCCCGATTATTTCGATATCACCCTCGACGGTAACCTCACCGACAATCGCCACCACCTTGGAGGTACCGATATCAAGTCCGACGATCAGGTTGCTCGATGCCTTTTTAGACATTGTTGTTACTCCAGATTGATGCTTTGTCGCGGCCCTGCAGTACTTCTGCTTTCCAGGCAACGGCAAAACCGTTGCTGTAGCGCAGGTCGAGACGCTGAATCTGTTCACGCCGCGGCAGGATTTGCTGCAGGTAGATGCTAACCAGGCGATCGATCTTGCGTTCGATATCGCGGCGGCCAAGTTTAATTTGCAGGCCATTAATCAGTTCGACATCGAGCGCGCCGCGGCTGTCCACGCGTAACGCCATGAGACGTTCGTCGACACCCTCGAAGCGCGCCTCGAGGGCGTAAAATTGCCGCAATGCCCATTCCGGTCGATGGTTGGCGGCATGCACGATTGGCAACTGCGAGAAGGCACTGCTATCGGCCAGAAAAACGCTGGCGGAATCGCTCAACAGGTGACGCTCGTCCCAGCGCGCCACCGGTTGCTTTTCCGTGATCGTAACTCGCAGCTTGTCGGGCCAGACGCGGCGAATCGAAACCGATTCGGTCCAGGATTTCTGGTGCAGGATATGCTGTAGCTGATGGATATCGAGCGAAAAGAAACCCTGCCCGATGTACTGCTGCAGGGTTTGCTCGACTTCCCCCTGGTTCAGGTTTGCAAAACTCCCGGATAGCTGAATCGTGCGGATAGGCAGCAGCTCGTCCATGCGCGACAACGAGTAGCCGGCGAGGGCAATCGGCAATAGCAGAAATAACCAGTTATACGATCTGCGCCATTGAAACGAGCTTGTCTGCGCGGCCGGCATTTTACGTTTTGCCTGGGCACCCTGTTTACGAAACTTAAACATCAGCGTCATCTCCTGTCAGCGTTGCTTCGAGAATCCTGAGCACCAGATCGGGCATTTCCAGGCCGGCGGCACGCCCTGCCATCGGCACCAGGCTATGGTCAGTCATGCCGGGCACGGTATTGACTTCGATCACCCAGGGCTGCTGCTGCGCGTCGAGCATGAGATCGACCCGGCCCCAGTCGCTCACCCGGGTTGCCCTGATGGTCTGACGCACCAGGTCATTGATTTCAGCTACCTTGTCCTCGTCGAGACCGCTGGGGCAGGTATAAACGGTATCGTCGGCCAGGTACTTGGCCTCGTAATCATAAAACTCACGTGGCGTATCGAGCTTGATCAACGGCAGCACCTCGTCACCGATAAATGCGGCGGTGTATTCGCCGCCATCGACGAATTTTTCGGCAAACACGGCGCCATAGCGACGCGCCTTTTTCCAGGCCGGAAACAGGTCACCGGCTGCGTGCACCGGGGTCATTCCGATGCTGGAGCCTTCCAGTACCGGCTTGACGAAAACCGGCAAACCAAATTCCGCCAGCAATCGCTCACAGTCGGCCTCGCTGTATAATTCGATGAAATCCGGCGTCGGAATGCCACTGCAGCGGATTACTTTTTTGGTCAACACCTTGTCCATGGTCAAGGCCAGCGCGCCCACGCTGCTACCGGTACTCGGCATGCCGAGAAAATCCAGCACCGCGCGAATCGTACCGTCCTCGCCGCCCCGCCCGTGCAGCACGTTGAACACCCGGTCAACCTCGAGTTCCGCCAGCTGGTGGAAAGCGCGCGCCTGCAGATCCACCGGGATTGCATCGACGCCGGCTGCGAGCAGAGCCTGGTAAACGGCATTGCCGCTTTTCAGCGAAACTTCGCGCTCGGCGGAATCACCACCCATCAACACCGCCACCTGGCCACATTTCGCAGCCGCGTCGGCGGCGGCTTTCTGCAACACTATGCTCATAGGGTTTCGCCCACGATACGCACCTCGGTTTCGAGTTCGACGTCAAATTGCCGGACCACGGTCTGGCGTACATGTTCGATCAGCGCCTCGACGTCGCTCGCGGTCGTCGCTGCATTGCTGATAATGAAATTCGCGTGTTTATCCGATACGCAGGCGCCGCCGAGACAGAATCCCTTGAGACCCGCGGCTTCGATCAGCTGCGCCGCGTATTTTCCCGGTGGATTCTTGAATACCGAGCCGCAGGAAGGCTGACCAATCGGTTGCGTGGCATTACGCTGCTGCAGCAACTGGCGGATGTTGGAGACCTCACCGAGCGCGCGTTGCTCAAAGCGGAACACGGCGGCGACGAACCATTCCTGCGCCGGCAGGTCGACATGACGATAACCAATATCGAAATCCTGCGGAGCGCGCTCGCTCAGGTTGCCGTGCCGATCGATCATGATGACCTGCTCCACCACTGCCCAGGTTTCGCCACCAAAGGCGCCCGCATTCATCGCCAGCGCGCCACCGACAGTGCCCGGAATCCCGGCAAAGAAATCACCGCCCGCGAGCCCGTTTTTCTGACAGAATTTCGCCAGCTTGGCGCAGCTGATACCGCATTCGACATAGACGCCGCCATCCGCCTGCAGGTGCATTTCCCTGAGCGCATTCAACGGTGCCACAACCTGCCCGCGGATGCCGCCATCGCGCACCAGCAGGTTACTGCCCAGCCCAACCCAGAGCAGATCGATAGCGGCATCGAGTCCGGCGAGGAAGGCCTGTAAATCCGCTAAATCGAGCGGTACGTAGTAACGATCCGCGGGTCCACCCAGGCGCCAGCTGGTGTGCTTTGACATGGGTTCGTCAAACATCAGCCTTCCCCTGGTGGAATCTTTTGCGGCCACGTTCATTTACCCTTCCCGCTTGGCTGGTGCCGCGCGAGGAACTCGGCCGCCCAGGCACCGATACTGCCGGCACCGAGGGTGAGGAAAATATCGCCGTCCTGTAACACGGTCTCGACGACCTCGTCGAGACCTTCGAGATTCTCGACAAACACCGGATCGACCTTGCCGCGCCCGCGAATCGAACGCGCCAGCGCGCGGCCGTCGGCATCCTTGATATGACTCTCCCCCGCCGGGTAGACATCGAGCAGGATCAACTGATCGACCTCGGACAGGACCTGGGTAAAGTCTTCGAACAGGTCACGGGTGCGGGTGTAACGATGGGGTTGAAATAACACCGCGAGCCGTTTATCGGGCCAGGCCGCGCGTATGCCGTCGAGGGTTGCCGCGATTTCATTTGGATGATGAGCGTAGTCATCGATATGCATGATCACGCCATTGGCAATCTGCAGGTCCTCGCTGATCTGGCAGCGGCGCCCGATACCTGAGAATTCGATTAGCGCGCTGCGAATCGCCTGCGGCGAGACACCCAGCTCCCAGGCGATGCCGACCGCGGCGGTGGCGTTGAGCACATTGTGTTTGCCAGGCAGATTGAGTTCGAGTTCGAGCACTTCCTCCGCCTCCGGCAGCTGCACGCTGAACCGGGTTCTGACGCCCTGGGCGGTAATATTGGTAATCCTGACATCGGCATCTTCGGCCTCACCGTAGGTCAACAGCGGGCGCGCCACCTGGTCCATGATTTCGCGCACCACCGGATCATCGATACACAGCACCGCGAGCCCGTAAAACGGCAGGTGATGCAGGAATTCGACGAAGGTTTGCTTGAGCCGTTCGAAATCGCCTTCGTAAGTCGACAGGTGATCGTTGTCGATGTTGGTGACAATCGCCATCATCGGCTGCAGGTACAGAAAGGAGGCATCGCTTTCATCCGCCTCGGCGACCAGGTAATCACTCAGGCCCAGCCGTGCATGCCTGCCGGAACTGATTAGCTTACCGCCGATGACGTAGGTCGGATCGATGTCGCCGCTGGCGAGCACGCTTGCCACCAGGCTGGTCGTGGTGGTCTTGCCGTGGGTACCGGCGACCGCGATGCCACGCCGAAAACGCATGAGCTCAGCCAGCATCTCGGCGCGCCGCACCACCGGAATACGCAGTTCGCGGGCCGCTTCGATTTCAGGATTGTCGGCATCGATTGCGGTCGATACCACCACCACATGCGCATTGGCGACGTTTTCGCTGCGATGCCCGATGTCGATCACGATGCCGAGATCGCGCAAATGCCTGACCATCGCGTTTTCGGCGATATCGGAGCCACTGATGTGATAGTTCAGGTTATGGAACACTTCGGCAATACCGCTCATGCCGGCGCCGCCGATACCGGTAAAATGAATATTTCGAATCCGCCGCATGAAATGTTTGGAGCTAACCGTCATGCTCGAGCCCCCGCCAGAATGCCCGTGGCCAGGCGCTCGGTCGCATCCGCCTGGAAACAGGCCCGGGCGTTAATGCCCATTTCTACCAGCGCGGCCCGGTTCTGCTGGAAGAACTTCAACTTCAGCGCCAGTTTCTCGGCGCTGAGTTCAGCTTCCAGAAGTATCTGCGCGGCCTGGTTACTCTCGAGGAAACGCGCATTGTGGTACTGGTGATTATCGACCGCGTAGGGAAACGGAATCAGCAGCGCGCCGACACCAGCCGCGCCCAGCTCTGCTACCGTCAGCGCGCCGGAGCGACATACCACCAGGTCGGCCCAGGCATAGGCCTCGGGCATGTCTTCGATAAAGCTGACCACCTCGGCATCGACTCCGGCGGTGGCATAATTCTGTTGGCAAACCTGCAGATGCCTGTCGCCGCATTGATGCCTGACCCGGGGGCGTTGATCCCGATCCAGGCAGGCAATTGCCTCCGGCAGGAAACGATTCAGCGCGGCCGCACCAAGGCTGCCGCCGATTACCAGTAGCTGCAGCGGCGACTCCAGCCTTGCCTGCAGGCGTGCTCCTGGATCGCCGAAATCCGCAAAACTCGCGCGCACCGGATTACCGATACACTCGCTTCTCGGCACCGCGCGTGCCGCATCCGGAAAGGCAAAATAATTACGCGTCGCCAGACGACTGAGCAAGCGATTGGTCAGGCCGATGATGGAATTCTGCTCGTGCAAAAACAGGGGAATATCGAGTGCCCAGGCCATCAACCCGCCGGGGCCGGAGACGAAGCCCCCCATGCCGAGCACCGCCTTGGGCTGGATGCGGCGTAACACCCGTAACGCCTGCCAACAGGCGCGTAACAGTCTAAACGGGGCCAGGATCAGCGTCATCATTCCCTTGCCCCGCAGTCCCTGTACGCTCAGCCATTCGATGGCGAAGTCCGCGGCCGGCACCACGCGCGCCTCGATCCCGGAGCGGGTGCCTAGCCAGACGACACTTTCGCCGCGCTGGCGCAGATTTTCGGCTACTGCAAGCGCCGGAAATACATGTCCGCCGGTACCGCCGGCCATCACCAGAATCGGTTTTTGCAGGACCGCCGTCATAAGCGTTTCACCGCCTTTCTGCGCGGCGCTCTGGCGCTGTCGACCAGCTGATACTCATAGTAAACCCGCAGCACCAGGCCGACCGCGAACGACATGCTGAGAATCGAGTTGCCGCCGTAGCTGATGAACGGCAGGGTCAGCCCCTTGGTCGGTAACGCACCCATGTTGACGCCGATATTGATGACCGCCTGCAGGGTGATGAGCAGGCCGACCCCGTAAGCCAGGTAAGCGCCAAAAGCCTGCTGTTTTTGCAACGCCATCTTGGCGATCGAAAAGCAGCGTATCGCAAACAGGCCAAACAGCCCGATCAGCAAGACCTGTCCGACGAAGCCGAACTCTTCGGCGAAGATGGCAAACATGAAATCCGTGTGCGCCTCCGGCAGGTAAAACAGTTTCTGGATGCTGCCACCCAGGCCGGTGCCGAACCAGCCACCGCTGCCGATGGCGATCAGCGATTGCGTCAGCTGAAATCCACTGTTGAAGGGATCGGCCCAGGGATCGATGAACGAGGTGATGCGCGCCAGCCGATAAGGCGACGAAACGGCCAGCAAACCCATGATACACAGCGTGCCAGTAACGAACAGAATGAACTGGCCGAAGCGCACGCCGCCCAGGAAAATCAGGCCCAGGCCGGTCATCAGTAATACCGAGGCGGCGCCGAAATCGGGCTCCATAACCAGCAGGCCACTGGCGACCGCGAGAATCAGCATCGGCTTGATGAAGCCCATGGTATTGGTCTGTACTTCATCGCTGCGCCGAATCAGGTAGCCACTCAGGTAGATAATCAGAAACAGCTTGGCAACTTCCGAAACCTGGAAGGTAAACAGGCCGAAATTCAGCCAGCGGGTGGCGCCGTTGACGGTATGCCCGACACCGGGGATCAGCACGCAGGCGAGCAGGACGATCGAACCCAGCATCAGCAACATGCCGTTGTTTTTCCAGAACTCCAGTGGGATTTTGCAGGCAAACCACATCAACGCCAGGCTTAACAGAATGCGCAGAAACTGGCGCTTGGCATAGTAAAAGGGATCCAGCGTCTGCTGGTCGGCAATGCCGATGGAAGCCGAGGCCACCATCACCAGGCCGATACAGACCAGCGTCAGGTACAGCAGCAGGATGACGCGGTCGTACTCGGGCGCCAGCGTCGGCTCCACTTTGGCAGCCAGGTTACCGGTTCTGATCGCCTGGCTAGACATGCTCGATCTCCCGCACGCACTGCATGAAATCGTCGCCGCGCTGTTCGAACTTTTCGTACATATCGAAACTGGCGCAGGCCGGGGCCAGTAGCACGCAATCGCCCGCTACCGCGGCCTCGCGGGCCCTTTGGACCGCTTCGCGCATGTCCCGGACACGCTCGATTCTGCTGGCGCCCTGCCAGGCCTGCTGCAATCGCTCGGCATCTTCGCCGAGTAACAGCACCCGTTTCACCCTGGTGCGAATGGTGTCGGTCATTATGGACATATCGGCGCCTTTCGACTGCCCGCCGGCGATCAGAATAACCGGCCGTTCACGACCTTCGATCGATGCCCTGGCGGCGCCGACATTAGTCGCCTTGGAATCGTTGATCCACTCGACGCCATCGATCTCGGCAACCCACTGGCTGCGATGCGCAATCCCGGCAAAATCCTGCAACGCGCCGACGATGGCTTGCCTGGAAATATCGAGGCTAAACGCAATCGCCATCGCCGCGAGGCAGTTGGACCAGTTATGCCGGCCACTGACCTTGAGTTGATCCACGCTTATCCAGGCTTCATCGCCGCGTCCAAGCCAGTAGCCGGTTTTCTCGATCATCCTGAAATCGGCGTTCGACGAAGGCTCCAGGCTAAAACTCACATCGTCGGCGCCGTGCCGCGTCAGGGCGTCATCCAGATTGCTGACGCAGAGGCTGGCGTTGTCATAAATATGCAGCTTGGCCTGGGTATATTCGGCATAGTCCGCATAACGATCGAGATGGTCTTCGCTCAGGTTGAGCACGGCCGCAATCCGCGGACGCAGCGAGGTCGTGGTCTCGAGCTGGTAACTGGATAGTTCGAGCACGTAATAATCGGGATCCTGCGCCAGCAAATCGAGCGCGGCGGTACCGATGTTGCCGCCGACCGCGACCTTCTTCCCGTCCCGGGCAAGCATCGCGCCAACCAGCGTGGTTACCGTGCTCTTACCGTTGGAGCCGGTAATCGCGATAACCGGTTTGCTTACCAGCTGGGCAAACAATTCGATATCACCGAGCAGGGTTTTACCCGCTTCGACGGCGGCAACAAGCGCGGGCTGGCGAATCGAAAGCCCGGGGCTGACGACGATGACATCGGCCCAGCCGGTCAATTCGGCCGCGAGCGGCCCGGCATAAAAATCGACCGCATCGCAGCGAGATTTCAAGCGCCCGAGGTAAGGCGGAATATCGCGCGTATCCTGGACCCGGCAACGATACCCATGCTCAAGCAGGTAAGCCGCCACCGAGTAACCGGTCAGGCCCAGCCCGACCACCAGGTAGTTGACGTCTGCCAGCGCTGTTGTCTGTTGCTTCACGTTTAACATTACCGAATCTTTAAACTCGCCAGGCCAATCAGCACCAGCACCACGGTAATAATCCAGAAGCGCACGATGATGCGTGGCTCGGGCCATCCCTTTAGCTCGTAATGATGGTGTAGCGGCGCCATGCGAAATATGCGGCGTCCGGTCAACTTGAACGAGGTCACCTGCATTATCACCGAAACTGTTTCGATGACGAAAATACCGCCCATGATAAAAAGCACCAGCTCCTGGCGCACGATGACAGCAAGCACGCCGAGTGCTGCGCCCAGCGCGAGCGCACCGACATCACCCATGAAAACCTGGGCCGGATAGGTGTTGAACCAGAGGAAGCCGAGGCCGGCGCCAACCAGCGCGCCGCAAAATACGACCATTTCTCCGACCCCGGGCACGTAGGGGATACCGAGATAGTTGGAAAAATTGAAATTTCCGGTGAGGTAAGCGAATACGCCGAGTGCGCCACCGACCAGCACGGTTGGCAGGATAGCCAGCCCGTCCAGGCCGTCAGTCAGGTTGACTGCGTTGCTGCTGCCGACGATAACGAAATAGGTTAACACCACGTAGAACCAGCCGAGATCGAACAGAATATCCTTGATGAACGGAACGATGAGCTGGGTTTCGATCGGAAACTGGGCGGTGTTGAACAGCGTCAGCGCGGCACTCAGGCCAATCACGGATTGCCAGAAATACTTGCCTTTTGCCGACAGCCCCCTGGAGTTTCCGTAAACGATTTTCTTGTAATCATCGATCCAGCCGATAATGCCGAAACCGATGGTGACAAACAGCACGACCCAGACGAAGCGTGATGACAGGTCGCTCCATAGCAAGGTGCTGGTGACGATGGCCACCAGTATCAGGGCGCCGCCCATGGTCGGCGTGCCCGCCTTGGAAAAGTGGCTCTCGGGACCATCGTTGCGCACGCTTTGCCCGATTTTGTAACTGCTCAGGTATTTGATCATCACCGGCCCGACGATCAACGAAATCAGCAGCGCGGTCAGCACCCCGAGAATGGTCCGCATCGTCAGGTACTGGAATACGTTGAAGCCGCTATGGAATTGCGTGAGATACTCCGACAAGCTATACAGCATTGACATCTCCTCCGTTAACCGATTGGCTCAACAGGGTCACCAGCCGCTCCATGCCGGCCGAGCGTGAGCCCTTGACCAGCAGGTTCACGCCCTGGTGTATCTGCGACAGGATGGCGTCCGCCATTTCTTCGATATGCGCGTAGCAGTGACCCGCGGCGCCAAATTCGGCGCTGGCGACACAGCTCATTTCACCAACGCCAAACAGTTTTTCGACGCCCAGCTCGCGCGCCAGCCGCCCGGCCTGGCGATGGAAATCTACCGCTTCGCTGCCCAGTTCCGCCATGTCGCCCAGGGCCAGCCAGGGTGAACCCTGCAGCGAACATAAAACCCTGATGCCGGCTTGTAGCGAATCGGGGTTGGCATTGTAGCTATCGTCGATCAGTCGGCTATGCGCCGGCCCCGGCAGCATCTGCAGACGTCCCTTGACCCCGGAGAATCCAGCCAGGCTTGCAACCGCGACCTTGAATTCGATACCCGCCAGAAGCGCCAGCGAAACGGCAGCCAGCGCATTGCGCACGTTGTGCTCACCCATGACGTCGAGCCTGCAGCCGCGGGTCTCATCCCGATAACTGAATTCGATGTTGAGCGTTGCGTCATCCAGCGACCAGCTGGCGCTGACATCGGCCGCGTTATCCAGGCCGCAGCTGATCTGTCGCCGCGCCGCACACAGGCCGCGCCAGTATTGACTGGCCACTTCATCGGCATTGAACAGTGCCTGTTGTTCGGGACCGCAGTAAGCGTAAAGCTCGCCCTTGGCTTCGATCACGCCCTGCACGTCGCCAAAACCCGCCAGATGTGCGGCCGCTACATTGTTGACGTAGACAATATCGGGCTCGGCAATGACAGCCAGGTTGGCAATTTCTCCACGATGATTCGCACCCATTTCGACAATCGCAAATTGATGCCTGCGGTCGAGCTCGAACAGGGTAAGCGGCACGCCGATATCATTGTTGAGATTACCGCGCGTTGCTTGGGTGACGGCCTGTTGCGCCAGAATCTGATACAACATTTCCTTTACCGTGGTCTTGCCATTGCTGCCGGTTAGCGCCACGACGCAGGGATCACAATGGCGACGCCAGTAACGCGCCAGCTGCCCCATCGCCTGTTTGCAGTCGGGTACTTCGACCTGCGCGACTTCGCACGGCTGGCGCTGTTCCACCAGGGCCGCGACCGCACCGTTGCGGTAAGCGGAATCGACGAATTTGTGGCCGTCGAAGTTCGGCCCCTTGATGGCGACAAACAGCATTCCCTCACAGGACTGACGCGAATCGATGGTCACGCCGGTAAAATCGATTTCCGCCAAGCCATCCGCCTGCGCGCCAAGGATTTCGGCCAGCATGGGCAACGACAGGCTAATCATGTTTCACCTGCAGAATTCTGCCGACCACGTGTCGATCGCTGAACGGCCGGCGCACGTTGCCGACGATCTGCTCCTGTTCATGCCCCTTGCCCGCGATCACGACCAGGTCTTCGGCAGCGGCCTGCGACAACGCATACTCGATCGCCGCCTGCCGGTTGTGCACCACGCAGGCCTGGTCGGGTTGCTGCATCCCCGCCAGGATCTCGCTGACGATTTTCTCCGCCGACTCATTGCGTGGATTGTCATCGGTAACGATGACACGATCCGCCAGCTCCTCGACCGCACGCCCCATGCCACTGCGTTTACCCTGGTCGCGATCGCCACCGCAACCGAACACGCACCACAGCTGGCCTTTGGTATGCTCGCGGCTAGCCGTCAGACAGGCGCGCAAGGCCTGTTCGGTATGCGCGAAATCGATAACCGCCGACGCCATCCCGCGTTCGCCGTTGAATTTTTCCATGCGCCCCGGTATCGGTTTCAGATCCTTCACCGCGAGCTCTATCTGATTGTAATCGAGCCCCAGCGCAAGCAGCGTGGCGATACAGGCGAGCGTGTTTTCGACATTGAACTTCCCGATCAGGGCGGTTACCGCGGTCACCTCACCCAGCGGGGTCAGGGCGCAGACGTTCTGGCCGTTGGCATTCAGCTCGCAGGACTTCAGCCTTACTTCCGCGCCGGGCACATTCTTGCCCAGCACCGAATAGCGGTATAGTGAATCCGGTTCGAGCGACTGGCTCAACTGCAGCCCGAAAGTGTCGTCGGCGTTAACCACGCGTCCAGACAGCTCAAATTCATGGAACAGGCGCGCCTTGGCGGCGGCGTAATTTTCGTGGCTACCGTGATAGTCGAGGTGGTCCCGTCCCAGATTGGTCAACACGGCGATATCGAAATCACAGCCGTTGACCCGAAACTGCTCGAGCGCATGCGATGAAACCTCCATCACTACGTACTCGCAACGCTGTTGCTGAAACTGGTACAGGCGCGCCTGCAGGCTAACGGCGTCGGGCGTGGTCAACGAATCCGGAGTTAGCTGGTTGGCGATGCCGTAACCGAGCGTGCCGATGCTGGCGCAGCTCTTGCCGACACGGGTCAGCGCCTGCGTCACCAGGTGGGTAACGCTGGACTTGCCGTCGGTGCCGGTGATGCCGACGATTGTCATCGCGCGGCCCGGGTCGCCAAAGAAGCGGCTGACAATATGGCCGTTGGCGCGCTCCAGCTGGTCGACGCCGATCCAGTGCGTATCCACCTGTTTGCGCAACAGCGGAATACGCTGGCGACTGTATTCGTCGGCGGCATCGTAGATTACCGCGACGGCCCCGGCCTTGACGGCATCGATGGCGTAGTCGATCCCGTTGGATTTGATTCCCGGCAGCGCGACAAAGGCGGAATTCGCGGTAACCTGGGCGCTGTTGCTGGCGATGTTAAAAATTTCGATTGCCGGCACCGGGTCCTGCACGTCGAATCCCGACAACAGTTCCGGCAAAGCCATCCCGGGAATTTTGGCATTCACCATCATGCCCCCTTGCCCTTGTTATGCACCAGTGTCGGCAGGTTATCCGGAGGCACATCGAGAATTCGCAGCGCATTCGAGATAACTTCCTGGAATACCGGCGCCGCGACCACACCACCGTAGTAACCGTTCTGCGTGGGCTCATCGATCATCACCGCCATCACCAGGCGCGGATTGCTGGCCGGCGCGATCCCGGCGAAAACCGCAACATAATCATCTTTTTGGTAGCCGCCGGCGATACTCTTCTTGGCGGTACCGGTCTTGCCGGCAACCAGGTATCCGTCTACCGCCGCCTGCTGTGCGGTGCCCCTCGGCCCCACGACCTCGATCAGCATATTCAACATCTGCCGGGCGGTGGCGGCTTTCATCACATGCCGCGAAATTTCGTTGTCGCGGATTTCGGCCGGTTCCTTGCGCAACAGGCTCAATTCCGGCAAGCGCCCCTGGTTCGCAATCACGCTGTAGGCACGCGCCAACTGGGTTATCGACAACGACATGCCGTAGCCAAATCCCATGGTCGCGTGATCCAGCGGCTGCCATTGACCGAAGTGACGAAAATAACCGGAAGACTCCCCCGGGAAGGCGACACCCGAAGGCTCGCCAAAGCCGTAATCGCGAAAACTTTGCCACAATTCCTCAGGCTTGAGCGACAGGGCGATACGCGAGGCGCCGACATTGCTCGATTTGCGCAGAATACCGGGCAGATCCAGCACGCCGTAGTTACGGATATCCTTGACCGCGTGTCCGCTGACCATCATGTAGCCCGGCGAGGTATCGATACTGCTGCCGCGCTGGTAACTCCCGTGGTCGAGCGCGGCGGCGATGGTAAAAGGTTTGATCGCCGATCCCGGCTCGAAGACATCGGTCAGCGCGCGATTGCGCAACTGCGCCGCCGCCATCGAGATGCGTTGATTCGGGTTGTACGAGGGCTGATTCACGATCGCCAGGACCTCGCCGCTGCGCGCGTCGAGCAGCACCGCCGAACCCGCCCTGGCGGCATGGTACTTGATCGCCCGCGCGAGGCTGCGATAGGCGATGTACTGCAGCCGCATATCGATACTGGTATAGACATCGTTGCCGGAACGGGCCGCGGTTACCTGCGCCAGTTCTTCCACGACTTCGCCGCGCCGGTTACGTATCACTCGTCGCTGACCGGGTTGCGCGCGCAACCAGTCCTGATAAACCAGTTCAAGGCCTTCCTGGCCCTGATCGTCGATATTGGTAAATCCGACCAGGTGCGATACCACCTCGCCCGCGGGGTAATAACGATGATATTCGCGCTGCAGGTAAACGCCCTCGATTCCGGACGCCACCTGGCGCGCGAATTCCGGTTGGAGTTGACGCTTGAGATAAACGAATTCACGATTGGCGCGCTGCTTGAGCATGGTCACGGTATCGCGGTAGTCGAGATCCAGCTTGGCGCTGATCTGCTTCAGCGCAGCGAGATTTTCAAGAATTTCCTGGGGATTGACCCAGACCGAGTCCACCGGGGTGCTGATGGCCAGGGGTGTGCCGAATCGATCCAGTATGGCGCCGCGATAGGCCGGAGTCTCGATGGTGCGGATCTGTCGTTGCACCCCCTGGCTGGCGAGGAAGTCCTGCTCGACAATCTGCAGGTAAAGCGCACGCGTAACCAGGCCCGCCAGCAACGTTACCATCACCAGCAATACGAAGTAGTGGCGCGTGCCCAGAAAAATCGCCTGGCGTTCTTCGCGCTGCACGTCTTTCCTGTCTTTCATCGTAAGCGCACCAGTTCAACGTTTTCGGGCAGGCGCATTTTCAAATCCTTGCGCGCCCTGGATTCGACATTGCTGTGCGTGGCTAGCGTCGTGTTTTGCAGCTGCAGCCGGCCCCATTGAATAATCTGTTGATCCTGCTGCTTTTGCACGCTACGCAGATCGGCGAACAAAACCTGGCTTTGATGTTTCACGTAAATCACGGTCAGTGCACTGCCGAGAACCAGGGTTAACAGCAGAGGGAACCACAGCTTGCTGTCCATCAGGCGGCGCGCTCTGCAATACGTAACACCGCGCTGCGTGCGCGCGGGTTCGCCGATAATTCTCCGGCTCCCGCCATGATGGCCTTGCCGACAAGCCTGAGCGGAATTACGGATTCAAGCTCGCTATCGCGTAACGGCAGGCCCCGGGGCAGTCTGGCGCGGGTGCTGTGCGATTTGAAAAATCGCTTGACCAGGCGATCTTCGAGCGAATGAAAGCTGATAACCAGTAGACGCCCACCGACCCGCAGGATAGCGAGAACGCAATCCAGCAGTCGCTGGAGCTGCGACAATTCCTGGTTGATATGAATCCGAATTGCCTGAAAACTGCGGGTTGCCGGATGACGATTGTTTTTCGGGCGCGGCACGATAGCGCTGATCAACTTTGCCAGGGTCGCGGTATCTTCGATTGCATCGTTGGCGCGCACTTCGACAATCTTGCGCGCGATACGGCGCGAAAAACGCTCTTCCCCGAATTCCCACAGCACCTTAGCGATCTCGGCCTCGTCGGCCTGCTTGAGCCAGGCCGCCGCGGATTGCCCCGAACCGGGATTCATGCGCATGTCCAGCGGTCCGTTGTGCTGAAAGCTGAAACCGCGCCTGGCATCGTCGAGTTGCGGTGACGAAACGCCAAGATCAAGCAGGATACCGTCGATTTCCTCGAGCAAATCAAGTTCGGCAACTTGCGCCTGCAGGTTGGCGTAATCGTCATGAATAATCGTAACGCGAGGGTCGGCGCCGAACATTTCGCGAGCATCGGCGATGGCCTGTGGGTCGCGGTCCATGACGATCAGGCGCCCGCGGTCGCCGAGCGCGGCGAGAATAGAGCGCGCATGACCACCGCGGCCATAGGTGCCGTCGACATAATTGCCATCCGGCCTGATCGCAAGCCCATCGATAACTTCCTGGTGCAGTACCGGCGCATGCGAATCGCTCATAGCGTTAATTCCTCGAGGGCGGCCGGCATGGCTTCGCTACCGGCATCCTCAAGCCATAATTCCATGCGTTCATTCCACAGCGACTCATCCCAGAGTTCGAACTTCTTGCCCTGACCGATCAGAACGACTTTCTTGCCGAGTCGGGCGAAGTCACGCAATGGGTTGGATAACAACATGCGACCGTTGGCATCGACCTCGACCTCGGTCGCGTGTCCAATAAGCAGGCGCTGAATGCGACGGGTGGTCGCGTTGAAACTCGGCAAGGCTTCGATCTTTTCCTCGATCAGTTCCCATTCGGGCAGCGGGTAAATCAGCAGGCAGGGCTGGTCGGTATCAATCGTGACGATGAGCTGGCTCTGACAGAATTCCACCAGTCGCTCACGATAACGCGCGGGCAGAACAATTCTCCCCTTCGCGTCCAAACTGAGATTGGAAACCCCTCGAAACTTCTGCACGTTTATCCCGTTATGCGCCACTTTGTGACACTTTTACCCACTTGAAGACACAATATGGCTGAATTTTACGACAAGTCAAGTAAAAATGGGGCATAAAACCGGGTGTTTTCCCAACAACGTCAATAACTTAGCTCAAGTTTTCGCAATCAACCCGAGAATAAGTCATTCAAATCTGCTACTTAGATAAATTAGTTAAAGTAATACATTAACTAGGGAGGGATTTTGTGCGGTTTTGCACAAAATTCGAGGTGGTTGGAGATGACATTTTGCCCGTTTATGCCGGCTACGCTGCGCTACCCTTTTAAACTCGAGGGTAGCGCACTATTCGTCAGTTAAGTCAGCCTGTAAGCCGGGTTCTGTCGAGGATAATCATTCATCTGGACCGAAAGTCACCTTTCGGTCTCAAGCGACCAACCCGAAAACGACGCGGGCAGCGTCATGGTTTTCCTATTTGGTCTTGCTCCGAGTGGGGTTTACCTTGCCGCTACTGTTACCAGCAGCGCGGTGCGCTCTTACCGCACCATTTCACCCTTACCAGCCGAGGCTGGCGGTATTCTTTCTGTTGCACTTGCCGTGGGCTCGCGCCCCCCAGACGTTATCTGGCACCCTGCCCTGTGGAGCCCGGACTTTCCTCCAGTTCCCGTAGGAACCAGCGATTATCCGGCTGACTTGGCGCGCATTATATCGGAGCGGCGATGATCGCATCGACCGATAATTGCGCCATAAACCCGGCTCAGGCGGATTTCTCGTCCCGATGATAGATCAGCTGCTGCAACAACGTAATCTTTTCGTCCCGTTGCAGAAAGGGACCGATCGTGTTCAGCATTTGCTGACGCTCGGGCGAATGGAACCAGCGATTCCAGGCGGCTTCATTGGTCCAGCGCGTTACCACCACGTAATGATTGGGACGATGAATTTCGGCTAGCGACTCGCCGGCCAGGTAGCCGGGAGCGCTTGCCATAACATCCAGCAGATCTGCGATAGCCGCCTGATAGAATTGCTCGAGCCCCTCTGCAATTTCGCGCTCGATAATTACCTTGATCATGCAATCAATTCCTCATTTTTAGACACTTTTGGGCGCTTAAAATGTGTTAAAACAGAACGGCAGCATATACAATCCTGCCTATAACACAATAACTTCCCGGAGGAACCCCGATGGCCTGGCAACAAAAGATTTTGCGCGTCAACCTGAGCAAGGGCAGCTGCAACATTGAACCTTTAAATATGGAATGGGCCGACGCCTATCTGGGGTCACGCGGGCTCGGCAGCAAATATCTTTACGAAGAGATGGACCCCGCCGCGGACGCTTTATCGGCGGAAAACAAGATCATCTTCGCCACCGGCCCGTTGACCGGCACCATGGCCTCCACCGGTGGTCGCTACACGGTTATTACCAAGGGGCCGTTAACCGGCGCCATCGCCTGCTCCAACTCCGGCGGCAAGTTCGGCGGTGAACTGAAGATGGCGGGTTACGATATGATGATTATCGAGGGTGAATCGGACAAGCCGGTTTACCTGCATATCGAAAACGAAAAGGTCGAAATCTGCGACGCGAGCGATATCTGGGGCAAGACCGTGTGGGAAACCGAAGACATCCTGGCGGAGAAGTATCAGGATCCGCTGATGCGCTTTGCCGGCATCGGCCAGGCCGGCGAAACCCTGTGCCGCTACGCCTGCGTGGTCAACGACAAGCATCGTGCCGCGGGGCGTTCCGGCGTGGGCGCTGTCATGGGCGCCAAGAAACTCAAAACCATCGCGGTGCGCGGTAACGTGGGTGTCAGAAGTGCCGATCCGAAAAAGTTCTTCAGCATCGTCAACGAAGTCAATGCGCGCCTGGACGATCGTGAAGGCATGTCGCGCGACGGTACCCTGGCGATGATGGACGTGACTAATGGTTTTGGCAGTCTGCCGACGCGCAACAACCGCAGCGTGCGTTTCGAAGGCGCCGACAAACTCAATCCGGAAGCCATGCATAGCCCGAACGCCAACGGCCATACCAACATCGTCACCAACGGCGCCTGCTTCGGCTGCACCATCGGCTGCGGCCGTATCTGCAAGATCGACCCGACGCATTTCTCGGTCAAGGACCGGCCCGAGTATCACGGCGCATCCGGCGGCCTCGAGTATGAAACCGCCTATGCGCTCGGCGCCGCCTGTGGCGTCGACGATATCGACGCGGCGACCTTTGCGGGTTTTATCTGCAACGAGTACGGCATGGATCCGATTTCGCTCGGCGGCACCATCGCGGCGGCGATGGAGCTGTTCGATATCGGCGCCATCGACGAGAAAACCACCGGCGGCATCAAGCTTGAATTTGGCAATGCCGAGGCCCTGTGCCAGATTGCGGAACTCGTTGGCAAAGGCGAAGGCTTCGGCGCCGACATCGCCATGGGCTCGAAACGCCTGTGCGAAAAATACGGTCACCCGGATCTGTCGATGACGGTCAAGGGTCAGGAATTTGCGGCTTACGATGGCCGCTCGATGCAGGGTATGGGACTTGCTTACGCGACCAGCAACCGTGGCGCCTGCCACCTGCGCGCCGACCCTTACGGGCACGATTTTGAAACCACCGAAATCGAGGGCAAGGCCAGAATCGTCGCCGAAACCCAGCGCGACACCGCGTTTATGGATGCCAGTGGCCTATGCCTGTTTCCCGGCGGCTGCGGCTGGGGTCTCGAAGATTACCGCGCGCTGGTCGATGCCGCTTGCGCAGGCGACTGGAGCAGCGAGGAGCGCATGCGCGAAACCGGCGAACGAATCTGGAACCTGGAAAAGCTGTTCAATCTGAAAGCGGGACTGGGCAAGAAAGACGATACCCTGCCCAGGCGTATTCTCGAGGAACCGGCCGATGTCGGCACCGGCAAGGGCCTGGTGTGCAAACTCGATGAAATGTTGCCCGAGTACTATTCAATCAACGGCTGGGACGCGGAAGGTGTGCCGACCAGGGATACGCTGAGCCGTCTCGGTATCGAGTGACGCAATATTCGTTTATTGCCTGATTGATGGATATTTCGGTCACTCTGTTTGGCGGGCTGCGTCACTTTCTGCCCGCCGGTAGTTCCTTTAACAAATGCAAGATCGACCTCGACGAAGGCAGCAGCCTCGCAGCGCTGCTGCAAAAAATTCCGGTTCCGTCCGATAAGCCTTACATGGTCATTCTGAATGACACAAAGGTAGCCAGCGATCAATTCGATCAGATTACGATTCAGGACGATGACCAGGTGGTGCTGCTACCCCCGATCAAGGGCGGGTAACGCCGCTTCCAGCGCATGCCCGCCCTGAAGGCCTTCGCCCTGACCCTGCTGCTGGCGACTGTGCAGATTTTGCACGCCGCGCCGATCGACGCGGTCAAACCCGAATGGCGCACCCCCTACGATCTGTATCTAACCCCGTCGGAAGCCTATCAAATGAAATCCGCTGCGGGCGCAGGCATATTGCTGATCGATGTGCGCACGCGCGCGGAAATTAAATTCATCGGCATGGCCGACGCGGTAGATGCCAATATTCCGGTTCGCATGCTGCGTGACGACTATGCCTGGAGCGAAAAATCCGCGACTTATCGCACTCGGGAAAATCCGGATTTTGTCGCGGCGGTCGAGCGCCTGCTTCAGATCAGGGGGCTGGATCGTCACAGCCCGATCATACTGATGTGCCAGTCAGGCTCGCGCGTGCCAATTGCCGCGCGCCTGCTGCACCTGGCGGGTTTTCGCGAGGTATATACCCAGTACCAGGGTTTCGAGGGATTCAAGGCAAAACAGGGACCAGGCCTGGGCAAGCGCGTCGTCAACGGCTGGCAAAACGCGATCCTTCCCCGGAGTTACCAGCTCGACGCCAGCAAAATGTACTTCAATTTCGCACCCTGAGAGATTTTGCTCAGCGTAAAACCTGGTAGTTGGGAATTTTACTCTGAGTAAGTTCTTGCGGATCCAGGGAGCCCTGCGATCGATCAGGCGTGAAATCCGCTGTCTCAGCCGGCCTGGGTCAGGCATTCCTCGGTATTGATGACCTCACCGTCGGCATCGAGGGTTTCCAGCTTGACAGCGAAGCCCCAGAGGCGATGCAAATGCCTTAACACTTCCGTGGCGGTAGCGGCGAGTGGTACGCCATTATGCGGGATATGCCGCAGTGTCAAACTTCGATCGCCGCGGACATCGACATTGTAAACCTGGATATTGGGCTCATTCATGCTCAGGTTGTACTGGTTGGACAGGGCCTGGCGAATATATTGATACCCCGCGTCATTGTGGATCGAGGTGACCTCGAGTTCGCTCCTCTCTTCATCGTCAAGAATCGAGAATAATTTGAAATCTCGAATTAGCCGTGGCGACAGGAACTGTGAAATAAAACTTTCGTCCTTGAAATTGCGCATCGCAAAGTCGAGCGTCTTCAGCCAGTCTGAACCCGCGATATCCGGAAACCACCTACGGTCTTCCTCGTCCGGAGCAACGCAGATACGTTTGATATCCGTCATCATCGCGTATCCCAGCGCGTAGGGATTGATCCCGCTGAAATAATCGCTATCGAAATCCGGTTGCGACACCACGTTGGTATGACTCTGAATAAACTCGAGCATAAAACCGTCGGTTACTTTACCGCGATCGTAAAGCTCATTCATGATGTGATAATGCCAGAAGCAGGCCCAGCCCTCGTTCATCACCTGGGTTTGTCGCTGCGGGTAAAAATACTGACCAATCTTGCGCACGATGCGTACGACCTCACGCTGCCAGGGCTCCAGCAACGGCGCGTTTTTTTCGACGAAGTAGAGAATATTTTCCTGCGGCTCTTCGGGAAAATTCGGCAGCTTCGCCGCCTCTTCCTCAGCTGCTTTCTGTGGAACGGTTTTAAGCCACAGGTCATTGACCTGGGATTGCAGGTAAGCTTCACGCTCCTTGAGACGCTCCCTTTCTTCACGCATGGAAACCGGATAGGGACGCTTGTATCGGTCGACGCCATGGTTTTGTAACGCGTGGCATGAATCGAGCACGTTCTCAACCTCGTCGATGCCGTAACGTTCCTCGCATTCGCTGATAAAACGTTTGGCAAAAACCAGGTAGTCGATGATCGCCTCGGCGTCGGTCCAGGCGCGGAACAAATAGTTACCCTTGAAAAAGGAATTATGCCCAAAACTGGCGTGCGCAATCACCAGCGCCTGCATCATCATCGTGTTCTCTTCCATCAGGTAAGCGATGCAGGGATTCGAGTTGATCACGATTTCGTAAGCCAGCCCCATGTGACCGCGACGGTACTGCTGTTCGTTTTTAATGAAATGTTTGCCGAAGGACCAATGGCTGTATCCGATCGGCATGCCGACGCTGGCGTAAGCATCAAGCATTTGCTCGGCGGTAATCAGTTCGATCTGGTTGGGATAGGTGTCGAGTCCGTACTCCTCGGCGATGGCCTCGATTTCCGCGTGGTATTCCTCGATCAACTCGAAAGTCCACTCGGCGCCGGTCGAAATCGGTTTGCTCATTGCACCTGCTTCCTGAAAAACTCGCGAAAAACCGGGTAGATATCATCTTGTTCGCGAATGTGCTGCATCGCGAAGTTGTCATGCGCCGGCAACAGATTTTCGTAGTGCGACCACAGGCCCTGGTGATCGCGACGGGTTATTTCGACATAGGCGTAATAGCGCAGCTGGGGTAACAACTGCTTCGCCAGTAGCTGTTCGCAAACCGGCGAATCATCGTTCCAGTTGTCGCCATCAGAGGCCTGGGCAGCGTAAATATTCCAGTCGGTAGGCGGGTAACGCTGCGCAATGATATCCCGCGTCAATTCCAGCGCGCTGGAGACTATCGTGCCGCCGGTCTCGCGCGAATAGAAAAATTCCTCTTCGTCGACCTCTTTGGCCTGGGTGTGATGGCGGATGTACACCACATCCACGTCGCGATAACTGCGCGTCAGGAACAGGTAGAGCAGGATATAAAAACGCTTGGCGATATCCTTGGTTGCCTGGTCCATCGATCCCGAGACATCCATCAGGCAGAACATGACCGCCTGCGAAGTCGGTTCCGGTCGCTGCACGAAATTATTGAAGCGCAAGTCGAAGGTATCGATAAACGGTATCCTGCGAATACGATTGCGCAAATGCTCGATTTCCTGCTGCAGTTCCAGACGACGGGTCTCGTCGCCCCCAACCTCCTGTTCGAGCGCCTGCAACTCGGCCTCCAGTTCGCGCAAATGCCGCCGCGGTTCCGCGCCCATGGCCACCCGCCTCGACAGGGCCGAGCGCAGCGAACGCACGATGTTGATATTGGTCGGGACGCCATCGTTGGTAAAACCGGCGCGCACGGTCTTGCTCTTGGTCATTTTGCTGAGCTGATTTTTCTGCAGGTTGGGCAGTTCGAGATCGTCGAACAGCATGTCGAGGTATTCATCCCTCGAGATTTCGAAGACGAAATCATCCTCGCCTTCGCCGCTATCGCTGGCGCGCCGGCCGCCGCCCCCGCCCTGGCCTTCCGGCCGCTTGATTTTATCGCCGGGAGAAAATTCCTTGTTGCCCGGATATACGCCCTCGCGCACACCACCCTGATCGCTGCGAAACGTCGGCTCGGTAATATCACGGGTTGGAATCGATACACTTTCACCGCCATCGACGTCGGTTATAGAGCGCTCCGAAATCTGCTCCGAAATGGCTTTTTTGATCTGCGTTTTATAACGTCGTAAAAAGCGCTGACGGTTTACCGTGCTCTTGCCTTTTGCGTTCGGGCGTCTGTCAATCAACTGCGACATATCGAATTCTCTGGGCAGCGATCGCATTGCTTAAGACGATTTCCTGACACGCAGATACCATTCGCATAGCAGGCGTACCTGTTTCTCGGTATAGCCCTTTTCAACCATGCGCGATACAAAATTGGCGTGCTTCTTTTCGTCTTCCTCGGAAGCCTTGGCGCTGAATGAAATCACCGGCAACAGTTCCTCGGTATTGGAGAACATCTTCTTTTCGATCACGGTACGCAGTTTTTCGTAGCTGACCCATTCGGGGTTGTTGCCTTCATTTTGCGCGCGCGCCCTTAACACGAAATTAACGACTTCGTTGCGAAAATCCTTGGGGTTGGAAATACCGGCCGGTTTCTCGATTTTCTCGAGCTCTTCGTTGAGCGATGCACGGCCGAAGTTTTCACCGGTTTCGGGATCTCGATACTCCTGGTCCTGAATCCAGAAGTCGGCATAGGTCACGTAGCGGTCAAAAATATTCTGGCCATACTCGGAATAGGACTCCAGGTATGATGTCTGTATTTCCTTGCCGATAAACTCGACATAATTCGGCACCAGGTAAGCCTTGATATGCTCCAGGTAGCGATCGTGCACATCCTGCGGAAACTGTTCACGCGCAATCTGTTGCTCGAGCACGTAAAGTAAATGCACCGGATTGGCCGCAACCTCGGTTTGATCGAAATTGAATACCCGCGACAGAATCTTGAACGCGAATCGCGTCGAAAGCCCTTTCATACCCTCGTCCACGCCGGCGTAGTCACGATATTCCTGGTAGGACTTCGCCTTGGGATCGGTATCCTTGAGACTCTCACCGTCGTAAACCTTCATTTTGGAATAAATGCTCGAGTTCTCGGGCGTAACCAGGCGCGACAGGACGCTGAACTGGGCCAGCATCTCGAGTGTACTCGGCGCGCAGGGGGCTTTCGACAGCGAGCTGTTGTGCAGTAGCTTGTCGTAAATATGAATTTCTTCGGAAACGCGCAGGCAGTAAGGCACCTTGACGATATAGACGCGGTCAAGAAAGGCCTCGTTGTTTTTATTATTACGGAATGACTGCCACTCGGATTCGTTCGAATGCGCCAGGATGGTACCCTCGAACGGCAATGCGGAGAGCCCCTCGGTACCGTTGTAATTGCCTTCCTGGGTCGCGGTGAGCAACGGGTGCAGCACCTTGATCGGCGCCTTGAACATCTCCACGAACTCCATCAATCCCTGGTTGGCGCGGCACAGGGCGCCCGAGTAGCTATAGGCATCGGCATCGTTCTGCGCGAAATGTTCGAGCATGCGGATATCGACCTTGCCGACCAATGCCGATATATCCTGGTTGTTTTCGTCGCCCGGTTCGGTCTTCGCAATCGCCACCTGGTTCAGGATCGAGGGCTGGATCTTGACCACTTTGAAGCGGGTGATATCGCCGCCGTATTCGTTGAGGCGCTTGACTGCCCAGGGCGACATGATCTTGGTCAGGTACCGAGGTGCAATGGCATAATCCTGTTCCAGGATTTCGGCGTCTTCGTTGACATCGAACAGTCCCAGTGGCGACTCGAACACCGGCGAATCCTTGATCGCGTAAATGGGTTTTTTTTCCATCAGGATCTTGAGCCGGTCAGCCAGCGAAGACTTACCGCCACCGACCGGGCCCAGCAGGTAGAGAATCTGTTTCTTTTCCTCGAGACCCTGGGCCGCGTGCTTGAAATAGGAGACGATTTGTTCGATCGCATCCTCCATGCCGTAAAATTCCGCAAAGGCCGGATATCGAGCTATCAGCTTGTTGGAAAATATTCGACTTAGCGTGGAATCCTGAGACGTATCGACCAGTTCGGGTTCCCCGATCGCGGCCAGCATTCTTTCCGCGGCAGTCGCATAGACCAGGTGATCCTGCTTACACATATCGAGGTATTCCTGCAATGAATACTCTTCCTGCAGGTGTTGGTCGAATCGTTGCTGATAACTATCGAAAATGCTCATTTGGGCTACCTCTTCCTAAATCGGATCAGGTTGGGCACCCCATGCATCGCATCATTTTGACCAGGCGCCGCCTGATGGAATTAATCACTCGTTTACAGTGTGACTATGCATAAGCATAGTAAATATTTAGACGAAGGCGCTTGAATTTCGTTCGCAAAATAAATTTATGCTCGTATAAATTATTTCACTTTTACGCCATCGCTATGGACGTAGTAGCGCCCATTCAATACGACTATTTGTTGTTATGCAAGAAACTGACCAAACTGGTGCAAGCCAGTCTGTTGCGACAGGAAATGCGACCGCAACGGGGATTAATTCAAACGCAGTCCGTGCAGTTTATTCGCATATAAATCAGAGATTTAGACACTAGCCGGAATCAGTTTTCGGATTCTGATTCGCGCGCTTCGCGTAATTTTAAAGCCTGTTGGTAAATTTCGTTTTTCTTTTTACCCGTCAAACGCATGGCAATTTTTACCGCCATTTTGACGGATACTTCGTCGAGCAGAATCTCGAGCATCCGGATATCGTCGCCATCCAGAGCAGCATCGTCGCTAAGCGCCGAATTATCGATCAATACAACGAACTCCCCCTTTTTCAATTTAGGTTCCTCGGCAAATCGCTGTAACAGCTGCGCCGCGTTGCCACGCAGGAATTGCTCGTGCAGCTTGGTCAGCTCCTTGGCAACGACGCAGGGATTCTGAGGGAAAATCTGCGCGATCTGCTCAAGCAGCCGGTCGATCCGATGGCTGGACTCGAACATCACCAGGGTACCGGGCAAATCGGCCAGCGCCTTTAACTGCCTGGCGCGCTCCAGGCTTTTAGGCGACAAAAACCCGGCGAAATGGAAGTTTTCGGTCGGCAGGCCGGCGGCGCTCAGCGCCGTGATTACGCTGTTGGCCCCGGGGATCGGCGTAACCCGAATTCCCTGCTGTTGCGCGGCGGTCACCAGCCGGTAACCAGGGTCAGATATCAATGGCGTTCCGGCGTCGGAGATCAACGCAATATCGCTACCCGCGGCAAGCTTTTGCAGTAGTTCGACGCTGCGACTGTTTTCATTGTGCTCATGACAGGAAAGCATGCGCTTTTCGATGCCCAGGTGGTGCAGCAATTGCCGGCTGTGGCGGGTGTCCTCGGCGGCAATCAAATCGACCGCCTTGAGCGTCGCAATCGCGCGCAGGCTGATGTCCTCGAGATTCCCGATCGGGGTAGCGACAATATAGAGTACGCCGGTCATGCAAAAGAGTGTACACTATATATCTGTTGTAAAAACTGCCCGATCTCCGCCAGAAACCACACTGAATCATCCATGAGACTGTCACGCTCAATCCTGCTGTTAGCGCTAACCCTGGGCCTTGCCGCATGCCAATCGGGACCACCTCGCGGGACCCTTGCCGACGGCACCGGTGAGGCCGCCATCAGCGTCGACCCCGATACTGCCAGAGAAGTACTGACGCCGACCGAAGAAGACATCATCCAGGCCTTCGACTACGAGTTGAACGAACAGTGGCTCGAGGCTGCCGTGCTGTATGACAGGTTGTCGCAATCCAGCGTGCAGCCCGAGCGCTCCGCTTTCCTGATCAAGGTGGCGCTGATGTATTATTACGGCGAACTCTACGATGAAATCGACCCTTTCTTCGCCAACCTCGCGGCACAGGATATCCTGCAACAGGACCTGAAGTACAAGCAGACCATCCAGGCCGGTGGCTACCTGGGCGAAGGCAAGATCTACCAGGGACTGCTTGCGTTACCTGAAATCGACGAAATCATCGATTACCGCTACAAGGCCCTCGCGCTCAATATTCGTTCGCGCGGGGTGCTCGCCATCGGCAAACCGATGGAAAGCGCCAGACTACGTATGCAAATCAACCAGTATCTGAAAACACCGCAGGAAATCGAGAGAAACAATGACTTCATCTGGGACGCGCTGAATCGCATTACCGAACCCGCGATGATCCGCGCGCTATCGGACCAGCAGACCCAGGAAATGCGTGGCTGGCTCGAACTTAACCTGATTACGCGCCGCTCTAATATGCTGCCGGTCAAAATGGAGCCCTGGATCGACCAGTGGTACCAGCGCTATGGCGACCATACGGCAGCACCGCGATACGCGATCAACCTGCTCGAAGAAAGCAAACGCGTTTACATCAACCCCAAACGTATCGCGTTGATGCTCCCCTTTTCCGGTCGCCTGGAGAAAGTGGCCGAGGCGATTCAGAATGGTTTTCTCTACGCCTATTACCAGGATCCAGATCAGGTCGCCGAACTCGAGATAATCAACGCCAGCACAGATCCAGCCGAGTTCAATCTGCAATATCAACAGGCGGTTCAAAATGGCGCTGATTTTGTCGTCGGGCCCATCAACAAGGAGTTGATCGACTTGCTGCAGCAACGCGAAGAGCTCGAAGTTCCGACGCTGACCCTGAACTATGGCAATGACGAGGACGAGGCCGGACTGAACCTTTACCAGTTCGGGTTGCGACCTGAAGATGAGGCCGAGCAAATTGCCGACTATGCGCTGGCGCAAGGCAAACATCATGCGCTCGTGCTGGTGCCTGACACCGAATGGGGCTACCGACTGCAACGCGCTTTCAGCAAGCGTTTCGAATCGCTTGGCGGCCAGGTAGTCGGCAGCAGCGTTTACCCGGCGAAAAACAACGATTACTCCCCCGCGATCAAGAATCTGCTCAATCTGACCACCAGCAATCACCGCAAGAGTATTTTGCAGCAGGTCATCAAGGAACAGGTCCAGTTCGACGCGCGCAGACGGCAGGATGTCGACATGATTTTTATCGCGGCCAATTCACGCCAGGCCCGCCTGATCAAGCCCCAGCTCAAATTTCATCACGCACAGGACCTGCCGGTGTACGCGACTTCGCATATCTCATCGAGCACCGGCAACCCCGATGACGATCGCGACCTGAACGAAATTCTGTTCGTGGATATCCCGTGGATGCTGAACAACAGCGACATCCCCGACCATAAACAAATCAATCGACTATGGCCAGATTCGAGCCAGCGCTTCAGCCGCCTGTTTGCACTGGGTATCGATGCTTACCGGATGATTCCATCGCTACGCCGTTTGATGATCAATCCCGAAGAATCGCTGACGCACAACACCGGCCAACTATCGGTCGACAAAAACGGGCGGGTCAAACGCTCATTACTGCTGGCTACCTATGAAAATGGCCGCGCCAAGCTTTTGCAAACCCCGAATACCCATCAACTGTCTTCCGGCCTGCCGCCATAGGGTAATGAACCAGGCGAATCGCAAAGGATTGCGTTACGAAGACCAGGCCAGGAAGTACCTGCAAAGCCAGGGTTTACGGCTTTTAACCCAGAATTTTTCTAGCCGCTGCGGCGAAATCGATTTGATCATGCGCGATCGCGACACGATCTGCTTCATCGAAGTCAAGTTCCGTCGATCGATGGCATACGGCGGCGCCGCGAGTTCGATTCCGCTCTCGAAACAACGCAAGATCGTCAAAACAGCCCTGTTCTACCTCGCCGCTCATAAGCGGCTCGCCAGCCAGCCGCTTCGATTCGACGCCTTACTGATCCAGCGCCAGCCCGACGGCAGCGAGCAGGTCGACTGGATTCAGAACGCCTTCTACGCCGAGTAGACCCAATTTCAATTTTCTTCAGTAAAACTTCAGGGTGAAAGCCCAGGGTATGGAATCACAGAAGAGTCTATGAACTGACTAAAACCATAGGAGAGATTGAAATGAAAATATTCAAAGTGGTAATTACCCTGGTTGCTGCGCTGACCATCGCCGCTATGACTTCAGGTAAGGCCATGGCGAGTGGATGGGGTCACAAAACGAATTACTGCTCGCAGACAGCGAAAACACTTCACCAGGCCTGTTACTTCGACGTTCTCGATAATTACAATGAAACCAAGGCTAATTGTATCAACATCATTGACGAAGGAAATCGCCTGACATGTTTCGCTGCCCTGCAGAGTGAGATGCGGGGGGAATGGGAATCCTGTAAGGATCAAAAAGACGCGCGCAAGGAGGTTTGTAACCTGATCGGAGAGGCGCGCTACGCAGATCCGCTCAAGGACCCGGATATCACGTTTGTCGACCCTGATTCAATCGGTGATGGGATCGCAGCTAATCCATATGTGAACATGACCGTGGGCCATACCTATGTCCTGCGTGCCGGCGAGGATTTCGCGGAGACCGTAGTTGTCCATGTCACCGATGAAGTTCGCGAGGCCGAGGGAGCAGACGAAGAAGAGCCCGTTCTTTGCCGTGTCGTGGTTGATGCCGTCATGATTTTCGAGGAAGGCGAATGGGAAGGGGAAGAAGTCACCGATGACTACTTTGCCCAGGATGACGCCGGTATCGTTTACTACTGTGGCGAGATTTCCCGAAATTTCGAGGATGGCTACCTCAATAACCTGGATGGTTCGTTTTTTTCCGGCGTTGAGCACGCCAGGGCGGGTGTTCTTGCACGCGCCGCTCCAACCGTTGGCCAGGTAGACCGGCAGGAGTATGCGATCGCCGAAGCCGAGGACGTAGTTGAGTACCTCGATCTAAACGCAGTCCCGGGCGGGGACGAAGGCGGTCAAAACCCGAACCATCCGGATTTCGCCTGTAATGGCTTCAACGGTGATTGTCTCAAGACACTGGATACGTCGGCGCTGGATCCCGAATCCACCGAGTTCAAGTACTATAAGGCCGGTCTTGGATTCGTACTTGCTGTATCGATGGAAGACGGAGAATTCGATGGCGAACGCGAAGAACTGGTCTGCTCTGGTGATTCGCTGGAAATTATTTCCGAAGATGGTTGTGGCGATTACTTCACCGCCAGGGACCCCGAGGGGCTGCTGGAAGCGCTCTGCGAATTGTCACCTGAGGCTTTTTGCACGGAAGAAGATTAACCAGGTCGAAACAAGACTTTGTTGAAATCCAAACCCCGCTGCCCGGGTCCGGGCAGCGGGGTTTCTTTTGACCTCGATCTCCGACTCGTCACACCAGGGAGCGCGGCGGATTCACTTGATTACTTTCAGCGTCGGACCCTTGGGCCTGTCGTTGCCGGCAGGTTGGCCGGACTCGGCATCGGCTTCAGTTTCTTCGGCGGGGAACATCATGCCCTCGCCGTTTTCGCGAGCATATATCGCCATTAACGAGTTAATCGGGCAATAGATATACTCAGCGACGCCGTTAAAACGCGCTGAAAATGATATGTGCTCATTGCTCATTTCGAGATTCTGAATTGCCTGCGGAGCGAGATTCAGAACCACCTTGCCGTCGTTTGCGATTCCAGGCGGTATCAATACCTGGTCACTGCCGGTATCGACCAGGATGTAAGGCGTCGTGTCGTTGTCCAGGATCCATTGGTAGAGCGCCCGGACCAGATAAGGCTTGCTGGATGTCATCTGGAGCCGGTCTTATCAGGCGACCATGTCCCGCTCTTGCTCGGAAAGGCTGGCCTGAAACGAGGGTCGTGAAAACACTCGTTTCATATAGGTCGTGATCTGTTTGCTCGAGCTCGGCAACTCGATTCCGTAGTGCGGCAGGCGCCACAGGATTGGAGCGATACTGCAATCCAGCAGGCTAAATTCAGCCGACAGAAAATAGGGCATTGCCCCGAATACCTCGGCCGAGTTAATCAGGCTTTCGGTCAGTGCCTTCTTCGCCTGGGCCTTACGCTTTTCGGTGCCCCGCTCGATATCCGGCAGCAGGCTGAACCAGTCGCTCTCGATCCGGAACAGCGCCAGGCGGGTTTTGGCGCGCGACACCGGATCGACCGGCATTAAAGGCGGATGCGGGAAGCGCTCGTCAAGATACTCGATCAAAACGCGGGCGTTATATAAAACCAGGTCGCGATCGACCATGGTTGGCACGGTTGCATACGGATTCAAGTCGAGCAGATCTTCCGGCAGATTATTAGTATCTACGTCGTGGATTTCGACGGTGATGTCTTTTTCCGCAAGCACGATACGCGCGCGGTGACACTCAGGGTCGGTTGGGGAAGAAAAGCAACTCATCACCGATCGGCGATTCGCCACTACAGACATAATATCGAGTCCCAGGTTAGTGAACGTCCTTCCAGTATTCTTTCTTTAAGAAGTAAGCCAGAATCAGGAAGACAAACAGAAAAATAATGACACCGGTGCCCACATTTTTACGGGTTTGCTTGTAGGGCTCCGCCAGATAGTCGAGGAAGGCAACCAGGTCGTGAATGGTTCGATCATATTCGGATTTCGTCATCGAACCGGCTTTCAATATCTCGTAACCAACAATGACTTCCTGTTCGTTACCGTGGGAATCGGTCTGAGTCTGGTACTTGGGCCGTTGCAAACCCTGCAATTCAGCCAGCACGTGCGGCATGCCAACATTGGCGAACACACCATTATTGACACCCAGACCGACCCGACTCTCGTCGACATAAAACCCGCGCAGATAGTTGTACACCCAGTTGACGCCACGTGACCGTGCGATCAGGGAAAGATCCGGTGGCACGATGCCAAACGCCTGTTCGGCGTATGCCGGGGTCATCGTGGTTTTCATCAAGGCGCCGACCTTGGTTTTATCGCCGTTTACATCGGTCGTGAAAATGAGATTTTCCAGCACCAGGTCATCCGGGATTCCCAGATCCTGACCGACCCGGTTAAAACGTGCGTAAGACGCCGCGTGGCAGCTCAGGCAGTAGTTGACGAAGGTGCGCGCGCCACGCTGCATTGCCGCCTTGTCGTTCCAGTCGATTTCAATCTTGTCGTCCGGATAGGTATGCCCACCGCCTGCACTCCAGCCAATCGCGGGTAACAGCAAGCCGGCAACAATAATTAAAACTTTTTTCATTATTGCACCCTCTCTGGAACAGGTTTGGTAGTTTCGTTTTTACTGATCCACCATAAACCAACGAAGAAGCCAAAATAGCCGATGCTGAACAGGCGCGCGAACATGGTGCGGCCCTCGGTGGCGGGCAAGGCGCCGAGATAACCCAGTCCGATGAAGCTGACCACCAGCATCAGGATCAGTAACTTGAAGGCGCCTGAGCGATAGCGTATCGATTTGACCTTGCCACGATCGATCCACGGCAGGAAAAACAGCACCCCAATCGCCGAAAACATCGCGATGACGCCGAGCAGCTTGTCGGGGATCGCGCGCAGAATCGCGTAAAACGGCGTGAAATACCACACCGGCGCGATATGCTCAGGCGTCTTGAACTGGTCGGCCGGAACGAAGTTGGCGTGCTCGAGAAAGTAACCTCCCATCTCGGGCATGAAAAACACCACGACGCTGAAGAAGATCAGGAATACCACGGTGCCGACAACGTCCTTGACCGTGTAGTAGGGGTGGAACGGGATGCCGTCGAGGGGAATACCGTTTTCATCCTTATTCTTCTTGATTTCGACGCCATCGGGATTGTTCGATCCAACTTCATGCAGGGCAATGATATGCATCACCACCAGCATCAGCAGCACCAGCGGCACCGCGATCACGTGTAGCGCAAAGAAGCGGTTCAGCGTTGCGTCCGAAATGACGAAGTCGCCCCGAATCCACAGCGTTAGCTCATCGCCAACCACGGGTATCGCGCCGAACAACGAGATGATGACCTGTGCACCCCAGTAGGACATTTGTCCCCAGGGCAGCAGGTAACCCATGAAACCTTCGGCCATCAGCGCCAGGAAGATGAACATGCCAAAGATCCAGATCAGCTCGCGCGGCTTCTGGTAAGAGCCATAAATGAGGGCGCGGAACATGTGCAGGTAAACCACGATGAAGAAGGCCGATGCGCCAGTCGAATGCAGGTAACGCAGCAACCAGCCCCAGTCGACATCGCGCATGATGTACTCAACCGAAGCGAAGGCCATTTCGCCATCGGGCTTGTAGTGCATGGTCAGAAATATGCCGGTCACGATCTGGATCACCAGTACCAGCAGCGCCAGCGAGCCGAAGAAGTACCAGAAGTTGAAATTTTTCGGAGCGTAGTACTTGCCCAGGTGCTCCTCGTACATCTTGGTCAACGGGAAGCGCGCGTCGATCCACCCCATCAATCCTGTGCCTTTTTGTTTTTCGCTCATTATGCTACTCCATCCTCGCCAATCAATATCACGTCGTCACTCACGAAATAGTGCGGCGGGACAGTCAGGTTCGTCGGCGCGGGTACGCCCGCATAGACGCGCCCTGCGAAATCGAACTTCGAACCATGGCAGGGGCAAAAGAAGCCACCCTGGAAGTCGCTAGTAATTTCGGGCCGATAGCTGGGCGAACAGCCGAGGTGGGTGCAGATGCCCTCGATGATCAGAAATTCGGGTTTGCGTGAACGATATTCGTTTTTGGCATAATCCGGCTGCAGGCTGTCGTCCGAATCCGCGTCGCGCAACTCATCGGTAACCTTACTCAGTGTCGCCAGCGCTTTATCGTCACGACGTACCACCCATACCGGCTTGCCGCGCCACTTGACGATGATCTGCTGACCCGGCTCCAGTTTGCCGATGTTGGCCTCTACCGGCGCACCGGCGCTCCTGGCCCGCGCGCTGGGACTCCAGCTTTTCACAAACGGTACGGCAACCATCACCGTGCCTACGGCACCGACGACCATCGTGCCCGCAGTCAGAAATCGCCTGCGGCTGTTATCAACTTCTGAAGACATTCGAGTAATTACCCAGTTAAGTTTGGAATTCCAAAAAGAAAAGACCCGCTTTGCGGCGCCTTACCCGTGGCGCGCGAGGCCTTAATCCCGGTCACAAAAAACGGCCGCTAGCATAGCTCACTTTGACTTTTCCGTCGAGAGTATTCAACGCTAAAGCAAGGATTTGTCGGGGTTTTTTGCAATTATATTTTAAACCTGCGTTTCTAACCACCCTCTTCCAGCGTCGGCGGGATGTCTGGCCGGGGCTGCGTAGTGACAAACACGGGCCTGCCCGCATTAAACGGGATTTGGAATATCGATGAATTGCAGGCTGATCCCGAAACGTTTGACGATCTCGGCGCCCAGCGCCTGCACCCCGTAACGCTCGGTCGCGTGGTGCCCGGCGGCGATATAATGTATCCCCATTTCACGCGCCAGGTGAAAAGTCGGCTCTGAAACCTCGCCGCTGACAAATGCATCAACGCCGCGTTCGGCCGCCGCTTCGATAAAACCCTGCGCGGCGCCGGTGCACCAGGCCAGCCGGGTCACGGCGTGATCCCCGGCGTCGATCGTCAGCACCCGAGAACCAAGCCTGGTTTCAATATCCCGCGACAGCTCCTGCAATGATTGCGGCTGCGCCGGTCGGCCTTCGAGCACCAGGTTCTGTTCGCCAAAACAGGATTCGACCGACCATTCCATGATTCTGGCGAGCTGCACATTGTTGCCGACTTGTGCATGTGCATCCAGTGGCAGGTGGTAAGCCAGCAGGTTGATATCGTTTTTGATCAGGCTGCCAATACGGCGACCCTTGACGCCGGTAAGCGGTTGCGCCTCCCCTTTCCAGAAGTAGCCATGATGCACGATGATCGTATCTGCCTGCGCTACAATCGCCGCTTCGATCAGCGCCTGGCTGGCGGTCACCCCGCAGACGATGTTTTCGACTTGCGCGTTGGCCTCGACCTGCAATCCGTTCGGACAATAGTCATTGAACTCCTCTATTTTCAGGTAATCGTCGCAGAATTCGCAGAGCTGTTTTAATTGCATGCCATTTAATCCAGTGGTCAGAACGCTATGATACTATCGCGCGATGAAACTAATCAAAGTCGCCGGGTTTCTTTTTCAGTTTGGCCTCATCGGGCTGGCGCTCGCGGTACTGTACCTGTTCGCGGTTAGCGACAAGAGCAAGGAGGAAATCCTCGCGTTTCTATCCGGCGACAGCCAGCACGCGCAACAGGGAATAAAGCGTGATGCTGCCGGCGCTGTCTTCTCCTACGCCAACGCGGTCGCTTCATCCGCATCCTCGGTGGTGACGATATATACCTTGAAGACGGTACAGGAAAAACCGCATCCGTTGCTGAACGACCCGGTGTTTAGCCAGTTTTTCGGTGACCAGCTGGAACGACGCCAGCGCAGCCACAGTGAAACCAACCTCGGTTCCGGGGTGATCATCGGTTCCGAAGGTTATATTCTGACCAATCAGCACGTTATCGACGGCGCCGATGAAATTCTGATCTCCCTGGCCGACGGGCGCGGCAGCCAGGCGGTGTTAATCGGCGAGGACAAGGATACCGATATCGCTATCCTGCAAATCCCGATGAGCGGGCTAAACGGCATCAAGGTCGCCGATTCGCGATCGTTACGCGTCGGCGACGTGGTGCTGGCGATCGGCAATCCGCTCAACGTCGGCCAGACCGTGACCATGGGCATCGTCAGCGCCACCGGGCGCAATCGCATCGGGCTCAATACCTTCGAAAATTTCATCCAGACCGACGCCGCGATTAATCCCGGCAACTCCGGTGGCGCGCTGGTCAATGCGCGCGGTGAACTGATCGGGATCAATACCGCCATCTTCTCGCAGACGGTGGGCGCCCAGGGGATCGGCTTCGCGATACCGATATCGCTGGCGCTCGACATCATGCAGCAAATCATCGAATTCGGTGAAGTGACCCGCGGCTGGCTCGGCGTCGAGGGCACCGAAATCAGCGCGCGCGCGGCGTCAGCCACCGGCAATCCGGGCATCAAGGGTGCGTTGATCGTGGGTGTTTTCATCAACAGCCCGGCCGACATGGCCGGCATTCGCGCCGGTGATATCGTGGTCGCTGTCAACACTAATCCGGTACTCGGTATTCGCGACCTGCTCGACCAGATTACGCTGCACAAACCCGGCGAACAGATCCAGGTCACGGTTTACCGTGGCACGCAGAAGTTAAGCCTCGATATGAAGATCACGCAGCGTCCGTAGTAACGGCCTTTACGTCATCCCTGCGAAAGCGGGGATCTTGGTGAGACTGTGCGTTGGCAGTCGCTTGCGGTTGTGAAGTCCCAGGTCCCTTCGCGGGGGTCAGAGCAAAATTATCGGTAAAATCGAGTCAGTAGAATAACCTCGGCGATAATTTTGGTCTGACCCCAACCTTCCCAACGTTTGAATGCTCGGGGTCAGACCCCGGTTTACGCGATCACCGTCACACCTGACCGACAAAAGTTCCGCAACCGGGCTCTGACCCCCTCGCATGAACCTGGAAAACCGACAACTAAATGCAAGCCCAATCCAGGATCAATCGTCGAACTCGACCTCGTCGGCAGCGCCGTCGGGTTCGTCGTCTTCGAGTTCGACGACACTGGTGTCAACTACTATCGCATCGAAGAAGTCGTTCGCATTCATCGGCCCGCCATTCGCGTCCTCATAGGTTGCGGCCGGATCGACCGGATAAGTGATGCCGAGAATAGTGATTGAAACAGGTTTAACCTTTAAGCTCGACCACGCCCTCGAGCTTGACCGAATTCGGGTCCAGTCGCTTGACTACCTCGGCGTCGACTTCGCCCAGATTAACGATGCCCTTGACCTTGACGAAATCGCCGACCATCAGCAAATCGAGTGAAAGGTTCGGCTGATTTGCCACCGATTCGTCCTCGAAAAGGGTCTGGCCATCGACATTGACCCAGACCGTTCCAAGGCTGTCATCGCCAAAGCCCGGATACTCTAGTTCAATGCGGTTGTCGATCAGATCGCGGGTTTTTATCGTGGTCCTGAGCTCGGAATCGCCTTCGCGCAGCTCCAACTCCTCGGCGTTCAGGATACCGGCTTCGATATCGCCTTCGACCTCAACTTCAACTCCAACGCCAAGCAGCGTGTCGGCGTTAGCCGGCGTCAGACTGGCGCCGATTGCGTTGATCGTCTGGCCGTCGATTACGAAATCACCGATACCGTTGTAAACCGAGATGATACCCTGCAGGCTGACGTCGTCGACCTCGTCACCGAAGTCTTCGTCTTCTTCCTCGATTTCTCGCGCAAGCACTTCGCCGCCGAGCTGGTAAATACCCTCGACCTCGACAAACATGTCGTTTTGCAGCGGACCGCTTTCCAGGTCCTTCACGGTCATGCCGTCGGTGTTAATGGTGACCCCGTCAATGACGAACTCTTCCGGTGCGGGCACGTAACCCGATACCGTGCCGCGCAGTTCGACCTCGCTGCCGAGCATTATCGATCCCTTGTCCTCGATGTAAGTCGCGGTAATCGCGTTGGCCGAGGTGCGAAAACCGCTGATCTCTACGAGGCGGCCGTTGATCAGGCCAGCGAAAGTCGTGCCATCGTAGATGGTCGAGGTTTCATCGATGGTTACGTTCTGCCCGAACACGGTGAAGGTTCGCTGCGTTTCGCCGGAACCCGTCCCGGAAATACCGGCCACCGGACCCTGGACCTCATCGTCGTAAAAAACTTCGAGCGCCTCGCCGGTGAAATTGCCATCCAGGGTCTTCACCCTGAGCGTGACGTACATGCCGACTGCGAGATTTCTGCGCGCTGGTTCGAACTTCACCATCGACGATAAACTGGCTCATATCGGTTTCAAACTTGCTACCGTTGACATAAATACTGCCGAAGCCGGTGGTTTTACCCGCGACGATACCGGTGCCGCCGACGCCGGCCGATTGCGACGAATCATCACCGCCACCGCTGCCGCCACAGGAGGCCAGTAAGACACTGCTGGCAAGTGCGATCGCCAGCATTCCATAAGTTAAGCTTTGTCTCAGTTGTAAAAACTTCATTTCTCGTCTTCCTGAATTTTTTCATCCGACTCGTGATAGAAAACGCTGACGCTGAGTTCTACATTCGGATCTTCGCTTGATTCATGTTGGGTCAGGTAAAGGTCGACCTCTTCGAGAAAGGCCTGCCCCTTACGCTGTAAAAATTGTTTGATTTCCGGTATCGACTCGGCGGACACCTGTGGATTAGAGGCTTTGCGCTGGAATCGCAAATCCTCTTCCGGCGCAGTCAGATTGAAATCGATGGTCTCGATCAGCTGGCTGGTATCGGTGCCGAGGATGGTCAGTTTTTCAACCGGGTCATCCGCAGGCAGGTAGGCGTGGCTCAGCAGGCGCACCTTGCTATCGTCGGTAAACCCGATATTGGCCGAGCCGGTCAGAACTTTTTGCATCGCTGCTACCGGCATATCGCCGCTATACTGCTTGACCAGTTCGCTGAACGAATCCTTGCCTTCGTAATCCAGGTCGCGCGGGTTGCCATCCTTGCGCAAAAAACGCGGGTCGTTTATCCAGCCGCCAATAACCCTGACTACCCGGTTGTATTGCCTGCCATCGGCCGCGCTGAGATCGCTATCGATCTCGTGCAGTTTTTTAACTTCCTTGCGGTTTAATCCGGTCAGTATGGCAACATTCGAAACCGTCTGTTTCTTTTTCTCCGGTGCAAAATACCTGAACGCCACATCGACGAAACACTTGCGCGCAATCTGGTCGAACTCGCCGTAAGACATGCCGTTACGCAGCAGGGTGCGAATTATCGCCGTCAGAATTTTTCTCAGAGTGTTACGTAATGTTTCCTGCATATTTACCTGGTAACGTAGCCCGCGAGATTTAATTTCAACCCAGGGGCTTGCGTTTCACTAGCTCCCCAGCGCCGCCTTCTCCAAAGACACCGTTGCCACCGATAGCCTCGTGCTTTTGGTAGGCTCGTTGCCCCGATTCATTGTGGGATTTTATTCCCATAATGCAGAAAAGTCTCTAATAAAACCCGCAATGTGAGAACCAGCTCAAATTTACAATATCTGGGATTATATTCCCAAATATTGTAAAAATCCATTATTTTTGAAATATGCCGGGATTTCTGACACCCGCTCGGACATGCACCCTGCTGCTAAGGACCGGAAATTTAATTGATAGCGCGAGATTGTTACGAGATCCCGGCGATCCGACGCATCGGTAAATGCTGGCGCATTTTTCGGGATGACTTCGCCGCAGTCATCCTACCTGCAGGGCCGAGGCTTAGTTGGTACCGCGTATTTGATTCGAGATCCCGGATAACGCTAGCGCGTTTCCGGGACGAAGCCGCCCTTAGGGGCAGCTTCGCTTGATACGGTTTTCCGCCGAGCGGGCATGCGCGACCAGGCCTTCGCCGCGCGCCAGTGTCGACGCGATCTTGCCGAGGTCGGATGCGCCCCGGGGCGAACATCCAATCAGGCTGGTGCGCTTTTGAAAGTCGTAGACACCGAGCGGTGACGAAAACCGCGCGCTGCGTGAAGTTGGCAGCACATGGTTCGGACCCGCGCAGTAATCCCCCAGCGCCTCGGCAGTATAGCGACCCAGGAATATGGCGCCGGCATGGCGAATCGAGCGCGCCAGTTCCTGCGCATTTTCCACCGATAGTTCGAGATGCTCGGGCGCGATGAAATTGGCGACTTCAACCGCCGCGGCAAGGCTGTCCACCTTGATCAGGGCGCCGCGCGTGCTCATCGACCGCTCGATGATATCTTTGCGCGGCATTTCCTCGAGCAAGCGCTCGATGCTCCGCTGCACGGCATCGAGGAAATCGGCATCCGGGGATAGCAGGATGGCCTGGGCATCCTCGTCATGCTCGGCCTGGGAAAACAGGTCCATCGCGATCCAGTCGGGGTCGGTCTGGCCATCGCAAATTACCAGAATTTCCGACGGCCCGGCAACCATGTCGATGCCGACCGTGCCGAACACCATGCGCTTTGCCGTAGCAACATAAATATTACCCGGCCCGACAATCTTATCGACCGCGGGAACGGTTTCGGTACCATAGGCGAGCGCCGCCACGGCCTGGGCACCGCCGATGGTGAACACCCGGCTGACCCCGGTAATATGCGCCGCCGCCAGCACTAACTCGTTAATCACGCCCCTGGGGCGTTGGCACCACCATAACCAGCTCGGCGACGCCGGCCACGGCTGCGGGAATCGCGTTCATCAACACCGAGGACGGATAAGCTGCCTTGCCGCCGGGCACGTAAAGGCCGACACGATCGAGAGGGTTGACCTGCTGGCCCAGCAAGGTGCCGTCTGACTCGGTGTATTCCCAGGATTCCAGCTTTTGATGCTCGGCATAGCTGCGGATTCGGTCCGCCGCCTGCTGCAGGGCGTCGCGCTCGTTGGTGCCGATTTGCTGGTAAGCCTGTTGCAATCGGTTCAGCGGCATTTCCAGCTGCGCCACCGAATCAACTTCCAGCTCGTCGAAACGCCGGCTATATTCGAGTAGCGCGCTGTCGCCATTGGCCTTGACCGAACGCAAAACCTCGTTCACCGTATCGACAACACGGTCGTCGGAAACCGAGTCCCAGGCGAGTAACTTTTCCAGCGCGACCCAAAAGCCGTCGTCGCCGCTATCGAGCCGTTTGATATTCATAGTCATGCCACTGCCGCTTCGATTCGATCCACGAGCTCTCTTATCGGCCGATTTTTCATCTTCAGCGAGGCGCGGTTAATAATCAGGCGTGAACTGATATCCATGATGTGTTCCAGCGGCGCCAGTCCGTTGGCCTCGAGCGTATTGCCGGTATCGACCAGGTCGACGATGATATCCGCGAGACCGACCACGGGCGCGAGCTCCATCGAGCCATATAACTTGATCAACTCGACCTGCCGCCCCTGATCGAGAAAAAACTGGCGGGTTATGCGAGGATACTTGGTCGCCACTTTAAGGCGCGTGCGTGGCATTGGCCGACCGGCAAAGCCAGCGGTCATCATGCGGCAGGGGGCGATTTTCAGGTCCAGGCGCTCGTATAGCCCCTCGCCGCCGTGCTCGAGCAATATATCCTTGCCCGCGACGCCGAGATCGGCTGCGCCGTACTGAACATAGGTTGCGACGTCGGCCGAGCGGATCAGCACCAGTTTGATCGATTGATGGTTGGTTGCAAAAATCAGTTTGCGGCTGGTCGTCAGGTCGTCCTCGGGTTCGATCCCGGCGCGCGCCAGCAACGGCAGGGTTTCATCGAGAATCCTGCCCTTGGCGAGCGCGATGGTTAACTCATTCGACACGGAGATCAGTTCGGAACGCGTTGAATCTGAGCACCGAGACCCGCGAGTTTTTCTTCGATATGGTCGTAGCCGCGATCGATATGGTAGATGCGATCCACCACGGTTTCTCCCCGCGCCACCAGTCCCGCGAGAATCAGGCTGGCCGAGGCGCGCAAATCCGTTGCCATGACCTGGGCCCCGTTAAGCCCTTCGACGCCCGTAATTATGACGGTGTTGCCTTCGAGATGGACGTTCGCGCCGAGACGCATGAATTCCTGGATATGCATGAAACGATTCTCGAACACGGTTTCGGTGACCGAGCCGGTGCCCTCTGCGATCGAGTTGAGCGCACAAAACTGCGCCTGCATGTCGGTCGGGAAACCGGGGTAAGGTGCGGTTCTGATATTCACCGAGTGGGGCTTGCGACCCTCCATATCCAGCTCGATCCAGTCATCGCCGATATCGATCAATGCCCCGGCTTCTTCCAGCTTGGCGAGCACCGCATCCAGCAGGCGCGGATCGGTATGCTTGATCAAAACCTTGCCACCGGTGATTGCGGCAGCCACCAGGTAAGTGCCGGTTTCGATCCGATCGGGCAGGACCGAGTAATCGCAGCCGTGCAGACTTTCCACCCCGTGAATAGTAATCATGTCGGTGCCGGCGTTTTCGATCCTGCCGCCCATCGCGTTGATAAAATCGGCGAGATCGACGACTTCGGGCTCGCGCGCCGCATTTTCGATAACAGAGGTGCCATCAGCCAGGCTTGCCGCCATCATCAGGTTCTCGGTGCCGGTCACGGTGACCTGGTCCATGACGATACGCGCACCTTTGAGTCGTTTGCAGCGCGCCTTGATATAACCCTGCTCGACGTCGATATGGGCACCCATGGCTTCGAGACCACTCAAATGCATATCCACCGGACGCGCGCCGATGGCACAGCCGCCCGGCAGGGATACCTCGGCCTGCCCAAAACGTGCCAGCAGCGGGCCCAGCACCAGAATTGATGCGCGCATGGTTTTAACCAGCTCGTAGGGTGCGAAAGTATTTTCCAGCGAAGTGGGGTCCACCTCGATGCTCATCTTTTCACCGATCGTGAGCGACACGCCCATGCGGCCGAGCAATTCCATCGTGGTAGTGACGTCATGCAGGTGGGGCACATTGCGGATGATCACCGGGCTATCGGCAAGCAAGGTGCCGGCCAGGATCGGTAATACCGCATTCTTGGAGCCGGATATGCGCACCTGGCCCGACAAGGGTATACCGCCTTTGATGATTAACTTGTTCATGCGCAACCACTAATTTCAGAGGCGGCCATTCTAACAGGAAAAATCTGAAAAATTGTCATTTTTAGGATGTCTCCCCAACGCAAGACCGCGCGACTTCAGATCGCGCGATTCGCGGCGGGATTCTGTAATGAGCGCGCATTGCCGACTTCAAGCTTGTGGGCGGACGACTCAGACCTCGGGCTAATTATTCCTGGTTCCTGCTCTGCAGGGTTTTGATCAACCCGTCGACGCCCTCTTTTTTAATCGCACGCGCAAAACTCGAGCGGTAATTGGTGACCAGGCTGACATCATCGACGCTGATATCGAACACCTTCCAGCCATCGTCACCCAGTCGCAGGCTGTAGTTGATCGGGATCGGAAACCCGCCCGCCTGCTCGATCTCGGTCCTGACCACGACATTGCCGTCGGCTTCACTGCCTTCCATCGGCAGATAAATCAACACCTGATTGGTGTATTCGAGCAAGGCCGAACTATAGGTGCGCACCAGCAGCTGGCGAAACTCGTTGACAATGGTGGGTTTCTGCTCGTCATTGACCTTGTCCTTGTAACTCCCCAGCGCCAGCTCGGTCATCGCGGTGAAATCGAAATGCGGCAACACTACATCGTTGACCAGCCGGTAAATTCTTTGCGGGTCGCTTTGATAACTGGCTGCGTTTTTCTTGATCTCGGCAATAACCTTGTCCGAGGTATCTCTGATCAACTTTTCGGGACCGCTGACAGCCTGAGCCGGCAACACGATCAGCAGCAAAACGAAGGCTAATATTTTATTCACTGAAATACCCCACTGACACTTTTCATTTTGGACACCAGATTATTGAAATCATTCACGGCGCGCAGATACTCGGCATAGGCGAGCACGTAGACCTGCAGCGCGTTGATAATTTTATCGGCCTCCTCGAGACCGGCCTCGAAATCGGAATATGAGGCGATCATCCAGCGCCGCGCCGACCTGGAACTCTTGCGCATGGAGTCGATCGACTGGTACTTGGCCTGCATCGAGTAATATTGTTCACGCACCTGAAACGGAATCCCCTCGCGCGCAAACGAAGCCTTGTGTACCAGCGCGTCGAGCTCGGCCTGCGCCTGCGCTATGCGCCCCGCCTGGGCGCCCGGCCCCAGTTGCCAGCGCATCCCGATCAACGGCGATGCCGCCGCATGGTTAAACGGGTCGTAGATGTAGGGATTGTCGAGGGTTTCGCGGTTTGGCGCATAGGATATCGACCCGGCCACCCCGGCGAACACGATCGGTTTCTTGTCCGCGCGCGTGGCCGCTACCAGGGCGCGGCGCGCCGACAGACCAGCCGCGACCTGCTTGAATTCGGCACGGTTGGCGATTGCGAGTTCGATCCATTCATCCAGGCTTTCCGCGGGTAGCTCAACTGGTTGAATACGTCGCTCGGACAGTTCGATGATATCGCCCTCGAGGCCCGTTAAAAACTTTAATCCAGCCATCGCGATTTTTTCGAGGCCACCGGCTTCGGCGAGAAAGTTATCGATCAGCCCCAGGCCCGACTCGAGCGCGTACCTGTCCGATTGACTGGCGTTGCCGGTGCCTTCCTCCAGCCAACCCTCGACCAGGTCGAGTGCGCTTTCGAGGCGGAGCCGCGTGTCTTCAAGCAATAGCCGGCTGTCGCGCGCGGTCAGGTAGCCATAATAGGCTTTGACGACCTGCAGCGCCACTTCGTCGCGCTGCAGCGAGACATCCTGCTGCTTGATCGCAATATTGTTTTGCGCCGCTTGCTGGTAATTTTCGAGCCGCCCGAAGGTGGACAGCGGTTTGACAATGCTAAAGGTTAAACCCGCCCATATCGACAGGCCATCGTCAAAATCATAAGCATCGTCGCGCAGCCGACAATCACCCGAGCAGGAGTCGTCGCCGCCTGCGTAAAAGCCGTCATCAAGGCCGGTCGTAACCGCGAGAAAGCTATCCACCGAATAACGAAATCCCGCCGATCCCTCGGCCTCCTGCAGCAACCCCCTGGCCTGGCGTACAAAGGCCTGTTTTTCTTCAATCCGGGGGTCGTGCGCCAGTGCCATTTCGATCGCCTGCTGCAGGCTGAGCTTATCCTGCGCCTGTGTCCCAAAGCTGCATAAAAACAAAACCCAAAGCCCGATAAACCTTGATGTCTGTATATTCATAGCTAAGATTTTTCCATTGCATTGCTGAATAGAAGCTGACTCCAGCCGTTGCTGGAGGCTAAATCCCTGCCGAGTCTAGCGGTTATAAGGCGCCAAGTGAACGCCGCAAAGCGGAATTAGGAATCATTCCATAAATTTACTGGCAAATTTGCCGCATAATCGTTAGTGTTCGCAGGCTCATAATTCTGATAACAATACAATCTATGTCCAAACCTCACACCGATCGACATAGCTTCAGCTATGAGGAACTCATCGAATGTGGCAAAGGTAATTTGTTCGGCCCCGGTAACGCGCTTTTACCCCTGCCGCCAATGTTGATGTTCGATCGTATCATTGCCATCAATGAAGACGGCGGTAGTTACGACAAAGGTGCGATAGTTGCCGAACTCGACGTCAACCCGGAGCTCTGGTTTTTCAAATGCCACTTTGAAACCGATCCTGTGATGCCGGGCTGCCTGGGCCTGGATGCGATGTGGCAGCTGATTGGATTTTTCCTCGGCTGGAAAGGCGGTCCGGGTCATGGTCGCGCACTCGGCGCCGGCGAGGTCAAATATTTCGGGCAGGTATTGCCAGCCGCCAAGCTGGTCACTTATCGCATCGACATGAAACGCGTCATCATGCGCAAGCTGGTGATGGGCATTGGCGATGCATCGATGGAAGTCGACGGCAGGGAAATTTATAGCGCCCGGGATTTACGCGTCGGGCTGTTCACCTCGACCGACGAATTCTGATCTTGCGGTAGCGTCAGAACAAATGCTTAGCTATATCGCCGCCGTTCTTGCTGGCCTGGTCCTGCTGATCTGGAGTGCCGACAAGTTCGTCGAAGGCGCCGCTGCACTGGCGCACTTGCTCGGCGTATCGATCATGATTATCGGCATTACCATAGTCGGTTTCGGCACCTCCGCGCCTGAAATCGTGGTTTCGATAATCGCGGTGATGGAGGACACCCCCGATATCGCAATCGGCAATGCGCTCGGCTCCAATATCGCCAACATCGGTCTGATACTCGGGGTAACCGCCATCCTGGTGCCGGTGCCGGTCGCCGCACGCCTGTTCAAAACCGAATTCCCCCTGCTCCTGCTGGCCACGGCGGTATTGGCCTGGGCGCTATTCGATTTGAAGCTCGATCTGGTCGACGGTTTCGCCCTGCTCGGGCTGCTGGTACTCAGTCTTTCCCACCTGGTCCGCGAGCATCGACGGCACCCGGCGGCTTACGCCAGGGAAGAACACGAAAACGAGGAAATGGTGCCGGATCTGAGCATGCAGGCCGCTATTGGCTGGTCGATTCTGGGCCTGGTGTTGCTGGTGGTGAGTTCCAAGCTGCTGGTCTGGGGCGCATCGAATTTTGCGCTCGAGCTCGGCGTCAGCGAATTAATCATCGGGCTGACGATTGTCGCCCTGGGCACCAGCCTGCCCGAACTCGCGGCCTCGATCGCGAGCCTGAAAAAAGGCAAACCCGACCTCGCGGTCGGCAACGTTATCGGCTCGAATCTGTTTAACTCGCTCGCGGTGGTCGGCCTGCCAGCGATGTTTTCCACCTTCAGCATCGACCCCTCGGCGCGCGCACGCGACCTGCCGGTGGTCATCGCGCTAACCCTGGCGTTCGTATTGATGTCGCGTTTTCCGAGCGCTGTACCGCGTTTGCTGACTCGTGCCAAAGGGATTCTCCTGTTTTCGGCTTTTGTTATTTACCAGCTGTATTTGTATTATCAGGTCGCCGTGGGATAGCCCGCACCAGTTATGAAAAAACACGCATATATCGAGCTAGGCCTCGCCGTGCTGAAAACCGAAGCCGAAGCCATAACCGCAATGAGCGCGCGGCTGGATCAGAATTTTTACGATGCCTGCGATCTGATTTTGAAATGCGAGGGCCGCATTGTCGTCACCGGCATGGGTAAATCCGGACACATCGGCAACAAGATTGCGGCCACGCTGGCGAGTACCGGAACACCCTCCTTTTTCATGCATTCCGGCGAAGCCAGTCATGGTGACCTGGGTATGATCACCGCGCAGGATCTGGTGATAGCTTTGTCCAACTCCGGCGAAACCAGCGAAATCACGCTGTTGTTACCCCTGTTGAAACGGCTCGGCATACCGCTGATCGCCCTCACCGGCAACCCCGCTTCCAGCCTGGCGCGCAGCGCCGACATCCATCTCGATGTCAGCGTCAGCAAGGAGGCCTGCCCGCTGGGCCTGGCGCCCACCTCGAGCACTACCGCAACCCTGGCCATGGGTGACGCGCTCGCGGTGGCGGTGCTGGAAGCCCGCGGTTTCACCGAGCAGGATTTCGCCCTGTCCCACCCCGGCGGCCATCTCGGTCGACGGCTACTGCTGCGGGTTAGCGACATCATGCATACTGGTGACGCGATTCCATTGGTCACTAGCGGCACGAGCCTGAAGGACACCTTGCTGGAGATGACCGCCAAGGGCCTCGGCGTAGCCGGCGTTATCGATGCCGACAAGGGTAAACTGGTCGGCATTTACACCGATGGCGACCTGCGGCGCACCTTCGAAAAGATGCCCGACATGCAAACCGCCCGGGTGGATGAATTCATGACCGCAAACTGCGTTACCATCGAGGCCGAACGCATCGCCAGTGAAGCCTTAAAAATCATGCACGACAAGAAAATAAACGCGCTCATGGTGGTCGATCAGGAACTGTCGGTTCAGGGTGCGTTAAACATGCATGATTTATTAAGAGCGGGTGTTGTATAGGAGAATCCATGACTTCCGCCGCTAGTGAGAAGGCCAGACAGGTAAGCATGCTCATCGTCGATATCGATGGCGTGCTAACCGATGGCGGCCTGCAATTTGATAATCGGGGCGAAGAGTACAAAACCTTCAATTCGCTCGACGGCCATGGTATTCGCATGCTGCTCAATTGCGCTATCGAGGTGGCGGTGATTACCGGGCGTCAATCGAAAATCGTCAACCACCGCATGGGCGACCTCGGGGTTACCCATATTTACCAGGGACATCGCGACAAGCTTCCAGCCTTCGACAAACTGTTACAGGAAAGCGGCAGAGAAGCGACTCAAATCGCCTATATCGGCGACGATCTGCCGGACCTGCCAATCATGCGCAGGGTCGGATTCGCCATCGCCGTGCAAAATGCACACGGCTTCGTCAAACAACACTGCGACTGGGTCACCAGCGCCAGCGGTGGTCACGGCGCGGTGCGCGAAGTGACCGACTTCATCCTGCATGCACAGGGTCTGCTCGAAGCAAAACAGAACAGCTATCTCGAATGAAGTCGCGCGCGCTGATATTCGTACTGGTCCTGGGCTTCATCGCGGTTGCGGTTGGCTGGGTTTACGAATCGCAGTTGCGCTCGCGGATCGAGACCGCGACATTGATCATTCCCGATAACATCGACTACTTTCTGACCAATCTGAACTATCGCGCGATCGGCGCGAGTGGTGATCTCGATTACGAATTCAGCAGTCGCAGGCTGGAGCACTATCCGCGCAACGACATCAGTCTGATCGAAGTCCCCGCGCTGAAGATCTATCGTGCAGCCGACCACTGGCGGGTCGATGCTCTACAGGGCGAGCTGCAACACCAGGCTAACCTGATTTGGCTGCGCGAACAGGTAATTATGCAAAAAACCGGGGCCGATCCGCTCGAAATTCTGAGCGAGAGTATTCGCTTCGAACCAGACCGGGACCTTGTCAGCAGCGACATGGCTGTTCTGATGCGCAGTAAACAGGCAAGAATTGAAGCGCAGGCGGCCGTTTTCGATCTGGCCGCCAGGGTCTATCGACTCACCAAAACCAGGGCGGTTTATTACCATGGCGACAGTTAAATACGCGTTGCTGCTGGCACTGCTGCTGCCATCGCCGCTATGGGCGCTTGGCAGCGACGGCGAGCAGCCCATCTCGGTCGAGGCGGACAGTCTCGAAGTCCGCGAAAAAGAAAATATCAGCATCTACCAGGGCAATGTCAGCCTCACGCAGGGCAGCCTGGAAATCAACTCGGAACGACTGGTGATACATTTCAACCAGGCCAATGACCTGGTGCTGATGGAAATGACCGGTTCGCCGGCACGCTTCAGGCAGCTCGATGACGAACAACGCGAAATGCTGGGGCAAGCCAGGCGCATCAACTACCGCAACTCCGAATCGATGCTCGAACTGGTTGAAGAAGCGCGCTTCAGCCACGCCGGGGACACCATCGAAAGCAGGTTGATCAGAATCAACACCAAAGACAACAACATCCAGGCCGGCAGCTCGGATACGGATGAACGCGTGAAAATGCTGATTCAACCCAGAAGCAACACACCGAGCACAGAGTAAGCGCGGGTGGATAACGGCAACCTTCTCGAGGCCACCGACCTCGCCAAATCCTACAAACAGCGCGCAGTCGTCAAATCGGTTTCGCTGCGGGTGGCCGGCGGCGAGATTGTCGGCCTGCTAGGCCCTAATGGAGCTGGCAAAACCACCTGTTTCTATATGATTGTCGGCCTGGTGGATATTGATTCGGGCACCATCCGCTTAAACGAAAAAACGATCAGTCATTTGCCCATGCATCGCCGCGCCAGGCTCGGCATCGGTTATTTACCCCAGGAAGCCTCGGTGTTTCGCAATCTCACGGTGGAACAGAACATCTTCGCTATCCTGCAGCTACGCCAGGATCTCGATGGCCCGGCGCGTAAACAGGCGCTGGAACTGTTACTGGAAGAATTTCAGATCGAACATCTGCGCGCTAGCGAGGGTATATCGCTGTCCGGGGGTGAGCGTCGCCGCGTCGAAATTGCGCGCGCGCTGGCTAACCGGCCCGACTTTATCCTGCTGGATGAACCATTCGCGGGCGTCGACCCGATTTCGGTAATCGAAATTCAGTCAATTATTCGCCAGCTGGCCGAGCGCGGTATCGGCGTGCTAATCACCGATCACAACGTGCGTGAAACCCTCGGAATCTGTGATCGCGCCTATGTCATGGGCGATGGCACGATTCTGGCCGAAGGCAAACCCGAGCAGATTCTGGAAAATAAAATGGTGAGAAAGATTTACTTGGGCGACAATTTTAAGCTATAACTACATGCATGGGAGATATCAAATATCCTTATAAAATAACCCTCAAGGACACACCCCGCTTATGAAGCAAAGCCTGCAGCTGCGCATTGGGCAAAGCCTTACGATGACGCCTCAATTGCAGCAGGCGATCAAGTTGCTGCAATTATCATCGCTGGAGCTGCAAACCGAAATTCAGCAAACCCTGGAAACCAACCCCTTACTCGATCAGGACGATAACCTCGGCGAAATCACGGTTATCGACCTCGACGCCGGCAAAGATGGCCGCGGTAATGGCGAAGACCTCACCGATTTCAAAGCGCCCGCAAGCACGATCTCCGAAAACCGGGCGGAGCAGCAACTGCCGGACGACCTCGAAATCGACGCGCGCTGGGATCAAATCTACGATAACTTGCCTAGTTCATCGAGCCAGTCGGCATCGATGGGTGGCGACAACCGCGATATGTTTGAAAACCAGGCCGGTGAAGTAGATACCCTGAAGACTCACCTCGTCTGGCAGCTGGATTGTTCTCACCTGACCCCGCTGGATTATGAGATCGGCATGTCAATCATCGATTCCATCGATGACAGCGGCTACCTGACGCAACCGCTGGCAGATATCCACGAGGGCATGTTATCGGAGTACGAGGAGCTTGAACTGGACGAAATCGAAGCCGTTTTGCACCTGGTGCAACGCTTCGACCCGGTCGGCGTGGCGGCCTGCAGCCCGCGCGAATGCATGGCAATTCAGCTGGGGCAATACGATCCCGAAACGCCGCATCTGGCCAAGGCCCTGGTGCTGGTTGACAAGTACCTCGAACAGCTCGCCGGCAACGATGTCGCGCTGCTGAAACGGCGACTACAGGCCAACGATGCCGAACTGGCCGAGATCATAAAACTGATCCAGACCACTAATCCCCACCCCGGGCATAGTATCAGCCAGAATCACGCCGAGTACATCGTGCCCGACGTCTATGTCAACAAACACGCGGGTTCCTGGCGGGTCAGCATCAATCCGGATAACGCGCCCAGACTGCGCGTCAACGACCAGTATGCCAGCCTGATCAAGCGCAGCGACAGTAGCGCCGACAACACCTATTTAAAGGATCATCTGCAGGAAGCGCGCTGGTTTATCAAAAGCCTGCAAAGCCGTAACGACACCCTGCTGCGAGTGGCCAATGCCATCGTCGAGCGCCAGCATGCCTTTCTCGACTATGGCGAAGAAGCCATGCAACCCATGGTATTGCGCGATATCGCCGAATCGCTGGAAATGCACGAATCGACCATTTCGCGGGTAACCACGCACAAGTACATGCATACCCCGCGCGGCATTCTCGAGTTCAAATATTTTTTCTCCAGTCATGTCGGCACCGCCGATGGCGGAGAATGCTCGGCCACGGCGATCCGCGCGATTATCAAAAAATTCGTTGCCGCCGAAAGGCCGGAAAAACCGCTTAGCGACAACAAGATTGCAATTTTATTGGGCGAACAGGGTATTAACGTCGCCAGGAGAACCGTTGCCAAGTACAGGGAAGCGTTACATATCCCACCGTCCAATGAGCGTAAACGTCTCTTTTGAGACACTAACGATTCGTAGTAATGCGGATCACACAGCCCAGGAGGTTACAGATGCAAGTTAGTTTGAGTGGCCATCATGTCGAAATCACGGAATCTTTGCGCAATTACGTCAACGAAAAAGTCGAGAAGCTGGAGCGGCATTTCGATCACGCGCTGGATATCCACATCGTACTAACCGTGGAAAAGCTGCGGCATAAAGCCGAAGCGACCTTGCACGTCAGCGGCGGTAATCTGCATGCCGATGATGTACAGGAGGATATGTACGCCGCAATCGATGGCCTCGTCGATAAACTTGATCGCCAGGGGAAAAGGCATAAGGAAAAAATGAAGAGTCACCGCTATAAGGGCGTGCCCACCGAACTGGTCTGAAAAATCTGGGGGAGTTCAACTCCCCTTTTTTTCATCCGAAACGTGACCTATTAGGCTTGCATACTCGTTCAATTTGACTAAGATGCGCGCATCGATTTCAGGCAACCTGTATTTAAGTTCCAGAAAATGACAGTCTCAGCACTCTTGTCGCCGCAAGCAATTTTTCTTGATACTGAAATCTCGAGCAAAAAGAAACTCCTGCAATTGATTGCAAATATCGTCGCCGACCGGACCCAATTGCCGGAATCCTCGATTTATAACAACCTGTTGAATCGAGAACGCCTCGGTAGCACCGGGCTGGGACAGGGTTTCGCAGTGCCCCATGCCCGTCTCGCCGATCTCGACAATACCATGGCCTGTTTTTTCCGGCTCAAGGAGGCGGTCAATTTCGAGGCGCCCGACAACCGGCCGGTCGATCTGGTGTTTACCATTATCATCCCCCAGGAAGCCACCGAAGAGCACCTGCTGATACTGTCTTCGCTCGCCAGGATCTTCTCCAGGGAAGATGTCTGCGAGGCTATCCGCAACGCCGTCAGCAAGGATGAAATCGTGCAAATCATACAGTCGGCCGAGCAATGAGACCCGCGTTAACCAGCGATGAACTGCGCAACTGCTCCCGGCAACCACTAAAACCGAGCTTCTTTTCTTGCCAGCTCGAAGCCGCCGCGCACAATAACCTGTTGCAAATCAGCGACTACGATTCGACGCAGGATTCTATCAATCGTCAGAATCAGGCAATATCGCAGGATGAACCAACCGCGAGTTAACGGGGCGAGGACGACAGCATGGTGAAACTGGTGATCGTAAGCGGTTTATCCGGATCTGGTAAAACCGTGGCCTTACGTACCCTGGAAGACGCGGGGTATTATTGTATCGACAATTTGCCGCTGGGCATGCTGCCGGAGCTGGTCGACAACATGATCAACGCCACGCCGGTACTTTATGACCTCGTGGCCATAGCCATCGACGCCAGGAGCGGCGTCGAAAGCTCGGAGCGCTTCGATGAAATCATGCGCTATATATCCGGCCATCCACTGCAGCTGGACATCCTGTTTCTGACCTGCGATACCTCGCGCCTGCTTAAACGTTTCAGCGAAACCCGCCGCAAGCATCCGCTTTCACGACAGGGCCTGCCACTGTCGGACGCGATTCAGCAGGAAAAGAAACTGCTTGACGATATCCATGCCAACGCGGATCTGGTGATCGACAGCAGCGATTTGAATGTGCACGAATTGCGGCAAATGATCATCGACCGCTTACTCTCGCAAACAACCTCCGAAATGGGCATTCTGATCCAGTCTTTCGGATTCAAAAACGGGGTGCCGGCCGATACCGATTTTGTCTTCGATGTGCGCTGCCTGCCAAATCCCCACTGGGAAAAAGACCTCAAACCGCTGACGGGAAGCGATCGCGCGGTGGTCGAGTATCTCGAAAGCTACCCCGTGGTCGAAGCCATGTTTGCCTCGATTTACGGTTTCCTGGACAACTGGATTACGCTATTCGAAAAGGAGAATCGCAGCTATATGACGATTTCGATTGGCTGTACCGGCGGCAAACACCGGTCGGTTTACCTCGCGGATCGGATCGCCAGCGAATTCAAGCAGCAACGCGACAATATTTCCATCCGCCACCGGGATAAGGCATGAGTCTCGGCAAGCTGTTGCGAGCCGATGAGGACATGGGCAGCAAACTCGTCGCGTCCCGCGAGACCGTATTAAAGCAGGTTAAACCGGACCTGACCCTGGCGCCGGCGTTATCCCACCGTAAGCCAAGTGCTCCGGGAAAGTACACGGGCCCGATTGAAGCGGCTATGCTGCAACGAACCGAGGCGACCGTGTGCTGCGACTAATCGGTGTATTCGGTGCGACGCCTGGCAATTTCCTCAGGCATTTCAGCCACCCGGGAATCGCCCGTGCAGTGAGCGGGGTCAATTTGCCGATACTGCAGTGTGGTTTAAACTACGCCCATCAATCACTCGAAGAACTCCGTCGAGCAGCGTTAACCGGTGATCGCAACGGAGTCAAACAGGACAGGGAATGATCTCTGAAAGCATCACCATTAGTAACAAGCTCGGCTTGCATGCACGGGCGGCATCGAAACTGGTCAACTGCGCCAGTCAGTTCGAAAGCGATGTATTTATCAGCCGCGGAGAAAATCGCGTCAACGCCAAGAGCATTATGGGGGTCATGATGCTGGCTGCCAGCAAAGGCGTCGAGCTCGTGCTTGAAATCGACGGCAGCGATGAACAGGACTGCCACGATGCCCTGGTCAACTTGATAAACGATCGTTTCGGCGAAAATGAGTAACCTGGATTATGCTGGAAGACGATGTCGAACAGCTGCGTCAGGATATATCGGTTGCGCTCGACGCCGATGACAGCATCGAGATAGCGAAAACCCTGAGCGGCGTCAGCATCGCGGAAACGGCCCTGTTGCTGGATTCGCTGCCGTCGCAGCAACGCGATTCGATCTGGCCGCTGATCGAGCCCGCGGACATGGGTGAGGTGCTGCTGGAAACCCAGGACGACGTCAGCGACGCCAGGCTCAGGCAGCTCGAACCCGAGCAAATCGCGGCCATCGTCGAAATCATGCCCGCCGTCGACGACCAGGCGGACATCGTCCTCGCGCTACCAACCGACAAACTCGTCAAAACCCTGCACCGGCTGGACGCCCACAAGCGCGCAAAGCTCGAGTCGGTACTGGCATACAGCGAGGATACTGCCGGCGGCCTGATGAACATCGACCAGGTTGCGATCCGCGCCGATGTATCGCTGGACGTGGTATTGCGCTATCTGCGCATCCGCGGTGAATTACCCGAATTTACCGATCAACTGTTTGTTACCGACCGCCACGGCCATTATCTCGGCGCCCTCTATCTCAGTGACTTGCTGACCAATGATCCCGACGATAAAGTCAGCAACATCATGCGCACCGATATCGACGCCATGCATGTGCACATGTCCGATAACGAAGTTGCACGCGAGTTCGAGAATGACGACCTGATCAGCGCACCAGTGGTCGACGAGGAGCACAAGCTGATAGGCCGCATCACCGTCGATGACGTGGTTGACGTTATCCGTGACGAAGGCGATCACTCGATCATGGGTATGGCCGGCCTGTCGGAAGGGGAGGACATGTTTTCCCCGGTGCTGGTGACCACACGCCGTCGCGGCATCTGGCTCGGCATCAACCTGTTGACTGCTTTCCTGGCGGCCTATGTGATCGGTTTGTTTGAAGAAATTCTGGACCAGGTCGTCGCGCTGGCGATTCTGATCACGATCGTGCCGAGCATGGGCGGTATCGCCGGGTCGCAAACATTGACGATTGCAATCCGCGGCCTGGCGCTGGGCCAGTTGGGCAGTTCCAACTACCGCTCTCTGGTCAAGAAGGAAATTTTGGTCGGCTTGCTCAACGGGCTGATATGGGCACTGGTGGTGGCCACGTTATCGATCGCCTGGTTTGGCAACATTAACATCGGCCTGGTGATCGCCTTCGCGCTCATTGCGAACCTGGTCGCCGGTGCACTGGCCGGCGCGGTGATCCCGGTAATTCTGCGCCAGATCGGTATCGATCCCGCGATCGCCGGTGGCGTTGTCTTAACCACGGTAACCGACGTCGTCGGTATTATCGCCTTCCTCGGCCTGGCAACGCTGGTCCTGGGCTAGTTACGCAGAACTAGTGGCCCATGAATTGACGCACCACCGCGTTGGTCTGCTCGGCGGCGAGGGCGCCAATACGGTCGACTTCTTCGATATCGACGCCGATGCGCTCCAGCGCCTCGGGACTGATGGATAGCTCGAAGCCACTGCCACTACTGCCCAGAAAGTTAGTATTAACCCAGCCATCGGCAATGTGAATCGCACAGGCGGCCAGAGAATACTCACCACCCTTGCGCGGTTCATGATGTGTCACCACCGGCTCCCAGATCGATTGCGGCAACTTCCAGTATTCGAGCAGGCGGCCACCGATTTCGGCGTGCGAGTAATCCAGTATGTTGCGCTCGAGAATGTACATGGCCTGACCGCCATCCTGTCTTTGTTGCAGCAGGTCGCGCATCAGCCCGGGTAACTTCAGGTACATGACCAGGCGTCCGATATCGTGCAGCAACCCGGGAATGTAAAAGCCGTCTGCATTGGGGATTCTCAGCTGCGCCCCGAGCTCACGCGCCATAATGGCAACCGCAACGCTATGCTCCCAGAATACCGTCATGTTGACGCTGCCGGAGGGTATGCCTTCGAATGCCTTGACCACCGAGGTAACCAGCACCAGCTCGCGGATCTGGCGCAAGCCGATGGTGCTGACCGCACGTTCTATGGTTTCGATCCTGGTCGGGAAACTGTAAAAAGCGCTGTTCGCCATGCGCAACATACGCGCGCAGAGATCAGGGTCGCTGCGTAACAACTCGGCGATCTTGTCGGTGGTCGAGCCGGGATCGACAATCGCTTCTTCCAGCCGATAATAAATGTCCGGCAGGGAGACCAGTTTGTCGACCTCCACGATCAGCATTTCAAGGCCGTGGAGGCCCTGAGCCGAAGTAACTTCTAAGGGATTAACGCTAGCCATGGCGAGAGCACAGGTTCAAATAATGGAAACACAATAACTAGATCGACCCGCGCACCGCTATCTTTAATTATATTTCTGCGTTGCCGGCCGCAAAACCGTAACGGCGCCAGACTTTGTCCCCAGAAATTTTCCCGCCTAGTCCCAGAGTAATGCCGCGCCACGGACACCGCTGGCATCACCGTGCCTGGCTTGCAGAAGCGGGGTTGCGACAAAATCAGAAAAAACGAAGTCCCCTAAACGCTTTGGAACCTCGTCATATATCGAATCGATATTCGACATACCCCCACCAAGTACGATTGCATCCGGATCCAGGATATTGATCAAATGCGCGAGCGAACGCGCCATCTGGTCGTGGTAAAGTTCGAGCATTGCGCCGCAGGCATCGTCGCCGGCAGCAGCGCCGGCGACGATTTCGTGACTGGATAGAGCCTCGCCAAACCGAACCTGGAAATTAGCCGCAAGCCCGGGTCCAGAGAGAAAGGTTTCGATACAGGCTTTTTTTCCACAGTAACAGGCGGGTGATCCGTCAATACTGCGTTGCCAGGGTAAGGGGTTATGTCCCCATTCACCACTGATCGCATGTGGGCCATGCAGCAGTTTGCCGTCGACCACCAGACCACCGCCGGTACCGGTACCGATGATTACGCCAAACACCACCGGGTAACCCCGCGCGGCGCCATCGAGCGCCTCCGACAGGGCGAAACAGTTGGCATCGTTCTCGATACGGACTTCCCGCCCAAGCCTGCCTTCGAGGTCGCCTCGAAACGGCCTACCATTCATGCAGACGGTGTTCGAGTTTCGCAATAGCCCCGATCCGGGGGAAATAGCGCCCGGAATACCGATGCCCAGGGTAGTGCGCAATTCGAGACTTGCCTCCGCCTGCTGCACTAACTCTACGATCAGATCGAGAATTGCGGCGTAGCTGTGCGCCGGCGTGGTCACGCGTTGTCGGTACACCGATTGCCCCGCGGGATCCAGCACCTGCACTTCGGTTTTGCTACCGCCCAGGTCAATTCCCAGTTTATATTTCATCTCCCGTCCTCCGCCGTGGGTCCGGTTTGGTCAGCCAATACAAATTTTTTATGAATTTTTTCACATAATAATAGTTTTTTATCGGCTGAATTTCGAGGTAAGTGAAATCAATAAGCTAGAAGCCTTTACTGACGCCATTTCTAACTCGAAATTCAAACTTATCCACAGGATATACCCGCCATCTCCACAGATCAGTACACAACATAATGTACTTGACCTCGAGCCAAAACACACTATATTGTATGTCAGGTTAATTATTCACCTTTATCGAATAAATAATACTGGCTGGTTCAATCCAATCCATAAATAGACCAAATACTTGAGTCCGATAGTTACAAATTACTTTAACTATCGCCGGGAAAGAAGTAGCCGAAGATAAACAGACGCGGATCTCATCCGAACACAACACTAGATACTACGGACCGGGCTATAAATGCAAAATATCGAATCACCTTTGACCGAATCAGCCGTCACACCCGTCGAAGCGGTGTCAGCGGTTGCGGCCGACAATAGCAGTTCACTTAGCAGCAACTACAACGTCGTTCGGCGCAACGGCAAGTTGACCAGTTTTGACAAGAACAAGATCGCCATCGCGATGACCAAGGCCTTCCTGGCGGTCGAAGGTGGTCAGGCAGCGGCCTCGACGCGGGTTCATGAAACCGTCGAACAGTTAACCGACCTCGTAGTCGCGACCCTGACCCGGCGTCAACCCGATGGCGGCACTTTCCATATCGAAGACATTCAGGATCAGGTCGAACTGGCGTTGATGCGTAACGGCGAGCAGAAGATTGCGCGTTCCTACGTGTTATATCGCGAAGAACGGGCCAATGCCCGCGCGCAGCACATACCCCATCCGGACAACAGGCCGGAAGATGAAGAACCCATCGAGCTCACGGTCAAGCTGGACGATGGCGGCATCACGCCGCTGGACACTGCGCGCCTGCAAACCATCATAAATGAAGCCTGTGACGGACTGGAAAGCGTAAGCCCCGAGCGGGTCTATAACGAAACCATCAAGAACCTGTTCGATGGCGTCTCGATCAATGACGTCAGCCCCACGGTCGTCATGAGCGCCCGCGGGCTGATCGACAGTGAACCCGAGTATTCAAATGTCGCCGCGCGCCTGCTGCTCGACGAACTGCGTACCGAGTCCCTGAGCTTTATCAACGACGGCGCGCCCAACGCGACCTTTGCCGAAATGGCGGAGCGCTATACCGGTTACTTCGGCAACTACATCAAGCGAGCAACCGAACTCGAATTGCTCGACACGGAATTGCTCAAGTTCGACCTGGAATTACTTGGTAATGCGCTGCAACCGGAGCGCGATCATCAGTTTACCTATCTCGGGTTGCAGACCCTGTACGACCGGTATTTCATTCACCATCACGATACCCGTTTCGAATTGCCGCAGGCGTTTTTCATGCGCGTTGCGATGGGGCTGGCAATCAACGAGGTGCAGCGCGAAGCGCGCGCGATCGAGTTTTACAACCTGCTGTCGTCGTTCGACTTCATGAGCAGCACCCCCACCCTGTTCAACTCCGGCACGCTACGTCCGCAACTGTCGAGCTGTTACCTGACCACGGTGCCTGACGATCTCGACGGTATCTTCAGCGCGATCAAGGACGACGCCATGCTGTCCAAGTTCGCCGGCGGCCTCGGCAACGACTGGACCCGGGTGCGCGGCATGGGCTCGCACATCAAGGGAACCAACGGCAAGTCGCAGGGCGTGGTGCCTTTTCTGAAGGTTGCCAACGATACCGCGGTTGCGGTCAACCAGGGCGGCAAGCGCAAGGGCGCAATGTGCGCCTACCTGGAAACCTGGCATCTCGACATCGAGGACTTCCTCGATCTGCGCAAGAACACGGGCGAAGAACGCCGCCGTACGCACGACATGAATACCGCCAACTGGATTCCGGATCTGTTCATGCAGCGGGTTGCCGAGGAAGGCCAGTGGACGCTGTTCTCGCCCTGCGAAGTGCCGGCGCTGCATGACCTGTATGGCGGCGAATTCGAAACCGCTTACGTGGCCTGCGAGGAAAAGGCCGACCGCGGCGAAATCAAGAATTTCCGCCGCATGAAAGCGGTAGACCTGTGGCGCAAGATGCTCGGCATGCTGTTCGAGACCGGCCATCCGTGGATGACCTTCAAGGATCCGTGCAATATTCGCTCGCCGCAGCAGCATTCCGGCGTGGTGCACTCATCCAACCTGTGCACCGAGATCACGCTGAACACCTCGGATACCGAAATCGCGGTCTGCAACCTCGGCTCGGTCAATCTGCCGCAACACGTCGATGCAAACGGCCTCAACCTGGAAAAGCTCGAGAAAACCATCAATACCGCGATGCGCATGCTCGATAACGTAATTGATTACAATTACTACAGCGTGCCGCAGGCGCGCACTTCCAACCTGCGTCATCGTCCGGTAGGGCTTGGCATCATGGGTTTCCAGGATGCGCTCTACAAGCAGCATATTCCATACAGTTCGGAGGGCGCGATCGAATTTGCCGATGAGTCGATGGAAGCGGTCAGCTACTACGCGATTCAGGCGTCGACCCAGCTCGCCGAGGAACGCGGCAGCTACTCCAGCTTTCAGGGTTCGCTGTGGAGCCAGGGTGTGTTGCCGATCGATTCGGTGGCGCGCCTGCGCGAAACACGTGGTGACTACCTGCAGCAGGACGAGAGCTCGCGCATGAACTGGGACAGCCTGCGTCAGCGCGTGATGACCAACGGCATGCGTAACTCGAACACCATGGCGATTGCACCGACCGCAACCATTTCGAATATTTGCGGCGTTAGCCAGTCGATCGAACCGATTTATCAGAATCTGTTCGTCAAATCGAACCTGTCGGGCGAGTTTACCGTGATCAATCCCTACCTGGTCGACGATCTGAAAAAGCATAGCCTGTGGGACGACGTCATGGTCAACGACCTGAAATATTACGACGGCAGCCTGCAGCATATCGACCGGGTACCGGACAATCTGAAAGCGATTTATGCCACCGCCTTCGAGATAGATTCGCGCTGGCTGGTCGAAGCCGCATCACGACGCCAGAAATGGATCGACCAGGGGCAATCGCTCAACCTCTACATGGCCGAGCCCTCCGGCAAGAAGCTGGATAACCTGTACAAGCTGGCCTGGGTGCGCGGCTTGAAGACGACCTATTACCTGCGCTCGCTGGGCGCCACCGCGGTCGAGAAAAGCGCAACCAGTAACAAGCCGGAACCGGTCATCGAAGACGAGCCGAAAGTATGCTCGATCCTCGATCCGGATTGCGAAGCATGTCAATAAAAAGCAGTAGATACGAATCGTAGGAGAAACATATGTTGAACTGGGATGAACCCTTAGCCCCGCAGCCAGGAACACCGGAACCGGTACTGGAATCGACGGCATCCGCTATCGAACCAGCGGCAATTCCGCTCGCCCCCGAGCTAGCGCGCCAGGATAAGCGCGCCGACAAGGTTGCCGAACCCGCGCCAGCCCCGCTTTCGGCGAAGCCGATCAATCCGGAAGACAAGCGCGTCGTTAATGGCCTTACCGATATCAATCAACTGGCGCCGTTCAAGTATCCCTGGGCCTGGGAGTATTTTCTCAACGCCAACAAGAACCACTGGACGCCGCTCGATATCAACATGACCCAGGACGTGCACGACTACCTGCACAAGCTGACCCTGGAAGAGCGTCACGTTTATGAAAACGTGCTGTCTTACCTGACCACGTCGGACATTATGGCGATGCGCAACATCGGCCTCGCGGTGATGGAAAAGATGTCGGCGCCCGAACTGCAGATCTACCAGGCGCGCCAGGTATACGAGGAAGCGATGCACACCTGGACCTACCAGCACTGCATCGAAACCTTAGGGCTCGATCAGGGCGAGATCTATAACCGCTACCGCGTGGTGCCCGAAATTCACCACAAGATCCAGATGTGTAACCGGCGCCTCGATTCGGTGCTGCGCCCCGATATCGATCTGAATGATCGCGATGAACTCGAAAACTTCGTACTCGCCTACACTTTCTTCGCCGGCGTATTCGAAGGCACCTGGTTTTACAACGGCTTCAGCCCGATCTTCGCGCTGCAGCGGCGTGGGTTGATGAAGGGTTCCGCCGAACAATTGCAGTACATCATGCGCGATGAGGTGTTACACGCTTCTTTCGGCATCAGGGTTTGCAATCAAATCGTACTGGAAGAAAACCTCAAAATTAATCCGAAAGTGATCCAGCAAATGTGGGAAGAAGCCGAGGCCGCGGAAGCGCAGTATGCGAAGTTCCTGCTGCCTGACCCGATCCTGGGTTACAGCGCGGAAGACCATATCGCGCAGTTCCGCTTCATCGCCAACCGCCGCGCCAACAAGTTGAATCACAAGATCCCGTTCCCGGGTGCGGAAAACGCATTGCCGTGGCTGGATGAACAGGCCAACCTGAAAAAGGAGAAAAACTTTTTTGAAACCCGCGTGACCGAGTACCAAACCGGTGGCGCACTGAACTGGGACTAAAACCTCCTCACCGAATTAGTGTTACACGCGCTCTTCGGTTGTAACCTTCGGCCAGGTATCGGGATACCCTATATCCCTTTACCTGGCCTTTTTTATTCCACAGAAAAACTGAACCAGGGAAGTCGTTATCCCGCCTGAGGCAAATATGGAATAGAAATCAGGCGCGCCTCGGCAAGCTCACTCAGCGGCAATCAGGGCGGCGGAAAATTCCTCGAAACCCCTGGCACCCCAGTCCCCTGTGCAACGCGCGGCCCTTGCCAGCAACCAGCCTGCGGGATCCGGGTGTGACAGCAAATCGACGCCAAAGTCCTGCTGGATCAAAGCCGCTGTCCCAGGCGGATAATCGCGCTCGAACATGCTGGCTGCCATTAGCAGGCCCATGGTTGGACGCGGATGACCGTCCGGCCGATAGTACTGACTGGCCCTGACCGGGGTCAGCACGCCCTCGAGCGTCACCGCATTGGGGTAAGCAAAGTCAAATAAACGAATCTGTGCCTTGCAGGCGGCCTGCTTGCCGCGCAGATATTCGAGCGCCGCGATTTCCTCGGTAGCCCGCGCATCGCAGCTCTGCTGGCGCACGTGGGACGGGGTGAAATATCCGTACACATCAACCTCCTGTTGGCAGAATCCATCGATCATGACCCCGAGCTCTTCCGGCGTCGAGATCCTGGCCTGTGCTTCTGACTCTGGCGCGGGCGATTCAGCCTGCCCGGGAGCGGGAAATATCTGCCGCCTGGCCATGTCCATCCGGCCCTGGCGCCGGGTATGATTCGCCTGCTCGTAGGCACGCAGATAGTCGGACCTGGCGGCACCGCCATCACGGGCAACGATCGCGGAAATCAGATTCAGGTTAGCCCCCACCGCCCAGCCGGCGAGCGCCAGCGAATAGGTACGCTTCAGGCCGACCCAGCGATTCGGCTTACCCTGGGTATCCGTATCCAGGATCGATTCGTCGAAGCCATAGCGCGTTTTAGCTACCAGTTCCGAGCGGTAAAAGGTATCGAGATTGATAACCGCCGCCTGCAGCTCGGGATTGTCCAGCGACGATTCGCCGAAACGCCGGGTCTCGTAAGCGGTACCGCCGGAGACGGCGTGATTGAACACCTTTTTCCCGAGCAGTCGACCGGTCTCGATCGGATCGAATGCATCCCTGGCCCAGGAAGCGCCGTAGACTGCGACATTCGGCTTTATCTCGTCATACAGGATCGGTTTGTACATCCTGCCCCAACCCGCCAGCAGCTGAACAATGGAATGGTTGTTTTCGAGCAGCATATAACGGTAGGCGACCAGGTTCACCGAGGCGACGACAAGCGCGCTCAGCGCGACCAGGCAGGCGCAGATAAGCAGGAACCGGCGCCCCCTGGCCGGGCTGTCAGATTGGTCGACGATCGATTTCGCTGTGGGGCCCATGATGGATCAGAACTGAAAATAAATAAAAGGGCTGAGGTTCGACAGCGCAAACCAGGCACAGATGAACACCACGGCCGTGGTGGCCGCCCAGCGGATCGAAAGATTGAATGACAACCAGCCAGGGACCAGTGGCCTGACTTCGTCGTCCCGGTATTCCTCGACATGCAGCGCCGCCCGGGTGGCCTGAAAGATTTCCATGGTGTTCGGCATCAGCCAGACGATCAACAGGTAGACCGGGAACAGTGGCACGATCCCCCGCGTCAGGTGCACGACTTCGTGCCACCCGGAAAATCCGAACATGGCAGTGGCCAGGCGCAGCGCGCTATCGAAATCGGGTGAACGAAAGAATACCCAGGCCAGGCTGACGGCCAGAAATGTCAATACCACCGACATTGCGCGCGCCACCAGAGACAGTGTGCGTGACTGGTTTATAGCATCGCGCACGCCGGGCAGGTATCTCGACACGAATGCGCGCCAGAGGTGATTGCACGACAGGTAGGCGCCATGCAGCAAACCCCAGATAACGAAAGTCCAGCCGGCGCCATGCCAGAGCCCTCCCAGTCCCATCGTGATCACCAGCGCGGCGATAGTGCGCGCCATGCCGTGACGGCTGCCACCCAGGGGAATGAACAGGTAGTCGCGCAGAAATCGGGACAGGCTTATATGCCAGCGCCGCCAGAAGTCGCGAATGCTGTCGGCCTTGTAAGGTGAAAAGAAATTCACGGGCAGGCATATGCCGAACATGAAAGCAAGACCAATCGCCATGTCCGAATAGGCCGAGAAATCAAAATAAACCTGAAAACCATAACCAATTCCGGCGGCCCAGCCATCCAGAAAGCCAACCGCATCCCCGTCCGCTGCCGCCTGGTACACCAGATCGAGATAGGGCACGACGGGATCGATCAGGACCGTCTTCTTGAACAGTCCAAAGGCAAACAGGGCGAGCCCGACGGCGACATAGTCGGCGCGCAGGCGCCAGTTCTTGCGCGCCGCCAGTTGCGGCAGCATATCGTGTTGCCTGACGATCGGGCCGGCGATCAGCTGCGGGAAGAAGGAAATAAACAACACGTGATCCCAGAAGCGCAGTTGTTGCACCCGTCCCCGGTAGGCATCGACCAGCAGGCTGATTTGCTGGAAAGTGAAAAATGAAATTCCGATCGGCAGAATAATTTCGGGAACCACAAACTGGGTCTGCAGGGTCCAGTTAAATGACTCGACCAGGAAGGCGGCATATTTGTAAAAACCGATGAGCGCCAGGTTAAGCAGGATACCGACCGCGGTGAGCGTGCGGCGCATGCCGCGCCCGGTTCCGCCCAGTACGGCGCGTGCAATCACGTGATTGAACAGGATCGAAGCCGTCAGTAGTAATAAATAAGCCGGGATCCAGTAACCGTAGAAAACAAAGGATGCGATTATCAGGACAGGCTTGCCCAGGCGCTCGTCACCGCGCCCGACCATCCAGTAGATCGCCAGAACTATGACCAGGAAGGCCAGAAATGAATGTGATGCGAAAACCATTGGGAGAGCTAGTCCGTCTTGTTACCCATTTTTCAACGCCCTTGTCGACGATTCGCCGGGGCCAGCAAGCTTCGATGGCCGCCACCCACGAAAACCGCGACTGCCCGAAACGAAGGGCAGCCCGGGACTTGAAAACTAATCGGCTGGTCTGGATTTCCCTTGTTAGTTCGGGAATGGTGGATATCGATATTCGGTCATATCACGCCCGTGACGGCAGGATATGACAGAAGGTCCGCCGAGTGCAACACCGGGCACCAGTCGATCGGAAATAAATTCACGCCGGGCCGTTGGATAACTCCATGCCACTGGCAAACGGCGGGTAACGACGGTCAACGGGCTGATACCTGCCGCTTTTCATTAATGCTAGAATCGGTCCCGCAAGCGCCTTTCATTTACCCGTCGGCAATATATATTGTCGCCGGGTTAATAAATTCTGCTTCGATTCAAACCTGACCCAAATCCGCCGAGGAAGCCGATGCTGCGGTTCGACCAGCCACCTGAAAACATTTGTATTATACGACTGTCGGCGCTCGGCGACGTGACCCATGGGGTACCGGTGCTACGTGCGATTCAGCAAAACTGGCCGCAATCCCGCGTCACCTGGATTTGTTCACCGTTGGAACATAAATTACTGTCTCTGCTCGACGGGGTGCGGTTTGTCGTCGTCGATAAGAATTCGGGCTGGCGCGGATACTGGCGCCTGCGGCGGCAACTGGCTACGGAACGTTTCGACGTTCTGCTACAGATGCAAACCTCGGCGCGGGCAAACTTCACCGGCGCCTGTGTTGCGGCGGATATCAAGCTGGGCTGGGACAGGAAACGCGCGCGGGATTTTCATCGTTTTTTTATGACCCATGCCATACCCGAAACCTGGCATGAACATCAAGTGCAGGGGCACCTGTCCTTTGCCCGCAGCATCGGCCTGGACGTCGAGCAACCGATATGGGACTTTCCAGTTACCGACGGGGCTGCAGCCTTCGTCGAGCGATTGATTCCCGCGCGGCAGCGTGTATTGCTGATTTCACCCTGCTCTAGCCACCCCGCGCGTAACTGGCGCGCGGATCGATATGCCGCGGTCGCCGATTACGCGGCGCGTGAGCATGGCATGATGGTGGTACTCTCGGGCGGGCCATCCGCACTGGAGGCAGCGATCGGGAAGTCGATAGAGGCAGCGATGCAAACCAGTGCGCTTAACCTGATAGGCAAGGATACGCTGCCACAGCTGGTGGCGCTGTTAAACCGCGCCGATCTCGTAATTAGCCCCGATTCCGGGCCTTCGCACCTGGCAAACGCGCTGGCGACACCCGTAATCGCCCTGCATGCAAGCACCTGGTCATTGCGCAGCGGCCCCTATGGTTCACTCGATCTCTGCGTCGACAAATTCGCCGAGGCGGCGCAAAAATATTTGAACAAACATCCTGACGAGTTACGTTGGGGCACCCGCATCGAAAACGAGGGAGTGATGGATTTGATTGAGGTCGAGCCAGTAATCGAACGCCTCGAAGTCGCCATAGCGCGCCTGGCCAGTGGGTAACTAACAGCCACAAGGCATTTCCCGCGGCCGCGGGTTTCACTCCGCCAGGGCGGCCTGTCGCAATACGTTTATCGGCGCAAGCTCCGGCAAGCGACAACTGGCGAGACGTACGATACTGGTATGAACGAAGGCAAACTGCCCCGACAGGCAGGCGTGGCTGACGGTATCGGTAAACACCATCCATGATGAAAACGGCGGAAAACGAAATTCCTGGTGGCCCTGCGTTTGCTGCTGGAAGGCGGGCGTATCCTTCATGTAGTTGTGAAATCTACGCATCTCGCGATCAAATGGCGAAGAATCGAGGACCTTTGCCGTCGGCATGCCCACGCTGGCAAGACCATTCACCAGGCCGGACCAGGCATGATCCAGCGGCCCTTTACTCAGGTAGCTCTTACCGGCCTTGTCATAATTCAACCGGGCGCGGCGACCATGGCTATGAAACAACTCGGTGAAATTCCCCTTGGACACCCAGACCCGGTCTTCGCTCGGATTCACATTGATAAAGAAGCGTAGAATTCGATCACCATTGGTCGCGCCGTAGGCGCCGGCATCGATATGCACGAGTTCGTTACTCGCGTGGGCGCTGAGCTCTCGGCCACATTCCTCGACAGGTCGAAAACTGCAGGTGCCGACGGTCCAGTTATCGGTTAACCGCGGCGCGGCAGATTTCAGGAAAGCGGCAATGTCGTCGCTTACGGTCCTGAGGATTCGAGTCACTCTTTCGGTGACCGCGACGTCGCCGTTGTCCAGTCCCCGCACCGTACCGGCCTCGGGGTGATAACTGATATTTTTCAGTTTGAGCAGCCGCGGTAACTCCTGGCGAATGAATGCCAGATCCTCGGGCACGGGCAGCGCCACCGGCGCCTCGGGAAAGAAAACAATAGAACCTTTTTCCAGCGCATCGGAAATATCGTCAGGTCCCGTCTGCTCGAGTCTATGTTTGTCAAAGCTGTCCAGCATTTTGCTCTTGTCTCGCCTCGCTAACCTATTTCAGACCGCTAACTCTACTACCTGAGTAGGTGATTGTCATCCGCGGGAAATAGTAATCCAAAGACCGAAAACGGGTTATCCACGATGACCCAAGGTGAGAGTACCAGGGGCAAACCTTTAACCACCTGCCCCTGGTTTCTGGGTTACGAAAAAGCCTGGCCAGGCTTGCTGCCCAGCGCCTTGAGGATCTTCGCCAACGGGCAGAATCCGGTGAACGAAGCCTGCAGCAGATTGGCGCCGACAAAGGCGGTTAAAAACAGCCAGTACACGTGATGAACCTGTGACAGCAACAGACTGACGAGGACTACCGCACCGGCAAACAGCATAACAATTCGATCAATACTCATGCTTGTCTCCTAAATGAATTCGGCGAAGTATATTAGATTTTACTTATATAAGTCAATCCTAATATACGAGAATAATGCGACCCCTTTATCGTCTGGATAAAATCTTGAAATAGTCCTGCAGCTATCCGCAAGGATCCAGCGAATTTCAGCCGCTGCCGCCGCCTGCCTGACCTGGGACTAGTAGTGGAACTGGCCTTCCCAGTTACCCCGCCGGTAGTCAATTTTGACGACCCGCGGCACCATGCGCGCGGCCTTGCCCGCGGATAGATTTTTGCCCTGCGGATAGTTTGCGGCAAATTCCCGCGGGTCGCAAACTGCCGATGAGATCGGCTGAAAAGTTAATTCAATTTTATCACTGACGCGGCTACAGTCGTATGCAACGGCATGCTGATGAAACAGCACGCGCTTTTTGACCACGCAGGAAAAATAAAGCTGCAGCTCGACAACTAGCGCCTGGTTGCGCCGCTGTAACGCTCTATCGGCGCGACCCGTCCAGCTGACCTCGACCTCGCGTTGATTGATGCGCACGGTCTGGCAATGCCGAAACCGGTGCAGTAAGCGCTCCAGCCAACGCAGCGGGTTTTCGATCGCCAAATAACTGGCCTGTAAATTAAGTAATGCCATCGGACGAGCCTACCACAGGGCCCCGGCATTTAACTGGATGTCTTCCATGGTAATACCGAGCGCTTCGTCGCGGCAAAGAAACGCCGCCAGCGCGGCGAGTTCGCGCGGTTGCACCAGTCGTTTTTGCGGTTGCTCGTCGATCACCTTTGCATATTCTGCTTCGACGCTGGTGCCGGCATTGCGCGCCTGGATAGCCATGCTGTTGTCCATCATCTCGGTCTGCACCCAGGTCGGGCTGATAACGACCGAGCTCACTCCGTGCGGCGCGCCTTCGAGTGCAACCGCCCGGTTCAAGCCCAGCAAACCCGATTTGGAAGCGCAGTAGGCGGCGTGATCCGCGGTCGCGGTCGTGGCCGCGGTCGAGCCAAGATTGATAATGCGTCCCCAGCGGCGCTCGATCATTTGCGGCAGGCAGGCACGAATCATGCGAAACGGCCCGCTCAGATTGATATCGATCACATCGAGCCATGCTTGTTCATCGTGGCCACAGACGTAATCATGGGTTGAAATACCGGCCGAATTGACCAGTATGTCGGCCGGCCCGTGCCGTGCTTCGAGCGCCGCTACGAATGCACCGACGCTAGCGCTATCGGCAACATCGAGCTGTTGCCAGAACAGGCTATCGCTCACCGCTTCGAGTTCCGCGATCGCCTGCTCTGGCTGTCGGCGGGCGCCAACGGCGATGGTGGCGCCGCGCTCGGCCAGCGCGATGGCAATCGCCTTGCCGATACCGGCGAAGCCGCCGGTGACGATCGCAATGCGGCCTGCCAGGTAGTGCTCCATGGTTACCACTCGCCCGTGGTTGGCATCGAAGCCCAGGGTTCGGCCGGGGCCAGCGCGTCGCCCTTTTGCAGCAGTTCGATCGAAATATTATCCGGCGAACGGAAGAACGCCATGTGCCCGTCACGCGGCGGTACGTTGATGGTGATACCCGCCTCGAGCGCTTTTTGACAAACCGCGTAAACGTCGTCCACCGCAAACGCCAGGTGCCCGAAATTACGCCCGCCCTGGTAGACTTCGCCGTCCCAGTTATAGGTCAATTCGATCAGCGGGGCGCGTTCAGCCTTGACCTGCTCGACGTCCTCGGGTGCGGCCAGGTAAACCAGCGTAAACTGACCTTCTTCGCTTGCGTAACGATCGGTTTCGATCAGCCCCAGTAAGTCGCGGTAAAAAACCAGCGATGCCTCGAGGTCGTGCACGCGCACCATGGTATGTAGATATTTCATTGCAGATTCCTGTAACAGTTCAGGGCGGAATTATGGCATAGCTTTTATAGACTGGTAAGCGGCGCCGAAATTCACTAACATCGACTCAAAATAGCCGTTTAATATAATGAAATTTAATCCAAATGTACTCGATTGCGCCGCGGCGCCGATAGCCGAAGCCTGGTCATGGGTCAAGAATCCTGCTTCCGCAAACCTGATCGACATGTGCCAGGCGGTACCGGCGCACCTGCCGCCGCAATCGCTGCGCGACTACCTGGGCGACGCAATCAAGGCTGGTGAAGGCGCCACCTACACCGATATTCGCGGCATTCCACCGCTGCGTGAGGCGCTCGCCGGCAACATCAGCGAACGTTACCAGGGTTCCGTCAACGAGGCAGACGTGCTCATCACCGCCGGCTGCAACCAGGCGTTTTGCTCGGTGGTCGATACCCTGTGCCATGAGGGCGACGAAGTCATCGTCCCCCTGCCCTGTTACTTTAATCACCAGATGTGGCTGACGACCCGCGGCGTCATCCCGCGTTACCTGTCGTTTAATGCCGCAACCGCGATGCCCGACCCCGAGGAAGCACGCGGACTGATCAACGCGCGCACCCGTGCCATCCTGCTGGTGACACCGAATAATCCCAGCGGTGCGATTTACAGCCCCGAATGCATCGCGGCTTTTTTCGAACTCGCGCGCGAACACGGTCTGGCGCTAATCGTCGACGAAACCTATCGCGATTTCATCAACATCGATTCCGTGCCGCACAAACTTTTTGCCCGCAGCGACTGGCGCGATACCTTTGTTCACCTCTACAGCTTTTCCAAGGTTTTCAGCCTGACCGGTTTTCGTACCGGCGCGGTCGTGGCCAGCCAGCCATTGCTCGATCAGCTCAAGAAGATCCAGGATTGCACCGCCATCTGCGCGCCGCATGCGGGCCAGCTCGCCGCGCTCTATGGCCTGCAAAACCTGCATGACTGGAAAATCGAAAAGTCCAACGAACTGGCGCAACGCGCGATCGCGATCAAGGCGGCCTTCAGCCATCCGGATCTTAAGTATCGCCTGGTCAGCGCCGGCGCTTATTTTGCCTATATCGAGCACCCGTTCGAGGCACCCGCGCGCGACGTGGTCAAGCGCCTGATCCAGGAGCAGGAGATCATTTGCCTGCCGGGCAGTTATTTCGGCCAGGAGCAGGAGCAGTTTATCCGCTTTGCCTATGCCAACGTGCATGAAAGCCATTTCGAAGACGTGATTGGCAGATTGATCGCCAGTCAATAAACCGAGGTATGACCCATGAGTAAAACGATAAAAGGCGCCTGCCTCTGTGGCCGCGTGCAATACCAGGTAACCGGTCCGTTCGACGAGTTCCACCTGTGCCACTGCAGTCAGTGCCGACGCTCGACCGGCAGCGCACACGCGGCCAATATTTTTACCAGCGCCGATCGCATCGAATGGCTGTCAGGGGAAGATCTGATCAAACGTTACACGCCCGACGAGCCAAACGTGATCTCAAAGTGCTTCTGCAGCCACTGCGGCTCGCTGGTGCCCTATACCAGCCTCAAAAGCGGCAAGCTGGTCATTCCGGCGGGGAGTTTAAGCGAACCTCCGGGCATCGATCCCGAAGACAATATTTTCTGGCGCGATCGCGCCGACTGGTACGATTCCGGTCTGGCGGCGAAACACTGCGAGCAGGGTCCCGGCGACTGAACCTTTATCGCCGGGCACAGTCTCAAACTGAATACCTATAACAAGGGGGTCATCGTGCTGCGCATCCTGATAATGCTACTGGCATTTTCCGGCAGCCTGTACGCTGCGGATCCAGAAATCGAAATCATAAGCGACAATGAATTCGCTTTCGACATCGATGGCAGCCGTGTCAGCATCGAAATCCGCGACCGGGTACTGCGCTCGAAGAAAGACATCCTGCTCGACTGGGTGCTCTACTCCGCTAAAACCGTACATCATTACTATGGCCGTTTCCCGGTTAACAGCGTACATATCAATCTCACGGTCACCGCTGGCCCCAAGGTGCGTTTCGGTCGGGCATTTGGCGGAGCAGAACCGTTTATACGCATCAATGTCGGCGAAGATATCAACCCCGAAATGCTGCGCCGCGACTGGATCCTGGCACACGAAATGGTGCACCTGGCGATGGCCAACGTACCCGCAGGCGCAGGCCTGGTTGCTGGAGGGACTGGCCACCTACGTCGAATCGGTTGCGCGCGCGCAGCGTGGTCACATGACCGAGGAACAGATCTGGCGCTACTTCATCGAGCGTATGCCGCAGGGACTACCTCAAGATGGTGACCGCGGGCTGGACCTCACCCCGACCTGGGGGCGCACCTACTGGGGCGGTGCTATTTTCTGCATGCTCGCCGACATCGAAATTCGCAAGCTGACCGACAACCGTAAAAGCCTGCGCGACGCGTTGCGCGGGGTGCTCGATGCCGGCCTGTCGATGCACGCCGACACCAGCGCGATGAAAGTCTTCGAAGCCGGCGACCGCGCCACCGGCGTCGCCGTGCTGGTGCCGCTATATCAGAAGATGAAAGCCGACCCCTATCCAGTCGACCTCGACGCGTTATGGTCCTCGCTAGGCGTTACCCTGCAGAATCAGAAAGTCGTCTATAACGACCAGGCTCCGATGGCGCACATCCGCAAGCGCCTGCTCAAATCCTGACTCCCAGGCTTTACTCAGAGTAAAATTTACCTAGTCGATGAAATCGAGCAGGCGGCGCCAGGCTGCCAACTTTTGCTCGAATTTCATGCCCGCATGCGCGGGGCTGGTCGATGGCATTTTTATCAGCTCGATTTCCAGCGGCTCAGCTAGCCGCGGAATAACCAGTTGCCTGAAATATTTCTCCGCAGTCGCACCATTGAACAGGATGGCCCGAATTTCGGGAAAGCGGCTCAACAATCCGGGGAAATCGTTGGCGCGCACGCTGTCTGCATCGATGTTCGAATCGAGGCTACCCGGGCGGTGACATGCCTGCAGCGTATCCCACAGAATTAACGGCAGTTTTTCGAGTTCGCTGATTCGGGATTCATAGGCTGCCGTTGGATCGATGCCGAATAACCTGCCCATAATTGGCCAGAACGCATTACGCGGATGCGCGTAGTATTGCACCGCCTCGAGCGACGCTATGCCCGGCATGCTGCCAAGCACGATCACAAGCGGATTGGCACCGATCACCGGCGCAAAAGACTGAACCCGGGACATGTATAACCCTGTTTATAGTGGAAAACCCCGGGCCGCCCGTGCCACTGCCCCCGAGGCTTTAATCTGGCACCAGCTGTTCGACGATACCACGGGTTAGGTCGTCCTGTAACCTGACCCTGTCGTCTAGTACTCCATCGAAGGTTTCCTCCCAAATAAGATCGCCGCTCAGGGCATCGATCAATAGAACATTGATGCGCAGCCGCACACCGGCGCGGCGGACACTGCCCTCAAGCACGTAGCGTACCCCATGCGTATGGGCCACATCCCTGATTTCGACCTTCTGGTTTTTGTAGCCAAAAATGGAATTACGCGCGACTACAAACAGGCCTGGATGTTTCGACAGGTCCGTGATCAGCTCGTCGGTCATCGCGTCGATAAATTTTTCCTGTTCGAGGTCCTCGCTCGGATTTGAAAGCGGCAGTACCGCAATTGACGGTTTGTCGGGCAGCGGCGACTTCATCTCTTCGATCGAAGCAGGCTCGACCCACTTGCCCCAGGGCTCCATCAAAAAAGCTACCGCAATCATCAGCAGAATCATGAGAAATGCAGCCAGGCGCCATTCGTTGGCCCGCAGACGGTTAACCGCAATCGAACGGGTAACTGAGTTCAGACCGGCAATGGGCGAATCCGGCTTTTTTCGATTCGTTGCAACAGGGACGCCGTTAGTAGCCATAAAAGTCACTCTGCCGATCAGGCGATAACCCTTCCCGGAAATAGTTTCGATGATTTTTGCATCTCGCGCGCTGTCGCCGAAGGCCTCGCGCAATTCGAGGATCGTAGCGTCGATCGCGTCGTCGCTGACCTCGGTGCCGGCCCCAATCACTTCATTGAGTTCCTGTCGCAAGACAGCCTTACCCTGACGACAGGCAAGATATTCAAGCATCGCCATTGCGCTGCTGCTGAGTTTTTTGACTTTGTCGGCCTGCTTGATTTGCAGCGCCGTCGTGTCGACAAGCCATCCGGCGATGACGATCGGTTCTCCAGTTACCATTGTCGTAGATTGCTGCTCGATGGATTAGTCCTGCCCGTGAATCGGGACAGTATAAGGCGCTGCAACGGAAAATAAAAAGGCGGACTCAAGCTGCGAATGGCTTGTTTCAGGTTGTCATACCGCGCTTTGATCGTGGTATCCAGCTTGGGAGTGACTGCAGATATTAGTCTGAAGCCCACAGGCCTGACGCATCGGGTTAAACCGTCGGGTGACAAGGCACTGGAGTTTTTGCGAACCTGGTCCTGGGCGATAAAACCGATTGCCTGTAACGGACCTATTTCTTCATCTGGTCGAAGAATTCGAGGTTGGTCTTGCTGGATTGCATACGTCCAAGCACGAATTCCATGGCTTCGATTTCGTCCATCGAGTGCAGGAACTTGCGCAGGATCCAGACCTTCTGCAGTTCTTCCTGGTCCATCAGCAACTCTTCACGGCGCGTGCCTGAGCGATTGATATTGATTGCCGGGAAGACGCGTTTTTCTGCAATGCGTCGATCGAGATGGATTTCCATGTTGCCGGTGCCCTTGAATTCCTCGTAGATGACTTCGTCCATCTTGGAACCGGTTTCGACCAGCGCGGTAGCCAGTATGGTCAGGCTGCCGCCTTCCTCTATGTTACGCGCGGCGCCGAAGAAACGCTTCGGCCGGTGCAGCGCGTGCGCATCGACACCGCCGGTCAATACCTTGCCAGACGAAGGAATCGTGGTGTTGTAGGCGCGTGCGAGGCGAGTGATAGAATCCAGCAGTATGACCACGTCGCGCTTGTGTTCGACCAGGCGCTTGGCCTTTTCGATCACCATTTCTGCAACCTGGACGTGACGGCTGGCGGGTTCGTCGAAAGTCGAGGCAACGACTTCACCCTTGACCATGCGGTCCATCTCGGTTACTTCCTCGGGGCGCTCGTCGATCAGCAATACGATCAGGTAGCACTCGGGGTGATTGCTGGCAATACTCTGGGCGATGTTCTGCAGCATCAGCGTCTTACCCGCTTTCGGCGGCGAGACCACGAGCCCGCGCTGGCCTTTACCGATCGGCGACACCAGGTCGATGATGCGCGCCGTAATGTCTTCGGTGCTGCCGTTGCCACGCTCCAGGGGCAGTCTTTCGTTCGGATGCAGCGGGGTCAGGTTTTCGAATAAAACCTTGTGTTTGACGTTTTCGGGCACGTCAAAATTGATTTCATCGACCTTGAGCAGCGCGAAATAACGCTCGTTGTCCTTAGGTGGCCTGATTTTGCCGCTGACGGTGTCCCCGGTGCGCAGATTGAAGCGCCGGATCTGGCTCGGCGAGACGTAGATATCGTCCGGACCCGCCAGGTAGGAACTATCCGCCGATCTTAGGAACCCGAAGCCATCCTGCAGAATTTCGAGCACGCCTTCGCTGAAAATATCCTCACCCTTTTTCGCCTGGGACTTGAGAATGCTAAAAATAATATCCTGGCGACGCATACGGGCCGAATGATCGCCTCCCATACCCTTCAGGGTTTCGATTAATTCGGGGACAGTGTTTTGCTTCAGCTCGTTTAGATTCATATTAAGGGTGCACTAATGCAGGGTTGGGGAATAAAGACGTGAGAACGGCCTATGGGTAAAATCGGGAAATTGTTCGGTTTTTTATAAAGGGGATTGCCGACGGGAATGCGGCAACGATTAAAAAGAGGTTAGCACATGATATAAGGGTCGTCTACCTAATCGACGACCCTTTTTCTTAATTATTTTTGGCTAGATATTGCTGTCGAGGAAGGCAGTCAGCTGGGACTTCGACAACGCGCCGACCTTGGTGGCTTCAACCGCGCCGCCCTTGAATAACATCAGCGTCGGGATACCGCGGATTCCGTACTTGGGGGGCGTGTTGGCATTATCGTCGATATTAAGCTTGGCGACAGTGAGCCGTCCGTCATACTCTTCGGCAATTTCTTCGAGGATCGGTGCAATCATCTTGCAGGGGCCGCACCATTCTGCCCAGTAGTCGACCAGCACAGGGCTGTCTGACTGCAATACATCGGCTTCGAAACTATCGTCCGAAAGGTAAACAATTTTATCACTCACGCGTGTCTCCAGCCCCATGGCTTGATCAATTAGACCGACAATTTAGTCGTATCAGATTTAACTGTCAATAATGCGAAAGGGAAGCAATTAACCGCAGCTTTGGCCGCCCCGGTGGGATATATAGGGGTAACGATCCTGTTTTTCAAATCACAGCGCAGGTTTTATCGCAATTTGCTACCATAGCCGACTTATTTGCGAACCTACGAGAATAAACCAAAACATGGGGCAACAACACTTAACCGAGCAGCAGTTCGACTCGCTGGGACTGGATCAGCGTTTACTCAGCGCTTTGCACAGGCTTGAATTCAACTTTTGCACTCCGATTCAGGCTAAAACGCTGCCTCTGCTGCTAGCCGGCAAGGATGTATCCGGCCAGGCACAAACCGGTACCGGCAAGACGCTGGCCTTCCTGCTGGCCTGCGCGCAGCGGCTTCTGACCTCGGAACTGCCCGCGACCGCTGCCGGCAAACCGCGTACGCTGATTCTGGCGCCGACCCGCGAACTTGCAATACAAATCCACAAGGACGCGGTAGAACTGTTTGCGGACTTGCCCCTGCGGCTGGCGATCTGTTACGGCGGTAAAGCCTACGAACAACAGAAACAGCAGTTCGATGAACCGGTAGACGTGCTGATCGGCACGCCGGGACGCCTGATCGATTTTCTGAAACAGCGCCTTTACGACTTCAATTCGATAGAAGTCATGGTGCTGGACGAAGCCGACCGCATGTTCGACATGGGCTTCATCGCGGACGTACGCTTCATGCTGCGGCGCCTGCCAAATCCCGAAAAGCGGCTCAACATGCTGTTTTCAGCGACCATGGCGCAAAAGGTCATGGAATTAGCCTATGAACACATGAACCAGGCGCAACTCATCAAGATCGACGCCGATACGCCCGCGGTCGAACGCATCGAGCAAAGCGTTTACCACCCGGCCAATCACGAAAAAATTCCGCTACTGCTCGGCCTGATGAAAAAATTACAGCCACAACGCAGCATTATCTTCGCCAACACCAAGTACGCGACGATTAAAATCTGGGAATACCTGCAGGGCAACGGTTTGTCGGCGGCCATCATTTCCGGCGATATCCATCAGAACAAGCGCGAAAGCCTGTTGAAAAAGTTTCACGACGGCGAATACGCCATCCTGGTTGCGACCGACGTGGCCTCGCGCGGGTTGCATATTCCGGATGTCACCCACGTGTTCAACTATGATTTACCCGAGCAGGGCGAAGACTACGTGCATCGGATCGGCCGTACCGCCCGCGCCGGCAAATCCGGCGCCGCGATCAGCTTTGCCTGCGAAAATCACGCGATGAACCTGATAGATATAGAATCCTATACCAACAGGACGATCCCGACGATGTCGATCAGTAGCGATTTGCTGGTCGACCCCGCCCCGCCAGTCAAAATGAAGGGCGGCCGTATCAAGTCCGCGGCAAAGTCCGGCAGAGGCGGCAGACCTGGCGGCGGAAAACCCGGTGGCGGTGGTGGCCAGCATCAGCGGCCTCGACGCAGCAAGGGGCCGCCACGACATCAGAATCAGCAAAATAAAAAGGCCATATGAGCAGGCAACGCAACATATTACTGCTCGGGGGCAGTGGATTTATCGGCAAGCAACTCGCGTTTGCGCTCGCCAACCGCGGCTGGCAAGTGACCGTCCCCAGTCGTCGGCCACATCGCAACCGTGCGCTGCTGGTACACCCGGGAATACGCCTGCTCGAGGGCAATATCACCAACCCCGCCAGCTTGCAGGATTTGTGTGCCGGCCAGCAGGCGGTGATAAACCTGGTCGGGATATTGCACGAGCGGCGCAAGGGCGACTTCCGGCGCTTCCACGTCGATTTCATCAAAACCGTGGTCGACGCCTGCGGCGCTACCGGCATCAAGCGCCTGCTACACGTCAGCGCGCTGGGCGCCGACCAGGCGACCGGCAGCAGCCTGTACCTGCGCACCAAGGGTGAAGGTGAAAACCTGTTGCACACCTTTGGCCAGCGCGAGCTGCGGGTTACCAGCTTCCAACCCTCGGTGGTGTTTGGCAAGGACGATAATTTCATCAACCAGTTTGCCGGTATTCTCAGGTGGTATGCCGGATACTTCCCGCTCGCCTGCCCGGACAGCAAGTTGCAACCGGTCTACGTCGGCGACCTGGTCGAAAGAATCGTCAACGCCATCGACGATCGCAACAGCCATTCAAAGCGCTACCCGGTATGCGGGCCTGAGGTAGTCACGCTGCGGCAAATTCTCGAACTGATCATCGATACCTTGCGGTTGCCGGTGCGCATTTTACCCCTGGGTAAGGGCCTATCTCGCTTGCAGGCGCTGGTTTTACAAAACCTGCCGGGCAAGTTGTTCACGATGGACAATTATCGCTCGCTGCAGACCGACAACGTCTGTAGCGACTGTGAACTTTGCACGACCAGCCTGCGGCAATATATTCATGGCCTGTCTGCCATGTTCGGCAACAAGCGCTACTACGACCAGTTTCGTAAAAACTACCCCTCGGCTGGAAGTCCCGAGGACCATTCGTGAAAAAATACCGTGTCGGCGGTTGCGTTCGCGACCGCCTGCTCGGGCTAGCGGTAAACGACATCGACTGGGTTGTAACCGGTGCCACCGCCGAGCAGATGCAGGCGCTTGGATACAAGTCCATCGGCAAGGACTTCCCGGTATTCCTGCACCCCGAGAGCAAACAGGAATACGCCTTGGCGCGCAGCGAGCGCAAGACCGGGCCCGGCTACAGGGGTTTTGAAATCAGCGCCGACCCCAGCACCACGATCGAACAGGACCTGCTGCGACGGGATTTGACCATCAACGCGCTGGCCGAAGATGAAGACGGTAACATCGTCGATCCCTACGGTGGCCAACGAGACCTTGAAGCCAGATGCCTGCGCCACGTTTCCGCGGCATTTGTCGAAGATCCGGTAAGGGTGCTGCGAACCGCCCGCTTCGCCGCCCGCTTTCATCAACTGGGATTCACCCTCGCCGACGATACGCGTGAACTGATTCGCCAGATGGGAGAATCTGGCGAACTAGAGGCGCTGGTCGCCGAACGCGTCTGGTCCGAATTGTCGCGCGCCCTGGACGAAGCCGACCCGGCGGTTTTCTTTACCACCCTCAGAGACTGCGACGTCCTGCAACGCCTGTTCCCTGAGATTGAAGCCCTGTTCGGCGTACCGCAAAACGCGACCTATCATCCGGAGATCGATACCGGCGTGCATGTCATGATGGCGCTGCAGGCAAGCGCGGCGCTCGGTCACGACAATGAAACCCGCTTTGCGGTGTTGATGCACGATCTGGGCAAGGCAACAACGCCCGCCAGGGTACTGCCGAGCCACCATGGCCACGAGGCCCGTGGCGATAAGCCGGTCAAGTCATTTTGCAAGCGCTGGCGGGTGCCGAAAGCGCATACCCAACTGGCGCTGATTACGACCGAGTTGCATTTGCTGGCACATCGATCGATGGAACTCAAGGCTTCAACCTTGCTGAAGCTGCTTACGCGGGCGGATGCCCTGCGTAAACCCGAGCGATTTCAAAAAATGCTCGATGCCTGTCGCGCCGATATTCGCGGCCGCAAGGGTGGCGAAAACGACGCTTATCCGCAGGCAGAATTCCTGACCGGCCTGGCCGACAAATTGCGCAAGCTCGATATCGCCGAAATCCAGCAACAGGGACTGAGCGGCAAAGCCATGGGACAGGCGATTAGCGATGCCCGATTACGTTTGATCGAACAGGAACAGGCGCTAGCCCGCATATCTCACTGATTTCATGCTGCGGCATAGCGGTTGCCTCGCTACGAAAAACGGTGAGATATGCGGACTAGCGCGAAAACATCAGGCTTAGCTTGCGATCGGCATATCCCAGCAACCGGGTCAGCGGGGTAAAGTAAAGCGCAACTCCGATCAGGATACCACTGCCATTGGCCACGACATCGCCCCACTCCGCATAACGATAAGTCGTCATTCCCTGCAACATTTCGAGCAGGATCCCGTAAGCCATCAGGCCAACAACCGTCCAGCACAAAACCCGCCGATTAGCCGCCAGCAGGCCAAACCAGCCGCCGAGAAAAACATAGGTGAGCAGATGCGATAGTTTATCGCCAACCCCGACGTCAGGCATCGGCATCAGGGAGAGAGCGCCAACCCCCAGCAACATCATTGCGCCAAGCAGATACCAGAGCCTGATCAGGTGCAGCCCGCGCTGCGGCGCTTTCCTGGCCTCGGTATTTTCGCCCATCCGTGAAAGCCTAGCTCAGCAATGCGAAAATCGCGAGGCCCAGCAACACGCGGTAAACCACGAAGGGCAGCATGCCGAGCCTTTCGACCAGTCGCAGAAAATAGTGGATGCAAAGCCCGGCGCTAATCGCCGACAGCAAGGTTCCGAGCAACAGGTCGCTCCAGCTTATCGGGCTGACCTCGGTAAACATGCGCACCGACTGCAACACGCCGCTGGCGAAAATTACCGGCATTGCCAACAGGAAGGAAAATCGCGCCGCGGCTTTCCGGGTTAGCCCGAGAAACAGCCCCAGCGTGATCGTGATGCCGGAACGCGAGGTGCCGGGAATCAGCGCCAGTACCTGGCAACAACCGATTATCAGCACATCCGTTAAACGCAGCTGATACTCGTCGCGATTGCGGCGCGCATGGGCGTCGGCAAACCACAACAGCAGGCCGAACCCAATCGATGCGGTCGCCAGAATCCAGGGTTCGCGCAATTTTTCCTCGATCGGGCCCTGCAGCAGAAAACCAACGAAAATCGCCGGCAAGGTTCCGATGATCACCCACCAGGCCAACAGGCTATCCTGGTCCGGATCGCCGCCGGTCAGGGAGCGCGACCAGGATTTCAGCATGCGCCGAACTTCGTCACGAAAATAATACAAGACCGCGATCAGCGAACCGAAGTGTACCGCGACATCGAAAACCAGGCCCTGGTCAACCCAGCCGAATACCTGCGGTAATAAAATCAGATGCGCCGAACTCGAAATGGGTAAAAATTCGGTAAGCCCCTGAACGATCGACAGAATGATAATCTGCAGGCTATCCACCCGGGCCCCTGCGCTGCATTGCCGGCATATCCAGCGTCAGGTTTTTTTGCAACGCCAGCACCTTGAACATCTGCCCCATCTCGTCAGGCATGATCAAGGTTTTGACCTGTTGCGACAGGGCCAGTTGCTCGTGGGTGTCCGCTTGCGCCGACTGTTGCTGCGCGTCTTCGAGCAAGCCGTTGGCCAGCAGAAAATTACGCTGTGAGACCAGCCCCAGAACTTCAAAACCGCCAGCTTCGGCGGCGTCGGCGCAGGCATCGAAATCGATAAACGCGGTAATGTCCTGCAATCCAGGGTAAATCAGCGGATCGAAGTGCAAGCGGTGCTGGTAGTAACAATCCAGCGTACCGCGCTTACGGGTAGGATGGTAATACTCGCTTTGTTCGTAGCCGTAATCGATAATAATGGCCACCGCCTTTTGGCAACTCTGCGCCAGCGCGGCAAACCAGGGTTTTAAGTTCAGGTTCAGCTCGCAGCGGTAATCATCCGGCAATTCTCCCAGGGTGGCTTCGATCTGACGCATCGCGGCTAGCACAGGCTCGCCGGGTTCGAACGACTGCCACTGAAATCGATTGCCGTCGTAACTCACGCCTAACTCCTGCCATTCCCGCTGCCTGTAAAGCAGGTGCACTGGCATCGCATCCAGCACTTCGTTCGCGAGCACTATACCGTCGAAAGACTCGGGCAGACCGGAGATCCACTCGATTTTCGAAAATTGCTCGGCGTCGAGGTATTTGCTCAGATAATACTGCTGGCGCTGTTTCAATTCAGCACTTAAATCAAGAATCAGGTATTGCTCGAGATCAGGCAGCGCATCCATGATATGGCCGCAGAGCTTGCCGCTGCCGGCGCCAAACTCCAGGATCCGGGCAGCGCAGCCCTGTTCGAGCAGGGCTGCCGCCTGGCGCGCAAGGCAATTGCCGAACAAAGGAGAAATTTCGGGCGCGGTGACGAAATCGCCTAGTGCGCCAAACTTGATCGCGTTGCCCGAGTAGTAGCCAAGACCCGGTTCATACAAAGCCATGCGCATGTACTCGTCGAATCCGATCACACCGCCGTTGTTTTCGATTCGGGTCACGATGGCTTCCACCAGGCGCGTACTGTAAGCAATTGCTTCGGCGTCGGGTGGCGGCAACTCCAGGCCATGTGAATCAAATCCCTGTGGTATGTCCATCGTAACTCCGAAACGGCATTCCGCGTTCTGGCGTCTGTTTGCAAGAATGATATGATTGCATTTTTCGAATTCTGTATGCTAATGCTGTTATCAGATAAATCTGCGCTGGTTACCGGTGCGGCCGGGCGTCTGGGTGCGCAGATCGCCCGCACTCTACATCAAAACGGTGCAAATCTCATTATCCATTACCGCAGTTCGTCGACTGCGGCACAGAAGCTCGTTGCCGAACTCAATCAGCAGCGCGAAAATTCGGCAATCGCGCTCGCCGCCGACCTGGATTCGCAAGCGGAACTGGACGCCCTCGCCGCCCGCGCATGCGCGGCTTTTGACGGCCTCGACCTGCTGGTCAACAACGCTTCCAGCTTTTATCCGACACGATTCGGCGAAATCGATCGACAACAGTGGGACGATTTGGTTGCCAGCAATTACCGCGCGCCGCTATTCCTGGCGCAGGCCTGCTACCCGGCGTTGAAAAAGTCTTCTGGCTGTATTATCAACCTGCTCGATATTTACGCCTCGATGCCGTTGAATCAGCATAGCGTCTATTGCAGCGCCAAGGCGGCCAACCAGATGCTGGTCAAGTCGCTGGCGCTGGAACTGGCGCCCGAAGTGCGGGTTAACGGCATCGCCCCGGGCGCGATACTGTGGCCCGAGTCCGGCGATTCTGCGGACTACCAGCAATCGGTCATCGAGCAGATACCGCTGCGGCGCAACGGCAAGCCGCAGGACATTGCCGATACGGCGCTTTTCCTGGCCAGCAACGATTATATTACCGGCGAAGTCATCCGCGTTGATGGCGGCCGCATGCTGAAATAAAGAAGGAACAACATGGCCAACTACTGGAGCAAACTGGTTGAAAGTCTCGACCCCTACGTGCCGGGCGAGCAACCACAGGATCAGCAATATATCAAGCTCAACACCAACGAAAGTCCCTACCCGCCTGCACCCGCGGTGGCACGGGTGCTGCAGGACTTCGAGCCTGACCGCCTGCGCCGCTACCCTGACCCACAAAGCAGCCAGCTGGTCCATGCCCTGGCCAACTATCACGGCCTCGACCCGCGCCAGGTTTTCGTGGGTAACGGATCCGACGAAGTACTGGCGCACGCCTTCCAGGCCTTTTTCAAACAGGAGGAAAAAATCCTCTTCCCCGATATCAGCTATAGCTTTTACCCGGTTTATTGCGCGCTCTACGAAATCGGGTTTCGCCAGGTCGCGCTCGATGCCAAGTTCAGGATTGACTGCGATGGATTCCGGCGCGCCAACGGCGGCATCATCATCCCCAACCCGAACGCTCCTACCGGGATAGCGCTTAAATTAACCGCAATCCGGGAAATGCTTGCCGACAACCCCGAATCGGTAGTCATCATCGATGAGGCCTATGTCGATTATGGCACCGAGTCGGCCTGCCAGTTAATTCCTGAATTCGACAACCTGCTGGTGGTGCGAACCTATTCCAAGTCGCGCAGCCTCGCCGGCCTGCGGCTGGGCTTTGCGCTCGGCAACGAAAACCTGATCGAAGCCTTACAGCGCGTCAAAAACTCGTTTAACTCGTATCCGATCGACAGCCTGACCAGTGCCATCGGCCTGGCGGCACTGGGCGATGAGGAATATTTTCAGGATTGCAGCCGGCGCGTCATTGCCAGCCGCGAACGGCTGGCAGCCGAACTGGCGGGGCTTGGCTTCGAAGTGTTTCCTTCGAGCGCGAACTTTGTCTTCGTGCGCCACCCGCACAGCAAGGCCGAGACCCTGTATTTCGAATTGAAAGCGGCGGGCATTCTGGTACGCTATTTCAAGCAGGCGCGCATCGACGATTGCCTGCGTATCACGGTCGGTACCGAGCACGAATGCGACAAGCTGATCGAAGCGTTGAAATCTATCCCGGGCTAAAAAGCCAGGCGACGCAGAAGACCTGTCATCGCGGATTTATTACAAGATCCCCGCCTGTGCGGGGATGACAACTAGTATCATGGCCTAGAGTTCAAGGGGAAAAAGATCCAGCCGCGGTGCGCCGGGCGCCATGCGCTGCCACAACACGGCATAGGTTTCACCGATTTCGGGATGAACACTGTCTGGCGCAAGATCCTGCAGGGGTCTCAGGACAAAAGCGTTTTCGAGAATTTCAGGGCGCGGAATCCTGATTCCCGGCAAATCGAGAATCAGATCGTCGTAGGCCAGGATATCGAGATCGATGGAACGGCTGGCGAATTTTGGCAGACTGCGGTCACGGCCCAGCTGATTTTCAATATCGCGAAAACTGGCGGCCACGCGTTCGACTTCGAGCTCGGTATCGAAACCCGCCACCAGGTTCAGAAAGTCGTGGCCATCGAAACCAATCGCGGCCGAATCATATACCGGTGACAACTCGAGCTCACCGAAACGCTCACGCAGCGTGGCGACGGCCTGGCGCAGGCGGGCCTCTCGGTCGACATTACTGCCGAGGCCAACGTAAACCCGGGCGCTCACGTGTTTTTTTCACCGCGTACAATGATGACCCCCACCGACTTGGAGCCCCGTACCGCACCTGGCTTGTGCAGGGTCAGCTTGACCCAGGGCACGGCAAATTCATTGCGGATAATATTGCAAACCTCTTCAGCCAGAGACTCGACCAGCTCGTACTCGCTTTGCTCGACGAATTCGATCAGACGCTTGGCAACGCTTTTATAGCTCAGCGTATCCTCGATATCATCCGATTTAGCGGCCTTGCTGATATCGGTTGCCATTTCGATATCAAGGCTGATGGTTTGCCTGATCTTGCGTTCCCAGTCGTAAATTCCGATTACGGTCTCGATCTGCAGGTCGTGGATGAAAACTATGTCCATCGGGCGGGTATCCGGGTAACTATACAGCCTGCAATCTTAGCGGTTGAGGACGCCAAAAGGAAACGCCAAAGCCCTGAAAAATGGAAAGATTTCGGTCTTATGCGGCTTGAATCCTCGATATGCTTCTGGTAGAGTTCGCGCCCTCGAACCAATCTCGCTATTCAACGGAGTTCCACCATGTCCCGGGTCTGTCAAGTAACAGGTAAAAAACCTGTTAGCGGAAACAACGTGTCGCACGCCAATAACAGGACGCGACGTCGCTTTCTGCCCAATCTGCATTCGCATAAATTCTGGATTGAATCCGAGAATCGCTGGGTCAAGCTACGCGTTTCCACCAAGGGCATGCGTATTATCGACAAAAACGGCATCGACGCGGTCATCGCCGACATGCGCAAGCGCGGCATCAAGTGCTAGGAGTAAAATCATGAGAGATTTAATCAAACTGGTTTCGACCGCTGGCACTGGCCACTACTACACGACCGACAAGAACAAGAAAAACACCCCTGACAAGCTGGTGTTCAAGAAGTACGACCCGGTAGTGCGCAAGCACGTCGAATATAAAGAAGCTAAAATCAAGTAAGCGCCTCGGCCCTGACCGATAGCAGAAAAACCGGCGACAGCCGGTTTTTTTGTGCCCGCAGGATTGCTCTAGTTTCAGGCTTTAATATCGCATCCAGTCAGGTATGATTAGGCCCACACAAATCCCCAGGATTTCCATGACAGAGCCACTCGTTCAGGTTGAAAACCTGTCCCGTTATTACCACAACAACCTCGCCATCAGCCACCTCAGCTTCAACCTGAAAGCCGGCGAAGTGCTGGGTTTTCTGGGTCCCAACGGCGCCGGTAAATCGACCACGATGCAGGTGATCAGCGGCAACCTCGCGCCCAGCGAAGGTGAGGTCAGCATCGCCGGTCACGATATCATCGAAGCACCGCGTGCGGCCAAGTCGCAGCTCGGCTATTTACCGGAGCACCCGCCGGTGTATCGCGAGGCCAGCGTCGACGAGTACCTGAAATTTTGCGCGCGCCTGCACCGCATTGCGCCAGGTCAGCGCGCGGCCGCGCTCGACCGCGTCAAACAGCAGTGCGGGCTGACCAAGGTCGGCACGCGCCTGATCGGCAACCTGTCGAAGGGTTACCAGCAGCGCGTCGGCATTGCCCAGGCCATCATCCACGATCCGCCGGTTGTTATCCTGGACGAACCTACGGTCGGGCTCGATCCGATCCAGATCCGCGAAATCCGCGAATTAATACGCTCGCTCGGCAGCGAACGCAGCGTTATTCTGTCGACCCACATACTTTCCGAAGTCCAGGCCACCTGCGATCGGGTGCAAATAATTCGAGCGGGCGAACTGATTTACCACGCGTCGACGGAGTCACTCAATCAGGGGCACGAACAGTCCTATACGATTGGTTTACGCCAGTCGCCCGGGCTCGAGCAGCTGATCGCGCTGGCGGGCGTCGATCACGCGGAAAAACTGGGAAACAATCGATTCCGTATATTCTTTAGTCCCGAGTCGAATCCCGATGCGCTGGTCGCGACATCGGTCGAGCAGGACTGGGGACTTTACGAGCTGGTTCCTGAACAACAATCGCTGGAAGACCTGTTTATCGAGTTGACCCATAACGAGGAGACGAACGCTCAATGATCTGGGTCATCGCCCGGCGCGAAGTAGTCGCCATGTTCCTGTCGCCAATGGCCTGGATTATCCTCGCCGTAATTCAGACCATCCTCGGCTACATGTTTCTGGCCAACCTGGATAACTTTTTCCTGCTGCAACCCCAGCTCATCCAGCTCGCCAATACGCCCGGGGTTACCGATATCGTCATCACCCCGCTGATGCAGGTGGCCGCGATTATTCTGCTGATGGTCATGCCGCTGATGACGATGCGTTCGATCGCCGAAGAAAAACGCAATCGCACGCTCAGCCTGCTGGTTTCCGCTCCTATCTCCATGTCGGAAATCGTGCTCGGCAAGTATCTCGGACTGGTGCTGTTCATTGTCATCCTGGTCAGCATGCTGATGCTGATGCCGTTGTCGCTTTATCTTGGCACCAGCCCGGACGGCGGCAAATTGTTGTCGATCTACCTCGGCATGCTGTTGCTGCTGGCGTCTTTCGCCGCGATCGGGCTTTACCTGTCGAGCCTGACCGAAAACCAGACGATTGCCGCGATTTCCACCTTTGGCGTACTCCTGATGCTGTGGATTATCGACTGGATCGGGTCCTCGGTCAGCAATGGCCAATCGGTGCTGGCCTACCTGTCGATACTGAAGCACCACCAGGCGATGCTGGAAGGTGTTTTCAAATCCAGCGATATCGTCTACTACCTGTTGCTGATCACCGGTTTCCTGGTGCTGACGATTCGTCAGCTTGATCGGGAGCGCCTGCTGTGAAGGTAGATTCGCGCATGCGCCTGCAGTATCGCATTCAGTCTGGTATTTTTTTGCTGTTGTTTATCGGATTGATGGTGGTGCTTGCCTGGATTTCCAACCGCTACCCACTGAGCATCGACATGAGCGCCAATCAGCGCAACAGCCTGTCGCAGGAGTCGGCGCGCCTGGTCGCCGGAATCGAATTCCCGCTCGAGGTGACCCTGTTCGTATCCCCCATCAACGAGAGCAAACCACTGCTCGAGGCCCTGTTCGAACGTTACCATCTGCTGCAGTCCAACATCGTCGTTACCAGCCTGAACCCCGATTTACACCCGGATTTACTGCGCGCCCACGATATTCGTTACGATGGAGAGGTGCTGCTCGAGTACCGTGGGCGCAGCGAGAAGATTTCGCAGGTCAGTGAAGCCGCGGTCAGTAGCGCGATCCAGCGCCTGTTGCGCCAGGGTGAGCGTTGGCTGGTGTTTCTCGAGGGCCATGGCGAGCGTAATCCCTATGGCGAAGCCAATCATGATTTCAGCCTGCTCGCCACGCAATTGGCAAGCAAGGGATACCGCGTCGAAGTTCTCAACCTGACGCAATCCAGTAGTGTTCCTAAGAACACAAACGTGCTTATTCTTGCCAGCCCCAAGGTGGCGTTACTGCCCGGCGAGATCGACCTGTTGCGCGAACATATCGAAAGCGGTGGCAACCTGTTATGGCTGGCCGACCCGGAACAGGCGATCGAAGGCCTGGACATGCTTGCGGATCTCCTTGCCATCGAGTTTTTACCCGGCATCATCGTCGACCCCAACAGCCAGCTAATGGGTCTCGACCGGGCCGACTTCGCGCTGGTGGGCGAGTATCCCCGCCACCCGATTACGCAGAACCTTGGCAGCCTGTCGCTGTTCCCGCAGGCGCAGGCGCTCGAGTTCCACGGGGAAGACAGCTGGCAGCAGCAGATTTTCCTGCGCAGCGATAGCCGCAGCTGGAACGAAACCGGGGAATTGCGGGGTGAAATTTTCAACGGCGATCACGAAGATGAAAACCAGGGGCCGCTGAATATCGGGTTAACCCTGGCGCGCAGTCATCAAACCGATGCCGGCGAACTGTTCGATCAGCGCGTTGCGATCGTCGGCGATGCCGATTTTATATCGAATCGCTACCTGGGTAACGGCAGTAATCTGGAGATCGGCATCAACCTGCTCAACTGGCTTAGCCATGACGATCAACTGATCGCCATCAGTCCGCGCCCGGCACCGGATACCCGCCTCGAGCTGTCGCAGGAGAAGCAGCTTTTCATCGCAATATTATTCCTGGTGGTGATGCCGCTGGGATTACTCGCCAGCGGCTTGCGCATCTGGCTCAAACGGCGTAACCGCTGATGCTGTCACGGCGCATGATCATCAACTTCGTATTGATCGTGCTGATCATAATATTCACCTATGTCGGCAATCGCTTCGGGGTAGAACCTGGCTACCAGCCGAAACCGAGCATCACCGGCATCAGCACGGCAGACATAAAATCGATGGAAATCCAGACCGCGGACGTATCCCTGTCGTTCAAGCGCGAGCCCAATGGCTGGAGCCTGGAGAGCCCGATCCGTTGGCCTGCCAACAATATCAACGTCGAGCGTGTGCTTGATGTCGTCAACAGTCAGACCGAGTCGCGGCTCGACGCCGCCGAAATCGACCTGGCAACGCTGGGCCTGGACTTTCCCCAGGCCATGTTACGACTCAATGATACCCGCGTACTTTTTGGCGCCACCAACAACATCGGTGAACGTCGTTACACAATGATCGATTCGATCGTATATTTGTTGCCGGACATACACCTGCCGTTTATTACGCAAGGACTATCCGGCCTGGTCGACCGGCGACTGCTGCCGCGCAACCTGGGCCTGACATCGCTCAAGCTGCCTGAATTGCAGCTGAGGCGCAACGCCGACAATGACTGGGAACTGACGGCGGCTCACGATTTCAGCCCACAACAGATAGCGCAGCTGGTGGGCAACTGGCAGGGGCTGGAGGCAGCGCGAATCAAGCCTTATATAGCCGCGGGCACGCCGCGGCAGAAAATTCAGGCCGACTTCGAGAATGGGCAGAAGCTGGAGTTTTTCCTGATGTCAATCGAACCTGAAATTGTAATCGCCAATCCCCAGATCGACCTGCAGTATCATTTCAGCGCAGATCTATACTATCAATTGATTGACTTGCGCCGCGATGAAAATCCCCCTTAGCCTGCTGCTCCTGCTCGTGGCCAACGCCGCGCTGGCACAGGCGCCGTTGCCGCGCCTGGAACTCGGCGCCGGACTGTTTGCGCTGGACGCACCGGACTATCGAGGCGCGCAGAACTCGTCGACCTACCTGCTGCCGATTCCCTACATCAAGTATCGCGGCGATATCCTGCGTGTCGACGAGGGCGTACAGGGTGTCGTGTTCGAGTCGCCGGACTGGTTGTTTACCTTGAGCGCCGACTTTTCGCTGCCTGCCGACGACGACACGCCAGAGCGCGAGGGCATGGATGAAATCGACGCGGTTTTCGAAATCGGGCCATCGCTGAATTACCGTTTCCTGGCCCTGCAGGACAGCGCCTGGTGGATCGACCTGCCGCTGCGTTTTGTCTATGCCATCGATAGCAAACACGACTTTATCGGTCAGGTTTTTCAACCCCGCCTGTCCTGGCGAAAACCAGCCAGGCGGCTTGGCGAGTGGAAACTGAATTTCCTCATCGGACCGATATATTCGAACGCTGAACATCACGCCTATTTTTACTCGGTCGACACGGGCGAAGCCACGGCAACACGCCCGGCCTACGATGCCGACGGCGGATTTAGCGGTTACCGCGGAGAATTTACCTATAGCAAGCGCTTCGGCAATTACTGGCTGGGTGGATTTATCCGCTATGACAACCTGCGGCAAGCAGTGATCGATGACAGCCCGCTGGTTTCCGAAACCGAATCCTGGATGGGCGGTATCGCACTGGCCTGGGTGTTCCATCAGCGATAAACAGGCCTGAAGGTTGTACCAGTCGGCCGTGGGCTTTGCGATAATTTACCTAATTAATTGGTTTTGTCTAATGATGAAAGAATATAAATCAGAAGCGAAAATCTCTGGCGTCCCTCGGCCTGTCCCGACACTGACTTGTGCAGACGTATCTATCCTGCGTCGGTTTCCCGCAGGTCAGTGTCCGGGATACTGGTACAACCTTCAGGTCAGTAATGCCTGAGCTACCGGAAGTGGAAACAACGCGACGCGGGATCGAACCCCATGTTTGCGGCCAGCGTATCGACGCCATCATCCTGCGTGATACCCGTTTGCGCTGGCCGATCAGCGCCGAGGTTGCGGGCCTCGCGGGCAGGCAGATAGAAGCCGTCTCGCGTCGTGGAAAATACCTGCTGATGCGGCTCGACCGGGGCAACCTGATCTGGCACCTGGGCATGTCGGGCAGCATGCGCATCCTGCCGGTCGGCGCGGCCGCGCAGTCGCATGAGCATGTCGAACTGCAACTGGCCAACGGGCAGGCGCTCAAGTTTCGCGACCCGCGACGCTTTGGCGCGCTGCTGTATAGCGAGTCTGATCCGTTACAGCATCGCCTGTTAAACCGGCTGGGCCCGGAACCGCTGGGAGAAGACTTCGACACCGAATATCTGCATCGGCGCTGCCGCCAGCGCAGTGCGGCTATTAAAAATGTATTAATGAACAGTCACATCGTCGTCGGGGTCGGCAATATTTACGCCAGCGAAGCGCTGTTTCGCGCCGGCATCCGCCCGACCCGTGCGGCGCGCCGTATCAGCAGGGCGCGCATCGCCGGGCTGGTCGACGCGGTGCGGCAAACCCTGGCCACGGCGATCGAACATGGCGGCACGACGCTGCAGGACTTTACCCAGGCCGATGGCAATCCGGGATACTTCAGGCACGAACTGCAGGTTTACGGCAATAGCGGGGAATGCCGGGTTTGCGGCGCGCCGATCAAGCACGTGGTGCTGGGGCAGCGTTCGAGTTACTACTGCCCGGAATGCCAGTCATGAAGTTCGACCAGGAGAATCTGCGACCGCAGCTCGAACCCTGCTTTTTCAACAGCGGGACGGTGGATGAAGTAATCGGGTTCATCCTCGCGCTCGAACCGCGTTGGCAGGATTTCGTTTTTGACTGGGTGTTGTCGGTGGCCAAAACCCAGCCCGAAATCAGTTACCAGTTCGCCAGCAAAGCCGCGCTGGCGTTACAGACTATCGGTCGCCAGGGTTGCGAGAACTGGCTGCAGTTCGCGCTCGATGTCTACTTCGAGCGGGGTTTACAGCCCGCGGTGGAATCGCTGAATAACCTGGACCAGTTTATCGCGGCGCAGCGAAAAAAATCCCGCGGACTGGAATTTTCCAGTACCCGCGGCGTACTGCAACATTTCCTGCACGGCCTCAACGGGCGCCGGCTACGTCTCGAGTCCAGTGAAGAGATTTTAACCGACAGTGAAATCCTGCAATTGCCCGCGGTGATCGATCACTTCCCCGAGGCAGCCGATAATTTTGCCTGTTTCAAGGCGATTGCCGCACACCAGTGGGCACAATGCTGGTACGGCACCTGGCGCGCCGACACGATTGCGCAGATACCGCGCGAGGAACCGATGCTACGCACCTTTCACTACCTCGAAACGCTGCGCCTGAACGCCTGTATCGAGCGCGATTACCCCGGACTGGCGCGACAAATGAAGCGTCTGCAGGCGGATACGCCGGCGCTCTGGCGGGAACTGGAGGCAGAGCTAAGCGATCCGGCGAGCAGCGTACTCGATTCGATCCGACTCAGCGCCGAGCACTGGGACAAACCCCGGCCCGACCCCTTTCTGTACCAGGGCAGGCTGGACCCGGAGCGAGTGCAATCCGTCCTCGAAGCGCGCCTGCAGCGCGAGAAACAGCAGCTGCGGCTGGCGCTGGCGCGGATGCTCGAGGAACACGGCAATGAACCACAGGACCTCATGGCCGAGGCTGATGCAGACGGGACTCCAGGGCAAAAGTTCGAGCTTAAGACCGAGCAGGGCTCAAGGCCCGAGTTTGAACTCGATGGGGTGCCGATGCCGCAGGATGCCGAAGTCGAGAGCCTGGTAGCCTCGATCATGCAGGACCTTGGCAAAATGCCGGCGGATTACCTGCAGGCAGCGAGCAGCGGCGAGTACTTCGACGGCCGCAGGGCGCAGCCCGGGGAAGATCACCCGGTTGACGCCTGCAAAGGAGCCGGCCACGAACAAGGCACTTTCCTGTATGACGAGTGGGACTGTACCCGCAGGGCGCATCGTAAACGCTGGTGCACGGTGCGCGAACGCGAAATACAGCCCGACTATGCTTCGACTTTTGTCGACGACACCCTGCATAAATACCGCGGCCACATCAAATCGCTGCGCCGCAGTTTCGAAGCCCTGCGCGAGGAGTACCGCGTGCTGAAAAAACAACCGGATGGTGACAGTCTCGATTTCGATGCCCTGGTCGAGGCCATCGCCGACCTGCGCAGCGGCATGGAAATGACTTCTCGAATCTACCGTAAGGCGCACCGCGTGCAACGCAATATCGCTGTTATCCTGATGGTCGACATGAGCGGCTCCACCAAGGGCTGGATCAACATCGCCCAACGCGAGGCTCTGATCCTGCTGGCCGAGGCCCTGAGTTCGCTCGACGATCGCTACGCGATTTACGGCTTCTCGGGTAATACGCGCAAACGCTGCGAAATTTACCGGATAAAAACCTTCGACGAACCCTACGATGCGGGCGTACGCGCACGTATCGCGGCCATCGAGCCCCACGACTATACGCGTATGGGGGTCACCATTCGCCACCTGAGTTATTTGTTCGATCACATCAACGCACGGACCAAGTTGCTGATCACTCTCTCCGATGGCAAACCCGACGATTACGATACTTACCATGGCGAGTATGGCATCGAGGATACGCGCATGGCCCTGTTCGAAGCGCGTCAGCGGGGCATTCACCCCTTCTGCATCACCATCGACGAAGAGGCGCGCGACTACCTGCCACATATGTATGGCGATTCCAGCTACGCCTTGATCGACGATGTCGACAAACTGCCCTACCGTATCTCTGAAATCTACCGAGGTTTGACCAGCTGACAGGTTGAAATATTTTGCGTATAGACTTACGCAGAATATTTCAACCTGTCAGCCCGCGCTTTAAGCGCGGGATCCAGTAACCGTAACAATACCTGTACCTTTCTGGATCCCGCGGTCAAGCCGCGGGATGACAGTGACTCCGCGGGATGACAGTGGCTCCGCGGGATGACAGTGGCTCCGCGGGATGACAGTGGCTTCGCGGGATAATAGTAGCTCCGTGGGATGACAGTGACTCCGCGGGATGACAGTGGCTCCGCGGGATGACAGTGGCTCCGCGGGATGACAGTGGCTTCGCGGGATAATAGTAGCTCCGTGGGATGACAGTAGCTCCGCGGGATGACAGTGGCTTCGCGGGATGACAGTGGCTCCGTGGGATGACAGTGGCTCCGCGGGATGACAGTGGCTTCGCGGGATAATAGTAGCTCCGCGGGATGACAGCTGTTTGGTTTTTGGATTATCATCAACGGCTTCCAATATGTGAAGAGTTGCACCATGTCCATCCACGCCATAGATTCGAATACCGATCCGGTTACCCAGGCTAAAATCGACCTGGCCGCAGCCTTGCGCCTGGCCGTATTCCACGAGCTCGAGGAAGGTATCGACAACCATTTCACCGTGACCCTGCCCGGTTACGAAGATCGCTACCTGGTGTTACCCTTCGGCCTGCACTGGTCCGAGGCTCGCGCCAGCGACATGATTACTTTTAATGAGCCCGGCGAGACTCTCGATGGTGACGGCATCGTCGAACTCTCCGCGCAGTGCATTCACGCGCCGATCCACCGCGTTACCGGCAAACGCGTGGTCTTTCACACGCATCAGAACTGGGCGCTGGCGCTGAACATGCTGGCAGACAATCGCCTGATTCCAGCTTGCCAGACATCCGCCTTTTTCGACGGCAAAATTGCCTACGATGATCACTACCCGGGAACCGCCGATACCCTGCAGGAAGGCGAACGCCTGGCGGCCCTGATCGGTGACAAAGAAGTCGTATTCCTGAAAAATCACGGCGTACTGGTGGCGGCGGATTCGATCGCCAGGGCTTACCGCCTGCTGTATATGCTTGAGCGCGTCTGCCGCGCACAGATCCGGGCGCTCGGCACCGGGCAGAAGCTGCAGCCCATCTCGCGGGAAGTGATCAGGCAGGTTCAGACCCCCGACGAGCACGACCGGCACAAGGGTCAGCGCGACAATCTCTTCTTTGCCGCGCTGAAACGGTTGCTCGACCGCGAAATGCCGGGCTACGCGGACTAGCTTCCCGGCAGCGCTTCGGCGGCGGATTTTTCAGCGCAGCTAGCCGCCAGCTGCACGGAAGAATGCCGCACGGCCTTGATTGGCGGCGACAGCTTCTTTACCATCGGTTGCCCTGCAGACATAAGGCAAACATCATGCCCGTGAAATTACCCACCCGTTTAACCGTCCTCTTATTCACGCTGGCATTCGCTGTCGCGGCGCAGGCCGTACCCGGCGAAGGCACCCGAATCATGATTTCCGCACCCTCGAGTTACGCGGTAAATGCCGGCAAGGCAATATCCGACAAGGGCGGCAACCTGGTCGACGTCGCCGTGGCGGTCGGGCTCACGCTAACGGTCACCAACCCTTCCAATGCTTCGCTCGGCGGCGGCGGATTCGCCCTGGTCAGCATGGGCCAGGGTGTCGAAGTGCTGGATTTCAGGGAGATGGCGCCTGCGGCCACCTCGCCCGAGTTTTATGTCAATCGCGAAAAGGGCGCTTCCTGGAACGGCGGAGCGGCGATCGGCGTGCCCGGCGTCGCCGCGGGACTCTGGGCCCTGCACCATAAATATGGCAGCTTGCAATGGCCAGAGCTATTCGCAGTGGCGCTGCGGCTGGCCCAGGATGGTATCGAATTTTCCGGTACCGAATCACGCTACTCCGAAACCCAGAAAGAGCGCTTCAATCCCGCCGGGCTGCATCATTTCTACAAATCGCCGCAACAGCATTACCGGCCTGGTGAAGTATTGAAACAGCCCGCACTGGCGCAAGCGCTTGCTCTGCTGCGAGACGACAAGCTTGACGGATTCTACCGTGGTGCCGTGGCGCAGGATATTGTTGACACGATTCAGGCCAACGGCGGTGTCATCACGATGGCGGACCTGGCCAACTACAGGGTCCGCTGGCTACAGCCGCTAGTCACCGAGTATAAGGGGCATAAACTATATTCAATGCCGCCGCCCAGCAGCGGGGGTGCCGTGATCAAGGCCGCGTTCGAACTCTTTGACAAGATTGATATCGAGCAGCACAAGCCCCTCAGCGTCGATGAAATTCACTTGATGGCGGAAGTGCTGAATCGCGCATTCAGGGGTCGAGCCCTGCTGGGTGACCCGGATTATCATAAGAATCCCTTCGAGCAGATTTTATCCGCCGGCTATCTCGATGACATGGCCCGCAGCATCAGTCTTGCAAAAGCCACACAGTTGCAACCTCTGGTCGAAAGACCGCTCGACGATTCAAATGAAACCACCCAGTTTTCGATCCTCGACGCGGACGGAAACGCGATTTCGCTGACGGTAACTCTGAATGGCAGTTATGGTTCCGGGATTGTCTCCGACAAATTCGGCATTTCAATGAATAACGAAATGGACGACTTTACCACTCGACTCGGGCAGCCCAACGCCTTCGGCCTGGTACAGGGATTCGGCAACCGCGTTCAACCCGGCAAGCGGCCGCTCAGTTCGATGAGCCCAACCCTGGTTGAAAAAGACGGCAAAATCGTGATGGCACTCGGCGCGGCTGGGGGCCCACGAATAATCAGCAGCGTGATTCAAACCATTTATCGTGTCCTGGTCACCGGGCTCGATATCGATCGGGCGGTGCAGTTTCCGCGCGTGCACCACCAGTTTCTGCCCAACAAGTTATATATGGACGAGTTTAAATTCTCTCCCGAAGTTGTCACTGGCCTGCAGCAACGCGGCCATGAAACCGTCGAGCAAAGGCCGGGCTACCTGGGTCGAATCAAAGCGGTACGTCTGAATGACCGGAACTATCTCGAGGCGGCTTACGACAATCGTAGCGAAGGTGCTGTTGGCGGTTATTGAGTCGGCGCCTCGCCGGGGCCGATGGGTTGACAACCCTGGTCGTTCTCAGTCTTCACCGGTCAGGTGCTTGTATTTCAGCAGCAGCTCGTCCTGGGTTTCCGGAAATTCCGGATTAAAGGGAATACAGTCTACCGGGCAGACCTCGACGCATTGCGAGGTTTCGAAATGCCCGACACATTCGGTGCACAACAGCGGGTCGATTTCGTAGAACTCTTCACCCGGCGATATCGCGTCGTTCGGGCACTCCGGCTCGCAAACATCGCAATTTATGCACTCGTCGGTGATCATCAAAGCCACGTGATAAAACTCCTTTGGGACAGTTACTTTCTGGCCTGCAGCTTGGCTGTCAGGCGTGCCAGGATCTCGGGATGCAGAAACTCCGAGACATCGCCATCGAGGCGCGCGATTTCACGCACCAGGCTCGACGAGACGAAGGCGTAGCTCTGGGCGGCGGTGAGAAAAACGGTTTCGATCTCCGGCGCCAGTGAGCGATTCATCCCCGCCAGCTGCACTTCATATTCAAAGTCCGAAATGGCGCGCAGACCGCGGATAATCACTTCGGCATCGCAGTCACGCGCAAAATCGATGAGCAGGCCTGAAAAAGGTTTCACCGATATATGATCGTTGTCGGCAAACACCGTTTCCAGCATATCGAAACGCTCGTTGATATCGAAAAATGGCTCCTTGGCCAGGCTGTCCGCAACTCCGATGACGACGTGGTCAAACATTTTCAGCGCGCGCCGGCAAATATCGATATGCCCGCGGGTAACCGGGTCGAAAGTTCCAGGATAAATTGCGATACCTGTCATGGATTACCTCTGTATTCCAGCAATGGCTGCCGGGCAAAATAAACGATCGATTCTAACCACTTACCTGCCATTCGGCTATAGCGTAGTTCACCTGCCCGGCAGTTTTGTGTTGCAGCCAGTGCAGCCGGGGCGATGGCAGCTCGAAGGCTTCCGGGATCGGCCACTCAAAGTAAAGGCGAGCACCCGGCAGCAGGCAGTCATGCGCCTCGAGTTGCTGCAGCACATGCCGGCGTAACTCGGGCCTGGCATAGGGCGGGTCGATGAATATCAGGTCGAATTTATGCTCTAATTGTGCGATCGTCTCGAGCGCATCACCACCGATTATCTCGATCGCCGCGGGGTCAAGTTTTTGCGCCTGCAGCCGCAGTTGTTCGAGCGCCTGCGCGTGCTGCTCCAGCGCAACCAGCCGTCGGGCGCCACGCGACAGTGCTTCCAGACCCAGCGCCCCGCTGCCGGCAAAACAGTCCAGCACCATCGCGCCCGGGCAACAGGCGGCCAACCAGTTGAATAGCGTTTCGCGTATCCGATCCGGTGTCGGGCGCAAACCCGCAGCCTCGATGACCTCGATTTTGCGGCCACGCCATTTGCCGCCGATGATTCTGATCCGGGATTTCCTGGAAGTCGCCATATTCACGCTTTATGTGGGTTAGAAGTGCACAGATGGAATCGCTTTCTGTTAGCATATTGTGCCTGAATTCTGTTACCCGGAAAAACGATGTTCGGATTTAAATCTGCCGCCAAAGATGACAAGGACAAGCCGTCCGGCCTGTTTGCATCCTTGCGTCAGCGCCTGTCCAGGACCCGGGAAAACCTGTCCGGTGGACTGGCTGATTTACTGCTGGGTAAAAAGCAGATTGACGATGATTTGCTCGAACAACTCGAAGACCAGCTATTGATGGCCGATGTGGGTATCCAGGCGACCCGGAAAATCACCTCGACCCTGACTGAATCGCTGCAGCGCAGCCAGTTGGGCGACAGCGAAACCCTGATCGACACGCTGAAAAAAACGATGGTCGAGATTCTCGCGCCCTGCGCCATACCGCTTAGTATCGATCCCGGCAAGAAACCCTTCGTCATCCTTATGGTCGGGGTCAACGGCGCCGGCAAAACCACTACCGTTGGCAAACTCGCACAGCAGTACAAAGATCAGGGGCTCAAAGTGATGCTGGCGGCGGGCGATACCTTTCGAGCGGCCGCGGTGGAGCAATTGCAGAGCTGGGGTGACCGGCTCGAAGTGCCGGTCATCAAGCAGGGCCAGGGGGCCGATTCCGCATCGGTCATATTCGACGCGCTGCAATCCGCACAGGCGCGTGATATCGATGTATTGATTGCCGATACCGCAGGCCGTCTGCATACGCAGGCCGGCCTGATGGATGAACTGGAAAAAATAAAGCGCGTAATGGCCAAGCTCGATCCCGATGCGCCACAGGAAATCCTGCTGGTGCTCGACGCGGTTACCGGCCAGAACGCGCTGGCCCAGGCCAGCAATTTCAAAGACGCGGTCGGTATCACGGGCATCGTCCTGACCAAGCTCGATGGCACCGCCAAGGGCGGCATGATCTTTAATGTTGCCGAGCAGTTGCAAACCCCGATCCGCTTTATCGGTGTCGGAGAATCGGTCGAGGACCTGCGCCCCTTCAACAACGAGGAATTCGTCGATGCCCTGCTGGCCGAGACCTGAAGCTGATTCAGACAGATGATAGAATTTCATAATGTAACCAAGCGCTACGAAGGTGGTTACGAAGCACTGACCAATGTTTCGCTAAAACTCGATGATGGTGACATGGCTTTCATCACCGGTCACTCTGGCGCGGGCAAGAGCACCTTGCTTAAAATCATCGCGCTGATCGAAAAACCGACCCGTGGCCAGGCCTTGCTGAACCGCATTAATTTGAATACGGTGGCAAGACAGCGTATCCCCTATATCCGGCGCAATATCGGCATTATCTTCCAGGATCACCAGCTGTTATTCGACCGCCCGGTGTTTGACAACGTGGCCCTGCCGCTGCAGATCCAGGGCTATCGCCCGCAGGAAGTCGCCAAACGCACCCGCGCCGCCCTCGACAAGGTGGGTTTGCGACACAAGGAAAAGTCGATGCCAATCACACTGTCCGGCGGTGAACAGCAGCGCGTTGGAATCGCGCGTGCCGTGGTGCATAAGCCCATGCTGCTGCTCGCCGACGAGCCTACCGGCAACCTCGACCCGGTACTGTCGCGTGAAATCATGCAAATTTTCGTCGACTTCAACCAGGTTGGCGTGACCGTACTGGTCGCGAGCCACGATCTCGCGCTGATCGAAGAACTGGACAAGCCGCGCCTTACGCTGAACCGCGGACAATTGATCCTGAACGACCTTGCCGAAGACGAGCAGGAGCACGGCAATGGCTGGTAGCAACATCCGACGCCACAAACCGGCGACCACGAATCGTATTTCAGCCTACTTGCTGCACCACCTGCAGTCGCTGATATTCAGCCTCGGCAAAATTTACCAGGCGCCAGCCACCACCATCATGACGGTCGCGGTAATCGGCATCACCTTGTCGCTGCCTGGCGGGTTTTACCTGTTTCTGAAAAACATCGACGCGATGTCGGGCGATTTTCGCTCCAGTTCCCAAATCAGTCTTTACCTTGATCTTGACGTCAGTGAAAAACGCGCGCGCGCGGTAGAAAAGGATATTGGCGGCATGGCGCAGGTAGAATCGACGCGTTTTATCTCACGCGATAGGTCGCTCGAAGAGTTCCGTCAAAACTCCGGTTTTGGCAAGAGTATAGATACCTTGAGTAGTAATCCCCTGCCCCACACCATCATCGTCGAACCGGTCGCAGCCGATACCTTTGAAATTCGCAACCTGGTAAACAAGCTGCAGGCCATACCGGAGATAGAAATCGCCAAACTGGATACCGAGTGGCTCGAACGGCTTTACACGATTATCGAAATCGCCAGGCGTTCGGTAACGATCGTCACCATTCTGTTTGCCTGCGCGGTGCTTTTGATCATCGGCAACACCATACGACTCGATATTCAGAATCGTTACCAGGAAATAATCGTCACCAAGCTTATCGGCGCCACCGACGCCTTTATTCGTCGTCCCTTCCTCTATGGCGGCGTTTGGTACGGCCTGCTGGGCGGCATTTTTTCCTGGCTGATTGTTGAAATCGGTTATCTCGCAATTTCGGGACCGCTGGAGCGCCTGAACCTGTTGTACCAATCGGAAATGACCTTGATCACTTTTTCATTTCACGACTTTATCATTCTGATAACATCTAGTACTCTACTTGGGCTAGCCGGCTCCTGGATCGCAGTTGCCCGGCACCTGAATCAAATAGAACCAAGCTAATCAGATAACAAATGCCCGCAAAACGTCGACTATTACTGATTGATTCTTCGGATTCCGCGCGCACTATTCTGTTCAAGGAAATTTCGTCTCGCGCGCCTGACCTCGACATCATTGCCTGTGGCAACGGCAAGGAAGCCATGACTGCGGTCAAACGTTTCGAATTCGAAATTATCACGACCGGCATTAGCCTGCCGGATACCGACGGTTACCAGCTCATCGAGGAGATTCGCCAGACTCCAAAAAACAAGGACACGGCTATTTTCGTGGTCTCGGGTGATACCGACACGCGGGTAATGGGTGCAGGCATGGATGACACCGACGCAGTTACAGCCTATTTCGACAAGGCCGAAGGTCACAGGTCACTGGTAAACTTTATCCTTAATTTCCTCGGCACCTACAACGAGCTGCCGATTAAAGTCCTGTACGTCGACAAGAGCGCCACGTCGACTGCTATCACGACCGGTATACTGGACAAAAACAACATCGGCTATACCCATTTCCGCGACGCTGCAGAAGCGCTTGATTGCCTCAAACAGGACCTGGCGGCCGATGCCAACTGCAGTTTCGATCTCATGATTACCGACCTGATGTTAACCAGCAAAACGAATGGCTTTGAACTGATCCAGGCCATACGCAGCGAGCTGGAGCTGGATTATCTGACCCTGCCGATTCTGTTAATGACCATCGAGCCCGGTGAGGATGAGCGCACCGATTTCACGGCGATTTTCGGTGCTGGCACCAACGATTTCATTACCAAACCTGTCGATGAAGACGATTTGCTTGCGCGCCTGCAAACCCTGGTCAACATCAAGCGCCAGAGCGAAGCACTAAACCCCTGAACTTGCACATTGATCCGATCTGCTAGTGGTCGTGACCACCGGGTCCGTGCACGTGGCCATGCGCCATTTCTTCTTCGCTGGCATCACGCACGTCTTCAACGGTTACATTGAAAGTCAATGATTTTCCCGCGAGTGGATGATTAGCATCAACCGTCACCTGGTCGTCGTTGACCTCGGTAATAGTCAGGTTTATCTGGCCCTGATCGGTTTGCGCGGTGACAGCCATCCCCGGCTCCACTTTCTCCATTTCCTGAAAGGCTTCCATCGGTACCTGCTGGATGCGATCGTCGCTGCGTTCGCCGTAGGCATCGGCAGGGGCGACGGTTACTTCGAGTTCATCACCAACGAGCTTGCCCTCGAGCGCCTGTTCAAGCCCTGGGATAATATTACGCGCACCGTGCAGGTAGGTCATCGGCTCCCCGTTTTCTGACGAATCGATCACTTCATCACTGTCGGAATCGGAAACCTTATAATGGATGGTGACAACCTTATGCTGAGCTATAGTCATATTTTTTCCTTGGCTAAATCCCGCTTGGGAGAGAATGATTGAAGGTTCCACGGTGCTGGCAAGCATAATTGCGACGCGACCGGGAGGATTCACGCAAAGACGGGATTCGAAATACGCTAAGTAAAACCTGACTTTACGAAATCCCATTATAACAAAACTGATGGTCGGGTATTTATCAAATTTGGCTGCGCGCGCGGCCGATACCCTGGCATGTATTTCGACGGGCAAGACTGATCTAGAGCTTCCCCTGTGACGTATTCACTATGAACTTTTCGTTAATATCCATACGTTTAGAGAGTATATTAATATTTGCTAATACACTTGAACTTTTAGCATCGTTTATGCTCTAATTGCTAGCACTCGAACAGCCTGAGTGCTAAATAAAATACAAACCGAGGTCATTTATGAGCACAGAACTGGTCAATACAAGTAAAACTATGCCCATTCTAATGGGCAGCTCTAACCTGGACGCCTACATACAGGCCGCCAGGCGCGTGCCTGTATTGAGCGCTGAAGAAGAGTATTCGCTGGCAAAAGACTTACAGGAGACCGGTAATATTGCATCGGCCCAGAAGCTGGTTTTGCCGCACTTGCGTTTTGTCATCAAGGTCGCTAACAACTATGCCGGTTACGGCCTGCCAATTCCCGACCTGATTCAGGAAGGCAGCATCGGCCTGATGAAAGCCGTCAAGCGTTTTCGACCCGAGGTCGGCGTGCGCCTGGTTTCCTTCGCGGTGCACTGGATAAAGGCAGAGATTCACGAGTATATCCTGAAAAACTGGCGCATCGTCAAGGTCGCCACTACCAAGGCGCAGCGTAAATTGTTCTTCAGACTGCGCAGCCAGAAAAAACGCCTGGGCTGGTTCAAGTCAGAGGAAATCGACCACGTCGCGCAAACCCTGGGCGTGACCCGGGAAAACGTGATTGAAATGGAAAACCGTTTAAACAATTACGACGTCGCCTTCGATTTATCGGGAGATGAAGATGAGGATTCAGCCTACCTGACGCCTGCATACTCACTGGCATCGAATACGCCTTCACCCGAACGGTTGCTCGAAGCCCAGAACACCGAACAAAACAATACGCAAATGCTGGGAGCAGCGCTCGAAGAACTCGACGACCGCAGCAAGGCCATCGTAACCCGTCGCTGGTTAACCGAGCCCAAGGCGACGCTGCATGAACTCGCCAAGGAGTACGGAGTTTCGGCGGAGCGGATACGCCAGATCGAGAGTAATGCCTTCAAGACGATCAAGACTTCATTTGTCGCCTGAGGCCTGGCCAGACAGGAAAAAAAGCCCGGTTATACCGGGCTTTTTTTTGTGCCGGTTGTCCTTATAAAAAAATACTATACTCAAAGCCGTTACCTATCGAGTTAGTAAATATGCCGGATACCGATTCTCCCGCAGATGAGAATGATGTAAAGACCCTGCTTGAGGCCAGGGTCAAGGCGCTTGAAACGGACCTGCGGCAAAAAAAAGAAATTATCCTGGCCCAGCATACCCAGCTAGAGGCGTTTTCCGAATCGTCGATCGATGCACTCGTACAAATGGACTTCGACGGATATATCACCGGCTGGAACAAACAGGCGGAAAAGATTTTCGGCTGGAGCGCCGATGAAATACTTGAACAGAAAATCGAGCTGACGATTATTCCGGCGCGCTACCGGGCCGCACATCTGAAAGGCATGAAAACATTTCTGGAGACCGGCGAAGCCACGGTCATGAATACCCTGATCGAAATTCATGCCCTGCATCGCAACGGCCATGAATTCCCGGTAGAACTGTCATTATCGGTTATCGACTCACCTGATCTGCAGGAGTTTAATGCCTATATACGTGACATTTCGGAACGTAAACACGCCGAGACCGTAATCTGGAACCAGGCCAATTTTGATTCGCTGACCAGCCTTCCCAACCGCAACCTGTTTCTGCAAAAACTCGAACATGAGATGCATTCCTGCGACCGCAGCAACCAGTCGATGGCGCTCATGTATCTGGATGTCGATCGATTCAAGGACGTAAACGATTCACTGGGCCACAACATGGGAGACTTGTTATTAATCGAAATATCCAGTCGACTGAAGAAAGTCGTGCGCGAAATCGATACCGTTTCAAGGTTGAGCGGTGACGAATTTACGATCATCCTGGGCAATATAGACGATCAGCTGGCGGTACAGCCAATATGCCAGGAATTGCTGGACTCCCTGGCGCGTCCGTTCCAGCTCGATAACGAAAAGGTGTTCCTGACCGCCAGCATAGGCGTAACCTTTTACCCGCAGGACTCGAAGAAAATCGAAGGCCTGCAGCGTAACGCGGATCAGGCAATGTATGCCGCCAAGTCAGAGGGCAGCAACCGCTTCAATTTCTTCACACCCGAATTGCAGCAACGCGCGCTCAGGAAGCGCAAAATGATCGGCGACTTGCGCAAGGCTATAAACGGCGAGCAATTCGAAATCTATTATCAGCCAATCATCAACCTGCAAGAGAATATACTGACCAAAGCCGAGGCATTGCTGCGCTGGCATCATCCCGAGTCCGGTCTGGTCAGCCCCGCCGTTTTTATTCCAATCGCCGAGGAAACCGGTTTGATTTCCGAAATTGGTAACTGGGTTTTTTACAATGCTATCGAACAGGCCGGTCAATGGCGTGAACGATACAACGAGGATTTTCAGATTAGTATCAACACCTCCCCTTTGCAGTGGATCGATGAGGCAGCGGCCATGAGCAAGTGGTTCTCGCACCTCAGTCAACAAGGCATCAGCGGTCAGGCGATCAGCGTAGAAATCACCGAGGGATTGTTAATGGATGCCCGCGACAAGATCACCAATCGGTTGCTAGATTTCAGGGACGCTGAGATTCAGGTTTCAATCGATGACTTCGGTACCGGATATTCATCGCTATCATATTTGAAACAGTTCGATATCGACTATCTCAAAATTGACCAGTCGTTTGTGCGTAACCTGGATCACGATGAAAATGACATGGCACTGTGCGAAGCCATTATCGTGATGGCGAAGACACTGGGAATCAAGGTCGTCGCAGAGGGTGTAGAAACCGAGAACCAGGACCGCCTGTTAAAGGATTTCGGCTGCGACTTCGGTCAAGGTTACCTGTATTCACGGCCGGTGCCGGCCGCAGATTTCGAATCCCTGCTCGAACAATGGAGTACAAAGGACAAGTCCAGCGCCAGTAAAAACACTGCCTGACCCCAAAACCTAAAAACAGTAGGCAAAAAAAAGCCCGGGCTAACCGGGCTTTTTTGTTGAAAACTGATCGACTATAACCAGTAGACAAATATAAATAATCCGAGCCAGACCACATCCACGAAGTGCCAGTACCAGGCAACCGCTTCGAAGGCGAAGTGATTTTCCGGACTGAAGTGGCCTTTGGCGGCGCGAATCATGATAATCAACAGCATGGTCGCACCCATGGTCACGTGGAAACCGTGAAACCCGGTGAGCATGAAGAAAGTGCTGCCGTATATGCCCGAATCGAGTCGCAGGTTCAAATCCTGGTAAGCGTGCATATATTCGTAACCCTGCAGAAGTACGAATCCAAAGCCGAGGGCAACGGTGGCGAACAGCCAGTACACCAGCCAGGTATTGTCCCTGCGCTTGAGCGCCCAGTGGGCCAGGGTTATGGTCCAGCCGGAAGTCAGCAGGATTGCGGTATTGATCGCCGGCAGTCCCCAGGCACCCATGACTTCCCTGGCGACCTCGAACTTATCAGCCAGCGGCACCGACAGCAATGGCCAGGCAGCCTCAAAGTCGGGCCACAGGTATTGCGCCGTCGCATCGTTGTTCGAACCGCCGTCCAGCCACGGTATCGAGAATTGACGCGCGTAAAACAGCGCCCCGAAGAAAGCGGCAAAAAACATGACCTCGGAGAAGATAAACCAGCTCATACTCCAGCGGAAGGTCGAATCTACCTGCTTGTTGTAGAATCCGGTCATCGACTCGGTGACCACCTGGCCAAACCAGCCGTACAGCATGAAAATCAGTATCGCGAGACCAACAAATATCGGGGTCGCGCTCCAGGTTCCATGCAGGAAATTGGCCACGCCAACCACCGTCAGGGTTAACCCGATGGAACCGATAATCGGCCAGTGGGTGCCATGCGGTACATAATATTCTTCGTTGCTAGTACTACTCATGGATTATCTCTCTCTTTATCCTGAATGCTAAGTTCTTAACCCTGTTCCTGGCTGAAAAAAGTATAGGACAGGGTAATCTGTTCTATTTTGTCCGATATGTCGGTACCGACCACAAACCGCAGCGGCATATCGCGCGACTCGTAGCCCTCGAGCGCCTGCTGGGTGAAACAAAAACATTCGGTCTTGTTAAAATACTCCGCAGCAAGCCCGGGCGAAACGCTCGGTATTGCCTGCCCCAGGGTACTATCCCCGCTGGTGCTGCGCACCCGATACATGGCTTCGTAAACCTGCCCCGGGTGTACCTCCATCTTTTTTACCAGCGGCTCGAAGCTCCACGGCAAACCCGAACTGGTGTTCGCCAGGAACCGCACCTCGATCGTACGCGAGCGGTCGACCCGGTCGGCATCGATTTCGGCAGCCTGGATCCGACCGGTTTTCCCGTTGAGGCCGGTAATGTCACAAATCACGTCGTACAGCGGCACCATCGCAAAGCCGAAGCCGAACATCAGGAGCGGGATCAGCGCCAGTTTCAAGGGGCTGGTTTTATTCATTGAAAATTACCCCAGAAAAACGTGGCTATGAAAAACGTCGCCACGATCAGCACGTGCGCGAGGACGATACGCCAGGTGCGCTTACGCCTTTCCGCTGACATAAAGTAATCCTGCTCGGACTGTCGCTGCTGCATCAATGCCACAAACTTTTCGACTCGTTACTTGACCGACGGCGCCTGGGTGAAGCTGTGATAAGGCGGCGGTGACGGCAGCTGCTCGAATTCGAGACCGGTCGCACCTTCCCAGACCTTGTCAGTCGCTTTTTCCCCGCCCTTGATCGTCTTGATGACGATGTACAGGAAGAATACCTGCGCCAGGCCGAACGCAAAACCGCCGATACTCGAAATCGCGTTGAACTCGGCGAATTGCAGCGAGTAGTCTGGAATCCGGCGCGGCATGCCGGCGAGGCCAACGAAATGTTGCGGGAAGAACAACACGTTGACCGCGATCGTCGACCACCAGAAGTGCAGTTTGCCGAGCTTTTCGTCGTACATGTGTCCGGTCCACTTCGGCACCCAGTAATAAAACGCCGCGATAATCGAATACAACGCGCCGGTGACCAGTACGTAGTGGAAGTGCGCGACCACGAAGTAAGTATCGTGGTACTGCGTATCCACCGGCGCCACACCGAGCATCAGGCCGGAGAAACCGCCGATAGTAAACATGATGATGAAACCGAGCGCGAACAGCATCGGGGTTTCGAAGGTCATCGAGCCCTTCCACATGGTGGTAACCCAGTTGAATACCTTGACCCCGGTCGGCACCGAGATCAGGATCGTCGCATACATGAAATAGAGCTCACCCGCGACCGGCATACCGGTAGTGAACATGTGGTGCGCCCAGACCATGAATGACAGGATCGCGATCGACGCGGTCGCATAGACCATCGAGCTATAGCCGAACAACGGCTTGCGCGCAAAGGTCGGGACAATCGCAGAGATGACGCCAAAGGCGGGCAGGATCATGATGTACACTTCGGGGTGACCAAAGAACCAGAAGATATGCTGGAACATGACCGGGTCGCCGCCGCCGGCCGCATCGAAGAACGAGGTGCCGAAGTGGCGGTCGGTCAGCATCATGGTGACCGCGCCGGCGAGTACCGGCATAACCGCGATCAGCAGGTAAGCGGTGATCAGCCAGGTCCAGACGAACAGCGGCATTTTCATCAAGGTCATGCCGGGGGCGCGCATGTTGAGGATGGTGGCTATAATATTGATCGAGCCCATCACCGACGATATACCCATCAGATGCACCGCGAAGATAAAGAAGTCGGTGGAGTCAGGGGCAAAAGTCGTCGACAGCGGCGCGTAGAAAGTCCAGCCAAATGCCGGAGCACCACCTTCCATCAGCGTGGTCGATGCCAGCATGGCGAAGGCAAATGGCAGAATCCAGAAACTCCAGTTGTTCATCCGCGGCAGCGCCATATCCGGTGCGCCGATCATCATCGGCACCAGCCAGTTGGCGAGACCGACGAAAGCCGGCATGATCGCGCCAAATACCATCACCAGGCCGTGCATGGTGGTCATCTGGTTGAAGAAATGGGGTTCGACGAACTGCAGGCCGGGCTGGAACAGTTCGAGGCGGATAATCATCGCCATCGAGCCGCCGTACAGCAGCATGATGAACGACAACCAAAGGTATAGCGTACCGATATCCTTGTGGTTGGTCGTGGTAACCCAGCGCATCAGGCCCTTGTCAGGACCGTGGTGCTCATGCTCGTCGTGAGCCGTATCGTGCGTAATCTCAGTAGACATCTAAAACCCCTTATCTTACATTCTTGATCGCGGATGGCTGAACCATGTCACCCACGCTATTACCCAAAGCGTTGCGTTCGTATGTAATAACCGACGCAATATCAATGTCGTTCAGCTGTCCCTTGAAGGCAGCCATCGCGGTGCCCGCTTTACCATTGACAATGATATCGATGTGGCCGGCGACATCACCGTTCACAATCGCACTGCCGGTCATTGCCGGGAACGCACCCGGGATACCGGCCCCGGTGGGTCCATGGCAAGCAGCGCAGTTAGCGTTGTAAACCGTTTCGCCACGTGCCAGCAGATCCTGCATCGACCATTCCTGGTCAGCGGCCGATGCCGCGGCAGCAGCTTCCGCTTTCTTGCTACCGAGCCAGGCCAGGTATTCGGATTCAGAGACCGCTTCGACCACGATCGGCATAAAGCCGTGGTCCTTGCCGCAAAGCTCGGCGCACTGGCCGCGGTAGGTGCCGGGTTCCTCGATAAGGGCCCATGAATCGTTGATAAAGCCGGGAATAGAATCCTGCTTGACGGCCAGATCAGGCACCCACCAGGCATGAATTACGTCATTAGAATGGAACAGAAAGCGGATCTTCTTGTTGACCGGCAGCACCAGTGGATTGTCGACTTCCAGCAGGTAGTTTTCGTTTCCAGTAGGATCCTTGACCACATCGCGACTGGACTGCGCGAGGCTGCTGATGAAGCTGACGTCGTCATCGACGAAAGTGTATTTCCATTTCCACTGAATACCGGTTACCTGAACCGTGATATCGGCATCGGTCTTGGCATCCTCGAGATCGAGCAGGGTACCGGTAGCCGGAATCGCGATACCGATCAGGATCAATAACGGTACGACCGTCCAGACGATTTCCACGGTGGTGCTTTCGTGAAAGTTCGCTGCAACCGCGCCTTTCGATTTACGGTGATAGATAATTGACCAGGCCATCGCGCCGAAAACCAACACGCCAATGATGACGCAGACCCAGAAAACCAGCATATGCAAGCTGTAGAGTTCACGACCAATCGGGGTCACGCTTTCGGTCATGTTAAGCGCGTATTCCGCCTGCGCAACCGATGTCGTCAGCAGCGACATCAGACCCACCAGGATCGTCGAACCAGGTCTGGACAACTTCAAAAATCTCATTCTCAACTCCCTAAAACATGTGTCCGCAGCTTTGCGCAAAGCGCGGGGGACATGCCGGTATCTAAATATAAAAACGCCACCCGAGATTGTTCATTCAGACGGCCCTGGAAATCAAACGCGAATTATACAGTCTTTCAATTGAAACGCTAGACGATCCTTCTCGGAATTATCAAGAAATTCACCCACCTCGACGTAGTTTCCGTGCGAGCCGATGGCAAGCTTGCGGCGGCGGTTTTCTGGACCCATTTGCTCATCGACCAAGCGTATCCAGGGCGTCTCGAACTCCCAGCTCTCTGCGACCTGGTGCACCCCCTTTTCGATTCTGATACGTTGCTGATCCAGCGTAATTACCTCCTTGCGGTACACCTTGCGTGAAGTCAGGTAAAAGCAGTAACCCAGGGCCAGCATTTCCAGCCCGGAAAACGGTAACACCAGCCACAAACCCTGCAGCGTAAAAAACAGACCGACCGCCAGCGCAACCACGCAGGTCAAAACGTAAAAAATCAGCAGATCGCGCCAGGAAATGGAACAATTGGGGGACAGCACGAAGCGGAATGAGTCGCTTGAATTGACTTTATCGATGCTGACCATGATAGATTACAATCTACTCGCTATGGGATATACCGGGCATAACTCCCGGCTGTCACAATGCCTAATCTAGGCTAATCAAAACGAGATTTCAAGCTTGAATCAACCAACCGACAGCAGCACTGAAAAAAAAGCCCAATTGAGCTTCTGGCAACTACTTAAAAGCACTTCGTCGGCTTTCATCGGCGTGCAGAGTAATGCCAATCGCGAACGCGATTTCAAGCATGGCAAGATATCCCACTTTATCTGGATGGGGCTACTGTTCGGCGTGGTATTCGTAGTGACGCTGGTCGGAGTGGTACAGCTGGTGCTGCACTTCGCTGGAAGGTCCTGAGCTAGAGAAACCAGCCGCGAATAAAAACGCGGGCGTAATGGTCCAGCAGCAGGAAGGCAAACAACAGGCTCAGGTAGAAAATCGAGTATCCAAAGGTTTTCATCGCGATAACGTTGGGCTGGTCGTCACGATAAAGCTTGATTGCGTAGTATAAAAATCCGACTCCTAGCGCGAGCGCGCCAGCCAGGTAAATCAATCCGCTCATCTGCACTATAAACGGCATCATGGTCACCACGACCAGCAGAATCGTGTATAGCAGAATCTGAATCTTGGTAAACATCACACCGTGTGTCACCGGTAGCATCGGGATATCGGCCTTGGCATATTCTTCGCGCCGGCGTATCGCCAGCGCCCAGAAATGCGGTGGAGTCCAGACAAAAATGATCAGAAACAACAGCAGGGCCTCGGTATCGACGGAACCGGTGACCGCGGTCCAGCCGAGCAGCGGCGGCGCGGCGCCAGCGGCGCCACCGAGCACGATGTTCTGCGGCGTGGCGCGCTTCAGATACATGGTGTAGATCAGCGCGTAGCCGACCAGCGCAAAAAAGGTCAGTACCGCGGTCAGTATATTGACAAACACGACCAGCATGGCAATGCCGAGCGCGCCGATTGACAGCGCGAATATCAAGGCCGATTTTTGATCGAGATCGCCGCTCGCTAGCGGGCGATTGCGGGTCCGCTCCATGATGCGATCGATGTGTTCGTCGACGACGTGGTTGATGGCCGCGCCCGACGCCGCGGCAAGCCCGATACCGAGCAGGCCGAAGACGAAGACATCGAGCGGCACCGCGCCCTCGGCCGCGAGCAGCATGCCGACCATCGCGGTGAATACGATCAGGAATACAACCTTCGGTTTGGTCAGGTTGTAGTACTCATTCCAGGAGGCAAGCGTCAGCGTTGTCATTGGGGTATCGGTATTTTTATGGGCATCGAGCAAGCCGGCTTTATACAGGCATTCCTGCCGCGGTTCAATCGCCAGATGATACCAGACTCACCCGATCTGCGATAATTTCATCAGCTTCTTGATATCTTCGAGCACGCGGTTTTGATCGTTTTCTGCCGGATAGTGCATCATCAAGTTCTGCTCGGGGTCGACCAGGTACATTTTTGGCGTCCTGCCGACAGCACCATACCCATCCAGATAGAACTGAGAATACAGCTGATGCTGGCGGATATTCTCGATCACCAACAGGTTTGGAAATTCGCGCAAAAACGTTTTCATTTTGTCGCTCAGGGGTTCTGCCGTGATCAACACGTTTTGCAGCCGCATGGTATCGCGGCCCAGTAAGGTTCGTATCTGGCGCATGTAAAAGATGTTCGAATAACATAATTCGTCACAGTTTTCACCGACGAACATCAGGAAGACCCAACGGCGCCCGAAACCATCCTCGAACTGCCGACCGTCGACGCTACTGAGCGGGGGCCAGTTGATTTTTTTAATCGGCTGCACCAGCGTGCCGTAGTTGCCGCTCTCGGGGCGGACGTCGAATACGTACAAAGCCATCCAACCGCCGATAAACGGCGACAGAAATACCGCGACCAGGGCCAGAAATTTGACCCGGTACCAAAACAGGCTCTTGGGTTGTTCCGCATTCATTCAATTTTCCGCAAATTAAGTAGTACAAACATTATCAGCGCAATGCCGGCAAACGAAAACCACTGCACCGCATAGGCCCGGCTTTTTTCCGGCGGCAACCAGATCGGGTCCCACTCGCGCACATAGACGTCGGGTTGTTCCGGCGCCAGCCACAGCACCATCGGCAACACATGTTGCGAATACTGCCGCTGCAAGGCTTCTATATCAACATAGGGAATCAACTGCGGCCAGTTGCCGTTTAACTTCACCCCGCCCAACGCTAGCGCCGGTTCGCCGGGCACGAAGGCAATGCCGCTAACCTCACCCGTAGCTTGCGGCGGCAATATTTCCGGCAAGGGTTCACGCGAGTCACCCCAGGCCGCCCAGCCTCGATTGACCAGCAAAATAGAATCGCTATCGGTCAGCAACAGCGGCGTTATCACCTGGTAACCCGCCCTGCCCTGGTGCACCTGATTGTCAAGCAGGAAATGCTGCGAATTTTGGTAGCGGCCTTTGAATTTCAGCTTGCGATACTGGACATCGGCCAGATCATCGTCGCTGGCCAGAGCCTGATAGTCCTGCGCCAGGCGTTGCTCATACCTGAGCTTTACCGAATCTTTAAACGCGGCGCGCTCCAGTTGCCACAGGCCCAGCGCAACGAACAGGCCCACCCCGGCGATTGTCAGCGGGATCGACCACCATGCAGGGCTAAACTTACGGCCAGCAAATTTCATATCGACAACAGCCAGTGATCCAGTAAACTGGGTTTCCGCGTATAACAACATGTAATCATGTTATCTGTAAAAATCATTATCCTCGTATTGCTCGGCCTGATTGTGCTCAGTCTCGGGGCTGGCATGTTCAGTTTGGTCAAGGAGCGTGGTGAATCCAGCCGCACGGCCAGGTTTCTGACCATTCGCATCGCCCTGTCTATCGTGACCTTCATTTTCATCGCGATCTCATTCTACATGGGCTGGCTGCAGCCTCATGGCGTGTTGCCGCCCGGCCCCTGATACGGTCAGGCCTGGTCGAACCAGGCGTGGCCATAGACTATTTCGTAACTAAGAATAAACTTATCCTGCGTAACGCCGTGCTCGCGGTAGCTGGCCTCAAGCCGGCACAACTGCTCCGGCGTCATCAATCCGCGCCGCCGACCAATATCCGCGTTAGTCGCGCCGATGTTCTTCAAATCGCCCAGCAAGGTTCGGAAATCGCGATACTCCATACGTATGATTTCTGCATCGACCACCGGTTGCGTGAACCCCACGCCAAGCATAGCATCACCGACATCATGCATATCGACGAACTGATGCACATGCGGATAATCATCCACGGCTTGCCAGCTGTGCGCGAGTTCCCGCAGGGTTGCGGGGCCGAAACTGGCAAACAGTAACAAAGCCCCGGGTTTGCATACACGCGCAAACTCGCCCAGGGTTGCCCGCAGATCGTTAGTCCAGGGCAACGCCAGCGAGGAAAACACCAGGTCGAAACTTCGCGGTGCAAACGGCAACCGCTCCATATCGGCGGTAACCAGCCGCTTTTTTGCCAGCCAGCGGTATCTGGCACGCGCCTGCAGCAGCATTTCGAACGCGACGTCAACGGCATAGACCTGCGCCCGTGGATACTGCTTCTGCAAACCCCGGACACCCTTGCCGGTAGCGCAACCGATATCGACAATGGTCGCCGGTCGGTGACGAATATATTGCAACCGCTGCAACAACCTCGATAACACCTCTTCTTGCAGAATAGCTGCATCATCGTAGCTTTTAGCCGCACGATTGAAGCATTTCTTGATGAATTGTTTATCCAGCCGCGGTGGATTAAGCAGGTCCAAAACCTCTCCTGGGTCGATTAAAAAGGCCCCTGTCGGGCGCGATTGCAGTCATGCAGCGACTCGGCGTCGGATGCAACAAGAAGGGCGCATGCGCGGTGTCGGCGACGGATTCTACCTGAATCCCCGGAGCAACATCAGCGATTTGTCGCCTGCACCCGCAAGATACCGGCAAACCCGGTTCAACGGCATTATTTCAAGCAACACCAGGAGCCTGTGAAGGAACCCATATACGGCCGGGATAAAAACCGTCCGCAGCGACGCAGGCCGAAACAATGGCGACTCGAATACGCCAGGGTCGCTTCCTCGCCGCCTGCAGTATAATCAAGAATTCAATAGCCATCGCGGCATGGTAAAAGTTTCACCCGGCTGTACGCGCCTGCCTTATCTGGTAGAGTGCAGGCAAATAAACACTCAGATTATCCATGCTCGAACCCGTCGCTCTACTGTGTTTCGCCTACCTGCTCGGCTCGATCTCATCGGCCATTCTACTGAGCAAGATAATGGGTTTCGAGGATCCGCGCACGCAGGGCTCGAACAATCCGGGCGCCACCAACGTACTGCGCATCGCCGGCAAGAAGGCCGCGTTTTTTACCCTGGTCGGGGATTTTCTCAAGGGCCTGATCCCGGTTTATATCGGACACCTGCTGCAGGCCGAGCTGCTGCTGGTGGCGCTCGCCGGATTCGCCGCATTTATCGGCCACTGTTTTCCGGTGTTCTTTCGCTTCAAGGGCGGCAAGGGCGTCGCCACCGCGATGGCGGCGACGGTCGCTTTCAGCTGGATTGCCGGCGCATTCCTGATCGCAACCTGGCTGCTGTTCGCCAAGGTATTCAAAATCTCGTCTCTGGCCGCAATCGTATCCTTCAGCGCACTGCCACTAGTTATTTTCTGGCTTACCCGTGACCTCAGGATCGCCAGCGTGTTTGTCGTCATGTCGGCGCTGCTAATCTGGCGCCACCGGAACAACATCCAGCGCTTGATCCGCGGCACCGAATCCTGAAATTTGACTCAGAGTAGCGGCAGGGATTCTAGCGACCAGCGCGGCAATACGTCGCTGACGGCCTCATCGCGCTGACCCTGCAGCAGGCGTAAGGTACCGGCATAGGCGATCATCGCGCCATTATCGGTGCAATATTCAAACGCCGGAAAATAAAGCCGCGCATTCTGTTCTCGGGTCGATTTATCCAGCACCTGGCGCAAGCGACGATTGGCGCCCACACCGCCTGCGATCACGAGGCTTTGATACCCCGTTTCGGCAAGCGCGCGCCGACACTTGATGCGCAGGGTATCGACCACGGCCTGCTGAAATGCAAACGCAACCTCGGCACGCAAATCTTCGCCCAGCGGCTCATTCTGTCTGACGATGTTGAGCGCAGCGGTTTTCAAGCCGGAAAAGCTGAACTCAAGCCCCGGTCGGTTGGTCATCGGCCGCGGAAATTCGAAGCGAGATTGCGTGACCGAATCCGCGAGTTGCGCCAGTTCGGGTCCTCCCGGATAGGGCAAACCCAGCAATTTGGCTGTTTTATCGAAGGCCTCGCCGACCGCGTCGTCGAGGGTTTCACCAAGAATCCGGTAGTCCCCGATTGCCCTGACATCCACCAGCATGGTGTGCCCACCCGAAACCAGCAGCGCGACAAATGGCAATTCCGGTTTTTCATCGGCCAGCATCGGCGCCAGTAAATGCCCCTCCATGTGATGCACACCAAGCACGGGTTTGTCGAGTGCCCAGGCCAGACCGCGAGCCAGGTTCGCGCCCACCATCAGCGCCCCGATCAAGCCCGGCCCCCGGGTGTAGGCAATCGCGTCAATATCATCGATCGAGCCGATTTCAGCGAGGATTTCAGCAAGCATCGGCGCCGCCTTGACGACGTGATCGCGCGACGCCAGTTCGGGGACTACACCGCCGTATTCGCGATGCTTTTCGATCTGCGAATACAGACGCTGCCAAATCTGGCCGTTATCGCTGTCGTAAACCGCGATCCCGGTTTCGTCGCAGGAGCTTTCGATTCCCAATACTTTCATAAAAAACAGGACTCTGATTATCGATCGACAGGTTGCATGCAGGGCACGTAATTCAGGCAAAAACCGCATTTATCATAAACTTGCGAACTTCCCGTTCGTGATTCCTGGTTGCTTAATTTCAAAATTTTATCCGCCTGCATGCAATATGTGGGTTAATTACGATTGATATTTGGCGCCGCCTCCTTATAATTGGCCGGCTCTCGAAGCCGGGGCCGCGAAAGCGAGCACCACTGTAAACAAACTGGACCATCAAATATGCCATCAGTCAAAGTAAAGGACAACGAGCCATTTGATTTCGCACTGCGTCGTTTCAAGCGCTCCTGTGAAAAAGCGGGTGTACTCACCGAAACTCGTCGTCGTCAACACTATGAAAAACCGACCGCAGTGCGCAAGCGCAAATCGGCCGCAGCCGTAAAACGTAATTTCAAACGCATCTCCAAGGATTTCGGCACTCGCAGACGATTTTACTAGTCGCAAGATGTCGGAAACCCTCAAGTCCCAACTACAGACTGACATGAAGTCATCGATGAAAAGCGGTGACAAGAACCGTCTGGGCGTCATCCGGCTGATGCTCGCCGCGATCAAGCAGATCGAAGTCGACGAACGCATCGAGCTCGACAATGCCCGCATCATCGCGGTGCTCGACAAAATGGTCAAGCAACGCCGCGAATCGATCACCCAGTTCGACCAGGCCGGTCGCGACGACCTGACCGCTATCGAACAGGCCGAACTTGAAATTATTCAGGAATACCTGCCTGAAGCGCTGTCCGAGGCCGAAATCAACCAGATTGTCACGCAATCCATTGCTGCCACTGGCGCCGCTTCTATCAAGGATATGGGCAAGGTCATGGGCATGCTCAAGCCCCAGCTGCAGGGTCGCGCAGACATGGGCAAGGTAAGTCAGCTGATCAAATCGCGGCTTTCCGACTAGGGAAGCAGGTACACCTTTAATGCCAGACGCATTCCAGTTCATGGAAGAGCAACGCAGCGACCGCGGCCAGATTCCGGCTCTCCCGCGCATCAGGGAATCTGACGAAATCTACGCTAATTACCCGCAACAGGAAGCCGGCGGCGATAGGCTACGCCGTTTCGACCTCGTGGTAAGCGCGATTTACCAGGGACGCGAGGCGGCCGCAGGCGGCCTCGACTACCTGGAAGTTTAATGGCATTTCCCACGCTAAAAAATGACCGCCTGATCAGGGCCTTGCTGCGTCAGCCTACCGACACCACGCCAGTCTGGATCATGCGCCAGGCCGGGCGCTACCTGCCGGAATACCGCGCAGCGCGCAAGCAGGCCGGCAGCTTTCTCGACCTGTGCAAAAACAAGGAACTCGCCTGCGAAGTAACGCTGCAACCACTGCGCCGCTTCGCGCTGGACGCGGCCATCCTGTTCTCCGATATACTGACCATTCCAGACGCGATGGGGCTGGGGCTTTATTTCGCCGAAGGCGAGGGTCCGAAATTCGAACGCCCGTTGCGCGATGCGGATGCTATCCGGCGCCTCGGCGTACCCGATCCATCGGCCGAACTGCGCTATGTTACCGACGCGGTCAGCCTGATCCGGCAGGAACTCGACGGACAGGTTCCGTTAATCGGGTTTAGCGGCAGTCCGTGGACGTTGTCGACCTACATGGTCGAAGGCGGCAGCTCGAAGGAGTATCGGCATATCAAGGGCATGATGTACGACGATCCGGCAGCGCTGCACCAGTTGCTGGATAAGCTCGCACAATCGGTAACGGCCTATCTCAACGCTCAAATCGAAGCCGGCGCGCAGGCAGTCATGGTCTTCGATACCTGGGGCGGCGTGCTAACACCGCAGACCTATCGCGAGTTTTCGCTCGATTACATGCAGCAAATCGTGAGCGGGCTCAAGCGTGAAATTGACGGCCAGACGGTCCCGGTAACGTTGTTCACCAAGGGCGGTGCGCAATGGCTGGAAGCGATCGCCGACACCGGCTGCAATGCGGTTGGGCTCGACTGGACCATCGATATCGACGAAGCGCGTAACCGCATCGGCGCACAGGTTGCGTTGCAGGGTAATCTAGATCCCTGCGTACTATACGCCAGTCCCGAAAAAATCCGTGCCAAGGCCAGCGAAATCATCACTCGTTTCGGCAACCATCCAGGGCACGTGTTCAATCTCGGTCATGGCATTCACCAGACCGTCAATCCCGATAACCTGGGCGTCCTCGTCGACGCCGTTCACGAATTCGGCTTCGACATCCGCAAGTGACGCGCGCAGCGCGTCATCCCGGCGCAAGCCGGGATCCAGTCAAATCATCGCGTGCATAGCACGCACCTCTAACTCCGAATCTCGTGGCCAAGCCGTGGGATGACAAAGACCCGATCTCCTGTAAAGACACAGGACCTGCGCGCGCAGCGCGTCATCCCGGCGCAAGCCGGGATCCAGTCAAATCATCGCGTGCATAGCACGCACCTCTAACTCCGGATCTCGTGGTCAAGCCGTGGGATGACAAAGACCCGATCTCCTGTAAAGACGCAGAACCTGCGCGCGCAGCGCGTCATCCCGGCGCAAGCCGGACCGCGGGATCCAGTCCAATATTTGCGTGCGCAGCACACACCTTATTACATGGGATCCAGCCGGTCCGAATTATCGAGTTAGTAGACTGGGGCATGGCAATCGGTCAACTGGAAGTTTTTAGCGCGCCCGTGCGCCGGGATTTTTTTCGCTGGCAAGGCGGAAGCGCACGCAGCGAGGGCGTTTACGTACGTGTAAATAGCCGATTTTTGCTCCTGCAAAATCGGCATACAGCACGTCCTGTGCATAACCGAGCGAGTGCGCTTCCAACGCCGCCAGCGTAAAAAATAACAAAACTCAACGGTTGTCATCCGGGGACTGGAAGTTTTTAACGCGCCTGTGCGCCGGGATTTTTTTCGCTGGCAAGGCGGAAGCGCACGCAGCGAGGGCGTTTACGTACGTGTAAATAGCCGATTTTTGCTCCTGCAAAATCGGCATACAGCACGTCCTGTGCATAACCGAGCGAGTACGCTTCCAACGCCGCCAGCGTAAAAAATAACAAGCACAGGCGCGTTAAAAAATGTCTTCGACGATTTCGTCTTCTGTCTCGGGCGCATTGACGACAGTACCAGTGGAATCCCCGGTGGTGGATTTAACCACCAGCTCCCTGGGCGCGTTTTCTTCGCGGAATACTTCAAACAGGCTATTGCGGGTATCGAGGTCAGCGCGCTCGCCCGATTCAGCGTCAATACGAATGGTAACCAGTCCTTTCGGCTGCTCCTGCAGATTTTCCGGGCGACCATCGAGCGCGACTTTCATGAAATCAATCCACATCGGCAAGGCCGCCCGACCCCCGGTTTCCCTTCTTCCCATCTTGCGCTGATTATCAAAACCCACCCAGGTCGTCGTCACCACCTGGTCGTTGAAGCCACTGAACCAGGCATCGATCTGATCGTTAGTGGTACCGGTCTTGCCGGCGATATCCTGACGCCCCAGCGCCTTGGCCCGCACCGCGGTCCCACGCTGAACTACTTCGCGCAAGATCGAGCGCATGATAAATGCATTTTGCGCCGAAATGACTCGTGGCGCGTAGCGCGGCGTGAGCTCTGTTTCAACCACTTTGAAGATAGTGGCAATATCAGGGTTAACTGCTTCAAGTTCATCGAGGTCGGCCCGCTCTGACTGTGCTTCCTCAGTGAGCGCAGCCGTATCTTCCGATTCTGTTCCCTGCTCCTCGGCAGCCTGCTGCTTCTCGGCAGCCTGCTGCTCCTCGGCAGCCTGTTGCTCCTCGGCAGCCTGTTGCTCCTCGGCAGCCTGCTGCTCCTCGGCGGTCCGTGCTTCGGCCTCGGCCAACGCTTCCAGATCCTCGGCCTCGCAACCCTGGCATACCGTCAGCGGATTATTCTGATAGATCACATCCCCGTTACCCAACTCGACGCGGCTAACGATATAGGGTTCGATCAGGTAACCGCCGTTTGAAAACACGGTATAGGCACGCGCCATTTGCAGCGGCGAAAAGCTCGCACTGCCGAGCGCCAGCGACAAATCGTAAGGCATCTGCTCACGTTCGAAGCCAAAACGCTGGATATAGTTGGTGGCGTAACGCAGCCCGATCGACCGCAGGATACGGATAGACACGAGGTTGCGCGACTTGACCAGGGCTTCTCGCATGCGCGTCGGTCCGTAAAATTTACCGGAGTAATTTTCTGGCCGCCAGGTCGCTTCGAGCGAATCGTCGTCGAACACTACCGGCGCATCATTAATAATACTGGCGGCGGTATATCCTTTTTCCAAAGCGGCGGAATATATGAACGGCTTGAAATTGGAGCCCGGCTGGCGCCGCGCCTGGGTCGCGCGATTAAACTTGTTCTTGAAGTAATCGAATCCGCCGACCATGGCCTGGATACCTCCGTTCGAAGGATCGATCGACACCAGCGCGCCCTCGATGCGCGGCACATCGGCCAGCAACCACTGTGAATCCCGCTGTTCCAGCCAGATCACGTCACCCACCGCCAGAACATCGCCGACCTTTTCGGGTTTCGGCCCCTGGTTGTCCTCATCAACGAACGCAGCCGCCCAGTCGATACCGCCAGCAAACGGTACTTCAATCTGCTCGTAGTTGGAAATCAACACTGTCGCGCTGGCAGGGGTCATCTTCGGTTCGCCCTGGTCGTCGGTTTCGCCGGCGATGGGCTCAGCCTCATTGACAGAGATCACGACCCCCTTGAGCAGGCCGCCAACCCGGTTGTCGACGATCAGGTCCTCATCGAAAGGATCCTGTTTCATTTCGGCCAGGTCGATCTTGCCGAAAACCCCGCGATAACCGTGGCGACGACTGTAATCGAGCAGCGTCCTGCGCAACGAACGGTTGGCCACCGCCTGCATTTCACCGTCGATGCTGGTGTAAACCTTGAGCCCGGCCTTGTAGATTTCGTCGCCATACTGCTCGTACAACTCCGCGCGCACCAACTCGGAGACGTATTGCGCATCGGCAATGGTGCGGGTTTTGTGCAATTCGGCGGAGATCGGCTCGTTGAGTGCGAGGTCAAACGCCTCCTCGTCCATATATTTAAGAATGCGCATGCGCCCAAGAATATAGTTACGGCGAATCAGCGCTCTTTCCGGATTGGAAATCGGGTTGTACTTGGACGGTGCTTTCGGCAGGCCGGCGATCATCGCCGCCTGCGCCAGGGTCAGGTCCTCGAGCTTCTTGTCATAATAGGCCTGCGACGCGGCGCTGATACCGTAGGAGCGGTGCCCAAGGAAAATCTTGTTGAGGTAGAGCTCCAGGATCTTTTCCTTGCTCAACTCGCTTTCGATCTTGAGCGCCAACAGGATCTCATTGAACTTGCGGGCATATGTCTGCTCGGGACTAAGGAAAAAGTTACGCGCAACCTGCATGGTAATGGTGCTGCCACCGCGGGTTTTACGGCCGGTAGTTGCGACCTCGTAGGCGGCCGCCAGCAGGGCATAAAAATCGACGCCGACGTGATTCCAGAACTGGTCGTCTTCCACCGCCACCACGGCGTCGATCAGGTAACGTGGAATCTTGTCGAAACTGACCGGTATCCGCCGATGTTCACCGAACTCGGCGAGCAGAATTTCATTCTTATCGTAAATGCGCAGCGGCACCTGATACTGGGTGTCTTCGAGGTGCTCGATCGACGGCAACTCGGGCACCATGACGGCATATATATAGAATAGCCCGGCAATCAGCACGACAGATCCGGCCGCAAACAACCCCGATGCAATTTTTACTAGCTTTTTCATCAGCTTAGGCTATATACATAATCAATTACTTCAAAAGTATCGACAAGTGTGGATTCTTGCACTAGACTCTTTTTTTGCTAATTAGAATAATTTAACATTTTATATACTTACAACTAGATCTTAATGTAATTTATCATATAAGATTGAGTATCACAGGCACATTAACGAGGGATACTGGTGTTTCTATCGCGCAAAAAACCACCGCTTATTGGGCTGGATATCAGTTCAACATCGGTCAAGTTGATGGAACTCAGCAAGACCGGTTCCAGTTACCGAATCGAAGGTATCGGAGTTGAGCCTCTGCCCGCTAACGCAGTCGTTGAAAAAAACGTCGCTGAAGTCGAATCAGTAGGCGAGAGTGTAAAGCGTGCGCTCGCCAAGTCAAAAATAAAATCGAAAAATTGTGCCATCGCGGTCTCCGGATCGTCGGTGATTACCAAAAAGATCACCATGCCCGCCAGTCTCAGCGAAGACGAAATGGAGGGGCAGATCCAGCTAGAAGCCGACCAGTACATCCCCTACCCGCTGGAGGAGGTCAACCTCGACTTCCATGTCATTGGTGAAACCGAGAACAATCCAGACACGGTTGACGTATTGCTGGCAGCCTGCCGCAGCGAAAACGTTTATGATCGCGTCGAAGCGGCCCAACTTGCCGGACTGACGCCGAAGATCGTCGACATCGAAGCCTATACCGTGGAGACGGTGTTTTCGGCCATGGCATCGCAGATGCCGGACGAAGGTATGGATAAAACTGTCGCCATCGTCGACATCGGCGCCACCATGACCAGCCTCAGTGTGATCCACAATCATCAACTCATTTATACCCGCGAGCAGAACTTCGGCGGCAAACAGCTGACCGAAGAAATCATGCGTCGCTACGGGCTTTCCTACGAGGAAGCCGGCCTGGCAAAGCGCCAGGGCGGCTTACCCGACAACTATGAACCCGAGGTGCTTGAACCTTTCAAGGAGACCACGGCACAGCAGGTCAGCCGCTTTTTGCAATTCTTTTACTCGGCTGGCGGCCCGGTCGGTGATATCGATCATCTGGTGCTGGCCGGCGGTACCGCCTCGTTACCCAACCTGGCTGAATTGACCGAATCCCATATCGGTGTGCCGACTACTATCGCCAATCCTTTTGCCGACATGTCGTCTTCGAGTCGTGTCAACAAGGCCAACCTGGAAGCAGATGCACCCTCTTTCCTGATTGCTGCGGGGCTAGCCATCCGAGGAGCTGAATACTCATGATCATGACACGGATCAACCTGCTGCCATGGCGCGAAGAACTGCGCCAGGAGCAGAAAAAGCAATTCCTGGTGATGGCAGTTATGACCTGCGTTCTGGCGGTCGCTATCGTTTTGTTAATTCATTTCCAGATGGGCCGAAAGATAGATTACCAACTGTCGCGCAACCTCTTCCTGACCAACGAAATCGTTAAGCTCGACGAAGAGATCAAGGAAATCAGCGAACTGCAAAAGGTTCGCCGCAGCCTGATCGAGCGGATGGAAGTTATCCAGGACCTGCAGGGCAGCCGGCCGTCTATCGTACACCTGTTTACCGAAATCGTATCCACCGTGCCGAACGGCGTATACCTCGAGACACTGTCCCAGACCGGCGGCAACCTGCTGATCAATGGCGAAGCCGAGTCGAACGCGCGGGTGTCAACCTATATGCGCAATCTGTCCGCTTCGGAATGGCTCAAGGAGCCAAATCTGACGGTTATCGAAATCGAGGACAAAACCGTTAACCGGATTAGCACCTTTACCCTGACCGTAAAACAGACTTCGCCGAATGCAACCGGGGAAGAAAAAGATGACGGAGGCCTGAAATAATGAATTGGGACGAACTCCAACATCACCTGGAACCGGATAACATCGGCACCGCGCCGGCGTCGATCAAGTTCGGCGTATTCGCCTTTCTGTTTATCGGGCTTATCGCCGCCGGTATTTATTTTGATACCACCAAGCAGTTGAAAGTGCTGGAACGGCACGAAAAGAAAGAATTCGAGCTCAAGGAAGAATTCAAGGTCAAGGCAGACCAGGCGGCCAAGCTCGAACTTTACAAGGAGCAACTGGCTGAAATGGAAGCTTCCTTCGGCGCCCTGCTACGACAGCTGCCAGAGACCACCGAGGTTGAATCGCTGCTAATCGACGTTTCGCAAACCGGCCTTGCGTCTGGCCTCGAAGTTAAAATGTTCAGGCCCAGCGCGGAAGAGAAAAAGGGTTTCTACGCCGAATTACCGATTGCGCTCGAAGTATCAGGCTCATACCACCAGCTCGCCACTTTCATTAGCGGCATCGCGGCGCTGCCGCGTATCGTTACCATCAGCGAGATGAAGCTGGAGCCCTTCAGCAAAGAAGAGATTAGCTCCGCCAAGCTGAAAATGTCAGCCACGGCAAAGACTTATCGCTATCTCCAGGAGGATGAGCAATGACAGGAAAGTTGAAGACACTGCTGCGCTTTTCACTGCTGGCAGGGCTCATTGGGCTGCTCACGGGCTGTGGCGAAAGTCTGGGTGACCTGCGCCAGTTTGTGCAACAGGTAAGAGCTAAGCCACCTGGTCGTATCGAACCCATTCCCGAGTTTACGCCTTACCAGAATTTCGAATATACCTCGCACGACCTGCGCGACCCATTCAAACTGGTTGATTTCCGTCGCCCGGAGCAGGTACCGGACAATATCGCCGAGCTCGGCCCCGGACTCCGGCCCGACATCGAGCGCGTCAAGGAACCACTGGAAGACTTCCCGCTCGATACCCTGCGCCTGAAGGGAACCATCGACGACAAAGATGGGGTCAAGTGGGGCCTGATTTTTGCGCCGGATAACACCATCCACCGTGTAATCGAAGGCAATTACCTGGGCCAGAACCACGGTCGCATTATTTCGGTATCCGACCAGACTATTGAATTGACTGAAATTGTCCCAGATGGACTGGGAAATTATATCGAGCGCTCATCAGCGGTCGCGCTGATCGAGTAACGAGAGGAAACACCCATGAACAGTGTTAGTAATAAGATGAATGTAACCAGAACACTCAAGACCTCGCTGGCAGCGCTTTGTCTGCTTGCCTTCGGCGACGCCTCGGCACGTGCCCTCGTTGGCCTCGATTACTCGGTCATGACGGGGAACACGGTTCAGGTCGTGTTTACTTTCGACGAGACCGCGGTGGCACCGCGTACCTTCACCATCGACGAGCCGGCACGTATCGCGCTCGACTTTGGTGAAACTGAAAACAAGCTCGAGCAGCGTAATATGCAGGTAGGCATCGGCGCGATGCAGAGCATTATCTCCGCTGCTTCGAAAAACCGTACCCGGGTGGTGCTAAACCTTTCGCAAAAAGCTAACTACACCACCAGCGTAAGCGGAAACCAGGTGACCCTGACTCTCGCAGGCGGCGACCAGACCGTGCTACCCGCTGCCGCTGAAACCCAGGCCGCCGCATCAACCGCCAGCGCGACTAGCCCGGCAATCCCAGCCGCGGCCAAGGGTGTTACCAACGTCGATTTCAAGCGTGGTCCGAACGGCGAAGGCCGCGTCATTATCGATTTGACCACGACCACGATCAGCACCGACGTCTGGCGCGAAAACAACGTGATTAATGTCGAGCTAATCGGTTCGCAACTGCCGCGCGAACTGCAGCGCCGCATGGATGTCAGCGATTTCGCTACCCCGATCAGCTACATCGACTCGATCCAGGAAGGCTCTAATATTCGCATGAGTATTGTCTCGGATGGCGATTTCGAACATCTCGCCTACCAGACCGATCGCGTCTACACGATCGAAGTGGCGCCTATTTCCAAGGAAGAAGAGGAAAAGAAGAAGAAAGAAAAGTTCGGTTTTACCGGCGAGCGCTTGTCACTTAACTTCCAGGATATCGAAGTGCGCTCGGTGTTACAGCTGCTGGCCGACTTCACCGGGCTCAACCTGGTGGTTTCCGATTCGGTCGAAGGTAACCTGACCCTGCGACTGAAAAACGTTCCCTGGGACCAGGCGATGGATATCATCCTCAAGACCAAGGGACTGGATCAACGCAAGGCGGGTAACGTAATTCTGATAGCGCCCACCGACGAAATCGCCGCCCGTGAAAAGCTCGAACTCGAGGCGCGTCGCCAGGTCGAAGAACTCGAACGCCTGCGCACCGAATTCATCAAGGTCAACTACGCCAAGGCGGCCGATATGGCCGACCTGCTCAAGCTGAAGGATAACGCGATCCTGTCACCGCGCGGTTCGGTCAGCGTCGATGAGCGCACCAACACCCTGCTGGTCAAGGATACCAACTCGAGTCTTGCCAACGTACGTACCCTGCTGGCCGAACTCGATATTCCGGTACGCCAGGTTCTGATCGAATCGCGCGTCGTCATTGCCAATGACGACTTCAGCAAGGAACTGGGCGTGCGCTTCGGGGTAAGTAACGATAGCCAGGGAGCGCTGGCTCTGGGTAACACCGCGGTTACAGCGGGTAACCTGACCGGTGTCACCGACCTGGTTAACGATAACACCTTCAACGCACTCGACGGGCTCAACGTCAACCTGCCGGTGCAGAATCCCGCCGGTAGCTTTGCCCTGGCGCTGGCCAAGTTGCCGCTCGGCACCCTGCTGGAAATGGAGCTGTCGGCCGCACAGATCGAAGGCCGCGGCGAAGTGGTATCGAGTCCGCGGGTAATTACCGCCGACTCACATACGGCTCGCATCGAACAGGGCGTGGAAATCCCCTACCTCGAACTGGACGACGGCGATGCAACGCTGAAGTTCAGAAAGGCGGTATTGTCGCTCGAAGTAACGCCGCAGATCACTCCAGACGACCGCGTGATCATGGACCTCGACGTGCACAAGGATAACCAGGGTGAACTGGTAGCCTTCGGCGCCGGCCTGGCCGCCCCGAGTATCGATACCCGTGAAGTGCAGTCACAGCTGCTGGTCGACAATGGCCAGACCGTGGTCCTCGGCGGTATCTATGAAACCACCAAGACCACCCAGGTGACCCGGGTGCCCTTCTTCAGCGACCTGCCGCTGATCGGGAACCTGTTCAAATCTTCAATCGATGTCGACGATCGCACCGAGCTGCTGATTTTCGTAACCCCGAAGATCCTGCAGAGCGGGAATCTCGACATTCGATAGCAGAGTTTATATCGAGACAAAAGGCAGCCCTGGTGGCTGCCTTTTTTTTGTTTAACCTGAATCCGACAATTCAGGTTTGAGTTATCATAGCCGCATGAGTCATCGCAACATTATATTGATCGGCCCCATGGGATCCGGCAAGTCGACCATCGGCAATATCATCGCCAAACGACTACATCGCGAATTCCAGGACAGCGATCACTTTATCGAAAAACGAACCGGCGTCGATATTGCGCGCATATTCGATATCGAGGGTGAGCAGGGTTTTCGCGATCGTGAATCTAGTGCGCTCAGTGAATTGCTGAGCCAGAACAACCGGGTCATTGCAACCGGCGGCGGCTCGGTACTGCGCCAGGAAAACCAGCAGTTGCTCAAGCAGAAAGGTTATATTGTTTTTCTCGACACTTCGGTAAACCAGCAAATGCGGCGCCTGGCAAGAGACAAGAAAAGACCGCTGCTGCAGACCGACAATCCGCGCGCGCGCCTCGAGACCCTGTTCGAGGAGCGGCGCCCGATTTATCTCGATCTGGCCGATCTCGCGATAAAGACCGACAAACGCGTGGCGCGCCGACTCGCGGCTGATATCATCAACCAGTTACCCGATAATCTGAAGTAAGCATGCAAATCAAACACAAGCTAGGCGTCGACCTCGGCGAGCGCAGTTATCCTATTTATATCGGCAGCGATCTGCTCGGCCAGGCCGAGCTGATCGGTCAGCATATCCACGGCAGCTCGGCGTTAATCGTTTCCAATACCACCGTCGCTCCACTCTATCTGGCGCGGGTCAAGCAAGCGCTGGAAAGCTGCGGAATTCGACAGGATCAGGTGATTCTCGAGGATGGCGAGCAGTATAAGACCCTGGCCTCGACGACAAGCATCATCGACCTGTTACTGCAGCAGCGTCACGACCGGCGCTGCACGATTGTCGCGCTCGGTGGCGGCGTGGTCGGCGATATTGCCGGATTCGCCGCCAGCATCTATCAGCGTGGGGTCAACTTCATCCAGATGCCGACCACGCTGTTATCACAGGTCGACTCTTCGGTCGGCGGTAAAACCGGGGTCAACCATCCGCTGGGTAAAAACATGATTGGCGCCTTTTATCAGCCACAGTGCGTCATCGCCGACATCACCAGCTTCAGCACCCTGCCCGCGCGCGAACTCTCCGCCGGCCTCGCCGAAGTCATAAAATATGGGCTGATTTACGACGCCGAATTTTTCGGCTGGCTGGAACATAACATCGACGGCCTGATGGCCGGTGACGCCGATCTGCTGGCGCAGGCGGTGCTGCTTTCCTGCCAGATCAAGGCGCGCGTGGTCGAACAGGACGAACGCGAATCGGGATTACGCGCGATTCTGAATCTCGGCCACACCTTTGGCCACGCGATCGAAGCGGTAATGGGCTACGGCAACTGGCTGCACGGTGAAGCCGTCGCCGCCGGCATGGTGATGGCGATCGACCTGTCGATTCGCCAGGGCTGGATCGATGAGCGCGTGCGCGAACGCAGCATCGCCCTGCTCGAGCGCGCCGCCCTGCCAACCGCGCCGCCAGCCGAGATGACGTCGCAGCAGTTTCTCGAAACCATGGCGATCGACAAGAAAGCGGTCGACGGGGCGATCAAACTGGTGCTGTTGCGCAAGCTCGGCGAAGCCTGTATCACCGGCGACTACGACCACGAGCTGCTGCTACAAACACTGTCAGCCTGAATATTCATGCTCCGTTACTACGCGCGTAGCGAAGCTATACCCATGGACCGGCCGTTGCAGTTTGGTGACAGTTGCCTTAATTCGCTGAACCAGGGAACTGTCACCCTTCTGCAGTAGCCTGTCTCCTGAATCGAATTTTGCACCATAATCGTGCACACCCCGCGAATTTCAACAAATCGGCGCCCGCTGGTATACTCGCCTGCCGTTTGCTCCCGGCTGTTTCGGTGGTAGCCAAAACAGCGATCCAGGCTGGATTAAATCATCATTTCTGATTATTCTGTTGGGTTCCCGGAAAAGGCGGTTTTTACCCAAAAAGGCGCCTCTGTAACATTCTCGACGAAGATTCCATCGAGCACGAAGCCATGGCACGGTTGCTCGAAACGAGAAACTGCGCAGAAAAATACCATTAAGGTGTAGCATGTTGAACGGCGAAAACAACCAATTCGAAATGGGTCTGTACGATCCGCGAAACGAGCACGATTCATGTGGCATCGGCTTCATCGCCGATATCAAGAACCGCAAGAGTCACAAGATTGTTCGCGATGGGCTCACTATTCTCGAAAACCTCACGCATCGCGGCGCGGTCGGCGCGGACCCGCTGGCAGGGGACGGCGCGGGCATCCTGATACAAATTCCCGACCGGCTGATGCGCTCGGAAGCGGAAGCACTCGGTTTCGCATTACCGCCTGCGGGCGAATACGCGGTTGCCATGGTGTTCATGCCGCAAAACGAATCGACGCAAAAGGAATGCGAATTCGCCCTCGAACTGCTTGCCAACGAGGAAGGACAGAAGGTCCTCGGCTGGCGCGACGTACCGCGCGACAATTCCTGCCTCGGATTCAGCGTCAAGCCAAAAGAACCGGTGATCCGGCAATTCTTCATCGGCCGCGGCGACAACTGCCCCGATAGCGCCGCCTTCGAACGCAAGCTGTTCGTGATACGCAAGAGCGCTCACTTCAGAATTCGCAAGTTGAAACCCGAGGCCCACGACGAGTTTTACCTGGCCTCGATGTCCGCCAGCACCCTGCTGTACAAGGGCATGGTACTGGCCGGTAACCTGTCGCGTTATTTTATCGACCTGCAGGACGAGCGCGTCGAGTCGGCGCTGGCCCTCGTACATCAGCGCTTTTCGACCAACACCTTCCCCAGTTGGGAGCTGGCCCAACCGTTCCGCTTCCTGTGCCACAACGGCGAGATCAACACCGTGCGCGGCAATATCAACTGGATGCAGGCACGACGGGCCAACATGCAGTCCGACCTGCTCGGCGAAGATCTCGCAAAACTGTGGCCGCTGATCGGCGACGGTAACTCCGATTCCGCCACCTTCGACAATTGTCTCGAACTACTGGTCGCCGGCGGTTACTCGCTGGCTCACGCGGTTATGCTGATGATCCCGGAGGCCTGGCTCGACAATCCGCTGATGGACGACAATCGGCGCGCGTTTTACGAGTACCACGCCGCGCTGATGGAACCCTGGGACGGGCCCGCCGCGGTCGCCTTTTCCGACGGCCGCCAGATTGGGGCTACCCTCGATCGCAACGGCTTGCGCCCGGCGCGCTACCTGATCACCGACGACGATACCGTGGTGATGGCCTCGGAAATGGGCGTACTGGATATTCCGGAAGAAAAAATCGTCAAGAAATGGCGCCTGCAGCCAGGCAAAATGTTTCTCATCGACCTCGAACAGGGCCGCATCATCGACGATGAGGAACTGAAGGAGCAGCTAGCGACCGCGAAGCCCTACCAGCAATGGCTGGACGAAACCCAGATCAAGCTCGAAGACGTTCCCGCGGAAGTCGCCGCGATGGTCCCCGACTCGTCGACGCTGCTCGATTGCCAGCAAGCCTTCGGCTACACGCGCGAAGACATCGAGTTTTTCCTCAAACCGATGGCCGGCACCGGCCAGGACCCGGTTAGCGCCATGGGTCGCGATATTCCGCCGGCCGTGCTGTCGCACCGGGCCAAGAACCTGTTCGACTACTTCAAGCAGAATTTTGCGCAGGTAACCAATCCACCGATCGACCCGATCCGCGAGGAACTGGTCATGTCGCTGGTGTCACTGATCGGTCCGCGGCCGAACCTGCTCGACCTCAAGTCCGGCGGCAAGCACAAGCGGCTGGAAGTGCATCAACCGATCCTCTCCAGCGTGGACCTCGAGAAGATCCGCCGCATCGAAGACTTCGAACAGAGCACCTTCAGGACTTACACGCTCGATATCGTCTACCCGGCGAAAGAAGGCGCGGCCGGCATGGAAGCGGCCATCGACCGGCTGTGCAAGCGAGCCGGCAAACTGGTCGAGGAAAGCGGTTTCAACATTCTCATCCTGTCGGACCGGGCCGTCGATACCGACTCGATCGCGATCCCGTCGCTGCTCGCGACCGGCGCGGTGCACCACTACCTGATCCGCCACGGTCTGCGCACCGATGTCGGCATCGTGGTCGAGACCGGCGAAGCGCGCCGGGTGCACGATTTCTGCCTGCTCGCCGGTTACGGCGCCGAGGCGATCAACCCCTACCTGGCGCTCGACAGCATTAGCCACATGGTGCCAGGCCTCGACAACGAAATCGATGTTGACGAGGCCCATAGCCGCTACATCAAGGCGATCAACAAGGGCATCCTGAAAGTGATGTCGAAGATGGGCATTTCGACCTACCAGTCTTATTGCGGCGCGCAGATTTTCGACGCGGTCGGCCTCGGCAGCGCGCTGGTCGACAAGTATTTCACCGGCACCGCGACGGCGGTCGAGGGGATCGGGCTCGCCGAGGTGGCCGAGGAGACGGCTCGCCGTCACAAGGCGGCCTACGGCGACGAGCCGATGCTGCGCGACGCGCTCGATATCGGCGGCGAACTGGCCTACCGCCACCGCGGAGAAAAGCACGCCTGGACCCCGCAAACCATTTCCCTGCTGCAACACGCCGTACGCTCCGGCGACTATGAAATGTACAAGGAATACAGCGATCTGATGAACCGCCCCGGCGATCGGGTGAAAAACCTGCGTGGCCTGTTCGAGTTCAAGTTCGACCGCGAACCCGTGCCGCTCGACGAAGTCGAGCCAGCCAGTGAAATCGTCAAACGCTTTGCCACCGGGGCGATGTCTTTCGGTTCGATCTCGTGGGAAGCGCACACCACCCTCGCGATCGCGATGAACCGTATCGGCGGACGCTCCAATACCGGTGAAGGCGGCGAAGAAGCGGAACGTTTCGCGACCCTGCCGAACGGCGATTCGATGCGCTCGCGGGTCAAGCAGATCGCCTCCGGGCGCTTCGGCGTCACCGCCGAATACCTGGTAAACGCGGACGACATCCAGATCAAGATGGCCCAGGGCGCCAAGCCCGGTGAAGGCGGTCAGTTACCGGGACACAAGGTCAATGACTGGATCGCCCGCGTGCGCCATTCGACCCCCGGCGTCGGGCTGATTTCGCCGCCGCCGCATCATGACATCTATTCGATCGAGGATCTGGCGCAACTGATTCACGATTTGAAGAACGTCAATCCGCAAGCCCGGATCAGCGTCAAGCTGGTCTCCGAAATCGGTGTCGGCACCGTCGCGGCCGGCGTTTCCAAGGCGCATGCCGACCACGTGCTCATTTCCGGCTCCGAGGGCGGTACCGGCGCCAGCCCGTTGACATCGACGATGAACGCTGGCTCGGAGTGGGAAATCGGGCTGGCCGAAACCCACCAGACGCTGGTGCTCAACGACCTGCGCGGACGCATCGCGGTACAGGCCGACGGCGGCATGCGCAGCGGTCGCGATATCATCGTGGCGGCGCTGCTGGGCGCCGACGAAATCGGCTTCGGCACCATCGCGCTGATTGCCGAGGGTTGCATCATGATGCGCAAATGCCATCTCAACACCTGCCCGGTGGGTGTCGCAACCCAGGACCCGGAGCTGCGCAAGCGCTTTACCGCCAAGCCGGAAGACCTGGTGAACTTTTTCATGTTCGTCGCCGAGGAAGTGCGCGAATGGATGGCCAGGCTCGGCTACCGCAGCTACAGAGAAATGATCGGCCATGCCGATCGCCTCGACGTCGGTAAGGCAGTCGATCACTGGAAGGCGAAAGGCCTCGATTTCAGCGGCATATTCAACGTGCCGCAAGCCGCTAGTGGCGTCGCGATCTACAATTGCGAGGAACAGGATCACGGCCTCGACAAGGCGCTCGATCACCAGCTCATCGCCGCAGCGGCCGCGGCCCTCGACAACGGCGAAGCGGTCGTCCTCGACGACGTCGTCGTCGCCAACGTCAACCGCACGGTTGGCTCGATGCTGTCCGGTGAAATCGCGCGGCGCTACGGTCATGCGGGTCTGCCGGACAACAGCATTCAGATCAAGGCCCGGGGTAACGGCGGGCAGAGCTTCGGTGCGTTTCTCGCCGCCGGCGTCACCCTGGAACTCGCCGGCGAAGCCAACGACTACACCGGCAAGGGACTTTCCGGCGGACGCATCATCGTCTACCCGCCGGCCGAATCGAAGCTCGCGGCGGACGACAACATCATCGTCGGCAACACGGTGCTGTACGGTTCGATTTCCGGTGAAGCGTTCTTCTCCGGCGTCGCCGGCGAACGCTTCTGCGTGCGCAACTCCGGCGCTACCGCGGTCGTTGAAGGCGTCGGCGATCACGGCTGCGAATACATGACCGGGGGTTGCGTGGTGGTGCTCGGGCACACCGGTAGAAACTTCGCCGCCGGCATGAGCGGCGGCGTCGCCTACGTACTCGACGATGACGGCATGTTCGAAAAGCGCTGCAACCTCGCCATGGTCGAACTCGAGCCGGTCACCGCCGAAGACGAAGCGGCGGAGCGACTCGAACACCAGGGCGGCGATCTCGAAGGACACGGCCTGGTCGACATCATGCATGACCTGACGCGCCACGACGAAGTGCGGCTGAAAACGCTGATCGAAACGCATCACCGTCATACCAACAGCGCAGAAGGCGGCCGAAATCCTCGACGACTGGAACCAGTATCGCACCCGCTTTGTCAAGGTCATGCCGGTCGAATACCGCAAGGCGTTGCAGAAAATGCAGGACCAGGCGCGCGCAGAAACGGGCGTCAGCGTCGCCATCGGCGCCTGACCGCGCGCGCACTAACGAGAGGTTTAACCATGGGTAAGGCTACAGGATTCATCGATATCCACCGTCACGACCGCGGCTACGCCGCAGTTGCCGATCGACTCAAGCACTACAATGAGTTCGTCATCCCGCTGGGAGACGAGGCAACCCGCGACCAGGCGGCGCGCTGCATGGACTGTGGCATTCCGTTTTGTCACGACGGCTGCCCGGTCAACAACATCATTCCCGAATGGAATGACCTGGTCTACAAAGATAACTGGCGCGAGGCGCTCGAGGTACTGCACTCGACCAACAACTTTCCCGAGTTCACCGGACGGCTGTGTCCGGCGCCCTGCGAAGAGTCGTGCACGCTGAATCTCGACGACGAGCCGGTGACGATCAAGACCATCGAATGCGCGATCATCGATCGCGGCTGGCAGGAAGGCTGGGTCGAACCGCAGGTTCCGGCCCGCAAGAGCGGCAAACGCGTCGCCGTCATCGGCTCCGGACCGGCGGGCCTCGCCTGTGCCCAGCAACTGGCGCGCACCGGCCATCGAGTCGCCGTGTTCGAAAAGAATCGTCGTATGGGCGGATTGCTGCGCTACGGGATTCCTGACTTCAAAATGGAAGCGGACAAGGTCGACCGCCGGGTCGCGCAAATGCAGGCGGAAGGCATTCGTTTCCGTCCCAACAGTCATATCGGCGGCAACGTGCCCGTGGATGGCCTTTTGCGCGACTACGATGCGATCGTGCTCGCCTGCGGTTCGGAAAAACCGCGCGACCTCGAGATTCCCGGACGCGAAGCCGCGGGCGTGCATTTCGCAATGGACTTCCTGATCCAGCAAAACAGGCGAGTCGGCGGCGAAGCCTTCAACCACGACGAGATCCTTGCCACCGGCAAGCACGTCATCGTCATCGGCGGCGGCGACACCGGCGCCGACTGCGTCGGCACCTCCAACCGCCAGAGTGCCGCCAGCGTCACCCAGCTCGAAATCATGCCGCGCCCGCCGGAGCACGAGGATAAGCTGCTAACCTGGCCCAACTGGCCGCTCAAGCTGCGCACCTCGACTTCGCACCACGAGGGCTGCGAGCGGGACTGGTCAGTGGCCACGCGCTCGATCAAGAGCGAGAACGGGGTCGTCACCGGGCTCGAACTGGTTCGGCTGGAATGGAAGCAGGACGAAAAAGGGGAATGGCGGATGTCCGAGATCGAGGGCAGCGAATTCACCATCGAAACGGACCTGATCCTGCTGGCGATGGGTTTTGTGCATCCGGTTCACGAGGGCTTGTTGACCCAACTCGGGATCGAACTCGACCAACGGGGCAACGTCCAGGCCAGCGAGGCCGATTACCGGACGTCGATCGACACGGTATTCGCCTGCGGCGACGCGCGCCGGGGACAATCGCTGGTGGTGTGGGCCATTCGCGAAGGACGCCAGGCGGCTCGCTCGGTGGACAGGTACCTGATGGGGCACACTGAGCTGCCGCGCTAGCACGCCAGGCTGCAGACGCGGAAAAATGCCATCCCGGCGAAGCTCCTCGCAATCACCGGGATAATACTCGCCAGGCGGTTCAAAATACGACTGCGCCACGATAGTGCCGCCCGCGGAATCGTGCGAGAATATTCGCTTCCTGACCACTGGACACCGCACGCGAATTCATGGCTGGCCTCATTCCACGCAATTTCATCGACGACCTGTTGAACCGGATAGATATCGTCGAGGTGATCGACAGCCGCGTGCCGCTGAAAAAGAAAGGTCGCGAATTCTGGGCCTGCTGCCCATTCCACGGCGAGAAATCCCCCTCCTTCTCGGTCAGCCCGGGCAAACAGTTCTACCACTGCTTCGGTTGCCAGAAATCCGGCAACGCGGTCGGGTTTCTGATGGACTACGACCACATGGAATTCGTTGAAGCGATCGAGTCGCTGGCGGCAACGCTGGGCATGGACGTACCCTACGAACAGGGCAGCGCGCCCGCGAAACCGGCCCAGCAGACGCTCGAGCCGATGTTCCAGGCGATGGAAAAATGCTCGGATTTCTACCAGGAACAGCTGAAGCAGTCGCAGGAAGCCATCGACTATCTGAAGAATCGCGGCATCAGCGGCCAGACCGCGAAGATCTTCGGCATCGGCTACGCGCCACCGGGCTGGAACAACCTCGCCGGCGATGAAAAAATGCTGGTCGATAGCGGCATGCTGGTCAAAAAAGACGACGGCAAGCAGTACGACCGCTTCCGCCATCGCCTGATGTTCCCGATCCGTGACCGGCGCGGGCGCTGCATCGCCTTTGGCGGCCGCGTGATCAATCCCGAAGACAATCCGAAATACCTGAATTCGCCGGAGTCACCGCTGTTTCACAAGAGCGACGAAATCTACGGCCTGTATGAACTGAAAAAAGCGGTCACCAACATCGACCGGGTGTATATCACCGAGGGTTACATGGACGTCGTCGCGCTCGCCGAGCACGGCGTCAAAACCGCGGTCGCGACGCTCGGCACCGCGATCAACAACCACCAGATCGAATCGCTATTCCGCGTCTGCAAGAACCTGGTGTTCTGTTTCGACGGCGACGCCGCGGGCAAGAAGGCCGCATGGCGTTCGCTCGAGCAATGCCTGTCATCGCTCAAGGAAGGTCGTCTGGCGCGGTTCCTGTTCCTGCCGGAAGGCCAGGACCCGGACAGCTATATCAGCGAATTCGGCCAGGGTGCCTTCGAGCAGCAGGTCGAGCAGGCCTCCACGCTGACCCAGTACCTGTTCCAGAACCTGCTGATCGAATGCAATATCAACACGCTCGAAGGCCGCGCCCAGTTCCTCGATCGCCTGCGCCCCTACTTCGGTCAGATCCCGCTGCAAAGCCTGAAAGATCAGATCCTCGGCGAAATCGAGCAACGCCTGGGACAGAAAATTGACGGCCGCATGTTGCGCCTGCTCGGTGCCGACAAGCCCGAGAAGCCGGCCAGCACCCGCCTGCCCGAGCAGCATTGGACCCCTACCCGGCTCGCAATCAACCTGTTGCTGAAGAAGCCCGCGCTGGCTATTTCCACCGGCAACCATCACGAATTGGCCGACAGCAATATTCCCGGTGTCGACCTGCTGCTCAAGATCCTCGACCGTATCCATGACGAGCCTGAAATCAGCACGCAGAACCTGCTAGACCGCTTCCGCGGGGACGAGCATGAAAGCCATCTTTACAAACTCGCCATGATGGAGCCACCGGTGGAAGACGATGAGAGCCTCGAACGGATGTTCGCCGATTGTTTACAAAGCCTGCAAAAACAGTATATTGACCACCGCCAAAAGCTGTTGATTACAAAGTTGCAGTCGGGGACTGGCCTCACCGATGCGGAAAAACTCGAGCATAAAAATTTGTTCACAAATCAACCAAAGGCAAGCAGTTAACTTGGAAAAAGCTAAAATAGTCTTATATACTGTACTGTTACCCCGCAACCCTGATTAATTTCGAGGCACCATGGATCAAGACCAGCAATCCCGGCTAAAAGAACTCATTGCCAAGGGCAAAGAACAGGGTTTTCTAACCTATACCGAAGTCAATGACCATCTGCCCGAAGGCATTGTCGAGCCGGAACAGATCGAAGACATTATCCGCATGATCAATGACATGGGGATCAAGGTCCATGAATCGGCGCCTACGGAAACAGCCGATATCCTGAGTGATACCGAAACCGAGCCGGATGAAGACGCTGCCGAAGAAGCCGCCGCTGCGCTAGCCTCGCTCGATAGCGAATTCGGTCGCACCACCGACCCGGTGCGCATGTACATGCGCGAAATGGGTACTGTCGAACTGCTGACCCGCGAAGGTGAGATCAAGATTGCGCGCCGCATCGAAAATGGCCTTAACCAGGCGATGAGCTCGCTGGCTCGCTATCCGGATACGATGCGCCTGATAATCGCACGCTACGACGAGGTGCGCGAGGAAGAAGCCAAGCTCAGCGACATCCTGGTTGGCTTTGTCGATCCGGAAGAAGATCCGAACTCGATTCCCTTACCGGCGGCTGCACAGGCCAGCGACGATGACGACGATGCCGAGGTCGATGATACAGGCCCCGATCCCGAGGAGGCGGAAAAGCGCTTCACCACGATCGAGCGCGCCTTCAACCGCGCGATGAACTGTATTCCGAAGAACGACGAAAAGGGTTACGAGCGCAACATGAACCGCGCAGTCAAGGAGCTGATGGAAATCAAGCTGCTGCCGCTGTTCATCGACCGCCTGAGCGTTAACCTGAAAGACGTCATCAACCGTATTCGCAGCAACGAGCGCACCATTCTCGATCTTTGCGTCAAGCAGGCACAAATGCCGCGCAAGACCTTTATCGAGACCTTCAAGGCAAACGAAACCAACCTGAACTGGATAAATAACCACCTGAAATCGGGCGAGAAATACTCCAAGGCGCTGGAAGGCTGCAGGGAAGAAATCCTGCGCTACCAGAAGCGCCTGAAAAAGCTTGAGCAAGATTCGCACCTGTCGATCCACGATATCAAGGAAATCAATCGCAAGATGTCGATCGGCGAAGCCAAGGCGCGGCGCGCGAAAAAGGAAATGATCGAGGCCAACCTGCGCCTGGTTATCTCTATCGCGAAGAAATACACCAACCGCGGTTTGCAGTTCCTCGACCTGATCCAGGAAGGCAACATCGGCCTGATGAAAGCGGTCGACAAGTTCGAATACCGTCGTGGTTACAAGTTCTCGACTTACGCCACCTGGTGGATTCGCCAGGCGATCACCCGCTCCATCGCCGACCAGGCACGCACCATTCGCATTCCGGTGCACATGATCGAAACCATCAACAAGCTGAACCGCATCTCGCGCCAGATGCTGCAGGAACTCGGACGTGACCCGCAGCCGGAAGAACTGGCCGAGCGCATGGATCTGCCCGAAGACAAGGTGCGCAAGGTGCTGAAGATCTCCAAGGAACCGATTTCGATGGCAACCCCGATCGGCGACGACGAGGATTCGAACCTGGGCGATTTCATCGAGGACACCAACGTGCTGCTGCCGGCCGACACCGCAACCAACGCCGGACTGTCCGAATCGACGCGTGAAATCCTGTCGAGCCTGACCCCGCGCGAGGCCAAGGTGCTGCGCATGCGCTTCGGCATCGACATGAACACCGACCACACGCTGGAAGAAGTCGGCAAACAGTTCGACGTCACCCGTGAACGCATACGCCAGATCGAAGCCAAGGCCCTGCGCAAGCTGCGTCACCCCAGCCGTTCCGAACAACTTCGCAGCTTCATCGACGCCGACTAATCCCTGTCATCCCAAAACAACTGTCATCCCGCGGCGCTAATTGTCATCCCGCGGCTTGACCGCGGGATTCAGCAATAAAAGTCTTTCATGCGCAAGCAGGAATCTTGCAAATTTGCCAAGGCAGTATAAGATTCGGATTCGTCGGACCACCGCTTCCGTAAGATAGAAGTGTGCTCTACGAGCACGATAGTCAGACTGGATTCCGGCTTTCGCCGGAATGACAAATTTCTTCGTCTGAACACTGACGCAGGATATTTCGCCAGGCAAGGCGGATTTGTCGAGCGCGCCGGGAGCATGGCTTAATGCCATGTGACCAAGCGCACGATTGAGATCGAAGAATTACCCTGCGTCGAAACCTGACGCAGGATTTTTTGTGCCAGGCAAGGCGGATTTGTCGAGCGCGCCGGGAGCATGGCTTAATGCCATGTGACCAAGCGCACGACAAATCCAACGCCGCATGGCGCGAAAAAGACAAGTCAGGGGGCCTGTAGCTCAGTTGGTTAGAGCAGTGGACTCATAATCCATTGGTCGGAGGTTCAAGTCCTCCCGGGCCCACCACCCTTTCCCTTCAAAATCAATCGGTTACGGCGATTTTCGGCCACGGACCCGTGGACTATGTGTCTATTGGTCCGTGGATTTAGGCGGTTTGAAATCGCTGGTTGGGACGGCGACTGAAAATCCTCGTGTCGGTGCCGAACGCGGACCGGTTGATTCCGCCCCTGGGCACCATTTATTTCTTCCAGGTTTTGCTCACTCGATCCGATATTCGAATGACATTCAATTAGTTAAGTAAATTCCAACGATTCGGTAACGTTCCGCTTGCGGGTACATTGCCTGGCGAGCGTGGTGTTCACAATCTCGAATTCTTGTTGCTGCTTAGAGTTTGAAGAAAATAGGCGAAAAAAGTTGTCCTGCGGCTAGCTGAACAGGGCAGCCTCACCCAGCATGGTAAAAAAGCTTTTACTCGAGAACTACCGGCATTTCTTTGGGAGCGCGCCTGGTTAACAGTTCGCAACCATCTTCGGTAATAACCAGATTCTCTTCGTGCACGATCATCTTCCCGGGTGTGTATTCCATGCCGGGTTCTATCGTCATCACCATGCCCGGTTTTAACAAGGTTCTATCACCCGGCATATTTGATGGTGGTTCGGTGAGGTGCATGCCCAGGCCATGACCGGAGCGACCGACATTGTTTCCCGATTTGGCACCCGCGGCTTCTAGTACTTTGTTTTGCGCTGCCCACAAATCTTCAGACGTTATACCGGGTCTTGCAGCATTGATGCCTGCTTGTGTTGCATCCCACACCGCTTCGTGGGCGCGTTTTGCATCGTCACTGATGTGGCCGAATGCAAAATTGCGATCAAAATCGCAGAAGTAGGCGTCAAACTGTAAACCGGTATCGATAAACATGATTTGCCCATCAGTTTGCGGCGTTTCCTGTGGACCGACAATGACCTGGGCATACCCGCCAGGGCCAGAACATACGGATACGAAAGCTGCGTTGTCGGCTCCGCATTCAAATGCAACTTTGCGAAACTCGCGGGCCATGTCGACTTCGGTGTCGCCGTAACGAACCTTCTCTAGAAACAGATCGAAAGAATCACTGCCAATGCGGCAGGCTTCCCGAACCTTGGCGATCTCGCGATCCGATTTGACCATGCGCAATCCCCAGATCAGGGCCGAGCCATCAACAAATTCCAGCCCCGAGATATTCTTTCTGAGCCGGTCAAAATCAAGAATTGGCATTCGAATGATGGACTCACGCCCCATTTCCCAACCAATTTTTCCAAAGCGTCGAGGAAGCGATGTCAGTACCTCATCCAACAAGCTGATGCCATCGTCTTCAGGACAGGGTGCCGGCCAGGTGCGAGTGTCGCTAATCCAGGTTGTTTCCATTGCAGGACCACCGATGGTCGGTATTACCGCAATGGGCAGACCTTCACGAGGAACGACCAGAAAGAAAGGTCGTGTAGGGCTTTCCCAGAACTGTGAATTAAATCCCGAAAAGTAGCGGAAATTTTGCGGCATGGTGAGTACGATGCCATCCATTTCGCTGACATGCATTTCGACCTGGGCCTTAGCGAGCCTGGCTTCAAATTCGTCGACAGGAAATCCACGTGGTGGTGTAGATTGGGACATTAATTATTCGCTTTTGCCTGCTGTTCAAAAAATGAAGCTCCAGTCGGAACCTCGGGGAATTTCATTGAGTAATCACTGCATCGTACTTGATGACTGCACTCCCCGCGTACAATTTCATACATGTATTTGCTCGGGATATGGTTGGTTTGCAATGGATACGCATCCTCGGCCGTGTATTCACATATAAATATGGTACGCGGGTTCTGCGAAAGATTCGGGGCTGAACCATGCAAGAGTCTAGTGTGCATCAGGCAGGCGGAGCCGGCCGAACCATAACATGGAATAGCCCGTGATTTTAATCCAGCAGCGACAGTATCCGAGACTGATCCAGTGAAAACGCCATCATGCCAGTGCTCATGGAGTTGACCTTTATGCGTGCCTGGTACTACTTCCAGCGGGCCATTCTCCTCGGTGACCTCATCGATAAAAAACAACACCGTAATCATATCGTCGTTGGTGTGCGGCTCAAAGAGGAAGTCCTGATGGTATTTTATCTGCGTCGCTGCGCCGGGTTGCTTTGAATTGATTTTGGCATTTTCGAATTTAATATTTGGGCCCAGAATATCGACCACAGCATCGAGCGCAGAATTATTACGCATGACATCGAGATAGGCATCGGAAATTTCTATCGGTGAAGAGATGCGGCGTAAAGCCGGTTTATCTGGACAATGTCCCGGTTCGATATCAAAACGGGGGCGATTATCGATGGTTAGGCCATAAGGCTGGTCATATTCTTTACTTTCCTCTACCCATTGCTGAAATTCCAGTTGCAAGGTCAATAGCTTGTCTGCTGGAATCGCATTTTCCAGGTATAGATATCCGTCTTTATTAAATTGATTAACTTGAGTCGTTGACAGGGTAGTCATGAAGATGAATGCTCTGTGATATTAATGCCGAATTTTTTCATTTTTCGGATCGTACATAGCTAGAAGACTAGCGCGGGCTCGTACTTTTTCACCGGCAACCAGCAGTGCGTATTGTTGATCTTCCAGTTCAGTATCGGGAATGTTCGCTGGCATGCTGATCCAGCCTAACCCTACCGGTCCCCCAAGAGTATGCCCATAGGTGCCGGTTGTGATTGATCCGACCAGTTGATCATTTAGATAGACAGGCTCATTGTGATAAAGAAATTTCTCATTTGCTTCGAGTAAAAATTGTACCAGCCGCCGATTGCTACCTTCGTTGATGCGCTTTTGCAGCGCTTCAATGCCGATAAAGCCATCAGGCTTGTTCATTTTACTGGCAAACATCAAACCGCTTTCAAACGGTGTGTCAGTGTAACCAATGTCATGCCCCCAGTGTCGGTAGGCTTTTTCAGTTCGTAAGGATTCAGCTGCGTGAAACCCAACCAATTTTGGTGCTACGGCTCTTTCACCAGACATCAATAACTCGAATAGACAGGGTGCAAAAGCGGCGTCGACAAAAAGTTCCCAGCCACATTCCCCGGTATAGCTGATTCGTTGTGCTCGTACTGGAATGGGGCCAATTTGAACGTCCTGGCTGGTGCTGAATGGAAAAGCATCATTTGACATGTCTGACTCGGTATAGGCAGCGAGAAAATCGCGCGCCCTGGGGCCACTGATTCCTAATGCAGCTTGCGATGAACTGATGTCGGTGATATTCACTTTGGCGTCTTGCGGGATGTTTTTACGCAGCCATGCCTGTTCCGGTAGTCCAGTAGCCGCCGATGTCATCACCAGATAAGTTGTTTCGCCCAAACGCGCAACGGTAACGTCGGCTTCGATGCCGGCGCGCTCGTTCAACCATTGCGTGTAGACAATGCGACCTGGATCAACTGCGACGTTATTGCTACAGATTCGCTGCAGTATTCTTTCGGCATCACCACCTTCGACGAGAATTTTGCAAAACGGGCTGAGATCGACCAGGCCAAGATCCTCGCGAACAGCCTTGTGTTCAGTCTTCCAGTATTTAAACCAGGTTGTTTGATTGTATCCATACTCGTATTCTGCCTTGACGCCTTCGGGCGCAAACCACATTGGACGCTCCCATCCGGCAGATTCGCCAAACACCGCACCGGCCTGCTTCATCTGTTCATGTATTGGCGAACGACGTAAACCACGCATGCTAGCTCTTTGTTTATAGGGCCAGTGCATGGCATAAGTTTCACTTAATGTCTCCGGTCCCCGCGCTAAAAGATATTCGCGGTTTGCCTGAAAAGGTTGCACGCGTCGGACATCCACATCAACAAGATCGCCGGGGGCATGACCCTTGATTATCCACTCGGCCAGAGCCATTCCCGCGCCAGGGCCATTTTGAATCCCGCTAGAATTAAACCCGGCTGCAACAAATAACTTTTCGATATTAGGGTCTTCGCCAAGATAGTAACGCCCGTCGGGTGTGTAACCCTCCGGTCCATTGAAAAAGGTTCTAATGCCCACATCAGCGAGAACGGGCACACGTTCGATGCATTTTTCCAAAACGGCGTCGAGGTGGTCTTCGGGATAGGGGAGTTCATCGAATTCAAAGTCACCAGGGATGCCTCCCTCGGGATTCCAGGAAATTCCGTTGAGCTCGGCAAAGCCAATCATTAGTTTACCGGCATCTTCTTTGTAATAAGCTTGTTCATCGTAAATACGCAGTACCGGCGTAGGGTCGCGAAACCCCTCAATAGGGTCGGTCACAATGTAAAAATGCTGGTTGTGTTGAATCGGTAAATGCGTACCGCAAGAATCGGCGAAGGCTTTACCCCAAATGCCAGTACAGTTGACGACATTATCTGCTTTGATTGTTCCTGCCGGTGTTTCTACTCCAATCGCCCTGGCTTTCTCAACGAGTAATCGGGTGACCTCGGTATTTTCAAAAATCTGAGCACCCGCCGATCTGGCGCCTTTGGCCAGTGCCATGGTTGTATCGATCGGGTTGGTTTGCCCATCATTAGGAAAATGAATTGCTTCGAGAATGCCATCTGTTTTTAACAGCGGCCACTGCTGACTCAATTCGTCCAGGTTAAGCGTTTGTACCTCGATACCCTGGCTGATGGCGACATCTTTACGACGGCGTAACTCTTCCCGCCGAGCTTCATTCATGGCTACCGCGGTTGCACCTACATTTCTGAAGCCAGTGGATTGGCCGGTCTCAGCCTCGAGTTGTTGCATGAGCTCGATGCTATAACAGGCCAGCCTGGTCACACAGGGAAACCCATGAAACTGGCTGACCAGCCCGGCTGCGTGCCAGGTAGAGCCGGAGGTCAATTGCTTGCGTTCCAGCAGTACAACTTCATGCTTCGCTTTGGCGAGATGATAGGCGACTGAACATCCAACGATACCACCGCCAATAATGATCGTTTGTGTCTGTTGCGGAATAGTCTTACTCATTGTCTGCTCTGCTGATACTTGAATAAAGCTGTCGCATCTGTCGATGACTCGGTCTGGTTTTTCTGGTATATACCAACATATCAATGCGGACGTCAACAATAATGAACACTAAACCAGCAAATTTGCCTATTTATTTACGCACGCGCGACAAACTGGTTGGCCAAATAAAAAATGGTGCATTAAAACCTCACGACGCGCTACCGTCAGAACGAATGCTGGCGGACCAGCTAGGAATAAGTCGAATGACAGCACGACAGGCGCTCGTCGAAGTCGAAAATGCCGGTTATGCCTATCGTAAAGGGCGCCTGGGACGATACGTTGCCGATCGACGCCTGAACTATGATGTTGGGACAACGCTGAGCTTTGCCGCACAGGCACTTCGCGATTCAATAAATTTATCGATTGAGGTCATATCTACTTCAACTGAAGGTGCTGATGAACAAATTGCCAGGAAGCTTGCGATTGATACGGGTTCTCTGGTTCACGTCTATAAGCGGGTCTTTAAGGTTGACGGTCTATCCGTACTGGCTGAGGAAGAAATAGCGATAGCGGAACGATTCCCTGATCTACTCGAACAGGATCTCAGTCAGTCATCCATGTTGCTGCACGAAAGCCGCTATGGTGTTGTCGGAAGCAAAAGCAAAGTAACTATTCGATGCGTTGAAATTTCAGCTGAAGACAAAAAGTTATTTGCACCTGACAGCGCACCCTTCGGTATGCAAATGGATTCAGTTATTTTTGATTCACAGGGCAAACCTTTTTGTTGCGGCCATCAAATCTGGTGCAGTGAAATGGCTGAATTTACGCTTATCGCCACACCGACATAACTCAATGCGCTGAGCTTTCGCACTAATCAGCCAGGATTAGGAGCGAGGCATGCGCAGATTTAAATCGATTGCTCAAGCTCAGCGATTTTCAGGTGGACATTCGGCCGTATACACAAATTTAATCTGGAGGGAAATAGGTGTCAGAGAACAATTGTTCCTAATTTCAGTAAGTTACGCAGTTTTTCGGCTATGGGACCGTGGACTATTAAGCCTATAGGTCGCCCATAGACCAATACTGGAAAATCCCACATTCAAGGTGGCTCGAATTACGGGCCTACGGTCAGTTACCATGATTCATTTTTTTATACGTAAAATTACCAAGTTCTGCCCCGGTTAGCTTCCTGATTTTGTACAATCACGCACCAATGATTCGACCAACCAATAATAAGAAGCGGGAAGCCCCTGCTCGTTCTTGCCAACCCTGTGATGAATGACTTGCGCTTTTTGTCCGGGGGACGTCTGTGGCCTGCAGATTGAGTACGGGGTTCGGCAATTTCCTGAAGTACAGACAGGCGCTGTATGCAGCTATCGTGACTTGCCCGTTGCTGGCGATTCCCGGGCATTCGTCGGCACAGGACTGCGCAGCACAAGGCCAGAGCCTCGAGGGATTACCCATTGTCGAGGTCACGGTCGACAACGGCGACATCTTCGACCTGGAACGGGAAGAGGAAAATTTACTGATTCACAGGTTGGCCAATCGACTACATATCAATACGCGCAAAAAAACGATCGAGGATCAACTGTTGTTCCGTCCCGGAGAGGGCTACGAAGAGCTATCGATAAAGGAGACCGAGCGCCTGTTGCGCAGGCAGAACTATATCCATGACGCAAAAATTACCGCGGAGGAAGTCTGCGGGGAAGGCGTGAAACTGACCGTCACAACCACGGATAACTGGACCCTGACGCCGAGCATCACCGCCAGTCGCTCTGGCGGGGAGACACGCACGACTTTCGAAATCCAGGAGTCCAATCTGCTCGGCCTGGGAACCGAACTAAAAATCCTGTCGGATTCCGACGAGGAGCGGGACTCGGATGCATTCGTCTTCCGGGACAGCAACTGGCTCGGCGACTTCAAGATCCTGAGAGTGGAGCTTGCGGACAACAGTGACGGTCACCTGTACGAGGCAAGCCTGGACCGCCCGTTTATAGAGCAGGATTCTAATTATGCCTGGTCGGCCCGGGCAACTTCGCTCGAAGAGGAAAACCCGGTCTATGAAGAGGGTGACGAAATTGGAAAAGTGGGCGAGAAAAACGAATCGCTGCTGGCGACCTATGGCTGGTCCGACGGCCTGGTCAACGGCTCGGTTTCCAGGTATCGCCTGGGGTGGTTTGCCAACAGGCTGAGATACCAGACGGTGGATAACCCGGGCCTGGAGATCCCGGAAAACGTGGACAAGTACTACCCGTTTTTCGAGTACGAGATTTTACAGGTCAAATATGTGGAAAGAGTGAACTTCCGGGTGATGGGTATCACCGAGGATATCAGGCTCGGAACCAGTTTGAGAACCAGGGTCGGCTGGAAGGACCAGGCCTACGAGTCGACCCAGGAAGGCATTGTACTGGCGCTTGATTACAGTTTCGGAAGTTTCGTTACAACCAATACTCTCGGCCTCGTCGACCTGGGGATGAACTTTGAATCCAACAAAACGATCGACGACAGCGGCAGGTTTTCAGTGGAAGCAAAGCTGTTCAACTTTCGCGGGCTTAATCACAGTTACGTGTTCAGCAGCAGGCTGGAAACGATGCAAAACCCCGAGCTGTTCAACCGCATCGAGATCGGTGGCGATTCCGGTTTGAAGGGCTATCCGGTGCGCTTCCAAAACGGCGAGCGGGCGTTGACCCTTTCCGCGGAACGGCGGGTGTATTTCAACGTGTATCTATGGCAGCTGGTAAAATTCGGTTTCGCCGTGTTTGCCGAGACTGGCTCGGCCTGGAATAGCGGAGAAAACCCGGTCTGGCTTGGCGATGTCGGCATGGGCCTGCGCTTGATATCGACCCGCCAGGCGTCGGCCAAGGTCCTGCATATCGATATCGCCTACCCGCTCAGCGAAAACGAAGACATCGACGACTACCAGTTTTACATCAAGGCAAAGACCGAGTTTTAACCAGGAAAAAAATGGATCAGCTGACGACAACCGATGCTTTCTGCACATCCTGCCATGCTATGCAGAGTTATATTGCAGACTCGGAAACCTATAAAACATCGGCCCACCAGACAACCGTCAGCGGCGTTCGCCCGGGTTGCGCGGACTGCCATATTCCCAAAGGCCTGGTCGAGTCGACCTATACCCATGTGGTCAACGGCATCAGTGATATCTGGGGGGAAATCAGTCGGGACTATGAAGACCCCGAAGTCTGGAACAGCGAGAAAGCCAGGTTGGCCTATGCCGCCCGCGACTGGTTTCGTGCCAATGACAGTGTAACCTGCCGCGAATGCCACGTAGAGGCTTCGATAAAGCCCGAACGAAAACGCGGGCAAAAACAGCACACCGAGGCCCTTGAAAAGGGCATGACCTGTATCGATTGTCATTACAATCTGGTACACGACGAGGTCGAGCCGCGTGACAGTTTCCTCGAATCAGCGGAATCGGATTAATAGTTCCTTTCAATTAATAAACAGGAATCGATACCCATGACGCCAATTGACGCCGCCGAGACCGTTCCCGCGGGTGCGCCGAAGAAGATCTCGTCGGCCACAGCAGGTTTAGTTCCGGCCTATATGCATGAAGTCTACGACTGGGCGTATCTCAATCCATGGAATGCGAAAATACTGGATCGGGATGTCATTGTTTGGCTGATTTTATGGGGCAACAATCACCGCCTCAAACAAGCACTGCTAACTGAAATTAGCCCACATGCGACGGTGCTTCAGGGCGCACACGTATATGGCGCTTTGATACCTGAAATTGCTGCAAAGCTAAAAAATCCGAGCCGTCTCGAGGTTGTCGAGGTTTCTCCGTTGCAAGCCGATATTTGCCGGGAAAAACTACAGGCCTTTCCACAGGCCGAGGTTCGACTTGGAGACGCAGCCACAATACGCACGCGGCCTGCGGATGCAGTTTGCTGTTTCTTTTTACTGCATGAAATTCCGAGCAATTACAAGCGCATGGTGGTCAATAATCTACTGGATCATGTCGCTCCGGGAGGCAAGGCGATATTCGTGGATTATCACAAGCCAGACAGCTTTCATCCCCTGAAGGGATTGATGAACCTTATCTGGCGGAAATTCGAACCATTCGCGGTCGAGTTGGTGGAAACGGAGATCAAGGCGCTGGCCGAAGACGACGCATCCTTCACCTGGTCGAAGGAAACCTACTTCGGGGGCCTTTATCAAAAAGTGGTAGCGACCCGCTACCAGTCATAACGATCGACAGATCCGTTCAGAGAACGAACGAGGCGCAAGCGACATTAGGTGTCAGCGCGGGAGTTACGGGATCAGGTCTAACATTCCTGCATTTCCCAAAACGAAGTACAACGTTTTGTTAGGGGAATAGGTGCCAGAGAGCAATTGTTTCTAATATTAGAGAAAATTGCTCTCTGACACCCGTCTCCCCGCAAAAAACCTGGTCTAACTGACCTGTAAATGACCTTCATCGCCGAACAGGCATGCTGTTCCCGGAATTTGTTCTTAGTCTGTATCCTGGTACTACTGTCCTGGTACTACTGACGCGCTGAGCGCCGACTTGCGTTTAAAATGTGAACTACGTCACGAAATTTTCGCGGCAAAGATGGCTTATTACAAATTGTATGTGCGAACGCGGCCTGACAACTAGCCAACGTCGACCAGCCTGCTGCTAACAAGAAACAGGGATCGACAATCGCCATTACATTCAATAATCCACCGGGGGAAGCACCAATGGCTCTTGCATTTCGTATTACTTCGTTGATTTTTCTCCTGTTTTTCTCGAACCTGGCGTACGCCGCAGGGCTGGTTTGCGATGTCGACGCAGATGACGACGTCGATATCGTCGATGTGCGCCTGGTAAGCGCGGGGCGAAACCAGCCGGCGAGCGAACCCATAGACCCGCGCGATGCCGACGGCGATGGCTGGATCACAGTGCTCGACGCGCGCAGTTGCGTCGGCATGTGTACCCTGGCGCGGTGCGTGGAACCGCCGGCGAACACGATTCCGCTGGCAAACGCCGGTCGCGATCAGACGGTGTCACCCGGCGATTCGGTGACCCTGGACGGATCGGAGTCGAGCGATGCCGACGGCGATCCACTAACCTTTTCCTGGACGATTAGCGCCGCGCCCGCGCAAAGCTCGGCCGCGCTTTCCGATCCGGGTGCGGTCATGCCGGGCTTCGTCGCCGACAGCGCGGGAGAATACCGTTTCGAACTCATCGTCAACGACGGCAGGGTTGACAGCGCACCGGACGAAGTCGTGATCGTCACCTCGCCGTTGAATACGCCGCCGCTGGCAAACGCCGGAGTCGATCAGACAGTCATGCTCGGCGACACAGTATTCCTGGATGGTTCCGGTTCGAGCGATGTTGATCTCGACCCGCTGTCTTTCAGTTGGCGTTTTACCGGGGTCCCGGCAAACAGCGCGGCAACTTTATCCGATCCAGCGGCCGAATCGCCGTCGTTCTTCGCCGACCTGCCGGGCATTTACGTCGTCGAACTCACGACAAACGACGGTCGCGACGACAGCTTGCCCGACTCGGTTTCGATAACCACCGCCAACTCGCGGCCGGTCGCGGACGCGGGCGCCGACCAGTCGGTTTTGCCGGGCGACCCGGTGCAGCTCGACGGGTCCGGCTCCTTCGACGCCGACAACGATCCGCTGACTTTCTCCTGGTCCTTGTCAGCGATACCGCAGGCCAGTTCCGCCGCGCTCGACAGCAACGCCACGGTTGACCCATCCTTCGTCGCCGACGTGCCGGGGATATTCGTCGCGCAACTCATCGTCAATGACGGCAGCGCGGACAGCCTGGCCGACACCGTCGTGATTCAGTCGCGCGACGATAGCCTACCGACCGCGGTCCTGGATTTACGCGACGCTAACGGCCAACCGGTGCAGAATGGTCGTATTTCGTTGGGCCAGGACTTCATCCTCGACGGATCGCGCTCCACCGACATCGGCGGCCAGATCTCAAGATTCGAATGGGCTTACGAGGATGGCGGCCAGCGCCTAACGACCCAGGATGCATCGATAAACTCCTCGCTATTGTTGCAAGGTTTCAGCCTACCGGTCGGACGACACCGCTTCACCCTTCAGGTCTCCGATGACAGTGGCAACCAGTCGCAAGCGGTAGAGTTGAGTGTGATCATGGTCGATGTGTTCGCGCCCACCGCGGTGCTGGATTTACGCGATGCCCAGGGACGACTGGTGTCTGACGGTCGTATTCCGTTCGGCGAGGACTTCATCCTCGATGGCAGTCGCTCCACTGACATCGGCGGCCAGATCTCAAGGTTCGAATGGGCTTACGAGGATGGCGGCCAGCGCGCAACAACCCAGGATGCATCGATAAACTCCTCGCTATTGTTGCAAGGTTTCAGCCTGCCGGTCGGACGACACCGCTTCACCCTTCAGGTCTCCGATGACAGTGGCAACCAGTCGCAAGCGGTAGAGTTGAGTGTGATCATGGTCGATGTGTTCGCGCCCACCGCGGTGCTGGATTTACGCGACGCCCAGGGACGACTGGTGTCTGACGGTCGTATTCCGTTCGGCGAGGACTTCATCCTCGACGGCAGTCGCTCCACTGACATCGGCGGCCAGATCTCAAGGTTCGAATGGGCTTACGAGGATGGCGGCCAGCGCGCAACAACCCAGGATGCATCGATAAACTCCTCGCTATTGTTGCAAGGTTTCAGCCTACCGGTCGGACGACACCGCTTCACCCTTCAGGTCTCCGATGACAGTGGCAACCAGTCGCAAGCGGTAGAGTTGAGTGTGATCATGGTCGATGTGTTCGCGCCCACTGCCGTGCTGGATTTACGCGACGCCCAGGGACGACTGGTGTCTGACGGTCGTATTCCGTTGGGCGAGGACTTCATCCTCGACGGCAGTCGCTCCGCCGACATCGGCGGCCAGATCGAAAGATTCGAATGGGCTTACGAGGATGGCGGCCAGCGCGCAACAACCCAGGGTGCATCGATAAACTCCTCGCTATTGTTGCAAGGTTTCAGCCTACCGGTCGGACGACACCGCTTCACCCTTCAGGTCTCCGATGACAGTGGCAACCAGTCGCAAGCGGTAGAGTTGAGTGTGATCATGGTCGATGTGTTCGCGCCCACTGCCGTGCTGGATTTACGCGACGCCCAGGGACGACTGGTGTCTGACGGTCGTATTCCGTTGGGCGAGGACTTCATCCTCGACGGCAGTCGCTCCGCCGACATCGGCGGCCAGATCGAAAGATTCGAATGGGCTTACGAGGATGGCGGCCAGCGCGCAACAACCCAGGGTGCATCGATAAACTCCTCGCTATTGTTGCAAGGTTTCAGCCTACCGGTCGGACGACACCGCTTCACCCTTCAGGTCTCCGATGACAGTGGCAACCAGTCGCAAGCGGTAGAGTTGAGTGTGATCATGGTCGATGTGTTCGCGCCCACCGCGGTGCTGGATTTACGCGACGCCCAGGGACGACTGGTGTCTGACGGTCGTATTCCGTTGGGCGAGGACTTCATCCTCGACGGCAGTCGCTCCGCCGACATCGGCGGCCAGATCGAAAGATTCGAATGGGCTTACGAGGATGGCGGCCAGCGCGCAACAACCCAGGGTGCATCGATAAACTCCTCGCTATTGTTGCAAGGTTTCAGCCTACCGGTCGGACGACACCGCTTCACCCTTCAGGTCTCCGATGACAGTGGCAACCAGTCGCAAGCGGTAGAGTTGAGTGTGATCATGGTCGATGTGTTCGCGCCCACTGCCGTGCTGGATTTACGCGACGCCCAGGGACGACTGGTGTCTGACGGTCGTATTCCGTTGGGCGAGGACTTCATCCTCGACGGCAGTCGCTCCGCCGACATCGGCGGCCAGATCGAAAGATTCGAATGGGCTTACGAGGATGGCGGCCAGCGCGCAACAACCCAGGATGCATCGATAAACTCCTCGCTATTGTTGCAAGGTTTCAGCCTACCGGTCGGACGACACCGCTTCACCCTTCAGGTCTCCGATGACAGTGGCAACCAGTCGCAAGCGGTAGAGTTGAGTGTGATCATGGTCGATGTGTTCGCGCCCACTGCCGTGCTGGATTTACGCGACGCCCAGGGGCGACAGGTGATTAACGGTCGTATTCCGGTCGGCGAGGACTTCATCCTCGACGGCAGTCG
>CAVYHN010000029.1:0-55371 GCA_963768295.1 uncultured Gammaproteobacteria bacterium | reverse complement strand
CGTGGTCATGCATAACCCGCGTTTCGAACCCGAAATTGCGTGATACGCATGGCGCCTGGCTGCGGCAAAGCAGCTCCAGCATCCACTCGATGACGCTGGCCGAGGCTCAGATCCTTTGACGTCGGTTGCAACCCGGCCAGCAAGTATGCCGAGCAATTCCCGCAACAGCAGGCAATCGACGGCACCCGGGGTACCGACCCTGGGCGAAGTGTTCGAACTCGCCAACAAGGCGGCTAACCGCGCGGTGCGATTCAACATTGAAGTCAAAATCAACCCGGAATATCCGCAGTTGACGTTTCCGCCGGACGAGTTTGTGCGCACTGTAGTTGACGTTATCCGCAGCTATGAAATGGAGCACCGGGTTGTGCTGCAGTCATTCGACTGGCGCGCGCTGCAGGTGGTGCACATATTGCCCCGAAGATAGCGACATCCTATCTAACCCTTGACCAGGACTGGCTGAGTAACCTGCAGACAGGGATGCCGGGCAGGTCTCCCTGGTTAAGCAATTACGATGTAGACGATTTGACGGCAGTCCGGCCTGGTAAGACCGCTGGTGGCCGGATCCCTGGTCTTCCTACCACGGGGGAGTAAGCGCCCAGGCGATAAAACTGGCGCATGCGGGCGCTTTCGTTTACGGTCCAGACGTTGACCGAAAGGCCCAGGTCCTGCGCCAGTTTTATCGCCTGGGCGCTTACTTCCCCGTGGTAGGAAGACCAGATGCGGCCACCGGCGGTCTTGATTGCCCGGGCCGCACTGCCGTCGAAATCGTCTACATCGTAATTGCTTAACCAGGGAGACTTGCCCGGCATCCCTGTCTGCAGGTTACTCAGCCAGTCCTGGTCAACGGTTAGATAGGATGTCGCTATCTTCGGGGCAATATCCTGCACCACCTGCAGCGCGCGCCAGTCGAATGACTGCAGCACAACCCGGTGCTCCATTTCATAGCTGCGGATAACGTCAACTACAGTGCGCACAAACTCGTCCGGCGGAAACGTCAACTGCGGGTATTCCGGGTTGATTTTGACTTCAATGTTGAATCGCACCGCGCGGTTAGCCGCCTTGTTGGCGAGTTCGAACACTTCGCCCAGGGTCGGTACCCGGGTGCCGTCAATTGCCTGCTGTTGCGGGAATTGCTCGGCATACTTGCTGGCCGGGTTCAGGCGACCGACGTCAAAGGATCTAACCTCGGCCAGCGTCATCGAGTGGATGCTGGAGCTGCTTTGCCGCAGCCAGGCGCCATCGGTATCTCGCGCAATTTCGGGTTCGAAACGCGGGTTATGCATGACCACGACCTGGCGGTCGCGGGTGACGGCAAGATCCATTTCCAGTGTGCTGACGCCGATGGAAAGCGCCCTGGCAAAAGCCGGCAGGGTATTTTCCGGCATCAGTCCGCGTGCGCCCCGGTGACCCTGCAGATCAAATCCCTGAGCCACTCCGCACAGTCCAGTCAAAACCATCAGGACTAGACCCCGAACTGTCGCTGCACAGGAGATTCGAATTGTTCGCAGCATGACTAGCCGAGGCGTTGTCCGCGCTCTGATCTCTCCTTCGAAGGTCGCCTCCAGGACATGACTGCGGCCTATTCCTTGACCGCTTCCGCTTCGATCTCGACCAGAAACCCGGGCGCCGCCAGAGCGGAAATTTCCAGGTAAGTGTTGGCGCACAGATGGCCCGCGAGCATCCTGTCCCTGACCTTGCGGTAAACGGCAACCTGGCCTGACAGGGTTACATAGATGGTTGCCCTCAGCAGGTGCTCGCGCTCGAAACCGCCAGCTGCCATGACCGCGAACAGGTTGGACCAGGCGCGCTCCATCTGCGCTTCGAGGCCGACTTCGAGCACGCCATCGGGTCGCAGCCCCAGCTGCCCGGAGATAACCATGCGCTCGGCGCCCGCCGCGTGAACCACGCCCTGGGCATAACTTGAAGCCGGTTTGACGACAGTTTCGGGATTGAGAATTTTCATTGCTTGCTCCAGGTCGAGAATTGATTAAATGCAGGTGGCCGCTCCGGGGTTCGATTTTCTCCCATCTGCGCAACGCTGACAAACGACTTCGTTCGTATGGCGCTACTGTCGTTCAACCCGAACGAAAATCGGCTTCTGTAAAAACGGTTGACAGGGGTTTATTTCATCGCTACTCTTTTGAGTACTTCAAAGTACTCTTTAGAGTATTATATGAAAAATACAACATACGTTCCCCTGAAAAACGATTTATTGATGAAATTGATAGATCGATATAAAGAAAACTACCCGCTCGCCATCGATGACGTCATCGAGGATTTTCTCGCGAGAACCGCCGACGAACATGACGAACAGGCTGGTTTTCGTGACGGCGGCTACGTCTGGGACCAGGTTGAACTCCCCGCGGGAACGCAGTTACGAACTCGCTACTTCGATGAGTGGCAAATCGCCACCCTGAAAAGCGGCAAGTTTTACTTCAAGAACAAACCCTATAAGTCCCCGGCAAAGGCCTGTAACGCGATGCGGGGAAACAAGACGACCAACGCATGGATGATGCTGCAGATAAAGCGACCCCAGGATATCGAATTCAAAAAAGCCGAAAAATTCAGGGCCTGATTGCACTTAACCAGCGGAATCGAGATTTATGAGCATTTTCAACGAAGTTCAGCAATTAGAAGAGTTAGCCGTCATCGGCAAAGCGTTGATCAAGTACGCTGTCAGCATCGAACCCGGGCTTGTTTTCGAACGCCAGGACGGTTGGTGGCTACCCACGATAGAAAAGAATTTTATCGGCTTTCGGTTTCACTGGACCGACATGGTCAGTATCACCCTGAGCCTCTATGGTTCTCCCGACGAACAGTTCAAGCAGGACGACCTGATCATCAAGCAGGGAAAATTCAACTACAGCAAGACCCTGTTAACCGATGAAAACCAGTTGATGGCCGCCACGGTCTGTACCTGGAGGGCGCATCAACTGTTTCACAAGGAGAGACATATCGAGACCGGCGGCTTGCTGCTGGTAGACGAGGCGGAAGCCGAACACCTGGCGACTAGCGCGTCCCGGGGCCTCGAAAGTCGACGGCCACAAACATCAATGCCTGTGCGAAAACTCCAAATGGTTTAACGAGGCCAGGGAATTTCAAAAAACCCAGATCATCGCTGCATCGGTCATCACCTGGATGTAGCTACCGGCGGCTGATATCGAATCGTCATTCAGCCGGATTCAAGCCGCCAGCGATGGAATTTGGCAACCCATTGCAGCAGGCGATGCGGCACATGCGCGCGTTTCCATTCGCCCGCGGCATATTTGTTAGCTTCGGCCAGCGTTGGGTAAATATGAATCGTGCCGAGAATTTTATTCAACCCCAGCCCATGCCGCATTGCCAGAACATACTCCGCGATCAGATCTCCGGCATGCTCCCCTACGATGGTCACGCCAAGAATTCGATCTTTTCCCGGCACGGTTAACACCTTGACGAAGCCATGCGCCTCGCTGTCGGCAATCGCGCGATCCAGTTCGTCGATACCGTAACGGGTTACCTCGTACTGGATACCCTGGTCTTTCGCCTCGGTTTCATTCAAGCCCACGCGCGCAATTTCCGGTTCGGTAAAAGTGGCCCAGGGGATAACCGAGTAATCCGCCTTGAAGCGCTTGACGATACCGAACAATGAATTGACCGATGCATACCAGGCCTGGTGCGCGCCGACGTGGGTAAACTGGTAAGGCCCGGCAACATCGCCTGCGGCATAAATCGTCGGGATGCTGGTCTGCAAATATTCGTTTACCTCGATGCTGCGATTCGGATTCAATCTGACCCCGATCTCCTCGAGGCCAAATCCGCTGGATCTCGGCGCGCGTCCGACGGCAACTATCAGCGCATCGAATTCGATTTCAATCTCGGTCTTTTCATGTTCGGCGACGAGAAAGTCCTTACCGCCGTGCTTGACGAAACGTTTTGCGGTGTGACCCGTTAGCACGCGCAGGCCTTCGTCAACAAATCGCTGCTGTACCAGTTCGGAAACCTCCGGGTCTTCACGCAATAAAATCCGCGGAAGCATCTCTACCTGGGTCACCGCAACCCCCAGACGGGCGAAGGCCTGGGCCAGTTCGCAGCCGATAGGCCCGCCGCCCAGCACCGCCAGCTTGCGCGGTTTCTCGCGCATATCCCACAGATTATCGGAAGTGTAGTAGTCGACCTGGTCGATGCCCTCGATCGGCGGAACGAAGGGCCGCCCGCCCGTGGCAATGACGATGTTGCGGCTGCGAATCGTTTCTCCGTTGACTTCCACCGTCCAGGGCGAGGTCACGCGTGCTTCACCCTCAACCACGTCAACGCCGAGCCCGCTGTATCGCTCAACCGAATCATGCGGCTCGATTCGGCTGATGACTTGTTGAACGCGTTCCATGACCTCGGCAAAGTCAAACTCGGCCTCCGCCTTGCGGATGCCGAATTCCTGGCTGCGAGCGATATGCGACATGAATTTAGCCGAGCGGATTATCGCTTTCGATGGTACGCAACCGTAATTGAGGCAATCGCCGCCCATCTTGTGCTTTTCGATCAGGGTGACCCTGGCCTTGACGGCGGCGGCGATATAGGCGGTCACCAAACCTGCCGAGCCGGCGCCGATAACGACCAGGTTGGTGTCGAATGCGTCGGGTTTGCTGAAACCGGCCAGCGCCTTGCGAGTGCTTAACAGCGTCACTATCTTGCGGCCAATAAACGGCAGCATCGCCAGTAGCAGAAAAGAAAGCAGTATTGCCGTGCTGAAGATTTCGTTCGCCGATTCGATTTGCGCCAGTTGCGTACCGGCATTGATATAGACCACGGTGCCGGCCAGCATACCCACCTGGCTGACCCAGAAAAAAGTCCACAGACGAAACTTGGTCAGGCCCATTACCAGGTTGATTACGAAAAAAGGAAACGCCGGTACCAGGCGCAAGGCGAACAGGTAAAACGGGCCATCCTTTTCTATGCCGGCATTAACCGTCTTCAATGAAGCCCCGAAGCGGGATTCGACCATGTCACGAAAAAGATAACGCGATACCAGGAACGCAATCGAGGCGCCGATCGTACTGGCGAAAGACACCAGGATCAACGCGGTAAACAGGCCAAAGATTGCACCGGCAGCCAGCGTCAGCGCCGCCGCACCCGGTAACGAGGCACCGGTAACCACGACATACAGCAGAAAAAACCCGATTAACGTGAGCAGTCGGTTTTCGAGATAGTGCTGGTTAATGACCTGTTGCTGGGACTTGATGTAGTCCAGCGTCAGGTACTGTTCCAGATCAAACTGGAAAAACAACAGCACGACGACGCCGAGGAGCACCAGCAAGATAATTTTTTTCATGCGCTATTTTCCGCTTTATTTGCTGTCATATGACGTTGTTATAAATTGTTAGTTCAGCTAGCGCTGTAGTTTTCGGCCCATTTTATCAACTCCGCTTCCGGGCCTTCGAAAATTATTTCGGGTTGCTTGGATTCAATCTGGTAACAATACATCGGATCGTAATATTCTTCGAGTAAAGTTCGTATCCCGTCATAAAATGCCACCACCTCACCATCCCTGAAAAACTCCAGCAGTGCGCCGGAGAAACACGCGCGCACCTTACGATAGCGTTCCCCGCCTAAACGCTTTTGTATACGCGCCAGGTTATCCAGCACGAAGCCACTGAATTCCTTTTCCGCCGCATCGCCATAAGCTTGCTGGTACGCCGGCCAGCTGTGCAGAATATAGTCTTCCCCGATGAGCTTGATGCGAGCCTCGATATCGATCTGCAAAATAGCGCGTGGCGCCTTTAGCAAGGCTTCGAACAGGCAGTCGGGCATGCCCACACGCCCGATGCGGCGACCTTCATCTTCGACAAATACGGGCGTTGCCGGATAACGATTGCGATGCCTGAGCAATTCGATCGAAACCGCGTTTTCCCAGTTGATGGCGCATGGCTGTGTATCCAGCACGTCGCGGCCGAAAGCCGAGCCTCGATGATTGGCCAGACCTTCAAAATCGACATGGTGCCTGATCTTGCGCAATACCCGGGTCTTGCCTACCCCGGTAAGGCCACTGACACAGACCAGCGGGACATCCCTGGCCGATTGCTCCAGCTCGTCGATCAGAAAACGGCGCATAGCCTTGTAACCACCAACGACCAGCGGGTAATCGGCGCCCTGCTCCCGCATCCACTGCTGCGTGGTACGCGAGCGTAGTCCGCCCCGAAAACAGTAGATAAACCCATCCGGGTTGCTCTCGCGAAAGCCAAGCCAGCGCTGCAGGCGCTGTGCGCGAATCTCGGGCGTCGCCAGCTCGAGCCCCAGTCGAATCGCTTCCTCCTGGCCGGCATGCTTGTAGCGGATACCGATCTGTTCACGTTGCGCATCGTCCAGCAACGGGAGGTTTGTCGCCATCGGAAAGGCGCCGCGGCTGAATTCGACCGGGGCACGCACGTCCAGCAGCGGCACATCCTGCAGAAAAAGATGCCGGTAATCGCTGGTATCTTCAGCCATGCGAGTGTCTGAATTCCCAGCAGCGGTGAATCTTCGGATTGCGTTTGAAATCCTCGGGGATCGTCGCCGGCGAAATATCCTTGATATCGAAATCTCTTACCAAGTCGGCATCGAGCTTGAAGCCACGCCGATTGGTCGAAAACAGCAACAGGCCGTCTTGCGCGAGTAGTTGCATGGCCTGCGTGATCAAACCGCCGTGATCGCGTTGAATGTCCAGGGTTTGCTGCATCTTGCTGGAGTTGGAAAATGACGGGGGATCGAAGAATATCAAATCGTAGGCGGATTTTAACGCAAACCTTGCCGGATTTTTAAGCAGCTCGACGATATCGGCGCGCAGAAACTGGTAGCGGCTTTCATCTTCCAGGCCGTTGAGCCGGTGATTTTCCCGCGCCCAGTCGAGATAGGTTGCCGACAGGTCGACATTGAGTACGCTGCTGGCGCCGCCCAGTGCGGCATGAACGCCGACCGCGCCGGTATAACAAAACAGGTTGAGCAGGGATTTGCCGGAGGCGCCGCGATAAATCCGGTCGCGCGTGATGCGGTGATCGAGGAACAGGCCGGAATCAAGATAGTCACTGAGGTTAATTAACAGCGATGCCGCGCCTTCGCGCACCTGGAAATACTCGCCGCGCGTATCCTGCTTCTGGTACTGGCTGGCGCCACGCTGACGGCTGCGGGTTTTGCAAAACAACTGCTGCTCTGAAATTCCGAACAGCCCGCGAATGACGTCGGCCGCGAGCCTGATTCGATGCTCGGCCAGATCGGGATCGATGCTGGCCGGGGCCTGATACTCCTGCAGGTGAAACCATTCCTGCTCGGGCGCGATCTCGCTCTGGTAACGATCCAGTGCAAACGCGAACTCGGGCAGATCCGCATCGTAGAGGCGATAACAGAATACCCCGCTCCGTTTGGCCCAGCGTTGCAGATGTTTGGCGTTCTTCGACAGTCGATTGCGTAATGGTATGGCCGCTTCGTCGTTGAAATCGACGCTCGCAACCGTTTCACTAGGGCCGCTGGATTCCTGTGCGGTCTCGAATATGGCAAACAGGCAATCGAGCGGCCCGTTGCGCACGTCCTTGCGGCTCAGGCGTTTCAGTTTCAGCCGATGCAACAAATCGGGATTGGCCGAAATAATCGCCAGCCGCGCCGGCGACAGACGCTGCAGGGCAGCGCCGAGATCGGAATAGAGCTGGCCCAGGCCCTGCTCGCTCTGCATACGCTTGCCGTAGGGCGGATTGCAGATAACCAGGGTCTGGCCGGGTGCCGGCGGTAATTCCAGGTCGGCGATCTGCTGGTGCGTGAAATCGATAAACTCCAGTACGCCGGCACGTTGGGCGTTGTCGCGCGCGATTTCGAGCGCGCCGGCATCATAGTCGCTGGCGTAAATCCGGAATTCGGCATCCGCTGCCACCGCCTGCTGCGCCTGCTCGATACACTGCTGCCATAATTCGGCGTCATGCCGCAGCCATTTAGTGAAACCAAAATAGTCGCGCCCGAGTCCGGGGGCGATGTTGGCTGCGATCATTGCCGCTTCGATGACGAAGGTGCCGGAGCCACACATGGGATCCAGCAATCGCAGGCTGCCCGCCTGTTCACGCGTCCAGCCAGCGTGCAGCAGCAACGCGGCGGCCAGATGCTCCTTCAGCGGCGCGCCGCTGTGCCGGGTACGATAGCCGCGGCGATGCAGACTGTCGCCGGAAAGGTCGAGGCTGATGCTGGCCTGATTGTTATGGATATTGACGTGAATCTGGATATCGGGCTGTTTTTTTGCCACCACCGGTCGACTGCCGCAAATATCACGCAAGCGATCGACGATTGCATCCTTGGTCTTGAGCGCGACATAGTGCTCGTGATCGAGCTTCGAGCGCGATACCGTCGCCGCGACCGCGATGCTGTTGCGCGCCTGCAGATGCTGCTCCCATTCGATCCGGTAAACGGCTTCGTACAACCGAGTTTCGTCTTCGACCGGCGCGCGCGCAAGTTCGCAGAACACCCGGTTAGCCAGCCGCGAATGCAGGCAGACGAGGTAGACCGCAGCCACGCTGGCGCTAATTTCGACGCCGCCATACACCTTGGTCACGACCGCATCAGTCGCAGCCAATATAGCCCGTAGTTCGTGGAACAAAGGCGTTTCGAAGCCCTTGTGCCCCGTGACAAATAACTTAAGATTCTGCATCAATTTTAGTTTTGGGGATCCCGCAAGATGGTAATATTACGCCTTCTATCGAAAAACTGCTGAAAATCGATTATTTATGAAAATAGTCTCAGGAATTCATCCATGATTTCATCTATATTAAGTACTTCTAAGCCTTGTGAAACGCCGCGCGCATGACCGGTTCAAACAAACATCAGGAACCTGATTCGATATCCGGAGAGGATGTCTTTGCGGAAATTTCCAGCCTCAGTAAAAAGCAGATCACCGAGTATGCTGTTGCGCATGATCGAAAGCGCCGCAGACTATCATAGCTGGAGCCTTTCCGATGAAGACGGCGCGCGCGTGATCAAACTGATCAAACACAAGCAGCGTATCATTTGCTCTGCCTTTACCTTTCAGCTCAACAAGCATTTTTCCGAGTTCAAATCCGCCAGTCATTCCCCGGAAGCGGAAAAAGGCGCGCGCGACTGGCAAACCCTGGGCATTTCGAGCGCCAATGGGGCCGTTGAAATCAACGAACTGAAGAATATCACGTTGCGATACGGCGATGCTTTCAAGGAGTTTGATCGCACCATTTTGAAACGCCTGCAGGCCTGTATCAAGCGCCCACGCGCCAGTATTTATGAAAGCCCACTGCAGGTAAAACGACTTTGCGAAGCTTTTCAATACGCGATTGACAGCCTCAATCTCGAGGTCAGTTACAAGATCGCCCTCTATCATTTATTTGCTGACCGCTTCATCGAAGCGCTGGGCCCGTTTTATCGACGTATAGACCAGGTATTGTTCGACTACGGCATGCTAACGGATATTCCGCTGGCGCAAATCCACTTGCGCAGCATCGAGGGACTCAGTGAATCCGATGCACCCGCAGCGCTGCAACCCGATCAAACCATCAGCCTGCTGATGCTCTTGCAGGATTTCAAGGAAAAATCCCGCCAGCCGTCGAGTAAATATAAAAACCTGTTTCCCGAATTGAAACAGCGCTTTGCCCAGTCCGGTATCGACCAGCACGAGGAGCAAATAGATCAGCTCAACCTGATATTTAAACTGATCTTCGAAGACGAAGACCTGCCGTCTCCGATCAAGCAGCAGCTCGCGCGGCTGCAAATCTACGTATTTATTACCGCGATCCAGGAAGACGGTTTCCTGCGCCGCTCAAGCAATCCCGCGCGCCGACTGCTGGATGGCGTCATCAGCAGCGAAGTCGAAATTGCCAAGGGTGGTAACTCGGAGTTCTCCGGCATCCGCTATATCCGCGAGCATATCGATGCGCTCGCCAGCCGTGAATTCATCACCGTAGACAGCTATGCCGAGATGCTCGACGGCTACAAGGTTTTTCTGCAGGAAAACGAGGCCGCGATCCGTCAGGCGCGCAGAATCGAGGCGACCCAGAAAATGTTGCCACTGGTCAAGAACCGGCTGAACGAAATCACCCAGCCGCTGAAAATTCAGGGAACCCCGTTAATCCTGTTTCAAAAAGTCTGGTTACCGCTGCTGGTCCAGATCGGGCTGCAGCAGGGCATGGACTCGGACACCTGGCACAAGACCATCGAGATGGTGAAAAAACAGGTGTGGTCACTGATCCCGAAGTCGACCGCCGAGGAACAGGACGAACTGCAGAAGACCCTGCCCCACGTCGCCCATTCACTGCATCGCGCAATGCGCAGCCTCAAGCTGGCCGAGTCCCTGCAACAATCACTGCGCGACTATCTCAATCTCGAGCAGCAGAACGTACTGGAAGCGACCGGCCGCAATATCATCGAAGCCAAACGCAGAACCCGTTCACTGGGACAGCAATCCTTCGATTCGATGGAAGACACCACCGAATTCGATGCGATGATGCAAACCGGGGTATTCCAGGTGCCGACCGAAATGCTGGAAGCATTTAATGCGGGCAAGGCCAGGGAGCCGAAAAAGGTTAATCAGGCACAGGCGCTCGGCACCGGCGAGTGGGTCAACATGCAGCACAATGGCGGGAAAATACTGGCCAAGCTGGCGTGGAAAGCCGAGGATTCGAGCCTGTTCATTTTCGTCGATCGCGATGGCACCCGCATCTGCGAACTCGATGGCGACAAGCTGGCGGAACAGTTCGAGTCGGGCGAGGTATCGCTGATGGATTCGGCGGTCGACTCCGAGAAAACCCAGTTCAGCTTTATGAAAAACCTGTAAGCGCTGCCGGGACTTACACGCCTAACAGCATTCTCGCCGGATCTTCGAGCATATTCTTGATCGTCACCAGGAATTGCACCGCTTCCTTGCCATCGATAATGCGATGGTCGTACGTCACTGCCAGGTACATCATCGGGCGCACCACGATTTCCCCATCGACCACGACCGGGCGCTGCTGGATCGAATGCATGCCCAGTATCGCCGATTGCGGTGGATTCAGAATCGGGGTTGACAGCATTGACCCGAAAATGCCGCCATTGGTAATGCTGAAAGTTCCCCCGGTAAGTTCTTCGATGCCGAGTTTTCCGTCGCGTGCACGCGCGCCCATTTCACGGATTGCCTGCTCAATTTCGGCATAGCTCATCTGGTCGGCGTCACGCAGGATCGGCACCACCAGGCCACGATCCGAACTGACGGCAATACCGATATCGAAATAATCGTGATACACGATATCATCTCCATCGATCGACGCGTTAACCGCCGGGAAGCGCTTTAACGCTTCAACCGCCGCGCTGGTGAAAAAGGACATCATGCCCAGCTTGACGCCATGGGTTTGTTCAAATGCGTCCTTGTATTGCGCGCGGGTATCCATCATCGGCTGCAAATTGACTTCATTGAAGGTCGTCAGCAAGGCCGCGGTAGTTTTGCGCCTGCTTCAGGCGTTCCGCGATTTTGGCGCGCAACCGACTCATCGGCACACGCCTGTCGTTGCGCCCAGCGGAAGGAATTGCCTGGCGGCGGAGTCGCCACGGCTGGCGTCGCTTTCGGCGCGGCCGGCGCCTGCTGTTGCAGGTGTCGTTCGACATCGGCCCTGGTGATCGCGCCCTTTTTTCCGGTGGGCTGGATATCTTCCGCGGCAAGACCATGCTCCTGCAGCAGTTTGCGCACCGCGGGGCTGGCCTTACCATCGCCAGTCGCCGCAAGCTCCGCGGGCGTTTCGGCCACGGACGTTTCAGCCGCAGGCGTTTCAGCCGCAGGCGTTTCAGCCGCAGGCGTTTCAGCCGCAGGCGTTTGCGGCCGCAGGCGCTTTGGCAGCAGGAGCAGACGCGGTTGCCTCGGTGTTGATGACGCCAAGCACATCATCGGCTTTTACGGTAGCGCCGGTTTCGAACGCGATTGATTCGATTACCCCGGCGGAACTGGCGACGATCTCGAGCACAACCTTATCGGTTTCCAGATCTACAATATTCTCTTCGACAGCAACGCTGTCGCCAACCTGTTTGTGCCAGTCACCCAGAGTCCCCTCGGCTACCGACTCGGGTAGTACGGGAACCTTAATTTCTACCTGCATAATCTGCTCCAGAGTTTTTCGTTTTTCTTGAACTATTCGAGTTTATCCGAGTAATCGGCTTCGAAGGCGTTTTTAACCAGCTCGGCTTCCTGCTTTTGATGCAGGGCCATGTAGCCCACCGCTGGTGACGCCGCCGAAATACGACCCGAGTATTGTACCTGTATTGGCGCAAAGATTTCATTGAGGCGGCTTTTGAATTCACGGAACATGCCCTGGTTACGCGGCTCGTCCTGGCACCAGACCACGTTTTTGAGCGCCGGGTAACGCTCCTGAATCGCCTTCAGGTCAACCTTGGGAAACGGGTAAAGCTGTTCGATGCGAACAATCGCGGTGCTTTGATCGTACTGCTGCTCACGGGTTTCATATAGCTTGTAGTAAATCTTGCCGCTGCAAAGGATCAGGCGTTTTACCTTCTTGTCGTTGAGCTTATCGATTTCAGGAATCACTTTCTGGAATTCACCCTTGCTGTAGTCGTCGAGCGACGATACCGCGCGTACATGACGCAACAGGCTCTTCGGGCTCATTACGATCAGCGGTTTTCTGAAGCCGCACATCATCTGGCTGCGCAAGAGATGAAAGATCTGTGCCGGCAGCGATGGCTGCACCACGCGCATGTTGTGCTGCGCGCAGAGTTCGAGATAACGTTCGATGCGTGCCGACGAGTGCTCGGGGCCCTGCCCCTCGTAGCCGTGCGGCAACAGCATCACCAGCCCGCTGAGACGACCCCATTTCATTTCACCCGAACTGATGAACTGGTCGATAACCACTTGCGCGCCATTGGCAAAATCGCCGAACTGCGCCTCCCAGATAACCAGCGTTTTCGGGTCGGTGGATGAATAACCATATTCAAAACCCAGCACGGCCTCCTCGGACAGGAAAGAATTGATGACTTCGAAGCGCGGCTGATCCTCGGCCAGAAATTTCAATGGCTTGTAGATATCGCCGTTGTTCTGATCGTGCACGGCGGCGTGCCGGTGGAAGAAGGTGCCACGCTCGCTGTCCTGACCCGAGAGCCTGATCCCGTAACCATCGTCGAGCAGCGTGGCGTAGGCCATGTTTTCGGCGAAACCCCAGTCGCTCGGTAATTTACCCGCCAGCATTTGCCGCCGATTTTCCATGATCCTGGCAACCCGCGAATGCATCTTGAAACCCTCGGGCAGGGTCAGCATGAGCTTGCCCAGCTCCTGGAATTTCTTTTTGGTAACTTTAGTACCCGGCGTGATATTGACGTCGCCTTCGTGCAGCCCGGCCCAGTCGCGCGCCGCGGTCGGCTCGAGACCGGAAATCACGTTCAGCGCAACCGCGCCCCCCTCGTCGAGCGCACGCCGGTAATCGGCGACCATTTCATCGATTTTTTCACGCGTGGTAAAACCCTCGTCGATGAGCCGTTGCGCATGCAGGTCGGCCAGGCGTGGATGCTTGCGGATCGCCTCGTACATCAGCGGCTGGGTTACTGCCGGCTCGTCGGCCTCGTTGTGGCCGTAGCGGCGATAACAAACCATGTCGATGACAACGTCACGCTGAAAGGTTTCGCGATACTTGACCGCGATTTCGGCGATAAAAACGCAGGCTTCGGGGTCGTCGCCGTTAACATGGAAGATCGGTGCCTGCACCATGCGCGCAACCTCGGTGCAGTAGAGCGAAGACCGCATATCGCGCGGATTACTGGTGGTGAAACCGATCTGGTTGTTGACGATGATGTGGATCGTGCCACCGGTCTTGTAACCGCGAGTCTGGCACATATTGAAGGTCTCCATGACCACGCCCTGACCGGCAAAAGCCGAATCGCCATGGATCAGCACCGGCAGGACATCATTCGTTGTGCGGTCGCTAAAACGCCTTTGGCGCGCCCGCACCGAGCCTTCGACCACCGGATCGACGATTTCCAGGTGCGACGGGTTAAACGCCAGCGCCAGGTGCATCGGCCCGGAGTCAGTATAAATATCGGATGAAAATCCCTGGTGGTACTTGACGTCGTAGTTATAGCGTTCATCCAGGGAGACATTGCCTTCGAACTCGTCGAACAGGTCGCTCGGCATTTTGCCGAAAATGTTGGTGAGTACATTCAGACGACCGCGATGCGCCATACCGATGACAACCTCGTGGGTATTGGTGACACCCGCCTGTTGCACCACGCGATCGAGGATGGGAATCAGCGATTCACCGCCTTCGAGCGAGAATCGTTTTTGCCCGATGTAGCGCGTATGCAGGTACTTCTCGAGATTCTCGGCCGCGATAATCCGGTCCATGATCCGGTTGCGCCGCCCTTCCCTGAAATTCGGCGTCGCCAGCGAGGTTTCGATCTGCACCTGGATCCAGCGCTTTTGCGCGCGATCCTCGATATGCATGTATTCCGAGCCGATGGTGCCACAGTAAGTCTTTTCGACGCGTTCGATTATTTCGCGCAGGGGCGCATCCTCGAGCCCGAACAGTGAGCCGGTATTGAAAACCGTGTCGAGGTCAGTTTCGCTCAGATTGTTGCCGCTCAGGGTCATTTCCTTGATATCGGTTCTGGGGCTCATGCTGAGCGGGTCGAGCCGCGCCTTTTCATGACCCTTGACGCGATAGGCGTTGATCAGCTGCAGCACCCGCACCTGCTTGGCGTCATGCTCGTGCAGCTCACCACCCGAAATACCGTTACCCGATCGTTTGTGGCGCACCGCGTACTTCATTTGCTGCTGAATCTCGAGGTGATCCTGATCCGGAGCCAGTGCGCCATTCTTCAGTTCGGCGAACCAGTTACGCCAGTTTTCGTCGACGTCGTTTTCGTCTTTCAAATAACGCGAGTAGAGTTCCTCGATGAATGCAGCGTTAGCCCCGGAGAGATAGCTCTGTTGCTGCATTTTTTTCATGCTCATGGTTGTTTACCTGTGGACGGATTCTTGGGTTGGCGCTGTATTTGTAGTGAGTCTCAATAATAGCCGATGTTTCGCCTTTAAAAACGAATAATACGCAACATGACGCCGCGAAGAAACAGAAACTGCCAATATCAACAAATGCCGCCCTCCTATACTGAACGAAGTGGTTTTTATATTCTTGTGCGCTGTTAGAATACGCGGATTCTAAACCTGGACTAGCCGCATGGCGCAATACATTTATACCATGAGCGGGGTTGGCAAAATCGTGCCCCCGCAAACCGAAATTCTAAAGAACATTTCGCTCAACTTTTTTCCGGGCGCGAAGATCGGCGTTCTGGGTTACAACGGTGCGGGTAAATCGACGCTGCTGCGAATCATGGCCGGGGTCGATACCGAACATACCGGCGAAGCGCGCCCCCAGCCGGGCATCAAGATCGGCTATCTCGCCCAGGAACCCGAACTCGATGACAGTCTCGACGTGCGCGGCAATGTGGAGCTGGGCGTGGCCGAGACCAAGTCGCTGCTCGACCAGTTCAACGCCGTCAACATGAAGTTTGCCGAACCCATGTCCGACGACGAAATGAATGCTTTGCTGGCGCAGCAGGCCGAACTGCAGGAAAAAATCGAAGCCGCCGGCGCCTGGGATCTCGAGCGCAAGCTGGATGTCGCCGCCGACGCCTTGCGCCTGCCGCCCTGGGACGCCGTGGTTGAAAAATTATCCGGCGGCGAAAAGCGCCGCGTGGCGCTGTGCCGACTGTTGCTTTCGAATCCGGACATGCTGATCCTGGACGAACCTACCAACCACCTCGACGCCGAATCGGTCGCCTGGCTGGAGCGTTTCCTGCAGGATTTCCCCGGCACCGTGGTTGCGGTTACCCACGATCGCTATTTTCTCGATAATGTCGCCGGCTGGATTCTCGAGCTCGATCGCGGCCATGGCATTCCCTGGGAAGGCAACTACTCTTCCTGGCTGGAGCAAAAGGAAAAACGACTAGAACACGAAGAACGCTCCGAAAAGGCGCGCCTCAAGTCGATGAAAGCGGAACTCGAATGGGTACACGCCAATCCCAAGGGGCGCCAGTCGAAAAGCAAGGCGCGCCTCAAGCGCTTCGAGGAACTGTCGTCGCAGGAATACCAGAAACGGTCCGAAACCCAGGAGCTGTATATCCCACCGGGCCCGCGGCTCGGCGATATCGTTGTCGAAATCGAGGGCGGCAAGAAGTCTTACGGCGACAAGCTGCTGTACCAGAATCTCGAATTCAAACTGCCGCGCGGCGGCATCGTCGGCATTGTCGGCCCCAACGGCGCCGGCAAGACCACGCTGTTCCGCATCATGGTCGGACAGGAGACGCTCGACGCAGGCAGTATCAAGATCGGCGATACGGTGCAGATCGCCTATGTCGATCAGTCGCGTGACGATCTCGACGGCAGCAAAACGGTATGGCAGGAACTGTCCGACGGACTGGATAACATCGTCGTCGGTAACTACGAGGTGCCGTCGCGCGCCTATGTATCGCGTTTCAATTTCCGTGGCGCCGCACAGCAGAAATTCGTCAAGGACCTGTCCGGCGGCGAACGCAACCGCCTGCACCTGGCCAAGCTGCTGAAAAGCGGCGGCAACCTGCTGCTGCTGGACGAACCGACCAACGATCTCGATGTCGAAACCCTGCGCGCACTGGAAGAAGCGATCCTCGACTTCCCCGGCTGCGTCGTCGTCATTTCGCACGACCGCTGGTTCCTGGATCGTATCGCGACCCACATCATCGCCTTTGAGGGTAACAGCGAGGTTTACACCTACGAAGGAAATTACTCGGAATACGACTCGCATCGCAAGCAGCGTCTCGGGCAGGATGCCGATCAGCCGCACCGCATCAAATACAAGAAGCTCGAAGTCTGATGTCTGATGTCTGATGTCTGATGTCTGATCTGAATTTTACCTGTTGCAGCCGGCATACCCGCACAAGCGGCGGTCCGACGCATCGGTATCTAGAAAAGGCGGTGAAACATTTTTTACAAGGTCTCCGCTTACGCGGGGATGACTCGTTATTTGATAGGTTAAGTGCGATTTATGTCTGATCTCGATAAGCTTTTCAAGCGTCTCGACGTGCTGCTCGACCGGGTCGAGAAGGTTATTCCCGGACGTGCCGAAATCAGCACCGAGCCGGGTTACTGTGCCTATCGCTGGTCGCCCGAAGGCCTGGAAGGCATCGCCCAGTTCGATCGCGTCGACCAGGCGGAATTGCTGCACCTGGAGCGACAGAAGAATCTGTTGTTCAAAAATACCGCCCAGTTCCTCGACGGTAAGGTCGCCAACAACGCGCTGCTGTGGGGCTCGCGCGGCACCGGCAAATCATCGCTGATAAAAGCCCAGTTAAGCGAATTCGAGGACCAGGGATTGTGCATTGTCGAAATCCCGAAATCCGCGACCAGCCTGCTGTTTGACATTATTCGCACGCTGTCCGGCGACGGGCGCAAGTTTATCGTTTACCTCGACGACCTCTCGTTCGAAGCCAACGACGATTCCTACAAGGCGCTCAAGGCCTGCCTCGAGGGTTCGCTGCAGCCACAACCCGACAACGTCATCATCTACGCCACCTCGAATCGCCGGCACCTGATGCCCGAGTCGATGCAGGACAACCTCGACAGCACCATGGTCGACGGCCAGCTGCACCCGAGCGACAGCATCGAGGAAAAGATTTCCCTGTCGGATCGCTTCGGCTTATGGCTATCGTTTCACCCCTTCACCCAGGACCAGTACCTGGCCGTGGTCGAACAGGCGATGCAGGCACGCGGCATGCAGCTGAGTGACGAGGCGCGAACCGAATCGATTCGCTTCGCGACCCAGCGCGGCTCGCGCAGCGGCCGCATCGCGGTGCAGTTCGCCGCCTACTGGGAAAGCCTGCAGTAATCGAGCGCGCACATCAATCGAAAGAACGTCGGATTACCGGGCTAGTTCCCGCAAAAGCCGACGCCCAAATGCGACACTGGCGGCATTAGAGCCGCGCATACAATCGCCTATACTGCACAGATGCGATTCACAGCTTTACAGTTGGATGATGCCTGTCGCTGCTCGTGCTAACGGCGTAAGCAGTTCCCCCTGATGCGGATATCCGGCACCTCCGCTTTCGCTATCCCTTCGTCAAGTACAACCTGCCGTGCCAGAATCCGGCACCTGACGTCTTGCTAGCAAAAGCGCTGTCGCGCATATCACTAAAACGCCATAATGGCGCGATGCAGCTGCAATTAATAAGAAATATCTGGGAACCAACGGAACTAGTGCGGTTTCTGGTAACAGCCAATATTGTGCTGTACATCACCTCTTTGCTTATTGCCCCTGGGGCAGTGAACTACGATCTTAATCCAATGGTTTTTCTCTCACCCGGTACCGGCGTGCTTTTTAAACTTGGCGCATCAGGAACGTTACCCGTCTTTGCAGAAGATCGCTGGTGGACACTGATTACGGCCAACTACCTGCATGGCAGCTTGCTGCATTTACTGTTTAATGTTTTTGCCTTACGTGCGGTTGGAAAAATTAATATTGAAATCTATGCGCCCAGTCGATTTTTTCTTATTTATTTTCTTGGCGGCTCATGCAGCATGGCTGTTTCCAGCCTGGCTGGAATACCACTCACGCTCGGCGCTTCAGGTGCGGTCTGCGCCCTGATCGGTAGTATGTCGTACGATCAATGGCGCGCCAGCAAGGGCAACCTCAAAATGCGGATTGCATCCGTCGGTACCTGGGTCGCCTTGATTGCCATTACCGGGCTGGCGTTGCCTAACGTAAACAACTGGGCGCATGCGGTCGGCTTTGTCAGCGGCTTTCTCTTGGGTTTCCTGTTCTGGTCGAAAACCGCCCAAAGTGAAAGCAAAACCTTCCGTGTTGCGGCCACCAGTTGCATGCTGCTCACAATCGGCGCACTGATTTATGGATTGCTATTCAGCTAGCGACAGGGCTTGTAGCCCGCTTCACGCGCGCCATCGAAATTAGCCCGATCACTAACAATATGGAGACAAGGCCAGGTTTATTTCTCGAGTCGGGAAAACCGATTTTAATCATGGTCTGTCCCCTATTATGCTGATTGAATTTACTTTGAATCGAATGCTCGTTCATGGCCGAAAATCGCCTCTCAGCAGGGTTTAATGATCGTCTCCTTTGGAGAAAGCCGAGCCTCAGAATCCATAAATGAGAGGCGATAGACGACCCTGTATAGATACTCACTTTCGTAACGACTCTCCATAGCAACAGGATTACATATTGAAAACTACCGGGGAGCGACCGACAATGAGGTATGACACCGTACCCACATAATGAAGCCACGTTATTATTGTTACGGGAACGTGTTGGTAAGGTGCATCTCCAACAACGTCTCGGTATAGAACGTGACTATGAACACAAGATATTTGGCCAGGGGCGCAATCTATTTCATATCGAGAACTGGTATTCCAGTCGTTCAATCATTCGCAACAGCCTGCGGCTCATGTTGCTGCACGGGCGTGGGCGTCGCAATGCACGCAAACTGACAGTTCGTCATAACCATATAACGGTTAGCGGCCTGCCTGCCGCATTTAACGATTACACGATTTTACAGATATCCGATCTGCACATAGATATGGCGCCCGATTTTCCTGATGTCCTGATCGAGGTCTTGCGTCAGGTGGAATATGACTTGTGTGCCTTAACCGGCGATTTCAGGGCGGAAACCTATGGTCCCTATGATAAAACACTGGAAGCGATGCAGCAGGTGTGTAAACACCTGAAAGGTGACGTGTATGGGGTACTGGGCAATCACGATACCATCTGTATGGTACCCGGCCTGGAGTCAATGGGGGTGAACATGCTGTTAAACGAACAGGTGGCCCTGCAGCGCGGTGATGACACGATCTACCTGGCGGGAATCGACGATCCACATTACTATCGCGCCGATAATCTGGAGAAGGCGGCGGATCCCATACCCGAGGATGCGGTTTCGATCCTGCTGGCGCATTCACCCGAGATTTACCGGAATGCCTCGCATGCCGATTTCAATGTTCTACTTTGTGGCCATACTCACGGGGGGCAGATTTGTTTGCCTGGTAGTATTCCGATTATGTGCAATGCACACTGTCCGCGTGCATTTTGTAAAGGCGCATGGAACTATCGGGGGATGGCGGGATATACCTCGGCCGGGTCCGGTGCTTGCATAGTCGATGTCAGAATCAACTGCCCACCGGAGATTACCCTGCATCATCTTCAATCTGCCTGACCGGGCCCGTAAAGCCCGAACAAGGCCAAGTCGACAAGGGTAAAGATTGCAGCCGCGACCAGTAATTCTGCTGTAGTCCCACCCACGATCGGTTGCATGAGCCAAAGTGGCAGCAAAGATTCCGGTAATTGATCGAGCAATGGCACGGAGCGGCTAGAAGCGATTCCAAGTCGCCTCTTTATAAAACTGGAACCGATATCTCCCAGCATCGCGAGGCTGGCGAAACCCGCGCCAGTAACTGGCGAAAACCCCCACAAGGACGCTAGTAGCGCAGTAGCCAGCACTGAGGCAAGCAGACCACGGATTGTCTTGGATGGACCTAGCACGGGGCGTTGATCAGGTAACCTGAGACCGCCATCGAGAGGGGCGTTCCAGCGTTGTCCCATCAGCAGACTGATTACCAGCGGCGCTGCGTTGGCAACGACAGCTAACAGTACCAGAATAAAAACTTGTGCGGCGTTCATGTTGTCCTGGCGCACTTAATGGACAAGGATTTTAGTCTACTCGGTCTTTCGGCAAGATACGACGATGGACCCTTAAGCTAGTGCGAAGCATAGGCTTTATTGTTGGGCCGCCTGAAAAGTAACAAGTTAGTTGGTGGGTTCGCTTCTGGCCGAAGATTGCCTCCTACCAGGGCTCGCTGAGAGTCCGCTTACGAGAAAACCGACGCTCGGAATCGGAAGTTAAGCGGCGATTTGCAACCCACAACGGACGCTGGTATCGCCAGCCATCAGTGTCATTCTCGCTAAAGCGGAGATCATTCAACGAGATTACAGTTAACCTGATTTGAGGGGATTAAATTAACTGCCACAAATACTCAAGTTTGCCGACCCGACTGGCAACAGGCTCGGCCAGGTGAATATTTCACAACTTCCCCGGTATTACTGCATAACCGTCAGGGTAATAGCCAACCGAACGATTTCGATCACTTCCCTATAATTTCACTATCAAAAACAAATGCGGGGTGACCTATGAAAAACTCAATCATGAAAAAGCGTGATACAGCCTCGAACCGTAGCGATATCAGAAGGACCCGCATGAAGAACAGGTTTAGACTCATCGTGACCAGCGCGCTGCTGCTGACGGCATCGTCCGCCATGGCTGGGATCGAATTTCTACCCATGAGTGGAAGGTATGTAGACTCCGAACTTGCAACGGTGCGCATACAAGACAACGGTTCGGGATCAGCGGCGTTTAGCACCACCGGGCTCACTGGCGAATTGCGCCTCGATGCGAGCGATGTGCCACCCGAGTTCGAAGTACCGATACCTGGCTGCGCGCGCTTCCCATTCGACCAGCAACTCGAGCTGGTCGTCAACTTGTCGCTGGGCGTGGTCGAGGGCCGCACGCGCGGCCGCATTTCGGCGCAGGACGGTACGTTGGAATACCGAGGCGAAGTACTTGGCAACGCGACCTGCGTGCCGTCGGGCGGGCGTAGCTGCGGCCAGCTTATCGTTGACCTGGAGATGCGTGGCACATTGTCAGACCCAAACAACCCGGCAAGTGTCGGGCTGATGCGGATGGATATGCTGGCTAGTCTCATCTGGGACGATACCAATCTGGCACATTGGGCGGCAATGTCGACCAACGCGACCCTGGGGGGCAACGAGGTGTTGATCAACTCGTGGTTGGAATATGCCTCGTTGCGATATGCCTCATGCAGGGGGGCGCTTTGATGCAAGTGACTTGAAGCTCGGAAGCCCCGCTTCGGCGGGGTTTTTTATTGCTTGCTCAGTGTCTGAAAGTGGCCGAAGATTGGCTCCTGGCCCAGCCAATTCAGCGTCTCCTTACGAGAAAGTTACCGCTCAAATTCGATGTATCAGCAGCGAAATGCGACCCTTCACGGACTCGGCAGAAGGTCGCCCTCACCTCAGTATGTTGAGTGTCTCCTTTGGCGAAAACTATCGCTTGATATCCAGGATTGAACGGCGATTTACGATCCAATATAGACATACAACAGCTCGTAACTCAGCTGATGTGACAGTTGCCCCGGAATTGGCGCAGCAGAGGCAGGCAGGCGGGCAAGAAATTACTGAAAACTCTTCGACACAAAAACTCCTAAGCCACTTGCATCGACATCTTCACTGCCTATCTTGTAATCCATAATTGTATAACTGGCTCCTAAATGCCAATCGGCTTGTCTAAAGAAGTATCCATACTTGAATACGACCCCCAACGAATCATCAAAATCTAATTTTATTTTTTTTAAATCACTGATTTCTTCCTCATACCTGGGATCATGATGATAGCTAAGTCCAATTCCCAGGCGATGAAGATCATGATGTTGCGCATATATTGCTTCTAGTGTCACTGCACTTGCTTTCTCGTCAAAGTTGCCGGTACCCGCTTCCCATAAATACCCGAGCGCCAGTGACAGCGATTCAGATTTATTATCTCCGATGAAATTTTGAAACCCGACCGCCACGTGTCCACCACTGCCAAGACGTAAATTTGTCGCGCAACCAGGAGGGATACACGAAGGTTCTTTTTGGCCGCTTAATTTGTCACCTCCGAATTGAAAACCTCCCTCGATATATATCGAGGTCCTGTCACTTGATAAGATTTGTTGAGTGGTATTACTGGCAGCTATAGCAGAATTAGATACAGAAGGACTTTCTTTTGTTATAGCGCAGCCGCTGCTTCCAATAATTGTTAAACAAAACGCAATCGTCACAAATATTGTTCGATTAAACATAATATGATTACAGCACTGCGGGTGTAGAGTGGTGTTGACCTGAGTCACCCTGGCACTAGATGAGCGCCAGTTCCTGGTCGAAGCTTGCTTCCCGCCCTGGTTTATTGAGGGTCCCTTTTGGCGAAAACGGACGCCCAAACTCTAAAGATCAGCGGTAAAAACCGACCCGGAAAGGACTCTCATGACCCATATTTTATTCGGCTCTATTGAGGAGAATCACTTCGCTGCAGTGTTTGCTGAAGCAACTTGCCGCAAGCAGTAGGTCAAGGGGTCGACTCAACCTGCCGGAACCATTTTTTTATATATCAGTATCATGGAAAATCGATTTGGTTAAAGTTTAGCCAAATCCACAAAACGCGCGCGAAAAGTCCGCTAAGTATATGTTTTTAATAATATTATCGTTTGCTGTAGTTTGACCCTGATCTGCAGTTATTGATAACACATTTCCGCACCTGGCCAGGCTATATGCAGGAGATTCAATACAGAATTCTGTGCCGACAATGAAAGCTGTGCTTGCGGGCACAGCGGGATGCCAGTGATGCCAAACACATGAAATTCGGACTGACCAAACTGCAGCAGTTCATAATGCAAGTGCGCATCCGGGTTCACTGCCTTCAGGTAGCCAATAATACCGCCTTGAGTCACGGTCTGACCCAATGCAACCGTTATACTATCAAGTTGCGCCTGGCCGACTGCCGGATCACTGGACATGGTTCGAAAATAATATTTATTCGTCAAAGGAATAAAATAGCCCCCGAATTCGGGATCAGTAACATACTCATCGCAGGCGACCGCGACTTCCACCTGCCAGTTTCCAGTCATGCTGTTCTGTTGTAATTCCAGGGCATCGATCTTTCCGGAACAGCCTGCCTGTAGAGGTTTCAGGTCACTTTGCGGGTAGATATCCAGACCGTCATGGGGATACCCCCAGGGTGAAAGACTGTACGTCGAGCTATACCCTGCGGTAATTCTGGCGATATCCGATTCATTAACATATGGCGTGACCAGCGGTGGCGGCATCACGTTACCACTTCGACACATCACGACATCCTGATGCACCACCGCAACCAGGCTCAGAATCGATTCATGCGCTGCCTGGGTAAAAAACGGCGCCGGGCAGATCGGCACCGCATTTTCGTACAGCGTAAAATGCACGTGGGCACGGTCCGGGTTCTCCGCCGAATACAAATAACCGATCACATCCCCCTGCGCGACCCGTTGCCCTTCTGTTACCAGGATATGAGCGAGTTGTATTTGCCCGGTATTCGGCGCCTGTGTTTCGAAGTTGTAGTCGACAGAATAGGTTGCGTCACAGTCAACGATCAGCGTCACCTGATTATCGAAAACGTAGATTTTCCTGATCCGTCCCGAACAGACAGACTGATATGGCCTGAGGTTGTCATTGGGGTCTATATCCAGGCCGTCATGAATTCTGCCCCAGGGCAGGTTGTCGTATTGCGCATTAAAATAGTCATTAATCTCACGCATGTCAGATTCATTGGCATAAGGCGCTACCAGACTGAGCGGTGGCGGTTCGATGCGCATGAAGTTTGCGCTAACGCTAGTATCTGCTTTCAACTTGATACTGCATTGACCAGTACCACTACAATCCCCGCTCCAGCCGGTAAACACACTACCGGTATAGGGCTGTGCGCTGAGCACGATCCGCGTATTTTTGGCATAGTCCTCACTACAGTCAATTTGACAAAATATACCCACCGGATCTGAACTCACCCGGCCGCTGCCGATACCTTCGAGCGTAACCGTCAGCTCAAAGGCCTTCTTCTTACAGGCCTTCTTCTTACAGGGCGATTTCTTACAGGCCTTGCTGGCGTGCAGTTTGTCGTGTTTATTTTTGCCAACCGCTGCCTGGTGACTGGCAGCACAATTGGGCGTGCCAGGTTTTAGTTGATGCGGCCCAGCTTCGTCGCCATAAGCCGGCATCGATACAACATAAAGCAGGCAAAAGACATAAAATAATAGATTAGCACCACGCATGGCCACTCCTTGTCTCAATCGATTGAGTATACACCCTCTCTGCTAAACTGAGTTGCCGTGGTAGGGAAGCATAAACGCGATACAGGCACGGGGTGGCCGTGGCCTGGCTGGCCTCGAAGCGCAAGCCGCGCTTGTTATTGATAGAATGGCGGGATACCGGGACCGATAGTTGAGGATCTGCCAGTAAAGCCCTCTCGGCAGAGCCGAATTCAGGTGATCTTTGCTGACCGCGCCTGGCGGAAGCGCGGTCTAGAAGATCCCGCCGAAGGTTTCGTCAATCGTTGCGCTAGCAGCAAGGGGCACTTCGGCAGCGCTGCCATCGGCCCTGATGCTGTAGAGATTGGAAAATCCGCCCACTACCCGTTCAAATATCACTCGCCCATTGGCGGTAACACCCCTGAAGACCTCACCTGAAGCCACCGGGATCGGTGCAGAGGCAGGCAGGATTTCGCCGGTGCCGTCCGCATTGATGCTGATCAACTCGGTGGTTGCGCCATTGACGCGCACAATAATAACCAGCCCGTCACTGCTTATTCCTGCGTACACCTCGTTCAATACCAGGTCACCGGCGAGCGTCGCCTCGGTACCGCTGCCGTCTTCGGCGATGGCAACCAGGTCCAGCTCGCCGCCGCCGACATCGCGCGAAAAGGCGATCATTTGCACAGATACGAGCGGATTCGGCGAACTCGTGTTCACGCCGGGCCAGCCTTCAGCGTCACCTGAATCGCAGGCAGCTGGAGTCAGAACGATGATTAGCAACAGGAAACCCTCGACCAAACCAAAGCGCTGTTCAAACCGGGGCGCGATTGCCTGAGACGAAGGCTTAAAACCGACTGGTCGAGAGACCCTTCCAAGCTTGCTCATGGGCCACAACCTATCAACTGCCAGGGACTAACTAGTAGTTTGAGCCTCCCTAAAGTCAACATTTCGGCGCAGGCGAAAGTGAGTGATCGAGGGCCATGCTCACATAAGATAATTTACTTTAACTTATGTCTATAAACTATTGTTTTTTAATAATTTAATGATATTTTATGTGCAATGGTTTCCGACAATTCGAGGCAGTTTTCTGCGCTGTCGGCGCTCGATTAAACCGATAGACGGAAGCCACCAAACAGGAATGCTCACGATTCATCGTGTTCTGGCATGCTGGAAAGGCGGCTATGTTTTCTGCTTGCTCAGCTCCACCAGCCTGACTGAGGTGCAGTTTTCATCGACGTGCCGAATCGCCTGTTTAAAATCTTTAAGATCGAAGTTATAGCTCCATTGTGACACGGGTTGTTCCAGCTGGAACACCGGGAAGCGGACAACGATATCGATACTTTCAGAGGTCTCGATTAAATCGGTTTTATCCAGGACATTGATATTAAACTGTTTCAGGTTAATCGCCGTATCCTCACCCAGGGTTTCCCACATCCGCTGGTGCATTCCCCCCTCACCCAGGCTGGTGGTAAACAGGCTGTCACCATCGACGGCCTGCAGCGCCTGGGCCTGGATGCCGACGCGCTCAGCGGCAGCCAGTTGCAGGTTTACGCCGGTAAACAGGCTAAAATTCTTGGAGATCAGAACGGGGTCTTTTGCGCCGACGCTGCGATTGCTTTTATCGGGCTTGTAGAGCATCAGTTTACACTGGTAGATCAACTGCCCGAGCTTGCCCAGGCGGCGGCGGTCGGTATTTTTCAAGCCTCGCAGTGAATTATTGGTTTCGGGAACCAGCGCGACCAGCGCCAGTATCGCCACACCCGTGTCCGTTAGCTGGTAACTGTAGCTTACCTCCGCGTTACCTATGTTGACGTTACTGACCTCATCGGCGGCAAATGCCGATGAAATTGTCAGAACTAACAACGTGGATAGCAAAGTGGTGATCAATTTCATAACGCGGCACCTATCCGGACCGATCAACCGTCATTCGGCTTGCAAAATCTACCCAAGCCCCTCTTGTTGCGAGTAAATCTGGCGACAGTATACCTGTTAAGCGCCTTTCCTGAAATTTGTTGGCGAAATGATCTCGATCGAGTCATCGATCTAGATCAACGGGCGCCGAGGTCGAAGGAAATTCGAGCGCCTGCTACTGACTGTTCTCGAGTCCCGAACCCCGGTTTTGGAGCCGGCAGACTGTAACATCGACCCCGGCTCGAAGGCCGGGGTGACGCGGCAGGCTATTTCCAGCTTAGACGACTAGCGATTCATGACGGGTGGTCGCATGCTGACGCGGGAATCAGCGCTTTTATCGCATCGTAAACGGATTCGCCATCGGCTCGTCGGAGATATTGATCCAGACCGTCTTGGTGCGGGTGTAATCGTAGATGGCGTCGATACCGCTCTCGCGGCCGGGGCCGCTGTTCTTGAAACCACCAAACGGCGCGATCGGCGAAATAACCCGATAGGTATTGACCCAGACGATACCCGAATGGATTGCATCCGAGACCCGTATCGCGCGCGCAACGTTCGACGTAAACACCCCGGAACCGAGACCAAACTCGGAATTGTTGGCCATCTCGATCGCCTCTTCCTCGGTATCGAACGACAGCGCCGACAGGATGGGTCCAAACATTTCTTCGCGCACGGTGCGGATATCCTGGTGCGGGCAATCGAGGATGGTTGGGCTGTAATACCACCCGCTATCGAAGCCTTCCGGTCGTTTGCCGCCAAACAGCAGTTTCGCGCCCTCGGCGACCGCATCTTCGACCGATTCGGACACGTGATCCAGTTGCTCCCTGGTGCACAATGGCCCCACCTGGGTGTCATCTCCCAGTGGGTCGCCGATACAGATCTCGGCGGCGCGTTCGACCAGCTTCTCCAGTACCTGGTCGCGAATCGACGACTGGATAAACACGCGCGAACCGGCGACGCAGCTCTGGCCCGTCGCACCGAAGTTGCCGGCAATGATACCGTTGACCGCGCCTTCGATATCGGCATCGTCAAACACCAGGATCGGGGACTTGCCGCCCAGTTCGAGTGACACCACGGCGAAATTTTCGGCGGTATTGCGCACGATATGGCGCGCGGTTTCGGGACCGCCGGTAAACGCGACCCGCGCGACATCTGGATGGCTGGTCAACAGGCGGCCGCAGGGCTCGCCGTAACCGGTGATTACATTGACCACGCCGGGCGGAAAACCCGCCTGCTCGACAATTTTGGCAAATTCGAACATCGGCGCCGGGGCCGCTTCCGAAGCCTTCAGCACCACGGTATTGCCGGCCGCTAGCGCGGGCCCGAGCTTGGTTGCGGTGAGGAACATTTGCGCGTTCCACGGCACCACCGCGGCGACCACGCCGATGGGCACACGCTTGGTGTAAACGTGCATGTTGGGTTTGTCGATCGGCAGGGTCGCGCCCTGAATCTTGTCGGCGAGACCGGCATAGTAGTAGTAGTAATCGGAGACATATCCGGTTTGCGCGCGCGTTTCCTTCGCCAGCTTGCCGCTATCGATGGTTTCGATTTCACCCAGCATTTGCGAATTTTCGGCAATCAGGTCACCCAGTCGATGCAGCATTTTACCGCGCTGCGTGGCGTTCATTTCCGCCCATGGGCCCGATTTCAATGCGCGACTGGCGGCAGCCACGGCGCGATTGACCTCGGCTTCTCCAGCGACCGCGGCGGTCGCCCAGATTTCACCCGTGGCTGGATTTACTGACTCCAGTTGCGCCCCATCGGCCGCATCACACCATGCGCCGTCGATGTACATTTGATAATGTTTCATGATTTTGTTCCTGTTGCCCCCCTGGCGCCAAGACTAGCGCTAAATTCGACTCGTTTAAAGCGAAAATCGGTAAATCAGGATAAACTGCCGGCCATGAAAACCAACACCCCTCGCGCCAGCGACAATCCGCTTGCGGCCACCGCGATGGCGCGCCATATCGAAGCCATCGAACGCTGTGTTGTCGACCATGGCTTTGCCTACGACAGCGATGGCCTGTTGACCGAAAAGCTGCAGATGATGGCGGCAAACTGTTCGATGGTGCTGGACGTAGGCCAGTCGTCGCGCGATAAATTCAGCCTGTTTGACCGCGAAAAAATCGAAACCATGGATATCAACCTTGCGGATCAACCCGCAGATATCATTGACGATATCTGCGCGCCGAGCCGGCTGGAGTATGGACGTTATGACGGTATCGTCTGCCTCTCGGTGCTGGAGCATGTCTATGACCCGTTCGCCGCGATAGCGCAGATTCATAAACTGTTGCAGCCCGGCGGCTACCTGTTGCTGCATCTGCCATTCCTGTTCCGTTATCACGCACCGCCGGATCTGGCTTTTACCGACGGTTATCGTTTTAGTCGTGACGGCATCGCCTGGCTGTTGCGAGACTTCGCGGAAGTCAGGCTGTACTCGATTCGCGGGCCTTACTCGTCGATTTTCAACCTGCACCGCTGCTGGAAGAAAAGCGTCGAGAGTCGTTTTGGTATGGGGCCGGCACGCTGGTTCGATCGCATCGGCCTGCGCCTGTTTCGCCGCCCAACCAGCGATTTACAGGTTTCAGGCTACTACGCCTGGGCCAGGAAATAGGGCTACTGCCTGAGGATTTTTGCTGGATGACGAACAGAATCAGGGCTGCGCAGTCTGCTGAAACTCTTGAATTGTGCCGAGGCCCGTGCCAATCTTTACAGTTCGACCGTAGTAAACGCCTGGTAAGCGTTTGGAGCACGTCACTTGGATCTTGCAGAAGAAACAGATTTACTTCGAAAAATTCCGATTTTCGCCAAGATGGAAACATCGAAGCTGAAGCTATTGGCGTTCGCCAGCGAGATCGTTTCCTTCGATGACGGTGACGTCGTTTTCAACAGTGGTGAAAGCGCCGACTTCGCTTATGTCATCATGGAAGGTGCGGTGGATATCGTCACCGAAACCGATCGCGGACCCGTCGTTTCCGACACCCTGTCTCAGAATCAGCTTATCGGCGAACTCGGCCTGCTGAATAACGCCCCCCGCAATGCGACGCTGGTGACCAAAGGCCAGCTGCGCGCAATGAAAATTACCGGCGATATGTTTTTCAGAATGCTGCGCGAAAATGCCGACGTCGCGCTCGACGTCATACGCATGCTCAGCGACAAGCTGAGCCGGTCGCATGCTCGGGTCGAAGCTCTGCAAAAACAGATCTATCAGCAGGATGATGCCTAATGTCATCCGCCTTGGCCGGAGATATCATCGGCCCTGACCGTTTTCGGGCGCTTTGGCAGCGCTGCCTGATCGACGGCGCCGCCGATGACAGCAGCGAAATCCATCAGCGCCTGCTCGACGGCTATCGGGAGCCCCAGCGCCATTACCACACGCTCGCTCATATCGAGCAATGTCTCGGCATGTTCGATCAATGCAGGTCGCTCGCCAGCAATCCGGATGCACTCGAACTCGCGGTCTGGTTTCATGACGTGATATTTGAACCCGGCAAATCCGACAATGAAAAGCGCAGCGCGCAGCTCTATCTGCAGTTTTCGAACGAAGTGCAGGATGAAACAACCCGCGGACTGGTAGACCGGCTAATCATGGCGACGCTGCACGATGGCAGTTCGCTGACAGACAGTGACGCTATGTATATGGTCGATATCGACCTCTCCAGCTTTGGCCTGTCATGGGAAGAGTTTCTGCAAGACAGTCAAAATTTACGCCTTGAGAGCGCCGAATTGAGCGATGCCGAGTACTACCGCCGGAAAACCGACTTCCAGAACTGGCTGTTAGCCAGGGAACGCTTCTACCTGTCGGATTATTTTGCCGAGCGCCTGGAAACCCGGGCGCGGGAAAATCTTGCGCGCTACTTCGAATACATAAATCAACAACGCTAAGCGCTGCTGCAGAACGCGTTAAATCAGTCCTTCTCGCTGACGCTAAAGATTCTGACCGGGCGGTTCAAACCGCGCAGCGATACTTCACCGAGTTCACGAAAAGCAAACAGGCCCTGCGGAATTTTTTCCCGCGTGCTGTCGGCCAGAATTATCCGCGTGCCGTAGTCCTTGTTGAGCTGTTCCAGGCGGGCCGTCAGATTGACATTATCACCGTGCACGGTATAGCCAACGCGGTCTCCGGAACCAACCAGTCCACCGACCACCGGGCCGGTGTTGATGCCGACGCGCGTGTTGAACGCGATGCCATCGCCGAATAACACCCCATCGAGCAGCGACTGAATTTCGAGCGCCGCGCGCACCGCGTTAGCGGCATGATCGGGGTCGGGCTTGGGCAAGTTAAAGGTCGCCAGCACCGCATCGCCCTGAAACTGGCTGATGACGCCGCCGTAATGGCTGATTGGGCCGGCAATCAGGCTGAAGTAATGATTCAGCGCCTCGATCAGTTGTTCCGGGCTCAGGCTCTCACTGATCGCGGTAAACCCCTCGATGTCGGTGAACACAATGGTGCACTCGTTAACCTCACCCTTGCCGGTAATAGCGCCCTCTTCCGACTGGGTTACCTTCTGCGCCACCTCCTGCGGCACAAAACGCGACAAATCCCGTGCTGCGCTGCCCTCGATAACCGATTCAATCAGCAGACTGCGCGCCCGCTGCAGCGCCAGCGCCAGCACCCCGGTTACCATTAATATCGAAATGATCTTGTCAAACTCGGCGCCGATCAAAACGCTGTTGGAAGTCATATATTCGACATAATTTCGCGTGATCATGCTGTCCGCGGGATTGCTGAACAACACATAGACGACCATCAGCACCCAACCGAGGGCAGCGCTGACACCGGTCGAAATCACGAATCGCGGATCGAAATGCAGCGCCCGGATGGCGATAAAGATAAACAGGTAAAGCAGGGTTGGCGCCTTCAGGTAAAACGACGGCGGCTGCTCATACTGCAGATGAAAACTCCAGATCAGCCCGAGCAGGAGCGCGATATCGACCACGGATGACAGGTACAGCATCCAGTCCGGGAGTTTGCGGTTCACCGCCAGATAGAAGCGGAACAGGCTGAACCCGAGGTATAGCGATAGTACCCAGGGTACCGGCGCAAAGTCGGCTTCCTGTGAAAACGTCTTCGGTGCAATGGCATACAGCAGGCCGAAAATGGAGACGATAACCAGCTGGATGATGCTGATTAGTATTTCGCTGCGTTCCTGTTGATCCTGAATCAATTTCCGCAGGCGCTCGGGCAATACGGCGCCGCCGAAGTCCCGCCCGCCCAGGGGCCGATAGGACGGGGTTCGATTGTCTGGCAGATTTTTGCTCAATCAAGGCTCCATCGGGCGTATGTGGCATTATGAGGATAGGACAGGACTGCTTGTCAATAATTCCCCTGCCGCGGCGCAAATTTGACCGGCGGCAGTGCGTTTGGCTTAATTTCAGTGTAGTCTGCGAGCGGTACGCCACGAGAAAAGCCAGAAATGAAACAACGGCTGGATCAATCCAGAATCCTGATTTATAGCCACGACTCGTTTGGTCTGGGGCACCTGCGCCGCTGTCGCTCGATAGCGCATTCGCTGGTGGCGCGCTACAAGGGCCTGTCCGTACTGATCCTGTCGGGTTCGCCGATTATCGGCAGTTTCGATTTCAAGGCGAGGGTCGATTTCGTGCGCATTCCCGGGGTGATCAAGCTCAAGGATGGCGCCTATACATCGCTCGGGCTGCATATCGACCTGGAACAGACCCTGCAGATGCGCGAATCGATTATTTACCACACCGCGATTACATTTAAGCCCGATATATTTCTCGTCGACAAGGAACCCACGGGCCTGCAGGGCGAGGTCGTCAGCACCCTTGAAATGCTCAAAAAACAGGGCACGGTCAACGTGCTGGGGCTGCGCGACATCATGGATGAACCAACGCTGTTAAAAGCCGAATGGGAACGCAAGCAGGTGTCACCGGTGCTGGAGAGCCTGTACCACGATATCTGGGTCTACGGTCCGAGCGACATGGGTAGCCCGGTCGACGGCCTGGGACTGTCCGAATCAATCACCCGTAAGATGTCCTTCACGGGTTATCTCGATCGCGAAATTCCAAGCGACCGTAACTGGGTGCCGCCAATCAATTATGACGAACCGTTTATCCTGGTTACCGCCGGCGGCGGTGGCGATGGCGTGGAAATGGTCGACTGGGTGATTCGCGCCTACGAGACCGACCCGCGGCTACCTCAGCGGGCGGTTATCGTCACCGGGCCATTTATGCCGCCGACCGAGCAACAGGAGTTTCATGAGCGTTGCGATGCCCTGGACAAGGTCGAGATCCTGACCTTCGACAGTCATATCGAACTGCTCATGGAAAAAGCGACCGGTATTGTCGCGATGGGGGGTTATAACACTTTCTGCGAAATCCTGACGCTGGATAAACCGGCCCTGATTATTCCGCGCTCCGTACCCCGACAGGAACAGCTGATACGCGCCGAGCGAGCGGTCAGGCTCGGCCTGGCAAGCATGCTCGACCCGGCCAGCGAGCGCGACCCGTTGCATATGGCGGCAGCGCTCCGCGCGTTGCCGCAGCAGTCCAAACCATCGGCGAGCCATATCCCGGGGTTGCTTGCCGGACACGAGAATATCGCGGAAATGGTGCGGCGCTATCTCGAGACCCCCGATCAAGAGAGCATCACCGCCTGACCCCGGAGTTGTCGATCAGTTCGTCCCCCTGCCTCATGATCTACGTTCAGCATCTGCTGGGTGTTGGACACTTGCAGCGCACGCTGCAGCTCGCACGGGCGCTGCAGCAACAGGGCTTTCGCGTCGAACTGGTTTCGGGCGGCAGGCCGCTGGCAAAGGCGAATCAGTCGGGCATCAGTATTCACCAGCTGCCCCCGGCCTACAGTGCCGATGCGAGCTTCAGCCGCCTGCTGGATGCAAGCGGGAATGAAGTCGACGAGGCCTGGCGAAGTTCGCGTCGGGCACAGCTGCTCGACCTGTTCGAGCGCCTGTCACCGCGAGTATTGATAACCGAAACGTTTCCCTTCGGTCGACGCATGATGCGCTTCGAGCTGCTGCCGTTGCTGGCAAGCGCGCGCGACAACCCCGCTTGCCTGCAGGTGATCTCGTCGATCCGGGACATTCTGCAACCCAAATCGAAACCCGGGCGCAACCAGGAAATCTGCGAACTCGTCGAACAATACTATGACCATGTGCTGGTGCATGGTGATCCATCGATCGCCAGCCTCGAGGATAGTTTTGCGGCGACTGCGGAAATTCGTGACAAAATTTATTACAGCGGTTACATCTGCCAGGCCAGTGCGGGCGCAACCGATCGCCCTGCTACCCCGGGTGAAGTCCTGGTTTCTGCCGGCGGCAGCGGCACCGGTCTCAGAATTCTCGAAACCGCCATCGCCGCCCGTGCGTTAACCAGGCTGGCGCATACAAACTGGCGCATCCTGGTCAGTCCCGCGATCGATAAAGCGGCCTTTCGCCGCCTGCAACGACTGGCCGACAAGGGTACGGCCGTCGAACGCAACCGCGCGGATTTCGCCACCATGATGCAGCGCGCAAGCCTGTCGATATCGCAAGCCGGTTACAACACGGTCACCGACATTCTCGGCGCCCGCGTGCCGGCTGTCGTTATCCCGTTCGCCGAGGCCGGCGAGATCGAGCAAACCCTGCGCGCGCGGCGGTTGCAGTCCTGCGGCCGCCTGGTCATGCTCGAAGCGGATCGATTGTCTGCGGTAAACCTCGCCAGGGCAGTCGACCAGGCGCTCGAGCTCGATACCTCGCTCGCGGTTAACCTCGATGGCGCGGTCCACAGCGCGGCCAGGATTACGGCCTGGCTGCAGGCGGCACAGACATGAGCCGGGCTGCATTTATCGACCAGGCCTGGCGCTGGCTGGAACAGGAACTCGAGCACTGGGCCGCGGCTGGCAAAACCGCGCATTTCTGGTGGCGCGACGACGACGCCAGTGATACCAGCGCTGCGCTCGAAAGGTTGCTGCAAGCGAGCCACACTGCCGAGGTCCCGCTCGCCCTCGCGGTAATCCCGGCTTCGCTCAAGCCGGCGCTGGTCGAGCGTCTGCGGCAACAACCCCTGATTTCGGTGCTACAGCACGGTTACGCCCACAGCAACCATGCGGCGCCCGGTCAACGCAAGCTCGAGCTGGGCGGCAAGCGCGGCAGTGACGCAATCGTTAACGACCTCGGCCTCGGTAAACAGATTCTCGCCCGGCATTTCGACAGGCATTTCGTTCCAGCCCTGGTGCCGCCCTGGAATCGTATCGAGGCGGAAATCGTCGCGCGCCTGCCCGATCTCGGTTTTAGCGGAATTTCGACGATGAAGAAACGCACCATGGCCCATCCCGCGCCCGGGCTGCTGCAGGTAAACGCGCACCTGGACCCGATCAACTGGCGTCACTACGGTGGCTTTATCGGTCTCTACCCGGCAATCGCTATCCTGCTGCAACACCTGGTTGCAAAACGCAGCGGTTACCGCGACAGCGCCGAGCCCACCGGCATCCTGAGCCACCACCTGGTGCAGAACGAGGCGGTCTGGCGCTTTCTCGATGACCTGTTGCGCTGCCTGTCCGAACACCCCGCCGCCAGTTTCGTAGACGCCCGCGAGATCTGGTCATAGTAGTCTCGGTGTTCGGGTTAGCCTGTTCTTTTTTATCACGGGTCTCGCGAAAGCAGCGCTATCGATCGATAACGCTCGAGAACTTCACCGTTTGCAGAAATCTCGAACTGGTGGATAGCATCCCAGGCGAAATCCACCGGGGATTCACCGCGCATGTCCCAGCCGGATGCAAGCGCGTAAATACAGCGAATTATGCCCTTGTGTACGACCGCGGCACTATCGTTACCGGCGGCCGCGAGTTGCCGTAACCAGGGTTGCAGCCGCAGCTGAACCTGCCTCGGGCTCTCCCCGCCCGGCGGACAAAAGTCGAGGCCGCGGCGCTCGTTGGCGCGCATCTCGTCTCCGAGTTTACGCCGCAGGGGTTTTAGCACCTCGCCCTCCCAGTCGCCCCAGCTCATTTCGATCAGGGCTGACTCTATGACCACATCCGTTAGTCCGAGCAGTTCCGCGCTTTGCCTGGCGCGCAGCAGCGGGCTGCAGTACCAGCGGTAGTTCGCCAGCGCTTGCGGCAGCGCCAGTTTTGCCAGTTGTTCGCGGCCGAGATCGCATAGCGGCTGATCAATCCGACCCTGGACCCGCTTTTCGAGATTCCAGTCGGTTATGCCATGACGCAGCAGCGCAAGTTTCATTGCCCGTGATCCCGCGCCAGCGACTTTTGCAGGCGCCTGACCAGGGCATCGATGCCGCGATCCATCGAAAATTCCTGCCGTACCCGTTCGAACCCGGCCTGCCCCAGGCGGTTGCGTAAATCGGGATCGCAAATCAGGGTTTCCAGCGCCTGCCGCAGCGCCTTTGCATCCTTCTGTTCCACCAGCCATCCGGTTTGCGCGTGCAGGATGAGTTCCGGGATACCCGAGATGTCGGTCGACAGGCAGGCCAGGCGCTGGCTTTGCGCCTCCATCAGCACGTTTGGCAAGCCATCGCGATCGCCGTCGTCCGAAATCTTGCTCGGCAACACGAACAGGTCCGCAGCGCGATAACGCGACAGCACCTCGGTCTGGGGCAGCGCCCCCAGCCATTCGATATTTTTATCGATACCGAGGTCAAGCGCCTGTTGTTGCAACTGCGCAAGCAATTCACCGCCGCCAATATGTATGAAACGCCAGTGCAGCTTCGCCGGCAAAGCGGCCAGCGCCGCCAGCAGGAACTCGTAACCTTTTTTGTCGACCGCACGCCCGACGCTGATCAGGAACACCGCCCTGGCAATATCGCTGCCATCCCGCTCCGATGCCGCCGCGGGATTCTGATCGAAGCGCTCGAAATCGAGCCCGTGGTAAACCAGCTCGACCTTGTCGCTAGCATTACTCAATCCGGAAAGATATTGGTGGTTGGCGCGGGTACAGGTGACGATCCAGTCGACGCTGGCCAGTTTTTCGCGTATCTCCCATTGCGGAATCGTCCAGATATCCTTGGCATGCGCCGACAGGCTCCAGGGCATGCGGTTTATCATGGCGGCGTAATAGCTCACCGAAGCCGGGGTGTGCATGAAGTGGGTGTAGTAAAGCTGCACCGTGAGCGGCGTTTCCCGCGCCATGACAAGCGCCTGGGCGAAACGCCGCCAACGGTTGCGCGTCGGATCGCGCCACAGGTCGCGCAGGAATACCGCCAACGCCCGCCAGAATCCTGGCTTCCAGCAAGTCAACAACAACGCCCGCAGCACGCGCAGCGGGTCATCGTGCACGTATTCGGGCAAATAATAGACCGGAGCCTCGATCTCGGCATGGATCGGATGGGCGGCCGGGTCGTAAGGATGGCGTAGTGATATGATACAAAGCTCGAAACCACGCTGCTCCAGCGCCCGAATCTCCTGGGCGATGAAGGTCTCCGACAGGCGCGGGTAACCCTTTAAAACGACTGCGACAAGGGGCGGCATAAGCGGTATTTGATATAAGTCGAATGATCGGCGATAGTACACTGGCCCAGCATGCCGTGCTACCGCAGCCGGGCGTTGAACCAGTCGCCGGAATCAGAATCATAAACTGGGAGCCTATGGAACCATCGTTATACAGGTACATACTGAATCACAGTAAAAATGACCAGATCGGTCTGGTATTACTGTCGCTGGCATCACTGCCCCTGATCTACATCACCCTCGAGTTACCCAAGAAAATAATCAACCTGCTCGAGGGTATGGATATTCCCGAAAGTCTGTTCGGTTATGAACTGGACCGTCTCGAGTTTCTGATGTTTTTCAGCTTTGCTTTCCTGCTGGTCGTGCTTTTCAGTGGCGCCCTGAAGTACGCGCTCAATCTCTACCGCGGCGCGCTCGGGGAGAGACTGCTGCGGCGCCTGCGTTACGAACTGTACGCGCGCATCCTGCGGTTTCCGATGCCGCATTTCAAACGCGTTTCGCCAGGCGAGATGATCCCGATGATTACCGCCGAAACCGAACCGCTGGGAGAATTCATCGGTGAATCCTTCACCCTGCCGGTATTCCAGGGCGGCACCCTGCTCACTTACCTGTTTTTCATCTTCCAGCAAGACCTGTACCTCGGACTGGCGGCAATCGCGCTCTACCCGTTCCAGCTATATGTCATTCCACGCCTGCAAAAACGCGTTAATGAACTCGCCAAGGAACGGGTCGCGACCGCGCGCAACCTGTCCGGCCGTATCGGTGAAACGGTGTCCGGAATCACCGAAGTGCACGCCAACGACACCAGCCACTACGAGCGCGCCCACATAAGCCAGCGCCTGGGCAAGATCTACCAGATTCGCTTCGATATCTACAAGCGCAAGTTTTTTATCAAGTTCCTGAACAATTTCATCGCCCAGCTGACGCCTTTTTTCTTTTACTCGGTTGGGGGATATTTCGTACTGCGCGGTGATCTTTCGATCGGCTCCATGGTGGCGGTGCTGGTTGCCTACAAAGACCTTTCCGGTCCCTGGAAAGAATTGCTGCGCTATTACCAGCGCAAGGAAGACGTCAAGGTCAAGTATACCCAGGTCATCCAGCAGTTCGATCCGCAAAACCTGATAGCGCCCGAAATTCTCGATCACCGTCCCGAGTCACTCGATCTGCCGGGACGCGAAATCCTGGCCAACAACCTGCGCTATAGCGAAGACGGACTTTACTTCAGCATCGACGGCGCCAGTTTCAAATTTCCGATTGACCAGCACTGCGCCGCGGTAGGCCTCGGCAACAGCGGCAAGGACGAACTCGCCGGCCTGGTGTCGCGTTTAATCTACCCAAGTTCGGGTAATCTGACCATTGGTGACTGGAAAATGCAGGACCTGCCGGAATCGATTACCGGTAAGCGCCTGGGCTATGTCGGGCCCTCGTCGTTCATGTTTAACGGCTCGGTGTTCGATAACCTGTGTTACGCGCTCAAACACCAGCCGATTAATAACGCGCAGGATAAAGAGGACAAGGCAGTGGCGCAGGAACGCGTACTCGCCGAGCATGCCGGCAATTCGCCCAACCGTTACGACGATGAATGGATCGATCATGCGGACCTTGGCTTGAGCAGTCGGCAAGAACTCGTAGCCCGCATTATCGAGATTCTGCAATGCCTGGAGGTCGACGAGGAAATTTATCAGTTCGGTTTACTCTCGTTTGTCGACCAGTCGAGCAATGTCGATCTGGCGGAGCGCATCATGCAGGCTCGCGAACAATTACGTCACCAGTTCACCGAGCCCGAAATCGCCAAGCTGGTCGAGCCTTTCGACCATGAGAAATACAACCTGAACATGACGGTATCCGAAAACCTGCTGTTCGGCACGGTTTACGGCGACAAGATCGATGCCGAACGCCCGCTCGACAATCCGGCGATTCGCGAGGTGCTCGAGAGCTCCGGCCTGAACGATACCTTTCTCGATGCCGGCGCGCAGATTACGGAAATCATGCTGGATCTGTTTTCCGACGTCGAACCCGACAGCGAACTGTTCGAACAATTCAGCTTTATTTCCGCCGACGACCTGCCGGAATTCAACGCCCTGTTGCAGCAAACGCGGCAGCAAGGTCTGAGCAACCTGCAACAGAGCGACAAGCTGCGCCTGATGTCATTACCCTTCAAACTCGTCGTGGCGCGCCATCGCCTCGGTTTGATTACCGAACCGATACAGCAGCAGATTCTCGAGGCCCGCGCCCGCATCCACGAAATGGCGAAAACCCAGGATCTCGGTATCGAATTTTTCAATGAAGATAGTTACAACCCGAGAATATCGATCCAGGACAACATCCTGTTCGGTAAGCTCGCCTACGGACAGGCTCATGCGCAGCAGAAAAGCAACAACCTGATCGCCGACGTGGTCAGTTCGCTGGGATTACGCGAAGATATCATTCAGGTCGGGCTCAACTACGAAGTTGGAGTTGCCGGCGGCCGCTTATCCTCGACCCAGCGACAGAAACTCGGGGTCGCCCGCGCCCTGTTGAAGGCGCCCGACCTGTTGATCGTCAATGAAGCACTGTCGGGTCTCGACACCGCGAGCGAGCGTCGATTGATTGCAAATATTCGCGCAACCATGCATGACCGCGGCATTCTATGGACCCTCGGACGCGTGCAGCTGGCCGAACTGTTTGACTGCGTCATCGTCATGGAACGCGGCAAGCTGCTCGAACAGGGGCCCTTTAGCGAGCTGCAGTCGAGCAACGAACATTTTCAGCAATTGCTTATCGCCGAATAGTATGACATCTGCGGGCTAGTTTTCCCGCCTGAAGATGACATGGGTCGTCAGGTAACGATCGGCAATTTCCCGTTTCAATCCGTTGCGCAAGCTGCCCCAGTTCAATCGCAGTGGCGGACTGACAGGCCTCAGGCCAGCTTTCGCGGCCATCTCGATCAGGGTCTTACGGGTGAAACAGTTAATGTGCTCGAGCGGATGAATCGCGTCCAGCGCGGGCGACCAACCGTCTCGCGCCAGTCGCGCGACAACACCGCGCCCGTCCGGCACCCGCAAATAGACCAGCCCCTGCGGCGCCAGGCGCGCACAGAGTTCCCGCAGGCTGGCCGCCGGTTCTGGCAGGTGTTCGAATACCTGGTTGGCATAGACGCAGTCGAAACAGGCGCCCGGCGGCGGCAGGTCGGCCAGGACCTTCACGCCCAGCGCGCGCGCATATTCACGCCGCTCGCTGGCCAGTTCATAGCCGCTGACTTCGAGACCGTGCGCCTGCGCCATGCGGCTCCAGTAGCCCCAGCCCATGCCGTACTCGAGTACCCGCATCTGCCCCGGATCGCCGGGCAATAGGCGCATCAGGCTCTGGACCTGGCCCGCGTACTGGCGAAACAGGCTGGCGCCGGCGGTTCGTTTCTTGCGCAGGCTGCGGGCATTGTCGATCCAGTCCTGGTAAAGCGCCTGCATGCCGTCGGCGTCGAGAATCCGGTCCTGATAGATGAAACCGCAATGGCCGCAGCTCACCACTCGATAGCTTTCCGCGCACAGGGCCTGCGCCGGGATTCTGCCCTGGTAGAAATTTTCCAGGAAAGTTGCCATAGGTGGTTCGCGATAGGCTAACTCGCACAGCGTCCTGCTCTCCTGCGCCTCGCATAAGGGACAGCTCTGGCGAAGGCGGAAACCGGTCTGCATGGCCTACTTGTAAGGATCCGCCGCGTCGCGCAAGCCATCACCGAAGAAATTAAAGGTCATGATCACGAGAATGACCGGCACCACCGGGAACAGCAACCACGGATAAAGCGCGACCACGTTGATATTCTGCGCCTCGTTCAGCAGCACGCCCCAGCTGGTCACCGGCGGTCGCAATCCGAGGCCGAGAAAACTCAGCGCGGTTTCGCCGAGGATCATCGCCGGCACCGACAGGGTCGCCGACGCGATCAGATGACTCATGAAACCCGGCAGCAGGTGACGCCCGATAATGCGCCCCGGTTTGGCGCCCATTAATTCGGCGGCCGCGCAGTAATCCTCCTCGCGCAGGGACAACAGTTTCGAGCGCACCGCGCGCGCCAGCCCGGTCCAGTCGAGCATTGCGAGAATGACGGTAATGCCGAAAAATATCAGTATCGGGCTCCAGTTGACCGGCAATACCGCGGACAAGGCCATCCACAGGGGTAATTCAGGGAACGAGCGGATAACTTCTATCAGGCGCTGTACCGAGGCGTCGACCCAGCCACCGTAATAGCCGGCGAGGCCGCCGATAACGATGCCGAAGGTAAAGCTGATCAGGATTCCAACCAGCCCGATTGTCAGCGAGATGCGCGCGCCGTAGGTAATGCGCGAAAACATGTCGCGTCCCAGCCGATCGGTGCCGAGCAAAAAGAAAGTGCCGTTCTCGGGTGGGCAAACCAGGTGAAAACGGGCTTCGAACAGACCCCAGAATCGATACTCGTCCCCCTGGCAAAAGAAACGTAACGGCTGCACATTGTCCATTTGTTCGGGATAGTTGCGCTTGAGCAGATCCATATCGAGTTCGTAACCTCGCCCGTAGACAAAGGGCCCGATGAACTCACCTTGATGAAACAGGTGAACCGACTGCGGCGGTGAGTAGACGAAGTCGGTGTTACGCGTATGCAGGTTATAGGGCGCAATCACTTCGCTGAACATGATGGAGGCATAGTTCAGCGCCAGAATGACGCCGCAGATCACGGCCAGGCGATGGCGTTTCAGCTTCCACCACATCAGCTTCCATTGGGAGGCGAGGTAGTACTTCTCCTGCGCCGGCGTCAGGGCTTCGATCGAATGCGGATCGAAGGGCTCGCGCGATACGAAATGACTAGCCCTCATTTGGACGCGCTCCCGCCGAGACGAATCCGCGGATCAAGCAAGGCCAGCAATATGTCGGACACCAGCACGCCGAAAACGGTCAACACCGCGAGGAACATCAGGAAAGAGCCGGCGAGGTACATATCCTGGCTTTGCAGGGCGCTGAGTAAAATCGGTCCGGTCGTCGGCAGGGACATGACCACCGCGACGATTTCGGCGCCGGAGATAACCGTGGGCAGCAGGTTACCGATGTCGGCAACGAAGAAATTAAGCGCAACCCGCAGCGGGTACTTGCGCAGCAGCCTGCCGGGCGGCAACCCCTTGGCGCGGCCGGTGGTGACATACTGCTTTTGCAGTTCGTCCAGCAGGTTCGCGCGCAGGCGTCGGATCATACCGGCGGTGCCGGAAGTGCCAATGACGACCACCGGGATCCACAGATGTTCGAGAATCGACAGGATCTTATCCAGGCTCCAGGCAGCGTCGATGTATTCCGGGTCCATCAAACCGCCGATGCTGGTGCCAAAATAGACGTTGGCAAAATACAGCATCACCAGCGCCAGCAAAAAATTCGGGGTCGCGAGGCCGAGAAAGCCGAGCGTCGACAGGCCATAGTCACCCCAGCTGTATTGATGAGTGGCGGAATAAATCCCGATCGGAAAGGCCACCGCCCAGGTAAACAAAATGGTCGCGATCGAAATGATGACGGTCAGGAAAAGCCGGTCACCGACTACATCGGTTACCGGCAATTCATACTCGAAGGAATAGCCGAAATCACCCTGCAGCATGCCGATGAGCCAATACCAGTACTGTTGCGGCAGAGGTTTATCGAGACCGTACTCCTCACGTAGAAACTGGATTTTCTGTTCGTCGACCGATTCCCCCTGACTCTGCAGTTCGGCAATATGACTCTCGAGATAATCGCCGGGCGGCAGCTGGATAATGACGAACACCAGCATGCTGATAATCAGCAGGGTTGGAATCATGGTCAGGATTCGCCGCAGAATATAGGCCAGCATCAGTGTCTGGCCTCGTCAAACCAGAAAGTATCCGGCTTGTAGATGCCGAAATAGGCGCCCGGGGAAATATCGTAAAAGCCCTTGTCGGGCACGTTATGCAGGTGGTTATTGACCACCACCGGATGCGGCACGTGGTTGACGATGCCGATGGTAAACATCTGCTCGCGGTTGATTTCGAGAATTTGATTCCAGGCGTCGACGCGTTGCTCGTGGCTGAGCGCGTGGGCCCACTGGTCGTTCAATTCCACCAGTTTTTGCGCCGCCGGCAAATCGGGCGCCTCGCCGCTTTTGCCGCTGGACTGGTAGTATGAACCCCACTTGGGCCACTGGTACTGGTACTTCGAGGTCGGCGCCAGATCACTGGGACTGGAATCGGCGGTCGGGATCGCGTTAGCCAGACCCGACCAGATCGACATGATCGCATCACCGGAGAAGATGCGGTTACGGAAGACCTCGCGCGTCGACGGCACGGTGTAAAGCTTGATTCCCGCCTTGAGCCAGCTGTCGTGAATCAGCTCTAGCACATCGGTTTGCTCGGTGCTTTCGCCGGCAGTCTGGACCATGATCTCCAGCGGTCTGCCATCGGACATCAGCCGGATGCCGCGATCGTCACGCCGTTCCAGGCCGAGTTCGTCGAGCAGGCGGTTGGCGGTTTTCAGATCGAACTGTATCCAGTCGCTCTGGTACTTCGGTTTGTAAAGCGGACCTTCTCTCAGCACCGTATTGTTACTTTCCTCCACCAGCCGGAAATACACCACCTGGTTGATTTCGTAGCGATGAATCGCGAGCGATAACGCGCGCCGAAATCGCAGCTCGCGCAGCAAATTACGATAAACCGGATCGTTGGTGTTCAGATTCGGGTATAGCGCCATATGGGCCCCTTTGGCGGTTTGCCACAGGCGCACGTCGAACTCGCTACGTTTCGACGCCGTCTTCAAAAAGGTGTAATTATCCATGCGCAGATAACGCGCCTGCAGGTCAGATTCATCGGCGCCGGTTTTCGCCGGTACCAGCTTGTTCGAGACAATATTGACCGCGATCGAGTCGATGTAGGGCAACTGCTGGCCGGTTTGATCGACGCGGTGATAATACGGATTGCGTCTGAAGATAAACCTGTCCGATGGCGGATAGGTCGAATTGACCCAGGGCTGCAGGCTCGGTAAATCCGGGTTGGTTGCCTTGTAGGGCCGGTCGCGGCTGACGTGCACGCCCATCCAGTTGCGTTTACCCAGATCCTCCATCATCTGCTTGAGCTTTGCCTCGCTCTGATAGGCGGCATGGAACTGGCGCAGATAGTGTGCCGGCTTGTAGATGTACAGCGGGCGCGCGCCCGCCAGCGCAGGCAGAAAGTACGGATTCGGTTGCGACCAGCTGTAACGCACGGTGTACTGATCTGGAAACTCAACCTGCGGCAGTTCTCCGTCGACGATCAATAATTTGTCTGGCCCGCCCTTGGAGAGTTGCGGGTTAGTCGCGACATCTTCCCAGTAGTAGCGAAAATCCTCGGCCGTAAATGGATGGCCGTCCGACCACTTGTGCCCCTTGCGTAAATGCAGCGTAAAAACGCGGTTTTCGAAAACCTCGTAGCGCTCGAGAATATCTGCCTCGAGCCTGAGATCCGGAGAATAACCGACCAGGCGGGCATAACCGTAAATGACTATCTGCCGGATATCTTTCTGTTTACCCATCAACAGGCGTAGCTGCCCGCCGTGACGGCCCACGGTTTGTTCGCCGCTCAGGTTCACCAGTCGCGGTACTTGCGGAATTCTCTCCCCTAGCGGGGGCAACTCACCCGCCTGCACCTGCGCCGCCAGTGACGGAGTCTCGATCAACTGATCCAGCGCGGCGGCAACCATGCCTGGCACCAGGCCGGCTAGCAACAGCAAGCTCGTCAGAAAACGTTTCATGCCGCCAGATCCGAAGGTTTCGAGCCGACCGCTACGCGGACGTAATGTCCCTCGCCAAGATCCATGAATTCGGTGCGGGAACTGTCATCGAGGGTGAAGGGAAATAACCATCGTGTCGGATCCGAGGCCGCGCCCTCGGTAATTGTCTCGAAATTCAGCGGTTGCGACAGCTCCGGATGCGGCACCGCCGACAGCAGCGCGCGCGTATAGGGGTGCACCGGGTTCTCGAACAACCTGTCCCGCGGCGCGAGCTCGACGATGCGCCCGGCGCACATCACCGCGATGCGGTTGGCGATGTAATGAATCACCGCGAGGTTGTGCGAAATGAATACGAAGGTTAGCCCAAGCTCCTGCTGCAGGTCTTTCAACAGGTTTAACACCTGCGCCTGGATCGAAACGTCGAGCGCCGAAACCGGTTCGTCACAGATGATCAGGTCGGGTTGTAGCGCGAGCGCGCGCGCAATACCGATGCGCTGGCGTTGCCCGCCGGAAAAACTATGCGGATAGCGGTTCAAAAAGCGCGGATCGAGACCCACCAGCCGCATCAACTCGGTGGTCATTTCACGCTGGTAGTCCATATCGCCCAGGGCATGCACCACCAGCGGCTCGCGCAGGATATCGAACACCGTCATGCGCGGATTGAGCGCGCTATAGGGATCCTGGAAGATGAACTGCATCTTGCGTCGGAACTGCAGCAATTCGGATTTATCGAGTGCGCGCACATCGATCGCGCGACTGCCGTCATGGTATACGATTTCACCCTGGTCCGGCGTTATCGCACGCATGATGATCTTGCTCAGCGTGGTTTTTCCGCAACCGCTTTCGCCGACCAGGCCGAAACACTCTCCGCGCTCGACTTCCATCGATACCCGGTCGACCGCCAGTAAATCTCGAGATTCCGTGCCAAGCCAGCTGCCGCGATGCAACCGATAGGTTTTGCTGACCTCGCTTACCCGCAGGTGCGGAGCACTGGAATCAACCACCTGTTCCACGGATTGCTGCTTGATCAGCGAGCCGGTCTCGGAATGAATCTCGCGCACCGGCACCAGCCTTTCGCCAGGCCCCAGGTCAAAGCGCGGCACCGCGTGGATCAGCGCCTTGAGATAGTCATGCTGCGGATTGCTGAACAGTTCCCGCAGCGGGCCGGCCTCCATCACCCGGCCGTGGTACATCACCACCACCTGGTCCGCCATGTTCGAGACCACGCCCAGATCGTGGGTAATCAGCAGCAACGCCATGCCGAGCTCGGCCTGTAACTCCCGAATCAGCTTCAAAATGCGCGCCTGAATGGTGACATCGAGCGCGGTAGTCGGCTCGTCGGCAATCAACAGCGACGGGTGCGTGATCATCGCCATGGCAATCATCGCGCGCTGGCGTAAGCCGCCGGAAAGCTCGAACGAATACATGCGCATTGCCCTGGCGGGATCCGGGAAGCCGACATGTTTGAGCATCGCCTCGGTCAGCTTAAGGCCTTCCTGGCGGCTGGCGTCGCGGTGCAGAAACAGGGCTTCGCTAACCTGGTCGCCGATCGTGTGCACCGGTGACAGCGAAGTCATCGGCTCCTGGAATATGATCGAAATATTGCCGCCGCGGATCTGGCGCATTTGCAGGCTCTCGGAATCGAGCTTCGCGATATCGACACGCTCGCCGGTTTCGGGGTTGTCGAACAGGATTTCGCCGGAGCGTATTTTAGCGTTGTTGGGCAGGATGCCCATGATTGCCTGCGAGGTAACCGACTTCCCGGAACCCGATTCCCCGACCAGGGCAACGGTCTCGCCGGGAGCGACGCTGAAGGACACATCCACCAGCGCGGGCACGGCGCTTCGATTCAGCATAAAATCGACCGCCAGCTCGTCAACCTCTAGTAAGGCTGGATGTTGAGCATTATCAAAGATTTGCTACTCCTCGAATGGCTTACCCTTTGCGGGCTGTTTCGCCCAAGTATAAGTTATTTTTTAGCGTAATAGTCTAAATACCAGCGCGCAAATTGCTGCAAACCCTGTTCGATCGCAATCCCTGGAGAATAACCGGTGTCTGCCGTTAGCGAGGCAATATCGGCATAGGTGTCTTCGACGTCGCCGGGCTGGGCTGGCAACAATTCCCTGGTCGTGGTTTTCCCCAGGGCCTGTTCCAGCAACTCGATGTAACGCAGCAACTCGACCGGTTCGCCGCGCCCTATGTTGTAGATACGCCACGGCGCGCTGCTGCTGGCCGGATCGGGCTCGAGTCCGGACCAGTCGGGATTGCTGCTGGCAACCCGTTCGACGCAACCTAGCACCCCGTCGACGATATCATCGATATAGGTAAAGTCGCGCCGATGCCGACCCTGGTTGAACACCTTGATCGGCTTACCCTGCATGATCGCGTCAGCGAACAGGATCGGCGACATATCAGGCCGTCCCCAGGGTCCGTAGACGGTAAAAAAACGCAGCCCGGTGCTCGGCAAGCGGTACAGGTGGCTATAGCTATGCGCCATCAATTCGTTCGCCTTCTTGGTGGCGGCGTATAGCGAAATCGGATGATCGACGTTATCGGCGGTACTGAAAGGCATGCTGCGGTTGGCGCCGTAAACCGAACTCGAAGATGCGTAAACCAGGTGTTCGATAGCGTGCTGGCGGCAGCATTCGAGCAGATTGCCAAAACCCACCAGGTTGCTGTCGATATAGGCGGCCGGGTTTTCCAGCGAATAGCGCACCCCGGCCTGGGCGGCCAGATGCAAAACGCGCTCGATCCGATGTTGCTCGAACAGTCCTCGCAACGCGTGGGCGTCAGCGATATCCAGACGCTGGAAACGGAAGTTGTCGAAGCTTTCGAGCTGCGCCAGGCGCGCCTGCTTTAGCGCGACGTCGTAGTAGTCATTCAGGTTATCGATGCCAATGACATCGTCACCGCGCTCACACAGGCTTCGGGCAAGCGCGTAACCGATAAAGCCGGCGGCGCCGGTGACCAGCAGTTTCATATTACTCCAGTGGTTCGCAGGGATTAACGCGCGACCGGAGCAGACTTGATGCTAAAACGTTTGAGCGGGCCTACCCGGTGCACTAACAGTATCATCGCGATAATCGCATAAATACTCGGCTCGAGATAGTCGGCCTTGACCAGCCAGATAAAATGCAAAACCCCCAGCAGGATGATCAGGTAAACCAGCTGGTGCAGGCTTTTCCATTTCCTGCCGAGCGTCCTGATCATCGCCTGGTTCGAGGTTATCGCCAGTGGAATCATCAGGACGAAGGCGCTGAAGCCAAGCGTAATATAGGGCCGCTTGACGATATCTTCGAACATACTGGCGAGGTCGAGCGAATGATCGGCGATAAACCAGATCGAAAAATGGCAACTGAGGTAGAAGAATGTATACAGGCCGAGCATACGCCTGAATCGAATCCAGGCGGGCTGACCGGTCCATTGCCGCAGCGGCGTCAGGCTCAAGGTGATCAGCAGAAAGCGCAGCGTCCAGTCACCGGTTTCATGGGTCAGCTTTTCTACCGGGTTGGCGCCCAGCCCGTCATTGAAAGCCGCCCATACCAGGCCGGCAAAGGGCAGCAGGCAGAGCAGGTGAAGCACGGGCTTGGCATAGATGGATCTAAGCCACATATATCATCGCCGGCAGCGACATATTAAAAGTTTACTGCCAGATCCAGGTCGTCATACAACTCGGCGACTTCTTCCGCGTAACCGTTGAACATGAGCGTATCGCGCTTGAAGATTTCACCAATGCGGCGCTCACGTTTCTGCGACCAGCGCGGATGGTCGACCTGCGGATTGACGTTCGAGTAAAAGCCATACTCCTCCGGCCCCGCCATATTCCAGGACGTCTGCGGTTGCGCTTCGCTGAACTCGATACCGACGATCGACTTGATGCTCTTGAAGCCATACTTCCAGGGCACCACCAGCCGGATCGGCGCGCCGTTTTGATTGGGCATGGTCTTGCCGTACATGCCGACCGACATGATCGTCAGCGGGTGCATCGCCTCGGCGATGGTCAGGCCCTCGCGATAGGGCCAGTCGAGCACGGAACGCTGTTGCCCGGGCATGCGCACCGGATCGTGCAGGGTTTTAAAGCCGACGTATTTCGCTTTCGAGGTCGGTTGAAAGCTTTGCAGGATCGAACCCAGCGGCACCCCGAGCCACGGAATCACCATCGACCAGGCTTCGACACAGCGCAGGCGGTAAATGCGCTCCTCGATCGGGAAAGGACGCATCATGTCTTCGAGGCCATAAGTTCCCGGTTTTTCGCATTCCCCGCTGACCTCGATTTTCCAGTCATCGGTCTTGAAGCGCTTTGAATTGCGTTTGGGATCATCCTTGCCGGTGCCGAATTCGTAAAAGTTGTTATAGCTGGTGGCATCCGCTTCCTCGGTGATTTCCTCGTCGATCGAAATCGCTTTTTCCCGGTAGTCACCAATGGCGAGCGAAGCCTGCGCGGCGGCCCAGGGGTTCAGCAGCAGGGCGCCGCCGATGGTGCCGGCGGCCTGCATGAATTCGCGGCGGCGCCGATACAATGGTTCGGGGGTGACTTCAGATTCCGGGATTTCCCAGCGTTTTTTAATTTTGATCATTGCAAGCCCTCGTTTATAGATAGGTCCTAGACTGAATCCAGGTCAACTAGTTCCTGTGCCTGAACAGGTAGCCACCAGCCTCGATGTCGCCAGAATCGATCGCGAGACGTTTGAGACAGGCATACATTAACGCCGAATTGCTGCTGACAACCGGTTTGCCGAGCGCCGCTTCGAGTGCCGGAATCGCTTCCAGCGCACGGTAGTCGGTGCAGGATATCAGCAGTGCCTCAGCGTCCGGATGATCGGCTTCCAGGCCCATGCGGTAGGCGTCCTCGGGCGTCAGCGCGTTTTGTTCCAGGCTGCTTAATTCTTTTTCATAGCTGGCCTGGTTGACCACTTCGATACCGCACTGGCGAATGAAATCGATCGATTCCTCGACCAGCCGCGGCACGTAGGGCGAGGTAAACGCGACTCGCTTTAAATCAAGGTCGTGGATTGCCTCGACCAGCGCGCCGGCGGTGGTGACCGCCGGCAGCCCGGTGCTGGCCGTTATCTCGTCACAGAACGCCTGATCGAATTCCGGGCCATCGGCCAGGGTGGCCGAGGTGCAGGCATAGGCGATCAACTCGACCCGGCCGTCGACCAGTAGCTGCAATTGCTGCTCCAGGTCCTGGCGCGCAAAGCGGCGCATTTCGTCGGAATCCGGAATTGCCTCGACGTCGTAACCGCCGCTGCGCGTGAAATGAATCGTCAGGCCGGCCGGCGTCAGCATCAGGCAGTCGGGCTCGGCATTGGTATTCGACGCCGGGATGATCATGCCGAGTCGCCGCCGGCGTTTATCCTCGATGCAGCTTGCGCCGAGTTTAAACACGCGCTTATCCATTTGACTGCTGCCGCCAGGCGCCCAGCGTCTGCGCCGTCAGTTGCATTTGTGGCGGCGTGCCGATGGTAATGCGCAGGCAAGCGGGCAGGCCGTAGCCGCCCATCGGTCGCACCACCAGCCGATGATTGCGCAAAAACTCGAAGGCCGCCGAGGCCCGTGCAGTGGTCTCGAAATCGACCAGGACGAAATTGGTATGACTCGGCACCACGCGCAGGCCGAGAGCGGAAATCTCCTGTGTCAGGTAGTCGCGCTGAGTGGCGATCAAACGGCGCGCCTCGGCTGCGCCCGCCTGATCCAGCATCGCCGCCCGCGCCGCCACCTGTGACAGTAGCGAGACGCTGCCTGGATTAATCACCTTGCGCAGCTGATCGCGGATAGCGGCCGGGAAATATCCCCAGCCGACGCGCAGGCCGGCGAGGCCATAAATCTTCGAAAAGGTGCGCGTTATTACGGTGTTGCCCTGCTCCACCAGGTCAAACAGGGGCTGGTGATAGCCCGCGTCGACAAATTCGGCGTAGGCTTCGTCGACCAGCAACAAAACGTCCTGCGGCAGGGCTGTACGCAGGCGCCTGATTTCATCGTTGTGCAGCAGGCTGCCGCAAGGATTGCCTGGATTGACGATGAACACGAGCCTGGTATCGGGCTTTACCGCGGCGATGATATGGTCGACGTCGACCCGGTAGTCCGTCTCTGGCGCAGTATCGAGATTCGCACCCACCAGGCGGGCCAGCGTGCGCATGAAAAGATAGCCATAGTCAGTCATCAGGATGCGATCGGCGGCCGACATATAGGCCAGCATCAGCCCCGACATCAGTTCCATCGAACCCGAGCCGCAAACGATGTTGTCGGGATTCAGCGCATGCACCCCGGCGATGGCCGCGCGTAACTCGACCCAGTCGCTATCGGGATACAACTGGGCCTTGTTCATCGCCGCCGCAACCGCTTCCTGCACGATTGTCGACGGCGGATAAGCGTGTTCGTTTTGCGCCAGCACGATCGGCTCGAGACCTTCCGCGGCGCTGATATCCGGCAGCGCATAGGGATCCATCGTGGCAACTGTCGGATTCGGTCGAAGCATGCTGCTTAGTCGACCCAGCGGCGCGCATTACGAAACATGCGCATCCACGGACTATATTCACCCCAGTCAGGCACGGACCAGGAATTCTGCACGCTGCGGAAGATTCGTTCCGGATGCGGCATCATGATCGAGAAGCGACCATCTTCACTGGTAAAACCATTGAGCCCCAGGGCCGAACCGTTGGGATTGACCGGATAGGTTTCGCTGGCGACGCCCCCGGCGTCGACGTAGCGCAGGCAGGCCAGCCTTTGCTCGAGCAATTCGGTGGCGCTGTGATCGCGGGTTTCGATCCGGCCTTCGCCGTGGGCGACCACGATCGGCATCATCGAGCCGGACATGCCTTCGAGAAACAAGGAAGCGGTTGGCAGCACCTCGACCATGGTAAAACGAGCCTCGAACTGCTCGGACTTGTTACGCACAAAGCGGGGCCAGTGCGCCGCTCCCGGAATCATCCGGTACAGGTTGGACATCATCTGGCAGCCGTTACAGATGCCAAGACCAAAGCTATCGCTGCGCTCGAAAAATGCGGAAAACTCGTCAAACGCGCGTGGGTTGTACAGAATCGACTTGGACCAGCCCTCGCCCGCCCCAAGCACGTCGCCGTAAGAAAAACCGCCGCAGGCGGCGATGCCCTGGAACTCGGCCAGGCCCACCCTGCCCTCGATAATATCGCTCATGTGCACATCGACCGCGCCGAAGCCGGCGCGATCGAAAGCGGCCGCCATCTCGACCTGGCCGTTAACCCCCTCTTCGCGCAGGATCGCGATGCGGGGATTTTTGCCGCCCACCCGCGCCGCGCCGATATCCTCGGCGGGATCGAAGCTTAGCGAGGAAAACAGGCTGGGAGGCTGATCGGGCTGGATCAGGTCGAATTCCTGCCGCGCGCATTCGGGATTGTCGCGTAACGACTGCATTTTCAGCGTGGTTTCCGACCAGGCACGCTGCAGATCGACAATCGATTCGTCGATGACCACTTTGCCGGCATGCCGAATGCTGAGCTTGCCCTGTGCCTGGGGTTGGCCGACTCGATGACAGAGATGCTCTAGCCCGGCCGCCTGCATCAGGGCTTCGACCCGCGCTAAATCCGCTGCCGCCACCTGTAGCACAACTCCCAGTTCCTCGGCGAACAAAGCCGCGAGCAGGTCGTCACCGAGACTACTGATATCGCACTGCAGACCGCTGCGGCCGGCGAAGGCCATTTCGCAGAGCGTTACGATCAGGCCGCCATCGGAACGGTCGTGATAGGCAAGCACCAAGTCCTGTTCGAGCATGCTCTGCAGGGTGGTGAACGCGGCTTTGAAAACGGCGGCGTCGTCGAGATCCGGTCCCCGCGTTCCAGTCTGGGCATAAACCTGGGTTAAAGCCGATGCGCCAAGGCGATTCTGGCCGGCGCCCAGGTCGAGCAGCAACAGCATCGACTCGCCGCCACTGGTTTTGATATCGGGTGTCACGCTTTTGCGTACGTCCGCGACTGGCGCAAACGCCGAAATAATCAACGACAGCGGCGCGGTAACACTGCGCTCTTCGTCACCATCGGACCAGCGGCTTTGCATCGACAGCGAATCCTTGCCCACGGGGATGGTAATGCCAAGATCCGGGCACAGCTCCAGGCCCACGGCTTTGACCGTATCGAACAGGCGCGCGTCCTCGCCGCGATAACCGGCGGCTGCCATCCAGTTTGCCGACAGCACCGTGCGCGACAGATCACCGACCCAGGCCGAGCCCATGTTGGTCAGCGCTTCGCCGATCGCGATACGGCCGGCCGCGGGCGCATCGAGCAAGGCCAGCGGCGTGCGCTCGCCCATACTCATGACTTCGCCGCTATACCCCGAATAATCAGTCAGCGTCACCGAGGCGTCGGCCACCGGCACCTGCCACGGGCCCACCATCTGGTCCCGCGCGACCAGCCCGCTGACTGAACGATCGCCAATACTGATCAGGAAGGTCTTGTCGGCTACCGCCGGCAGATGCAGCACGCGGTACAGCGCCGCCAGCGGATCGACGTCAGTGCGGTCAAACTCGGGTTGCGGGGTTTCCTGACGGACCACGTCACGCTGCATCTTCGGCGGCTTGCCAAGTAACACATCGAGCGGCAGATCGACTGGCCGATTGCCGAAATGCGGGTCGCTGACCTGCAACTGGCGCTTTTCGGTGGCTTTGCCGAGCACCGCGTAGATGCAGCGCTCGCGTTCGCACAGCTTGATGAAGTCATCGAGACGCTGATCCGAAACCGCAAGTACGTAGCGCTCCTGGCTTTCGTTACACCAGATCTCCATCGGCGACATTCCGGGCTCATCGTTGGGCACCCGTCGCAAATCGAGCTCGGCGCCGCGTTCGGCGTCATTGACCAGTTCGGGCAAGGCATTGGAGAGACCGCCGGCGCCGACATCGTGCAGCGACAGAATCGGGTTGGCCTCGCCCTGCGCGAAACAACGATCAATAACTTCCTGCACGCGCCGCTGCATCTCCGGATTACCGCGCTGCACCGAAGCGAAATCGAGGTTTTCGCTGCTGCTGCCGCTGGCCATCGAGGACGCGGCGCCGCCGCCGAGACCGATCAGCATTGCCGGCCCGCCGAGCACAATGATATTGGCGCCGGGCGGGATGTCTTTCTTGTCGATATGCTCACGCCGTATCAAGCCGACGCCGCCGGCGACCATGATCGGCTTGTGATAACCGCGCAATTCAATGCCGTCCGCCGCAGCTACCTGTTGTTCGTAGGTGCGGAAATAGCCACAGGTATTGGGACGACCGAATTCATTGTTGAAAGATGCCGCACCGATCGGCCCCTCGAGCATGATCTCGAGCGCCGACGCAATCCGCCCCGGTTTACCGTGATCCTGCTCCCAGGGCTGTTCGAAACCCGGGATCTTCAGGTTCGATACCGAGAAGCCGCACAAGCCGGCCTTCGGCTTGGAGCCGATCCCGGTGGCGCCCTCGTCCCGGATTTCGCCGCCCGAGCCGGTGGCCGCACCCGGGAAAGGTGAAATCGCGGTCGGGTGATTGTGGGTTTCAACCTTCATCAGGATATCGAGCTGGATATCCTGGTAGTGGTACTCGGCCGAATCGACCGCCGGGGTCAGACGGCGCGCACGGAAACCTTCAATTACCGCGGAATTGTCATGATAAGCCGACAAAATGCCGTCGCTATGCCGCGCATGCGTATGCTTGATCATTTTGAATAGCGTCGTTTCCTGATCGACGCCGTCGATGGTCCAGCTGGCGTTGAAAATCTTGTGCCGGCAATGTTCGGAATTGGCCTGGGCAAACATCATCAGTTCGACGTCGACCGGGTTGCGCCCGAGTTCGGCGTAGGCGGCGGTCAGGTAATCGATTTCATCGGCTGAAAGCGCGAGACCCAGCTCGATATTGGCCTGCACCAGCGCAGTGCGACCCTGGTGGGAGGTATCGACCTCGGCGCAGGGTTTCGGTTGATGGGCTGCAAACAGCGCGGCGCAGTCTTCGAGACGGGCATAGGCAGCCTCGATCATGCGGTCGTGCAACAGGTCGGGTGGAACTTCGTCGCTGGCATCGATGCCGAATAGAATTCCGCGCTCGATACGGTGAATCTGGGTCAGGCCGCAGTTGTGCGCGATATCGGTCGCCTTGCTGGCCCAGGGCGAGATCGTTCCGGGGCGCGGTACGACGTACCAGGTTTGACCCTCGACCCTGGCGGACTCTATCGACGGGCCATAGGTCAGTAGATTTTCAAGAATCTCGAGCTGACTCGCATCGAGTTCGGCGGGACTATCGACCAGGTGAATAAAACGACTGCTGAGCCCGTTGACCGGGGTCCCCGCGGCGGCTAGTTGTTGTTGTAATTTTCTCAGTCTGAATTCAGATAATGCCGGGCTACCGGGCAGGCATAGCATATAGTTTCAGGTCACGTAGCGGGGATGAAAAGGTGATCGAATGATAACGGAAAAGCCGCAACGCTCCAACTCAAACCGCAGCCTGTTGTTCAATTTTCTGCAAATGTGGAGGTATGGTAGCGATGAAAGCGCAAGC
>CAVYHN010000028.1:0-12893 GCA_963768295.1 uncultured Gammaproteobacteria bacterium | reverse complement strand
CGCGCACTTGAAGGTGGTTGAAAATACCGATGCGGTGCACAACCTCGTGGTCTGCACGCTTTGCTCCTGTTATCCATTTTCGATTCTCGGTATCGCCCCGGCCTGGTACAAGGCCGCGGCCTATCGCTCGCGCGCGGTGCGCGATCCGCGCGGCGTGCTCACCGAGTTCGGAGTCGATATCGATGCCGATGTCGAGGTGCGCGTCTGGGACAGCACCGCGGAGTTGCGCTACCTGGTCATACCGCAGCGCCCTGCCGGCACCGATGCCATGAGCGAAGAGGAGCTCGCCGCACTGGTGACGCGCAACTCGATGATCGGCACCGATCGCGATCTCGGTCGGGGCTAAGCGCGTGGACGGAATTCACGATCTGGGTGGCAAGCAGGGTTACGGGCCGATCGAAGTCGACGACGACGGCGGCCCGTTCCACGAGGACTGGGAAGGGCGCGAATGGGGCATTGCGCAGTGCGCGCGCACCCCGGGGATTACCATCGACTGGTGGCGGCACTGCCGTGAGCTGATCATGCCGGTCGATTATCTCGGGCGGCCTTATTTCGATTCCTGGGCGCAAACCGATTTTTCGACCTATATCGAGGCCGGCTGGATGTCGCTGGACGAGGTCGCCGCGGGCAAACCGCTGGCCGACGGCGCCGAGCACGGCGAGCCGCCGGCGCCAATGACGTTGCACAGGTGCTGCAGGAAGACCACGATCATGCGCTTCGTTTCGATGGCGAGATCGAGGCAGCCCCGGCGTTCAGCGTGGGTCAGCGGGTGGTTACGGCGAAACACGGCCATGCCGGTCATACCCGCCTGCCACAGTACGCGCGCGGCCGCAGCGGCAGCATACAGGCCTATAACGGCGCCCATGTATTCCCCGACCTGTCCGCCGAGGGCACCGAGGTCCACCAGCATTGCTACAACGTCATGTTTGCCGCGGCCGAACTCTGGCCGGAAGCCAGCGGCAGCAAGGACAAGGTGCATCTAGACCTGTGGGAAAGTTACCTGAGTGAGGCCTGATCTTGACCCCAACCGAGAATAATTCGCTGAAACCGCTGGCCGCCGTGGACGGTCAACCGGCTTTCGACGAGGCCTGGCAGGCTGAAGTCCTTGCGATCGCCGATACCCTGGTGCAATCCGGCATGTTCAGCGCCGGCGCCTGGTCCGATGCCCTCGGCGCGGCGCTTGAAAAGGCTGCAGCCGACGAAGCTGTCGATAACCAGGAAACCTACTATCGTTGCGCGTTGAGTGCGCTCGAAACACTGGTTGCAGAACATAGTGAAATCGACCAGCGGGCGATGCGGGGCAAGCGCGAGGATTGGGAGCAGGCCTATCTGTCAACTCCTCACGGGCAACCAGTAAACCTGAAATCTGATTGACTGCCCGCGTTTATTGCGGCTCAGCGTGCGCCGATACTCTCGAGCGTCATTAACAGTCCGGCACCCGCAACCAGTGCCGCGACGAGCCGGGGCTGGATGGCGCCAGGTTCCTCGGCTTTCCAGCCTTTGCGGCAAACCCATCCGGCCGTCAGAGCCAGGCCGTACTGGGTGAAACCCAGCCCGATCAGGTAACCGATCAAAACCGCGAAACCCGATTCGCTCTCCTGGGCCGCCAGGAAACTGCCGAAAGCAGAACCGTGAAACAGCCCGAACAGGATGAAAATCCCGAGCGTTGCGGCGGCATGCAACTGGTAGCCGGTCAGCATGATGCCGCCGAGTAGCAGTAGCGAAGCACTCGCCATCAATTCGCTTGCGGGCAAAACGTTGCCCGATGCGGCGATCAGGCAGCCACCTAACATGGCAACAATATAAGCCAGCGGTGACAGCAGTCTATGCGCGGTGAACACCGCGGCGATGCCTACCAGCGCGATAAAAAACAAATGATCGTAACCGAGGATGGGATGCCCCACACCGGATAACAGGCCCTGTGCAAAGGTTTCTACCGCTTGGCCCTCGAGCGGGTGATGAGCGAGCGCGGTAGACGAGGACAGTAACAGCGCTACAGCCAGCACAGGGTATCTCATTAGTTTGCTCCGGGAAGTTTGACGGCATTAGTATAAAGCAGCCGGTCCGCAGATTCCTACCCAGGTTACGCCTGGTCCGAGAGATTGCCTTCGAATAAATCCTTCATTGCAGTTACCGCTGCGCTCATATGGTCGCGAAAAGCGAGGACTCTGGCGGTCCGCTTCAAATCCGGATGTAGCAGGATCCACAAGCCGAGATTATGCGAGGGATCGGGTTCGCAGTAACGTTCCAGCCGCGGCTCCGCGTCACCCATGAAGCAGGGCAGATAAGACACGCCCAGGCCCTCCCGGATTGCCGCGAGGGTCAACAGCGTGTCATCGCAGTAGAAATTATGCCCCTGTTCGTTGCAGGCATGGCGGGTCCAGGACTTGTGAAACTCGCAACATTCGACGCCGATCCATTTTGGCTCGCGTCGTTGCTCTCGAATATGATTAAGATAATCCCGGTTGCCGTAGATGGTCGATGCCACGGTAACCATGCGCTTACCGATCAGGGTGTCGGTCGGGGAATTGGTCAGTCTGATTGCCACGTCGGCCTCGCGCTGCGCCAGGCTGGAATCGATGTTGCTCACCACGATGTGTAAATCGACCCGGGGGTAAGCCTGACTGAAGCTCGAGAACATCGGCATCAATACCGAGGATGCCATGTTGTTGATTGCGGTAACGCGCAGCGGGCCGACTAGGTTAGAGTCCTTGCCGACGACGACGCCATCCATCCCGAGCACCTCGGTTTCGACGCGTAATGCCGCCTGTTTCACATTTTCACCCGCCGGGGTCAATTCGTATCCCGATTTCTTGCGTTCGACCAGGCGCGCGCCGAGTTTTTCCTCCATTTTTCGCATCCGCCGCGAAATAGTCGAGTGTTGCACGTTCAGGTGCCGGGCGGCGGCGCTTATAGAGCCGGTCCTGGCAACCGCCAGAAAGATTCTCAGGTCATCCCAGTTAGTCATAATTCAGGTTTATGCATTTTTGCACATTATCTTTCTTTTTATAGCTAATTGTTAGCAAAAATTATCAGGTATAAGCTGCACTGTAATTTTTAAAGCAGCGCAAAAGGTAAGCAAAATGACAAAACTGGCAATCGTACAAAAACCCCCGGTCTTCCTCGACAAGCGCAAGACCATCGAACTCGCCGTGGAGACGGTTGATGAAGCCGCGCAGCAGGGCGCTGACCTGGTCGTTTTCAGCGAGGCATTTATTCCCGGTTACCCCACCTGGGTGTGGCGGCTTCGTCCCGGTGGTGACTGGAACCTGTCGCAGGAACTCCATGAGCGATTGCTGCAGAACGCGGTCAATATCGATTCGGATGATCTGACGCCGCTGTTTCATGCTGCGAACCGCAACCAGGTCACTATCGTCTGCGGCATCGAAGAGCGGGACAATGGCGGCAGTCGTGCGACGCTGTACAACAGCGTAGTCGTCATCGGGCCCGAGGGTAACCTGCTCAATCGACATCGCAAGCTGATGCCGACCAACCCGGAGCGAATGGTCTGGGGATTTGGCGATGCCTCGGGTTTGAAGGTTATCGATACGCCCGCGGGGCGCATTGGCACCCTGCTGTGCTGGGAAAACTACATGCCGCTGGCGCGCTACGCGCTGTACTCACAGGGAGTCGAAATCTATATCGCACCCACTTATGACAGCGGTGATGACTGGATTGAAAGCCTGCGGCACATTGCGCGTGAAGGTTGCTGCTGGGTTGTGGGTTGCGGCAATTTACTCAGGGGCAGCGATTTCCCGGCGGATTTTCCCGAAAAAGACCGGCTTTACCCCGATGCGGACGAGTGGGTTAACCCCGGAGATTCGGTTGTGATCGCGCCGGGTGGTGAAATCGTCGCCGGGCCGATGCGTGAGCAAGCCGGGATTCTATATTGCGATGTCGATCCCGAAAAAGTAGGCATCGCGCGCCGGGCGCTGGATGTCGCAGGGCATTATTCCAGGCCGGATATTTTCCAGCTGCACGTCGATACGCGCCCGCAATCCTCGATTATTTTCGACGACCGCCTCGCGGTTTAAATCGAACTGACCTGCCTCAACTGGAGATGATCATGAGCGACACGACAACATACAAAGCTGCCTGCTTTTGCGGCGCGGTGCAAATTTCGTTGACCGGTAAACCGGAAGTACAGGCGTATTGTCACTGCGAATCCTGCCGCCGCTGGTCGGCCGGGTCGGTTAACGCCTTTACCCTTTGGCAGCCGGAGAATGTGCGAATTTCGCGCGGCGAAAACATGATCCGGAGTTTCGACGATAATCCTGGAACAGATCATCAGGGAGTGGTCAGCGAACGCAAATGGTGCAGTAATTGCGGTGGACACGTTTTTACCGAGCATCCCGTTATGGCGATGATCGACGTGCCGGCCGCTGTGATCGCCGACTTCGATTTCGCCCCCGGCTTTCATGTGCACTGCCAGGAATCGGTTCACCCGATGCAGGATGGTCTGACCCGGTTCAGAGATTTGCCGGAAGCAGCCGGCGGATCGGGCATCGAAATGCCGGAATCAGGTTGAGCATAATGCGGCAGTTCCTGCAACAGGCAATCGTCCTTGGCTTTCTTCTGGCGCCGCTATGCGCGAGTGCAGCTTCTGCGGAAGCTGCCGCAAAAGGTGAAGTGACCGGCGCAAAGATGAGCGTGCATCCGAGCTGGTTCAAGGAGAGTTTTCTCGAGATAGCCGAAGACCTGGACGAGGCCAGTGAGTGCGGCAAGCACGTCATTCTATACTTTGAATTCAACGGTTGTCCGTATTGTAACAAGATGATCGAAGATAATTTCAAGCATGCCCCCTATGGTGAACTTATCCAGCAGAATTTTGATGTTATTGCCCTGAATGTCTTCGGCGACCGGGAGGTCGCGCTCGACCCGCATACCAGGGCTACGGAAAAAGAAATAGCCAGCCGCTTGAACGTGGTCTACTACCCGACGCTGATAATTTTAAACAGTGACAATCAGACCGTGCTGAGGATGGCCGGCTACCGCAATCGACAGTACTTCAAATCGGCGCTCGATTACGTCCAGCAGCGCGCCTACGAACAACAAACCCTGGCGAGTTTCATTAATGCTCGAAATCAGAAAGGAATGTACCGATTTCGCGATCATCCGCAGATTGAGAATATTAGCGATCTTGTCGCGGTGAGTGACAAACCGCTCGCGATTTTATTCGAATCAAATGACTGTCGGGACTGTGACCGGCTGCATGACACGCATTTGAAGGACCCGCAGGTTCGCGAAATCTTAAAAGGATTTACACTGGTGCGTTTCGATGCCCTGGCCGCAACGCCTGTCAGAAATATCGATGGGAAAGTCACCACCGCCAGGGCGCTAAGCGAGTCGATGGGGATTACCTATCGGCCGAGTATCGTGTTGTTCGATCGAGGCAGGGAAATCCTGCGCATAGAAAACTTACTCTACCGATATCACTTCGCCGGCGTGCTGGAATACGTGGGCCAGCGCCATTACGAGCAATATCCTGATAGCGTCTGGGATTACGTCGACGCCAAGACCGAACGGCTGGTCGCTGCCGGCCAGAACGTATCCCTGTCCGACGAATGAGACGCTATTGCTGCGTATGCAGCGGCGAGCGCTGCACGATCATCACGGTAAGCAGCGGCGCCAGCAGACCGATCAGCGCGACCGTGATCAACAGCCAGCCGAGTTCGCTGTAGTCGGCCGCGGTCTTGACGGCGTCCTCGACGCGATCGCGAACCTCGCGTGTCACCGTGTAGATTTCGTTCAGGTAACGGGTGCCGAGGCTGGAAGCCGATAGCGCGAGGTTGGTGAATGACGCCATCACCGCGAAGAACGTGGCTTTCAAATGAGGCGGCGCATTTTTCGCGATCCATGCCAGCATCGGGATCATTGCGATTTGCCCCAGCGGCGATTCCATCATCGTGTCGATGACCGCGATAAAGCGTGCATCGACTACGCCGCCGGTGCGCGCTGCGGTCCACTCGTGCAGGCCGTAGTAAAGCCCGATGTTGGGCAGGGATAAAACCGCCGCGGCAATGGTCAGGATCACGATGACAAAGGCGATCGAACGTTTCGCCATCATAGGTCTTAACACGATCATACCGACGAGTGTCAGCAGCCCTGCAATCAGGGACAGTACCGGCAGAAACTGCTGGTCGAACTTGAGTACATCGATTTCGAACCAAGACGCGCCAGGGCCCGGCAGCGGAGTGGCGCGGAATACGAAAATGATGACCGCGGTACCGATCAGCATGTTGCGTTGTTCCGGGGCGAGTTCGAGCATCAACCGATACATCAGGAACAGGACGATCGACATCGAACCGATGAAAATGATTTCCTGCGCCAATGGTACCTGGCTGATACCCATGGTCAGCGTGAAAACGGCGAACACCAGGCTGCCGCCGAGAATCCACCAGTTGGGGTGGGTTTCTCCAGCGGGTGCGAATAACAGTTTGTCGATGGCCGCGTGATCCTGTCCCAGTTCGCGCATGCGTTGCGCGCGTCGTTTCAGGATTATCCCGCCCAGAATGACGCCGGATATCGACAGTACCGGAATGACCAGCGCGATCAGGTAAATGTCGGCGTAAATGGCGACTTTCATTTCCTCGGACATGTTTTCGACGCCGCTGAACATTGCTATGTTCAACGCGGATACCGCGGTTAGCCCGCCGATGATGGCAATACGCCCCAGGGTTTGCATGGTCGTGTGCCTGGCCTTGATATCGTCATCCGGGTAAGGATTGCCATGTTCGTCGATGGTCGGTACCGCCTCGACCGTCATCGCGTCCGCGACCACGTCCTGCACCACGTAACCGGTTGGCGCCAGCAATGCCGCGATGACAAACCATACCTCTGCCGGCATGATTTCAGCCATCGCCTGCGTGTGCGCGATGATGCCGTACATGATCAGGATGCTCGCCGAAATCAGGCCGGCGCCGATATAAACCAGCAGCGCCTTGCGACGCCAGATCAGGTCGACCAGGTGCCCCAGCGGCATTTTCAATGTCCACGGAATCCCCGCCCAGAAGGCCAGGCCGGCGAGGAAGGCGGCGGAAAGGTCGAGATACTCCTTGATGAAAAAAGTACCGACGATCGCGGTCAACCCCTGTACGCCCGCGGCCAGGTAAATCATCAGCGGCGGCAGGTATGACCAGCGGAACTGGCGTCCGAGGTCAAGAAAGGTATCGTCGATCCAGCGCCAAACCGGATTATCGGTCATGATTTCTCTCAGTGAAAAAAAATGAAACCTATTATCACACGCTGAAAACCCGACGCAAATCAATAAAATATGAAGCAGGAGTATTAAGATGAGCGGACTGGATTAACCGGTATTTAATCTATGTTTGGTCCCTATGTGCATGATATCGATCCGATATTCGGCCAGGTCGGCGGCTTTTATCTCTGGTGGTACGGGGCGAGTTACACCTTCGGATTCCTGGCGGGATTTTTCTGGTTGCGCGCCAATCGGATGGCGCTCGCCTTCGCTATCGGCGATGTCTATAAACTGAGCATTTACATCGCCGTCGGCGTGCTCGCCGGCGGTCGCGCGGTCGAAGTCATTTTTTACGAATGGGCTTACTACGGTGAGCATCCCTGGCATATCCCGGCGATCTGGCTGGGCGGCATGTCGACCCACGGAATACTGCTGGGCTCGACCATCGGGGTCGTGCTGTTTTGCCGGCTGAATCGATACAGTTTTCTCGCGGTCGCCGATGTGCTGGCGATTGCGGCTGCCTTTATCATGGGATTCGGGCGCATGGGAAACTTCATCGACGGGCAGATCGTCGGCAGCCTTACCGAGATGCCATGGGGAGTCAAATTTCCCGACCTCGAGGGTTTTCGACATCCGGTGGTGCTCTACGACGGCCTGAAAAACCTGCTGCTGGTGCCATTCCTGCTGCTGATTAAGCTCACCCGGCCGCCACGAGGGGTCCTGGTCGCCCACTTCATCCTGTGGTACGGCTTCCTGCGAATTTTTGTCGACTTCTTTCGCGAGTATCGCAGCAGCATGTACGGATTGCCGCCCGGCCAGGAATTCAACATGCTGATGACGCTGATCGGTCTCGGCATGCTGTTCTGGTTTTATCGCAAGGCAAGGCACTCTGCGCAAGCAGGCGCTACTGACACAGCAACCGCCACCGCAGCCGCCACCGACAAGCAGCATGGTCTCTGGGTGAAGCGGCTGGTTTTTGTCCTGCTGTTGATCTTACCAACCATCATCCCCAGCGACTGGACCCAGGATGTGTCGAAACGTTACGGCGCGCGGCACCCGGGCATGACGCAGTCTGCCATCTACCCGGAAGTTCGAAACTGATTTGGTAGAATCATCGAATTGCCGGGCTTTATTTCGAAAATCGGCTGGCCTCAACCACCGGGTGCTTTAACGGGTTTGAAAAATTTCAACATTCTGCCGTCGATAGCGATTAGCCCGCAACCGATCAAAGCCATGCCGGCAAAGTGAATCGGCAGCAGTACTTCTCCGAGGACCATCGATCCCAGTAAAATTGCCGACACCGGGACCAGGAAGGTCACCAGCATCAGGTTAGTTGCACCCGCCGCGGCGAGAATACGGAAGTACAAAATATAGGCGAGAGCGGTCGAGAAAATTCCGAGCGCGATGATAGAAAAGATAATGTCTATTCCGGGCAGGGTCAGATATTGTGGTGGCTCGAAATAAAAAACCACGGGTAGCAATATCAGCGACGAGGCGGTTACCTGACCCACGGCGAGGATAATAGGATTAAGGCCCATTGCTTTAAAGCGGCGTCCGTAAACCCCGGCAAAGGAGTAAGAAATAGCGGTTCCAAGGACCGCCAGTTGCGCCAGCACATTACTGCTGAATCCACCCAACGCCTCGGGTCCGATCATCAGTGTCACGCCGATTAAGCCGAAACCAACGCCGGCCAGTTTGGCCAGGGTGATGCGTTCGTCTGCGAGGAATATCCCGGCAACAATCACCGTGAACAACGGTGTGGTTGCGTTTAAAATCGAAGCCAGGCCCGAGGCGATATGGGTTTGACCCCAGACCAGTAGCGAAAACGGAATTACGTTGTTGATCAGTCCCATGGTGAAAAACGCCAGCCAGATTGCAGGGCTTGTCGGTGGGCGTAATCCGACCAAAATGGCGAAAATCCACAGGGCGATTGCCGCCAGCGCCACCCGCAGCAGCACGATAGTCAGCGGTGGCAGGTCGGTTACCGCGACCTCGACGAAGAAAAAAGAACCGCCCCACAGAAGGGACAGGGTAATCAGCATTACCCATTCACGAAATCCCATCGATTGATTGATTGCAGCATTCATCCAGCAACCCGCTGCCAGTTAATCATGGCGGCCAGTTTAGCCTGTTTTATAGGTGCAAATCCTCCGGTTCTTGCTGTTATAGAAAGCGGGACGGGTTGACGTCAAATCGTGCAGGGCAGTCGCATCTGCGGGCACTTAATCGGGCGTTCGGCCTGCTTCCACCACATTGGATTGCTGGCCTGGGCCACGATTTCACTATGGTCGCGATACTCCTGCTGCTGGATAAAGCCCCAGGATTTGGCTTTGGGTGCGTGGATAAACAGGCTCCAGCACTCGGCATCGGCGGGCAGGTTTACCCGGTGGAAGACTTCACCGGATATGAAATTGACTCGCCCGGGACGCAGCCAGCGATCCTGCAGCGCGTTGCCGGCGCGCGCATTTAGCATGCGGGTTTCCTGGTAGGAGCCGCAAAGCACCAGCGACAGCGCGTGTCGCCACGGGTGGTTGTGCAGACCGCGGCCCGGATCGCTGGCAACGAAACGGTGTAAATACACCTGGTAACCGAACGGCAGGCGCAGCAGGTGGTAGCGCTCCAGGTAGGGTTGTCGATCGGGACCGCTGATCACGCGGCAACGGCAATAGGCGGAAAACTTGTAAAGCAGTCGATTTAGCAGGGTCATGTCGGTTCCGGTTTGTGTACTGCGCGCCATTATCCCGGGGCCGGTGGCTCATAAGGTGAGCCTCGAGATTAATAGTTATCTGTCGAAATAGCGGTCGTCAGATCTCGGCCGATGATCACCATTGCGGCACGAGATCCCGGCAGCCGGAGTTGCAAAAAAAAGCTGCTTTCACCGTTTCAATCGCCCGGCAAAAAAAATTCCGGAGATTGCAGTTTCGCTTCTTGACAACCACAGGCTTACTCGCAACACTGATGGCTGTAAATCGGATCGTGAAATTTTAGTAACCGGTTGTCTTTAATCCAGATACGGACGTATGGTTGATGATAGACACCGCGATAAATCACATCGCTTCCAATGTAAACCAACACCTGATGCGGACCTTCGGTCTGAATGAAGATGTCGTCGTCGTATCCAATATCCTCGAGCAGGATGGCACCGTCGCCACCCATGTGAACAACAAGATCGTTGTTTCGCTGGTCAATATCGAAAAAGAAAATCTGCCGTTAAACAATGTGGGGCATGCCCCTGCGACGGCCATGCGCCGAACGGTGAGCAATCCGCCTATTTACGTCAACCTGTATCTTATGTTTGCCAGCTACTTCAGCGGCAGTAACTACCAGGAAGGTCTCAAGTTTATCTCCAATACCATCCACTACCTGCAGGGGCAGAACGTGTTCGATCAGCACAACTCGCCCGAGCTCGATCGCAAAATCAGCAAGCTGGTGATGGATATTCATAACCTCGATATTACGGACCTGAGTAATCTTTGGGGTGTGTTGAGCGGCAAGTATCTGCCTTCCGTGCTGTACAAGGTGCGCATGGTTACCGTCGACGCGGGTGCGGTGAAGGATCAAACCCCGAGCGTTACCAAACCAACTGCGAACCTGGGGCACTAGATGGGGAGAGTCGATTGAGTTTTTATCAAACATTGCTCAGTGTGGCCGTAGAACATGGTTATAACCTGAGTGGTGCTTGCTCCTGCCTCAATTTCTCTCCTACCGCGAAGACCGCGTCCCTGCTCGACAATGCAGGCCTGTTATGCAGGCAAACCGGCGATGGCGTCCAGCTGGTCTATGATAAGTCGCGCCTGGAAGCCCTGCGGCTATTTGCGCAGGACCCGCAAGAGCCGCTCAGTTTCGATTTCAAGGTATATGCGACCGACCCCGAATTCAGGAGCTATAGCGAGCCGTTTTCCACGGTGGACGACAAAATTCTCTATTTCGATAATCGCACGGCAAAGGGGTTGGGCAAGATTATCCTGAGCGCGGCGGATATCGTCTCGGAGCGCGATTTCAAGCCGGCGAACGCGAGCGAGTTTGAGGACTTGCTGAGTACCAGGGACCTTCTGCATCCACCCGTGTTCGTGCTCAGAATTTTCGCCGAATCCGGGCAGGGTTTGTTGCTGGAGCAATGGCTCGAACCCGAACCGACGGTTTATGCGATCAGGTTTAACAGCCGCCAACGATACTGGAAGTACTACCTGCTGGGCAGGATGGTTAAAAACGATGGAGCCAGCGATGGCTTCTACATCGACGATCCTGATAACAAGATTGAGTTTGAAACCACGGGTGAGGAAATACTGGCTGGTCGCAAGCGTGCCTATACCTTCCGCTCGAGACAACGAATTCCAATCATCGAAAATTATCAGTACCGGTTTCAGTTAAAGCAAAAAGGGCAAAACGGTGAGATTGTGGTGATTCCTAATCTGCCTTTTGCCAGTGTCGAGAAGGTCGGGATGGATACGGTCGCAGAGCAGCAAGCGATCGTGTCGGAAATTTATATAAACAGTTAATAACCAAAGGAAAAACTCATGGGACAGATGAAAACACCGGGCGTCTACATCGTCGAAAAGAACGCCTTTCCTAACTCGGTAGTGGAGGTCGCAACCGCGGTTCCAGCCTTCATCGGTTATACCGAAAGTGCTGACAATCGGGGTAAGTCGTTGCGCAACAAACCCTGGCGCATTACCTCGATGGCCGAATTTCACAATTACTATGGATTTGCGCCGGCGGCGCAATTCAAGATCGACAAGAAGGTCGATAAAAACGCCGAGGCCGATTTCGCCCAGGGTAGCGACGAATACCTGTTGTCGCAAACCGCGGGCAATTACCTGCTGTACCGCTGCATGCTGATGTTTTTCCAGAACGGCGGCGGTCCCTGCTACATCGTCTCGGTCGGCAGTTACGGCGAAGATGTCGAAGCCGACAAGCTGCAAAAAGGCATCGATCCTTTAGTTAAGGAGCAGGAGCCCACCATGGTGGTGATCCCCGACGCAATGCTGCTGAAGGAGCCTGATTGCATCAGCACCCAGCAGGCGATGCTGGCGCATTGCGGCGGCAAGATGAAAAGCCGCGTCGCGGTGCTCGACATCTGGGGCGGCGCGCGCGATCGCCACGATCCGTCCGGTGACTGCATCGAAAATTTCCGCTCGGCGCTGGGGATTAATAATCTCGATTTTGCCGCGGCTTATTACCCCTGGGTTAACACCACCATCGTGCAGGATAACGAGCTCAGCTATGAAAATATTGCTAACCGCGACCTTCTGCAGACTCTGCTGAGCAAAGATATCGACCCTAGCGACAACGATACGTCACCGAAAGGCGAGCAACAGCGTAAGGCAATTAGCGACATCACCGGGCTTGACGGAACCAGGGTAGAAAAATCCAAAGACGATAAGGCCAAGGACGACAAAACCAAGGCCGGCCCGGCCACCGCCGGCGCCGAACAGCGCGATGCCCCCGGCGCCGGGATGCCGGTCAGGATGAAGTTCATGTCGCTCGCCACGCCGAACTGGTCCGTGCCGGACTTGAAGCCGCCGAGGTCTTCGTAGTTCACCCAGCACTCGTTGTTGTGCAGGTCGGCCGTCAGCCAGAAGTTGTTCTCAGGCCCCTGCACGGTCGCTTCCCACCAGTACGTACCCGACGCGAGCGTGAGATCGTCGAACGTCACGCAGTGCGTGACCTCCTCGCGGCTGAAGAGCAGGTTGCC
>CAVYHN010000027.1:0-212605 GCA_963768295.1 uncultured Gammaproteobacteria bacterium | reverse complement strand
ACACCAGCTTTGCGCCGATGATAGGCGCCGCGCGCGCGGCGATGGCTGGTAGTGTTGAACTACCGACCATGTTCTTCGTCGGCTGGTTCATGCTGGGGGAAGTTATCGGAGCGGCGCAATGGCTGGCCTGCTCGTTGATAACGCTGGCGATACTGATGACGCCCGCCCGCGCAACGCGGACTCTGACGACGCAGATGGTGATGCCGTCTGCGGCGCAAAAAAAAGCCGCTAACAAGCGGCTTTCCGACACCTGGTTTTAATACGCCACTGGTGCGGGCGGCTACTTGAGGCTGTCGAAATAGTCGCCCAGATTCTCGATGTCTGCATCGCTCAAGCCCGCCGCCATAGCGTTCATGACCGCGTTCTTGCGCGCGCCGCTGCGGAAATCGGTAAGGTTTCTGCGAATGTAATCACCGCTCTGGCCTTTCAGCGAGGGATAAGTCGCCACCACGCTGATGCCGCCAGCGCCATGGCAACCGATGCAACCCTTGGCGGCGTAGGTCGACTGTCCTGCAGCGGCATCCGCCTGCGCGGCTGCGCTGAAAACCGTCGTTGCGGCAAATAAACAAGCTAAAACAAATCGCATAAATCCAAGCTCCCAGGTAGTAATCTCGATATCGCCATAAGATAATGGCGCCTTGAGAACCGCGCCATTGTTGCAAAGCCATATGTCGATGTAAAGCTGTTGCCAGCGTAGCAAACCGGACTGAATCCGTGCTTAATGATTTAAAACTATACAACCGCAAAATCCGAAACGATCTGCTGATCGAGCACCAGGGGCTCGAGTTCTACACCACCTGGGGTCTGTTTTCGCCACGCGCGATCGATGACGGTTCGCGCCTGCTGCTCGACTATCTCGAACTCGAGACGGATGACGACTGCCTCGATCTCGGCTGCGGCTATGGCGTGCTGGGCCTGCACATGGCAAGGTCAGCGCCAGGCGGTCGTACGCTGATGGTGGACAAGGATTTCGTCGCGGTCGATTACGCCGAGCGCAACCGCCTGCATAACAATATAGAAAACGCGAGCTGCCTGTTGAGCAATGGTTTTGCCCAGATTCCCGCGCAACAGTTCGACATTATCGTATCGAACGTCCCGGCCAAGGTTGGCAAGGAGATGCTTTATATCTACCTGTTCGACGCGCTCGAATACCTGAAACCGGGCGGTTCGTTTTACATCGTCACGATTACCGGCCTGCGGCAGTTTTTCAAACGCGGATTCAGCGAAGTTTTTGGACACTACGAAAAAATCAAGCAGGGTAAAACCTACACTGTGGCCCGCGGCATCAAACAATAACCGGGATCGAGAATAAGAAGCGAAAGTCCTGCTAAGGTTAGCAGGAATGCATCAAAAACCCTGCATAGTGGCCGGCTTAAACACCACCTATGTCAATCGACAGCTGACGACGAATCACCCAAACAAGGTAAATGCCATAATTATTTTTTGGCAAAGGGAGTTTTTGAACGCGACCAATCCGTTTCGCCAATCAGCCGGATATGGCTTGGCCGGACGGCCTGAAGTCTCTCGGCTCAGCCCAGAATTTTGCGCACGCGTTCGAGCAGCGACAGGGCGTCGTCGAGGGTTGCGCCGAGACAGTTGACGTGCCCCATCTTGCGCCCCGGGCGAGCTTCGCTTTTGCCGTAGAGATGCAGTTTGGCGTGCTCGAGCTTTAACACGGCCTCCCAATCGGGAATACCGGCCTGCGGCCAGATATCGCCCAGCAAATTCCACATCGCCACCGGACGATGCTGGTGACAGGATCCCGCCGGCAGATCGCAAACCATGCGCACCTGCTGCTCGAATTGCGAAGTTTCGCAGGCGTCGAGCGTGTAGTGGCCCGAGTTGTGCGGACGCGGCGCCATTTCGTTGACCAGCACGCGACCGTCCTTCGAGATGAAAAACTCGACCGCGAGTACCCCGCAGTAATCGAGTCCGTTGGCGATACGCGTGGCGGCGTCAATCGCTGCGTCGGCGTGTTCGCTCGAAATCAGCGCGGGCACGATAGTCACGTCGAGAATCCCATTGGCATGACTGTTCTCGGCAATCGGAAAACAGGTAACCCCGCCCGCAAGCGAGCGGCACAACACCACCGAAACCTCGCAATCCAGTTCGATAAGCTGCTCGAGCACACAGGGCTTCCTGCCAACCTGCTCGAATGCCGCCTGCAGATCCTCGAAATTCTGGCAGACCACCTGCCCCTTGCCGTCGTAACCCAGCATCGCGGTTTTCAAGATTGCCGGAAACGAAAAGTCGTGCGCGCTTGCCAGATCGTCGTCGTTTTCGATGGCGATGAAATCGGCCGTGTTCAAGCCCTGGGCACGAAAGAATTCTTTCTCCTGTTTGCGATGCTGCGCGATGTGTAATGCGGTTGCCGACGGATGCACCGGCACCGATTTGGCCAGGTAGGCGAGAGTCACTGCCGGGATATTTTCGAACTCGGTCGTTACCACGGCGCAATGTTGTGACAGGTAATCGAGCGCCTCGGTATCGTCGTAGTCCCTGGCCAGATGATGACTGGCCAACCCACCGGCGGGGCTGTTCGGATCCGGATCGAGTACGATCACTTCGTAGCCCAGGGTCCTGGCCGCGGTCACGAACATGCGCCCGAGTTGCCCGCCACCGAGCATGCCAAGCGTACTACCGGGAAGAATCGCCATCCTAGTCGGCCGGCGGCAGCGTCATATCGAGCACCGCGTCGCGCTGACGATCCCGAAATTCGACCAGCTTCTGCGCCAGTTTCGGATCATTGTTGGCAAGTATCGAAACGGCGAACAGCGCGGCGTTGATCGCGCCGGCCTTGCCAATGGCAAAAGTCGCGACCGGAATACCCTTGGGCATTTGCACGATCGAATAGAGCGAATCCTGCCCGTGCATGTGTTCGGTCGGCACCGGGACGCCCAGCACCGGTAGCGTGGTGTTGGCGGCCAGCATGCCAGGCAGGTGCGCGGCGCCGCCGGCGCCGGCGATAATACAGGCGATGTCGTTGGCGGCGGCCGACTTGGCAAAATCTGCGAGCAGATCCGGGGTGCGGTGCGCCGACACGACCCGCGCTTCGAATTCGACACCAAATTGCTCGAGGGTTTCGGTTGCGTGCTGCATTACGGGCCAATCGCTGGTACTGCCCATGACTACCGCAACTAGAGACTTCGCCATAGCTTGCTCCGGTTTATTCCAAAAAAGCGGGCGATTATAACGCGAATCGGCTTAAAAAATTAGCCCTGATATGAATGTTCCCGGCAAACTGCATGTTATTATGCGCGGCGTGAAAATCCAGGAAGCGGAAATGAACAACGAAGCCATTTTTGAAACCCATATCGACAACCTCGAATTGATCGCGCGCGGCAAGGTACGGGACATTTATGCAATCGATGCGGACCACATGTTAATCGTGACCACGGATCGGTTTTCCGCCTTCGACGTCGTCTTTGAGCAACCGATTCCGCATAAGGGCGCACTGCTAACCGAGGTTTCGAATTTCTGGTTCGAGCGCACCGCGGGCCTGATCACCAATCACCTGAGTAAGCTCGATTTGCGCGACTACGTCAGTGCGGCCGACTATGAACATCTGCAGGCCCGGTCGATCATCGTCAGGCGCCTGCAGACCCTGCCGGTCGAAGCGATCGTGCGCGGCTACGTCATCGGCTCCGGCTGGAAGGATTACCAGGCGACCGGCGCCATCTGCGGTATCGAGTTGCCGGCCGGCCTGCAGCAGGCCGCGCAGCTGCCCATACCAATTTTCACGCCGTCGACCAAGGCCGAGGTCGGTGACCACGATATCAACGTCAGCTTCGACGATATCGTGGCGAAAATTGGCGTCGACAAGGCAAATGCAATCAGGGAGAAGAGCATTCAACTCTACCGGCAGGCCGCCGATTACGCGCGCGAGCGCGGCATCATCATCGCCGACACCAAGTTCGAATTCGGGGTCGATGCCAACGACGAGCTGGTTTTGATCGACGAAATCCTGACCCCCGATTCATCGCGTTACTGGCCGGCCGATGAGTACCGCGTCGGCATCAGCCCGCCGAGTTACGACAAACAGTTCGTGCGCGACTACCTGGAGACGCTGGACTGGGATAAAACCCCGCCGGCGCCAAAGCTGCCGGCAGACATTATCGAGCGAACCATGCAAAAGTATCAGCAGGTACGCGATATTCTGCTGGGTTGAATGAAGACTTTCGCATGCCGCGACGACAATGATATGGCTGCCATCCCGCGGTGTAACCGCGGGATCCAAAGCCGTTTAAGCTCATGTCCAACCGGATACCGCCGGTCCGACGCATCGGGTCGAGCCGTGGCAGGACAGATCAGGTCTACCTGTTCTGTCGGGGGAAATACCGTAAAAGCTGGTAGAATCCGACTCATCTGAATCAGGGAATCCGGCTTATGTTCAAATCTATCGGCACCACCTTAATCACCGGCTTCATTACCCTGCTGCCGGTCGTACTGACGATTTACCTGCTGTACTGGATGGCGCTTTCCTCCGAGGAGGTAATGGGTGCCGCCTTGCAGTATTTGCTGCCCGAGATGGTGTATTTCCCCGGCATGGGCACCGTCGCCGGGCTGATTCTCGTTTTCTGCGTCGGCTTGTTGATGAAAGCTTTGCTGGTGCGGCAGCTGTTCGCCTTTGGCGAAAATATGCTTTACCACTTGCCGATCATCAAGACCGTGTATCGCGCCATTCGTGACCTGTTCGACTTTTTTTCGCCGAAAAAGGAAAGCTTCGGACGCGTCGTGATCGTCAAGATCGCGAATGTGGAAATCATCGGATTTGTCACCCAGGAAGATCCGCAGCGCTTACCGGAAGCGTTTCGCGACCGCGACTGCGTGCTGGTTTACCTGCCGATGAGCTACATGATCGGCGGTTATACGCTACTGGTACCGGCCGCGGACGTACGCCCCTGCAAAATGAGCATGGACGAAGCGATGCGCTTCGCGCTGACCGCGGGCATTACCGGCAAGAACACGAAGGCCGCCAAACCCGGGGTAAGAACCGCATGAAAGCGATGATTCTCGAACAACCTGGCAGCCCGCTCAGGCTGGTCGAGAGGCCGGACCCCGAACCCGGGCCCGGACAAGTCCAGGTGGCGATTTCGGCTTGCGGGGTTTGCCGCACCGACCTGCATGTCGTCGACGGCGACCTGACCGAAGCGAAATTACCGATTATTCCGGGACATGAAATCGTCGGTAGCGTCAGCGCGCTGGGTGATGGCGTCGCAGGTTTCAGAGTCGGAGATCGAGTCGGCATTCCGTGGCTCGGCCATACCTGCGGCTGCTGCAGCTATTGCCGCTCGGATGCGGAAAATCTGTGCGATGAACCCGGCTTCACCGGATACCAGATCGACGGCGGCTACGCCGACATGACCGTGGCCGACGCGCGCTTCTGTTTCCCGCTGCCCGACGAAAAATCTGCCGCTGAGCTCGCGCCGCTGTTATGCGCCGGGCTGATCGGCTACCGTTCGCTGGTGATGGCCGGCGCCGAATCGAAGCGACTGGGCATTTACGGATTCGGCGCCGCAGCCCATATCGTCGCCCAGGTCGCGCGCTACCAGCAGCGGGAAATCTACGCCTTTACCAGCCCCGGCGACGCCGCGGCGCAGCAGTTCGCAATAGACCTCGGAGCGGTATGGGCCGGTGATTCGGATCAGGCAGCCCCGGCCGAACTCGATGCCGCGATCATTTTCGCCCCGGTCGGCCCGCTGGTGCCGGCCGCATTAAAGGCGGTGCGCAAGGGCGGCATCGTGGTCTGCGGCGGCATCCACATGTCCGCTATCCCAAGCTTTCCCTACGCCATTTTATGGGGTGAACGCGTGTTGCGCTCAGTGGCCAACCTGACGCGCCAGGACGCGATCGATTTCCTCGCGCTGGCGCCGAAGGTGCCGGTGCAAACCCAGGTAGAAACGTTTCCGTTGCAGCAGGCCAACGCGGCACTGCAGGCGCTGCGCAGCGGTAAATTGACCGGCGCCGCGGTTTTAATTCCCTGAGAGCGGCACTGTCAGCGCTGATTTCCAGCTAGCTGTTCAGCAGCTGCCGGCAAGTGGGGATTTACTCGACGCGGACGATAAACGATTTTCGCTGATTGCTCTCGAGATCGAATTGCGAGCGGCTGGTATGATTAACATGCTTGCCATAGGTATGCACCGACAAGGTGATGGCGTCGGTTTCATTGCTGACCTTGTGGATACCCCCGGTTTTCATGCACACCAGCTCGCCTTCATGCGCATCAAATTCATGTTTGACTTCCAGCTCGGCATAGTCGGCACGACTGCCGTCGTCGATCCGGTTATAGCGAACGTTATGCTCGGCGCCCTCGACCCCGGCGACGACCGCCCAGGTGCCGTGATCGTGCGGCGGGGTTCCTCGACCGGGCAACCAGCTTAACACCAGCACCGCCAGCGAATGATCGGGCTCTTCGTGCAGCAGATGCACGCCGAAACCCTGCTCCGCGTCGGTCTCGTAGTGTTTCGGCTTCAGCCAGGACCTGTCGCCGACGAAGCGCTGCGCCAGCGGCCCTACCCGATGCAGAATTTCGGCTTCATCGCTGCTCTCGGCAGCGATCTTTTTCAGATCAGCCACATAGTGCACCAGCGTATAACTATCGGTCCCCATAATCTCCTAATCCCCTGTGACGGCCCGCTCGAACCTTGCTAAACGCATGTTATCAGATTCCGGAAAGTCCGAGTAACCCGCGGATATCTCGAATACCTGGGTATACCGGCATGTCCCTGGTATATAGACTTATTTGGGGTCAGACCTATAATCAGCGTTACATTCAGCATTGCCTGTTAGCGATAAATTACAGGCTTGCATCAAATCGAATCATTTCAGCAGGTTACAGATCCCCATGACGGTCAGTCCGATCCAGCTCAGTCGCGAACAACTTCAGGCGGAAGTTGAGCGACTATGGCATCGCGAAGCCTTTTTCAACGCGACCCAGGAAATCGCGAATTTTGGCTATTGTGAGTGGGACTATGAAAACGATCGGATAAAGTCATGCACCCAGAATTACGCCAATATTTTTGGCATGAGCATCGAGGAAGTGATCGATAGTCAGAGTTCCTGGGAAAAAGTTCTCGCGCAAATTCATGCCGACGATCGCGCGCATTATGAAAAATCGTACCGCGAAAACCTGGGTGCCGGGTCTCACGTAGTCGAATACCGGGTATTCCGTAAAGACGGAGATATTCGCTACATAAAAGAAGTCGGCATCGTCGTCTACGCCCCCGACGGCGAGGGTAGCGGCTCGGTCGGCCTGCTGCAGGATATTACCGAACGCAAGTTACGCGAACAGGATCTCGAAAATCGCGATGCGCTGACCCGCCAGGTGGAGGCCATTACCGATATCGGGCATTTCATCTGGGATATGACGCTCGACAAATACCGCTTTATCAGCCCCGGTTTCGCCCGCATTCACGGCCTGGACGTGGATGAATATCTACAACGGGCAAACTCCATGCATGATGACATGACCGACGTCCACGAGGACGACCGAGCGCAGTTATCCAGAGCCTATGGCGCCAACAGGGGTTCCGCGGACGATTACACCGTGGAATATCGAATACATCGGTCCGATGGCAAGATACGCTGGATTCGCGAGCAAAGCTCCAATGTTGAGGATACAGCCAGGGGATCGAAACACGTAGTCGGCGTGATCCAGGACGTTACTCGGCAGAAAAAGATTGAACAACGTCTGCGCGATGCCCGCGACTCGCTGGAAATCGCGGTGCATGAGCGCACCCGCGAGCTGGCCAGTACGATCAGCAGGCTCGAACAGGAAATTCAGGAACGTGAAAGAGTATCCGCCAAGCTTGAAACTCAGAACGCCGAACTTGAACGCTTTGCTTATACGGTATCGCACGATCTGAAATCGCCCCTGGTGACAATCAAGGGATTTGCCGGCTTGCTCGCCAAAGACATTGCCGAGCAAAACGCGGACCGGGTTAACAATGATCTCGGTAAAATATGCGCTGCCGCCGATACCATGGGTCTGCTACTCAATGACCTGCTGGAACTCAGCCGAGTTGGTCGTATCATCGGCGAGCCGACAACTTTTAACCTGACCACGATTGCGCAGCAGGCCGCTGCAGTCCTGCCCAACAAGATCGCAGGACAAGAGGTCGAGTTGATTATTGAAATCATGCCGTCCGTCACTGCCGATGCAACCAGGATCAGGGAGGTTTTCCAGAACCTGATTGAAAACGCGATCAAGTTCATGGGCGAACAGACATCGCCGCGCGTGCAGGTCGATGCTGAAGAGCAAGATGGTTTTATACGCTGTTGCGTGCGCGACAATGGCGCAGGAATCGAACAGGAGTTCCATGATCAGGTGTTCGGATTATTCGAGCGACTCAGTGTCGATGTTGACGGAACCGGAATCGGGTTGGCGCTGGTCAAGCGAATCGTCGAAGTACACGGCGGTCAGGTCTGGATCGAGTCTGCCGGCAAGGGGCAAGGCAGCTCGGTGATATTTACGCTACCACAATCTAGCGCGTAAGTTCGCAGCAACTCTTGCGCGCCGCCTCGGTCAGAAATAATAAGCCATTTCGAGCAACACGAAGTCGTCTTTTTCGAATACGGCGAGCACGTCGTCAGCGTCGATATTGCTAAAAGTCTGCACTTCCAGCGTGCCCTTCCAGCTTGCGCCAAAGCGCCGATTGCCTTCGACGCGGAACGCTGCGGCTCCGGTTATCGGTATCGATGACGAAACCGGCCAGAATTTCGCTCGATTGCGCATCGTTGAAGGCAAAGCGACCGCCGAGAAATACATCGTTGTCGAAGGCGCCGGCCTCGCCTTCGGGTCGATCGTCTGCCGAGTACTCGAGCAGCATACCGAGATCGACAGCCGATTCCATGATGCCGTAAAAGGTATATTCGAACCCGGCGGTATAGGCGTTGTAGTCATTCGACTCGGCTTCGCGGCGAATCAATTCGAGGCGCCAGATCCAGTCTTCGTAAATCAGTTGCGCATCGACACCGAGTTGCGTCATCTGTTCGTAAAATGGGGTCAGCACCGGATTACCAGCGTCATCGAAACCGGCCAGCAAGAGCGGATCGCGGCTAGTGCCCCTGAACCATGACAGCCCGAGATCGAGGTCGCCATAGGTTTGTGAAAAGCGCAACGCGTAATCGATATGCGAATCTTCCCGGGAGGATGCGTACTGCGCCTGGTCGGTATCGACTAGCAGCGGCGTGCGCAGTCGCCCTTCCTGTTGCTGGAAAGTTCTTTCGCGAAATCCCGGCAATAGCAGCACATCGACGACCCCCCAGTCCTGGTATCGCTGCAGATGAACCATCGGCTGCCCGAGCTTGTCTTCGCCGTCGATGCCTTCGACCTGGTCGATCTGGTTGATCACGTCGACCAGGTGCTGCGACTCGGTAACTCCCCAGAACATCGTATTGATGCCCACCCGCCATTCGCTGTCGCCGGCGACATGTAGCCACAAGGCCTCGCGAATATCGGCATGCTGGCGCCCGGCATCCTTATTATCGGCGCGCAGGAACAGCTCCAGGCTCCATAAATCGTCGCCGTCGTTCCATTCGCCATCCAACCTGGGCTTGAAGGAAAAGGTGACATTATGGTCTAACTGGTCGTCGAATTGCGCCGATTCGCTGAAGCTTTGCGTTTCGAGAGCGACATTGCCGGAAAACTCGGCCTGCAGATTCGCGCTCAGCATGAGCAAACCGAAACAGACGAAACCTGGGCGCATGTTACTGGATTCGTTTCAAGGTCTGCGAGCGGAAATCACGTTCTGTCAGGCCGGTTTTGAACGCGTAGTCCTGCCATTCGAGCAATGTGCTCTTGCCGGTTTGATGATTGACCATATCCATGGTGCCGGGACGCCAGTAGTGTCCGAGGTACTGCTTGAAATCGCTCGCCTGCAGGGTCTTCAGCAAAGACTTTTTACGATCGTAGAATTCCGCCTTGACCAGGCGATAACCCTCGGTGTCGATCCACGCGACCTGCCGGGTATAACCCGAGAACTTGTAGGCCGGGTAGCGCTCGATGACATAACAGTTCATCTCGCCACAGGGCTCCTCGCGCAGGTACTTGTAAGTATACTTTTCGACTTCCTGTGAACCGAGGTCCTCGAAGGCATAGGTGGAACCCATGAAAGGCCCCGACTTGTTGCGCGAACTGATGCGTTTGACTTTTTTCAACGCCGGCAGGTAGAGCCACTGATCATCGGGCTCGAGGCCGTGCGAGTAAGTCAGCATCTTGGTGCCCTTGACGTCGGCAGGCTCGTCGAATATCGACAGGCTCTTATCGCCGTCACCCTCGACTTCGAGGGTGCGGATACGGATCAATCGCGTCGAAGTCTGTCCGGATTTGTTTTTCAGGGTCATGACCATATTTGCGGTGAAATCGCTAAACCCCTTGTCGTAGGCCCTGGCCGCCGCAGCAATCTCCAGGCCTTTTTCCTCGGCGCTCTGCGCGAAACCCGAGCTGGGGATAGCGAGGATTAGCAACAGAATTGATAATTTGAGGTTAAACATTGGTTTTCTCCTTGCCGTCTAACGCAGCGACGGATTGCTCATTGGCGCCGGCTTTACCCTGTGGCTTGCGGTCGATGGCCATTAACAGTGGTGGCAGTAATAGAAAGTCGGCGACGAGCGCGAAAATGATCGTTACCGCGGTCATAATCGCCATGTTTGAATTCAGCGCGAAGGCGGAAAAAGTCAATACCGTGAATCCCGCAACCAGCACGATCGAGGTCACCACCAGTGCCAGGCCAACGGTACCGAAGGCATAGCGCACCGCATCCTGCGCGTCGAGACCCTTTTCGCGACGCGCGCGCAGGTACTTGCTGAGAAAATGCACGCTGTCGTCGACGACGATGCCCAGCGTCATGCCGGTAACCACCGATAGCGCCAGTCCGATCTGCCCGACGAAGATACCCCAGGCGCCAAAAGCCAGCGCTGCCGGAATCAGGTTTGGTATCAGGCTCAACAGCCCGATTTTGAAAGAGCGCAGGGCGATTACCAGGATGAGGGAGATCAGGATCAGCGCCACCGTCGTGCCCAGCAGCATGCTCCTGATATTGCGCTCGCCGATGTTGCTGAACATGATGGTCGGGCTGGCGCCTTCGTTGTGCATGCTCGGCGGCATATTGTCGCGCAACCATTGCTGCGCGCGCTCCTCCAGCGCCAGCACGGTTTTGGTCGTCATGTTATGCAGCATCACCGTCATGCGCGTCGCCGACTTGTCGATATTGAGCTGGTTGTTCAGATCGAGTCCGTAAGGCAACGACATTTCATACAGCAGCAGGTATTGCGCGGCCAGCTCGCGCGCGTCCGGCAGGCGATACCAGCTCGGATCGTCCCCATGCATACTTTTGTTGAGCCGTTTGAAGGTATCGGAAATGACGTTGACGTGAATAACTTCGGGCTGCTGGCGATACCAGTTGGCGAAGTTTTCGATGTTTTGCTGAAACCCGGGATCGCTGACGCCCCCGTCCTGCCCCGACTCGAGCGAATAGTCGACCAGGTACAGCCCGCTCAAGTTCGCTGAAGAAAAATCGGCGTCGCGGCGGAACTCGATCTTTTCGCTGAAGTACTTGACGAAATCATCGTTAAGCTCGTTTTTCGGCAGGAAAGAGATCAGCAGCAAACAGCCGAGACTCATGCCGATCAGCAGCTTGCCGCGTTTGGCGATGACGAACTCGGCGAAGCGCTGCATCGCGCGACTCGAGGCGGTCTCACCAACGCGCTGCCTGCCGGGCAACAGCAGCATCATGGCCGGCAGGAAGGTCACGCTCAAGACGAAAGCAATCATGACGCCCATCGCGACGATGTTGCCGAGGTCGTGGAATGGCGGCGCGTCCGAGAAATTCATGCTCAGGAAACCGATCGCGGTCGTAACGCTGGTCAAAAACACCGGTTGAAAATTAATCCGAATACTGTCGACCATCGCCTCTTCGCGAGTCTCGCCCTTTTGCATCATCAGCAGGTAGTTCATCAACAGGTGCACGCTATCGGCGATAGCCATGGTCGGAATAATCATGATCGCCGAAAACGACGGCGGGGTCAGGGCGATGCCAAACCAGCCGGCCATGCCCATGGCGCCGGCAATCGAAAAAATGATGATAATGAATGTGGTGATGGTGCCGGCGAATCCCTTGACCCAGAAATACAGCACGATGACGAACAGCAGCAGCATCAACGGAAACAGGGTCGACATGTCGTATTGACTGGCCTCGGGAAAAGCCTGGTTCATCATGATGATGCCGGTCAGCTTGACGTCTATCCCGGGAAATTTCGCCTTGAATTCGCTGCGTAATTCACGCACGTAGTTAACCACTTCCGGATTCTCGACGATGGGATCGACGCCCGGCAGCTCGATCGTGATATTGACCCCGGTGACGTGCGCTGCCGGCGAAATCAGGCGATTCACCAGCACCGGTTCGTTGATCGCGATGGCGCGAATGCGCGCCAGGTCGGCATCAGTCAGGTTTTGCGGTTCATAGGCCAGGTCCTCGACCAGTAAATCATCTTCTACCGCCGAGGTGTGTTGATAATTACTGAGCGATTCGACGCGCGTCGAGTAAGGCGTCTCCCAGGCGCGCTCGGTCAGCCAGGCTACCGCAGTCAGGGTTTCGCGGGTAAAAACCTCTGCCTTGTCCGGCACCAGAACAAACATGACGTTATCGTTCTTGGCGTAGGTATCCTGCAGGTTCTCAAACGCCATCAACTGCGGATTGTCTTCTCCGAAAAAAACCCGGTAATCGTTGGTAAAAGTGAGGTAGCGTGCACCAGCGGTCATGGCCATGACCCACAACACTGCCAGAATCACCGTAATCCACTTGTGCCGCAGTAAAAATTCGGCGTATTTTTTTGCCATTATCGACTCCCGGGCCGAGTTCTAATCAGCTGTAGCAGTTGGGTCAGGCCCTGCCCGCAGTGGTAAAGCATCTCCAGGCTCTGCGCAACCTTGGCCGCGCTCAGGCTGCCTTCCATGATCGCCACTATGGTGACCGCCATGGTGTAGGGATCGACCTTATCGATGATCAGACCTTCAGCCTTACCCCTGGCCAGCACAGCGGCGATCGATTGATGCCATTGCGCGTAGATCGCGGTCAGGCGCGTGCGGAAACCTTCATCAATCGAAGCCATTTCCTGGGACAGCACCGACAGTGGGCAGCCGAGTTCGATATCGGTCATCGAAAAGGTATCGCCAGCGCCCTGAATCAGTTCGATAAAACCCTCGATCGGATCGTCGAAATGCGCCAGCGGATGGATAAAACTTTGCTGAATCCGCGTATCGATGACTTCGTCGACGACCGCGTAACCAAGTTCGCGTTTGTCGCGAAAATGATGATACAGCGCACCCTTGGTGACGCCGGTGCGCTTGAGGATATTGCTCAGGCTGGCGGACTGGAAGCCATTGACGTGGATTTCCTTGTAGGCCGCGAACAGTATCTTGGCGCGGGTATCGGGCTCGGTGTCGTCCAGCGGACGCCACCAGTAAACCTCGTTATCGCTTAATCCATTCATTTTCGCAGCATACATACCGACCGGTATGTATGTCAATAATTTGTTTCAGTTTGACCGCGCTATGCCGATAGCGACTTTAACAATTCCCGCTCAATCGGCACACATTGGCAAATGTCCCTTGAGAAACCGGGCGGCGGCATATCGAGCAGCTTTGCCGATGCTGTTTTCCTTAAACTAACTGGCAGTGGCGCCGGCACCAGCTTATGTCAAAAAAAACCAGGTACGGACTCCGACTCCAGTTCTCGATCGTTAGCCTGATCGCGATTGTCGCCTCTGCCGTAACCCTAAGCATTTACTACCGCCAGACCACGATCAATCAATTGATCGTGGTCGAAGAGCGCAATTACATCGCCCTGACCCAGACAATCGCCAATACGCTGATTCCGAAGTACCGTGATTTCCTGCAGCTGGCGGAATCACTACCGCAGGCGCAGTTGGTGAAAAACCCGCTATCGCAACAACTGCACGATGACGTCGAAGCCATGGTAAAGGATCTGCCGATTCTCAAGATCAAGATATTCGACACCACCGGCAAGACGCTGTTTTCCACCGATGCTTCACAGACCGGCTCGGTCGAGTCAGCAGATTATCCCGGTAGCCGCGTTGCTCGTACCGGTGACGTCATCAGCTCCATTTCCGAACGCGACAAATTCCGTGGCATCGACGGCAACGAGATTTACAGCCTCACCGTATTGTCGAGTTATCTGCCAATTTACAGTGCACAGGATAAAAACATAATCGGGGTTTTCGAGATTTACTCGGATATCACCGCAAGACTGGTGGAAATCGAACGCCAGCAAGTTGAAGTCAGCAGCACGATACTGGCCATCCTCAGCCTGCTATACCTGGCCCTGCTTTTGTTCGTAACCCGTGCCGATCGCATCTTGACGCAGCAACACTCGGAACATAAACAGGCGACCGAACTTTCCACCCGGCTGGGTCGGCTGCTGGATAAATCCTCCAACGAAATATACATCTTCGATGCCGACAGCCTGAAGTTTACCCACGTCAACCGGGGCGGGCGTGACAACCTCGGTTACAGTGCGCAGGAACTGAGCCAAATGACAGCGGTAGAGATAAAACCTGAGGTTTCCGAAGAAGAATTCACCTCCCTTATCAAGCCCTTACGCTACGGTGATAACGAGCAGATCATTTTTGAAACAGTGCACCAGCGAAAAGACGGAACCCAATATCCGGTCGAAGTTCTGCTGCAATATTCCCCCGACGAGACACCCCCCGTTTTCGTGGCAATCATCCTCGACATCACAGAAAAGAAAAAGACCGCCGAGCGGCTAAACTATCTCGCCTACTACGACAAGCTTACTGGTTTACCGAACCGCAGCCTGTTCGTCGACCGGCTCGAACAGGCCATGAGGGTCGCGGATCGCTATGAGCATATGGTGGCGGTACTGTTTATCGATCTCGACAAGTTCAAGAATATCAACGACAGCCTCGGTCACGACGCCGGTGACAGCCTGCTCAGGGATGCGGCAGAGCGGCTTGGTAGCTGCATGCGTTCGACCGATACGGTGGCGCGCTGGGGCGGCGATGAATTCTGTCTGTTGCTGAAAAACATCAAGCATATTGAAAACGTTAATGTCGTTGCCGAAAAGATAATCGAACGATTTGCCGAACCGTTCAACATCAAGGATAAAAAAATGTTCATCACGGCAAGCATCGGCATAATCCTCTACCCGCTTGATGATATCGACGTCGATAGCCTGCTCAAAAATGCCGATACCGCGATGTATCATGCCAAGGAAAAAGGGCGCAATAACTACCAGTTCTATAATCATGAAATGAGCGTGAAACTCGAGCAGCGACTCGAACTGGAACATGAACTGCGCCATGCGCTGGAGCGGGACGAATTCATGCTGCAGTATCAGCCGCAGGTAGATATCAAGCAGGGCCGGATAGTCGGCATCGAGGCATTGATTCGCTGGCAACACCCCGAACGCGGCATGATCCCGCCGGATCAATTTATCGGCATAGCCGAAGAAACCGGTTTAATCGTTCCGCTCGGCGAATGGGTATTACAGCAGGCCTGCAAACAGATGCAGGGCTTGCGGCGATCCGGATTACCGTCGATTCAGGTTTCGGTAAATCTCTCGGTGCGCCAGCTGCACGAGACATCGCTGCTCGCTACGATCAGCCAGACCCTGCAAAACGCCGGTCTCGAACCGTCGGAGCTGGACCTGGAGATTACCGAGAGCATGCTCATGTCCGATATGGATCGCGTCACGCAAACGCTGAGAGAATTGTCGGAACTGGGGGTCAGTATTTCGGTGGACGATTTTGGCACCGGCCATTCATCGCTGGCCTACCTCAAACAGTTTCCGATTTCGACCTTGAAAATCGATCGTTCGTTTATTCGTGATATTCCATTCGACAAGGACGATGTATCGATTACGATCGCAATCATCAACATGGCCAGGGGATTGGGTATCAAGACGGTCGCGGAAGGTGTCGAAATCCGCGAACAACTCGATTTCCTGAAAACCCATGAATGTAACCTGATGCAGGGTTACTACTTTAGCAAACCTGTTTCCATCGACGAAATTGTCACCCTGCTGCGGCGGGAGCAAGACCTCCGCGATCCGGCGCCACTCGGTTCAGCAATCTAGCGTCTACGGACAGAGTCTGACTAAAAACGGGCCGTTTTCTCCAGGCCGAATAAATACTAGATCGCGACGATGACGCGCACCGCGTCGAGGCGCAGTCGCGCGTGTTCCAGCGCGGTCTCGAAGTGATGCAGCTGGTTCTGAAAAAACTTGATTTCGTCGTCACGCACGCCCGGGTTCACTTTTTGCAGCGCAACCAGGCGATCGATTTCATGGCCCATTAATTCGCGCCCGTTACGGCGCGCGGACTCGATCAACCCGGGCACCTGGGTTTCGGCTACGAGCTCGGCAAATTCGAGCATCTGCGTGAGTTCGGCTTGCCGCGCCTTGACAATTTTGATCGCAGTATCCTGGTCGACCCGCTGCGACTTGCGCGTTGCCGACTCCAGGTCAAAGCGCGTCGCGTGGTCCTGCCCGGACTCGTCGATGATGACCTTGATACTCGCATTCGGAAAATAACGCTCGTTGTGGCTGCGGTAATCGTCGCTGAAGTCCATCAGATAATGGCATTCGGCCAGCAGGGTTCCGGGCTTGACGCCTGGATACTGGGACGCAACTAACGCAGTGTTACCGAATTCACTGCTCAGAATCATATCCATCGAGTTGCGCACGAAGGGATGCTCCCAGGTCAGGAAATGCAGGTCCTCGGTGGCGAGCGCGGCACTGCGTTCGTAGGTCACGGTCATGCCATCCTCGGGCAATCCGGGCATTTGCGTCAGCATGTTGTCACCCGGTGTGATTACCCATCGATCCCGGCTGCGAATTTCACTGTTGATACCGTAACAGTCGTAGATACGTTCCATGTAATTGAATAAATCGAACTCGAGCTCACGCTGTATTGCTTCATCGATCAGCGCCTCGGCGACACCGGGCCGGCAGGAATTGATCTCGAGCAGACGATCCCGCCCCTGCTGCAATTCGAGATCCAGCGACTGGTGCAGTTGGTGGCAACGTTCGACAAAATCATCCATCGGCAAAGCGGGATCGTCGAGATATTGTTGCAACTCGTGCCGGGTATTCGAGCCAGACCTGGTGTCCGGCCGGACAGGTATGCTGAAAGGCCCCAAGGCCCTCGTGATACCAGCGAAATAAAACCTGCTGCTCGCTGGCCTCGATATAAGGCACGTGTATCTTGATCACCGCGTTTTGACCGATGCGGTCCAGCCGTCCGATACGTTGCTCCAGCAAATCGGGGTTGTGCGGCAAATCATATAACACCAGGTGATGGGCAAACTGGAAGTTACGCCCTTCGCTGCCGATCTCGGAACAGATCAGCACCTGGGCGCCGTCCTCGTGATCGGCAAACCAGGCCGCGGCGCGATCGCGTTCCAGCAGCGTCATGCCCTCGTGAAACAGCGCCGCACGGATGCCGAATTCCTGCTTCATGCGGTTAACCAGCCGCTGCGCGCTATCCGATCCAGCCACGATTACCAATACCTTGCGGCTTCTGTGCTCGCGTAAAAACTGCCCCAACCAGTCGCTACTGGGATCAGCATCCGCCACCGGCGCCAGCGCAACCGGATGCACCTCCCGTTCCGGAAAACCCTGCACCACGTGCCGCGTATTGCGAAACAGCACCCGACCGGTGCCGTGCTGATCGAGCAAATCATCCAGCTCCTGCTGTCGTTCGGGTTCCTGCAACAGGGCTTCTGCCTGATCGGCGAGTTGTTGATAACCGCGCTCATCCTCCAGGAAGCGCTCGAGGTTGCTGAATCGATCCGGGTCCAGCAGGCGCAACCGCGCAAAATGGCTCTCCTTGCCGAGCTGTTCGGGGGTGGCCGTCAACAGCAGCAGGCCAGTGGTATTTTCCGCCAGGTTTTCCACCAGCCGATACTCATCGCTAACCTCTTGTGGTGACCACAGCAAATGATGCGCTTCGTCAACCACCAGCAAGTCCCATTCGCCGTCACGCGCATAGGCCGCCTGGGCGGGATTTTGCACCAGGAATTCGAGACTGCACAACACCAGTTGCTCGGTATGGAATGGATTCTCGCCGTCATCCTCTACTTCGGCTTCAACATCGGGATCGGCCAAGCGCGCCTTATCGAAGATGCTGAACAGCAGGTTGAAACGGCGCAGCATTTCCACCAGCCACTGGTGTACCAGCGATTCCGGCACCACGATCAGCACCCGGCGCGCGCGCTCGAGTAGCAGCTGCTGGTGCAGGATCAATCCCGCCTCGATGGTTTTGCCGAGACCGACTTCATCGGCCAGCAACACCCGCGGCGCATAACGCCGCGAGACTTCGTGCGCGATGTAGAGCTGGTGAGCGATCAAACTGGTGCGGCTACCGGCCAGCCCGAACACGGCAGACTGCTGCAGCCGGTTGGCGATTTCCCGGGTCTTACAGCGCAGGCTGAACCACTTGTTACGGTCGATTTGCGCATTGAGCAGGCGTTCCGCGGGCTGGTTGAGCTGCAGGAAATTGCTCAGGCGACCTTCGGGCAGTTCGACCGCATTGCCCTGTTCATCCTCGCATCGATACACGATCAGGCCGGCGGCCTCGGATATCTGCATTACCAGCAAACTTTCGCCGCTCTGTTTCTCGACCCAGTCCCCCTCGCGGAAACGCACTCGCGTCAACGGCGCATCGGCACGCGCGTAGATTCGCGTTTCCCCGGTAGCGGGAAAGATTATGCTGACCGTGCGGTGCTCGATCTCGATCACCATACCCAGTCCAAGGTGGAGTTCGGCGGCGCTGATCCAGCGCTGACCGATAACAAAGTCCTGCATGTCGATAATTGCCTGAAAAATTTCCGGCGCGATTATAACAGGCGGGCTCGCCTTTCCCAGCATGCTTCGTCTGCAGCCCACAAACGGCAACACCGGAGGGGGGGCGTGGCTACCCATCCAGCGCTTGCAGTTGCCGGGCTTCTTGCACAGAATGCGCGGATGTTAAAACCCGATGCCAATGGCTATTTTATTACCGGTTCGGATACCGATGTCGGCAAGACTTACATCGCCTGCCAGATCGTCGGCCAGTTGCGCAGCCTGGGGTTTACCCTCGAAACGCGCAAACCCGCCGAATCCGGCTGCGAGCCGATTCCCGGCGGTGAACTGCTAACCCATGACGCGACCGCGCTGCAACGGGCGAACGCTAACTGCGAATCAATCGAACGCATCGCGCCGTATCGTTTCCGCGCGGCGCTGGCGCCCCACCGCGCGGCGCGCCTGGAGGGCAGGTCGGTGCAGATGCAGGACTTGATCGAGGCCTGCGTCCGTGACGACGCCGCTCACTGCCTGATCGTCGAAGGCGCGGGTGGATTTTACTCTCCGCTCGCGGAAAACGGTTTGAACGCCGATCTCGCCGAAGCGCTGCAACTAGCGGTGATTATTGTTGTCAATGACCGTATTGGCGCGGTCAACCAGACACTGATGACGCTGCAGGCGGTGGCGAGCCGGCATTTGCGGGTGGCCGCCATCATCCTCAACCAGGTAAGCCCGGTGACCGACGATGACATGGATAATGCAATCGACCTGCAGGCCTGGTGCGACCTGCCGGTATTTCGTTGTGAGCATGGCCAGCATTTGCCGCTAATGTTCGAGACCGATCATGGCTGAATCCCGCCTCGACCGTTGGCTCGCACCCTGGGTATTCGTATTGACCGGGATAGTTTTTAACATTTTATCGGCACTGATAACCCATTATTTCATTGGCCTGAACAATGATCAGATCAACCTTATCGACCGCGAGATTCAGCAAAAACAGGTGTTGATCGACAGCCTGTGGCAATCCAAAACCGAAGTCGAACGCAAAAAGGAATTTTTTATCCTGTTGCTGTCGGATAAACCCGCCAATCCCGCCCTGACCGAGTCCTATTATCCCGATTACCTGAACGAACTAATGCATACCCATGACCTGCAGGATTTCGCGACACGCATGCAACAGCGCGCCGGCGCCGATCTCGCATTGCTGCTGGACCTGAGCAGCGCCGCGCAAAAATCGATAATCGAGTCGATCAATAACAGCTATTTCGAGGCACTGGAGTTGCAGGAACAGAAAATGCCGCTGGAAGCCGATAACTCGCTACTGTTCAGTATCGCGATCTTTTTGCAGGTAACCGGCCTGATCCTGGTGCTGGCGCGGGATCTGCGACGGCACTGACGGCCCATGAATAAAGGCTATGCGGTCGTCCTCACCGGTTATGTCGGCTGGGGCCTGTTTCCCCTGTACTGGGCGTTGCTAAGCCATGTCCCGGCAACCGAAGTACTGCTGCATCGCATGCTGTGGTCGATGCCGGTGCTAATGCTACTGGTGCTGCTGAGCGCGCGCCGTAGACAGCAGGTCGCCACCGCGCTGGCCTCCTGGCGTGAATTGAAATGGCTCGCGGTATCCAGCCTCGTGGTATGCCTGAACTGGGGCATTTATATCTGGGCAGTCGCCAATCATCGCGTGGTCGAAGCCAGCATGGGCTACTTTCTGACGCCATTGCTGAACGTGCTGGCCGGCGTCATCGTATTCAAGGAAAGACTGGGGCGACTCAACGTCGTCGCGATCGCGTTTGCCGCGGCAGGCGTCGCCTACTACTTCTTCAGCACGACCAGCGCACCCTGGGTGGTGCTCGCGGTCGGTATCAGTTTTGCCGCCTACGGGTTGCTGCGTAAACAAATGACGACCAATGCCGTGCCAGGCCTGTTCGTCGAAATACTGTTACTGCTGCCATTTACCCTGGCGCTGATCCTGTGGTTGCACTACCGCGGCGAGGCAAGTTTTCTGAATCACGCCTGGGAAACCGATTTGTGGCTGATACTGGCGGGACCGGTGACGGTTTTGCCGCTGGCTTTTTTCACCGCCGGCACCCGCATGTTGCCGCTGACGACAGTGGGTATTCTGTTTTATGTGACACCATCGCTGCAGTTTTTTTGCGGGGTGGCGCTGCTCGGTGAAGTCTTCGATTTCAACAAGCTGATCGGCTTCATCGGCATCTGGATCGGGCTGGCGATCTTCAGCTACAGCCTTTTAACCGGCAAAAAGGTGGCCTCCGCGCCGGCGCCCTGATCGCACTAGGCGAGGAAACTGGGCATATTGCCGACTTCGACGATCTTCATGGCATTGGTACCGCCGCCGGTACCCATCAGGTCACCCTTGGTGATGATGACCAGATCGCCATCCGCGATCGTGCCCTGCTTTAGCATCAGCTCAACCGCCTCCTGGTTGGCCTCGGCATGATTGGTGTGCACCGTCGGGAAATAAACCGGGAATACGCCGCGGTAAAGATTAACCTTGCGGTTGGTCGATTGATGCCGCGACAGCGCGAAGATCGGAATGCCGGAACTGATGCGCGACATCCATAACGCGGTTGAACCGGATTCGGTCAGGGTTGCAATAGCGCGTACGTTCAGGTGATTGGCGGTATACATGGCCGCCATCGCGATGGCTTCATCGACGCGGATGAAGGTATCGTCGATGCGATGCCGGGACTTGATCGCGCGGCTGTGCTGTTCCGCATTGAGGCAGATATCCGACATCGACCTGACGGTCTCGCTGGGGTAGGCGCCGGTCGCGGTTTCGGCCGATAGCATGACCGCATCGGTACCGTCGAGCACCGCGTTGGCCACATCGAATACTTCGGCGCGCGTCGGAATCGGACTATCGCGCATCGACTCCATCATCTGCGTTGCGGTAATCGTCACGCAATTCAGGTCGCGTGCCTTCTTGATAATTTCTTTCTGCACCGCCGGCAGCTTGGCGTCACCGATTTCGACGCCGAGGTCGCCACGCGCGATCATGATCCCAGCGGAATGCTCGATAATTTCCTCCAGATTATCGAGCGCCTCGGCGCGCTCAATCTTGGCTATCAGTCCGGCCGAGCTGCCCTCGGCGTCGAGCAGTTTGCGCGCCTGGATCATGTCCGTCGCGTTTCTCGGGAAGGAAACCGCGAGATAGTCGGCATCGATCAACGCCGCGGTTTTCAAATCGGCGCGATCCTTGTCGGTCAACACTTCGGCGGTCAATCCGCCGCCCTTGAGGTTGATGCCCTTGTTGTCGGAGAGTTCGCCGCCGACCTGAACCGTGCAGTGAATGCGAGGCCCTTCGACCGAATCAACCTGCAGCACGATACGGCCATCGTCGAGCACCAGGATATCCTCGTTCTTGACATCCTGCGGCAGCTGCTTGTAGGTAATGCCGATCTGCTCGCTGTCACCCTCGCCGTTGGGGCATTCGGCGTTGAGACAAAACTTGTTACCGAGCACCAGATTGACCTTGCCATTTTTAAATTTTTCGAGCCGGATCTTGGGACCCTGCAGGTCGGCGAGGATCGCCAGGTGACGATTGTTTTCGAGCCCGATGCGGCGAATTTTCTCGGCGCGCGCGCGGTGCTCGTCTGGCTTACCGTGGGAAAAATTGAGGCGCACTACGTCGACCCCGGCCTTGATCAGGCTATCGATGGCCGCGTCTGATTCGGTCGCGGGCCCGAGGGTGGCGACGATTTTCGTTCTACGTAGAACCGCTCTCATAGTCTGAGTACCTTTGTTCCAGCATGGCTACTGCCGGTAGTTTTTTACCTTCCAGGAACTCGAGAAAAGCACCACCGCCGGTGGATATATACGAAACCTGTTGCGCTATGCCGTACTTGTCGAGGGCGGCCAGTGTATCACCCCCGCCGGCAATCGAGAACGCCGGCGAGGCCGCAATCGCCTCGGCCAGCACCCGGGTACCGTTACCGAACTGGTCGAATTCAAACACGCCGACCGGACCGTTCCAGACGATAGTCGCCGCCTGTTGCAGGAGCGTGGCAAAATGCGCCGCGGTCTCGGGGCCGATATCGAAGATCATGTCATCGTCCTCGACCTCGGATACCGGTTTCACCGTTGCGATCGCAGATTCCGAAAACTCCTTGCCACAAACGACGTCGGTCGGAATCGGGATATCGCCGCCCCTGGCGCGCGCCTGCTCCACCAGCCGCCTGGCCTCGGGGATCAGGTCCGCTTCGACCAGCGACTTGCCGACGTTATAGCCCGCGGCCGCGATGAAGGTGTTGGCGATACCGCCGCCGGGAATCAACTGGTCGACGATGCCGGAAAGGGCCTCGAGCACGGTCAGCTTGGTCGATACCTTGGAGCCGCCGACGATGGCGACCACGGGGCTGCGCGGCTGGTTCAGGGCCTTGCCAAGCGCATCGAGTTCAGCCGCCAGCAGCGGTCCGGCGCAGGCAAGCGGCGCATACTGGCCGGCGCCATGCGTCGAAGCCTGGGCGCGATGCGCGGTGCCGAAGGCATCCATGACGTAAATATCGCAGAGTGCGGCATAGCGCCGCGACAGGTCTTCGTCGTTGGTTTTTTCACCCGGATTGAAGCGCACGTTCTCGAGCAGCACCACGTCACCGTCAGCCATGGCGGGCGCCTGCTCGAGGTAATCGCTGATCAGCGGCACAGCCTTGCCGAGCGCTGCGGAGAGATAATCGGCAACCGGCTGCAGCGAAAACTGCGCCTCCGGCTTACCCTCTTCGGGACGGCCGAGATGCGACATGATCATCAGCCGCGCGCCGGCAGCGATACATTGCCGGATCGCCGGCAGCGAAGCCTTGATGCGTTGATCGCTGGTGACGACGCCATCCTTTACCGGGACGTTCAGGTCCTGGCGGATCAATACCCTTTTGCCGGCCAGATCGAGGCCGGTCATTTCCAGTACAGGCATAACGCTAGTCTCAGCTCAGGCGGCGATGACGCGCGCCATCTCAACGACTTTGCAGGAATAACCCCATTCGTTGTCGTACCAGGAAATCAGCTTGACGAAAGTATCGTCCATCTGGATCCCGGCTTCGGCGTCGAAGGTCGAGGTGCAGGCTTCGCCACGAAAGTCGGTCGATACGACCTTGTCTTCGGTATAGGCAAGTACGCCTTTCATCGGGCCGTCGGCGGCCGCTTTCATCGCCGCGCAAATGTCTTCGTAGCTGGCTGCTTTCTCCAGTTCGACGGTCAGGTCGACCACCGAAACGTCGGAAGTCGGCACGCGAAACGCCATGCCCGTCAGTTTGCCGTTGAGACTCGGCAATACCTTGCCGACCGCCTTGGCGGCGCCGGTGGAGGATGGAATGATATTTTCCAGGATGCCACGGCCGCCGCGCCAGTCCTTCATCGACGGGCCGTCGACGGTTTTCTGGGTCGCCGTTGCTGCGTGTACGGTGGTCATCAGGCCACGCTTGAGGCCGAAATTGTCGTCGATAACTTTGGCGATCGGCGCCAGGCAGTTGGTGGTGCAGGAAGCGTTCGAAATGATTGCTTCGCCGGCGTAGGAATCGTCGTTGACGCCGTAGACGAACATCGGCGTGTCATCCTTCGACGGCGCCGACATGATAACCTTCCTGGCGCCCGCGTCGATATGCTTTTGCGCGGTTTCCGCGGTCAGAAACAGGCCGGTCGCTTCGACGACGACGTCTACATCGAGGTCGCCCCATTTCAGCTCCGCCGGATCGCGCTCGGCAGTAAGGCGAATATTTTTGCCGTTGACGACCAGGGTATTACCCTCGACCGCGACCTCGCCCTTGAACCTGCCGTGCACCGAATCGTGCTTGAGCATGTAGGCGAGATACTCGGGATCGAGCAGGTCGTTGATGCCGACGACTTCGACATCGCCGAAGTCCTGTGCCGCGCGAAACACCATGCGCCCTATACGACCAAAGCCGTTGATACCGACACGTATTGTCATATGAAATTCTCCCGTGAGTTAAAAATTAATCTATTCCTAAAAGACCGTTGACCGCTTCCACCACCTTGCCGACAGTGAAACCGAAATAGGCGAATAATTCCTTGGCCGGCGCCGACTCGCCAAAGGTATCGATGCCGATGACGATACCGTCGGATCCGACATACTTGTACCAGCCCCCAGTGACCGCGGCTTCGACCGCGATGCGGGCGCTCACGCCAGGCGGCAACACCTCGTCGCGGTACTCCTGCGGTTGCCGGTCGAACACCGAGGTGCTGGGCATGGATACCAGGCGGATGTTCTGATTTTCGAGCGCTTCCGACTCGCAGGCGGCCAGCGCCAGCTCCACTTCCGAACCGGTGGCGATGATAATGACATCGGGCGTGCCCTCGCAGTCACGCAGGATATAGCCGCCGCGCGCGATGGCTGCAATCTGTTCCGGGCTGCGCGCCTGGTGCTTCAGACCCTGGCGCGAAAACACCAGGCAGGTCGGCCCGTCGCGGCGTTCGATAGCAGCCTTCCAGCTAACCGCGGTTTCGACCGTATCGCAGGGGCGCCACAGATGCATATTCGGAATCATGCGCAGCGTCGGAATCTGTTCCACCGCCTGGTGGGTTGGCCCGTCTTCGCCCAGCCCGATCGAGTCATGGGTATAGACGAAGATGCTTTGAATTTTCATCAGCGCGGCCATGCGCAGCGCGTTACGCGCGTATTCGGAAAACACCAGGAAGGTGGCGCCGAAGGGGATGAAGCCGCCATGCAGCACGATACCGTTGAGCATCGCCGACATGCCGAATTCGCGCACCCCGTAATTGATGTAGTTGGCGTCCGGTGATTCGGCGCGCATCGGTTTGAAACCGGACCACTCGGTAAGGTTGGAACAACCCAGGTCCGCGGAACCACCGAACAGCTCCGGCAATAGCGGCGAATAGGCCTCGATGGCCGCCAGTGAAGCCTGGCGCGTGGCCCTGGTTTCGGCGGCCTCGTCGACCTCGGCGATAAAAGCCTGCGCCGCCTCTTCCCAGTTTTCCGGCAACTCGCGCTGGCTGCGGCGCTCGAATTCGGCGGCCAGTTCCGGGTGCTCGGCCTGGTAGTCGGTAAACTTCTGCTCCCAGGCCTCTTCCTGGAGCCGTCCCTTTTCACGATGGTCCCAACCCTGGTAAACCTCGTCCGGCACCACGAAAGCCGCGTGCTCCCAGTTCAGTTCGATGCGCGCAAGCGCGACCTCGTCCTCGCCCAGCGGAGCGCCATGACAGGCGTGCCCGCCGGCCTTGTTGGGCGCGCCAAAACCAATAATGGTCTTGCAACAGATCAGCGAAGGTTTGGCGGTAATCGCGCGTGCCGCCTCGATCGCAATCTTGATTTCATCTGGGTTATGGCCATCGACCTCGACCACGTGCCAGCCGTAGGCCTCGAAGCGCTTCGGGGTATCGTCGAGAAACCAGCCTTCCACCTTGCCGTCGATCGAGATACCGTTATCGTCCCAGAATGCGATTAGCTTGCCGAGCCCAAGGGTTCCCGCGAGCGAGCCGGCTTCATGTGAAATGCCCTCCATCAGGCAGCCATCGCCCAGGAAAACATAGGTAAAGTGATCGACGATATTGAATTTATCGCGATTGAATTCGGCGGCCAGCGCGCGCTCGGCGATCGCCATGCCGACGGCGTTGGCGATCCCCTGCCCCAGCGGCCCGGTGGTGGTTTCGATACCCGGCGCATAGCCGTGTTCGGGATGCCCCGGCGTCTTCGAATGCAGCTGGCGAAAATTCTTCAGATCTTCGATAGTGACCTCGTAACCGCTCAGGTGCAGTACCGAATAAGGCAACATCGATCCATGCCCGTTCGACATGACGAAGCGATCGCGATCGCACCATTCCGGGTTTGCCGGGTTATGGCGCATGAAGTCGTTATAAAGGACTTCAGCGATATCGGCCATACCCATTGGGGCCCCTGGATGGCCGGAATTGGCCTTTTGCACGGCATCCATGGCGAGCGCCCGAATCGCATTGGCTAGCGTTTTACGAGATGACATTGATCGCTCCCGAAACCGAAGTTTTTAACATAAGTTTTTGATTAATATCGAGTATTTATAGATACACATGTTCAAATACCGACCTGGCCGGTAATTCACTTTCCTCGCTACACGCGCGCGCTCGGCAAGGCGCGCTATTCTCTCGTAAATGCAAATTGACGGCAACTCATAAAATCTTCTATGAGTATCCAGCTTTTATATACAGCTGGCATTCAATGCTGTTATTTTGATTTGTCTTACATATAATGCGTTTTTTTTACAATCGAGCGGAGAAAGCCATGTCGGGCTCATACATATTTACTTCCGAATCGGTCTCGGGCGGCCATCCGGACAAGATGGCGGACCAGATTTCCGATGCGGTTCTCGATGCTCTGCTGGAAAAGGATCCACGTTCCAGGGTTGCCTGTGAAACCCTGGTCAAAACCGGCATGGTGCTGCTGGCCGGCGAAATCACGACCAATGCCGAGGTCGACATGGAAGCGCTGGTGCGCGATACCGTCTGCGAAATCGGTTACGACAATCCGGAATGCGGCTTCGATGGCAAGACCTGCGCGGTGTTGACCGGCCTCGGCAAACAATCGGGCGACATCGCCATGGGCGTTGACGAGGGTGACGCAAAGGAACAGGGCGCCGGCGACCAGGGCCTGATGTTTGGCTACGCCTGTAGTGAAACCGACGTGCTGATGCCGGCGCCGATTACCTACGCCCATCGCCTGGTACGCCGCCAGCACGAAGTTTTCAAATCGGGCGAACTCGACTGGCTGCAGCCCGATGCCAAGAGCCAGGTCACCTTGCGCTATGAACATCACAAGCCGGTCGGTCTCGAGGCCGTGGTCCTGTCGACCCAGCACAAGGAGTCGGTAGACCTGGCGACCTTACGCGAAGGCGTGATCGATACCATATTAAAGCCGGTGTTACCCGCCGAATGGCTCGCTCAGTGTAAAAACGAGAATATCCACATCAATCCAACCGGCCGCTTTGTCGTTGGCGGCCCCGTGGGTGATGCCGGTCTGACCGGGCGCAAGATCATCGTCGATACCTATGGCGGCATGGCGCGCCACGGTGGCGGCGCCTTTTCCGGCAAGGACCCCTCCAAGGTCGACCGCTCGGCGGCTTACGCGGCGCGTTACGTGGCCAAGAACATCGTTGCCGCGGGCATCGCTGAACGCTGCGAAGTTCAGGTCTCCTACGCCATCGGCGTTGCCGAACCGACATCCATCAGCGTCGACACCTTCGGTACCGGGGTTATCGCCGACGATAGCATCATCCGGCTGATTCGTGACCATTTCGATCTGCGACCCAAGGGATTGATAGCGATGCTCGATTTAATCCGGCCGATTTACAAGCCGACCGCGGCTTACGGCCACTTTGGGCGCGAAGACCTCGATCTGAGCTGGGAACGCATCGACAAGGCCGAGGCGTTAAAGGCCGACGCGGGTCTTTAAACCGCCGCCAGCGAGACTGATCCAAATTGACAGCCGCGCGTATATAGATACACTAACCGGTCCCCTGAATTAGGGGACTTGTGTGCGAGGAGCGTTGCGACAGCCCGGCTGCCAGGCTCGCCCACAGGATCAATACAACGGCGCTCATAAATAGTTTGGAGATTATTTATGAGTGCTAACGCGCAAGACGTTATCAAAGAAGATTACAAGGTCGCCGACCTTTCACTCGCTTCCTGGGGCCGCAAAGAAATCGCGATCGCAGAAACCGAAATGCCAGGCCTGGTATCCCTGCGCGGCAAGTATGGCGCCGAACAGCCGCTGAAAGGCGCGCGCATCGCCGGTTCGCTGCACATGACCATCCAGACCGCGGTTTTAATCGAGACCCTGGTCGCGCTCGGCGCCGAAGTGCGCTGGGCATCCTGCAACATCTTTTCTACCCAGGATCACGCCGCCGCGGCAATTGCCGAATCCGGCGTACCGGTATTCGCGATCAAAGGCGAATCACTGGAAGACTACTGGCAGTACACCCACAAGATCATGCAATGGCATGATGGCGGCACACCTAACATGATTCTCGATGATGGTGGCGATGCGACCATGCTGATCAACCTCGGCAGCAAGGCCGAGAAAGATATATCGGTGCTCGATAACCCGGGAACCGAGGAAGAAGAAATCGCCTTCGCGGCAATTCGCGCCAAATTGGCCGAATCGCCCAACTGGTATTCCAGCATCCAGCAAAACATCCAGGGCGTTACCGAGGAAACCACCACTGGCGTGCACCGCCTCTACCAGATGCAGGCGAAAGGCGAACTGCCCTTCCCCGCTTTCAACGTCAACGATTCGGTCACCAAGTCGAAATTTGACAATCTCTACGGCTGTCGTGAATCCCTGGTTGACGGTATCAAGCGCGCTACCGACGTCATGATCGCCGGTAAGGTCGCCCTGGTGCTGGGTTATGGCGACGTCGGCAAGGGTTGCGCGCAGTCGCTCAAGGGCCTCGGCGCCAGCGTACTCGTCACCGAGATCGATCCGATCTGCGCGCTGCAGGCGGCGATGGAAGGTTTCCGCGTCGTCACCATGGACGATGCCTGCAAGGAAGCCGACATCTTCGTCACCGCAACCGGCAACTTCAATGTCATCCGCAAGGAACACATGGAGCAGATGAAAGATCAGTCGATTGTCTGCAACATCGGTCACTTCGACAACGAAATCCAGGTCGCCGAAATGAAGGGCTACGACTGGGAAAACATCAAGCCGCAGGTCGATCACATCATCTTCCCCGACGGCAGGCGCATTATCCTGCTGGCCGAAGGACGTCTGGTCAACCTGGGCTGCGCCACCGGTCACCCGAGTTTCGTGATGTCTAACTCGTTCACCAACCAGGTGCTGGCGCAGATGGAAATTTTCTGCAACCCGGGCAAGTATCAAAACGAGGTTTACGTTCTGCCCAAGCACCTCGACGAAGAGGTCGCGCGTCTGCACCTGGAGAAGATCGGCGTCAAACTGACCACGCTCAGCCAGGAACAGGCCGACTATATTGGTGTCAAGGTCGAGGGCCCCTACAAACCCGATACCTATCGCTACTAGTCAAGTTTGCCTATGCGGATCTCCCGCGTATACATCGACGCCGAGCTTGTCGGTGGGCAGGTCATAGCCCTCGACAAGGCTCAGGGCCATTACCTGAAAAATGTGCTGCGCCTGAAACCAGGCGCAGCCTTTTTTTTATTTAATGGCCGGGCTTGCGTCGATTTCGAAGCCCGTCTGCTGGTCGATGGCAAACGGCTCATGGCCGAAATCGGCGCGGCACAGACGCTAAGCACCGAATCGGCGCTCGCAAGCGTTATTATCCAGGGCCTCGGGCGTAGCGACCATACCGACTGGATGATCCAGAAAACGACCGAACTCGGCGCCAGCAGAATTTCGCTGTTCAACGCCGAACGCACCCAGTCCCCTTTGAAACCGGCGCAGCTCGACAGAAAACTGGCGCACTGGCGAGGCGTGGCGGTTAGCGCCTGCGAGCAGTGCGGCCGCGCTATCATTCCTGAAATTATGTTCAACACAAGGCTCGAACAGGCACTTGACGCTGCTCCCGACTCACTCAAACTGCTGCTCGATTTCGACGGCAAACCGCTGGCATCGGTATTGCGAGCCTCTCAATCCTCCGTATCGATACTGCTAGGCCCCGAAGGGGGATTGCATCCGCAGGAGATCGACTTCGCCCGCGACTCGGGATTTCAACCGATCAGCCTCGGTAGCCGCGTACTGCGTTTCGAAACCGCCGCGACCGCGGCGTTGGCCATTGTTCAGTCTGCTCTGGGAGATCTGGATTAGATAGTCGGCTTGTGGAAAGCTCCCAGGTCCCTTCGAGGGGGTCAGAGCTCTTCGATACGGCTCTGGTTAAACTCGAGCTTGAGGTCGGTAATGATCCTGTCCATATCGGGAATGACTCGCGCCAGCTGCTCGTCATCGACTCGCGTTATCAGGTAGGGGCTGAGATTCTCGTCACTGCCCGACTCCATGCTTTCAGCCTCGGCGAGGTAAGCGCGCGGAATATCCTGCATGTGAACTCCGATATAGGGTAAATCCGGATCCTTTTCCGGATTGTATACGATGGCAATGCGCGCGCGCGGGCCCACCTGGGCGGCACTTATATTGCACATTTGCTCGACCACAACCACGGGCACATAAACCCCGCGCCACAATACGACGCCGGAAAACCAGTCGCTGGTATCAGGCAGGCGGCGCGGCGTCGAGTAACCAATAATTTCAGCCACCGCCGAGTTTGGGATCAACAGGTTCAGCGAAGTCAATTGCAGCAGCATGCAGCGAACCGAGGTGGCTTTATCATTCATGGCTTAGCGCTACCTGCCCAGCGCGCTCTGGATATTCTCGATCAGCTCGTCTTCCTGGTACGGCTTGCCCATGTAATTGGCGACGCCGATCTCCAGGGCGCGATCGCGGTGTTTTTCTCCGGTACGCGAGGTGATCATGATGATTGGAATTGCGGAATAGGTTTCCTCGTTTTGCATATGTGTTGCCAGCTCGAATCCATCCATGCGCGGCATTTCGATATCCAGCAGCATCACGTCGGGCCGGACGTCCTGTAACTGTGCCAGCGCATCGACTCCATCCTTGGCGGTTACCACTTCATAGTTATGTCGTTCCAGCAGTTTACTGGCGACGCGACGCATCGTGATCGAGTCGTCGACCACCATGACGGTATTGCGGGCTTGCGCGAGACCGTCCGTGTCCGACTGGTAAACCACCTTGACCGCGTTGGCGGCGCTTTGTCGAATCAGGCCATTGATATCCAGAATCAGTACCACGCTGCCGTCGGCGAGGATGCTCGCACCGGCGAGACCCTTGATCTGGCTCAGCTGCTTGCCGAGTGTTTTTACGACGATCTCGCGGTTACCGATGATTTCATCGACATGCAGGGCGATCCGAACATCGCCCGCGCGACTGAGGATAACCGGTTGCTTGTCGACTTCGCCACCGGCCCGGAACTGGACTCCCGTGTCTACCAGTTTCGCCAGGTTATGCAGGGCGAAGCGCTGACCGGCGTATTCGAGTTCGGGCGCCTCCTGGCGGTAATACTCGAGCAAGCTCTCGGTATCCAGCCGCGTGATACCTTCGATATTAATCAGGGGAATGGCGTAGGTTTCATCGCCGGTACGCACCAGGATAGCCTGGTTGATCGATAAGGTGAACGGCAGGCGCGCGACAAAAGTGGTGCCCCTTGGAGTGGTCTCGATCTGCAGGGTGCCGCTCAGCTGCTTGACTTCAATATCGACCACGTCCATACCCACGCCTCGCCCGGACAGCTGGGTAACATGATCCGCGGTGCTGAACCCGGGCTCGAGAATATACTGCACCAGGTCGGACTCGCTGAGGTTGTGACTCTTTTCCAGCAGCCCGAGCTGGACCGCCCGGCTGCGAACCTTTTCGATATTGACGCCTGCACCGTCGTCGCTAACGCGAATCACGACTTCGGAGCCGTCACGGGTGATATCTATCGCGATCCTGCCGGTTTCCGGCTTGCCTTTCTTGACCCGCTCAACCGGGGTTTCAATACCGTGCGACAGGGCGTTACGGATAATATGCTCAAGCGGCGCGACCATGCGGTCGAGCACCTTGTTATCGACTTCATTTTCCTCACCGGTAATGACCAGCTCGGCTTTCTTGCCGAGTTCCTGGCTACTCTGCCGCACCAGTCGACGCAGGCGCGACAACAGGCCCGAAAACTTCACCATGCGGCTCTTGATCAGGCCGTCCTGCAGGTCGGTATTGACACGCGATTGTTGCAACAGCAGGGTTTCCGAATCCTTGACCTGCTCACCCAGCAAACCCTGCAGACTGGATAAGTCGTTGACCGATTCACTCAGCGAACGCGACAGCTCCTGTATCATCGTGTAGCGGTCCATCTCCAGGGGATCGAATTCCGATCTACCGGCTTCGGCGCGATGACTGAAATGGATCTGCGCGTCGGTTTCGGCCTCGAGGCTACGCAGTTGAACCTTGAGGCGCGAAATGGTTTGCCCGAGCTCACCCAGATGAGAGCCCAGACCGGCGACCTGCTGTTCCATGCGCGCGCGGTAGATACTGACTTCGCCGGCCGAATTTACCAGGTTATCGAGCAAATCGGAGCGTACCTTGATGACGTCCTGGGATGGCCGTTCCGCGCCTGACAGCGGTTCTCCGGGAAGGTTTTCGCTAACAATATCGATGTCTTCGCTGTCCACATCGATGCCCATTTCGCTACCTTCGGCCGAACTATCCTCAGCTTCACCTCGGCGCAGAATTTTGAGCAGTTGCACCAGGGCCGAGGAATCGCTCAGGCTCTCGCCCTGCTGGGCTTCGACGACCTGCTGATGCAACAGGTCGAAGCAATCCTTGAGTAGTTCGATCAGGTTATCGTTCTTGTCGACCCGCCCATCGATTACCGCGATAAACATCGATTCCATTTCATGCGAGAGATCGCTGATCTCGTTGATTTCCGCCATGCGCGCGCCGCCCTTCAGCGTATGCAGATAGCGTTGCAATTCCATCACCGCGTTGTAATCCATCGCGCCCGAATCATCGGTCCGCTGCTGCGCCCATTCGTGCAGCGTATTGTCGCTCATCTCCAGCAATTCGTTGGCTTCGTCGACAAAGATCGTTAGCAGCTCGTTATCCTGTTCCGCATCGACCGCTTCGTTCATCATCGTCAGCGTATCGACAAACTCGCCGGTTGGCTCGGCTTCCTCCTCGGAAATTTCGACAGTGTGCTCTTCGAAATCTTCCGCCAGGGCCTTGAAACTGATGCCCAGATCTTCGGGAATTTCGGGTAGCTGCCGGGTCGCGACCAGTGCATCGGTCATGCTTTGCAGCGCGTGCTGACCCTGCCGGTACAGCGCTACGATTTCGTGATCGAGCGCCATCTTCTGCGCAACAGCAGTCTTCAGGGGCTTTTCCATCAAGCCGGAAAGTTCGCCGATGGTCGCGATATCCGCGGTGCGCGAGGCGCCATGAATGGTGTGCAGGGCGCGGTAAATTTCTTCGCCAGGGATTAGCTCCTTGATCTGCTCGGCATGATCAAGGGCGGAACTTACTATGCTTAGGTGCTGTTCTACTTCTTGTTGATAAATTATCAGCAACTCCGGATCGAACGACAGGCCGGTTGCTGCGGCCGGCTCTTGGACCCTGGACTCGCCTGCCTCTACCTCTTCTCCAGGCACCTGGCTCCCTGTCATATCCACTAAAGGGTCGGGGGGGGTCTCCTGCTCAGATGCCTGGTCGGGGGCATCCGCCGGCGTAGCCTCATCCCGCAAACTCTCGGCCGCGGGCGCTGCCGACGCCGATGCATCATCTGCGGAAGCTTCGAGATCGTTGGCCTCGAGCGTCATGCCCGCGATCTCGGTTTCGGGCGCCTGCATGACAATTTCTTCAACCTCGGTCAGTTCCACCAGCTCCGGTGACGAGTCAGCCGTTTCTGTCGCGGCTGCAACTTCGGCTTCGGCTTCAACTTCGGCTTCAACTTCGGCTTCAACTTCGGCTTCAACTTCGGCTTCAACTTCGGCTTCAACTTCGGCTTCAACTTCGGCTTCGGCTTCGGCTTCGGCAAAAGGGGTATCCGCTACCAGCTCTTCGACTTCCGGCTCGACAACTTCGATCATCGGGATATCGGCCTCGACCTCGGCGCTTGCGGCGACCTCAGCCTCAGCCTCAGCTTCAGGCTCGGTAGCCGGCGGCGTCTGCACCGCTTCGATCGATATTTCATCGTCCGCCGAATCGTCGAAGTCATCACCGAGGAAATCCTCGCCGATGGTTTCTATCTTGATCGCTTCATCGGCGTCCGCTTCAACCGACTCGAGTTGCACGGCATCGATTTTCTCAAACTCGACCTCGTTTTCCTCGTCTGGTCTGTGCGCATAATCGATCGCCTGCGTGTACTCCACTGACGACTCGTCAAACTCAAAATCGGCAACCGTGAAGTTCGCCGTCTCCGAGGCTTCGCGCATTTCCCCGGCGCGCGGGATTTCCGGCGGCTGCGCCAGCAGCGTATCATCGAAATCGGGCTCTTTGCCGGCGCCCGACTGCTCGGCCTGCGCCTTGACGGTCTCGAAAGCATCCCGATCGACGCGCATGGTGTCAGGCTCGATTTCCTCGAGCAGTGCGGCGGTTAGTTTGTCAGGGGGAATTATCTGCGTGGTCGCACCGACACCCATGCCTTTCCACTCGGTTTCATCGCCATCGGTAATTCGATCATCGGGTGATTCCACCAGCGCTCGCCGCTGCGTATGATCGATCATCAGCTGTTCGGCCTTGAACTCCGCCAGGGCACGCGCCAGTCCCCGCAGATAGTTGACATCCGCCTGCGGCGCAACCGATGTCTTCAATTCGGTCACCAGCTCAGGCAATACCCGGGCCGCTTCACCGACCGCATCGATAATCTGCTTGCTGGGAGGAATGGTCCGGTCAATAAGCCGATTCAGCAATTGCTCGAAGTCCCAGGCAAACTCACCGATTTTCATCGCGCCCACCAGTCGCCCGCTACCCTTGATGGTATGAAAAGCCCGGCGGATATTCTTTACCGCGTTTTCATCTTCGGGATGTAACAGCCAGTCCTGCTGCAGGCGCGCGATATTCTGCGATTCTTCCTCGGCCTCCTCGAGATAAATTTCGAGAATCTCGGGATCGCTGCCAGGCTTTAAAACCACTGCCTCATCATCGATCGGCACGATCTTAAGCTGGTTTTCCGCCGCCGGCTTAAGCGTCTCGACTGCGTCGGTTGTGATCGGCTCGCGCGACTCGACTTCAGACGAGTCACGGGCGTCTTCGGGAGACGCATGAATTGCTTCCGGCTCTGCGTCGAAATTGGTATCTGCCGGTTGCGCGGCGGCCGAGTTCTGCGCTAACGACCCGTCCGCCGCGGGCGCGGTTTCAGGGCCGTATTCGTTTATTATGGTTTCATCTGCTTCATACTCCAACTCCACGGCGTCGGCATCCACCGCGAGTTCCGCTACGACCGCGGCGGGGGATTCGGCAACGCTGGCGCCAGCGTTATCTTCCGGCGCTGGTGCGACGCCGGCTACCGCCGGCGATTCAGGTGTCGTGGATTGATCGTCGACCACAACCGGTTCCCCGGCGGCCTCCGCTACCGGCTCGGCGGGCATGCTTGCCAGCAGCTCCTGCAGCTGAACGTCGGCAAAATCAAGAATGCTGCTGGCGTCGCTGCGGCGCTCGCCCAGCGCTTCGAGGTAGTACTCCAGGCTGACAACGGCCTGAGACAGCGCATCCAGCCGACTGGAGTCCATGAAGGCAACAATGTCGTAACCCCTTAAATAGGTCAGTAACCCCTCAACCACGGCGACCGCTCGCTGCTCGCCGAGCAGCTCCAGCGCACCCCGCGATTCGCTCATCAAGCTGATGCAGAGATCGATATTTTCACCGCGGCTCGGATCTTTTATGAACTCGAGGATTGCGTTCTTGGTTTTCTGGATATCGTCGAGGGTGGCGGTGACGACCGCGCTGAGCACGCTGTCCAGTTCATAGTCGCGCGACACGTCGCTTTCCGATTTCGGTTGGCTCGCGCTTAGCGGCTGCCGCTTCTGCATCTGGTCGAGCGACTGCTCCACCTGCAACAATTCGCCAGCCATCGATAGCAGCTGCTCTTCTTCGGCAGGGCTATTGCCTCCGACGATGTTCTTGACGACTTCAATCTGAGCTTCTATCAGCTGCCGCTGCGAGCCGAGCCCGATCATGGCCAGGGTGTCGGAAATGATATGCATTTCCCCCGGCAGATCCTTCAACGCGCTGACCCTGGACAAATCCCCGTTGACGTATACCTCGAGGGTGGATTTGACCGACTCGATGTCGGCTTTCATCGCTTCGGCGACCGTTTTTAACAGGGCCTGGTTCGGTCCAGCGATATTATCCAGCACTTCGCTACGTGCCGATTCGGAAGGCAGGAACTGCTCCAGTCGATAAGCGGTCTTGATCGCCTGGGTCTTGGGCCCATCGCATTCCGGCTGGGCGATGTAATACAGAAAATTCTTGATTAGCTCAACCGGTTGACGCTGCAGTAAACCGCGTTCACCGATGATCAGGATGACTCGAAACAGCGCGTCCACCTTGCCCAACAGGCTTTTTATCGACACCCCGAGTTCCAGCTGCTGGCGTGAAACCGATTCGATCAAGGCGCCGACAATCCACCAGATACGGGCAATCTGCTCGGAAAAGGAGCGCTCTTCCAGGGTTTCGCATACTTTTTCCAGGCGCTTGAGGCTTTCCTCGACCGATTGTTCCATTGATCACATTGACCAGCGCCAGTTGATACACCGGCCGCAGCTTCCTGGCCAGCAGTTTGGAGGCCTGATTCTGATCCTTGTCGATCGCCTGAATCTCGGCGCCATCCTGGTGCATCGACAAATCGGGCAGAAACAGTAGCTTCTCGGAAAACAGATCCTGGTTTCTGACCGCGCGGATATCGTTCAACAGAGGCAGGATTGCCATTGGGATATCGCGATGCCCCGACTGGATATGCTCGAGATAATCGGGCAATTGCAGTACCGCGCGCAGCATGACTTCCAGCGCCGGTTCGCTCTGCTCCTGTTTGTTCTCGGTGATAAAATCGACCAGCGCGACCATTTCCTCGGTTAGCATCGCCGCGCCGTATTGCTCGATCATCATCAACACGCCCTGGATGACGCCTAGCCGCTCCTTGACCCGCTCCAGTAAAGCCTCGTCGCCCTCTTCGATATAAAGCTTGAGATCGGTCTTGATCTCGGACAGGTTGTCATCGATGGATTTCTTGACCCACCCAAGCGCACTGTGTTTTATCGAGGTTTCCTGAGGAGTCATCGATTGACCTATTTCGCCGCCTCGGCGCCCAGGCCCAGCGCGGCCAGGTCATCGGGATCCTGCACCATGGTGCTTTCGACCGAGCTGACACCCGGCAGCTTGAAGCCCGCCACCGAGGTCTGCATATCTTTTACCATGTCCGATAGTTCGCCGATCGCCGAGGAAGCCTGCTCCGAGCCTTCGGAAGTTTTGGCGGTGATTTCCTGAATCACATCCATGGTCTCGGTGATTTGCACACTGTCCTGGGCCTGGTCCCGCGTGGCGTCGGAAATCTCCAGAATGCGTTGCGCCAGGTTCATCGAAACCTGCTCGATTCGATCGAGCGCGCTACCCGCGTTTTCGGTCAGCTTGGCACCCTTGACCACGTTGGCGGTGCTCTGCTCCATCGAAACCGTGGCTTCGTTGGTATCCGCCTGGATGGCCTTAACCAGCGTCTCTATCTGCTTGGTCGCATCACCGGTTCTTTCCGCGAGTCGCTGCACCTCGTCCGCGACCACTGCGAAACCGCGACCAGCCTCGCCCGCCATCGACGCCTGTATCGCCGCGTTGAGGGCGAGAATGTTGGTTTGATCGGATATCTCAGTAATCAGGTTTACGATATCCCCGATTTCCTGGGACGATTCACCCAGTCGCTTGATCCGCTTGGAGGTCTCCTGGATCTGCTCGCGTATGGTTTCCATGCCGTCGATGGTCTGGCGTACCGTTTCACCCCCCTTGTGCGCAATACTTACCGATTTTCGCGCCACCTCGGCCGAGTCGGCGGCGCGCTCGGAGACCTGTGACATCGACTTGGAAATTTCTGTGACGGCGCTACTGGCCGCGGTTATCTGGCGCGCCTGGGCGTCACTGGCCTCGGCGAGTTCGCCGGTCATGTTCTGGGTTTTGCGCACCGCGCCGCGAACCTGGTTTGCGGTGTTGTTAATGGTGCTGACCAGATCACGCAAGGCGTCGATGGAGTAGTTCACCGAGTCGGCGATCGCGCCGGTGATGTCTTCCGTTACCGTGGTATGCGTCGACAGGTCACCATCCGCCAGATTGGTCATCTCATCGAGCAGGCGCAGGATCGCGCGCTGGTTTTTTTCGTTTTGCTCCTGGGATTCCGCCAGGCTTTTCTTCGATTCGCTCGAAATGAGAAAGATCAGCCATACCAGCAGCAGCATTGCAGCGGCCCCTAGTAAATAACCGATCAGGTTAAAGACATTACCCTCGGCATCGTTGCGCTCGATGGCCACGATCAGATCGCTGGCGGAGGACAGTATCAGCGGGCTCAATTGATCGATATTCAACGCCGCCTCGTGCACTTTGAAAATTTGCGCTGAATTATCGAGAATCTCACGCACGTTCTTACGCACGACCGAGTAAAGGTCGGCAAATTGCAGCAGGTTGCCGATCACGGCAGTGCCGGTGAACTTGCTAATCCCGAGCTCAGCGTTACCTTCGAGCATCGCCAGCAATTGCGTTTCCACCTTGGTGGCATCGGTAGCGAAACGATCCGCCGCCGCCATGACCACTTCGCCGTCAGTCAGTATCTGGTTGAGGCTATGCTCGATACCGCGGATCAGAATCACCTGTCGAGCGGCGACGGCAATATTTTTTCGCGGCGCGTTGGCATTGACCAGTTCATCGACCACGCGATCGGAAAGCGATATCAATTCCGGCAGCGATTCATTGATTTGCGTGACATAATCACTGACCGTGGCAATCGAGTTCTTGGCCGCGACGACCGTCGCGATATCCTTGTCATAGTCACTCCAGATGGCTTTCAGGTTCGAAAATTCCGCTGAAAAATGCACCGGCAAGGGGGGTAGATCCTGCCCCGGGGCGCCATTGTTGTACTTTTCAAGATTGGCCAGAAAACGATTCTGATTTGTCGCCAGGCGATCGAATGCCTGTTCCTGGCCGGCGGCGGCCTCTAGTGCATTGACCGCAATCTGTTGAGAAATAACCTGCTGTTCCGAGGCAATGGCTGCATAAAGTTTGTTCTTGCGCGCCTGTCCCGATTCGATGACGAACATCAACACCATTGCCAGGACCGCGATCACCAGCAAGACGCCGACCAGAACGACCTTCTTGTTCATGCCTCCGCCCTGTGCAATCGATAAACCTGCGCCTGATGCTCGTGCCGGAAACAAATTTTTTACTTTGTCTAATACTGCCATTGGTTCCTCAATGCATAGCTAACTGCCATTTAAACCACTCTCAGGAACTGCTCAGTCCTGGCCAGTTTTTCAACACTGAAAACATTCCAGCGTCGCACCTGATCAACGAAGGTGCCGGCCAGATACTCCCCCACCGAACCCGCGTCCTGCTTGATTTGTTTTTGATGCTCCTCGGGTTTAAAACGTCGTAACCCATAAACTTCATCAACCAGCAGGCCGGCAACAATACCCAGTTTATTGATGATCAATATCCTGCTTTCCTTGCGAATATTGGTCGGTTTTCCATAAAGATAACCATTCATATCCAGGACCGGCATCAAACTGCCGCGAATATTTGCCAACCCCTTGACCCAGGGCGCGACCCCCGGTACCCGTATGGTTTCGGGCGGCGGCAGTATTTCACTGACATCGTCCATTTTCGCGATCAACGGAATGTCATTAATCGCAAAACCGATTCCGATCCAGTCATCGACCACCGCCTTGGCCACAGGCAAGCCGCTCGAGTTTTTGCGAAAACGCTGATCCAGCCTGTTCAATATTTCAAATGGCGAGGTAATGGGCATTGCTAATCGATCGCGCCGTCTTCGTGTGTGCGGTCGGAACCGAGCACCTTGTTAATGCGCATGATCAGGTCGCGTTCATCCGCTGGCTTGACGATGTAATCCTTGGCGCCCTGGCGCATGCCCCAGATTTTGTCGGTTTCCTGATCCTTGGTAGTAATGATGATGACCGGTATTGACGAAGTCGCCGGATTCCGGCTCAGGTCGCGCGTCGCCTGAAAGCCGTTTTTGCCAGGCATTACCACATCCATCAAAATGCAATCGGGCTTCATTTCAATCGCTTTTTCGATGCCTTCTTCACCATTCTTGGCAACCGAAACTTCGATATCGTTATTCATCAGCATGTTTTTGAATACATGCACCTCGGTAGGCGAGTCATCAATAATTAAAATGTGCGTCATTCGGGAACTACCTCTATTTTCGCTGACCGTTAAGGCCTAGCCGACATGCGTGGTGATTGCATTGATCAGGTCTTCCTTCGAAAAGGGCTTGGTTAGATATTTCTCGGAGCCTACGATACGGCCGCGCGCGCGATCGAAAATACTATCCTTGCTGGACAGCATGATGACCGGCGTCGCCTTGAAGGTTTGATTGTTCTTGATCAAGGCGCAGGTCTGGTAACCATCCAGACGCGGCATCATGATGTCGACGAAAATAATATCCGGTTTATGTTCGGCGATTTTGGCCAGCGCCTCGAAACCGTCGACCGCGGTCACAACCTCGCAACCCACTTTTTTCAGCAGGGTTTCAGCACTGCGGCGGATGGTCTTACTGTCGTCAATAACCATTACCTTGACGTTCAGGTTGCCCATTTCCGGCGCTCCTTCTGCTATCTGAGACTCGGTGTTCACATAACCCCCGGGGATTAACAGTGGGTATCCCCCACTTTATACGACAAGATTATATTGATATTTCCAAGTAAAACCAGTCATTTAATTAAACAATATGATGTAGATTCTACGATATGAATCCGATTTTCACTGACAAAATCTTGAAAAACCATCACCTTCAAAAGTAGTTCATAAAACCGGGTTTAACAAGCCGAAGATGCAACCAGCAAAGCTTGCCGAATAAAGGATATTTTGATGTTTTTGCCAGGTTTAATTCAGTAAACTTCGGACAACCGCAATCATCGCTCGAATAAACTACCTTTATGCCCACAGACCGCAAGCTCGGGATCGTGATGGATCCAATCGAAGCCATCAAACCCTGGAAGGATTCAAGCCTGGCCATGATGCTGGAAGCGCAGGCGCGTGGCTGGCAGATTTATTACTTTCAGCTTGACGATATCTTCCTCGACAATGGCGTTGCCATGGGGCAATTTCGCAAACTCAGCCTGCGTGACGACAATGAAGACTGGTTCGATTACGGCGCCACGGGGCGCTGCCGCCTGGATGAACTGGACTCGATTCTGATGCGTAAGGACCCGCCGTTCGATCTCGAATACATCTACTGCACCTACATCCTGGAACAGGCGGAGGAGAACGGGGTACTGGTTGTCAACCGGCCGGCCAGCCTGCGAGATTGTAATGAAAAGCTTTACACCCGCGTCTTTCCCCAATGTTGCGTCGAGACGCGGGTCAGCCGAAGCCCGGAAATCATCAGGGAATTTATCAACCAGCATAAAGACGTCATCGTCAAGCCGCTGGACGGTATGGGCGGCCAGTCGATTTTTCGCATCCAGGCCGGCGACCCCAACACCAATTCGATTATCGAAGCCGTTTCCAAACATGGTAAATCCCAGACCATGGTGCAGCGTTTCATTCCGGAGATCAGCGAAGGCGACAAGCGTATCCTGCTAATCGACGGCGTCGCCATCCCCTACGCGCTGGCGCGTTTACCCGCCGCCGGCGAAAACCGCGGCAATATCGCGGCTGGCGCGAGCACCCGCGCTCAGGCGCTTAGCGAACGCGACCAATGGTTGTGCGACCAGCTCGGTGACGATCTGCGCGCGCGCGGCCTTTTGTTTGTCGGCATCGACGTCATTGGTGACTACATCACCGAAATTAACGTTACCAGTCCAACCTGCATCCGCGAACTCGATCGCGATTTCGGGCTCAACATCAGCGCCGACCTGTTTACGTGCATCGAGCGCCGTCTTTCCGCTTAAGGAACATCTGGCTGCTTTTGTTGGCGATCGCGCTGTGCGCTTGCGAACGCAAACAGCACCTGGTCGAGCAGCACCTGCTCGAGTTCGGCACGATTATCGAAATCACGATGATCACCGAAGATTTGCATCTGGCGGAGTCACTGCTTGGTGAAATCGAGTCTCGGCTGCGTCACTATCGCGGCCTGTGGCATGCCTGGGAGGATAGCGACTTAACCCGCTTCAACGCTGAATTACAGCGCAACGGGCAGGCGCGGGTACCGGACAGCCTGGCCGAATTGTTGCAACTGAGTCTCGAATACCACGATGCCAGCGGTGGCCTGTTCAATCCCGCACTCGGCAAATTGATTGCCGCCTACGGATTTCATGACAGCGCGGTCGACGCCGCGGCAATCGCTGCGCTCAAACGCGACCTGCCCAGCATGCGGAATCTGAAAATCGTCGCCGGTCTCGCCACCAGCAGCAATCCCGCACTACAAATCGATCTTGGCGGCATTGCCAAGGGTTACGCGATCGGTCTGATCGCCGATTTCCTCGATCGCCAGGGCATCGAGAACTACATCGTCAATGCCGGCGGCGACATGAAGATCGCGGGCAATCGTTTCGGGCGCCCCTGGCGGCTCGGCATTCAAAATCCATTCGCGCCCGGTATCATCGCCCGCCTGGAATTGAGCGGCAGCCACAGCCTGTTCACCTCGGGAAACTACCGGCGCCAGTACCAACGCGGCGAACGCTTGACGCATCACATAATCGATCCGCGTACCGGCGAATCATCGCGCGGACAGAGTTCTGCCACGGTACTTGTCGGCGACCCGGTGCGCGCCGATGTTGCGGCTACGGTTCTAATGATCGATGGTCTGGGCAAAAGCGGGGATTTGGCACTATCCTTAAACATCGAGGACTTTTTGCTTATCAGCCAGTCGCGGGAAATTCTGGCGAGTCGCTCACTCTTCGAAAAGCTCGAAATTAACGTACCATGGCAAATTAAAATTGTTAACTAATTCAACGAGTTTTACTGGTTATCTAGACTCATTCTTGGCACAATAGACACCCTATATGGCCCAAGCACAAGCAATCCAGCCACGCATCACCGCCAGTGATCGACTCGGCTTCACTTTGTTTCTGGCACTGACACTGCATGCCATTGTGGTGCTGGGCGTCGGGTTTACTTCGTCCGACCACAGCAATACAGACCCCCTGCCGAGTCTCGATATCATTCTGGCTAACGCGAAAACCTTTGAAACCGTCGAAAATCCCGATTTCCTGGCGCAGGAAAACCAGGCGGGTGGCGGCAACACCGAAGAAAAAGCCCGCCCTTCCGCACCCGTATCGGCGGCGACGCCGCTCAATCAGAAAGGCCTGTCAGACCGGGATCAGACCGAGCTGCGCAGGCAACAACTGGCGATCAGTAACCTTTACTACCTGACCCAAAGCGAGTCAGATACCAGCATGCAGCAGCAGCAACAGCAGCGCGCGAAGGATTCCAACAGCAAAAAAGCCAGCGAAGTCGAGCAGCGCGAGAGCAAGATTGCCCGCTTGCAGGCGGAAATCAGGCAAATGACGATTGATTATGCCAGGCGCCCGAAAACGCTGACCTTAACCGCCAGCACGCGCAAGGCAGTCGAGGCCAGTTACCTGTCCTCCTGGGTGCAGAAAATCGAGCACACCGGCAACCTCAACTACCCGCAGGAAGCCAGAATCAATAACCTTGCCGGCCGGCTGCGCATGAGTGTGCGCCTGAACGCGTCCGGTGAGGTGCTCGACATGCAAATTACCGCGTCTTCCGGAACCAGCGTGCTCGATGAAGCCGCCCGACGCATCCTGCGCATGGCCCAGCCGTTTGCGCCCTTTTCCGAAGAACTAAGGGAACGAGCCGATCAAATCGTCATAATCAGGACCTGGGATTTCAAAAGCAATCGCTTTAGAACCCAAAGCGGAGTAAGCTAACGACTAGTAATGACCCAGCAAACAGCCAGTCTCGTCGACAAATGCCTGATTGCAACCCCGGCAATCAAGGATCCGATTTTTGCCTCCAGCCTTGTCTATATGTGCGAACACAGCGAACACGGCAGCATGGGACTGGTCGTCAACCACGAAACCTCGCAGGTGCTGGAAGACATCTTCAAGCAGCTGAACATCAAGTGTGAAGACGAGAAAATCAGACATCAGCCGGTATACATCGGCGGTCCGGTGCAGCTAGAGCAGGGTTTTGTCCTGCATTCTGACCCTGGCAGCTGGCAAAACAGCGTCGAGGTTTCCAGCGGTATCAACCTGACCAGCTCGGTCGACATCCTGCAGGCAATCGCCAACGGCAAAGGGCCCGAAGATTACCTCGTCATACTCGGGTTTTCCGGCTGGGCCTCGGGTCAGCTGGAATCCGAGTTGCAGCAAAACTCGTGGTTAACCTCGACCTGCAATCCCGATTTGCTGTTTCATGAAAAACCCGAAAACAAGTGGCAGGTCGCCTTCGATTCACTCGGCTTCGATTTAAGTTCGCTCTCTCCCGTCAGCGGTAACGCCTGAATTCGCGGCGAATGACAGAACCGATAAAGACGGTCATCGGTTTCGATTTTGGCACGCACTGGACCGGCATTGCCGTAGGGCAAACACTAACCCGACAGGCCAGCCCGCTAGGCGCACTCAAAAGCAACGACTGGAAAGGCATCGAACGGATTCTGCTGGAGTGGCAACCCCAGGTGCTGGTCGTCGGCCTGCCGTTGAATATGAAAGGCGAGCAGCAGGAAATGAGCCAGCGCGCGCAACGCTTCGGGCGCCAGCTCGAAGGTCGATTCGGCATCAAGACCGTGTTAATCGACGAACGCCTGACCACGCGCGAAGCTTATCAACTCGCGATCGAGAATCAGCGCAAAAAGTCCAAAACCGAAATCGACAGCCTCGCCGCCGCCCTGATCACCGAATCCTGGCTGCGTGAGCAAGCAAGCCAGTAAAATCTGCAGGCCATCGGGTACTGTAATCAGATCGATTTTATGCTATAAAGCGACCGCACAAACCAGTGGAGTCTAAGTGTCCCTACCCCCAGTCGAATCGCTGATCGAAAAGCTAAGCCAGGCACTGACTCCTTATTTTTCTTCTCCCGCAACGCAACCCATCATCGTCGGCATCGAAACCGGCGGCGCCTGGATCGCCGAACAGCTGCATCGACGGATTGCGCCCGACACCGAACTGGGGCGTCTGAACATTTCGTTTTACCGCGACGATTTTACCCGCAGCGGCCTGCATCCTACGGTCAAACCGTCCAGCCTGCCGATGGAAATCGATGATAAAACCATTGTCCTGGTTGACGACGTTTTGCATTCGGGCCGCACCGTGCGCGCCGCGATGAACGAGATTTTCGACTACGGACGCCCGAAAAAAATCATCCTCGCGATTCTGATCGATCGCGGTGAACGTGAAATACCGATCCAGGCCGATATCGTCGGCGCGACCATGGAACTCGACTCCGGCAGCCACATCAAACTCGAAGGACCGGATCCGCTGCGCCTGGTCATCAAGACCCTGGAGCGTCATGCCGACTAACGGTAATATTCAGCTCGATGAAAATGGCCGACTCAGGCACTTTCTCAGTATCGAGGGCCTCGACCAGGCTATTCTTACCGAGATACTCGATACCGCACAATCCTTTACCTCGGTCGCCGATCGAACCATCAAGAAAGTCCCGATCCTGCGCGGCATAACGGTCGCCAACCTGTTTTTCGAAGCGAGTACCCGCACCCGATCCACCTTCGAACTGGCCGAACAGCGTCTGTCGGCCGATATCCTGAGCCTCAATGTCGACACTTCGGCAACGGTCAAGGGTGAATCGCTGCTCGATACCCTGCAGAACCTGGAGGCGATGCAAATCGATATGTTCGTCATCCGCCACCAGGACAGCGGCAGTGCTTATTTTTTCGCACAGCATGTGCGCCCGGGAGTATCCGTGCTCAACGCCGGTGACGGTCAACACGAGCATCCGACCCAGGCCATGCTCGACATGTACACCATCCGCCACTACAAGAAAGACTTCAGTGGACTCAGGGTCGCAATCGTCGGCGATATCCTGCATTCGCGGGTCGCGCGTTCGCAAATCCACGCGCTGAACCTGCTCAACACCGCCGAGATTCGGGTTATCGCGCCACGCACCCTGCTGCCGGTGGCTACCGAATCCCTCGGGGTGAGTGTTTACGAAGACCTCGAGCGAGGGCTCAAGGACGTCGATGTCATCATCATGCTGCGCCTGCAAAAAGAGCGCATGCGCGGCGCATTGCTGCCCAGTGAAAAAGAATACTTCCGCAAGTACGGTCTGTCGCAGGAACGTTTACAACGGGCGAAGCCAGATGCAATCGTCATGCATCCCGGTCCAGCCAACCGCGGCGTCGAAATCGAGTCCAGTGTCATGGATGGCAGCCAGTCGGTCATCCTGCAGCAGGTAAGCTTCGGTATCTCGGTGCGCATGGCGGTGATGTCGATGATTGTCCGGCAATCTGGACTGCAGTCCGGGAGCCAGACTTGAGCCTGCATATCAAAAACGGTCTGCTGGTTGAAGCCGCCGGATCGACGCAACGCCAGGCCGATTTATATCTGCAGGATGGCAAGATCGTCGGTATCGACAAGGCGCCAGATAGTTTCCAGGCAACGCAGACGATCGATGCCGCCGGCCGCTGGATCATGCCCGGCCTGATCGATTGCCAGGCGCGACTGCGCGACCCCGGGCAACCGGAAAAGGCCAACATCGAAAGCGAGACCCTGGCCGCGATCAAAAACGGAATCACCAGCCTGTGCCTGCCCCCGGACACACAGCCGGCGATCGACAATTCGGCCACCGTCGAGTTGATCCACCATCGCAATGAAATGTTTGGACACAGGGCACATGTCTATCCGATCGGTGCGCTGACTCGCGGGCTCGGCGGCGAGCAACTCAGCAACATGGCGAGCCTGCGCGATAACGGCTGCATTGCGTTCAGCAATGCCAAGATTCCACTGGCCAACAACCTGGTGCAGCGACGCGCGATGGACTATGCCGCGGGTCAGCAGTCGATGGTTATCATTCAGCCCCTGGACCATGAATTGCTCGGCAACGGCTGCGCCCACGAGGGCGCTATCTCGACCCGGCTAGGGCTGCCCGCGATCCCGGAAGCAGCCGAAACCGCGGCGCTGGCCAAAGACATCGAACTGGTGGCGCAGACCGGCGCGCGCACGCATTTCGGCCAGCTTTCCTGCGCGCGCTCGGTCGACATGATTCGCCGCGCCAAGGCCAAGGGCTTGCCGATCAGCGCCGATTGCGCCATCCACCAGTTATTTCTCACCGATCACGATATCGGCTATTTCGATAGCAACATGTTTACTATCCCGCCGCTGCGCAGTGAGTCAGACCGCGATGCGCTGCGCGAGGGTGTGGCTGATGGCACCATCGACTGCCTGTGCTCGGATCACCAGCCGCATGAGGTCGACGCCAAGCTGAAACCCTACCCGTCGGCAGAACCCGGCATCAGCGGGCTCGACACCCTCCTGCCCCTGGCGCTGCGCCTGGTCGAGGAGGACGTGCTGCCGCTGGCCGACCTGATCGCCAGGCTGACGCTGAATCCAGCTACCATCATGGGGCTGCCCGGCGGTAAAATCGAAGCCGGCGAGGTCGCGGACCTGATCATCGTCGACCCCGAAACCCACTGGATCTGTCAGGCGGTCAATTTTGTCTCCAAGGGCAGGAACACGGCCTTCGAAGGCTGGGATTTCCGCGGCAGCGTCACCCACACCATCATCGCCGCCGAAATCGTTTACCAACTTTAATTTACTGGCTCGACGACAGCTTCCCATTGAGTGGGCGCGCGTTGGATCCCCTCGCGGCTGACCTGGGCCCTCTCCAGGGCACGACATCTCTGCATCGCGGGAGGGCGCAGCCACGACGGTGAAGCCCGAAAATCATCAGGCCCTTGGTGACCGATTTATAAAGTGGACAAGCGCCTGCTTCAGATAATACCAGCCTGCCTGAGGTCGTCGCACACCGTCGACACAGATTTGCGCACGATTGCGGCAATTTCATTGATCTCGTCACGCGTCGTGATCAGGGGCGGCGCAAACCCGAGGATATCGCCGTGGGGCATGGCGCGCGCGATCAAGCCATTGGCGAGACAGGCGGCCGACATTTTCGCACCGACCTTGTGGCTCGCGTCGAAGCGGACCCTGTTTTCCGGGTCGGCGACGAACTCAATCGCCGCGAGCATACCGACACCACGCACCTCAGCGATGATCGGCGAATCCTTGACCGCCTCGGCCAGGGCGTCGCGCAGCGCGTTGCCGAGGTCAGCCACGTGCTCGACGATCTGGTCCTTTTGCAATACATCCAGGTTAGCATTGGCCGCCGCGACGCAAATTGGGTGGCCGCTGTAGGTATAGCCGTGCGAAAAGACGCCGATCTCGTCGGAATGCGACGACAGCGCGTCGGACACGCGATCACCGATAATCACCGCGGACAGCGGCGCGTAAGCGGAGGTAAGGCCCTTGGCCACTGTGATCAGGTCGGGTTCCATAGCGTAGACCGAAGAGCCGAACCAGGCGCCGATGCGGCCAAAGGCGGTGACCACCTCGTCCGCAATCAGCAGCACGTCATATTTTTTGAGTACTGCCTGGATTTCGTCCCAGTAACCCTCTGGCGGGGGAATAATCCCGCCGGTGCCGAGCACCGGTTCCGCGATAAAGGCGCCGACGGTATCCGCGCCCTCGGCGAGTATCATCTGTTCGAGTTCCGCGGCCCGGCGGCGTGAAAAATCAAGCTCGGTTTCGCCTGCCTCGGCGCCCCAGTAATAATGTGGAACCCCGGTATGCAAAATACCGAGCACCGGCAGGTCCATATGGGCATGGTAAAAATTCATGCCGGTCATCGACCCGGAAACGACCGAACAACCGTGATAGCCGCGATCGCGCGCAATGATTTTTTTCTTGTCGGGCTTGCCGATCAGGTTATGGTAATGCCAGACCAGCTTGGCCTCGGTTTCGTTGGCATCGGAGCCGGACAGGCCATAGAACACCTTGCGCATATTGCCCGGCGCCAGGTCGATCAGGCGTTGCGACAGCTGCGCCAGCGCACGCGTGGTGTGCCCTGCGTAACAGTGATAATAGGCGAGCTGATGTGCCTGTTCGGATATCGCGTCCGCGACCTCGGTGCGTCCGTAACCGATATTGACGCAATAGAGTCCGGCGAACCCGTCGATCGAGGTTTTGCCGTCAGCGTCGGTAATACGGATTCCCTTTCCAGATTCAATGATGCGCGGCCCGCCGGTTTCATCCGCTTCGTAAGCGCGCACCGCGGTAAACGGGTGCAGGGTCGTGGCGCGGTCGCCCTGCGCCAACTCTTCGGTCGCCGCTGCGGCGCTACTCGGTGTATTCAAGACAGTATTATTACTCATCGTATTTCCTGATTCGTTAAGCGATTAGCCGGGTGTTCAATCGTAATCCCGGCAAACGTATTTGACTTCGGTGCAGGCTTCCATGCCCTGCCTGGCTCCTTCGCGTTCGCGGCCGGATTGTTTCATGCCGCCCAATGGGATCGGCGCACCGGTAACCCTGGTGCAATTGACTCCGACCATTCCCTGGCTGCCGCATCAACCGCGTCGACCGCAGCAAGGCTCTGTGCGGCGCCGACGCTCGATACCGCCGCCAACCAGGCGCCATCCGCCGGATTGGTGACATCGAAACGCGCATCGTCGTCGCCCTCGCACCACTCGCCGTCAATGTAGGCGCGGTCGCACAACAGGCTCGAATCGTTTAATCGATCCAGGTGCCTGTCCCGCTGCTTGAGTACTTTTCCCTCTGGCATATTCAATATCTCTGGCGCCGGCTTTTCACAACGGACATTACTAAAGATTTATACGACCAGAACCGGACACTGGGCGAGACTGGTTACCTTGTGCGAAACGCTGCCTTCGCGGGATGTCAGTACTGCGCTCTATTGTATCGACAGATTATGCGATAATACTGCGTATCAGGGCCTTTAGACGACGGTTAACTGCAAGATGAAAGATAATTACGACGATGTTCAAATTGACGCCATTGACAGGTCCTTGCTACAGCTGCTGCAGCGGGACGCCCTGAGCAGCACCGAAAAACTGGGCGAGGCCGTGAACCTCTCGCCCACGGCAGCCAAGCGCCGGGTCAATAAAATGCGCCAGGATGGCACCATCCAGAGGGATGTCTCGATCGTCGACCCCGCCCGCCTCGACTACGAGGTCTTTACCCTGGTGTTCGTAAACCTTGAGCGGGACCGGCGCGATATCGTGCAGGACTTCAAACGTTCGATTACTGAAAACCCGAGGATTCTACAGGCCTTCTATACTACCGGCGACGCTGACTTCGTGTTGCTGGTAGTGTCGAGATCGCTGGCGGACTACGAGCAGTTTACGCAGTCGTTTTTCTGGGAATCACCGCACATCAAGAGCTTCAAGACCATGGTGGTGATGGAGAATGTCAAACTCGGCTTCGAGATCCCGATTGAGGTCTAGCTCAGGTATTGCCTTCCACTGAGTGCCTGCGCTTAGCTGCCTGAAACCGGGTATTACGAGATTTGGCGATACCAAAGCGTAAAAATGTTGACCACAGTTTCCAATTAGCCGGCGACCGATGGATCCCCTCGCGACTGACATGAGGCCCCTCCTGGATCGTCCAGAATTAACCCGGGATGATTTCACTGCTGGGAATTGGGAGCTCCCTTCGCCAAAGCCGGCTCTGGCAAATTTCCTGCAGCAGGCGGCAATCAGCCAGGCGCAGGCGCCTGACAATGAAGCGATAAAATTTTATTCGATAAACAACTTTATAACGCTACCGTTTACCCTGACAATATTTACCAAGGATCTGGATTTATACTTCTATTGGAGAGAATATCCAGAGTTAGTTATATATGACTTAACGCGGGCCGGGCTAAACCGGAGAGCCTGGTTTGAAACCATTCTGCTGCCACGCTAAAGAACTCGGATATGAATAATGACAGTGCCAGAACGCTGGCCATCGAAATACGAAGCCTGCCACCATCGATGCTGGACGCGAGCTTGCTGGCCGAGTACGTCAAAACCGGCGAAGCATACGATTTGTCAGATTTGTGCAGAAAGAGCGATATCTCAATCAAGCAAGTGGCCCAGATAGTCGTCGCAAGCAGCCTTGATGAGGTGGACAAACTGCCCGGTTACACCATGACGAGTGAGGTTTTCGAGCTAGCTGAAAACCTTTACTCCATTGGGGAGTCGAGGCGGCATTGGCAACTAATGCGCAACCGGCATAAGCCCAGCTACCTGGAAAGTCGCATATCGAGAGAAGCGTTGAAACGCCTCGAACTCGATCCCGTGAAGGGAAAACGCCACTACGCGAATATTTATTTCCGCGCGTGGGCGATATTCTGGGATGAGGAGTTTCTCAATCGCATGATTCACAAGGTCGATAGCCGCATCATTGCCAGCCTGCCCGAAGAACTGATCACCGAAAAGAACTGTTTAACCGCAGTTTCCAAATCGGGGTTAACCTTGCGTTACGTGCCGTTGTCGCTGCGCAGCCCCGTAGTCTGCACTCGAGCGGTACAGAATGATCCGGCAGCCATTGCGTTTACGCCCGGCCATCTGCGGGATCAAATCCGGAAATTGCAAGCTATCCAGTTCGATTAAGAAACTGGTTTTTCGATGCCGGCGAATAAGCGGTGTGGGCCCTCGTTGCGCGGGCATGGCTTGTAGTATGGAAGGCTCAGGGTCTGTTCAAGGTCGACTAACTCGATCCGGTAACTCCAGTTGTTGTAAATTGAACCTACGGTAAATGCCGACGACGCCGACACAGAGTACGTTAATTTGATGGACTTGCATTTTAGGACAACTAGCTAATATCGAGCGGGTGACCAATGCTTCGCATCGATACTACCGGCATTTGCTTTCATACTCGGCTTAACTAGGGTATAAGGCCGCGATGAAAATCCCTAAACGAATCAAACCCCTCGTCGAAGACGGCCTGGTCGACGAAGTGATCCGTCCGCTCATGAGTGGAAAAGAAGCCGATGTGTTTATCGTGCGCTGTGGTAGCGAAATGCGCTGCGCCAAAATTTATAAAGAAGCCGACAAACGCGGCTTCAAACAGGCAACGCAATATCAGGAAGGTCGTAAAGTGCGCAATAGCCGACGCGCACGCGCGATGGAAAAGGGTTCGCGCTTTGGCCGCAAGGAGCAGGAGCAGGTCTGGCAAAACACCGAAGTGGACGCACTGTTTCGACTCGCCAGGGTCGGCGTGCGCGTGCCTAAACCCTATGGTTGCTTCGACGGCGTTTTGCTAATGGAGTTGATTTGCGATGAAGATGGATTTGAAGCGCCACGTCTGAACGACGTCGCCATGTCTGCCGAGCAGGCCATCGAAGATCATGAGCTGATGATGCGTTACGTCGTTCGCATGCTTTGCGAAGGACTGGTGCATGGTGATCTGTCGGAATTCAATGTGCTGGTCGACGACTATGGCCCGGTCATTATAGATCTGCCACAGGTGGTAAACGCGGCAGCCAATAACAATGCTGCACGATTGCTCGCGCGTGATATTAATAAAATCACGAGCTACTATGGCTTGTATGCCCCGGAAATACTGAATACTCGATACGCCAAAGAAATCTGGGCATTATACGAGGCTGGCGATTTACATCCGGAGGTCGCGCTCAGTGGCGAGTACGACGCGATCGAGTTAGACCCAGACGTCGGCGCAGTAATCGAAGAAATCAAACAGGCCATGCTCGAAGAACAACAACGCCTGGCGCGACTAGAAGAAGCCTTGTAAGGAGCCAGAACCACGTCTAGCCTGTGCGCTCCGTCAGCCCTATTCAGAGGCAACTATAAACTCAGGCGCAATACCTCAGCCTATGGCAATGTTGCCTGGCGCATATTCGGGTCAACATAGCGATTCGTTCAAGCGGAACGCCGCGAGCAGCATTAGCCACCGACCTCGGTCTTTAGCCGCCCCCTATGAATCGTTTTTGAATGTCTGTCTGCTCGATTGCAGACACTGTTTTCAGGTTTTTCAGAGGCGGAGAACGGCCAGCAGCTGTCGTATCGGCTCGCAGGCCGGCATGACGGACTCGGAGTCCGTTAAGAGTCGGTTATCGCCGCTGATTCATCGAGTTTGAGCGGCAACTATTCTGAATAGCAGACCCTCACGCAACTAAGGTGGGAGGCTCTTCGGCCAACAACGGACACTGGGATAAAAGGCTAGCTATACTTAGGGAATTGAATAATTCTATTTCCAGCTTAACATGCGATATCCCGAATTAAATTGCCGCCCTCTGTGACAACAACTGAACGATTTTCATTTCTTTAACCACTGGCCTTGCTCGTTTTGAAGCCAGGTGCCAGCCGGGACTTTCTCGAATATCTCCTTCGCATAAACCTTACCAACCTGCTCGATACTTACACCCTGAGCTGCCGCCTTTTCCGCATAGACGGCCTTGCGTTTCTCGTTGATCGAAGCAACCTCCGCAGTTGCGCTGGGATCACGTGCCACCGTATAGCCACTGGCACTTTCACCGAGTGCGCCGGAAGCACGCAAGTCCTGCAGTGAACCGGCCCAGGCTGTAACTCCACTCGCCAATAGAAATACCGCGATAGTCATCATGATGGATCTGTAGAAACCTGAACTGAAATTTCGCAGCATGCTGTCCTCCCGAAAAATATATTTACTGGTAAATACTTTCATTAAAAAACATCCGGATTCGATTCAATATCTTTTTTTGCCTCTTCTTGCAGTTTCACGCGCACATCAGCATCCAGTTTGATATTGAGGTTAATCGTGATTGGTTCTTTTGGCGCTTCAACTCTGACAGTTGGTGTACAGGCCGTCATGAGTAGCAGCACTGCGACAACTGAGACAAAATTTATATGATAGTTCCTGCGCATAGATCGTACTCACTCCGGGTTAATTTCACATTATCCTGGCGGATAAATACTTACCAATTACAAAATCAGCTTAGCAGTAATCCAGATACCCATCTACCCCGGGCATCAACGATGGGCAGTATGCCTAGTGTAATCTGAACACTCGCTGAAGGGCTTTACTGGATACTCCATAAGCCTGGCCGAGGGCGTTCAGGATTGCACCGATATTACTTTCCAGATTGATATTCAAACGAAATAACCGTCCTTCGAGGACATTCGGATTATTGCCAAGCAAGGAAAGTGTAGTCAGCAGGTCATTGTGTGCAGAATTATTCATTTTCAATATCAGTTCGGTGTAGTGAAATTCCGTCAGCGCCTGCAACAGCAGATCGACATCTTCAGCGCTGCCAGCCAGTAAGTTCGACACCTTTTCTGACTTTAAGCGAAGTATCCCCGGCTTGTTTGCGGTAAGCACGCCGTCTTCGATCGAGACAGATTCATTTCTCAAAGTCAGTGGAATACTGCCGTCAAGACGCCCGTCCCCCGCAAGCCCCTCGACATCTATCAATTTGAACAGTGCTTCGAGGTCGAGATTGGCCACTTGAAACACCAGGTTGGTAGAGCTGGATAAAGGGTCAATTACGACAGGGCCTGTCGACAGCGTACCGCCGATCATAGACAGCTGGGCTTGGTCGATGGCGAGCTGAGTCGAGTCTGTTCCCTGAATCCTGTATATAATTTCCATATCCTCCATGGCAACACCAGGATCGAGACGTCGAACCGTAATTTTTTGCCGCGGAAGGCTTTTGGGAGATAACAGGTCCGTCAGTTGTAACGCGGCTGACAGGTCGCTGACAGTGGTTCCATTCTGAGTAAAAGACAGGTTCTGTATATTAATCTCGGCACCGCTTTCAATACCTGTTTTCAACCAACCGATGTGGTTACTGGCGCTGGCAGAGCCACTGACGGACTTCAGCATGCCCAGACCAGGGAAAAGCGCAACCGGTTGCAATGCGCCGGGTGAGAATGTCAACGGGGCAACATCCAGTTTCAGGTTACCCTCGCCCGTATCGAGCCCATGCACGGCAGCTAGTTTTAAATATTGTTTACCGGGTATGCCGCCAAGGGCGTCGATGAATAAACGCTTGCTCCCAAGCTTCACGTGGCCGGCCAGACTGATCGGCGCAAAATAAGGTTTTGGCGCCAGATGTTGCAGCCGATCAATTCTGAAATCGGCGAGTTGAAGCTCGCCTGATTCACCGTGGCTTATCGTAGTCGTGATTTCTTCCAGTTGAATCTGGTATTGCGGCAAAGTAATGCCGGCTGCGCTGATAATGCTCTTGCCATCGATCTGACCTGTAGTTTCCATCCTGCCCGTGTGCGAAATCTTCCCGGGACGAATTTCCATTTCCAGCTCCGGCGCGTCATCGCGGTTGACAAGCAACGTGAAGTTGCCAGGTTGCAGCGTAACCTGATTTTCCAATGACAAACCCCGGGATCCCCACGCAAACCGGATATCAGACCTGGGAAGGTGCAATTTCAAAGGTCCTTTGACTCGAAACGCCTTGAACGGCGCAAGTTTTGCAACTGTCATCTGTCCCGGCTTGCGTAGTGACAGTTGCCCGCCTTGTTCTTTGAAGTTGACCCGCATCGGCAAACTAACGCTTGTCTGGCGCGCAGCCAGTTGGCCGAGATGAAATCGTTTTGCATCTGCGGCAAGGTCCAGCTCCCCCGCCCATGTATCGGCTGACCCCTGCAAGTTGCCGCTCAAAGTCAATTTGTCGATCGTGTTACCGGCGTATTTGAATCCTGAAGAGATGACATTGACCTCACCAAGTTTGAATACTGTCACCTGGTTTTGCCGACTAATGATGACCTCTGCCCGTGCGCTTATGTCGGCTCGCGCTTTATCAACAATAAACTCCAGATCAGTTGCAAGATCCATTTGAGTTTCATCGGCCATCATGCCGATAGTTACGGTTGCACTATTTTCACCTTTGCTCGTAATGCGCAGTTTTGTATCCTGTTTTAGCCCAGCGAGCAGCGTCGAGGGGATTCCGAGACGCTCGATCCAATCAGGATCCAGGCCGGAGGCTTCGATGCTGCTGTCTTCTGCAAGCGTTAATTTTCCCAGTCCGTCAGCCAATTCAGTTTTAATCTCAACATCACCGTTGAGATCAGCAACTTTTTGTGCGAAATCGAGTCCATCCAGTCTGAGAATGCCCTGGCCCTGCAGTGTGCTGTGCTGCAACCAGCTTCGCCAGTTGTCACCAGCTGTCCGCAATGCAGGTGTTTTCCCATCAGCCCTCACTGTCAAGCTGGCAAATCCTTTGTCTGGTTGAGATAGTCCGGATAAACGCCAGATAACACTGTCAGCATTAACTTCGGCCGTGACATCAGCTACGATGCCGGGTTGACGTCGGTAATCATTCAACGTCACAGTAAAAGCAAGCCCGGACGCATGTTCTGCCGCCAATAATTCGCCTTTAATGCGCGCATCCGTCGCATTCATTTGCAGAGTGATTACGCCCTGTTCAAAGGCTTCGTCCTGTGGCCCACCGCCTGGAAGGCCGATATGTGATAAAACAAAATCAGCGCTGATAGCCTGCGGCCGATTATCTTTCCATTCGAAGGAGCTTTTGCCCCGTATCTCGGAAATATTTAAATCGGGTAGTGACAGCGCGGCTTGCGATACCGTTAGTACTCCCTGCAGTTTTCCGCCAGCTTCCAGCGTTGCAGTGAGATCAGCAATTACATGGCCTGGCTCTGCGCTGGTCTCAATATTGATGGCTATTAGTTTTTTGTCTGACGGCCCTGGTTTAATGTCGCCATGTAGATTGACTGTAAAATTCCCTAATGCGGTGTGTAGATCGACTTTTGCATCGAGCAGCGATACCTGTGGAAGTTTATTATTTTCGGTATCGCCTTCATTCCCAATCAGTTTCTGTAACGATCCGAGAGGATGATTTTTTCCAGTCAGGTCGAGCAATAACTGCAGACCGCTAATCTCCACCGTTTGCAGTTCTCCCTCAAACAAGCCTGGCAGCGTCCATGTGGCGTTTATTTTGTCAGCCCGCAATTCGTTTGCAGCACCTAGTGAAAGTTTGCGTAATTCAAGTTCGTTCAGTGAAACCTCTTTGACTGTGACGGAGTTCATTGGAACACCGAGCCGCGTTAACTGACCAATCAGCAGACTGTCCATAAGTGGTACGCGAAATATATATAAGCCGAGTCCGGCCAGGAACAACAGCCCTGGCAGTAGTTTCAAAAAAGTGAGAACGTATTTACCCATCGCCTCCAATTACCTCGGCGAAAAACGATTATTCTCAGTTTAACGTAGGCTCAGCGATGACCCAATGAGTAAAAGAGGAATAAACACCTGCTTGCAACAAACCCGAGCAAATCGACTAAGCCATACCCATGGCAGGGTGAAATTATCGTGGGCCAGTCCTGCTCATTCTCCAAAGGAGACGCTCATTAAAGAGTTGCGAGCTTCTTGGTACGGCCAGGAGCTGACACTCGCCAAATGCTTGATTATGTGTAATCAAGTCATGGATTTCTCCGAAGATGTAGTAGGCAGCAATCCCTTTAGTTGCATATTCCGCTACTATTCCTCGACGGGTCGTAGCCAGAAATTTGGGGATTTATACTCACCTCAATCGAAGTTCTACTAACCGATCATGGTGAGAAAATGAAAACTCATAATTTCTTTCCTATCCTGTTTGCCGCATTGCTAATTCTAAGTGGTTGCGGGAGTAGTGATAGTGATGACGAGGAAAGTGACGGCTGGATTAAAATAGAGACACCTACCAGTTCCAGTGCCTACCAGGCTATGCCTAGCCAATCGCAAATTACGGTAAGCGGCACGGTGTTTCAGAAAACGGTTAATGTTTGCGAAACAAGTTTTCCATGGCCTTTTTTCATTCCGGTTGTTGAGTGTAATCCCAGCTCTGATATTTTCATCTGTGTTTTCAATTTTCCATCGATTGATAGCTGTACCAGTTTCACCAGTAGTACCGGAGAATGGGAATTCACAATCAACTTGTCGTCTGGAGAAAATAACATCGAAGTTCACGCGCACGATGCGAATGGCGATAACGCTGCCCGGGACAATTTGTATGTCACTTTGCCTTCCCTTCGACCTAATCCACTGTTTCAACACTCCTCCCGGGAATCAATATTCTCCGTCATGGTTAACGACGACACCCTGCCTCAGGATTTTGAGCTGGCTGACCTGGACTTGGCGATGCCGGGGATTAATTTGGGAAGAGTCGATGAAACGATTAACAATCATGGCCAGTCCGCGATTACCTGGAATCAGGATTTGCAGTTTATCTATGCGGCTGTTTACAGTGAGCACACGGGCTGGTCAGGGCCTGTGTTGATCAGCGATATCGGCACTAGGGTATACACCTATCCAAAAATCAATATCGATAACGAGGGTAATGCTATTGTCGCTTGGTTTCTAAATAGCGAAATTTATAAAGTTGAATATCGACCTGAACATGGCTGGTCACAAGTGAAATAAAGAACCAACAGAGTAAAGGATCAAACAGCAGTTTTCCTTAATTAAAAGTGCATGTAGTCGAGCAAAGTACCCGTTACACTGGCAATTCGAAACATTTGCGGGGGTCGGCATTGGGTCGCCTTTCGCCGCTGAGTTCGTGATATTGAGGGGCAGCTGGAATCAGGGATTGGATTAATATCGGGTACATCCTATATTTACCTATAGCGTTCTTTATCGACAGGGGCATCAAGATGAAATCGATTTTAATGTTAGGAATATTAAATATCCTGACCGTAACAATGGCTTTCGCCAGCGACGCTCCAGTAAAGGATATAGTGGTCTACAAAAATCCCGAGTGTGGCTGTTGTACCAAGTGGGTAAAGTATTTACAGGATAGAAACTACAACGTCACAATTGAGAGTACTCGCGACGTTCTAGCGGTGAAAAAGCGCCTCGGGGTACCGGAAAGACTGGCGGCCTGTCATACCGCGGTCATCGATGGATATATAGTCGAGGGCCATATTACCCACCGGGATATCAAGCGGCTGTTACTTTTCCGGCCAGACATCAAGGGGATTGCGGTCCCGGGCATGCCTGTTGGCACGCCGGGTATGGAAAGTGGGGGTACGGTCCAATCCCATAACGTCATAAGCTTCGATGAACAGGGAAATATGGAGGTATTTGCAGAGCATTAAATATTGTAATTTGTGCTGACAGTTTACTTGTTCCACTCGAGGCTACGGGTATCCGACTTAACTGCAAAGGCAAAATAGGAAAGGATCAGCTTTCCCTAGGCCGACACTCAAAAAAAAGTTCGGAGGCAATCTTCGGCCAGGAACGGCCGCATAAATAAAAGGCCTGAGCTATTTGAATTTTGGTAGCTTGGTAACGGTTTTTATTCTGCTGGCTTTACCGCGAGTTTTCGCCAGTCTAGCTTCAAAATTCGATATTTCTCTCTTTAAGAAAAGCAATCTGTGCGAGGAAGGATTCTCTGCTTCTAATTGCTTAATCAATGCCGTTGAATTTTTGATAGATTTGATTAGCTTGGTCTCATCGATTGCAAGACTCAGGCAAATTAAAAGACGAGCCGTTGATGTTGGTTCAATTTGAGGCTGAGTATCCATATTTCCTCATCAGTCATACTTAGTTAAACCGATACTACACAAGCGATTGACTCATCCACATCACCCAAATGAGTTAAATCGATCAGTTTGCTGTATTTTGTCTTGCGTGATTTTATCTCGTAAACAGACACTTAAACGCGGGTTTCGAGCTTCCTGGTACGGCCAACAGCCGACATTCAGGATTTGTAATATAACTACTGCTTCCGGCACTTAGGAGACCTTTGCCCATTCACGTATACTGGGTTTTACAGACTCCCTAAAACTCAGTAAACAGGGAGTCTGTAGAATTCTCTGTTAGCTCTTAAGGAGAATAAAGAGTTCATGAAATATTATCTAGTGATCACATCTGTTTTATTTCTATCTGCATGTGCGGGTAGCTCTGGAATTACCAATTTTGAAAGTGACAAGTATGTTGGCTTCTATTCTGATCGTGCAAGTGGAGCTTATAATGTAATCCTTGGAGACTATAAAGTAATCATTAATGAACAAAATGGGAAACTGTTTGGAAAAGATTGGAGAGGAAAAGATGAAATAATCCTGGAAACGGATACGGACCTTCGTCTGAAAAGCTTCAATATTCGTGGTCGATTTAATAAATTGGAAAATGGAAAATATCAGCATTTGACAATCAAAGAAAAAGGTCAATTGGAAAAAAGCCTTACAAGATTGCATATACCTCAAACAAGATATGAGGAAGGTATTTACGATTCGTTAGATGGTTTGGACAAGATAGGCGAAAACCAAACACAAGCAGAATGCCAACAAGGTATCAAAACGGGTTCCGTTATCGAAGTTAGTGGCGACGATAAAATAACAAACGAATTCATTGAAAAACTGAAAAACGGTTCATTCGGGAAACAAAACGGTTTGTTGATTTTGAAAGATGGAAAGCTTGTTGTAGAGCAGTATTTTCGGGGATGGAGCCAGGAAGAAAACCATCAGATGCAGTCGATCAGCAAAAGCTTTACCTCCTTACTTTTAGGAGATGCAATAAATAGAGGTTTTATTGAAAGTGTCGATGACCCTATCCTTAAATACTTACCAAAGTACAAATCTATCCTTATTGGTAAAAAGGAGAAAATCACAATTAAAGACTTATTGACCATGTCCGCCGGATTAGACTGGGATGAGCATAACCCATCATATAAACATCCAAATAACATTCGAAGGCGAGAGATGAATAGTACTGATTCCATTGAGTTTACTCTTTCGGTTCCTTCGGTATATGTTCCGGGAGAGGTTTTTACCTACAGTGGTGGATATGTCACCGTAATAGGCGAAATAATAAAGAATGCAACAGGTGCAGCATCCCTCGCGGATTTTGTCGGAAAAAGCTCGTTATCAAATTTATGTATAGAAAATGCGTATTGGGAAAAACAAACGGACGGTCGGCAGAATTCAGCAGGAGGACTTAGATTACGCCCCCGTGATATGGCAAAAATTGGTCAAATTATGTTGGAGAAGGGAACTTGGAACGATCAGCAAATCATAGATGAAGAGTGGATAGAAGAATCCACAACAAAACATATTACAACCAATGATAACAAATGGAGCGGATATGGATATTATTGGTGGAGCAGAATTTATTACGTTAACGGCAAGAAATATAGGGCAATAGCCGCTTTTGGTTTTGGAGGTCAACGAATAATTATTATAAAAAAATTAAACCTGGTTGTTGTTACTACTGCATACGATTTCGATGGTACTTCATCCGCTGATAATATTATGAAGAAATATATTATTCCTGCGTTTCAATGATAAGCATGTTAGTTATCTAAGCAAGCTAACATTCACATAGACACGAGCATATTTCGCACCACTTTACGTCACTAAAAACGCAGGTCATGTCGGTATCAATGGCAGCTTCGGGCACATAGCAGCTCTTGAAATTTCGTTTCCCAGTGTCGGCTTAGGATCGGACGCGGCTGCTGATTCTAATGATTTCAGTGGCAGTTTTCTCGCAAGGAGACGCTCAATTGGCTGGGCCAGGAGGCAATCTTCGGCCAATAGCGACCCCCCAATAATAAAGTGATAATATGTCGTACGGTCAATTATTTTTTAACGCTACTGTTAGGCTATTGCAACAAATTTAACTAAAAGACATTAAGATGAATCAAGCACCTATTAAAGAATTAATCGCATTCGAGGATTTTGAAAAGCTAGACATTCGAGTCGGCACGATTACAACAGTGTCAGAAGTAAAGGATTCTGACAAGTTGGCCGTAGACCCTGGGAATCATATTCGCTCAATTCTCGCTGGTATAAAGCAAAAGCGTGAAAACCCGTATGAGATTGAAGGCATGCAAGCCTTGTTCGTCGTTAATTTACCAGACCGAAAAATGGCTGGTGAAGTATCTCAAGGGATGCTTTTCGATATTGGTTATGCCGACAAGCTCACACCTTGTTTGGCTATGCCAGAACTGCACATGCCAAACGGTAGTAGAGCTGGGTAATTCCAATATTGCACACAGAACCATACAGGCGCATGCAGTCGGACCTAGCAAAGCTGTGCCGCTGATTTGAGCGTTATGGTTACTCAATACTACTCAATTAGACGAATATATATTCAAAGAATTATAGGGCTTTGCATTCTCGGATATGGGTTTTACGTGATCCTGCATGATGATAGTCTGTGGGGTATTTTGCCGGTCATATTGGGAGTAGGAATTTCTCATGGTGCAGATCATGGGAAATGGATATCTTTCCCTTCTGGTTATGGTATCGGCGATAGTAACGGCAGCAAAGGGGGCGATCAAAAGAAAAAACCATAACAAGCACATGCAGTCGGATAGAACAATACGGCTTCAGTTTGCCTGGTGCTGAATATCAGCTTTGAGTAGTTAGCGGGAAGTTGATCTTTGAGTTTTAAGCGCCTGCTTTCCCGTTAGCTGACACTCAAAACTTAGAGTTCAGAGGCGACCCTCGGCCAACAGCTGCCACTGAGCTTTACTTTAACTCTGTCTGACCAGGTTGCACGCCAAAAAGAATGGGATTAACTAGCAAAGGCACCAACAATCGTCAGCAAGCTTTGAATTGTGAACTTCTGCTCACCTATCGCAATAGTTTGATGTGGTTCCACATAATCTTCCTTGAGGCGCACTGGTTTATTATCTTTCACGACGTAGATCCCATTGGTTGAACCCAGGTCTCGAATACGGATTCTCCCGTCAGCAATTTTCATCTCGGCATGCTCTTTGCTCGCAGAGGGGTCACTGACGTATATATGCCCTTCTCTGCCGATTATAAATGTTCGGCCTTCCAGGGTATCAAATACGCTGTTTGCGCTGCCGTTCATAATGATTTTTCGTGACGCATAATACCTAAAGAATAAGACGCGTCATGGGAAATATATGTCTACCATCACACACTTCGTATAAATGAATCCGCAATTTCGATCCGTTAAGGATTTTTTTGCGATGCGTTTCACAAGCAGACACTTAAATACAAGAACTGGGTGGCGATCTTCGCCACAAGCAGCCATTGGCTTTGGGACGAGCTTAGATAGAGGTGTTCATATCCGTCTCCGATTCTGCTGAATAGACTGATTCCGGTTTAAAACAGTGGTAACTAAGCAACCATCTTATTTCCATAGACAATTGTTTTCACGCCAATGTAATTACTCACTGAATTTTCCTATTTACGCCTATGGCTAAACAAGACCTACTTCTTGTATTTAAAACTTTCATACTTAAAATATAAAAATTATGAATAGTGATTTACTTCGCCCAGTTACATCAGAGCAGATTACAACCTATCAACGTGACGGAGTTGTCCTGCTTCGCGGTTTGTTTGACCTGGAATGGATTGATCTGCTGGATAAGGGGCTGATCGCCAATTGTGAAGATCCGACAGACCGCTCTCGCGTGTGGGACCGGGACGCCGAGGGACGCACCATGTTTTGGGATAGCCAGGCATGGCAGGGTATCAACGAGTACCGACAGTTTATTTTTGATTCGCCCGCCGCCCAAATTGCCGGCCAGTTGATGAAGTCGGCACATATCAACTTCTACTTCGATGCAGTATTTGTGCGCTCCCCGGGCAGTCAGTTTGCTACGCCCTGGCACCAGGACGAGCCCTATTGGTCTGTGGAGGGCTATGACACTTGCACTCTTTGGATGCCGCTGGTTCCGGTCAAACGGGAAAACGCTCTGGCTTTCGTGCCCGGCTCTCACCGACTCGACTCCGTGTTTTACCAGTACAACTTCGGTGCTTTAAATCCGGATGGCAAAATAGCGGTCGACCAGGTCGATTTCTCGGGCGTCACTGAAGTTGCCCTCCCAGACATTGATGCCGACCCTGAAAGTTTCGGTGTCGTAAGCTGGGATATGCAACCGGGCGACTGTGTGGCTTTCAATAGCCGGATCATACATGGCGGGTCGGGCAAACTACATGAAGATACCGACTTGCGAGTATTCACTACCAAGTGGCTGGGCGATGACGTACGCATCAAGTTTAGGGACTGCGGGATGGATCCAGATCACAGCTCCGTCATGACAGAACATGGACTCAAGCCGGGTGATCGCCCGGGAACAGATCTATACCCGCGAGTTTGGTCGCGAAACTGAATTTAAAAATTGGCCAAAATCAAATGGTGAAAGATACATTCCCCTAAAATTCGTGGCTTAAAAGTCAGCCACACTAGGATCGTTTATCGCCACTGATTTATGTAATTTGAGGATCTGTTTTCCCCAAAGAAGACGCTCGATCGCATACGATGAGCTTCGTATTTCGGCCAGGAGCAGCCTCCCATCATTGAAGCGGTAATATGTTATCAGGTCAAAAACCTTATAATTAGACTGTTAGGTCATCAAAGAATAGAAATGAAACGGAGCGACATAAACCAATTTCGTGACATCCCAAACGTTGGTTTAGCTATTGAGAAAGATTTCTTTGCTTTAGGCCTGGATAAGCCAACCGAACTGATAGGGAAAGATCCATATCAGTTATATAGAGACCTTTGCAGCATCACACAAAAGAGACACGACCCATGCGTTCTTGATGTGTTCATTTCCGCGGTGAGATATATGGAAGGTGGCCCTTTAAAAAAATGGTGGGAATTCACCGAGGAACGGAAAAAAAATTTGAATATTTTCCAATGAGCCCTAACAAGCGCATGCTGTCGGACAAAGTGCCCGCTACGCGCGCATTTTGCCGCTGATGCGAGGCGCCAGGTGAGAAGAGCCGATGAACTGAATGAAGCATAAATTGTTCATGCTGGTCTGGCTCGCCATGTTGGCCTTCTGCTCGGTGGTTATTGGAGCCCTGACATTACTAAATTATGCTAATGCTGAGGTGATTTTCTGGACTCAAAAACCAATAGAAAGCGAGGCCGGAAAGATTGCGTGGATTGTAATTTCCGGGGCGTGTTTGATTCTCTTCCTCGTGTTGGCCGTCCGAGAGTACCAGAGAAAAAATGACCAATCGTCCACCTAACAAATTGAATAACCGAAATCGGCTGCTGGTGTATATGATTTCAGTGGCAACTTTCTCGTAAGCTGCCGCTCGTCAAGTCATGGTAGGAGGCAATCTTCGGCCAACACCGGACGCCCAGATAATTATGAAGAGCAGCCGTTAACTGCTCTTGCCCCGATTCAGTAGATACATAATTAGCGTCCCGATTTATTTTTCCAATTCCCCCATGGATCGATGTCTCCCTCATCAGAGCGACTTGCTGATTCCGGCAACTCAAGATCATTCTTCTCACTATGAATACTGTCTCGTTCATTGGAACGCTTGTTTTGTTGAGTGTTAAAGCTCTTGCCCGAGCGACGTCCTGCATCCAGATCCCATACAGCAGCTTTTACTGCACGCTCCTCACTCAATTGCTCAGCATCCTCAAGGCTCAGTTCAGCAGGCGTACCTGGCGTTTGATCATTTGGAACAATTCGATCCCTGGGAGGTAGTGTAAACTGTTCTGACGATGCTTTAGGTAAACTTTTAAATTCGTACAAATAGAAAGCTTCGACCTTTTCACGCGCCCAATCTGTTTTCTTAAGAAACTTCACACTGGATTCAATGCTCGGATTATTCTTAAAACAATTGATGTTTAAATAGGCGAAGAGAATCTGAAAACCATAGTGATCCACTATTTCGATCAACAAGTTTTTTAAACCAACTCCATTCAAAGGGTTACTCTTGTAATTGATCTCAGTGTTCATACTAGTGCCCGGTATGCAGCGCAAATTGCGTCATTATACCTTTCACGACACAGACAAAATATAAAAATACCGGAAAATACCGGAACGGAAAATACCGGGACAGATTTATATAACTCCAGGTGAATATATTACTCGAGGTAGGTTCAGTCAAAAACAACTAAATCTGTCCCGGTTTCCTCACGGTTTCCTCACAGGAGGCGCTCATTCTCGAAAGTTGAGCTTCTGAGATCGACCAATAGCAGCCTCCCACATATATCGTGACGATATGTTATCAGGATAAAAACCGTATAGTGTTAATGTTGTTTTCACAGGTGAAGAATTATGAACGATTATACTTTGAACATCACTGAAGATGAGGCAGTGGTCTTATTCGATTTTTTTCACAGATTCGACGAATCAGATAAACTTGAATTCATCCATTCTGCTGAATACATCGCCCTGATGAAGATAGCTGGACAGATCGATAGGACTTCGCCTGCATTTTTCGATCAGGAGTACGAATCTTTGCTCGGAAGTGCGCGCCAAAGAATCGCAGAGGGATTTGAAGGTGAAGTACCGGGAATGAAGGGTGGAACATAGCAAGCGCAATCAGTCATCATAAACTTCTCGGCGCGGGCACTCCCTCAATAACAGACGCTTGCATTCAAGGTCCAGGCTTCCGAGAATAGCCAGAAGCGGACATAGAGTTTATTGAAAATAGATGACAAAATTTTGCTTAACATCGCAATATTTGTACCAACTGCATAAAACACCAGTTGAGCCCTCCAAATAATCAACTGTTAAACATTAGGGAACAAAAGGCAAAACGGTGGGCAATTATTCAGGCATTACAGTAAATAACAGAAAAAAAGGATAGATCCTGGATTTGATTTCGCCGATTGATACTGGCAGATAGAACTTTTATTCTTCTAGTTATTTGTACTATGCCCACGGGAGAAGCACTTGGAAAAGCCCATATTTAGCTGTCGGCGGTTTAGTTCGGGCGTCGCCCTCGGTCACATGGCGGCATTGGCCGCATGTATTTTTTTGCTCGTTGGCTGTGGCATCACGAACTCGCCGAAACAGCTTAGACCTCCGGTTAGCGTTACCCCCACCGCGACCGTCAGTGACAGTATCTTGATACATCAGCCACAAGGGTTCGTCCCCGGGCCTGGTTTCAGCTGTCGGAGTTGGGCGGGCTATAAGTTCTTTTTGTACGAGGCGCAGTTCGGCGAGGTATTGGCCAACTGGCTGGACCGAAGTGGTCTGACGCTGGTGCATCAGGGCGCAGCCGCCAGATACTCCCTGGAAAGTAGAGCCTCAAAGCCGGATATCATCTATCTCCCGAAAGATTGGCAAATCATTAAGCCCGACGTCCAGCCGTTCACGATGATAAAATATCTCCCGAAAATCTATCCCCCGAAAGGTTGGCAGATCAGTAAGAACGCCGGGCAATTCACGGATATAACCTATCTACTAAAGGATCGGCAAAACGGTGAGGTCGTCTGGCAGCTCACGGAGCCCTGGCCTTTCCGGATACGCCCCAATGTTTGCAGAGAAGAGGCGATGGATCATTTCGCCGCTGTCGCTCGTGCACTCGCGAGTTGGGACGGCGCGCCCGGCAGGGTCATTGATCACAGTGAGATAGCGGTTGGCGCCGCAGCGTTTCGCAAGCGTGTGCTGAGACCGAGTGACCCCGATACGCCGCTGGGCGAACTCGAGGCCGAACTCGAAAAACGCTACGCATCTGGAGAAGTATCACCGGTCGATATCATCGACCCACATTTCGAACTTGTTAAATGCGAGGGCCTGTCGCAGGAAACCGCCCCGATTTACATCGCGCTCGGCGTTGGTTTTCCATCTGTCGCTTGCGAGAACACGGTCGCGGGACAAAAACTGTTGCTACGGCGTCGATGGGAATGTTCGCCGGAGCCAACCCGAAATTGTGTATGCGGCGGTCGCTGGAAAGGTAGCTTTCCATATATCTTCGACAGTCCCGAGTTTCATTCATACTCGATCGATTCGGAGGTTCACCTTGATGAGGACCTCTGGGATGGTTTTGGAGTGGATCCCGATAAACTGACAACCTGGTTACTTGGGCAGGGCCCGAAAATGAGCCTGTCGCCTTGTTCGTTCGACGAGTGAAATCACTTTTTACTATAGAAAAACTCAATGAAAGGGGGAGTTAAAAGGTGAATACACTCCAGGAACAACCATACAAGCGCATGCAATCGGACAAAGCGCCCGCGGCGCAATTGGTTCGACACTGGCGCGAGCGTCTGTTTCGGGATGCGGTTTCTGCCGCTCAATGGGAATTTTTGGGCGTCTGTTTTCTCCAAAGGAGACCCTCAAAAAACTAGGGCGGGAGGCAATCTTCGGCCAACAGCCGACATTCAGGATTTGTAATATAACTACTGCTTCAGGCACGAACCGGGCATTCGTTGAGTTCGCCTGGATAGGCTGGTATAACTCTTTTGACGAAAAGCGGAATCTCGGATTGCCATAAATATTTTTAGGAAATAGGAACCAGGAAAATACATAATAACAATGACGTGCCATCTATTTTCATAAAAAGAATCAAATGCAATAGGCGGATTCCGTCTATTGCCGAAAAATACAGCATCCGTCTAAATCAAAGTTAGAGTTTTAAGAAGAAAGAAGCACAACAAGGAGAAAGTATGAAACTACTAGTCAAATTACTTGGAGCAATAACTTTAGTCATTGCAACCAATTCCCATGCAGCATTGGTGTCAGTAAACACCTCAGCTGATATGAGCAGTGGACTTCCACAGGCTTTAAACTTGTTACCTATTGGAACAACGGTCACATCGGACATCATATTCAACATTGGTAATGGGAACATTAGCACATCAACAATCGACAGTGTTTCTGGCACATTCAGTTGGATTGATAGTACTTACGGAGCGCAAGCCTTCACTGCAGAAAATGCTTTAATATCTACGATCAATTCAGCGGGTTGGTTTAATTTATTGTTTACAGGAACTGGTCCAACAATTGACGGAATTACAGCTGGTAGTTTCAGCATTGTATTTGACATTGGCACAAATCCTTTTTTACCTCCTGGAAGCACGACTGAGCTTTTTGACCTAGTCTTAAGTAGTACTATTGACCGATTGAGAGTAGGAGCGCTTCAAGGTGCTTTAACACAATTTGGCGATCTGGAATCCAACGTCAGTGGAACAATAAGCGCTGTACCCATTCCAGGGGCATTGGTATTGTTTGCCTCTGGATTACTGGGCCTATATGCAGCGAGAGCCAATAGCTCCAAAAAACTCTAACAAGCGCATGCAGCCGGACGCGGCAAAGCTGGAACGCTGAGGGTCCGTTGTGGGTCGTAGATCGCCGCTGCTTCATCAGGTGTGAGCGTCAGTTTTCTCAATAGGAGACGCTGAAATCTGCCTCCCAGGCTTCTCGAATCGGCCAACAAGAGACGCTCGGCAGAAATGAAAAACCCCGCCGGAGCGGGGCTTAGTGGTCTTGGATCTACCTATTTACTGGATGTCGAAAAAGTTACGATCTTCGCAGAGAAGTTCACCGGTAACTGGGTCCAGCAAGCGACAGCTCAACTCGTAGCTACCACGCGGCAGGCCGGTAACAGGAAAGAGTGGAATGGGTCCATAATCAATATCCATGCCTGCTGGGAACACGACACTACCATCTGCGCCAACATTGATAACTGGTATGGGTGGAACTCCGGGCACGCCCAACCAGCATTTTATCTCCGTTGCAACAGGAACCCCTGTCGGATTTGCAAAACGGAAAACGTTCGCGGTTACTGTTTCACCATCGACATAGTTAGCCTGGTTCAACTGGATGTCGCATTGCGGTGTGCTTACGGGAGTGGGATGATTAAGAGTCACAACAAAATCGATACCAATAAATGTCGCGAAACTAGTGGGACTGATGAATTCCAGGACCAGGTCATCACCCGCTACTATGGGTATATCACTTAACGACGTGCCGTTGGACCCGGCAGAAAATGCGAAGGGTGAGGCGGACGAAAAACCATCCGTGCCAGAAACATTTCCGGAAGCAAGCACAGTGTTATTGAGTCTAAGTCTCCAATCCGAATTTCTGACCCGGTGGTCACTTCCAAAACTGTCAATCGCCTTAAATGCATGCCATACGCCGCCATCAATATTGATCGTTCCATCTGTCGGACTCGTCCAGACAACTCCGACCCACGCAACGTTGCCTCCCTCCGAACCGTGCATGCCCACCCCGGTTACATCTAGAGCGGAAGGCCCTGAGGTCCTGAACCACATCGGCACATGCCCAGGAGTTGGGAATATCGCGTCAGCCCATGCTTGCTGCTGGCTAGAGAAGAATATATTCCCCGGATCCCAGTCCGTCTGATTGATGGTCAATAGAGCTCCGCTGTCGCCCGCGTAGGTCCAGACACCGTTCGGATTTTGAATATCGCTCCAATCATCTGCAACATCATATCGGACTTGATTTTCTATACTTGTTACTAAAATCTCGGAACTTGTCCCAGTGCTCTGAGAAAAGTTGCCAGCAGTTGCTCTTATGCCCCAAGAGTCACCGGCACTAAGGTCCAGAGATTGATTTGGAAAATCAGCAGTGTATGTATTCGCAGTTGTCGAATCCAGAGTACTAACGACGTTACCATTATGTAGGATTTCTAGTGTTAGCGAATTATTGAATGTTCCGTTAATTGCGTCGATAGATAAGTCGAACGTGAGAATACTAGATACCGATGCATTGGTAACAAAATTGTATTGGCGTCCCGATGTGCCAACATTGATTCCGCCAGTTGGCGCGTCGTAAGACAGGAGTACGCCGGTAGCAATATCAATCACTGCCATGGTCGGTTCAGGAGAGTTTCTATTTAGAGTGATAACGTTACTGGCGCTCCAATCGGAGGCCGGAGGAATGCTTTGTGCTTTTGCTTGGAGACTAAACATCATAAATGTAACAAATAGTGCAGCTAATAAACTAAAAGTACGCATAATCTTTACTCCCTATCTTTTGTTTAATATTTGCGGCCCGATGGATGTTCATAATTACACATCAAACATTATTCTGATAGCCACGTTTGATTTGTTATAGGTAATTGTTATCTCGACTTTATTAGGTGGATCGGGATTAAATCTACCACCTGATTGGCTGAGATGTTTGGCAGCAGTGTCTCAGTTGGGTCGGTTCTTGCCCCTGATGTATCGAGTCTGAGCGTCGGTTTTCTCGTAAGCTGACGCTCATAGAGCTTTAGTGGGAGACATTTTTTGGCCAATTTCGGACACTCACCATTCAATAAAAAAAAGCCCCGCACGATAGCGGGGCTTCAAGTTAATTCACAGGCTATTGGTTAAGCAGATTTTCTTCGCTTACTAAATCCTACTAATCCAATAAGTGCTGTACCGAATAACCACACAGCTGCTGGTACTGGGACAGGTGATGGGGATGCTGGAACTTGAGCTAAACTGAGGTTCGTTAATGGTCGATAATTCGCAATACTCCTGTTATAAGTACTGCCATTTTCTATGCAAGCGTCGTATACACCAATATCATCGGGATCTGGTTTTAAGTCCGAGCACTGTGCTGCAACTCGTAGTTGTTCGAAGTCAATTGTAAGATCGAATCGAATCTCATCACTATCTTGGATAGTCCAACCCGAAATACTATTAAGAATAGTGCCCGGGTTATCTGGGAGATATGGCGTATAGGCTACACTAGCTTGAGTATCGAAACCGACCAGGTCTAGTTCTCCACTGTGAGTTAGTCCTCCAGAACTCACCGCATAACCATCCCAAGTCCGTGTCCCTATCGGATTGCGAACACCAATATTGTCTGTATCCAGAGTTATAGATCCAGTTATCGTTGACCCCGCAAGCTGGAGTAAATCATTCACCGGCCCAAACGGGTTTTCGTTAAATTGTGGTGTATCGAATGAATAGTCGTACGTTATTAATGCTGCCAAAGTTTGGCCAGAGTATAAAAATAAACAATAACCAACCAAGAATGATTTAAGCTTCATCTTACTCCTCATTTTCCCTGCTATATTTTCCCATAAAATATAAATATGTCATCCCTGTCTTCACCCAAATGGGTTAAATGGGCTGTTTCGAAGCATAGTAATTGATACAGGTCATCTAAAGGGACTGTCTGATCGCAAATACGTTGATTCTGGCGAACGCAGAATGGGCAGTTAGCTAATTAACAAATAGAGTAACAATCTAAGTCATCTCATTCGACGTGGCTTTCTTAGTGGGCGTCTCAAAAGGGTTGTCAGCTCAACCGGTCAACGCGGATTTCTGAGCGCCTGCTTTCTTTAAATTAGGCGCGGTAGAGCGCAGATCGACCTTACGGGGAACGTACAGGTTTTTCGTCGGGAAACTGGCGCTTCAAGATAACCGGGCTGCCCCGGTTGCCGGGCGGTGGGATTATCCAGACACGGAATGAGGCGCCTGGCTAATGATGAACTGGACTAGTCTTCTTCGGAGGGCAGGGTCAACTCTTCAAGTGCAGCGCCCTGCTTGTTCAGCTGGTGGCGGGTATCCTGCGATGACGGTTGCTCACCACCGAAGTTGATCTTCCATTCGAGGTTGGTACTGGAATCCGCGTAGGCCAGCGCATTCTTGATCGTGATCGCATCCGCCTTGTAGAGATGGTAAAGCGACTGGTCGAAGGTCTGCATACCGGTGGTATCGCCCTTCTCCATGATTTCCTTGATCTCGTTGAAATTACCCTCGCGCAACAGTTCTGAAATATAAGGCGTGTTCATCATGATCTCGACCGCACAGGCCAGTTTACCCTGCATGCCCGGCACCAGGCGCTGCGAAATAACCGCCTTCAGGTTGAGCGATAAATCCATCAACAGCTGATCACGCATATCGGTCGGAAACATGTTCATGATCCGGTCCATCGCCTGGTTCGAGTTAACCGCGTGCAGCGTGGTCAGGCACAGGTGACCGGTGTCGGCGAAGTTGATCGCCGCCTTCATGGTTTCGCCGTCGCGCGCCTCACCGATCATGATGACTTCCGGGGCTTCGCGCAGCGCCTCGCGCAGCGCGTTGGCGTAGCTCAGGGTATCGATACCGACTTCACGCTGCGACACAATCGATTTGTCGTGCCGAAACACGAATTCGATCGGATCCTCGATCGTCAGGATATGCCCGCCGACAGTATTGTTGCGATGATTTAGCATCGATGCCAGCGTGGTCGACTTACCGGAACCGGTTGATCCCACCACCAGCACCATGCCGGTCTGGTTCATGACCACTTCCTTGAGTATCTGCGGCAGGCCGAGTTCGTCGATAGTCGGAATTTCCCACTTGATGTAACGGATGACCATCGATACTTCGGAACGCTGGATGAAGATATTGACGCGGAAGCGTCCGACGTCGTTCAGCGTGAAGCCCAGGTTCAATTCACGGTTGATCTCGAAATCCCGCACCTGCTCGTCGTTCAGCAGGCTGTATGCCAGTTTCATGACCTGCCCGCTCTGGAAAGGATTCTTGGCAATCGCGGCGGTGTTGCCCTGGGTTTTCATATTGGGCGGTGCGCCGGTAACGAAATACAGGTCCGAAGCCTGTTTATCTACCATTATTTTCAGATAGGGTTCGAGCAGTTGCGTGGTGGGTTCGCGGGCCATTCTACTTCTCCGGGCTAGGGCTAGATAATACCGCCAGCGACATCGTCATCCGACTCCTCGAGTTCGAAATCACGATGGTCTTCGACCACGCCGGTTTTACGCGCAGTGTCACTTTCCAGCTTTATGCGCAGACGAATATCGTTAACCGAATCAGCATTACGCAGGGCGTCTTCGAAAGTAATTTTTTGCTCTTCGTAGAGATCGAACAGGGCCTGGTCGAAGGTCTGCATTCCGGCCTCGTTGGATTTTGCAATAAGCGATTTCATTTCGTGCACGTCGCCCTTGAATATAAGGTCGGCCATCAACGGCGTATTGAGCATGACCTCGATCGCCGGGATACGACCGACACCATCGATTTTCGGGATCAGGCGTTGTGACACCATCCCCTTGAGGTTGAGCGACAGATCCATCAGCAACTGCTGGCGACGCTCGTCGGGGAAAAAGTTGATGATACGATCCAGCGCCTGGTTGGTGCTGTTGGCGTGCAGAGTCGTTAGACAGAGATGCCCGGTTTCAGCGAAGGCGATCGCGTGCTCCATGGCTTCGCGATCGCGCACCTCGCCGATCAGGATGACGTCCGGCGCCTGCCGCAGCGTGTTCTTGAGCGCGATTTCATAAGACTCGGTATCGACGCCGACCTCGCGTTGGGTCACCAGGCAGTTTTGATGGTCATGCACGAATTCGACCGGGTCCTCGATCGTAATAATATGCCCGTGAGTGTTCCGGTTTCTGTAGTCCACCATGGAAGCCAGCGAAGTCGATTTACCCGAGCCCGTGCCACCGACGAAAATGACCAGGCCGCGCTTGGTCATCGCGATATCCTTCAGTATCGGCGGCAGGTTCAATTCATCGAAAGTCGGAATTTCAGAATTGATGATACGCAGCACCAGGCCCGAACTGCCGCGCTGCACGAATGCATTGACACGAAAACGCGCCACCCCGGGCAGTGCGATCGAAAAGTTACACTCCTGCTTTTCCTCGAACTCGGAAACCTGCTTGTCGTTCATGATTGAACGCGCCAGCATTTGCGTATGGTTCGGCGACAGATTCTGCTTGGAAACCGTCGCGACCTTGCCATCGATTTTCATCGCCGGCGGCGAGCCCGTGGTAATAAACAAGTCCGACCCATCCTTGCTCACCATCATGCGCAGCAAGTCATGCATAAAACTGATTGCCTTATTACGATCCATTAGACTCCCCTAGCACCTTTTTATCGCTGGTTTATAACGCATCCGGATTAGCGGCTTTACGCTGGGCTTCATCTTTGGACACCACGCCCGATGCGAGCATGGATTTCAAATTTTGATCCAGCGTCTGCATGCCGACATTTTGTCCAGTCTGTATCGCCGAATACATTTGCGCAACCTTGTCTTCACGGATCAGGTTACGAATCGCGGGCGTGCCGATCATGATTTCATGCGCAGCGACACGTCCACCGCCAATTTTCTTCATCAGGGTCTGCGAGATTACCGCCTTCAGCGACTCCGATAACATCGATCTTACCATCGCTTTTTCCGCCGCCGGGAAGACGTCGACGATACGGTCGATGGTCTTCGCCGCCGAACTGGTGTGCAGGGTGCCAAACACCAGGTGCCCGGTTTCGGCCGCGGACAAGGCCAGGCGAATGGTTTCGAGGTCGCGCATCTCGCCGACCAGGATGGTGTCGGGGTCTTCCCGCAACGCCGAGCGCAGGGCTTCGTTAAAGCCGAGCGTATCGCGGTGCACTTCGCGCTGGTTGACCAGGCATTTTTTACTTTCGTGTACGAATTCGATCGGATCTTCAACCGTCAGGATATGGCCGTATTCGCTATCGTTTTTGTAGTCGACCATGGCCGCCAGGGTGGTCGATTTGCCGGACCCGGTCGGGCCGGTAACCAGCACGATACCGCGCGGGTACTCGGAAATTTCCTGGAATATTTTGGGCGCGTTCAAATCCTCGAGGCTGAGAATCTTCGACGGGATGGTCCGAAACACGCCACCGGCGCCGCGATTGTGGTTAAACGCGTTGACGCGAAAACGCGCCAGTCCGGGAATTTCGAAGGAAAAGTCGGTTTCGAGATATTCCTCGTAATCCTTACGCTGCTTGTCACTCATGATGTCATAAATCATGTCGTGAACCTGCTTGTGATCCATTTCCGGAACATTGATGCGACGAATATCGCCATCGACGCGAATCATAGGCGGCAATCCCGCTGACAGGTGCAAGTCGGAGGCGCCCTGTTTGACGCCAAAAGCCAGGAGTTGAGCTATATCCATGAAGTTTCCTTAAATCGGTTTACAGGTATTATAGAATTCTTGACGGGTTTTGCTTATCGGTTGCTAACAAACTGATTATAATCGGGGGCTCGCTATAGCAATGCGTTAACATGATCAACTATAGCAAAGCCTATGCAGAATATTGAAAAAAATCTAAATCAGATCCACAGCCAGATCGAGCAGGCCGCCACGGCCTGCGGCCGCGATCCCGATTCGGTTTTGCTGCTTGCCGTCAGCAAGCGCAAACCGGCCAGTGATATACGTCACGCCTTCGAACTGGGACAAAGGCATTTTGGTGAAAACTATCTGCAGGAAGCACAGCAAAAAATGCAGGAACTGGCTGATCTGGACATTTGCTGGCATTTCATCGGTGCGATTCAGTCCAACAAGACGCGCAATATCGCCGAGGCTTTCGACTGGGCACACTGCATCGATCGTCTCAAGATCGCGCGCCGGCTCAGTGAACAACGCCCGGCGGACAGGCAACCGCTTAACGTCTGCATCCAGGTCAATATCGATCACGAAGACAGCAAGGCTGGAATCGAACTCGACGCGATCCCCGAACTGGCGGCCGCGATTCACCAGTTACCCGGCATACGCCTGCGTGGGCTGATGACCATCCCGGCGCCGCGTGAAACCTTTGCCGAGCAGCGTCTCGCCTTTGCGCAACTGGCGGCGGCGCTGGCTTCGCTGCGACAGCAGGGAATCGACTGTGATACCTTGTCGATGGGCATGACCCAGGATATGGAGGCCGCGATCGCGGAAGGTTCCACCCTGGTCAGGATTGGCACCGCGATTTTCGGGGAAAGAACTTGAATCAGAATATTTGCTTTATCGGCGCGGGCAATATGGCGACCAGCCTGATCGGTGGGCTGATAGCAAACTACTACGACAGCGCGGCGCTTAGCGCCTGTGACATCGATGCGGCGCAACTGCAGCAACTGCAGGATCGATTCAGTATCGGCACTTCGCAAGATACCCTCGACGGCGCGCGCGCGGCCGAGGTGGTAATGCTCGCGGTCAAACCCCAGGTCATGCAGGTCGTCTGCCAACAGCTTTCCGCTTTGCCGACCAGGCCCGAGCAAATGTTCGTCAGTATCGCCGCCGGCATACCCATCGATGCAATCGATAACTGGTTAGGTGGCGGCCGGACCATCGTGCGCTGCATGCCCAATACGCCGTCGCTACTGCAACTCGGCGCCACCGGCCTGGCCGCCAACTCGCGGGTTAGCGCAAGCCAGAAATCGACGGCCGAAAAAATCATGCAGGCGGTAGGCATCAGTATCTGGGTCGATGCCGAGGCCGATCTCGATGCCGTAACCGCGATATCGGGTAGTGGCCCTGCCTACTTTTTTTACTTTATCGAATTGCTCGAGGCCGCCGGCGTCAAACTCGGTTTAACGCAGGCAACTGCGGCCCGCCTCGCGCGCCAGACCGCTCTCGGTGCCGCCAGCATGGCGCTGGAAGAAGACGTGGTCAAACTGCGCGCGCAGGTAACCTCGAAAAAAGGCACCACCGAGCAGGCGATTCTTTCGTTTCAGCATAATCAGCTCGAGCGACTGGTGGACGACGCCACCGCGGCGGCCCATAACCGTGCGCAAGAGTTGGCGCGTGAATTAACTGGAGGCTAGGCAAAATGGGTTCCGGATATCTGACATCACCTTTAATGCTGATCATTAACACGCTGTTCGACCTTTACATTCTACTGGTGCTGCTGCGTTTCCTGCTGCAAATGCTACGCGCCGATTTTTACAACCCGGTTTCACAGTTCATCGTCAAGCTGACAACGCCGCCGCTCCGCATCCTGCGCCGCTTCATCCCCAGCGTCGCGGGCCAGGATGCCGCGGCGATCGCGCTTTGCCTGCTATTGATATATGCCAAATTTCTACTGATGCGCGTACTCTCGATTCCCGCGGTTCAAATCGGCGGAGTTATGGCGCCGATTAGCGGGACCAGCTATGGCGGTTTACTGGTGTTTTGCATTGCCGACCTGATCGCCCTGGTGCTGACGGTTTTCCTGGTCGCGGTAATCATCAAAGTCATCCTCAGCTGGATTAGCCCGGGGCAATACAACCCCGTGATCGGGCTGGTCGACAAGATCGCAGAACCTGTGCTCAGGCCGATGCGAAAATTTCTGCCGCCGATCGGGGGGCTCGATCTGTCGCCACTGCTCGCAACCCTGCTGATACTGGTAGCGAAGATGCTGATCGTGCCGCCAATCGTCTACCTGGGTAATTTCTAGGTCGCTCCGACCGAGAATGTTGCAACCTTCTTCGAAGGGAGATCAGGACTGCCCCTCAGCCTTGTGGCGAGCCTGAATGAACTCGCCGTGTGAAACATAGAGCAGATCAGCGACCTGGCGTATCAGGTGCTCTTCGTAATGGTCCTTGTTACCGTCGGCATACACCAGTTGCCACATCATCTCGACCACCCGCAGTTTCATCGCGTGGTCATAGTGTTCGTTTAACAGGCGTGTAATATGCTGCAGCGAAACCAGGCGGTCGGCATCGGCTTCGGCTTCCTCCATCAACGCAGCGAGTTCCGCCGTCGACAGGCTGAACTGCCGCTCCAGCAATTCTCGCAAGCGCGCCTTTTCGGCGGGCTGAACGATGAAGTCGGCACGCGCGACCTCGACCAGCAAAACCGCGGTGGCGACCCGCAAGGCGTGTTCCAGATTAATCGGGTCAGATTCAATCGACTCGATCGTTAAAAATTTGAGGAGAATTTTTTTCATAGCGATTATTGATTGCAAACAAGATCGTTTTATGCAAAATCTATCGATCAGATCAATAAATTTTAACTATTATGACTCTAACCGAACTCCGGTACATCGTCGCGGTATCGCAAAAGAATCATTTCGGTAAGGCCGCTCAGGCCTGTTTCGTGAGCCAGCCTACCTTAAGTATCGCGATAAAGAAACTGGAAGAGGAGCTCGGTGTTCGCCTGTTCGAACGCAGCTCCAAGAATGAAATCCGCATCACCGAAATCGGCCAGCAAATTATCAACCAGGCCTATATCGTGCTGCAGGAGGCGCAGATCCTGACCGAAATCGCACAGCAGGGGAAAGACCCCCTGTCCGGACAGTTCAAGCTGGGTGTGATCTACACCATCGGACCCTACCTGTTACCCAGCCTGATCCCGAAACTGCGCAAGACCGCTCCCAACCTGAAGCTGATTATCGAGGAAAACTTCACCGCCAATCTGTTTCAGTCGCTCAAGCAGGGCGCGCTCGACGCAATCATCATCTCCTACCCCTTCGACGAGCCCGGGATCGAAACCGCGCCGCTATACGACGAACCCTTCATCGTTGCCCTGCCGCGCAACCACGAGTGGAAACAACGCGAGGAGATTCGACCGGAGGATCTGGCATCCCAGGATTTGATGTTGCTGGGTGCCGGGCACTGCTTTCGTGACCAGGTGATTCAGGCCTGCCCCGATTGCATGTCGGGCGATAGCGAACTGACGCGTACCCTCGAAGGTGGTTCGCTGGAAACCATACGCCATATGGTGGCAGCCGGCACTGGCATTACGGTGTTGCCGCGCACCAGTGTCACGCAAAGCCACAAGAACGAGGCGCTGATCGACATCAAGCCGTTTTCCAAACCTTCACCGAGCCGTACCGTGGCGATTGCCTGGCGTAAACACTACCCGCGCAAGGAAGCCATTTTCACCGTCCGGGATACCATTCAATCTACCCCGCTGGACGGCGTCGATATCATTCAGTCCGTCGCGTGATCGAGGAACTGCTGCGCCAGGATCGCGAACTCAAGCGAGCCAAAATCAATAGCGAAACCGCAGAAATTCCGTGGATGGAGTTGCAACGCTTCTTTGCCGCCGGCAAGGTCATGCGGGTGTCCGCCGAGCTTGACCTGGTGGACGTGGCTTACGCACTGCAGCAGGACGACGTCGAACAGGTCCACGAATGGACTGTCGCGAACCAGTTGGGGCCAGTCTCCGACGACCAGGCGCGCGCCTGGGTCAGCAATGAAGCTTCACTGTGGGCCGTGGTGGTAAAGCCCTGGGTGCTGGTACAGGAACCCGGCTAAGGGCGGCAGAGTCCGAGCAGGCGTCTATACTTCAAACACCCGATAAGGTTTTGCAGTTTGACGTGGCAGCCAGTTTCCCCCCAAAAATAGATCGTTTCAACATCCAGCAGGTGCTCGGCAAGGGCAGCCAGGGAATCGTATATCTGGCGCACGATCCAGATCTGAAGCGCAAGGTCGCAATCAAATCGGTAAATTTGAAATCCGGATTGCGCCTCGATGGCAACATCGAGCAATTTCTCGCCGAAGCCCGCACCGTCAGCAAACTGCAACATACCAATATTGTCAGCATTTTCGATATCGGCATGCAGGACAACAATCCCTTCCTGGTGTTCGAATTTATCGACGGTGAATCCCTGCAGAGTCAAATTCGACACGGCGCCAACATGGACCGGAAAATTCGCATCATGCGCGATATTCTGAACGGTGCGGCCGCGGCGCATAGCCAGGGTATCGTGCATTGCGACATTAAACCCGCAAATATCATGCTCAGCGAACAGGGGCAGGCCAAGATCGCCGATTTCGGACTCGCCTTTCTTACCGATGCCGCCGCCGGCAGCAACGGCGCACTCTATGGCACGCCGCAATACATGGCGCCGGAATACATCGAGACCCGCAAGCATCAAAAGGTATCCGACGTGTTTTCGATCGGCCTGGTGTGTTACGAGCTACTCACCGGCAAACCGGCGTTTAGTGGTGAAGACGTCTACCAGGTGCTAAACGCCATCGCCAATAGCCAGATCGAGCCGCCGTCAAAAATAAACAGTGATGTCGATGAACGTCTCGATGCATTAATCCTGAGATCGCTGGAAAAAAATCCGCAGCGACGATTCCCGGACGCTAATGCGATGCTACAGGCGCTGAACGACTATCTCGCGCTGGATGACGTGGCGGCGGCGCGGGACAATAGTGGCGCCACTGTCAGCTTCTTGTTGCGGCGCATGCGTCACAAGAAAGACTTTCCGGCTTTTTCCCATACCATCAGCGTTTTAAACCAGGCCTCGGCCAGCGACACCGAAAACCTGACCACGGTTTCCAACACCATTCTCAAAGACTATTCGCTCACCAACAAGGTGCTGCGCCTGGTCAATTCGGCCTACTACAACCGTGGCGGCGGCAAGATCAGCACTATTTCGCGCGCCGTTGTCATGCTCGGCATCAATCCGGTGCGCAGCATCGCCACCGGTCTGATGCTGTTCGAGCACATGCAGAACAAACTGCAGGCTTCACAGCTCAAGGAGAATGCGGTACAGGCGTTGTTTAGCGGCCTGCTCGCAAACTCGTTGGCGCGCAGGCTCAATATCCCCAATCACGAGGAAGCATTTCTATGCGCCCTGTTGCAACAACTCGGCAAAATGCTGGTGCGCTTCTACCTGCACGAAGAAGCGCGCGCGATCGACAAACTGATGTTGCGACAGGACTGTAGCGAGACGGCGGCGGTTATACAGGTGCTGGGCATCAGCTACCCGCGCCTTGGCATGTCGGTGGCGCGCGAGTGGGGTTTCCCCAAGCTGATAACCGACAGCATGCTGCCGCTCGACTTCGACGATTTACCCGCAGCGAGCAGCGCCGAGGAAAACCTGCATTTGATCGCCCAGTTCAGCAGCGCGCTTGGCGCCTGCCTGACCTTACCGCTGGAACAGCAGGCGCCAGCAATCAAGCGCCTCGCGGAACAATTCTCCGCGGCGCTCGCGCTCGACGAGAGCAATGTGTCCGCGCTGCTGGAAAACTGTCACAAGGAGTTGACCCAGTTCTCCCGGCTGATCCAGTTCGACCTCGATAAAAGCCTTTACTATCAGCAGATCTCTTCCAGTGGCAACCAGGAACCCGAGGCTCCACAGGACGCCGCCCGGCAGGAATTCGGCGTTACCGACAGTGTGGAAATCCTTGTCGAACTGGCCCCGCCGCAAAACCAATCGGTGGACAAGGTGCTTACCGACGGCATTCAGGATATCACCAATACGCTCACCGGCGAGTACAGCATCAATCAGGTCATGCAGATGATACTGGAAACCATTTATCGCGCCTTCGGTGGCTCGCGCGTGGTGTTATGCCTGAAAGACAAAAAAACCGACAGTATCAGGGCTCGTTTTGGTTACGGCGACGACGTTGAAAATATAATCGAACACTTCGCAATTCCGCTGCAAGCACAATCGGACGTGTTTCACGTGGCCTTTAAAAATAACGTCGATATTCGGATCGACAACACTCGGGATGAAAAAATCCACGACAAGATTCCCGCCTGGTACCATAACAACATTGCCGCGCGCAGTTTTACAATCTTCCCAATTATCGTCAAACAGGCGCCGATCGCGATGATTTACATCGATAGCGCCGACGCGGAATCGATCAACATTACCGATAGCCAGCTCAGCTTGCTTAAAACCCTGCGCAACCAGGCGATTCTCGCGATCAAGAGTTCCAGCTAGTCGGCCAGGCTCTCACGCGCGGACTATGGCAGTTATAAAAATCTGTAGTAGAATTGCGCTCCCGAAATCATGAGGCCAGGATTGATGTCCCGAGTTACCGTTTATAGCACCGCCCACTGCGCCTTCTGCACGCGGGCAAAAACCATGCTGGAGAAATGGGATATCGATTACGAAGAGGTTCGCATCGATGGGGACGATGCCGCGATGCAAGAATTTCTCGCGGTTACCAACGGCGCGCGCACCGTCCCGCAAATCGTCATCGACGGCCGACCCATAGGCGGTTTTACCGAACTGACCGAACTCCACATGGACGGCGAGCTTGACGAGTTGATGCAGTCGGATTAGTTTCTCATCATGCCCAAATCATCGAAGCCAACTTTCCGCATCCAGTTTCATAACAACAACAGGATTTATGAACTCTATGCGCATCAGGTCAGCCAGTCGCAGATGGCGGGTTTTATCGAGATTGGCGAAATCATCTTTGGCGAGCAGTCCAGGCTGCTGATCGATCCGGCCGAGGAAAAACTTAAGCTCGAATTTGCCAACGTCAAGCATACCTATATCCCCCATTTCGCCGTAATTCGTATCGACGAAGTCGAGCGTAGCGGCAAGAACCGCATCCTCGACAGTGACGGCACTAGCGTCACCAATTTCCCGGGGCAGTCCAGCATCCCGCAGAATTCCTGAGCGGATCCCTGCCGCCGGCAGCCATGCAAATCTCCGTCGTCATACCTAGCTACAATCGCAAACATACGCTTGAACGCGCGCTGCAGTCGGTGTACCAGCAATGCTCAGAGGCCGATGAAGTCATTCTGGTCGACGATGGTTCGACCGATGGCAGCGCCGCCATGGTCGCGCGCGCGTTTCCCGAGGTGAAGATCATGCGCCAGCCGAATCTCGGGGTCAGCGCCGCGCGTAATCGGGGTATCGAGGCGGCCGGCTGCGAATGGATAGCGTTGCTGGACTCAGACGACCGCTGGCTGCCCGACAAGCTAGAAAAAATTCGAGATACGCAGCGGCAACAGCCCGAATTCGTGTTGTTCCACTCCGATGAGATCTGGATGCGCAGCGGTGTCCGCGTCAATCCGATGAACAAGCATCGTAAAAGCGGTGGCTGGATTTTCGAACAATGCCTGCCGCTATGCGCTATCTCCCCGTCCGCCTCGGTGATCAAAAAAGCAGTGCTGCTGGAACTCGGCCTGTTCGACGAAACCCTTCCCGCCTGCGAAGACTATGACTTATGGCTGCGGCTATGCCATCGCTACCCGGTGTGCTATCTCGACCAGGCCCTGATCGTCAAGTATGGCGGCCACGCCGACCAGTTGTCGCGCCAGCATCCGGTGATGGATCAGTTTCGCGTCCGCGCTCTGCATCGACTGCTCGCCGGAGAAAATCTATCGACCGATCAGCAGGCAGCGGCGGCGGCCACGTTGTCGGCAAAGCTCGATATCCTGCTCAGGGGCGCCATCAAACACGGCAACCAGCAACTGATCGAAGAGTTTGCGCCCTTGCGCGAACAGTGGTGTAAAACCGCGCCGGCTGCATCGTCATGCTGATCTGGGTATGCGCACTGCATTGCGAGGCCAAACCCGTAATCGATTATTACCGCTTGAAGAAATCGCATGATGCGCGGGCATTCGATGTTTACCATGGCGACGATATGGTTTGTATCATCAGCGGAATCGGCAAGATCGCAAGCGCCGCGGCCAGCGCGTGGATCGCGGCAAGTAATCCCGACGCAAGCTCGATTGCCTGGATTAACCTGGGCGTCGCCGGCGCCGCCGAGCACGATATGGGAGATTTGTTTTTGCTGAACAAGGTGGTCGATGCCGATAGCGGCCAGCGTTACTACCCGGCCCCCGTGGCAGCTTCGTCGCTGGCGGGCAGCGCCTGCCTGACCCTGGGCCAGCCCAGTGACAACTACCGGGATGACACCCTGTTCGACATGGAAGCCAGCGGTTTCATACACGCTGCCCTGCGTTTCAGTAGCGCCGAGTTAACCCAGAGCCTGAAGATTGTCAGCGACAATCGCAGGCAGCAAACGGGTAAAAATCGTCAGCGGGTGAGTGAACTGGTGCAACAGCATATCGATTCGATCGATCGGCAGGCACAAGCATTACTCGAACTCAGGCGGGAAATCGCGGCGCTGGAGCTTGCGCCCGAAGCCTGGCAACAGCTTTTATCGATGGCGCATTTCACGCAAACTCAGAAAAACCAATTACGGGTTTTATGGCGCTACCTGGGTAATCGTAATTTCAGTGCCGAGTCTCTGCTGGGGCAGCTGGCGTCACAAAGTTCCGCCCGTTCGATGATTCAGGCCCTGGAACAAATCAGCTTTCGCGATAGCGAGGATTTGTAATCGTGGTTAGCTGTGTTTACGTGGAAACGGCGGTGCGCAATCACCCACGCACGCAGCAGTTGCTCGAACGCCTGCATAAACTGCCGCGGATAGAAATCGAGCACTATGGCGAGGTCTTCAATCCGCGCTCACAGAACTTCCGCTTACAGAAAAAGAATCCGGCGATAATAATCGCCCACAAGAACAAGGGACAGGTACTGGCGGCACCCGAGGGTTACGGACTCGGGGGTGATTACAATTATTATTTTTCGCATATGCTCAACTGCCTCTACGACTGTCGCTACTGTTTTTTACAGGGCATGTACCAGTCCGCGCACCAGGTGCTGTTCGTCAATTATGAAGACTTCGGTGACCAGATCAGACAGATCGCCGCGCTGCACCAGGGCAAGCCGGTATGGTTTTACTCGGGTTATGACTGCGACAGCCTGGCGAATGAACCGATGACACGCTTCACCGATTATTTTATCCCGCTTGTTGCGGCCATCGACAATGCCTGGATGGAACTGCGCACCAAAAGCACCCAGGTGCGCTCGATGCTCAAGATGGAACCAGTCGCGCGTGTCGTAACCGCGTTCAGCTTCAGCGACCAGTTCAGCCATAGCAAACTCGAAAACGGCGTGCCTTCGATCGCAAAACGAATCGAGGCGATGCGTCGACTGATCGAAGCCGGCTGGCTGGTGGGATTGCGTTTCGACCCGGTCGTTTATCACCGCCAATACCAGACCGCCTTCGTCGATTTACTCGACCAGGTATTTGCTGAAATTGACGCGCAAAAATTACACTCGGTCAGCCTCGGCAGTTTCCGCCTGACGCGCGACCATTTCCGCAGAATTTCCCGGCTGTATCCGGAGGAGCCGTTGTTTGCGCAAAATATGCATTTGAACAATGGTATTATCAGTTACCCGCTCGATCGCGAGCGGGAAATGCTCGAGTTCTGCGAAGCACAACTGATGAAACGTATCCCGGCCGAAAGCTACCACCCTTGCGAATGGCATGGCTGAACACGGAACCGTACTGATTAGCGGTGCCAGTTCCGGCATCGGCCTGGCGACAGCGAGCCTGTTGCTGACGCAGGGCTATCGGGTCATCGGCCTCAGCCGGCGCGGTCGGGTGGAGCAGCTCGAGCACGAAAATTTCACCGCGCTGGCGCTCGACCTCGACAAGCTTGCCCAGCTCGAAACGCAGCTAAAAAAATTACTCGAAACCCGCGAAATCGACGCTTATGTTCACGCCGCGGGTCAGGGTCACTTTGGCTCGCTCGAGCAGTTTTCGGTTGCGCAGATGGAGTCCGCCCTGCGTATCAATCTGACCAGCGCAATGGTTATCTGCCGCGGGCTGCTGCCCCGACTCAGGCGTCGGCGCCAGGGTCGCCTTATTTTCATCGGTTCCGAATCCGCGCTCGAAGCGGGCCGGAAGGGCGCACTTTATTGCGCCTCCAAGTTCGGCCTGCGCGGATTCTGCCTGTCGCTGCGCGAGGATTGCGCCGCCGACGGCATCCAGGTGAGCCTGATAAATCCCGGCATGGTACGCAGCCCGTTTTTTGACGGCCAGCCGTTCGCACCGGGAGCCCAGCCCGAGAATGCGATTGCCGTGACGGATGTGGCGCAACTGGTCTGGCAGATCATGCAATCCAGCCCGGATATCGTCATCGATGAAATCAATCTCTCGCCGCGCGTAAAATCCATCGATTTCAGCAACAAGACCTGATTCGGCAGGCTCCAGAAACTGGTTGTCATGCAACGGTTTCCTTGTAAACTCGAATCTGCCTGTAACGGGAATATCGCCTGAACCCTTGAAACTTCAACAGCTCCGCTTTCTCGATGCGGTCGTGCGCAACAACCTGAACGTGTCCGCGGCCGCCGAAGAACTGTACACATCGCAACCGGGTGTGAGCCATCAGATCAAGCTGCTGGAAGACGAACTCGATATCCAGATTTTCGAACGTTCGGGTAAAAAACTGACCGCGATCTCCCCGGCCGGGCACGCCGTTCTCGAGCACGTGACCGACCTGCTGAACAATGCCCGTAATATCAAACGCACCGCGCGCGAGTTCAGCAAAAACAATCGCGGCAACCTGACCATCGCGACCACGCATACCCAGGCCCAGTTTATCCTGCCGCCCATTCTGCAGCGATTTTCGAGGCAGTATCCACATATCGAACTCAGGGTGCACCAGGGTAATCCCAAGTCGATGTGCAAGCTCGCCGCCAATAACCAGGTCGATTTTGTGATGGCATCAGAAGTGATCGATGAGCGCGGCGAGCTCATCACAATACCCGCCTATCGCTGGAACCGTTATATCGTGGTGCCGCCGCAGCATGCCTTGACTGGCATCGAGAACGTTACCCTGGCCGACCTGGCGAGCTTTCCGATCCTGACTTATATGCTGGGATTGACCGGGCGTTCGCAGCTTGATAAAACTTTCCAACGGGCCAATCTCGAACCCCGCGTGGCTTTCACCGCAACCGACTCCGACGTCATCAAGACCTATGTTCGCCTCGGCATGGGCGCAGGCATTATCGCCGAGATGGCCTGTCGCGACGAAGATTCCGACCTGGTTTATATCGACGCCAGCCACCTGTTTCCGGACAGCGTGATCAAAATTGGCTTTCGCCACTCGCGCCACATATCGGCCTACCAGTTCGACTTCCTGCATATGGTTGCGCCCCACATCGAGCTGGAGACGATTAAAAAGCTGGCGCGGTCACGCACGCCTGAAGAACGTGAGAAATTGCTGGAGTCGGCGGTAGTGCCTGACTTTCGCGAAATGCGAAATACCCTGAAGGCGTTAAGAGTCGTGGGCCAGACCCAGGCCTAACCCTGGCTAACCTGCTCCAGGTCGGGCTGCTCCGGTTCAACCAGGGTCTGGATCGAAACCGGTTTGCCCACCTGATATCCCTGGATAAAGTCGACATTGGCCTCGCGCAACTTGTTGAACATCGTATCCGACTCGACAAACTCGGCAATCACTTCCATATCGAGGCAATGCCCGACTTCGGTCATCGAGCGCACGAAGACATAACTCTTGTCGTCTTCGATGATGTCGCGAATAAACTCTCCGTCGATTTTCAGATAATCCACCGGAAACTGCTTGAGATAGCTGAACGAGGATAATCCGGTGCCGAAATCGTCGAGCGAAAACTTGGCGCCCAGCTGCTTGATCGAATTGATGAACTCTACCGATCTCTCGACATTATCCACCACCGCGGTCTCGGTGATTTCGAAACACAGTTGGCTAATATCGATATCGCTCTCGCCAAGGCTGTCGCGCAGGAACTTGTGAAAGGTTTGCGAACCGATGCTGCGCCCCGACAGGTTAACCGAAAACATGACGTCGCTAAGCTTGTGCTGGTGCTGCTGCAACCAGGCGATGACACTGCTAACCACCCAGCTGTCGATCCGTTCGATCAGGTTATAACGCTCGGCCGGTGGCAGAAAATCTTTGGGCGAGACAACGGTTCCCTCGGGGCTGATGTAGCGTATCAAAACCTCGTAGTGAGTATCTCGTTCCTCCCTGTCGATAGAGACAATGGGCTGCACGTACAGGCAGAATCGATCCTCGCTGAAAGCTTCCATGATGCCCGAGACCCATTCCATCGAAACCTGTTGCGCCATGACTTTTTCGTCGTTTTCATCGATGAAGTGATATTGATTGCCGCCGTTTTGCTTGGCGAGAAAACAGGCCGTCGTGACCTTGGAATAATACTCGGCGTATTCATCGCTCATGCGGCCGAAAGCCATCACGCCGATACTCGCGGTTACCAGGTATTCCTGCTCGTTCCAGACAAAGCCTGAATGTTGAATCTCGATGATAATTTTCTGGATTGCCTGCAACGCGCGCTCCATTTCAAAGAAAGGCATGATGAAGCCAAACTCGTCACCGCTTAGACGCGCCAGAATATCCGACTTGCGCACATGCTTTTTAATCATCGTGCTGATCTGTTTCAACAACAGGTCACCGGCGGCACTGCCGCAGGTTTCGTTGACAACCCTGAACTGGTCGATATCGAGAAAAGCCAGCACGTGTTGCGGCACCGAATTATTGTCCTCGGTTACCAGGGTTTCGAATTTTTGCTCGAACGCACTGCGATTTAGAAATCCGGTCAACTGGTCATGGCTGCCTTCGTAGTTCAGCTTGCGGCGCAGCTTTCTATCCTCGGAAACGTCTTTCAGAATAATTACAAAGCCGACGTCTTCGGCCTCCATATCGATCATCGGCGATGCAGAAAACTCGAGCTCGACGATATTGCGATTGGGATCGTAGAAAAACATCGAGCTAATCGATAACTTGCGGCTCAACAACTGACTGAGGTCGACGATTCGAGTGGTCTGTCGATTTGCATACAGGATTAGCACTTCGTGAATTGAACTATCGACCAATTCGGCTTCCCTGTCGCCAAACAGTTTCTCTGCGCCGGGATTGACCAGTTTGATGCGATCCTTCGAATCGATAACGATGACCGGGTTGGAAATCGAATCGAGCGTGGTCGAAATAAAATCTTTTTCCGAGCGCAGTTTCTCTTCGATCTGGCGACGCGATATGGTTTCGATTTCCAGCCCTTCCACCATTTCGTTATAGGCCACCACCAGGTCTTTCAGTTCACTCGGCAGCTTGTCCTCGCTGATCGAGGCGTAGCGTCCGGTCAACAGCGCACCGACGGAATTTCGGAGCTTATTCATCGGCATGAAGGCACGATTAAGCATGAACAAAACCAGCACCAGCGCGCCCACGGTGGCGATGGTGGTAATAACAAAAAAACTGGTTTCAGTTTCTTCGAGCCGATCGATAACCGGCTGTGGATCGAAGGAGGCGCTGATAGTCGCGCCGAGGAAAGCATCGTCGCCGTAAAGTTTAAAACTGGGATACAAGCGATCGCCCGCCTTCGCTCCGACCCAGTCCGGCGAGCGATAAAGATTCTTGCCCGATCCATGATCGATATTTAGCGGGAGCCTGATTTGTTGCTCGACGCGCCTCAATCCTTGGGCCGCGTAGGCAACGACGTGCAGGTAAGCTTTTGGTTCCAGCGCGCCGACCGGCACCAGCACCTCGGTAAACAGCTGGCCATCGAAACTGCAGAGCGCGTATTTTGGTTTCAGCAGCCGAATCAGGGAACCGCCGATTGACTCCAGCGCGGTCGAGCAACCACCGTAACTGTTCAAACCGTTGTCAGAACTGTGAGCAAATATCTCGCCGGACAGTTTGCGCACGACGATGGTTTTGAGTCTGAATTCACCCGCGGCGACCTGGTAGCGGGTATAACTCTCACCAAGCCAGGCACGCATCTGGGCGGCATCGCCTTGCGCCAGCGCGGTCTGGAACGGCGCTTCGCTTTGCAGCTTGAAGGCAAATTCTTTCTGCTTTTCGTAAAGTTGCGCAATAACCTCGGCGCTTTCATGCTTGAGCGTCGATTGCAGCGAATCGACCTGCGCCTGGATCGCGTGCTCACGATAAACCTGGGTGCTGTAAATCGCCAGGCCGTAGGCCAGCGCGCCAAGCCAGAGCAGGGCAAAGCCGATAATAAACTTGAAACTGTAGATGCGCGCAAACACTGCGCTATTCGATCAGGTAGGGATAATCCTTATCCTTCCATTCGACGAACCCGCCGCGAAACCAGAACAACCGCCTGTAACCGCAGCCCGACGCTATCTGTATGGCTTCGATGCTCGCATCCCCAGAATTATCATTACCGTAGAAGACCATAGCCTGTTCCGTGGATTTTGCCAGTTTTGACAAGGCCGCACAGTCGGTTTCAGACAGTGGCAGACTAAGCGAGGTTTCGATGTATCCCTGGATGTGATCCTCGTAGAGGCGCGAATCGATGATCGTCAGTCCCGCCACCGACTGATACAGCTCGATCAGATTTTCCGCATCGATGGTAATGGTGACCGCGAGGGTTTCCCGGGGCTCGGAGGGCAGCGAGTCGTCCACCGCAAATAGCCCGGGGGGAAATAGAATTGCCACTGTAAACAATACAGCCGACCGCGCAAGCGCAGATCGACAAACGCCTATATTTATCATTGCAATATGCCAACAATCGGATCTTGTTTAGATCACCGCTGTTTAATTATAATAATCAGCAAGTTAGCTAATTTTCTTAATTAAGATTCTAACAAGATACTCCGGTACCGCTCAAACCACAATACCCTCCTGGATTTTTTTCCAGGTACTGCTGGTGATAATCCTCGGCATAGTAAAATGGCCCGGCGGGTAGAATCTCCGTGGTAATTTGCGCGTAACCCGCCTGTTCGAGGTTTTGCTGGTAGCGCTGCAGGCTGTTTTCCACGGCCTCTCGCTGGCTGTCGTTGCTGTAGTAAATGCCGGAACGATACTGAGTACCCTGATCATTACCCTGACGCATACCCTGGGTCGGGTCATGCGATTCCCAGAAAACCTTGAGCAACGTCTCGAGTTCGATTTCCTGCGGTCGATAAACCACCAGCACGACCTCATTATGCCCGGTCATGCCCGTGCAGACTTCCTGGTAGGTTGGGTTTGGCGTGTGACCGGCGGCATATCCGACCGCGGTGGTAAACACCCCGGGCAGATTCCAGAAACGGCGCTCCGCCCCCCAGAAACAGCCAAGCCCGAATACCACCTGCTCGCAGTCCTCGGGAAATGGTTCAACCATCGAGGTTCCCAGTACCTTGTGAACCGGATCGAATTGTGTGGTCTCGGCGCGGCCGGGCAAGGCTTGCGCTGGCGCTGGAATTTCGGATGGTCGGCCGAACATGATCTGTCTCCTGTCAGTTGAGGAATCTCTGCATTTTGCAGAGATTCTTGCGGCACCGGACCGTGCCGCCATTTATCGCTCGCTCTAGCGATTGCAAAAAGAAGAAAAACGCAAAATCGCGTTTTTCGTGCTCCGCCAGGTCAGGATGACTTGTGCTGAGCTTGCTTATTAACCCGGCGACAATATATGTCGCCGGGTTAATTGGCTGCGGACGGAATCACTCACCGCGCTTCAGGTCCAGTTCGAGCCAGGTCGGCGCGTGATCGGACGGTTTTTCCATCGCGCGAATATCATAATCTACCCCTGCATCGACCACCATCGGCTTCAGTAGTTCCGAAACCAGCAAATGGTCGATACGCAAACCGCGTTTAGGCTCGCGCTCGAAACCGCGGCTGCGGTAGTCAAACCAGCTGAAACAGTTGTCCTCACTGGCGTGGCAGAGGCGAAAACCATCGTGCAGGCCAAGCCCGGTAAGCTGTGCGAACCATTCGCGCTCCTCCGGCAGAAAACTGGTTTTCCCGGTTCGCAGCCAGCGCCTGGCGTTATCCTCGCCGATGCCGATATCCGAATCCTGCGGTGCAATATTATAATCGCCCATCACCACGAGCCTGGCCTGATTCATATCGTAGCCGCCGAAAAACTCAATCGTATCCCGGTAAAAGCGCTGCTTTGCAGGAAACTTGACCGCGTGATCGCGGCTTTCACCCTGCGGAAAATAGCCGTTGAATATAAAAATCGACTCGCCATCGAGTTCATACTCACCACCGATAAATCGTTTCTGCGCATCGTCGTCGTCCCCGGGAAAGCCATAGCGGGGATTAACACAGGTCTGTCGCGACAGCAGCGCGACTCCGTAATGGGTTTTCTGTCCCATGTAAATGACCTGGTAACCTATTTCGTTAACGGCTTCCAACGGAAACTCGTGATCCTGCACCTTGGTTTCCTGCAGCCCGATGAATTCCGGCGCATGTTTGTCGACCACGCTTTGCAGTTGATGCAGCCGCTGGCGCAGGCTATTGACGTTAAACGAGACTATCTTCATGGGCTGTTTCATCCTCGAAATCCGACAGTAAGTCGGCCATGGTTCTGTCACCCAGATGGGATTCGAAATTCTGCTCCAGTGCCAGCAGCACGGCCGACACCGGCGCGTCGCTGCGGAATCTGTCGGTATGACCCTGGTCCTCGGCCTGGCGTGCGCTGCGCAGGATATCCACCAGCCGGATTCGCTGCAGCGTAGATCCGGGCAGGTAAAGCGGGGGCTCGTCCGCGGACTGCTGCACCAGGCCGTCGGCCTCGAGCGCAGCCAGCATACGCTGCAGCACGTCAACCGGTACCTGTTGATAAGCGGCGAGATTTTCAAGGCTTGGCTTCGGCCCGGCCTGCCGGTCGTGGGCTCGCGCAATACTTACCATCGCCTGCAGCGCCAGCTGATCACGCATGCGGGCGCTTAAATAGACGTCCTGTTTCTGCCATTTGAGATATTCGGGATGCTGGTGATAGAACGAAATACTGGCGCCGATCAGGAGTATGACCCAGCTCAGGTAGAGCCAGATCATGAACACCAGCAGGATAGCGAGTCCGGAATAAATCGCGGTGTAATTGCTCGAGCCACCGACAAACGAGGTGAAAAGAATACCCGCAGTCTGCCACAGCAGGCCGGCGACAATCGCCCCGTAAAGCGCCGAGCGCATCTGAACCCTGGTATTTGGCACCAGCATGTAAACAAAGGTGAAAGCCATGATCACCAGCACGAACGGCAACAGCTTGCCGGTCATGCGCAGCAGATCGTTCATATAGGGCAGACTGTTGAGAAACTCGACAATGAGATTGCTGCTGAGCGAAGCCGTTATGCCGACCGCGGCAAACACCAGCACGGGTCCCACCATGATGACGCTCAGGTAGTCGCTGAAGCGTTGCATCAGCGTGCGATTATTTTGTAAACGCCAGGTATGGTTGAACGCGGCTTCGATTTTCTGAATTAACGAGATCGCGGTGTATAGCAACATCAACAGTCCGATCACTCCGAGTACCCCGATCTTCATGTTCTCGACGAAACCCACAATACGCGCGCTGATTTCCACACTTTGCGCGCCCATGGGCGCCAGAATCCGCGCCAGCGTCGGCTCGAGCTGGTCATGCACGCCAAACCCCTTCAACACCGAGATGCTGACCGCCAGCAAAGGCACCATCGATAGCAGCGTGGTGTAAACCAGGCTCATTGCTCGCAGTGTGATCATGCCGCCCATCAGGTCGCGACCCACCATCGACATGATCTGTAAAAAATGCCGCCAGGCCGACCGCGGCGTCGCGCCGTCGCCTGCGTCGAAATTCCAGATGTACTGGTTAATCCGTTCGCGCATCGGGAGCTTCAACCGGTAAAGGCTTCCTTTGAATTCATATATTCGATCTCAGCATCGCTACTGCTGCGGCCCAGGGCCTCGTTGCGGTGGGGAAAGCGACCATATTTTGCCACGATAGCATGGTGGTGACGGGCGAAGCGTAAACTGGATTCTAGCCCGGGTTGATCGAACAGCTCGAGCGCCAGCTCCTGGTCCTCGAGGTCTTCGCTGTGCATGAATGGCATGTATAGAAAGGCCCTCCTGTCGACATCGAGCAGCTGGTCAAACTTGCGCTCGATCGCCTGGCGGGCAACCTCGCGCGAGCGCGCTTCGGTGGCATAACTTTGCGCATCGCCGCGAAACATATTCAACGGCAACTGATCGAGCACGATCACCAGGGCCAGACAGCCTTCGGCGCTCTGCATCCAGTGATCGAGCTGACCACGCCGCGCCTGTTCCCAGGTTTCCAGATAACGCTCACGCAATAGTTGATCAAACTCCGCTGTCGAGTTGAACCAGAGCTTGCGGGTGTCTTGCGCAAACCAGAAATCGATAATGTCCTGTGGCATAGGTACCTCGTTTTCGCTCATGTTAACAGGCATTGCTCAGGGCATCGACCAGCCCGCGCAGGCGCTGCTGCAGTTGTCTGCGACCCTCGGCGCCGGATTCTCGCTCGAGCAGTTTCCAGTCACGATTCTGCACCGCTTTTTCTATCAACAGGCTATCGGCGTCGATCGAGGACTGTGCAACTCGCTGCATGACATATTTTTGCAGGCTGGCGAAACATATTTCAAATCCCCTGTTGCCCGCAGTGAAGGCTTCTATTTCGTGCTGCTCCAGCGTGCTCGTAGTCGCCTGATAATCGGCATAGCGCAGCAGGGCGATCACCTGCCCGGCATCCATGCTCTGTAAAAACTGGGTCATCCAGATTGGTAGTTGCTCTCGAATACGCTGCTGTAGCTGGCTTATTTCCGACTCCAGCTTGTTGCCAACCGGTCTTAGCACCGCAATCGAATGACTGCCGCTCGACTTGCCCGACGCATAACTGATATGCACCAGGCGACACTGGACCCGCCGCCAGAAACTCGAGGTTTCTGTATCCAGGGCAAAGCTGGCGCCGAGATAATCGAGCGAATTTTCCTGGCCATACTGCATCGCCCGCTCGATCAGCCGCGTGCCCAGACCTCTGCGCCGATAAGCCGCGGAGACCGCTATTCGCTGCACGCGCATGCCCCGATATCCGGCAAATCCCCTCAACCCGGCCTGCGCAGTCAACATCTGTGCCAGCAGGTGCCCCTGCGGCCGCCGCCGGCCGAAGAATATTTCCTCGCCTAGCGCCTGGTCGAAACCGCCCTCGATGTTTAGCAGGGCAACTCCGAGCACGGATGCATGCTGACGCGCTACCAACACCACCAGGTCAGGGTTTTCCATCAACATGCGCAAATCCGAAGGCCGCGTGCGATAGTGCGCCGAGTTCAACAGCGCATAAACCTGCTGCAACAGAGGCCAGGCCGCGGCGCTACCCGGCTCGCGCAAAATGCCAATTTCACAGTCGACAACAGACGCTTCCGGCAGCGCGGTCGTGGCCATATCCGGTTGCAACATCAGGGTCCGGTTGAGCCAGGCCTCGAGTCGATCGTCCTGGCACCAGCGCACCGGTCGCTCGAGCCGGTAAAGCATCAGGTTATGTGCCTCCAGAGCAGCCACGAAACGCAGCATGAATCCCTGGCCGGTGCCTTCGTAACCGCCGCTGGTGCTAGCCATAACCAGCCGCGGGTAGAGGCGCGCTAACTGCTGCAACATCGGCAGTGGAATCATCGCGGCTTCGTCGATAATCAGCATTCCCGCCTCGGGACAAGCGCGTAACAATTGATCGGGCGCCACGAATTCAGCCTGCGGGGCCTGCCCCAGCAGCGCCGCCGCGCCCTGGCGCGAATTCGCAGATACCAGAATCCCGAATCGTGATTGCAGCCGATTAACCAGCAAGCCGAGACAGGTGCTTTTGCCGCGACCGCGCTCGGCGCTGATCAGCGCAATGCCGCTGCGTTTGGCCTGCGCCCATTGTTCGATCTGCTGCAGGATTGCCGACTGTTCCGCGGTCTGGCCGTTTTCGATGGGCGTTGGTTGCAGCGGAGGAAGCGAGGCCGGCGCCGCCGGCGAAGACTCCGCTGTCAGCCATAGCCCGATTTGTGCGTCTCGTCGCAAAGCTTCGAAAAAATACTCGACGAAGCAGGCGCGCACGGAGCGCTTGTCATCCTGCCAGCAGGCATAACGGTCGACCTGCGTATCCCAGTCATCAGCGGCGGGGGACATTAACATCAGCACTCCGCCCGCCCGCACCAGGCCGGCGGCTATACAGAGTACGTCCGGGTTGAACCCCTCGAACAGATCGATTACCACCAGCCGCGTTTCACCACCCAGGCAGGTATCCGCCTTGCTGAACGGTATCGCCGACGGCAACTGCTCGCGATTCGACAGCAGTTGCATCGAGGGATCCAGCTCCGCTACAGTGGCAAGACCCTGGTCACACCAGGCGCGAGTACCCTGCAGCACCACCAGCTGGCGTTGGCGGCTACGCTGCAGATTCGCGAACAGGGAATTCATCCAGCTATTGATATCGATTGCCGGCACCGGTTTTATTTGTTAAAAATTGCAGCCCATTATAGGTGAGTCACAAGCCATGACCAAAGATCAACAAACCCAGGCCGAAGCCGCGGCATTCCGTGCCCTGGTAGCCCATTTGCAGGAGCGCAGTGATGTGCAGAATATCGACCTGATGAATCTGGCGGGATTCTGTCGCAACTGTCTGTCGAAATGGTATTCGGCCGAAGTCAGGAAATTCGATCCCGACTTCGATTATGCCGACGCCCAACGCTATGTTTACGCTATGACAAACGAGGAATGGAAACGGGATTATCAAACCAGCGCATCGCCGGAACAGATGCAGCGCTTCGAAGAGACCAGGCCGAAGCATGCCAAAATCAGCGGCTATTGAGTTGCAGATGGATCCGGGCGCACAGCTCGCCGAGCACCTGCATCATCAGCGACGATAAACACGGGTTGTAACCCAAGCGCGAGCCGGATCGACTCGATTCGGCTGGCATGCTGCACATCGAACCCCGCAGCCGCGGTCTGGAATGTTACGCGACCGACCCGATCGGATAGGATCGGTCAGTATTTTGCGTTGGCAGGCTTCAAATCGACGCGGATCGGACTGCTGCGGATCGTATTATTCATCGAGAGCTTATTGACCGAGGTTGCCGGGGGTTTGCATGACAGTCTCCGGGGCGTCTTTACCGCTCCTGCAGGCTACCTCAATTCACGCCTTAATATCTTACCGACATTGGTTTTTGGCAGTTCGTCGCGAAATTCTATTATTTTCGGGACCTTATAGCCGGTTAAAAATTCTCGGCAATGCGCGATGACCGCGGCTTCATCCAGCGCCGGATCTTTCTTCACGATCACCGCCTTGACGACTTCACCGCAGGCTTCATCGGGCTCGCCGATGACGCCTACTTCGAGTACGCCCGCATGGCCTGCAATCACGGTTTCTATTTCATTCGGGAAAACATTGAAGCCGGAGACCAGGATCATATCCTTGAGTCGATCAACGATGCGGAAAAATCCCTGTTCATCCATTTGTGCCACGTCGCCCGTTTTCAACCAGCCGTCGCTCGACAGCACCTTGGCGGTTTCATCGGGGCGCTGCCAGTAACCCTTCATGACCTGCGGCCCGCGCACGCAGAGTTCTCCGGCCTCCCCCTGCGGCAGAATATTACCGGCCTCGTCCTGCACCGAGACTTCGGTCGATGGCACCGGCAAGCCAATCGCGCCGTTAAATTCTTTCAGGTTGAGCGGGTTAATGCAGACTGCGGGTGAAGTTTCGGTCAGGCCATAGGCTTCCAGTAAGGGCGTGCCAGTCAGTTTCTGCCAGCGCTCGGCGACTGGTTGCTGTACCGCCATACCCCCGCCCAGCGACAGCTTCAGGGGTGTAAAATCGATCTGCTCGAAACCCGGGGTATTCATCAACCCGTTGAACAGCGTGTTCACCCCGGTTATCGCGGTAAACCTGAGGCCCTGTAACTCCTTGATAAAACCCGGCATGTCGCGCGGATTGGTAATCAGGTAGTTCAGCGCGCCGACTTTCATGAAGGTCAGGCAGTTGGCGGTCAGCGAAAAGATGTGATAAAGCGGCAGCGCGGTGATGATAACTTCCTCACCGTCCTTGACGACATTCTTGATCCAGGCCGAGGCTTGCTGCATGTTGGCGATCATGTTGCCGTGGGTCAACATGGCGCCCTTGGCAACTCCGGTGGTGCCGCCGGTGTACTGTAAAAAAGCGAGATCGTCGTGATCACAGGGAACCGGCTTATGCGGCTGTCCCGAACCCTGCGCCAGGGCATTTTTGAAAGTCACGCGGCGGGGCAAGCTAAACGCGGGCACCATTTTTTTTACATACTTGACCACCAGGTTGACGATTACCGATTTCGGAAACCGCAACAGGTCGCCGAGCTGAGTGGTAATCACATGCTCGATCGGCGTTTCGTCGATAACCTCGTCCAGGGTGTGACAGAAATTTTCCATCACGATAATGACCTTGGCGCCCGAATCCGACAACTGATGCTTGAGTTCACGCCCGGTGTATAAAGGGTTGGTGTTGACCACGGTAAATCCGGCGCGCAGCGTGGCAAAAATAGAAATCGGATTTTGCAGCACGTTGGGCATCATGATCGCGACGCGATCACCCTTGCTCAGGCCGGGCAGGTTTTGCAGGTAACTCGCGAGTTGATCGGTGTACCGATCCATCTCGTTGTAGGTTAGCGTCGTCCCCAGATTACAGAAGCAGGGGTTTTCACCAAATCGTTCGATCGCCTGCTCGAACACATCAGTCACCGACTGATAGCTATCGAGGTCGATTTCCTGCGGGACCCCGGGTGGATAATTTTTTAACCAGACCTTCTCCATTTGCTCGCCCCCCAACCTGGCAACGGGTTAGTAATATCGAAACGCGTCCAGGTCATTATTATTCTGTACCCTGCGCCCGCTTCTTTTTAGCCGTGGCTTTCTTTTTGACCACGGATTTCTTTTTAACCGCCTTTTTTGCCGCAACTTTTCTTGCCGCGACGCCACTCGCCGTCAATTGCTCGGGCCTGAAATCATCGACCCTGACAACCCTGGCGGTCGCCGCCCTGGCCTGCAGCAATATCTCGGCTTCCTCGGCATCTATGTCACCGGATTCGCGCAGCCTGGCAATCCATTGTGCATAATCCTCGAGGCCCTGTTGTGTTGTCTGGGCATGGCGTAACCGCTTTTCCAGAGGTTCCGCCCGGATTACCTTATGCAACGCATCTTCGAGACAACCGGTTATGTCATCGGGATCATCACTGATATAAATACCCTGTGTCAAACGATCTCGTGCCTCACCGGGGCGAATCAACAGCGCTGCAACCCGGTGACTGAGTGAGTCATTGGGCTGGCGCAGGCTCAGGCCCAAAGGAAAAATTGAATGCCGGATAAACACGCCGAGCCATTTGATCGGAAAGTTACGCAGAATCTCGTCGAGCGCAATCTGCACCTGGTACAGGCAATATTTCGCGGACCATTCGACCAGCGGCAAATCGCTCCTGGGTTGACCATCGGCGTCAAATTTTTTCAATACCGCGGATGCGTAAAACATGTATGACAGCGCGTCGGCAAAGCGGCCGGAAAGCTTTTCCTTGCGCTTGAAAGCGCCACCAAGAATCATCAGCACCAGGTCGGAGGTGACCGCGAATGCCGCGCTCATCTGGCCCAGCCTCTGATAATAAGCGCCGATGCGCCCCGGGTACGGCGCCGGCGCCAGGTGACTAGCGCTGAGGCCGTACACCACCGCACGGCAGAAATTGGTCAGGAAATACTCGGCGTGTCCGCGCAGGGCCTGGTCGAATGCTATATCGGCGGCCGAGTTATCCTTAAGCGTCGCGGCTTCCATTTCGCGCACCAGGTAGGGATGGCAACGTATTGCCCCCTGGCCAAAAATAATCATGCTGCGGGTCAGTATATTTGCACCCTCGACCGTTATGCCGACAGGGATGGCCTGGTAAGCGCGCGCGATATAGTTCGACGGCCCCATGCAGATACCGCGGCCGCCATGCACGTCCATCGCGTCATTCACGACCTGGCGCATTTGCTCAGTATTGAAACATTTGAGTATCGCGGTAATGACCGAGGGCTTTTCACCGTTATCGAGCCCGCTCAGGGTCAATAGCCGACCGGCCTCCATCATGTAGGTATGTCCGCCGATGCGCGCCAGCGCTTCTTCGACGCCTTCGAATCTGCCGATCGAGGTATTGAATTGCTTGCGCACACGGGCATAAGCGCCCGTCGTACGCACGCAGGCCTTGCCCGCCGCAACCCCCACCGCGGGCAGCGATATGCCGCGCCCGACCGACAGTGATTCAACCAGCATGCGCCAGCCTTTGCCGATATTCTCCTGCCCGCCGATGACAAACTCCAGCGGAATGAAGACGTCCTTGCCGCTATTGGGACCGTTTTGAAATGCAGCATTCAACGGAAAGTGTCGCTTGCCGATTTCTATACCCGGCGTATCGGCCGGGATCAGCGCACAGGTGATACCCAGCTCTTCTTCCCCACCGAGCAGGCCCGCGGGATCGAATACCTTGAATGCCAGGCCCAGCACCGTCGCTACCGGGCCAAGCGTGATATAACGCTTATCCCAGTTGAGGCGTAAACCCAGCACATTTTTACCCTGATACTCGCCCATGCACACCACACCCGTATCCGGAATCGCACCCGCGTCGGAACCGGCAAACGGCCCGGTCAGGGCGAAACAGGGAATCTCGGAACCCGCGGCCAGCCGGGGCAGGAAATGATCTTTCTGTGCCTCGGTGCCATAGTGCAGCAGCAGCTCGGCCGGACCCAGTGAGTTGGGGACCATCACCGTCACCCCCGCCGAGATACTGCGCGCGGCTATTTTGGTAACCACGCAGGAGTGTCCGTGCGCGCTGAACTCCAGTCCGCCGTAGCGCCTGGGGATAATCATGCCAAAAAATCCATGCTGTTTGAGAAAGGCCCAGACCTCGGGCGGCAAATCCATGCGATTGTGGGTTATGTCCCAGTCGTCGAGCATCGCGCACAATTGCTCTACCGGCCCGTCGATAAAAGCCTGTTCCTCGGTGCTCAGCTCGGGTAGCCGATAACCCTGCAACAGGTTCCAGTCCGGGTTGCCCCGAAACAGCTCCGCCTCCCACCATACGCTGCCGGCCTCGATCGCCGCGCGCTCGGTTTCCGACATTGGCGGCAAAACCTTGCGGATGCGCTGCAGCAACGGCCGCGACAGCCACTGCAGGCGCAACCGGGGAACCCCAAGCAGTAGCGCAGGTAGCAGAAAAGCGGTCCAGAACAGCAGCCCCCAGAACAGGTTGAAACCGCCGCTCAGCGTGAACACCAGGAGGAATAAAGCGCTTATCAGCGCCAGGGTACGGAACGGGATTTGATGCCGCGCGATCGCGTAAAACAAAGCGAACAGGGCAGCGAGCAGGAGCAGGATATTCATCGGGCTATTTCAGCATTAACTAATCAGGCGAATGGCTAACAGTATTATAGATTGACCCTGCCAGCAATATAAAGTTTCAATATGAAACTGTTATTGGCAACCGAATTCCGGTTCCTCTTTCAGCCGTTCGCGCAGATTCTGATTTACGCTCTCGAGATCAAGCTGCAAGACCCCGTCGGCAAACTCCAGCAGTGGCAGCAGGCTCAGTAACAATGGCGCGGCATGCTCGGTTAACTCATCGGTCTGGCCCGATTCGATCAGCTGCAGCGCCCGATCGACCGAGAACACCCGTTGCTCCAGGACGCTGCCGGAACTGACGACCTGGTTGCCACCGTTAGCCTGCGCCTGCACCAGGCCCTCGTCCAGCCTGGTGTAAATATTCTCGATATCGAAGCCCTCGTTCGCGATACAACTGTAGACCGCGGCACTCAGGGATAGCGGTACCTTTTTACCGGTGATAGTCGCTTTACTTGAGGCTACGTTGTGGAACAAGCGATTAACCGCGGTGGTTGCGCCGATGCCATTGGTAGCGGGATACAACAGGTAAAACTCGGCTTTACCCAGATAGCAAAGCGTGTCCTCACGGCGCAGGGTGCGCTGGGCTATCTGAGCGACCGCCCTGACCGCGGTAACAGCAGTCGCCTTGTCGAATCCGGCAACGATCGCCTTGACGTTATCCAGTTTGAGCTTGCACAGGCTGACACTGCTGCGATGCCGTTGTGAAAAGGACAACTCCTGTTGCACTCGCGATTTGAAAAAGTTTTGTTGTGACAATTGCTGCAGCAGGTTGACGGCGGATACCGACTGCATTTCATTTGACGGTTCTTGCTGCTGCACGTAGATATTTGCATGCAAGCGCGCGCGGGCGGTCAGTTCCGTGCTCACAAACGGCAGGTTGATGAAGTCGGTTGCCCCGGCCTGGAAGGCAAGCTCGCGCTCGGCATCGGCATCGTTTTCCCCAACCAGCAGTAACAACGGGGTTGCCGCCAGCCAGCTATCGCCAGCGCTGCGTAGTCTTTCCAGCAGCCCGAACTTGTCAATCACCAGTTCCAGCTCACTGATCAGCAGCGCAATGCGGCGAGACGCAAGCAGGGAATCCCAGGCCGACTCGGCATCTTCGGCGGTAAGCACCTCAAAATACGGCTGCAGATGCTTGCCGATCAACCTGAGACTGTTACTCGATCTGGCAACCAGCAAGACGGCAGGCTTCTGTTGTTGGGTCATTGGCTATTAATTCTCTGTTTTCAATAGTCTTTGATGAAAAGTATCAGGCTCCGGCTATCGCCGTATAAACGAGCGGCCGCAAAGCAGAATTTTTTCGGTTGTACCCCAGTTGTCGCACAATTGGCCGAAAAGCTTAATTTTTTATCGATTGTGCCGATGCAAGCTTATGAATAGCGCCGCCATTCCTGGATTGAGCCGGGTCTGGCCATTTGTATGGATAGAACGAACGAGCTAAATGCCCGAAGCCAAAATACTAGTTGTCGACGACACCAGGGCTAACCTGGTTGCGCTTCAGGTGCTGCTGAAGCCAATCGAAGCGGACATCATTACCGCCGCGTCGGGCAAACTTGCGCTGCAGGCAGTCCAGCACAGCGAAGATCACATCGCGCTGATTCTGCTCGATGTGCAAATGCCGCTGATGGATGGGTTCGAAGTCGCCCGGCTGCTGCATGAAAACGAGAAAACGCGCTCGATTCCTATCATTTTCATTACCGCCAACCAGGAAGAGGCGCACATCGAGGAAGCCTATCTGGCAGGTGCGGTCGACTATATCCAGAAGCCGATTCGTAAAACCGCGCTGCTATCCAAGGTAAGCGTTTTTCTGGACCTGTGGTCGTTGCGTTTCGGCCTGGAGCAGGAAATCGAGCAACGTCGGGCGGCTGAACACCGGGTCGAACACCTGGCAACTCACGACCCCTTGACCAACCTGCCCAACCGCCGCGGCCTCTACGAAGAGTTGAACGAATTGATTTACCGCTCGAAGCGCTACCGATACTCCAGTGCCGTAATCTACGTAGATCTCGACGGGTTTAAAAATGTCAACGATCACTTCGCCCACGAAGCCGGGGACAGACTGTTAACCCAGGTCTCCGCCAACTTCAAACAAATTGTGCGCCAAACCGATTCGGTGGCGCGCATCGGCGGCGATGAATTCATCGTTTTGATTACCGATATCGATCGCGAAACCACGCTGATCACCAAAATCGAGAGCCTGCTGCGCGAAGCCTCCAGGCCGCTGGAGTTCAAGGGTCACAAGATAGCGGTCAGCGCCAGCATTGGCGTTGCGCTCTATCCCGAACACGGTGAGGATGCCGAAACCCTGCTGCATCACGCCGACCAGGCCATGTACCAGGCAAAAAACCAGGGTAAGAACACCTTTCGTTTTTTCACCGAGGATATTAACGAAAAAGCGCATCGTCAGCGCGAACTGCAGGATAACCTGCGCCGCGCCCTGCCGAACGACGAGTTTACCGTGTTCTTCCAACCCATAGTCGACGGCAAAACCGGCCGGGTCGTCTCGGTGGAGGCGCTGCTGCGCTGGTATAGCGCCAAACTGGGGCAAGTCTTCCCCGACGAATTCATCCCCGCCGCGGAAAGCGCCGGCCTGATACCGGAGCTCGGCTGCTGGGTGCTGAAAAAGGCGGTCGAAACCGGCGCCGAATGGAACCAGCAGTTCGGCGTCGCGCTGCGTATCGCGGTGAATGCATCGACCATCCAGTTTCGCAATAACCTGTTGTTCGAAACCATCAAGCAACAGATCGAGGCCCATGACTGGGACCCTGACTTGCTCGAGGTTGAAATTACCGAGGGCCTGTTACTCGACGACTCGCCCGAGGTTAACACCTACATCGGCGAAATCAGCAATTGTGGGGTGAGACTTTCGGTGGACGACTTCGGCACCGGCTTTTCAGCGCTAAGTTACCTCAAGAACTATCCGGTTAACACGGTAAAAATCGATCGCAGTTTCATTATGGATCTGCCCGGGGACAAGGAAAACGAAGTCCTGGTACAGGCGATTATCGCGATGGCACACGGCCTGCGCCTGGAAGTTATTGCCGAAGGTGTCGAAACCGCCGAGCAATGGGAATTCCTCAGATCGCTCGATTGCGATTTCGTGCAGGGGTATTACTTCGGCAAACCCATGCCGAAGCTGGAATTCGAGGAATTTCTGACAGCGCAACTCGACAAGTCGGTCGTTGCCCAATCCTGAATCGAGCTAGGCGTTACTGGCTGTGTCCAGCGCCTGGCGTGATAGAAAAAATTCGGCAAACCAGTTTGCCAGCAGCCCGGTGTCTGCCTGCTCGCCCGCGCGCATACCCGCGAGTGCCGGCGCGCATACTTCATCGGGCACCACGCTACCACCGTAAGCCTCCAGCAGCGCAGTTTCATAAGCCGCTTCAAATTCAGGATGCGCCTGCACGCTAATTATCGAATTGCCATAGCTAAGCCCGGCATAGGGACAAAACTGGGAACTCAAAAAAACCTCCGCAGTCTTCGGAGACAGGACCACCTGGTCTTGATGGAAGGCGTATAACCCGACCTGCTGCGGTCTGGATTGCATCCACGAATGTTGCTGTTCGACCTGATATTGATGCAGGCCGACACCCCAGCCCTTGTCCGACTTGACCACTTCGCCACCCAGCGCCTGGGCAATAATCTGATGTCCAAAGCAAACGCCGATCAGCGGCACCTCGGCAGCGGCCAATGCCCGGATAAATTCCTCCAGTGGCGCCATCCAGTCGAGGTTATCGTAAACCCCGTGACGCGAGCCGGTAATCAGCCAGCCGTCGCAATCATGGATCGAAGCTGCTACTTCCCCGCGTACCACGCCCACTGTCGCAAATTCGAGATCACGTTTTGCGCGACCCAGAAAGTCAGCGAACATGACGGGATAGGGATTGAAACGGGGGCGCATTCGATCACGCAGCAACCCGGCTTCGAGGATTCCGATTTTCATAACATAATTACCTGTAACAAGCGCGCGCAATATATCATCAGCGCTTAAAGGCTGGTAGCCATCTGCGGCGAAATCGGGGAATTGTGATCAAAATCGAGTGGTCATCGCGAACGTCCGGTAACTGCGCTATTGGTGATACCGTAGTTTTTGTGATTAAATATTTGGCTCACCTGTGCATGGATAAGGCCCCATGAAATCAACTGAATCAGCGGATTTAGAGCTGCTGATGATCGAAAAGTCGGACGACCTGAAAACCCATCAATGGGTTTATCAACTGCTGCGCAACAACCTGTTATGCGGTCGCATCAAGCCTGGTAAGCCCCTGACGATTCGGGGTCTGGCGGAAATCCTTCATGTTAGCCCGATGCCGGTTCGCGAGGCGCTGCATCGCCTGGCCTGCGAAAGCGCGGTCGAAGTCAAGAACAACCGGCGGGTGATCGTACCCGTAATGACTGCCGAAAAATTCAGCGAACTTTGCGACCTGCGCATCCTGCTCGAAACTCATGCCGCGGAAGGCGCATTACCTTACATAAATACAAAGGATATCGAGACTCTCGAGCTCCTGGATGGGCAAATCGACGCCGCCGTCGAGTGCGGCGATACCGACCAGATCAGCCTCTGCAACCAGGCTTTCCACCGCCATTTGTACAGCGCGAACCCGTTTCAAATTTCGGTGCCACTGATAGAAAGCCTGTGGCTGCAACTGGGGCCCTTTTCGCGTATCGCCATCGCCAAGCTGGAAAAAGCCTACCTGGTCGATCGCCATGCCGAAGCGCTGGAGGCGTTGAAAAGCAGGAACCTGTTTGGCCTGCGGCGCGCTATCGAAGCCGATATTCGCGACGGCATTGCATCGATTAAAACCGTCGATGGCATTCACGACTATTTCAAGGGCGTTGCCTGAAAGGCGATTCCCGATTATTTTAGTGATCACTTTCTATCGCAGCAAACACCGACCGCGGGCCCGCGCAGACGTCATGCTGCGGCGATTCCGTGATCACAAAATTTCGTAAACGGCAGCCCACACCAGGACAATGACAGATAAAAACAGCAACCAACTAAGCGGCGAAATCGAAGCTTTTTTAGCCGCTAATCCCGAGCTTAAACAGGTCGAAGTCCTGGCAACAGACCTGTGTGGGCATTTCTTCGGCAAGCGTTACCCGATCGCAAGGCTATCCTCGTTTGCCGAGGAGGGACTGGCAATGCCGGCCAGCATGTTCGTACTAAACACGCTGGGCGAGCCGCTGGAAGGCATCCGCTACGGCATCGACGACGGTGATCCAGACGCTCATTTTTACCTGATCCCGGGTAGCCTGTGCGTGAACAACTGGGGCAATAAACCTCGCGCACAAATGCTGGCGACTACCTGTGAAGACGCAAAGCCGGCCTTCTTCGAGCCACGCTACGTGCTGCAGCGAGTGATCGACAGCTTCGCCGCAAGGCAGTGGCATCCCGTGGTTGCCTTCGAGCTCGAATTTTATCTATTCGACGCCCGGCGCGACGACAATGGTTTACTGCGGATCGTGCGCAATCCGAAAACCGGCCGCAAGGACACCGCTACCGTGCTGTCCAGCACACGCGTCGGCGACTTCGAGGAAATCATCGACGATATCATTCACGCCTGCCAGTTACAGAACATCGACACCGGGGCGATTTCTTCGGAACTCGGCCCCGGACAGTTCGAAATCAACTTCAATCATCACAGCGATGTGCTCAGGGCCGCCGACGAAACCAGCCTGTTTAAACGCACCGTTATCGAGATCGCCAAAAAACACGGCATGTGCGCCAGCTTTATCGCCAAGCCGATGCTGGCGCATGCCGGCAACGGCCTGCATATGCATATCAGCATTGTCGACGCTAAAGGCCGCAATGTTTTCGCCCATGGTAACGAGGCGCATCAACGACTGCACCATGCCATCGGCGGCTTACTGGCCACCATGCCGGCGGCAATGTCGTTCTGGGCGCCGAGTGTCAATTCCTATCGGCGCTACCTGGGCGGCACCAGTTGCGCCCCGGTCAGCCTGACCTGGGGCAATGAAAACCGCACCGTGGCCTTTCGCGTTCCGCTCGCCAAGCAGGGCGCCTGGCGCGTCGAAAACCGGGTGCCGGGTGCCGACGCCAACCCCTACCTGGCCATGGCGGTGACGCTGGCCGGCATGTTGCACGGCATCGACAACCAGATCGATCCGGGCAAAGCCACGACCACAGCGGTGGAAGGCCGCGATCAGAATCTGCCTCTCAAAATGGCCGATGCCCTGGCTACAACCGCGGCCAGCGACGCCCTGAAGAAAATTATGGGCGCGGATTTTATCGAGTTATACTGCCACCATCGCGCCGCCGAACACCTGGCTTTCGACAATCACATCAGCGCCCGTGAATATGACTGGTATTTATGAATGAGCAGCGAAGACTTCACCAACAGTTACTCGATTTTCGCCAATATCTACAGCTACATGGGCAGGCCCCTGACGCGCAACCCGGATGACGCCGATGTCTTTGTCATCGGGCTGCCCTATGACCTCGGCACCAGCGGGCGTTCCGGAACCCGCGGCGGGCCCGGCGGCATCCGTGGCGCCAGCGCCAACCTGCGCTGGGAGGAAAAACGCTGGCCCTGGGATTTTAATATTTTTGAGCGCCTGCGAGTCGCGGACTATGGTGATCTGGAGTTCCCCACCGGTAACCATGACGCCCTGTTCGATGCCGTCGAAACCCATTACGGCAAGCTGTTGGCCGCCGGCAAAACCATACTAAGCTTTGGCGGCGATCATTTCGTCACGCTGCCGCTATTACGCGCGCATCACAAGCAGTTCGGCAAACTGGCGATGATTCACTTCGACGCGCATACCGATACTTACCAGGAAGACGCTGCGATCTATAACCACGGCTGCATGTTCTATCACGCGCCGCGCGAGGGCATTATCGATGCCGACAAAAGCATACAGGTCGGAATTCGCACCGAATACACCGAAAGCCGCCACGAGTTCGAAGTCATCAGCGCGGCGGTTGCCAACGATCTGTCCGCCGATGCCATCGTCGAGCGCATTCGTAAACGCGTCGGCGACGGCCCCTGCTATCTGACCTTCGACATCGATTGCCTCGACCCGGCCTACGCGCCCGGCACCGGCACTCCGGTCGCGGGCGGCCTGACCTCGGACCGGGCGCTCAAGATCATTCGCGGCCTGCAGGGCATCAACCTGGTCGGCATGGACCTGGTCGAGGTTGCGCCCTCCTACGATCACGCCGAGATAACCTCGCTCGCCGGCGCCACGCTGGGTCTAGAAATGCTCTACCTGCTCGGCGCCAATCGCGGATAGTCGGCCAGGGATTCGTCTCGGGGCAAAAAATATCACGGAGTTTTTACTCTGCAGATGTCATCCCGCGCCTTAGGTTGGCCCGGGCATCCCGCTTCGGCCGTCCGCCGGGGACGCCGGACCGGTACCTCCCTGTACGCGACCGGACAATCCATACACTCTGGCTTGACCGCGGTATCCAGTCTTTTAGGAGAATCAGGTAACGCTGGATCCCGCCGGTCCGACGTATCGGGTCAAGCCTCGGGATGACAGTTTCGGGTCAAGTCGAGGGCTGACAACTTCTTGAAATAAGCCAGATGTTTGAATATCAGTCCAGTGCCGGAATTTCCCGCGCGAACAGGGGCGCATAGTAATCCTGGCCTGATTCGAGATAACGCGCCGCCGAATGACCGTCGTAGACCGCCGCCGCCACCGTACCGGGGGCATTACAATCGCCGATTGCGCGCAGGGTTTTAAACCGATCCTCGAACGCCAACAACGCCTGGTAAAGTTCGTCCTGCGGATAACGCGAGGTCACCATCACCAGGCTATCGAAAGCTAGCCGTTGCTGCAGATCCGCACTGTAAACATTGGCGATCGTGGCCTCACCCTTGACCAGTTCGACCAGCCGGTGCGAGCAGATAATCTCGACGCCAAGGGACAATACCCGTGACTGAATCTTCTCCTGTTCCAGCGTATTCTCGGTCCATACCGAGACCCGGGATTCGGGCGTCACCAGGCAGACTTCATGCCCCTGGCTGCGGCAAAGCTCGGCCAGGGTGCTGCCCATGAAGTAATGATCATCGTCGTAAATCAGTACCCTGCCATCGAGGGCTGCCCCGTTCATGATATCGTCCGGGCTCAGAACGTTTAACGCTTCGATACCCGCCAACGGAAAAGCGTGCTGGCGTCCGACACCGTCGCGCCGCCAGCTCGAACCGGTTGCAAGCAGCACATGCGGTATCTCGAGGTCGACCACGTCCTCGGCGCCAAGGCGATTGCCCAGGTAAATTTCGACATTGGGTTTTTGCCGCAGCAGGTTTTCCCGGTAATCACGCACGCGCGCGTAGCTCGACATGCCCGGCAGCTCGCTTTCCCGCGACACCCGGCCGCCCAGCGTTGCCGTGGCCTCCGCCAGGGTTACCGCGTAACCGCGATTGGCGAGCTGCAGCGCGCACTCGAGCCCGGCCGGGCCGGCGCCGACGACCAGCACCGCATCATCGCTGACGGCGGCATCGATACGCTCCGGATGCCAGCCCTGCTTCCATTCCTCTCCCTGCGTCGGATTTTGCGTGCAGCGGATCGGCGCCGCCAGGCTGTCCTGCGCCACGCAGATATTGCAGCCGATGCATTCGCGGATTTCGTCGATCCTGCCCTGATCGATCTTTTGCGGTAAAAAAGGATCCGCAATCGACGGCCGCGCGGCGCCAATCAAATCCAGCACACCGCGTTTGATCTGCGACACCATCGCATCGGCGGAAGTGAATCGACCGACCCCGACCACCGGCTTGCTGGTCAGGGTTTTGACGAACGCGGTATAGGGTTCCTGGTAGCCTTCGTTGGGCTCGAAGCGTGCGCTCGAAGAGTCATTGCCCCAGTCGCTGATATTGACATCCCACAGATCCGGAATCTCGGCCAGCATGGCGACGATGTCGCGCCCCTCCGATTCTGCCTGCAAACCATTCGGCCCCATCAACTCGTCGGTAGCAAAGCGAAAGGCGACCGCACAGTCTTGACCGACTGCTTCCTTGACGTCGAGCAGCACTTCGCGGGTGAGCCTGACCCTGTTTTCCAGGCTACCGCCGTATTCATCGCTGCGCTGGTTGTACTGGGGTTTGAGAAAATGCTGCAACAGCGTCATGTTGTGCCCGGCATAGACGTAAACGATGTCGTATCCCGCCTGCCTGGCGCGCTTTGCCGCCTCGACGTGCCAGCGCCGCAGGTCGGCGATATCGCGCTTGCTCATGGCGCGCGCCTGGGCGGGACTTATCGCGTGAACCGGAATCGCGCTGGGTGCCATCGGCGCGATGCGGCTATAGAGATTGGAGGCGTGGAATCCGTTGTAACAAAGCTCGATACCGGCAAGCGCCCCGTGCTCGTGTACGGCATCAGTCATCAGGCGATGCTGTGGGATATCGCGCTCGTCCCAGAGCCGGCCCTCGACGAAGGGCGCAAGCTCGGCGCTGGGATGAATTTCGACTTCCTGGGTACAGATTACGCCCCAGCCGCCCTCGGCCTTGACGGCGCGATTCGCGGCCTCGGCACGCGGGCGGGCATGCCCGAGCACGTTACAGTGCGGCACCTGGTAGAATCGATTTGGCGCCGTAACCGGACCTATTTTTACCGGCTCAAACAAAATATCATATCGTGGGTCGCGCGCCACAGGCTAACCTACTGCGGCTACATTAGCCTGCTTTCGCATACGTGCATTGACGGCACGCAAACTTCCGCTTTCGGGCTCCTGTTCTAGCGTAACCACCGGCAACAATTCGCGTAAGCGATTTTGAAATGAGGCCACGCCGAGCTCCAGGTCTGACAGGACCAGGCCGTCAAACGCGTCCGAGCGCATGCCCTCGGCAGCCCATTCGATTAGCCGTATGTCTTCATCGCCGACGTCCATGTTGATATCGCGATTGAGCTCGCGCGCCCGTTGCATTTCGGGGCGATCGTCGGCTAGCGCATAGGTTACGCCCGCCATCACGCTTTGCTGGTTGCCGGTAGGATAAATCTGGTAAATCTTCGATCTGGTCCGGAAACAGCGTCAGCACAAAGCCGGGAAACATGCCCCAGTAAATCCACAGGTTTTTATGCGAGTCCGGCAGATAGCTTTCCTGCGGCAGCGCTGCGACATAGTCGCGATTGCGCGACAGGCGATGCTTACGCTCGTTGATAACGCCGAAGCTGCGGTTCAAACCACCTTCGACCAGCTGGTCGGTATAGCTAGCGCCCACCAGGTCGAACAACTCGGGGTGCCCGATGGGCACGTGGTAACCTTCGTTATCGATGTCGAGTACGGCCTTCCAGTCGAGATCGAATCGATACTGGTAAGCTGCCTCGAGCGGCTGCATTTCGTCGATACGGTACAGGCCGATTTCTTCCGCGGCCTCGGCAAACAGTTCGGCGATCGACGCACCGTCGCCGCCAAAACGCAGGAAAATCATGCCGTGCCAGACTTCGCAATCGATGGTCTTGAGGCCGTATTCCTGCGGATCGAGTTGCGGGAAGCTGTCAGCCTTCGGGATATTTTTCAAACTGCCGTCCAGGTTGTAGGACCAACCGTGGAACGGACAGATGAATGACTTGCCGCAATGCCCCTTGTCGTCGGTAACCACGCGGGACGCGCGGTGACGGCACAAATTATGGAATGCGCGCACCTGCCCCTGCTGGTCGCGCACCACGACCGCACGCTCGTTGCCCATCGCAAAACACTGGTAATCGCCGCTGTTGGGAATATCGGAAACATGCCCGACAAACAGCCAGTTACGCAGAAAAAGCTGTTCGATTTCGAGCTGCGTCAGTTCGTCGCTATTGTAGGTCCAGGCCGGCAATCCGTCGCGACTGCCGGTTTTTTTAAAGATTTCCTGTGCGGATACAAATTTCATAACTTTCCCCGCTAGCGATCAGGCGGCCGGTGATGGATGCTTGTGATCAACCTCGACCGAAGCGGCTTCGGCCGACTCGATTTCTGCCAGCGCCAGTAGAATTCCCTGCCGCAGCATCGACACCATATCGTCGATCTGCGCGCGCGTAATCGTCAACGGTGGCGACATTACGCACATATTGATGATCGGGCGCACGATGAGACCCAGCTGCTGGCAGTGCTTGTCGATCAACTTGCCAATTTCGTAATCCATCGCCAGATCATTACTACCCTGCTTCAGTTCGCACTCGACACAGGCCATCAAACCCAGGCCGCGTACGTCGCTGACGATCGGGATATCGCGCAGCGTCTGCATCTGCTGCTGCATGTAAGGTCCGGTGTCCCGCGCCTGTTCGAACAGTTTTTCGCGCTGCATGATTTCGAGGTTCTTGATGCCGGCAGCTGCCGCCACCGGATGGCCCGAATAGGTGAATCCATTCGAGAATACCGCCGAGTCACCACCCTTGGCCTTGATTTCGTCGATCAGCCGATCCGAAACCAGGAAGGCGCCCATCGGGATATAGCCGGAGGTCAGACCCTTGGCGGTGGTAATAATGTCGGGAACGATGCCGAATACATCTTCTGAAGCAAAGCAGTGACCGAGGCGACCGAAAGCGGTAACCACTTCGTCCGACAGATAAAGCATGTCGTTTTTGCGGCACACTTCGAGACATCGCTGGTGGTAACCCTCGGGCGGCACGATCACGCCGCCGGAGGCCAGGATCGGCTCGGCGACGAACACCGCGCAGTTGTCAGGGCCGACCTCGGCAATCATATTTTCGAGGTTGGCGACGCATTGATCGAGAAAATCGGCATCCGACATGGCCTCGGGTTTGTACAAGGGATGCGGCGCTTCGATGTGATGCACCAGGTGAGACTCCATCTCGAGATTGCTCTTGTCGCGCTCCTTGCCCGAAACGGTTCCGCCAAGATAAGTACTGCCGTGGTAACCACGCTTCTGCGCAATAATTTTTTTCTTGCTCGGCTTGCCGCGCAGGTTGTTGTAAAAATGCACGAAACGCAGCGCCGAATCGACCGCTGTCGAACCGCCGGTGGTGAAAAACACGTGGTTCAGGTCACCCGGCGACTGCTCTGCGATCTGCGCCGCGAATTCGGCTGCGGGGCCGGTGGTCATCGACCAGGGAGAAACATAGGTCAGCGCCATGATCTGGTCATAAACCGCTTTTGCCATTTCTTCCCGACCGTGCCCGATATTCACGCACCACATGCCGGCGGGCGCATCGAGCAGGCGATTGCCTTCGCTGTCATAGACATAAACACCCTCGCCCCGGTCCAGCAAAGTACGCTGATTCCCGCCCAGTTTGACGATATCGTCCCAGGGATGGATGAACAAGTTATCGTTCTGTTTCAGTTCTGCTGCAGTGCTCATGCCCGCCACTCCATTTAGGTATATTCGAGAAAAGTTCGTGAATTATATTAATATTTTTAATTTTTGCAATATATTTCAATGATATAGAGTTTTTTATTGACCAAACACTCCAAACAATATAGGGTCGCTCCGACTCCAAGCCAGGATTCTTAATTTGCCCTCGACGGTCACCGAAAAGAATTTTTCAAGCCGTAATCGCAAACAGCAAAGCGAATTTCGCAAGCGCCAGTTGATCGATGCCACCATCGATTGCATCGACAAGCTCGGGATCTCTCAAACTACGCTGGCAAAAATCGCGGCGCGCGCGGGCCTGTCACAGGGCAACCTGGTATTCCACTTTCACAGCAAGGAAGCCCTGCTCGAACAGACGCTGCAATACCTCAACGACGAGTACCAGGCAAACTGGCAACGGGCATTCGCGGCGGCAGGCAACGACCCCTATCTGCAGTTGCGCGCGATAATCAGGGCCGCATTTGCACCAAAAATATGCAATCGCAGGAAGATCAGCGTCTGGTTTGCTTTCTGGGGCGAGTCACGTTCTCGCCCGAAATACATGCAGGTCTGTGGCGCCAGCGACCGCGCCTTCTCGGATAAATTGCTGGCCTTGTGTAGCGCCATAGAGTCGCAACACGGAGCCCGCTTGAAGGCACACACCGCGGCGCTGAGCCTGGAAGGCATGATCGACGGACTGTGGCAGAACTTTTTGATCGGCAGCGTCGGCTTCAAGCGCGAGCGGGCGATTCAGGCCGTGTTCGAATTGCTCGACAGCGTGTATCCCGATCTCGCCCCGTTTGAATCGATCAGGTTGTGATCACAATTTTGATTAAATATGTTAATATCCACCCAAACTATTGATGTGACGAACTATTCGCCTTTATGCTACGGTTTTCGCTTTGCGGATAGTTTCAGCCTGTGATCGCTGTTAAGCTGTGGTACAGAGTGTAAACACAATAATAAGTTTAGTATTCAAAACTAGTATTACTTCCGAGGAGAAGATAAATGAAAGACACTGCTTTTAAATCCAGCCTGATCGGTTTAACCACCGCAGCACTATTGACGGGCGCGACGATCGCATCGGCCGCCGGCAAGCTCAACGTCAGCAACTGGGCCGAGTACATGGCCGAGGACACCATCGAAAATTTCGCCAAGGAGTTTGATGTCGATGTTACCTTCACCCCCTATGATTCGGTGGAAGCGATTGACTCCAAGCTGCTCGCGGGCAACTCGGGTTATGACGTGGTTTCGCACGCGGCTTCGCAGGCAGCGCGTCTGATGAAGGGTGGCAATATTCTGCGTAAGATCGACAAGAGCAAGCTACCAAATCTGAAGCACATGAGTGCCGATGTAATGGCTCAGGTCGGGCAAAAATGGGATCCCGGCCACAACTATTTCGTTCCCTACATGTGGGGCACCCACGGCGTGACCTACAACAAGGAACTGGTATTGCAGACCTATCCGGACGCACCGATCGGAGATATCAGCATGATCTTCGATCCCAAACACATGCAGGAACTGGCCAAGTGCGGCGTTGCGTTCCTCGACTCTCCGACTGATGTCATCCCGATGGCGCTGGCGTATATGGGCATGGATCCGGATTCGACCAACAAGGCCGATTACGAGAAAGTCGAAGCCATGTTGAAAAAGGTTCGCCCTCATATCAAGACCTTCGACAACTACGCCTACCAGCGGATGCCGCAAAAAGAATTTTGCGTCGCGGTTACCTGGGGTCCCGATGGGCTGCTGGCGATGTCTGGTGCCGAAGAGGCCAATACCGGCGTCACGCTCGACTTTTTCCTGCCCGCGATTCCAAACTTCTGGGTCGACGGATGGGTTATCCCGGCCGATGCCAAAAATATCGAAAACGCTCACCTGTTCATGAATTACCTGATGCGCCCGGAAGTTGGCGCGGCTGACAGCAATTACACCTGGTATGCGACCGCGAACAAGGATGCGATCCCGATGATCGACGAAGCGGTTACCAGTAGCACGGCTGCTTTCCCGACGGCCGCCCAGGTCGCAACCATGTACACGCTCAATCCGCTGCCACCCAAGGCAGAGCGGGTACGCACCCGGACCTGGACCAACTTCAAGGCCAGCAACTAGCAAGACGAAACCGGGGTGATATCACCCCGGTTTTTTTTCGTTGACATATAACGGGGAATGATATGTCACCTGCGGTAAATTACGACGACCGTCCCTGGCTCGACCCTGAGGCCGAGCCTTTCATCAAAGTGCAAAGCGTCAGCAAGCATTTCGGCGACTTTACCGCGGTCGATAGCGTCGATCTCGATATTTATAAAGGCGAGCTGTTCTGCCTGCTCGGCGGTTCGGGTTGCGGCAAGACCACGCTGCTGCGCATGCTCGCCGGCTTCGAAACCCCTTCCTCCGGCTCGATTATAATCGACGGCGTCAATATGAACGACGTGCCGCCCTACGAACGTCCGGTTAATATGATGTTCCAGTCATATGCGCTTTTTCCACATATGAACGTGGAGAGCAACGTCGGCTACGGTTTGCGGCGCGACGGGATCGCGAAAGCCGAAATCGAGCAGCGTGTCGAGGAGATGCTGGAGATGGTCGAGCTGAGCCAGTTTCGCAAACGCAAGCCGCACCAGTTATCGGGCGGCCAGAAACAGCGGGTCGCGCTGGCGCGCGCGCTGATCAAGCAGCCCAAGATGCTGCTGCTCGACGAACCCCTGGCGGCGCTCGACAAGCGCCTGCGGGTGCAAACCCAGTACGAGTTGATGAATATCCAGGACAAGCTCGGCGTTACCTTCGTCGTCGTAACCCACGACCAGGAAGAAGCGATGACCCTGTCGACGCGCATCGCGGTCATGGACGTCGGACGCCTGCAGCAAATCGGCACCCCGACCGAAATCTACGAATTCCCGGGTTCGCGCCTGGTGGCCAATTTTATCGGCAACGCGAACATGTTCGACGGTCGGGTTATCGAAAACGGCACCGATCACGTTATCGTCGAGTGTAAGGATCCGACCTGTAATTTTTACGTCGATCACGGCATGTCGATTCCGGAAGGTAGTAAAGTCTGGGTCTCGCTGCGACCGGAGAAAATAAGAATTTCGAAGCAGCCCCCCACCAATCCCGATACCAACTGCACCAGGGGCATGGTAAACGACATCGGCTACCTCGGTGGCACTTCGACCTATCGCGTGCTGGTGGCAGACAAGCACATCGTCGAAGTGACCTCGCCCAACCTGCATCGCCCCAAAGACGGCAACCCGCCGATCGACTGGGACGAAGAAGTCTACCTGAGCTGGGATGCTTCCAGTTCGGTGGTTTTGACGAAATGAGCGAATCCGCGGAGCGCTCCCTGCAGGACAGGCTGCTGCACCGCCTGGGCTACCTGCTGCAGCGCAACTGGCGCTCGCTGGTACTGTTCATCCCATTTTTCTGGCTGTTGCTATTCTTCCTTGCGCCGTTTTTTATCGTGCTCAAAATCAGCCTCGCGGAAGCCGTTATCGCCAGCCCGCCCTTTACCCCGATGATCGACTGGGTCGACGAGGGCATCATGCACATCCGCGTGGTGATCGACAATTACGCCTACCTGTGGGAAGACGATCTCTATGCCAAGACCTACCTGAACTCGCTCAAGATTGCTTCGATCTCGACCATCCTCTGCCTGCTAGTGGGCTACCCGATGGCTTACGCGATCGTACGCGCAGACCATACTACCAAGCACGTCCTGTTGATGCTGGTCATCCTGCCGTTCTGGACTTCCTTCCTGTTGCGCGTCTACGCCTGGATGGGATTGCTCGCCGACCAGGGCACCATCAACAACCTGTTAATCGCAATCGGCATCATCGACGAGCCGCTGCAAATGCTGTATACCACGTTCGCGGTTTACGTCGGTATCGTCTATACCTACGTGCCCTTCATGATTTTGCCGCTTTACGCCAACATGGAAAAACTCGACTGGACCCTGCTCGAGGCCGCCGCCGATCTCGGCGCCAAGCCGATGACGACCTTCTTTACCGTCACCTTGCCGATGACGATGCCGGGAATCATCGCCGGCTCGCTGCTGGTATTTATTCCGGCGACCGGCGAATACGTGATTCCCGACCTGCTCGGCGGCGGTAACGTGCTGATGATCGGACGGATACTTTACAACGAGTTCAACGCCAACATCGACTGGCCCGTAGCCTCGGCGGTCGCCATCGCGTTATTGCTGTTACTGGTGTTGCCGATGATGCTGTACCAGCACATCCAGATGAAACAGAACGAAGCCGAATGAACAACGGCAAGCGCTCATATTTTTTAATCACCACCACCTGCTTCGGCATCGCGTTCCTCTACATCCCGATGATCCTGCTGGTGTTCTACTCGTTCAACAAGTCCAGGATCGTGCCGGTCTGGGGTGGTTTCTCCACCAAATGGTACGGCGTGCTGTTCGAGAGCGAAGAAGTCTGGGAAGCGGTGGTTCTCAGCCTGAAAGTGGCGACCGTAAACGCTACCTTCGCCATGCTGCTCGGCACCCTCGCCGGCCTGGCGCTGGTGCGCTTCGGGCGCTTCAAGGGCCGCACCCTGTTCAGTGGCATGATTTCAGCACCGCTGGTCATGCCCGAAGTCATTACCGGCCTGTCGTTACTACTGTTGTTCATTACCCTGAAGGAATTCATCGGCTGGCCCGATCAACGCGGCTTTACCACGATCACGATCGCGCACATCACCTTCTCCATGGCCTACGTCGCGGTCATCATCCAGTCACGCCTTACCGGCATGGCGCAGGACCTGGAGGAGGCCGCACAGGATCTTGGCGCCAAACCGTTTCGAGTGCTCACCGATATTACGCTGCCGTTGCTGGCGCCGGGCATGCTGGCAGGCTGGTTGCTCGCGTTCACGCTGTCGCTCGACGACCTGATTATCGCGAGCTTTGTCACCGGCCCGGGTGCGGTGACGCTGCCGATACTGATATATTCGCGCATACGCCTCGGCTTGCGTCCCGACATCAATGCGCTCGCGACCATCATCATCCTCGTCGTCGCAATTGGAGTATTGCTCGCAGCCTGGATCATGTTCCGCCAGCAAAAACAACGCGAACTCGAACTCAAGATGAGCGAAGAAATCTGACCCCCGATGCCACACAGTAATAGGGGACAGACTGAGTTTTTCCTGTCAGGAAAACCTGCCCTGCCTCGCCTATCATCCTAACCCGGATCGCGCCGCAGGGCCTGGCACATGCAGTGCACACCGCCGCCGCCGGGGGTAATCATCGACACGTCAGGATCGAATATCTCGAGCCCGTGCGCGCGTAGCTTCTCCTTGAGCACCTGGCTCTTCTCAGGCATCAACACCCGGTCGTTACCGAGCGCCACGACGTTACAGCCGAGATCGAGCGTATCCTGGAACGGCACCGAAACGATTTCGATATTTTTCGACTTAAGCCAGTCGACTATTTCAGGGTCGGTCGACTCGAGGCAAACCGCCGCCAGCTTGGGCGCCAGCATCACAACCATCAGGTCGATGTGCACGTAAAATGGATCGATGTCGGCCAGCTTGACTTCCCAGCCTTCGGCTTCAAACCAGTTTTTCAACTGCAGCGCCGATTGCTCCTGGCTGCGGCCTTCGTCACCCTCCCAGCCGATCAGCACCGCGCCCGGTTCGATGACGTTGAAATCGCCGCCCTCGAAGCTGCCGGCGGTGACGCAGTCATAAATCGGAATCCCGAGGCGCTCATAGGTTTCCAGCGCGCGAAAGTTTTCGCCGCGCCGCCACCAGTTCGCCATGCTGGTGATAATCGCGCCATAAGGCGTCATCACCGACGAGTCGCGCGCAAAAATCTGGTAAGGCAGGACTGGATCAGGCTCGTGCAGATGCACCTGGACATCGGCCGACTGGTAAGCCGAAACCATTTCCGCATGCTGGCGCCGCGCAACCGTGGCATCGAACTCGTAGTTACGGCGAATGCTTTTCTTCGACACCGAACTGGTTTCGAGCCACTTGTAATTGTCGGCCGGACCCAGCAACACGTCGCGCAGCAGGCCATACTCGCAGTCGACACCCCAGTTTTCCAGCGCCGGGGTTGCGCCGCCCGATCGGCGCGTACGTAAACTAAAACCGTCTGTCATACCTGCTCCTCCTGTATTAATGCGATCATCGATAACCCGGCGAGGCTATACCCTGGTCGGTCTGCATGTCAATTCAAGGCGGGCAAATTACCCTCGAGAGCATTAAAAATGGCTATTTGACTTTACCAAATTTTGTGATCACAATTGCGCGATTCGTGAATTCTCAACTATGCTTGGGGCTACAGAAAGGCTCATCCCGAACCTTTCATAACGGCAAATATACGAAATCACATGAAAGACTGGATCGAACAACACCAGATTACCGAAGTCGAGTGCATAGTCCCCGATCTCGCGGGCGCAGCGCGCGGCAAAATCATGCCCGCCTCCAAGTTCACCGACGCCACGACCTTGCGCATGCCACAGTCGATATTCATGCAATCGGTTACCGGGGACTATCCCGATATCAGTGACAAAATCAATCCGCTCGATATCGATATGATGCTGACACCGGACCCCTACACGATCCGCCTGCTACCCTGGGCGCGCGAACCATCAGCGCAGGTAATCCACGACTGCTTCGACATGAAGGGCAATCCCATCGCCTTCGCTCCGCGCCAGGTGCTGCGCCGGGTGCTCGATTTTTATCGCGCCGAGGGCTGGAAACCGGTGGTAGCACCAGAACTCGAGTTTTACCTGCTGCAGCCAAATCTCGACCCCAAGAATCCGCTGCTGCCGCCGATTGGCCGCACCGGCCGCGCCGAACGCAGCGGGCAATCCTACAACATCGACTCGGTTAACGACTTCGATCCGATGTTCGACGACATGTACGACTATTGCGAAGCCCAGGGACTGGAAATCGACACCCTGATTCACGAGGAAGGCATGGGCCAGATGGAGATCAACCTGCTGCACGGCGATCCGGTGGAGCTCGCCGACCAGGCTTTCCTGTTCAAACGCACGGTGCGTGAATCCGCGCTGCGCCACGATCTTTACGCCACTTTCATGGCCAAGCCGATGGAAGCACAGCCGGGCAGCGCGATGCATATCCACCAAAGCGTCGAAGACCCGGAATCGGGCGAAAACATTTTTTCTACGCCCGATGGCAAACCCAACGAATTGCTGCTGAGCCATATCGCCGGCCTGCAGCATTTCCTGCCCGAGGCGATGGCGCTGATGTCGCCCTACGTCAATTCCTACCGCCGTATCGTCAGGGAGATGGCCGCGCCCATCAACTTCCACTGGGATTTCGACAATCGCACCACCGGTTTTCGCGTGCCGGACAACAATCCCAAGGCGATGCGGGTAGAAAACCGGATCGCGTCGGCCGACGTCAACCCTTACCTGGCGATCGCAACCTCGCTGGCTTGCGGCTATCTCGGCATGAAACAGGGATTGAAACCGACCGCGGCGCTGAACGGCAACGCCTACGACCAACCCATGCAGCTATCACGTCACTGGTTCGATTCGTTGCAGCGTCTCAAGGATTGCCAGGAGTTACGCGAAATCCTGGGCGCAACCTTTATCGACGTTTACGTCGCGGTAAAGGAAGTCGAGTTCGATAATTTTCTTAATGTAATCAGTCCCTGGGAACGAGAGCATTTACTGTTAAAAGTCTGAGGTGAAAACTATGACACAAGCAAGCGCTACGGATTTGAGCAATACCGAAAAATGGCAAAACCTCGATGGTGCTCATCATCTGCACCCGTTTACCAATCCCAACGATTTATTGCAAAAGCCGCCGCGCATTATCGAATCGGCGCAGGGTGTCTACCTGACCGATTCCGAAGGTAACGAGCTGCTCGACATGATGGCAGGCCTGTGGTGCGTCAACATGGGTTACGGGCAAAAGGACCTGATCGAGGCAGCCTCGGCGCAAATTCGGCAACTGCCCTACTACAACGCTTTCTTCAAGACCTCGACGCCGCCCGCGGCGGAGCTCTCTGCGTTGCTGGCGGAAGTAACCCCGGCGCACATGCACCACGCGTTTTTCACCAGCTCCGGCTCCGAAGCCAACGACACCGTGCTGCGACTCGTATGGCGCTATTGGGATATCCTCGGCAAACCCGAGAAACGCGTCGTCATCAGCCGTAAAAATGCCTATCACGGCAGCACTATTGCCTCTTCGAGCCTCGGCGGCATGGAAGACATGCACAAACAGGGCGGCGTGATTCCGGATATCGTGCACGTCGAGCAACCCAACTGGTTCGCCCGGCGCTGCGAACTCGGCACCGATCTCGATCGTAATGAATTCGGCCGCCAGGTGGCACAATCGATTGCCGACAAGATCGAGGAACTCGGCGTCGACAGGGTGGCCGCATTTATCGCCGAACCGATCCAGGGCGCCGGTGGCGTTATCGTGCCGCCCGACAGCTACTGGCCGGAAGTGAAAAAGATATGTGAGCACTATGGCATTCTGCTGGTGGCTGACGAGGTCATCTGCGGTTTTGGTCGCACCGGCGAATGGTTCGGCAGCAACTACTATGATTTAAAACCTGACCTGATGCCGATCGCCAAGGGCCTGTCATCGGGTTACCTGCCGATCGGCGGGGTCATGGTGGCAGACAAGATCATGGACGTCCTGATCAACCAGGGTGGCGAGTTCAATCACGGCTATACCTACTCCGGTCATCCCGTGTGCGCGGCCGTGGCCATCGCTAATATCAAGCTGATGCAGCGTGAAAATATCGTGCAAACCGTGCGCGAATCGACCGCGCCCTATCTACAAAAGCGATTGCGAGAGCTCGGCGAGCACCCGCTGGTCGGTGAAGTCCGCGGCGTCGGTATGCTCGGCGCGCTGGAACTGGTCAAGGACAAGGAAAACTTTATCAGGTTCGACAAGGATCTCGGCGTTGGCGGCATATGCCGTGATTACTGCTTCGACAACAACCTGGTGATGCGCGCGGTCGGCGATTCGATGATTATTTCACCGCCGCTGATTCTGCAACACGGCGATGTCGACGTTTTTATCGAACGCGCCTGGCAGTGTCTCGACCTGACCCAGAAAGCAATCGCCTGATTACGGCCGAATGGCTTTCAAACTGGTCCAGGACCGCAGCGACACAAACGATTACCCGGACTCCTATTATCAGGCGACGCGCAACCGGGAAATTTCGCCAGGCGCGCTGGATGGCTCGTCGCGCGCCGACGTCTGCATCATCGGCGGCGGTTATACCGGCCTGTCATCCGCACTGCATCTCGCCGAGCGCGGTTATGACGTGGTACTGCTCGAGGCGCGTAAACCGGGCTGGGGCGCTTCCGGTCGAAATGGCGGGCAGGTCTGCAGCGGGCAGCGCAAGGATCAGATCGAACTCACAGAAATGGTCGGCGCCGATACGGCGCGACAGTTCTGGGAACTCGCCGAGTCCGCCAAAGATATCGTCAAACAACTGGTCGCCAGGCATCGGATCGAATGTGATTTGAAACCGGGTATCGCGCATCCGAATCATAAACCCGGTTATGCGCCAGGAACCGAACGCTATGTCGACTTCCTGCGGCGCGAGTATAGCTACGCGCAAATCGATTATCTCGAGCGCGACGCCATGGCCGAACTGGTTGGCAGCGAAGGCTATCACGGCGGCAGTCTCGATATGGGTGCCGGACATTTGCACCCGCTCAACTATGCACTCGGTCTGGCCGATGCTGCGCTGGCAGCGGGCGCAAGAATCTACCAGGACAGCCCGGTCAGCGGCTACCAGGAAGGTAAACCCTGTCGCGTGCAAACCGAGCGTGGCGTGATCGAGGCGGAGCACATCGTACTCGCCTGTAACGGTTATCTCGGCAAGCTCGAAAACAGGGTCGCCGGCAAGATCATGCCGATCAATAATTTCATTATCGCCACCGAACCCCTGAGCGAAGCGCTACTCGGGGAGATCAATCCGCGCGACGTTGCAATTGCCGACTCGCGTTTCGTGGTCAACTACTATCGCCTGTCGGCGGATAAACGCCTGCTGTTCGGCGGCGGCGAAAACTATAGACAGAATTTCCCGGGCGACATCGCCAGTTTCGTGCGCAAACCGATGGTGCAGGTTTATCCGCAACTGGCCAATTGCCGCATCGACTACGCCTGGGGCGGCACGCTCGCGGTAACGCTGAATCGCATGCCGCATTTCGGCCGCGTCGGCAATGCTATCTATTACGCACAGGGCTACTCGGGCCAGGGCGTGGCGATGGCGTCGCTGGCAGGCAAACTGATTGCCGACGCGCTGTCGGGCGAAGCGGAAAAGTTCGACCTGTTCGGCAAAATACCGACCCGGAGCTTTCCCGGGGGCGACTTGCTGCGCTGGCCGGGCCTGGTGCTCGGCATGAGTTACTATGCGCTACGCGACAGATTCTAGGTGAATAAATCGACTACGGCTAAATCCCGAATACAGCAGCCTGCTGGTCGAAAACCACCTGGCCACTTTCCCTGCGCTCATGGCAATCGATGGCGGCACTGTGTACGAACAGAACGACCAGCGTGACGTTCGTCGCCTGGAAATCAAGCAGCAGCATTTCTTCCTCAAGCGCGTGACCAGCGAAAAGATTTCTTCTGCGCTGGAAAGCTACCTGGGCGGCAAGCTGGCGCATAGCAAACCGTTCAAAGAGATGCTGCACTTCAAGTTCCTGCGCGCAAAAGGCTTCGCTGTTGCAGGAACACTCATGCTTCGGCGAACATCGACGACAGGTTGGGATATCCCGGATAAGTGCTTCCGCACTTTCCGCGATGACAACTAGTAACGAATCCTGCAGGTCATACAGGATTCGTTACTAGTTGTCAGTTGATCGCTTTGCGGGCGAGCAGTTCTTCGATGAGTTCGTCGCTCTGCAACTGCAGGTGGTAACCCTGGATCGAAAGATTTTCGATCACCTCGGCGGCATCTTCCTTGGCGAGTTCGCGCTCGCCGGTCAAATCGAAGCTGAAACTGAACTCGGGCGGTCCAAACACGCGCAACAGCTCCTGTGGAAGAATCGAAAAATCATCCTTGTCGAGCAGGTAGAGGTAGGTGTCGAGTTTAAGATTACTGCGGTAGATATGGCACAACATGGCAAATTACTATTTTGTTCAGGCGCATGTTAGCACAGAGAAGACGGGGCCGGCAGAGCTGCCGGCCCCTTTTTCACCAGTTTAACTGGTAGCGTTGGTAAACTCCGGATAGGCCTCCATGCCACATTCGGAGAGATCGACGCCATCGTACTCTTCTTCTTCGCTGACGCGGATGCCCATGATCATCTTGATCACGAACCAGGTCGCGAAACTGGCGGCGAATACCCAGACGAATATTGTCAGCGCGCCGATAATCTGGCCGGAAAAGCTGGCGCTATCGTTGGTAATCGGCACCAGCAACAGGCCGAGCAGACCGACAACACCATGCACCGAGATCGCGCCAACCGGATCGTCGATCCTGAGCTTGTCCATGGTCACGATGCTAAACACCACCAGCAGCCCGCCAAGGGCACCGAACATTGTCGCCAGCAATGGCGTTGGCGTCGACGGCTCGGCGGTAATCGCCACCAGTCCAGCCAACGCGCCGTTTAACGCCATCGTCAGGTCCGCCTTGCCGAACATGATACGCGCCAGGATCATAGCGGCAATCAGTCCGCCAGCCGCCGCCGCGTTGGTGTTCATGAATACGACCGCGACCGCGTTGGCGCTTTCGACCGACGACGTGGCCAGCACGGAACCGCCGTTGAAGCCGAACCAGCCCAACCACAGGATGAAGGTGCCGAGCGTCGCCAACGGCAGGTTGGCGCCCGGGATCGCGTAGATCTGGCCACCCTTGCCATATTTACCCTTACGCGCACCAAGCAGAATTACGCCCGCAAGCGCCGCGGAAGCACCCGCCATGTGTACGATGCCGGAGCCGGCAAAGTCGGAGAAGCCAAGGTCGCCGAGGGTGTACAGACCGAAGACTGGCGCGCCACCCCAGGTCCAGCTACCCTCCAGCGGGTATATCAGTCCTGTCATAACAACGGCGAAGACCAGGAAAGCCCACAGCTTCATGCGCTCTGCGACCGCGCCCGAGACGATGGACATGGCGGTTGCGACGAACACGACCTGGAAGTAAAAGTCGGCAGACGGCGCATAGGTTGCGGGCTCTTCAGCACCGGTAACGCCATCACCAACAATACCGGCCAGGAACATCGTGAACTCGCCACCGCCGTACATTACCGAATAACCACAAACCATGTACATCGTGCAGGCGACCCCGAACAAGGCGATATTCTTGGTCAGGATTTCAGTCGTGTTCTTGGAGCGCACCAGGCCCGCTTCGAGCATGGCGAAGCCGGCAGCCATCCACATGACCAATGCGCCACAGACGAGAAAATAAAATGTATCGAGAGCGTACTGTAACTGAAAAATCTGGTTTTCCATGCTGTCCTCCTAAAGTGCGTCTGGACCAGATTCGCCCGTACGGATACGGACAACCTGTTCGAGGGGTGTGATAAAAATTTTGCCGTCGCCAATCTTGCCGGTGTTGGCGCTGGAAGTGATCGCTTCGATCGCCTGATCAACGAGATCGTCATTGATGGCAATCTCGAGTTTCACCTTGGGTAAAAAATCGACCACGTATTCCGCACCCCGGTATAGCTCGGTGTGCCCCTTCTGACGACCAAAGCCTTTCACCTCCGAAACCGTCACACCCTGCACGCCAATATCTCCGAGTGCCTGGCGAACGTCATCGAGCTTGAACGGCTTGATTATCGCTGTAATGATTTTCATGAATAACCTCCGAATTAAAATCGGGGTAAATTTTGGCGACTCTGGGCAAGCAAGCAAATTATGGGTAATATTGGCTTCTTTAAGCCCGTATTTGCACAGTTTTTGTGCATATATTCAAACTAATGCATTTATTTGGGGCATTTATGATTGATAATCAAACCATCAACCGCCTGTCCGACAAGATCAATGAGCTGCTACCGCCTGGTCTACAACAGGCGAAATCAGACTTTGATGCACGCCTGAAAAGCCTGCTGCAGCAGCAGCTGGCAAACTATGAAATGGTGAGTCGTGAAGAATTCGATATTCAGGCAAGGGTACTGGCGCGCACCCGGGAAAAACTGGAGGCGCTTGAAGCCCGCTTGAAGGAGCTGGAAAAAACGCTGGACTGATGCGCGGATAGTGCCGGCCCGCACGCTCCGCTACTCGAAAGTTACTACTCTTTGCCGGCGCCGGTATTGATGCCAAGTAACGCGTAGGGAGGGCACCAGCGAAGCACCGCAGTTCCCACCAGGACGACACCAACCACCAGGGCTACGATACCCGGTGTTCCCTGCAACAGACCCAACGGCAACGCAGCAATTAATGCAATGCCGACTATGGCGCGAATTGCGCGATCAACGGTTCCTACATTCGGTTTCATATCCTGCTCCTGTTGCAGTGAGAAAACTGGCGCGGCAAGTATACCGCGCCAGTCGTTAACGTCCTAGTTCGCAGGCTCTACCGCCTTGCTTCCAGCTGCAGGCGCCGGGGCAAAATAACCGCCCATGTTCATCATGTTGAACATCGGTTGCATCGACTGCGGATTCATCATCCAGTTGATTCGGGGGGTATACCAGTTGGGATCCGCCATCGACATGATCGGCTGGTAAAACGCCGGATTCATCATCGCGTTCGTCCAGCGGGTGTAATAGCTCGGATCCGCCATCTGCATCATCGGCTGGTACATGGCTGGATTCATCGGCGCCATCATCCACTGCATGTACATGTTTGGATTCATGAAATGGCCCATGGCGCGACTCATCTTGTTGAGATCCGTCATGCCGTTCATCCAGGTATCCCACATGACGGGCTCGGTCGCGCATTTGCTCATAACGTGGATCGTGCGCGGGTCGTTGACTACGGTCATCAATTGCGCAAATTTAGCCGGATCCGCCATGGTTGCGGCCATGATTTCCATATCGGTGAAAGCCTTTAGCTGGGGCATGATCGCGTCAAATTGCGAGCTGTCGGTAGCGGTGCACTGCCCGTAATACTGCTTGGCAAGTTCAAACTTGTGTTCGGACGGATTTGCCTTTTCCTCATTGGCAATCGATACCGAACTGGCAACGGCAACCGTAACTGCCAGTAAAGCAGCCGAGAATACGGCTGATAGTCGTTTAATGCGCATATCGTGAACCCTCTTATTATCGTCAAGGTAATTTTGTCGGGTCATTATATTAATAAACCCTAATATACTAATATTCCTTCGGGGATAGAGAGCCTGCGCATTCGGGTGAGTCGCCCTGCATAAAGGCCGCTCAGATCGAACGGCGCCGGGGCAAATCGCATTATTTTCGTGTTAGACTGCCGCCGAGAGCGCAGGAAGCGCAGCTTAAAGCCACTACACAGGCTTGTTGATCAAGAGGAAGGATTCTGTCATGTCACTCACTCAGTTAAGCACCAGGGCGCAGCTGGGCATCAATGCCCCGGAAGTACGCGTCGAAGTACATATATCCAGCGGATTGCCGGCCTTCACCGTCGTCGGCCTGCCAGAGACGGCGGTGCGCGAAGCGCGCGATCGGGTGCGCTCCGCCATCCTGAATTCCGGTTTCGAATTTCCGGCACGGCGAATCACCGTCAATCTGGCCCCGGCCGATCTCCCCAAGGAGGGTGGTCGCTATGATTTGCCGATCGCGCTGGGCATCCTGGCCGCCTCCAGTCAGGTCAATCTCTCGAAAATAGCCGCTAACGCCTGCTTCGGTGAACTCGCCCTGAGCGGTGAGTGCCGCAAAATCGAAGGTTTGCTGCCGGCGCTGATAGCCAGCAGGAAGGCTGGCCAGGCGGTCACTATTCCGCGTCCAAACCAGGCAGAGGCGCTTTTGGTGCGTGATCTCCAGGTGCAGTTGGCCGATTCGCTGGCACAGCTGTGCGCCAGCCTCAATCGCGACGAGGCGCTGCCGGTCACTGCACCGAGGCCTGCACCGCAGCTGCCCCGGTACCGACTCGATCTGTGCGAAGTCCGTGGCCAACGTCAGGCCAAACGTGCACTCGAAATTGCCGCTGCCGGCGGACATCATATGTTGATGATGGGCCCGCCGGGTACGGGCAAGAGCATGCTGGCGCAACGCCTGAATTCGATTCTGCCGCCAATGAGCGAAGATGAGGCCATGAGTCTCGCCAGTATCCGCTCGATAAGCCAGCAATCGATCGATCCTGCGACCTGGCTCGAACGCCCGTTCCAGTCCCCCCATCACACGGTATCGGCGGTTGCACTGGCGGGTGGCGGCAGCAACCCGAAGCCGGGTGAAATATCGCTGGCGCATAATGGCGTGCTGTTTCTCGACGAATTAACCGAATTCAGGCGCGGTGTAATAGAGGTTTTGAGAGAGCCGCTGGAAACCGGGTGCATCCATATTTCGCGCGCTTCGGGCAAGGCGATTTTTCCAGCGCGGTTTCAATTGATCGCGGCGATGAATCCCTGCCCGGGCGGCTGCGATTCGATAAAAGCCTGCGAATGTTCCGCGGAACAGCTGCACCGCTTTCGCAATAAACTATCGGCGCCGCTACTCGATCGAATCGATATTCAGATCGAGCTGGGTCGGCTGCAGCATCGCGAACTGCTAAACACAAACAGCCAATCCGCCGAAACCAGCGAGCTGGTTCGCCAACGGGTCGAGGCCGCGCGCCAACGCCAACAGGCGCGACAGGATTGCATCAACGCCAGGCTCGACAATCAGGATTTGCTGGAGGCATGCGCTCCCGATAAGAAACTCGAACAGATGATGCTGCAGGCGATCGACAAGCTGCGCCTCTCGGCTCGCAGTTATCACAAACTGCTCAAGCTGGCGCGCACGATTGCCGACCTGGCGCAGGCAGAGCGAATTAGCGAGGCCCATGTCGCCGAAGCCATATCCTATCGCCAGAGGGATCGGCGACGACCGTAAATCGGACTAACTTACAAAACAGTTGCGAAGAGTTACCGGTTATTGAGTTTTGCGCTCATTCCGCTGGCCCGGGCAGAAAGGCTGCTGCGCTTTTCGGGATGAAATCGCCGGGGGTTCGGACTTGTCGACCGAGGTATTTACCGAACCGCGTGCTCTGGTCGAGATCCCGGCGGTCCGACGCATCGGTAAGGCTGGCGCCTTTTCCGGGATGACAACGCCTTAAGGCGTTGTCACTTTGACTGGTCGAGAATGTATTCGATGGCGACCTTGATCTGGTCGTCGTTGTATTGAGATCCACCGCGCGGTGGCATGGCGCCAATGCCCTTGATTGCAGAAGCAACCAGCGAATCCAGGCCATTTGCCAGGCGCTCTTTCCATGCGCCTGCGTCGCCGATTTTCGGCGCACCAGCGGCACCGGTCGTATGACAGGCGAGACATGCGCCCTGATAGAGTTGAGCGGGTGACTTGCTGGCCGTGTCACCTGCCGCGGAAGCAACCGTCATGTTGTTGCGAATATCATCGAGGGACACGATCGGCTTTAATCGCATGGCGATGTCTTCAATGCTGTCGACCGCCTCAACCATGGTCTCCTCGCCGCTATGGGGACCAATAACAACTTCTCCGATAATCAACGCAATAAACAGCAGTCCGCCGAGGACGGTCATATTGTGCGTCGAAAAAGTATCGTGTTGAGTAGCACTCACATGTGACTCCAGGATTTGGGTGGGTCTGAAACGCAGCGCATTATCCTCGAAAAACAACCAATTCGCAAAAATTATTTGTCGAATACGCCTAAACCGCGGTGCGATGGTTTACAATCACGTCCCTGCCCTGCCGGGCATCGCAGGAATAACGAAGCGCTCGTAGCTCAGTTGGATAGAGTGTTGGCCTCCGAAGCCAAAGGTCGTGGGTTCGACTCCCGCCGAGCGCGCCATTCCTCAACTTGCGACCAGACCAGTTGTAATTGGATTTTGTCTGCCCCTGCCACCTACATCACCCACTCGAGAACGACACAGGCCTAAACTGTTTCAAAAGTCGCAAGCACATCAGTCAGTTTGAAGGTTTTTGCCTGCAGACCGTCGCAGGCCGGGTTGCGCTCCCGGCACTCCGGAGCGCCGGAGCGCCGGAGCGGCACATCCATGTGCTCAAGCGCAGCAGGTCTGCAGGCAAAAAAAAGCCCTCCCGAAAACGGGAGGGCTTAAATATAAGTCAAAACCTGAGGAGGAGGAGGGGGTTTTAACTTGTTGCCAGGGCAGGAAACCTGCCGCAGCGGCAATGATGCAATAATATGGACCGAACTGTTATAATAACAGTTACACTTTTTTTAAAATCACTACACAACAGTTGGCGGAATACCATGACAGTTACGCGCCCCGAAACCTACAAATACGCCCAGGTCTCGCGCTACATCAACGAGTTGATCGAAAAGGGAGATCTCAAACCCGGCGACAAGGCACCATCGCTGCGCAAACTCAGCAAACAGCTTGGGGTCAGTATTGCAACGATTACCCAGTCATATGTCAACCTCGAAGACCAGGGAATACTGAACGCCAAACCGCAATCCGGATTTTACGTCAACGCGCTGGTTAATCAAATCAACGATATCGATAAACCGGCCGCGACCCATGGCCGGGCCCGCCGGGTACGTTTCGGCGACCTGTTCGAAGAAGTCTTCCGCAACGCCAACAATCCGCGCATCACCCCGTTCGGAACATCGAATCCTTCGATGGAATTCATGCCGGTCAAGTCGCTCACGCGCGCGACACGCAGCATCATCAGCCGTTACCCGCAAAGAAGCATGGACTACCTGTTTCCACCCGGGGATCGAAAGTTGCGCGAACAAATCGCCCAGCAGTACGCCCAGAACTACACCCGGATTAGTGCCGACGACATTATTATCACCTCGGGCGCGACCGAGGCATTGTCGATTAGCCTGCGCACCGTGGCCAAACGCGGAGATATTATCGCGGTCGAATCGCCGACCTATTTTGCCGTGCTGCGGATGATCGAACAGATGGGCATGCTCGCGGTTGAAATCGATACCGACCCGGTAACCGGGCTGAACATCGACGCGCTCGAAGAAGCCTTCGACACCATGGATATCAAGGCGGTGATGGCATCGCCCAACACCAGCAACCCGCTGGGCTGTCAGATGCCCGAGGAGAGGAAACGCGAGCTCGTCAACCTGCTGGCGGAACGCGATATCCCGTTAATCGAGGACGACGTTTACGGCAGCGTTTACTTTGGCGATAAACCGCCCCGCCCCGCCAAGTCATACGATCTCAATAATATCGTGCTGAGCTGTTCGTCTTTTTCCAAAACCCTGGCCCCGGGTCACCGCGTGGGCTGGGTGATCGCGGGCCGCTACCACAAAAAGTTTTTACAGTTTAAACAGGCCTGGTCATCGGCGACATCGTCGATCAACCAGCTCGCGCTGGCCGAATTCCTCAGCAGCGGGCAGTATGATCGGCACCTGGTCCGCCTGCGCGTCGCGATGCGCGAACAGGTTGAACGCGGCCGCTTCATGATCGCGAAAAATTTTCCCGAAGGTACCCGCATCTCGCATCCGCATGGCGGCAACGTACTCTGGGTGGAAATGCCCAAAGGATGCGACTGCATTGATATTTTCAACCGTGCCCTCGAACATAACATCGCGATTACCCCGGGCATATTGTTCTCGGCGACGCGCCGTTTTAGAAATCATATGCGCATCAACTGCGGCTCTCCGTGGACTCCCGAGACCGAGGGCGCGCTTAAAACCCTGGGTAAAATTGTCTGTGACTGCCGTTCGGCCTAACCCGACTATTGCGCCATCGCCTCGATGGTTTCGCTTAACTGCAGCCAGTTCTCCTCCGCCAGATTCAGTCGCTGCTGGTTCTCGGCCTGGGCCGCCAGGGTGGAGTTCAGCGTGTCGCGGTTGTCTGCATCGTAGATCGAGTTATCGCTCAACTGTTGCTCCAGGCGCGCCCGTTGCGCGTTGAGACTGGCCATTTCGCGCTCTATCTTGTTCAACCTGGCGGTATAGGTTTTCAGCGCACGACGATTGTCCTGCTTGTTCGCGGCGACCGGCGCGCCGCGACTCTGACCACCCGCGTTGCGCCGGGCCAGCCAGGCGGGGTAAGCATCGAGATCCTGATCGAAAGTGAGCAGCGCTCCGCGATCAACCAGCCATAAATCATCGCAGACACTGCGCAACAGGTGGCGATCGTGCGATACCAGGATCACGCTGCCTTCGAAACCCTGCAGCGCCTGGTTCAGCGCCAGGCGCATTTCCAGGTCGAGGTGATTGGTAGGTTCGTCCAGCAACAGCAGATTGGGGCGTTGCCAGATCAGCAAAGCCAGTACCAGGCGCGCCTTCTGCCCGCCGGAGAAGGTCGATACCGCCTGCAACACCTTGTCGCCGCGAAAATTAAAGCCACCGAGAAAACTGCGGATCTCACGCTCGCTCAACCCCGCATCGAGTCGTTGCATGGTTAACAGGGCGCTCGCTTCGAGATCGAGTTGCTCTACCTGGTGCTGGGCGAAGTATCCAATACGTAACTCTTTGGCGCGCGTCACCTCACCGCTGAAAGGCTGCAACTCACCCGCCAGCAATTTGATGAAAGTCGATTTGCCGGCGCCGTTCAGTCCGAGCAAGCCGATACGCTCGCCTGGTATCAGCGAAAACTCGATGTTTTCGAGCACCGTTGTGTCACCGTATCCCGTGGCGACGTGATCGATCTTAACCAACGAGCTGGGCAACGCGGTCGGCGCGCGAAACTCGAAATGAAACGGTGAGTCGATATGCGCTGGCGCGATCAGCTGCATTTTCTCGAGCGCCTTGATGCGGCTCTGCGCCTGCTTCGCCTTGCTGGCCTTGGCGCGGAAGCGTTCGATATAGCCTTGCATATGCGCAATGCTCTGTTGTTGTTTTTGATGTGCCGCCTGCTGTTGCGCCAGGCGTTCGGCGCGCTGCATTTCGAAGGCGGAATAGTTGCCACGGTACAGCGTAATACGCTGATTTTCGATATGCGCGATGCTGTCGACGACCGCATCGAGAAAGTCACGATCGTGTGATATCAGCAACAGACTGCCGCGATAGCGTTTCAACCACTGCTCGAGCCAGATCACCGCATCCAGGTCGAGATGATTGGTCGGCTCGTCGAGCAACAGCAGGTCCGAGCGGCACATCAGTGCCCGCGCCAGGTTGAGTCGCATGATCCAGCCACCGGAAAAACTGTTAAGTGGCCGCCGTATCTCGGCCTCGACGAAGCCCAGCCCCGCCAGCAAGCGAGCGGCGCGGCTCTCGGCCTGATAGCCATCGATTTCCTGCAGTCGTTCATGACAGCTGGCAATCTGCAGCGAATCCTGTTCGGACTCGGCTTGCGCCAGCCTGGCCTCGGTTTGTCGCAACTCGATGTCACCATCGATAACATATTCGAGCGCCACCCGCGGGCTCAGTTGCGTCTCCTGTTCGACCGCCGCCACCATCCAGTCTTTCGGAAACCCGAAATCCCCCTGGTCGGCCGACAATTCGCCGCGTATCAGCGCGAACAGCGATGACTTGCCACATCCGTTGGCACCGGTTATGCCAAGCTTCTGACCCCCATAAACCTTGAAATCGGCGGCTTCGAATAACAGCGTCGACCCTCGTCGCAACGCCAGCCCGCTGCAACTAAGCATGCCGAGACCCGGGTTTGCCAATCCTCTGAACCACTGCCATCACACTAACTACCACCCTGAAAATGGGTTAAGATACCATCCTGGGCCGCAGGAAGTTAACCCGAGAATAAAATAAAATGAATCTAGAAAAATACTATAACCGGGAAGGCTCTAAACTTTCTTTCACCAGGCAACAGGCGAGCGATTTCGCGAAAACAGTCGCCGGCGATTTTAACTCGATTCACGACGCCGATTCAAAACGGTTTTGTGTTCCGGGCGACCTGCTGTTCTCGGTCATCATCCATCATTACGGCCTGCGGCAGACCATGGGATTTTCATTTTCAGGCATGGTTGGCGATGACGTCACCCTGATCTTGCCGGAGGTCAATGCGCGTGAAATATCGATCTACGACGAAAACGATAAAAAGTATCTCGATGTCTCCAGCAACGGCCAGCAGAGTAAAGACATGGCCCTGATCGAGTCGCTGACGCGCAACTACGTCCGCTTTTCCGGCCATACCTTCCCGCATATACTGGTGCCGTTGATGCGGGAAAACAATGTCATGATCAATACCGAAAGACCGCTGGTGATATACGACCACATGCGAATCTCGCTCGATACCCTCGACATCGACTCGGTTGACCTGGCGCTAACCGACAATATATTTCGGCTCTACGGCAAACGCGGTGACGTTGCCCTGAACTACGATCTCAGTTGTAACGGTGAATCGGTGGGTAAAGGACAAAAGAAAATGGTGTTAAGCGGTTTGCGCGAGTACGATCAGGCCAAAATCGACGCACTGGTCGATGCCTATAACGAGCGCATAAACCAGTACCGTAACGGCGACTGATTCGCCCGCATATCTGACCGCTTTTCATTCATAGCGGCGGACGAAATTGAGGTATCCGCCGGCGAACCCGCCACTGACAATTTCGAAGCGAATGAAAGCGGTTTCCTCGACAAAATAATCGAAGCGCAGCCCGTGGCTCAGCGCTTCATCCATCTCGAATACGTCGGTAGTATCGGCGTTGATATCGCCATCGATATCGTGGTAGGCGGTATAGGGTGTGATGCGTAAATTTGCATAACGCAGGCTAAAGCCAAGTTCAAAAACGCTTTGTGTCCAGTCGATCTCCGCGCGATCTTCGTCAGCGCCGCTCTCGCGACCGCTGGTGTAGCGAATACTGAAGGCGCCATAAAGGGAGCTATTGTCGTTGATACGGAATGGTTGCCGCAAATAGACGCCGATAAATTCGCCATCGAATTTCCTGGTTTGCGCCGCGCTGTCGCTGTCGGCGACCACGCGCAGGTCGACATAACCAATAGTCGCGCCAACCGTGAGATTGGACTCGGTTTTTTCTTCGATTTGAAAACTGATCGAGCTGATCTGCGCTTCGCGGGTATCGTTTTCAAACTCCCAGTCCGAATCGAAATTACCGAGTTCTAGCGCTACACCGGTCCACTGGGCGTTTGCCAGGCCCGAGTAACACAGCAGTAGCAATAAACTAAATCGCAGCGCTAACAAGCTGTAATCCCTGTCACGGGTTGGGTACGAACGGCAGTGCCCGCGGCGCCAGCGGACAGGCCTGGTGATCGATAAAATACTGCGCCCGGCAACATGGATTCGGCGGGGTATCCCGGTGTAAAACCTGCATCACCGCTGGCGCCGCCAGCAGCCGGTATCCCGGCGCAATAATTAGCCTGCCCGGCCAGGCACAACAGCGCCGCGGCAATACCGGTTTCTGGCCTCTTGTCGGTGTTTACCGGCATGATCTCTCGGCAATGGAAGCTGAGCCGGTATTATAAAATACCAAGCCGCTGTAACTGCGACTTGTCGCTGATTCTGTCGCATTCGGCGAGAATCCAGGTCGCCACCTCGTCGATGATTTTTTCTGGCGCCTTACCCTCGGGATCTATGGGCTTGCCGATAACGACACGAATAGTGCCCGGCCACTTGATCCAGCTGTGCCGGGGCCAGAATTCACCCGCGTTGTGCGCGATCGGCAGCACCGAGTAGCCGGTCCGCTGCGACACGATCGCACCGCCCAGCTTAAACGGTTTGGTTTGCCCCGGCGGCACGCGCGTGCCCTCCGGGAACAGCATCAGGATGCGTCCCTGGTCCATGCTTTGACGGCTCTCCGTGACCAGCTGGTTGATCGCCTTGCGCCCGGTGCCGCGGTTCAGGGCTATCGCATTCATCGACTTCAGCGCCCAACCGAAAAAAGGAATCCAGGTCAACTCGCGCTTCACCACCCAGACCATGGGCCGGAAGAAACGCTGGATCGCGATCGTTTCCCAGGTCGAGCTATGCTTGCTCATGACAATAAATCCATGATCAGGGATGTTCTCCAGCCCTTCGACTTCGTACTTGAGCCCACAGATCAGGCGCAGGCAGCCCAGGCTGTAACTAATCCAGACGTGAATCACCCCGATTCGAAAACCCAGCGGCATGAAAAAAGCCAGCGACAGAACACTGGCCGATAGCAGAATCATCGGCAAAAAAGTAATCCAGAAGATCGTCGAGCGAATCCCCAACCAGAACCTGTAAAGCGGATTAACCACCCTGGCCCCTATTTTCGACGCAGTGTTTCGCGGACAAAGTGGGCCAGGTCGTCATAGACCGGGACGTCGAGCGCTTCCGGAAAATTTTGCATGACATACTCACCCTTGCCGGTGCGAACCAGTATCGGTTTCGCATTAGCCATTTTTGCCGCCTTGATGTCGCTGATGTTGTCGCCGACCAGCGGGGTTTGCGACAAATCGATTTCGAACTGCCTGGCGATCTGGAACAGCAACCCGGGTTTGGGCTTACGGCAGATGCAGTTAGCCTCCGGCCCGTGCGGACAGTAAAAAATCCCATCGACGCTCGCGCCCCGGGTCGCCAGCAGTTTCTGCATTTTTTCGTGCATCTCGAGCAACTCCTGTTCGCTGTAAAGTCCGCGCGCGATGCCCGAGTGATTGCTGGCAATCGTCACCAGGTAACCGGCTTTTTTCAGCCGGCTGATAGCTTCGATACTACCGGGTATCGGATCCCAGCCATCAACGATGGTAACGTCATCATCCGTCTCGTGGTTGATGACACCATCTCGGTCCAGGATTACCATTTTGGGCACTCGAGTCTCCCGTCCTTTACGTCCCTCAGGACTGAATCCGTGAAAAATCAGCGACTAAGCGGAAACTGTGCAACAGTTGATCGAGTAGTGCAAGCCGGTTGTTCTTCAAGTTATCGTCGTCGACCATTACCATGACCTCGTCAAAGAAAAGATCAACCGCGGGCCTGAGTTCGGCAAGTTGCTCCAGTCCCTGCAGATAATGGCCCTGTGCAAACTGTTGCGCGACCCCATCCTTGAGTTGCAGCAACTGCTCGTATAACTGCTTTTCCGCCGCTTCCTGCAACAGCGTCTGATCGACTGTATCGGCCACCGCGCCTTGTTTCTTTAAGATATTGCCGATGCGCTTGTTGGCCGCTGCCAGCGCCGGGGCCGCCTCGTGGCTTTGAAATTCACGCAGCGCGCGGATTCGCAAATCGCAATCGTATAACAAACCTGGGCGGCTGTAGGCGACCGCATCGACGATATCAAAACCGATTCCCTGCTCCTGGTAATAAGCCCGCAGGCGATCGAAGACATAGTCGATGACTTCGTCGATAGCCGCCGCGGCCTCGACTTTATTGAAGTAACTGTCCGCCGCCACCTGGCACAGGTCTCTGAGATCCAGCGGCAGCTGGTTTTCGACGATGATGCGCAATACCCCGAGCGCGGCGCGGCGCAGGGCAAATGGATCCTTGTCGCCCCCCGGCTTTTCACCAATGGCAAAAATCCCGATCAGGCTGTCGAGCCGGTCCGCTAGCGCCAGGGCCTGCGCGATAGTGCCCTGCGGCAGATGGTCGCCGGCGTGACGCGGCCAGTAATGCTGTTCAATCGCATCGCAAACCGACTGCTCTTCCTGCTGCAATTGCGCATAGTAACGCCCCATTACGCCCTGCAACTTCGGAAACTCTCCCACCATATCGCTCATCAGGTCAGCCTTGCACAGGTCGGCCGCGCGTCGCACCAGGTCCTGATCGCCACCGGTGAGGCTCGCGATGTACTTGGCCAGGCGGATGATGCGGGCGGTCTTGTCGCCAAGGCTGCCCAGCTTTTCCTGGAACACGACCGAATCCAGGCGGAAGCGCATAAGGTCCAGCCCCTGCTTCTGATCCTGGGAAAAAAAGAAACCAGCGTCGGCGAAACGCGGCCTGATTACGCGCTCATTACCGCTCGCAACCACTTCCGGTTTGCGGCTATCGATGTTGGCGATGGCAATAAAATGCGGTAGCAAGCCACCATCGCTGTCGAACAGCGCAAAATACTTCTGGTTTTCCTGCATGGTCGTCACCAGCACTTCTACCGGCAGTGCGAGAAACTCGGCATCGAACTGACCGCAAACCGCGACCGGGTACTCGACCAGCGCGGTGACTTCATCGAGCAGGCCAGCCTCGATATGCGCCACCCCGCCAAGTCGCGCCGCCGACTGTTCGACCAGGTGCCTAACCTTTTCGCGGCGGGTATCGAAACTGGCGATGACCATACCCCGCGACAGCAGGATGTCTTCGTAATCACAGGCGGCGGGTATCTCGAGCGCTGGCGGCGCGTGGAAACGATGTCCGTAACTCAGGTTGCCCGAGCGTAATCCAAAGATTTCGGCGTCGACGACTTCGCTGTCGATCATCAATACCAGCCATTTCACCGGGCGCACGAAATCATCGTCGCGCTCGCCCCAGCGCATGCGTTTCGGAATTGGCAAATCGCCAAGGGCCCCGGCCAGCAGCTGTGGCAACAGTTCCGACAGGCTCCTGCCGGCCTGCATAGAACGGAAATAGAGCCAGCTGCCCTTGTCGGTTTCACGGCGTTCGAGCTGATCGACCTCGACCCCGCAGGAACCGGCAAATCCGAGCGCCGCGCGCGACGGATTTCCCGCCTCGTCAAAAGCGGCCTGCAGCGCCGGGCCGCGTTTTTCGATCACCTGGTCGGCCTGTCGCGTTGGCGTATCCCGCAGCAGCATCCCCAGGCGGCGCGGCGTGGCAAACACTTCAACCGCGGCGGGCGCGAGATCATGCTCAGTCAATGCCTTTTGCATCAATGTGGCAAAGTTTTGCGCCAGCGACTGCAGCGCCCTTGGCGGCAACTCTTCGGTGCCGACTTCGATCAGGCAGTCGCTACTCATTACCCAGCCCCTTTTTGATCAGTGGAAAGCCGAGCGCTTCGCGCGACTCGTAGTAACATTCGGCGACCCCGCGGGATAGCGAGCGCACGCGCAGGATGAAGCGTTGCCGCTCGGTCACCGATATCGCGTGGCGCGCATCGAGCAGGTTGAATGCATGCGACGCCTTCATCACCTGTTCATAGGCCGGCAGGGAAAGCTTCTTCTCGATCAGTAACTGGCACTGCGCCTCGCACATGTCGAACCATTTGAACAGGGCGTCGGTATCGGCCAGTTCGAAATTAAACGTGGATTGCTCGACTTCGTTTTGATGGTAGATATCGCCATAGGTAACTTCGCCCTGCGGTCCCCGGGTCCAGACCAGGTCAAAAATACTGTCCACGCCCTGCATGTACATCGCCAGGCGTTCGATGCCGTAGGTAATCTCGCCCGAAACGGGGCGGCACTCGAGCCCACCGACCTGCTGAAAATAGGTAAACTGGGTTACCTCCATGCCGTTCAGCCAGACTTCCCAACCCAGCCCCCAGGCGCCGAGCGTGGGCGATTCCCAGTTATCCTCGACGAAGCGAATATCGTGCACCAGCGTATCGAATCCGAGCGCTACGAGCGAACCGAGATAGAGTTCCTGGAAGTTGTCCGGCGAAGGCTTGAGCAATACCTGAAACTGGAAGTAGTGCTGCAACCGATTCGGATTCTCCCCGTAGCGGCCGTCGGTGGGTCGCCGACTCGGCTGCACGTAGGCGGCGCGCCAGGGTTCCGGACCGATCGCACGGATGAAGGTTGCCGGGTGAAAAGTGCCGGCGCCGACCTCCATATCCAGCGGCTGCATGATCACGCAACCCTGTTCGGACCAGTAGTTTTGCAGGGTCTGAATCATGCCCTGAAAGCTATTCAAATCGGTCGCTGGATTATCGTTCATTTATTTTACGGGCCAAAAGCCGGGGATTATAACCAACTGGCATTTTTTCCTCATTCATTTTCCGAGCATATTGTTTTGCGGTATTTACCCGCTATCATGTCGCGCATGCAAAATATCATCGGGCAATGGCTCTTAAGCCTCAAGCAATACGTCGCCATGAGCCTGTTCCTTTCAAGCCCGGAACGGCTGCCCTGCAATTCCTATTGCACTGCGCTTACCCTGTTCTTTTACTACCTGCTTTGCCTCGGCCTGGTCGATGAAACGCGCAGCTTCGCCGAGCTTAGCGCACATTTGACCCTGGAGCTGGGACTACTGGCGCTGTTTGTCTATGCGGGCTTGCGCTGGAAAGGCTCGATGACCCGGTTTCAGCAGACTTTTTCCGCGCTGGTTGGCATCAACCTGCTCATCACCCTGGCCTCGATTCTGGTTTATCGAATCGATACCGGTCATGAAAACATACTGCAAAATCCGCTGTTCTACCTGTTGCTGATCTGGAACCTGGCGGCCATGTCGCTGGTGTTTAAACGCGCTCTCGAAATTTCGACGCACCTTTCAGCTATGATAGCGTTCAATTATTACGTAGTTTATCAATTCGTGCTTATCTGGTTTTACTGGTGAAAATTTATATTCTTGGCATCTGCGGCACCTTCATGGCCGGCATTGCGCAAATTGCCCGCGAGCTGGGGTTTCAGGTCGAGGGTTCCGATGCGAATGTTTACCCGCCGATGAGCACTCAGCTCGAGCAGGCGGGCATCAAGCTGCATGACGGTTTCGCTAGCGCTTCACTACCCGACGACTGTGACATATTCATCATCGGCAATGCGATTACCCGTGGCAATCCCCAGTTCGAAGCGATCCTCGAGCGCGGCTTACGCTACTGCTCGGGACCGCAATGGCTTTACGAAACGGTTCTGCTAAAGCGCTGGGTGCTGGCCGTCGCCGGCACCCATGGCAAGACCACGACCAGCAGTATGCTGGCCTGGATACTCGAGGATGCCGGTCTCGATCCAGGCTACCTGATTGGCGGTCTCGGCCAGAACTTTGCAAATTCCGCCAGGCTTGGCAGCGATCCCTTTTTCGTGATCGAGGCGGACGAGTACGACTCGGCGCTGTTCGACAAACGCTCGAAATTCATTCACTACCATCCGCGCACGCTGATCCTGAACAATCTCGAATTCGACCATGCCGACATCTTCGACAACCTGGACGCGATCAAACGCCAGTTTCATCACCTGGTGCGCACCCTGCCGGCATCGGCTCTGATCGTCTTCAACCGGGACGACGCTGCGTTACAGGCAGTGTTAGAAATGGGTTGCTGGAGCGAGCGCCTCGGATTTTCCACGCACGAACCGAATGCCGACTTTTATCTCGATGCAAAAACGCGGCTGCACGCTACCGCGACGGCAACGGACTACCCGCTCGAGCTGTCGCAGCCCGGGCAATTTAACGCGCTGAATGCGAGCGCCGCGATCATCGCCGCGCGTCATGCCGGGGTACCGATCGAAACCTCGCTCGCAGCCATCGGCAAATTCACCGGTGTGCGACGACGCCAGGAAGTGATCGCCGAAATCGACGGGGTGCGAATTATCGACGACTTCGCCCACCACCCGACGGCAATTGCAGCCACGCTGGAGGCGCTCAAAGGCGGCACCAGCGGTCGCCTGATCGGAGTGCTGGATATACGATCGAATACCATGAAGATGGGTGTCCACGCGGGCCAACTTGCGCAGTCTTTCGCCGCCGCTGACCTGATACTGCTATGCGAAAATCCTGATTTACAGTGGGATATCGAGAAAATGGCGCAATCTGCGCCTACAATAGTAGAAGTCAAAAGCAATTCACAACAAATCATCGATTACTTGTTACATCATTGTCAGCCAGGGGACCAAATCGTTATCATGAGTAACGGTGGCTTTGATAACATCCATCAACGCCTGATTAGCGCCATGCAGAACTAAACTTCGAGTATGTCTGAGAAATCACAAAGACCTACAAAAATCGCCAAATACGAAATCAAGCGCCGTATCGGTCGCGGGGCGATGGGCGTCGTCTATGAGGCCTATGATCCGTTCGTGCAGCGCACCGTCGCAATCAAGGTGGCGCATTCGGCGCACGACATGGACCCGGCGACCAAGCAAAAGCTGCGCGAGGGATTTTTTGCCGAGGTTTACAGCGCGGGCCGCATGCATCACCCGTCGGTAGTCAGTGTTTACGACGCCGGCCAGGAAGGCGATCTAAATTACATCGTCATGGAATTCGTCGACGGGGTAACGCTGCAGGATTACGTTACCGGCGGCAAGTCGCTGAACCCGAACCAGGTAGTCGATGTCATCTACCAGTGCGCCAAGGGTCTCGATTACGTGCATCGCGAAGGCATCATCCATCGCGATCTGAAACCCGGCAACATCATGCTCAGTAACGACGGCGAAGTTAAAATCATGGATTTCAGCATCGCCCACGTCGACGTCGGCTTCGAGGGTCACGACACCGAGGTGCAGGGCTCGCCGATGTATATGCCGCCCGAGCAACTGTCCGAGGAAAAGCGCCTGGTTGCCCAGTCGGATATTTATTCGCTGGGAGCGGTAATGTACTCCTTGCTGGCGAAAAAAACCCCCTACAAGGCGGGCAGCCTGGAATCGCTGATCTACAAGATCAGCAACCTCGAGCCGGAGCCGATCATGGAAGTCAATCCCGAGGTACCGGAGCATATCGCCACCATCGTCGAAACGGCGATGCAAAAAATTATATACAATCGCTACGAATCTGCCTACCTGCTGGCGCGCGACCTGAGCAACGCCTTCGGCCGCTTGCGCGGGGTCGGCGAACGCATCGACATGCAGGAAAAATGGAAGACGCTGCGGTATCTCGCCTTCTTCAAGGACTTCAGCGACGAGCAGATAACCGAGGTCGTCAATGCCAGCGAATGGAAGGAATTTGCCAGGGGCGAAGTGATCGTTACCGAGGGCGAGCAGGAAACCTCATTCTATATAATCGCCAAGGGCGGGGTGGAAGTGGTCAAGAACGAAAGCGTCGTCGGCATGATGAAACAGGGCGACTGTTTCGGCGAGATCGCATTTCTGACAAGCCAGCCACGCAACGCCACCATCGTTGCCCGCACCGAGGTTTCGCTGATGTGTGTCAGCACTTCCCTGATGGAACAGGCATCCACCGAGACTCAACTGCGTTACTACCGGATTTTCCTGGAAAACCTGATTGCCCGTCTGTCGCAGGCTACCGATAAACTGGTCGAAGCTGAAATAACCATCACCAATCCATGAAACCCGGAACAATAACTCTGGCGATGACCGGAGCCTCTGGTGCCGAGTACATGCTGCGCCTGTTCGAGTGCTGCCTGCGGAGTAACATCCACGTCCAGTTTATTACTTCCCAGCCGGGCCAGATCGTCATGGGCATGGAAACAGAGCTGAAATTGACCGGAAACCCGCAGAAGATGCAGCAGCAATTTGCCGACTACTTCGATGCCGACCCGTCACTGATCAGCGTTTACTCGAAGGATCAGTGGACCGCACCGCCGGCGAGCGGCTCATCGGTCGCCGACGCGATGGTGGTCTGCCCCTGCAGCATGGGCAGCCTGGCTTCGATCGCGGTCGGCAGCAGCGATAACCTGATTCACCGCGCCGCCGACGTCGCCATCAAGGAACGCAAGACCCTGATCCTGGTACCCCGGGAAACACCTTTCTCCAGCATCCACCTGGAAAACATGCTTAAATTGTCGCGCCTGGGCGCGGTGATCTTACCGCCTAATCCGGGTTTCTATCACGGCGTGAGCAAGGTATCCGAGCTGGTGGATTTCATCGTCGCGCGCATCCTCGATCAACTTGATATCGATAACGACCTGTCACCGCGCTGGGGCCATTAAACAAACGGCAATAGATCATGGCTGAAATACCTCTGTTCCCGCTAAAAACCGTGCTGCTGCCGGGCAACACGCTGGAATTAAAAATCTTCGAACCTCGCTATCTCGACATGATCGCTGCCTGCATGCGCGAGAACAGCGACTTCGGCGTGGTGTTGATTCACAAGGGCGATGAAACCATGGTCGACGCCGACATCTACTCGGTCGGCACCACCGCCACGATAAGCGACTGGGAACACCGCGCCGATGGACTGCTCGGGATCACCGCAGTCGGCGTCGAGCGTTTCGAAATTCTGACCAACCGCACCCAGCATGACGGCCTGACATTTGCAGAGGTCAAGATACTCGAGGAGGGCGATACCCGGGAGATTCCCGAACAATTCCTCTACATGCTCGAACTGCTCGACCATATCAGCGCCCAGGAAGGCCGCATTCGCAGGGCCGACCAGTCCTTTTCCGAAATTCTGTATCAGCTGATTTACCTGCTGCCGCTGGAAACCAGGCTGAAACAGCGCCTGCTCGAGATTCCGGAGTGCTCCGAGCGCGCCTTGATCCTGCACGCCGAGTTGATTCGCCTGGGCGTCATTCAATACATCAAGCCGGAAGCCGCCAACGAGTAAACACGCCTTTGACTCCGACCTCCCCTCCCCCACGGGGTTCCTTTTCCCCGAGGCCAGGCATAAACTGTCCTGAGCTTAGTCTCGAGGAGACCCGGGAAATGAAACAAATAATACTCGCTAGCTGTTTGAGCCTGTTCTGCGCAATCGCTGCCGCGGCCGAGCTTGCCGGCGTTTTCGTCGACGACGAAATCAAAACGTCCACCGGCGAAACCCTGGTGCTCAATGGCATTGGTCTGCGGGAAAAATTCTGGGTTGACGTCTATGTCGGCGCGCTCTTCCTGACGAGCAAGTCAACCGATGTCGCCGAAATACTGTCACAACCCGGGCCATGGCGGGTACAGCTTGATTTCGTATACAAGGAAGTCGACCAGAAGAAACTGATCAAGGCCTGGCGCGAGGGTTTCGAGAAAAACCAGAGCGCCGCAACCCTGCAGCAACTGCAGGCGCGCATCGAGCAGTTTTACCAGTACTTCGACAGTGGCGTTGTCGCCAAAGAGCAGTACGCCTTCGACTACCTGCCACAACAGGGCGTGCGGGTGACGAGGAACAGGAAGGAGCTGGGCGTGATCCCGGGTGAAGATTTCAAAAACGCGCTACTCGAAATCTGGCTCGGTAATCACCCGGCCGACAAGAAGTTAAAGAAAGGCATGCTCGGCCTCTAAGGAATGCCCAAAAAAACAGTATTTTTTGACAGCGCTTAGAATTTCTGGGGATCAGGGTCCCAGATTAAAAAAAACCAATGACCAGGTTTCTGCTTAGAGTTCGGCGAAAGTGGCGGCGGCGGCCTCGATCGTCAGTTCGAGCTCTGTCGCACCGTGCATGGCGCTGACAAATCCCGCTTCGTAGGCCGAGGGCGCCAGATAGACGCCACGCTTGAGCATACCGTGGAAGAATCGGGTAAAGCGTTCCACATCGCAGGCGCTAACCTGGCTGAAGCTTGTCACCTCGGGCTGATCGGTAAAAAATAGCCCGAACATCGCGCCGACCTGGTTGGCGCGCATATCCACGCCATTCGCTTCGGCCGCGGCCAGCAGCCCTGTGATCAGTTGCGTGGTGCGTTGTGTCAATTCCTCGAAGAATCCCGGGCGCGAAATGATTTCCAGGTTCTTCAGGCCGGCCGCCATCGCCACCGGGTTACCGGACAGGGTGCCGGCCTGGTAAACCGGGCCCAGCGGGGCGATATGATTCATGACTTCGCGCCTGCCGCCAAAAGCGCCCACCGGCATACCGCCACCGATGACCTTGCCGAGCGTAGTCAGATCCGGAACAATGCCATAGCGTTCCTGCGCGCCACCAAGCCCGACCCGGAACCCGGTCATGACTTCGTCGAATATCAACAGGCTGGATGACTCATCGCAGCAGGCGCGCAGGGTTTGCAGAAATCCCTCGACCGGCGGTATGCAGTTCATGTTGCCGGCAACCGGCTCGACAATCACGCAGGCGACTTCCTCGCCGATTTCGGCAAAAACCTCGCGCAGCTGTTCACTATTGTTGTATTCGACCGTGACCGTGTAGTCCGCCAGCACCGCCGGCACCCCGGGTGAGCTCGGCACGCCCAGGGTCAGGGCGCCGGAGCCGGCCTTGACCAGCAGCGAATCGGCGTGGCCGTGATAACAGCCCTCGAACTTGATGATCTTGTCGCGACCGGTAAACCCGCGCGCCAGGCGGATCGCGCTCATGGTCGCCTCGGTGCCGGAACAGGTCATGCGCACCAGGTCGATGTTCGGCATGGTGGCGCAAATTTTCTGCGCGAGTTCCACTTCGAGCGCACAGGGCGCACCGAAACTGAGCCCCTTCGGCACGACTTCGCTTACCGCGGCAATGATTTCGGGATGTGCGTGCCCGGTAATCATCGGTCCCCAGGACCCGACATAATCGACGTAACGGTTACCATCGACATCGATCAGGTAGGCACCCTCGGCATGATCGATGAACGGCGGCGTACCGCCGACCGCGGCAAATGCCCGAACCGGGGAATTGACGCCACCCGGAATGACCGCACGCGCCTGCTCAAACAGTTTTTCTGACTTATTCATGGTTTTTCAAATGGATTCTTGTGGTGGGCACATAATACAACAAATTGGCCTGTTAACCCGGCGATAATATATGTCGCCAGGTTAATGCTTGCCTTGATCCCGAATTTCAAATCGCTTCGCCGCCAGTACGATCAGTAGCAACACCGGCAAGCCCAGGATCGCCGTCAACAGGAAGAAGTTCGGGTAACCGATGGCATTCACCATAGACCCTGAGTAACCGCCCAGCGATTTGGGAATGAGGGTCATCAATGAGCTAAAAATCGCGTACTGCATCGCGGTAAACGACACGTTGGTCAGGCTCGACAGGAAAGCGATAAAAGCGGCACTGGCAATTCCCGCCGACAGATTATCCGCCGAAATAACGACATAGAGCCAGAACATATCGTTACCGATGCCGGCGAGCAGCATGAACAGCAGATTGGTTGCCGCCGCCAGCACCCCGCCGAGCAAGAGTATACGTATGACGCCGATGCGCACGGCCAGCAAGCCGCCCAACAACCCGCCAACAATCGTCATCAGGATGCCAAAGATGATGACCACATCGGCAATCTGGGTCTTGTCGAAACCGAGATCCTTGTAGAACACGTTGGAAATTACGCCAAGCACGATATCGGAAATCCGGTACAGACCGATTAGCGCGAGCAACAACCAGGCAAACGACCAGCCATAACGTTCAAAAAAGTCACGAATCGGTACGACATAGGTACGATCCACCATTTCGTAGCGCACCACCTTCATCCGCACCAGAACCACAGCCAGCAACCAGGCGACAAACAGGGCACAAGCCAGTCTGAAGGCCTCCAGCAGGGTCGCCGCCAGCACCTGGTTGCCGAGCATTGCCGCAAGCGTAGCCCTGGTCGCGCCGACAGCATTGCTGGACAGAACGTAGGTGCCGATAAAACCGGCGACCGCAAGCGCAAATAAAAACAGGAAACGGGCGTACTCCCCGGTCGTTTCGAGATAGGACTTCGAGCTGTTGCGCTCGGGTTCCCTGATTAACAGGGTTGTCACAACGCCGACCAACATCGCTGCCGCCATGATCGAATAGGTAGATTGCCAGGCCTGGTAGTTGTAGACCTCGTTGGTGCTGCCGAAACCCTCGGCCAGATACAGCGAACCCGCGCCCGCGGTCAGCATGGCGAGGCGGTAACCGACGATATAGGTAGCCGACATCATCGCCTGCAGTTCGGCAGCAGCGGATTCGATGCGGTAGGCGTCGATGACAATGTCCTGGGTGGCCGATGAAAAACCGAGCAGCACCGCGGCCAGCGCCATCAGGGTGAGGCCGGATTCGCTCGCCTGCGGGTTTACCGAGGCCATCAGTAAAATCGAGCAGGCAATTGCACACTGCGCGGTTAGCATCCAGGCGCGACGACGTCCGAGCATTCGCGTCAGCAGTGGCAGCGGCAACTGGTCGACCAGCGGCGCCCAGACGAACTTGAAAGAGTATCCGAGCGCGGCCCAGCTAAAGTAGGTGACCACCGCGCGATCGACACCGGCTTCGCGCAACCACAGGCTCAGCGAAGAAAATATCAACAACAGCGGTATGCCGGCGGAGAAACCGAGGAACAGCATCGTTATCACACGCCGGTGAAAAAGCAGTCTCAGCGTGTCAACCCAGCTATCCGCAACCAGTGGCACTAGCGCGTCAGCTCCAGGTCGTAATCCATGATCAGCGGCGCGTGATCGGAAAATCGCTGCTCGCGATAGATACGCGCTTTTTGAATCCTGTCCCTGAGCCCCGGCGTGACGATTTGGTAGTCGATACGCCAGCCCACGTTCTTGTCCCAGGACTGACCCCGGTTCGACCACCAGGTGTACTGCTCCGCTCGCGGATCGACGACCCGGAAGGCGTCGACAAAACCGACACGCTCGAACAGATCCGTCAACCAGGCACGTTCTTCGGGAAGGAAGCCGGAATTTTTCTGATTCGAACGCCAGTTTTTCAAATCGATATTCTGATGCGCGATATTCCAGTCGCCACAGACGATGAACTCCCGGCGTTTGCGGCGCAGCGCCTGTAAATGCAGGATAAAACTATCGAGAAAACGCAGCTTGGATTCCTGGCGGTGATCGCCGGAGGATCCCGACGGGGCGTAAAGCGAAATAACCGACAGGTTCGGGAAACGATACTCGAGATAACGCCCCTCGTTATCGAACTCGGACTCCCCATAACCACGGATCACCTGCAGTGGCTCATGCCGGCTGTAAATCGCGGTGCCGGCGTAACCTTTTTTCAGCGCGTCGAAATAGCTGCAGTGATAATTCTTCGGATGAAACATCGGCAAATCGAGCTGATCGACCTGCGCCTTGGTCTCCTGCACGCAGATGAAGTCCGCGCGCTGGCGCGGCAGCCAGTCGAAAAAACCCTTGCGCGCTGCCGCACGAATGCCGTTGGTATTGATTGAAATCACGCGCATCTGAAACTACTACCAATATTAAATTGTGGCGATATGATACATGACTTGTGATAACCGACTAATAACGAATCCTGCATGCACGCCTATCAATCCCGTTTCGTCGAATATTGCCTGCAACGCGGCGCCCTCAGCTTCGGCGAATTCACGCTGAAATCAGGTCGCGTCAGCCCCTATTTCTTTAACGCAGGCATTTTCAACCGTGGCGCCGATCTCGCCGCGCTGGCCGAATTTTACGCCGACGCAATCCAGCAGGCCGAGATCGAGTTCGACCTGCTGTTCGGACCCGCCTACAAGGGCATTCCACTAGCGGCGATCACCGCGAGCGCGCTGTTCCAGCAGCACCAGCGCGATCTGCCTTACGCATTTAACCGCAAGGAAGCCAAGGATCACGGCGAGGGCGGCAGCACGGTCGGCGCCGAAATCGCCGGACGCGTCATGATCATAGACGACGTCATTACCGCCGGCACCGCGATTCGGGAATCGATTGCCCTGATCGAAGCCCTCGGCGCCCAGGTCTGTGCGGTGACGATCGCGCTCGATCGCCAGGAAAAAGGGCTTGGTGAACTGTCGGCGATCCAGGAACTCGAGCAGCGTGGTCTCAGGGTCATTTCCATTGTCCAGCTCGATCACATCCTCGAGTATCTTGCAACCAGCGGTGACAGCGCCCAGCAGGCCGCAATCGAATCCTACCGCGACCTCTACGGCATCGACTGAACTCGGGCGATCCGATGGGGTCTACTACAATTATGGGTAAGTATACGGGTGCAAAATGCTTCGATTCCTTCTGATTGCCAGCCTGTTTTCGTCAACGGCTCTCGCCGCAGAGCCCATCGTGGTGAGCAGTAGCGACAACCAGACCGCGGTGGTTGAACTTTTTACCTCGGAGGGTTGCAGCAGCTGCCCGCCGGCCGATCGCTGGCTGTCCCAGCTGGTTGAGCTGCCCAAAGATGAACTCGATGTGCTGGCGCTGGCTTTCCACGTCGACTACTGGGATTACCTGGGCTGGAAGGACCGCTTCGCGAGCCCCGCCTACACCGCCCGGCAGCGTGAGCTGGGAGCGAACAATCTACAGCGCACAATCTATACGCCCGAATTCTTCGTCAACGGTGTAGAGACGCGTGGCAGCAGTAACATCCTGGAAAAAATTCAGCAGTCGAACGCGCAACCGGCGCTACTGGCGCTCGAACTGACCGTGTCCAGAGAGCAGACCAGCCTGGTGATCGATCTGCATTCACCGGGTGAACGCGACAGCATCATCGGCCAGGTTCACCTGCGCTACCTGGTATACGAAAATGATTTATCGACCGACGTCAAACGCGGCGAAAATTCAGGTGAAACCCTCAAGCACCAGCAGGTGGTGCGCTACATGAGCAAGCCTGAAGATCTGCAGCTCGACAATCGCTATCGCATTGCCATCGACCCGCAATGGAACCCTGACCGTGTTGGCGTCGCGGTGCTGGTAACCGCCCCCGGCAGCCGGCATTATCTGCAGGCCCTGCACACCCCTGTCGCCAGTTTACTGACTCGTCAATAACAGCTAAATTAATGAAAAATCACAATAAATAAACTATTATGCCTGATACGCCCTGATTGACCATATTCGGTCAAGGACCATTTGACACTGTGCTTGAAGTCGCTAAGTACATCCACCCCAGCCTGAAGAAGTTTCCGCTTCTGTTTGTGGCCGCAGCCCTGTGTATTGCCGCGGGTACGGCTTCAGCCGGGGCGCTGTATAAGTGGATCGACGAAGACGGACAGGTTCGTTACAGCGATCGATTACCGGCGCAACAGGTTAAAAAGAAACACCAGCAGCTGAATTCCCAGGGTGTGGTCGTGACGACCACGGAAGCCGCCAAATCGGAGGAAGAACTAGCCGCCGAAGCGGAAGCCAGGCGCAAGGCCGAAGCGCAGGCGGCGGAAGACGCCAGGCTAAACGAGATACAGTATAAAAAGGACCAGGTCCTGCTGCTGACCTTCAGCTCCGAAAAGGAACTGGCGCTGGCGCGCGACGACCGCCTCGAAGTGCTGGACTCGGTAATCCGGCTGATTACCAAGAGCATCGAATCGAACCAGCAGACGCTGAGGGAACTCGAAACCGCCGCCGAGCAGAATTACACATCACAGGGTAATGAAGTGCCGGGTGGCCTGGCGCAAAAAATTGAACACTTCACTGGCAAAATCGAAAGCCGCACCGATCAGCTGCTGTTGAAGATAGAAGAGAAAAACAGGATTAACGAACAGTTCGAACTCGACCTGACACGCTACCGCGAGCTCAAAGCCGAAGAAAGCAATTAAATGCCGATCTCCTCAGACATGCGCCTCGCCCTTGATCAGCGTGCCGACGCCGCTATCCGTCAACAACTCCAGTAAGACCGAATGTTTGACCCGGCCATCGATAATCTGGCTGGTTCTGACCCCCGCCCTGACCGCATCCAGTGCGCAGCGCACCTTGGGCAACATGCCGCCGTGAATAATACCATCGGCGATCAGGCCTTCGGTCTGTTCGGCGCTTAACCCGGTCAGCAACTTACCCTCGGGGTCGAGCACCCCAGGCGTATTGGTCAGCAACAGCAATTTTTCGGCACCGAGCACCTTGGCCAGTTCACCCGCCACCAGGTCGGCATTGATATTGTAAGACGAGCCATCGCTGCCGACACCGATCGGCGCGATGACCGGGATAAAGTCATCGTCATCCAGCATTTTAACGACCGCAGGATCGATCGCCTCCACTTCGCCGACCTGTCCGAGGTCATGGGTTTCCGAGTTACTGCCGGTCAGATGCATTTTGCGCGCGCTGATGAGGCCGCCATCCTTACCGGTGAGGCCAACCGCGCGCCCGCCATGACGATTGATCAAGGATACGATCTGTTTATTCACCTGCCCGCCCAGCACCATTTCGACCACGTCCATGGTTTCATTATCGGTCACCCGCATGCCCTCGATAAACCGGCTCTTCTTGCCGATCTGCTCGAGCAGCTTGCCGATTTGCGGCCCGCCGCCATGCACGATAACCGGGTTGACGCCAACCTGTTTGAGCAACACGATATCCTGCGCGAAGCTGCTCTTCAGGTCTTCGTCCACCATCGCGTTGCCGCCAAACTTGATCACCACGGTCTTCCGGTCGAGCGCCTGGATATAGGGCAATGCCTCGATCAGGATTTCCGCGACGTGACTTTTCTTTACACTCATGCTTGCTGCGCCTGCCTGGAACGCGCGCAAGTATAGCGCTCGGCTATCAATTCGATAAGCTGTTTTGCGACCTCGGCCTTGCTCGCATGCCCGATAGAATGCCGGCCATCGCGCCAGAACACTTCGAGCTGATTGAAATCTGTCTCGAAACCACTGCCGTCTCCAACCAGGTTGGCGGCAATCATGTCGAGGTTTTTCTGCTGCAGCTTGCCAAGCGCATACTTTTCCACGTCCTGGGTTTCGGCGGCAAATCCTACGCAAAAGGGGCGCGGCTCGTGCGCGCTGACCGTAGCCAGGATATCGGCATTCAGTACCAGCTTTAGCGACAGGCTGTCAGAGGATTTCTTGATTTTCTGGTTGGCGGCCTGATCGACGCGATAATCCGAGACCGCGGCGCAGGCAATAAACACATCACTCGTGGGAGCCCGCTGCATCACCGCAGCGTACATCTGCTGGGCCGACTCGACGGCAATCAGGTCTGCCCCGGCCGGCGCCGGCAGCGCGACAGGGCCGCTCACCAGGGTAACGCTGGCTCCCTGTTCGATCGCCGCCGCGGCCAGGGCATATCCCATCTTGCCGGAGCTGCGATTGCTGATATAACGCACCGGATCGATGGCCTCACGCGTCGGGCCGGCGGTCAGCAGCAGCTTGACTCCCGCCAGTTGGCGCGGGCTGAAATGCTGCAGCACGTTATCCAACAGCTGTTGCGCTTCGAGCATACGTCCGAGACCGACATCACCACAGGCCTGTTCACCCGCCGCCGGCCCCCACAGCAAGACCTGTTTCGCGGCAAGCTGCTTTATATTTTCCTGCGTCGCCGGGTTGGCGAACATTTGCTGGTTCATCGCCGGCGCCACCGCCACGGGCTGCGGGCTTGCGAGACACAGGGTCAGCAGCAGGTTGTCGGCATAGCCGGCATTCATCTTGCCGAGGAAATCCGCCGAGGCCGGCGCCACCAGTAACAGGTCGCACCAGCGGGCAAGTTCGATATGATCCATCGCCGATTCGGCCTCGGCATCGAATAAGTCGAGGTAGACCCGATGACCGCTCAGGGCCTGGTAGGTCAGCGGCTGGACGAACTTCTGCGCCGACGGCGTCATGACGACACGCACCTCGGCACCCGCCTTGATCAGCAGGCGCACCAGCTCGGCCGACTTGTAGGCGGCAATACCGCCGGTGATGCCGAGTAATACTTTCTTGTTGCTGAGTGATTGCATTTGATCTATTTTAGCGCCTGAGGACATCAGGTAAAGGAATACCCATGGCAATCTCACATTGGCCCAGTGCCGAAAGACCCCGTGAAAAACTGATAACCCGTGGCGCGGGCGCGCTATCGGACGCCGAATTGCTGGCCATCTTTCTGCGCACTGGATTCGCCGGCTGCTCCGCGGTCGACCTGGCGCGACAGCTGTTGCTCGACTACGGCTCGCTGCGCGCTATCCTCGACGCCGACGCGCAAGACTTTTGCCGCGCCAAGGGCCTGGGACTGGCCAAGTTCGCGCAGTTACAGGCCGCGCTGGAAATCGCCAGGCGGCACCTGGCCGAAAACCTCGGTCACGCGGACTGCCTGACCCGGCCGGCGCAAACCATGGACTACCTGCGGGCGCGGCTGCGCGACTACGAGTACGAGGTTTTTGCCTGCCTGATGCTCGATAATCGCAATCGCGTCATCGCCTTCCGCGAACTGTTTCGCGGCACCATCGACGGCGCCAGCGTTTACCCACGCGAAGTGGTCAAGCAGGCGCTGGCCGATAACGCCGCCGCGGTTATCCTCGCGCACAATCACCCCTCGGGCGTATGCGAACCGAGCCAGGCAGATATCCGTATTACCGAGACCTTGCGCGCCGCGCTGGCGCTGGTGGACATTCGCGTGCTCGACCACGTCATCGTCGGAGATGAGGTTACCTGCCTTTCCGAGCGAGGTCTGGTTTAACCGAAGTCTCGAACCAGGTGGCAACCTGCTCGGCTTCGAGCGGGCGGCTGAGGTAATATCCCTGCACGTGGTCGCAGCCCATTTCCGCGAGCAGATCGCAGGCAGCGAGCGTCTCGACACCCTCGGCGACCACTTTCAGATCGAGCGTATGCGCCAGTTCGATAGTCGCCCTGACGATTAGCTGGTCGTCGGGATTGGTGGCCATATCACGCACGAAAGATTGATCGATTTTTAGTTTTTCCACCGGTAATTCTTTCAAATAAGTCAGCGATGCCTGCCCGGTACCAAAATCATCAATCGACAGTGACAAACCCATTACCCCGAGATGCGCCAGCACTTCGATCACCTCGCCGGGATCCTGCATGATTTGTCCCTCGGTAATTTCAATGACAATCTGTGACGGCTTGACCCGGTAGCGTTGCAAGTAGGTTTCAATGCGCTCGGGCAGGTGGCGATCATGCAAATCGATCATCGACAGGTTGATACCCACGGCAATATCCTCGACCTCCGATTCGCTGACAAAGCGACAGGCCGTTTCGAAAATCCAGTTGGTCAGGGGTTTGATCAGGTGATTCTGTTCCGCCAGACGAATGGTGTGTTCGATCGGAATATCGTGCTTGCCCGGATCTTTCCAGCGCAGCAGGGCCTCGAGGTAGACCGTTGCATAGGTCTCCAGGTCCACCACCGGTTGAAATACCAGCTTCAGTTCATCGCTCTCGATCGCGCGCCGCAACGACTGGATCATGGTGAATCCAGAGGTATCCGTATTGTCATCGGCATCGCGGAAAAACTGGATCGGCCACTCGCTGTGTTCGGCCTTGACCAGGGCATCGCTGGCGTGCTGATATAAATGGCTCGCGTCAGCTCCGTGCTCGGGATAGATAGCCACTCCGAAATGAGCGCTGAGCTCGAATTCACGCCCAAAAACCTGGTAGGGCCTGACTACCGAGAGATAAATTTTTTCAACCAGGGTATTCAGCTGATCGCGCTGTTGCACTTCCAGCAGTAAGGCAAACAGGTTTCTCTCGAAACGCGCGACATGATCGCTCTCGCGCAACGATTCTCTCAATCCGTCAGCCACCTGCCTGAGTAAAACGTCGACGATATACTGGCCACGCTGCACGGCAAAATCGTCCAGGCCACGAACGTCGATTATCACCAGGGCGTAGCGACGTCCGCTGCGTTTGCCTTCCCGAATGGCCTGCGACAACCGATCCTCGAAGATAACGCGGTTATTCAGCCCGGTGACCGGATCGCGCTTGGCCATTTTCTGCAATATGTCGAAATCATCCTGCATCGCCTTTAGCCCGGGTCTGACCTCAACCCGGTCGTCGTCGTCCGCTTGCTGCTGGCTGTCGGCCGCATGCCGCATTCTAGCCGCCAGCACCAGCAGCGGCTTGATCAGATTGAAATGCAGCAGGAGCAGCACCAGGATCGTGGTCGCGACCAGAATCGTCAACACGATCGCAACCTGTCGCTCGAACAGCTCCCAGAACGATATCGGCTGCAAGCTAAGGTGCAACTCGCCGAAGACCCAGTCGGTTTCACCGATCGGGATGGTAACCTGGGTGGTGCTGCCGAGATTGAGACCAAACTCGTGGTACTGGATGCCGCGCTCGGAATCTGCCGCCCGCTGCAGTCTGCGACCGGACAGGGCGGAAAACTCGTTGAGAAAATCGAAATAATCCATGCTGACCAGCAGCACGCGCGCGCTGCCCTCGCTCGCGACCGGCCCGGCGATCTCCAGCAGCGCCTTGTCATCGATCCGGCAACTGGCAATGCCCGGCACCAGGTAGTCGTCGAAATCATCACGGTGCATTTGCCCGGGTTGCAGACAGCCCGGTTTGCTGGAACGGGATACCGGGTTTCCGCGCTCGTCGAACTCGACCAGATTCACCGCCCAGATACTGGAATTGCGCTGATAGTAATCCCATAAAAAGCCCTGGAAGTTCTGACGCTCCGAGGGCGACTCGGCCAGGGTTGTGAGCAGGTAGTACTGCGACTGCAACCAAAGCCGCTGCTTCTGCTGTAGTTGCAGCACCTGGCCATGCAGGTTTTGTCGATCGGTGACGGCATTTTGCTGGTTTTGCCGATCGACCAGCACCAGCAGCGACAGGCACCACAGCAGAAACATCGACAGCGTCAGCCCCACCACCAGGAATATGCTGAAAGTCGAGATATTGAGCTTCATTATTGCCGCGCCGCGCTACTCGATGTTTTGTACCTGTTCGCGCATCTGCTCGATCAACACCTTCAGATCGACTGCAAGCTGCGTCGTCAGGCTATCCTGCGATTTCGACCCCAGCGTGTTGGCCTCACGGTTGAGCTCCTGCATCAGAAAGTCGAGCCGACGCCCAACCGCTTCGTCACGATCGAGAACATTGACGACCTCGACAATATGGGTGTCGAGCCGATCGAGCTCCTCTTCGACATCGAGCTTTTGCGCGAGCATGACCAGCTCCTGTTCGAGCCGATTCTCATTCGCCGTTTCGCGCCACTGCTTTAGCTTCTCGTCGAGATTGGCCTCCCATTTCTCACGTAACGCGGTCAGCATCTCGGGCCGATGCTTACGCAGTTCGGCCACGATAGCGCCAATCTTCGCACAGCGACTGCGAATCAGCTCGTCGAGTGCACTGCCTTCGGTTTCTCGTCCCTGCTGCAGTTGTATCAGTGCAGTCTTGAGACTCGACAGGGCGAGCTCGTTGAGCGCCGAGAAATCCCGTTCGACTTCGGAAATCACCCCGGGCCAGCCGAGGATATCGGACACCGACAGCTTGCTACCTTCGTGCACTATGTTCAAAACCTGTTGCTCGACCTCGCGCAGATTTCTGACAATATCCTGGTTCAGCTTTATCGCCACATGCTGTTGCTGCTCCAACTGGTAGCGCAGACCGAGGTCGACCTTACCGCGCGTCAGATACTTTGCCAGCAATTTGCGAATCTCCGGCTCGAGCTGCCTGAAATCCTCCGGCAGCCTGATGCCGGGCTCGAGATAACGGTGATTAACCGAGCGCAGTTCCCAGGTTATCGATCCGGCCTCATTGCTTTCCTGAACCCGCGCAAAGGCGGTCATACTTCGTATCACGGTGAAATTCTCTTGGTTCGCAGCTGGCATCATAGCCTATTTTGTGATTTCCCTTAACCTGCATCTCGCATGATGCGTATAATTGCGCCTCTTTTTATGGAGACAACCTGATGCGACCCAGTGCCCGAGCGGCGGACGAGTTAAGACCCATCAATATTTCCCGTCACTACATCAAACATGCCGACGGTTCGGTCTTGATAGAGTGTGGCGACACCCGCATCATCTGCACCGCCTCGGTGGAAAACTCGGTGCCGCGATTTCTACGCGGCAAGGGTAGCGGCTGGGTTACCGCGGAATACGGCATGCTGCCGCGATCGACCGGCAGTCGCATGCGCCGCGAAGCCAGCACGGGTCGCCAGGGTGGGCGCACGATGGAAATCCAGCGGCTGATCGGGCGGGCGCTGCGCGCCAGCATCGATACCGCCAAACTCGGGGAACGCACCATCACCGTGGACTGTGACGTCATCCAGGCCGACGGCGGCACCCGCACCGCGTCGATCTCGGGCGCCTGGGTTGCGCTCTCCGATGCGATCCAGGGTCTGATCGATGCCGGTGAATTAAGCCAGAGCCCGATCGATTGCCAGGTCGCGGCCATTTCGGTCGGCATCTACCAGGGTACGCCGGTGCTCGACCTGGACTATGCCGAAGACTCGGGGGCCGACACCGACATGAATATCGTCATGAACAGCCATGGCGGATTCATCGAAGTCCAGGGCACCGCCGAAGCGGCGGCATTCACCGACCAGGAATTGAACGCCATGCTGGCCCTGGCGCGCACCGGCATTAACCGGATTTTTGAAATCCAGCAAGGCGTATGAAACGACTGGTACTCGCTTCGGGTAATCCCGGCAAGCTGCGCGAGCTGTCGCGGATTCTCGACGATCTCGGCTACGAGCTGCACGCTCAATCCGAATTCGGCGTGACCGAAGTTGCCGAAACCGGCACCACCTTCGTCGAAAATGCGATTATCAAGGCACGCCATGCCGCGGCTCACACCGGCCTGCCTGCACTGGCCGACGATTCCGGTATCGAAGTCGACGCGCTAGACGGCGCGCCCGGGGTTTTCAGCGCTCGTTTTTCCGGGGCCGACGCCGATGACGACGCCAACAACGCCCTGCTGGTGGAAAAGCTGCGCGCCGTGCCGGCCGCACAACGCGGCGCCCGCTACCGCGCGGTCATCGTGCTGATGCGACACGCGGCGGATCCATCGCCATTGATTTGCGAGGGTAGCTGGGAAGGCATGATCCAGCTGGAACCGGCCGGGGACGGTGGTTTCGGCTACGACCCCTACTTTTACCTGCCCGCGCTCGACTGCAGCGCCGCGCAGCTCAGCGCCGACGAGAAGAACCGGCTCAGTCACCGCGGCCAGGCAGTGGCCGAACTCAAGCGCAGGCTGGCGGCAAAAGGTGTTTAGCAGCGTTCCGCCACTGGGGCTTTACATCCACCTGCCGTGGTGTGAACGGAAATGCCCCTACTGTGACTTCAATTCCTATCAGGCAGACGCGACCATCCCCGAGCAGGCCTATGTCGACGCCCTGCTCAACGACCTCGAGCAGGATTTACCGCTGGTCTGGGGCCGGCGTATCGAGTCAATCTTTATCGGCGGCGGCACGCCATCGCTGTTTTCCGCCGCCGCCATCGATCGGTTGTTTTCGGGCCTGCGCGCGTTACTCAATTTTGCCCCGGCGATAGAAGTCACGCTGGAATCCAATCCCGGCAGCGCCGACACCGAGAACTATGCCGGTTATCGTGCAGCCGGCGTCAATCGGCTTTCGCTCGGAGTACAGAGTTTCGACGATCGACAACTGAAGAATCTCGGCCGGGTGCACGACGCGGGCCAGGCTAAACAGGCATTTGCCAGCGCCCGTGCCGCCGGCTTCGACAACATCAACCTCGATCTGATGTTTGCCCTGCCCGCGCAAAGCCTGGCCGCCGCCAACGCCGACCTGGACCAGGCCATTGCGCTTGGCCCCGAACACATCTCGTATTACCAGCTGACGATCGAACCCAACACCCTGTTCCACAGCCAGCCACCGCGGCACTTGCCGGATAACGATTTATGCGCCGAGCAGCAAAGCTGCGGCCAGACGCTGCTGGCTCGACAGGGATATCGTCAATACGAGGTTTCAGCCTATTGTCGTGAGGGTCGGGAATCGCAGCATAACCTGAACTACTGGAACTTCGGCGATTACCTCGGTATCGGCGCCGGCGCGCACGGCAAGATCACGCTCGCCGGTGAAAATCGGGTGATCCGTCGCATCCGCCAACGCCAGCCGCGTACCTACCTCGAACTGGCCGGGCGCAACAGTATTATCAACCAGACCGAACTCGACCCCGCCGACCTGTGTTTCGAGTTCATGCTTAACGCCTTGCGACTCAGGGAAGGCTTCGATTCAAGCCTGTTCCACGAAAATACCGGCCTGGCGTTAAATCAGCTGCTACCGGGACTGGAAGCGGCGCGCAGCAAGGGTTTACTCGAATTCGATGGCAGAAAAATAAAGCCAACCGGGCTTGGATTCAGTCATTTAAACGACTTGCAGGCGCTGTTTCTGGAGATCGAACCAGCAAAAAAGAAGCCTTTTTTTGAAAGCACCGGGAAAATTATGCACAACCGGGGAAATACCGGCCAGGATGTCAAGCAATTTTAAATAAAATTTGACGCCGAAATTTGTGTTTTGCATAAGCCATTGATTTTTAACCCTTATTTAAAGTTGGTTAAAAAGTGACTAATCTAACCTAAGCCCAGTGTTTTACAGGCTTTGCGTCCACAGTGACAGGTTTATGCACAGAGTTATCCACAGATTTTGTGGATAAAAGCGGGTCTGATAAGGCGCTCAAGGTTTTATCAAATTTTGATTACAAAGCACTTTAAGTGTGTTGCCTAAATGGAGCCACAAGACACCGTTATCGGACTAAAAAACACTTGCACTTTTGCCGCTAAAAGGTGAAAATTCGCGCCCTTTAAGCTCCTGACCCGAAAGCATCCGTACTATGAAACAAGGAATCCACCCCGAATACAGAGACGTCGTCTTCCAGGATATCTCATCTGAATTTGCCATCCTGACGAAGTCCACCGTGCCCACCAGAGAAACCATCAAGTGGGAAGACGGCAACGAGTACCCGCTGCTGAAGCTGGAAATTTCGAGCCAGTCGCATCCTTTTTATACCGGTAAGCAGCACATTCTGCAGACCGCCAAGCAGGTGGACAAATTTCGCCAACGCTATGGCAAGTAAGCGTCAACTGTTTTCCCAAAGGGTGCTCAGGCACCCTTTTTTTTGCCTTGAATATAGAGCCTGCTAACCCAATAATTCACCCATGAAACTGACAACCTGCTGCATCCTCGCGCTCTGTTTCGCGCTCCAGGCCTGCGCGATAAACCCGGTTACCGGCAATCGCGATTTAACGCTCGTGTCCGAGTCCGACGAAGTCAGGCAGGGCCGGCAATACCACCAGGATATTATTGCCAGGTACGGCGTCTACGACGACCCGCGGCTACAGCAATACGTAAATCGCATCGGCCAGGAGCTGGCCGCGCGCAGCCATCGATCGCACCTGAAGTTCAAGTTTACGGTGCTGGATTCACCCGAAATCAACGCTTTTGCGCTGCCCGGTGGTTATATCTACATAACCCGCGGCATAATGGCTTACCTCAACTCGGAAGCCGAGCTCGCCGGTGTCCTGGGACATGAAATCGGTCACGTTACCGCGCGCCACTCGGTGCGGCAGCAATCCGGGCAGACCGTGTCGAACATCCTCAGCATCCTGATTACCGCCACCACTGGCGAATCATCGCTCGGCGATCTCAGCCAGCAACTCGGAACCGGGCTGATTCGAGGTTATGGCCGCGAACACGAACTCGAAGCCGATCGGCTCGGTGCCGAGTACCTGCACAAGACCGGCTACAACCCGGAGACCATGCTGGAGGTCATCGGCGTGCTGAAAGACCAGGAAGTCTACGAGAAAGCCCTCGCCAAAAAAGAGAATCGCGAAGCGCAAACCTATCACGGGGTTTTTTCGACCCACCCGCGGAATGACGACCGGCTCAAGACCGTGGTGCGCGCGGCGAAGAAGTTATCCAGCCAAACCTACCGCGACAACAACCAGGCGGTTTACCAGGGCATGATTGACGGCATGGTCTGGGGATCCAGCCTCAAACAGGGCATCGTGGTCAAAAATCGTTTCGCGCACCCCGAGCTCGGCTTCGCACTGCAGTTGCCCGCCGGCTGGAAAGTCAGGAACGATTCGGACTTTCTGATGGCCCGGGATGCGGACACAGGCGCACTGGTGCAGATCGGCATGGTAAGCCTTAAAGCGGACGAATCCTTACCGGCGCTATTGCAACGTCTGACCGAGGACAGCGCATTAGAAGTGAGTAAAACAGGCTACGGCGTTACCGCGCAAACCCAGGTCAAGCTGCAGGGAGGCGAAAACCAGCCCGCCCGGCTCAGTGCAATCTCGCTGCAAGATGCCCAGGCGTTGACGTTATTCGGTAGCGCCGCCAGCAAGGAGTATCCCGCCATCGATAAGAAATTACTCGAGATCAACCAGAGCTTCACTCGGCTGAGTCAGGCGCAAGTAGCAGACATCAAGGCGCCGCGCCTGCGTGTTATCAGTCGCAAGTCGCAGACCTTCGACTCGTTGTCCCGGCAAAGCGCGATCGAGTACGACGCCGAAAATATTCTACGCCTGCTCAACCGCGCTTTTCCAAACGGCGACATAAGATCTATCGGCAAGCTCAAGACCGTAACCCTGGATGATTAGACCGCGGTTTTATATTGTTGCCCTGATAGCCGTGATGAGTCACGGCGTCGCCGCCGACGAGGTGAAGTCCGCCTGCCAGAAAATCTCCGGTAAGCTCGCCAGCGTCACTTTCAAAGAATGCGACAGGCTGCAAATGCAGCCCAGCGGCTACCACTCGGTGGACGGATTTCCGCTGCTGATCAAGGAGTACCCGCCGCTGGAGCCGCGCAGACCCAAGGGTCGGGTGCTGCTGGTCGGCGGCACCCACGGTGATGAACTGTCATCGATCAGCATCGTGTTCAAATGGATGCACACGCTGGAAAAGCATCACTCCGGCCTGTTCCACTGGCGCATCAATCCGCTGCTGAATCCCGACGGGGCCTTGCAGCCCAGGCACAGTCGCACCAATGCCAACAAGGTCGACCTCAATCGAAATTTCACGACGCCCGAAAGCAACCTCGGCTCGCCGCTGGCCTACTGGTATGGCAAAGCTTTAAAGAACGAGCGTCGCTATCCGGGCCCCTACCCGCTGAGCGAGCCCGAAACAAACTGGCTCTACCAGGAAATCTCGAATTTCCAGCCGGATGTAATCATTGCCGTGCATGCGCCTTATTCGCTGGTCGACTATGACGCCCCAAATCGCAACAACGCACCGAAACGCATCGGTAATCTGCACAAGAACCTGATGGGAACCTACCCCGGGTCGCTGGGTAACTACGCCGGCATTCAACTCGGCATTCCGGTTATCACGCTGGAATTACCGCACGCCGGCATCATGCCGACCAGCAAACAAATCAAATGGCTCTGGACCGACCTGGTGCGCTGGTTGATACGCAACGTCTGACATCAGCCGAACCCGACTTTCCTACCCCGCCTGGATCGAACTTCCTATCTTACGACATCGGGAGCCGGTATCGTTTCGGCAACCTCGTTACTGGATCGCAATATGTGGCAGCTTGCCGCTCCTGGCTTTGCGGAACTAGTGTTACCGCCGGGGCTGGTCCTGATGATTGCGAGCCCCGTCTTACTGCGCAAGAGGCCAGCCCTCGGCAAGGCATCCGTTTGCGCGGCACTGGTTGCCTTCTAATTATGCAGTGCGCCCTGTTTCGCCGGGCTGCTGATCTGCCAGGTCGAGACCAATGCACCACCCACAAGGTTTTACTCTGCGTAAAACTATAATTGCTGGCTGGTTGAGGGCGGCAATTATCAGGCTGAGCGCGGATTGTGATAATCTCCACTGCAGCTCAACATTCCGGCGACCCATGGCAACGACCAATTTTTCGCTCGAGCAAATCCAGCCAGTCACCGAGTTCCAGGCGGGCGACGGCGTTACCAGTGCTGACGCGGTTGCGGCGCATAAAGAAGACGGCGTGGTGTGCCTGAGGAATGCCTTTTCTCAACCCTGGCTGGATCTAGTCGAACAGGGGATTGCACAGGCGCTCGATGGCGCCAGCGAGAACCTTGACGTTGTGCAGAAGTCTGGAGATAAGGGCCAATTCTCGGTCAGTTCGCAGGCCTGGCGCCGGGTAGAACCTTTCAGGGAGTTTATTTTCGATAGCCCCATGGCCGACCTGGCGTGGCCTTTTCTCGAATCGAAATACATGAGCCTGTTTTACGATTTCCTGCTGATCAAGGAAGCCAACAGCAGTAACGCCGCGACGCCATGGCACCAGGACCATGCCTATTACCCGTTGCGCGGCACCCGGGTGATCAACTGCTGGATGGCGCTCGATTCGATTCCACAAACCACGGCGCTGCGATTTTTTCGGGGCTCGCACAAAGCGGCAATTCTTTACCGCGCGGTCAACTTCGACAACGAGGACGAGGATTACCTTCATGTCCGTAGGGAACGCCCCGGGAAACCCGATATCGATGCTGACAAGGATGCCGAGATACTGAGCACGGCGATGGACCCGGGGGACATGCTGGTGTGGAACTCCTACACCTTTCACAGCGCACCCGGTAACGCGCTGGACCGACGACGCGCCGCTTTTTCGGTCAACTGGCTCGGTGACGATATCACCTATGATGAGGCGCCCGCGCTCGCAACTTACCTGGATCCGACCCTGCAGACAGGCGACCGCGTTATTAGCGATAAATTTCCGCTGGTTAGAGGGAGCGCCAGGTAAGTCTGTAGCGGTGCCGGCACACAAACCAGGGACTATTCGACGACAGGAACACCTGTCGCCAGCGCCCGAATTATGCGATATTTACCGCATTCGATTAAACAGAGATATTAGCGTGTCCAGTTATCCCTATACCCGCAAGCGCCGCATGCGCCGCGACGATTTTTCCCGGCGCCTGATGCGCGAGCATCGTCTTAGCGCCGACGATTTCATTTACCCGATGTTCATCCTCGATGGCGTGCAACAGCGCGAGGCGGTCGAATCGATGCCGGGCGTCGACCGTGTCAGCATCGACCTGCTGCTCGAAGAAGCCAATGAAATCGTCAACCTGGGTATCCCTGCGATCGCACTGTTCCCGGTGGTCGGCCCTGCCGGCAAGAGCGATACCGCCGCCGAAGCCTGGAATCCAGATGGCCTGATTCAGCGCGCGGTGCGCGCACTCAAGCAGGCACAACCGGAACTCGGCGTGATTACCGACGTCGCGCTCGACCCCTACACCAGCCACGGCCAGGACGGGCTGATGGACGATAACGGGTATATCACCAACGACGCCACCATCGAAGTGCTGGTCAAGCAGGCGCTGTCGCACGCCGACGCCGGCGCCGACGTGGTCGCGCCGTCGGACATGATGGACGGCCGCATCGGCATGATACGCGAAGCGCTGGAGTCGAGCGGTCACATCAATACCCGCATCCTCGCCTACGCGGCCAAGTACGCGTCGAGCTTTTACGGGCCGTTCCGCGACGCGGTCGGCTCCGCGGGCAACCTCGCCGGCGGCAACAAGTACACCTACCAGATGGACCCGGCGAACACCAACGAGGCCATCTACGAAGTCGCGATGGATATCGACGAGGGCGCCGACATGGTAATGATCAAACCCGGCCTGCCCTACCTCGATATCGTGCGCCGCATCAGCGAGGAGTTAGAGTTTCCAACCTTCGTCTACCAGGTCAGCGGCGAGTACGCGATGCTCAAGGCCGCCGGCCAGAACGGCTGGATCGACGAAAAAGCCTGCGTGCTGGAAGCGCTGCTGTCGTTCAAGCGCGCCGGCGCCAACGGCATCCTGACTTACTATGCAAAAGCGGCGGCCGCCTGGTTACAGGAATAGCGGTGCCCCCTTCCGAACAGGCAGCGCTTTATGCCGTGGTCGGCAACCCGGTAGCCCACAGCCTGTCTCCACGAATTCACAGCAGCTTTGCCGCGCAAACCGGTCAGGCGCTCAGCTACAGCGCAATCGAAATCCCGCTAGATGGCTTTCGCAACGGCATTCGTGATCTGCAAAGCCAGGGTTTCGACGGGGTAAACGTCACCGTGCCCTTCAAACGCGAGGCCTGGGAGCTGTGTGACAGTCTTAGTACGCGCGCCGAGGACGCCGGTGCCGTCAATACCCTGAGCTTCGCGGCTGACGGCAGCATCGCCGGCGATAACACCGACGGCGTCGGCCTGATCCGTGACCTGGTGGATAACCTGCAGATCGAGATTGCGCGCCGCGACATTCTGCTGCTGGGCGCCGGCGGCGCGGTGCGTGGCGTACTGGGACCACTCCTCGCGCAATCGCCAATCAGCCTGACCCTGGCCAACCGAACCCCGGAAAAGGCCTCGGTTCTGGCCCGGGATTTCGCCGGGCGGGGCGATATCCAGGCGGCTGCCTTCAGTGACCTGGGCGAAAAAAACTTTGACCTGGTCATCAACGGCACGGCGGCCGGTCTGGGAAACCAGGTGCCAGCCATTCCGGGCTCTGTTTTAGACGAACGCACGGTCTGCTACGACATGATGTATAGCGTTAGTGCAGCAACTGCCTTTGTCGACTGGGCCCTGGCCCACGGCGCGGCGCGGGCCCACGACGGGCTGGGAATGCTGGTCGAGCAGGCAGCGGCGGCGTTTGAAATCTGGCGTGGCGTCAAGCCTGACTCCGCCGCCGTCATCCGCTCCCTGCGATCGGCCTAGCCTGGTATTGATCCCAGCCCCGATCGGCATGTGCCGGGGCATTTTCGCGCAAGCCTGCGCGGCTTCAGGCCTCGCGGCTCCCGGCGAGAATCCCTGGAACCGCCCCACGTCCTGACAGATCCCCCGCTTGCACGGGGATGACTATAAGTTCAATCAGGCCTCGGTCTGCTCGATAAAGGCCATTTCCTCCTCGTCGACCTCGCGGATACCGAGATCCTCCATGATCGCGTAAGCGGCCGGCAACACCAGCAGCAGCAGGAAGGTCGACGAAATCATACCGAAAACGACGCTGGCGACCAGCGGCACCAGCACCTGCGCCTGCAGGCTGGTTTCCGACAGCAATGGCAACATGCCGGCGATGGTGGTTACCGAGGTCAGGAATATCGCGCGAAAGCGATCGCGCACCGCCTGCCCCGCGGCGTCGTGCAACACCATGCCCTCGAGGCTGCGACGCTTGACGAATTCGACCAGCAGGATCGAATCGTTGACCACGATACCCGCCAGCGAAACGAAGCCGATCATGCTCGGCATGGTGATGTCGAGACCCATCAGCTTATGCCCCCAGATCACGCCGATCAGCGCCAGCGGAATATTCATCAACACCACCAGCGGTTCGCGGTAATTGCGGAACTGGAAGGCCAACAGGAAATAAACCCCGAAAATACCGAGCATGAATCCGGTCAGGATCGAAGTATTGGTTTCCCGGGCGTTTTTGACTTCACCCTCGAGGCTGATGAACATGCCGGGATAACGCTGCTGCAAACCATCAAGAAATCGATTACGCGTATCGCCGATGATTTCGTTGGTGTTGGCGACGTCGGCATCGATATCGCCGGAGATCGTGACCGTACGCTGGTGATTGATACGAATGATGCGTGAAAACTCACGCTTTTCACCGATGCTGGCGATGGCGCTGAGCGGGATATCGACACCGTGGTTATTGAACAGGCTGAGCTGCTCGAAATCGCTCAGGGCCTTTTCACGCTCGGTATCGAGTCGAACGTTGATCTCGTAGGCCTCGCGCCCGCGGTAAACATCGTCGACCTTGACGCCCTGGTAGGCGGCGCGCAGCTGTTGCGCCAGCTGCTGCGCATTCAGGCCCGAAACCAGCGAGCCGGGCAGCAGGCTGACGGTGAACTGGGGCTTGCCCAGGCGCAAATCATCCATCACGTTGGACACGCCGGGGTAACCGTTGAGCCAGGTTTGCAGCTCCCAGGATGCGTTCGACAATTGCTGCAGGTCGTCATGCTGCAGGCGAATCGAAATCGCCTGCCCGGCCGGACCCAGCACCGGCTCCTTGAACTGCACCGACACCGCGTCGGAGATCGACCCGGTGGTTTCCAGCCACAGGCGGCGCAATTCGTTGAGGGACGTGTTGCGTCTTTCCGAGTCGAGCAAATCCAGGCTGATGGTCGCGAGGTGGGCACCGACCTCGCCGGCATCGGCATTGCTGCTGTAAAAAACCTGGATGTGGCGGATGAGATCGCCCTCGGTTTCCGCGGGCAGCTGTTGCTCGGCCTCGCGCAGGCTGGCCAGTAGCCCGGCGACGACCGCCTCGGTGCGGTCGAAGGGGGTTCCCTGCGGCATAATAATGCGTGCCTCGAGCACGTTGCCCTCGAGATCGGGAAACGCCTTGAACTTGATCAGCCCGGCCGGGAACAGGCTGATGGTAATGACGAACAGCCCGATTGCGGTGCCGACCGTCAGGTAACGATATTTTATCGCCAGGTCGGCAAAAGTCCCGACCCCGGCGCGCAGCGCCTCGAATTTCTGCTCGAATCGCTGGCGCCAGTGGGGCTTCTCCCGGTTTGCATGGTGCTGTAGCGAGTGCGTCAGGTGATGCGGCAGAATCAGGAAAGCCTCCACCAGGCTGATGGTGAGCACCGACAGCAGCACCACCGGCAGTACGCCCATGACCTGCCCCATGTCGCCCTTGAGGAACAGCAGGCTGCCGAACAACATCGCCGAGGTCGCAAACGAAGACAAAACGCCGCGGCCGACTTTTTCGATGCCGGCCACCGCCGCCTGCAGCGGTGGCTTGCCGGACTGGTACTCGTTTTCGATACTCTCGGAGATGACGATGGCGTCGTCCATTAAGATACCGATCGCCATCAGCAAGGCCACCATCGAAATCATGTTTATGCTGATGCCGAACAGGCTCATCACCATCAGCCCACCGATGAACGAAATCGGCAGCCCGAGGGCGACCCAGAAGGTGTAACGCCAGCTGAAGAACAGGAACAGCGCCAGCGTCGCCAGCAGCAATCCCTGCCAGCCATTTCTGATCAGCAACTGCAGGCGGTCCTCGACGATGGATGCCGAATCCTGGGTAATCACCAGCCGGGTCGAATCAGGCAGCATCCTGTTTTCGGCATCGACGAAATCCTGCACTGCGTTATACACGGTGAGGGTATCGTCACTGGAATTTTTCCTGACCTGCAGCAGCGCCGCCGGCCGGCCGTTGAGTTCGACCCGCACTTCTTCATCGGTAAATTCATCCGCAATGGTGGCGATGTCGCCAAGCCGCAGCTGAGCGCCCTTGTCATCGCTAAGCACCACCAGGTCCGCCAGCTCTTCCACGCTGCGGCGTTCGTTCTCGACGCGGATCTGGTAGGAGCGCAGTTCGGCCTCGAGAATGCCGGCCGGCAGGTCCACCGCCTGTTGCTGGATCAGGTTGGCGATATCCTGGATGCTGAGCCGATAGCGCCGCAGGGTCTCGGCCTTTACGCGGACGCTGAATTCATGCGTCGAAAACCCGCTGACGTCTACCATTGGAACCTCGGGCAGCGCCAGCAGGCGGTCGCGGTAATGCTCGGCCAGGGCCTTCAGTTCCGGCTGCGACAGGGCGGCGTTGATGGCAACGCTGACCACCGCCGAGGTGCGTCCCAGCTCATCGATCAGGGGCTCTTCGGCGTCGTCCGGAAAGTCGGTTATGCCATCCACCGCGGAGTTGATGTCGTCGATGAATTTCTGCAGATTGCCGATCTCCTGCATGTCGAGCACCATGATGCCGACGTTATCGCGCGCCTCGCAGCTGCGTTCCTCGAGAAAACTGATGCCGTCGGTGGCGTCTTCGAGACGGTTACAAATGCCTTCCTCGACCTCGGGGGCGCTGGCCCCGGGATAGGCGACCGTGACCTGCACCTTGTACAGCTTGATTTCGGGAAAGGTTTCCTTGTTAAGGCTGGGCAAGGCCGTAATACCCAGCAGGATAATGATGAACATCAGGATATTTGCGGCCGTCGGGTGGGCCGCAAAATAGCGTATCATCGGTCCGCTCCGAGAGCACGCCGACGCAGGTGTTCCTCTGCCGCAGGTGCCGGGTTCACCTGCAGCGGCATACCCTCGATAACGGGTATCAGGTCGGTAATGATGATGCGTTCGCCGACCTCGATTCCGCTGCGGACAACGGCCAGGTCACCCTGCGTCAGCTGCACCTCGACCGGCCGGATTTGCAGCCTGTTTTCGGCGTTTGCAATGTAGACCCGTCCCTCGTGCACCGCCCGCCGCGGTATCACCAGCGCCGCCCGCTCGGGGGCGAACAGATCAACCGCGGTATACATGCCCTTGAGCAGGGGCGGCCGCCGGCCCGGGATTATTTTTTCGTAAGGGTTATCGACACCGACCACGACGCCAAGCGTCTGGCGCGTTGCATCGATGGCTTCGCTGATGCGCAGCACGCGCGCATCCCAGACCGCGTCCGGCATGTCGTTGACCAGCCTGACGCGGGCGCTCAGGCCCAGGCTTTCATTGATGCGGCCGCCTGTCTGGATGAACTGCTGCCCCATCTCGGTGCGAGTTTCGAGATGGCTGACCAGCCGGCGCATCGAACCGATCGGCAACTGCGCGCTGATTTCCACGCCCTTCAGATCGATCGCCTCGAACAGCAGCGAACCCACGCTGACAAATTCATCCTGATCGACGCTGACGGTACCGATTCGCGCGTCGAAGGGCAGTTTAACCTCGGTGCGACCGAGAATCGTCGTGCGGTTCTGAACTTCCTGTTCGGCGCGCGCGATCTGCGCCGTAATCGATTGGCGGCGACTGGCGTAACCGTTGATCCTGCCCTGCAGGTCCTCGACCTGCTGGCGCAGCTGAATCTCTTTTTGCTCCTCGGCGTCGAGCGCCGACTTGGCGATCAATTGTTTCTGGTAGACGTCCCTGATGCGCGCCAGCTCGGCTTCACCCACCGCGAGATTTTTCTGCGCCAGCTCGAGCGAGCGCCGGGTCGACTTTTCTTGCTCGTCGAGTTCGTTCAGCGACGAGCGGCTCGCCTTCAGATCTTCCTGGGTTTGCCTCAACGACAGCGCATAGTCCTCGGCATCGATGCGCACCACCAGGGTGCCCGCCGGGATGGTTTCGCCCGCCTTCAGGTTGGGATGCACGTAGCTGATCTTGCCGCTCAACTCGGCCATGCTGTTAAGCGTGATCGCGGGCTCGACATTGCCGTAGGCGGTGACGCTGGAACGGAACGGAATTTCGCTGGCGACGATGACTTCCACCGCCCGGCTCGGCATTTCGACCGCGACATGCTCGAGCGGAGCCCTGGTCTTGACCAGTATGACGGCAATGATGGCCGCCACCGCCAGCACGATGACCAGGCCAAAGCCATTTTTCAGGTTAATTTTCATGTTACTCGTCGGCTCCCGAGGTTCTTGCACGCGCGTCTGCGCCACGGAATTTTAACGCGGGAAACGGGGGGCAGACCACGCTTTTCTTTCACATGAAGCCATACTCACGAAAGCCGCGGTTGTTAACCCGGGTGCCACTCCCGCGCAGGCGGGAACCCTGCAAACAACGCTTTCTGGTAGTCCAGGATACCCGCTTGCGCGGTGATCCGACGTATCGGGGTGACTTTTATGACGCGGGCGTGGCGGCGACGATCAGCAGCTCGTTCAAAGCGTCGAAACCGCGAGCATCGCGCCCGGTCATGGCCAGTATCCTGTCGAAACGGGCATACACCGTGTTGGCGTGAATACCTAGCTGACGCGCGGTTTTTAGCAGATTCATATTGTTTTCCGCATAGGCGCGCAGGGTTGCGTTCAGCCGTCCCCGGCTGCGCGCGTCGGCTTCATGAAAGGCCTGCGCCCAGTGTGGCAGCACGCGGCTGAACTCTTCCTGGGCAAAGGTCAGCAGTAATTGTTGCAGCGGGATATCGGAAAATTGCACCACCCTCTGGCCAATACTCGAGTTGTCGAAGGCGAGCGCAGCCTGGCGGTAGGCCGCCGGGATCTGCGCGGTCGATTCAATATCATTACTGACACCCATGCGTGCCGCCGGGCCAACCTTGAGCATCGCCTGCGCCACCCTTGCCGCGAGCGATTCTCTCGGTGCGCTCCAGCCGGAAAGCCGGTGCTGATGCGAAAAAACGATGGTCACCTTGTGGCGGTGAAGATCAATCAGGCGTTTACCGGGCAGGTGGGCCAGTAATCGGTCGACCGTGTCGGCAAGACGTCGCGCCCGCGCCGGGTTATGCATCTCGCTCGGGTCTATGGATTGCGCTAGCACCACGCAAAACCTGAGCCGCCGGTCGAGGTAGCCGGCGTCGCGCAGAATCGCAGACACGCGCCGATCGGATTCGTCGGCGCCACCAAGCAGAATTGCGAGCAATTCGCTGCGCTGGTCGCTGGCGACATCGGCCAGCAGGCGCGAGTGATCGAGATAATGTTCGGTCGCCAGGGTACTGGCGACGTTGAAAAACTCAAGCAGGAAATACATCGCCGCGTTGACGACTTCCACGCCGTCGTGTTCACGTTTTGGCAACAGGGTCGCGGTCGTGGTCTGCAGCAGTTTTTGCATGACAAGCCGATAGCTGTGCAACAGGGCTTCGAGCGGAAAGTACTGCTCGGCGGTTGCGCGCGCGAAGCGCTCGACGAAATCCCAGTTTTGTGGCGTTTTACCATCCAGCAGCCGCAGATACTCGTCCATAAGATCGGCAATCTGTTGCCGCAGTAACGGCTGAATCTGCGGATTGGCCGTGTGACGGAACGCATCGACCTGGACGATAACCGAATCGATGGCCTCGACGCTAACATCGGCCGCACGCCGCTGCAGAGATTTGGCCCCGATTTCGACGGTAGCGACCTGGCGTAAGCGCTCGAGAGCTTCGGCAAGCGCCTGGCCGGTGGTTTCTGCCAGATCATTCATTTTGTGTAATTTACACAATTTAAATGACGAAATCTCTATAATTTACCCGATGTAAAGCCCAATTTCAGTTGATAATCTACAAATTCCAATTACCCACGAGGAAACCGGCATGGCAAAATTCATCATGGTCTATCACGGCGGCAAGATCCCCGAAACCGAGGCGGAACAGGCGCGGGTCATGGATGCCTGGAGTAGCTGGCTGGGATCTGCCGGCGAAACGCTGGTCGACGGCGGTCACCCGGTCGGCATGAGCAAAACGGTGTTGTCCGACGGCAGGGTCGAGGATAACGGCGGCGCCAATCCGATCAGCGGCTACAGCATGATCGAGGTAACCGATACCGATGCGGCAATCGCTTATGCCAAAAAATGCCCTATTCTCGACGACGGCGGCTCGGTCGAAGTAGCTGAATGTTTTGATATGTAGATCCCGCCGCATCGGTTAGCTGCCGGCGACATGTAATCGATTAAAAAGGTGGCGGTGGGAAATATGGATTAATCCCGCCGTCACCCTTTATCTTTTGTTCTTCGTACCGGCGCCAGGATCCCGGCCGGGACGCTGAAAATTCAGGGTAGCGACATCAAGCAGGCATACTGTCCCCCGCAATTACAGGGCAGCCTGTAAATGCAGCACGGGATCCAGCGCTCGTCCATGTCTGCGGAATTCGAAATGCACGTGGTAGCCGGTCGCATTGCCGGAACTGCCGACCGTGCCGATTATCTCTCCCTGATCCACGTGCTGGCCTGGCTGCACCCTGTTTCGCTGATTATGCGCGTAGGCGGTTTCGATGCCGTCACCGTGATCGATGACAACCATGTGGCCATAGCCGCGATTATACCCGGAGAATTTGACCCGGCCCTCGGCCGACGCCCGAATCGGAGTTCCGCGAGACGCGATCAGATCGATGCCCGCATGCGGACGCCCCCGTCGACGACCAAAATTTGACGACACCTCGAACCGGTCCAGCGGCCAGATAAAATCGGAGCGCCGGAGCTGATTTTCAGTTCGCGCCCTGGATTGATCCGCATCCTGGCCGGCATCGCCGTAGGCATAACGGCTATGAGCTGAATTATCCGGTATGACAAGCCGCGTGCCGGGCTCGATATATAAGGGATCTACCCAGGGATTGGCATGGCGCAATTGCCCGGGCGTTACTTCCAGCGCAAATGCGATGGAATGGATATTGTCGTCCGGCTTCACGATATAGTAATTCGGCGGCGCCAGCTCGGTATATGGCTGAAACGGCGCGCAGCCGAAAACCGCGACAACCGTCAATAACGCAAATAGAATTTTCAGCATAAGCTGCGATCCGGTCGTGATTCGAGAACGAATAAAGAAATCCAGTATCCCTGATTATAATTGAATCCTCGCTTAATCGCGCAGCGCGCCAATCAGGTCAACCAGCGTCCTCGAATCAAACGGGTCAGAGAGCGAATTTCGCGAACATTAAAAGCCATTACTCTCTGACAGCTGTTAACGGTATTAATTTTTGCTTTAAGGGATTTGTCCCTGCATTCACCCGGGTGAATCGGTATCTGTCCGCACAACAAGCCGGTCAAACGGTTTGTCGCCATTTTCTTCGGCAATTTTCATATCGAGAAAAGTCTCGATAAGCCTGTAATCCTTCGCGCCCCCAACCAGGCGCATTAAACTCGACATCAACCTGAAGTGTTTCGAGTCTTTCAACTCCTGGAAGCTGTTGTAGCGAACTTTCCTGCCGTTGATCTCGATTTCCGGCTCGGCAAACTTCGCCTGCATTCGTTTGAGCTCGGCGCTGGTTAAATCCGCCGCACCCCCGGCGTCACCCGCTTCGCCTGCTTCGTCTTTTTTCCAGTGATATATATCGAAGACGGTTTTCAGAACCACCAGAATTATCAGGCCCGCGACCGGCTCGTCGAGCGCGCCGAGGGCAAAACCGGAGGCCAGTATCGTGATATGCAGGACTACGATCCGGCGGTAGGGTGCGACCATCAAATCCCTGACGCTGGCGCACCCCAAACCGTGCAGGCGAACATCGCGTAACCAGTCGAACAGCTGCAGCAGCAACAGGCATGCCGCAGCCCAGAACAAATGGTTATCCTGCAATACCGGCCAGATATTGAAAAGCGCGTCGGCAAAACCGCCAGAATCGAAACGATCCCCGCCGAACAATGAAAATATAAAACTGCCGTGCCCCAAACAGAACATGCCGTAGTGCATCGTGAAGAAGGGAACGAAAAAAAGCGGCAGCACGAGATCGACGCCGTGCCGGTAAGGACGCAGGAGAAGACGCAGCACGGTAAATACGCCGATGATCAGATTTTCCAGCCAGTACAGAAAAATCAGATCGAAACTCTGCCAACCCCAGCCGATGACGCCGTAGATCGGCAGCGCGTTGAGCGCGATCAGGGCTGCTATGGAAGACGATCGGGGCATGCTCCTCTCCAGGTGTCAGTGCATTTATTTTAGCGGTTTTAAAAATATAGGAGATTTTGACGAAAAGTGACGCAGGGATTATTTATTAATCCCTGCGTCACTTTATCGAATTCCGTGCAAACGAGATCAATCGGTCGAGTGGAATAACCCGCCGACAGCCTCGCCGTCCGCGACCGGGCCATTATAAATCTCCACCGCCTCCCTGGTTTCGGCGACAAATACCCAGCCAGGGCCAGCATCAGTTTGAAGCGAAGCGGGCATAATGCTCCCGTAATTCCGGCCTGTCCCCGGGTTGCGTTGGCTGTCACCCCGTGCGCGCTTGATTTACACTGTACGAACTCGTTTTAACGACAAACAACCAGGGAGGGGCAAGATGCCCAACATTATTTCAGACCTGATGAAGAGCCTGCAGGAAGTCATATCCGCGGGCCGCGAGGAAAACGCCGATCAGCGACAAAAGATCCGCGATATTGTCGGTGAACTCGGGGACCAGCTAAACCGGGCCTTCTTACTCGTCGATATCTACCTCGATGGCGCAAAGCCGATACGCGATCGACACCAGTTGGCGGCCTATCTCTGGTCCGCGCATGAAAAACTTCGCGCCAGCTTCAATGATTACCAGGTGTGCTCAGGCATCCGCCAACTCGCCGACGAATGGAAGCAGGTTTTTGACACCACGCGTTATGCCGTCGCCATTGGCCAGGCCGACAGGCTGTATGCCCTGATCGAAGCGCTCGAATTTGGCGAGGGTATGGTGCTGGATGACCTGGATGATACGCGTCTCAAGTGTTCACAGTTTGCGGACAAGATCGACAGTATGGCGGATGACGAATTTCCGGCCGCCCGCAAAGAGTTGTTTCAGTTCATTCAGGAAGCCCGCGATCACTACAGCGATCGCCGCAACGAAATTAATGAAACGATCGCGACCATCATAAAACAGATGTGATTTTTCCGGGTAACGGAGTGGCGGGCTACTTTCCTCAATTCTCGCGAGTCAGGCTCGTTTCCCTTGCTGGAATGGTTGCCGCGCAACATGATAGGATCATCCAGGTGTATCCACTACTGGATTTTGATTTACAGCCGTTTACCCGTTCATGCAAGAGAATCTCAAGCCACTGCTGACTGCGGTCCAGCGCAACTGCCACATATCCGATGCGCGCTACGCTGGCGATTACAGCCTGTGCGTTTATCTGCTCAAAATGCGCGAGTATTTCCGCTGGGAAAAAGGTCTTGCATTTCGCGACAACCTGCCCGAGGGCGATGTCGGCGACTGGCTCAAGGCGCGGGAAAGCTTCTGGGAAACCATCGAGGACGAGACCTTCATCGATCTGCCGGTTGACGGCAACCGTTACGACCCCTTCGACAACGCGGCAATGAACGCCGCGCTAAACCCGCAGGGACTGGTATACAGCGGCGGTCTCGGCAACCAGTGCACGCCACATTTTTTCCTTGGCAAGCTGCATCACCGGGAACGGCAATCGGATTTCACGATCCTGGTATCTGAAGCCGAGTTTGCGCGCGATCTGACCGCTCCGCCGGCCATGACCCACGATGGCACGATCTATATCAGGCGCGAGTCATTGCGCCGTATGATCTGGGAAAAAATCGAGGAATGGCGCTGGAACAAGCTCGAAAATGCCATGGGCCGCGCGATTCGCTGCTTCGACCTCGAAAACGATGCCGAGGCTGCGCTCGACGATATGACCGATACCCTGCTGGAGTCGGTGCTGCTGCACGAAAAGGGTGAGGTGCTCGCGGGCAACCGACTGGGCCCGGAATGGGAGCAAATGCTCGCCAGTCTGCCGCATTCGAAAGCCGAAATCATGATCCGTGCCGTGCGCGACCACCTGGCCGACGCGCTGACTACGCTGCCCGGCCTGGTCGATCACGCAAGCGACGCATCGCTGCATTTCTTTTTTGCCAACCTCACGAATATGCGCAAACACATTTTTCCCGCACTCAGGCAGGCATACGAAGCCTGGGTGGCAGGAGGCAAACGGGAAGCAATCGCCGAACTGGTGCCGACGAGCGAGTCACACTGGAACGCACTGGCCGACAGGATGCTCGAACTTTACCGTCGTCACCCGGACGACTTCGCCGGGCGGCTACAGACCCTGGTTGAAAATAACAGGCTGTAGGCTACAAGGGCATACTGTCCCCGAAGGCCAAACTTTAAAAGACGCCTAGACAGGTTGCCTTCTGGCCTCTTTGTCCCCATTATTCGGAATACGAAATAATCCGATTAAACGTATATGTTCAAAAATTCGATTAAACCTGGACTACCCGGCCTACGCCGATCAGTTTTATTTTTGTTCCTGTTAAGCGCCCAGATGTCTGGCGGCGCGTGGGCGGCGGCCGCCGAAAAGTTCAAAATGACCGTTTCGGTGGGGCCCCCGCTCTATTTTGAAAACGGCGCCGGTTTTTTTGGCGAGCTTACCAGCGAAATTTTCGACCGCCTCGATATCGAGCACGAAATGATCTGGCTGCCGCCGCAGCGCTCGTTGGTGTATACCAATAGCGGCAACTATGACGGACATATCGCACGCACCCCGGCGATCGAGGCAAAGTTTTCCAACCTGCTGCGCGTTCCGATCAACATTTTCGATTTTGAGTTCATGGCCTTTACGAAGAAACCTGATTTAAAGATAACCGGCTGGAAAAGCCTGTTGCCATATTCGGTGGGCATGATAAACGGCTGGAAAATCGTGGAACAGAATACCGCCGGTGCAATATCGGTCCTGAAAGCGAATGACTATGAACAGCTCCTGTCACTGCTGGATAAAGAGCGGGTTGACGTTGCAGTTCTCGAGCGCGTGGTGGGTGGATGGCAAATGAAACAGCTGGGCTACGATATATTGATTATCGAGCCGGCAATTGCTACCGAGCCCAACTTTATCTACCTGCACGAAAAACATCTCGAACTGGTACCGAAAATTGCCCGGGTCATCGAGGAAATGAAACTCGATGGGACCTTTGACGCAATTTACGCGAAATCCCTGTCGGCTCACTAGCAAGTTTTATAAGCGCTGTCAGCGGGATTCAAAATAAACCCCCCTGGTAATTGAATATCTATTTCCTGCTGCTGATTAACGAGTCAATCCTGCAAAACGGTATACTGTCACGCTGATGAATAACGCAGCTGCAGAGCTGGGGTTCAGTGAATCGTAGATGAATACAGTCTTGAAATTTTTACTGCTCGGAGTTTGCCTTTATGTCGGCTTGAGCGCGCTGATTTATTTTCGACAGTCGAGCCTGATCTACTACCCCAACCTGGCCGGCAGAAACCTGTCCGCGACGCCGCAACAGATCGGCCTCTCGTTCGAGGATGTCGAGCTGGTAACCGAGGATAAGCTTCGGCTGCACGGCTGGTTCGTTCCGAGCGAAGACGCCCGGGGCACGCTGCTCTTTTTCCATGGCAACGCCGGCAACATATCGCACCGACTCGACTCGATCGCGATTTTCAACCAAATGGGCCTTAACGTTTTCATTATCGACTACCGCGGCTACGGTCAAAGCCAGGGTCGGGTAACGGAAAGCGGCACCTACCTCGACGCCGAGGCCGCATGGTTTTACCTGACCGAGACGCGCGGCATCGACGCCAATAGAATTATCGTCTTTGGCCGCTCGCTGGGATCGTCGATCGCCGCCTGGCTGGCCAGCCGGCATCCGCCCGCCGCGTTAATCCTCGAATCCAGTTTCAGTTCGGTGCCGTCGATGGCGCAACGGCTCTACCCGTTTCTACCGGTGAAGTTGCTGGCGACATTCAGCTACGACACGCGTCGCTACGTCAGCAGCCTCGCCTGCCCGCTGCTCGTGGTGCACAGTCGGGACGATGAAATCATCCCCTACGCCGAGGGCCGCCTGGTTTTCGACGCGGCACCCGCAGACAAGCAATTCCTCGATATTCGCGGCGGACACAACGATGGCTTCATCGTTAGCGGACGGGCTTATACCGAGGGGCTGAGTACTTTTATCGGCAGCCTGCTGGATCGACCCTGATTTCGTCCGGGCATTCGGTGCTTGAACAGGCGGGAAGCTGACGCCGGGATTAAAAAATAATATTGCACCGAAGGTGTACCATTCGAGCTGAATCTCTGTTTCAGCATCGACTCTATTTTCTCTTTTGACTGAATCATGGCAAAAAGGAACCGCTCAATCGGCGGGATATCGGATTTGATATTCGTCCACCCGAATGCAAATATAGCGACAGGTCGGTTTGCACTGTATTCTTGGCAGACTCAATCGCTTTATAAAAAAGAAAATGCATTGCGGGATATGGGGTAATTTTTGCTACTTCATCAGCACACACATTGCAGCGATCTCGCGGTTGATTCCGGGGGCCCGGACTTGCGCTTTTTGCCAACGATAGTAACAACGTTTTAAACAGAGCATAGAAATGAAACTAATGATACTTGTCGGTGTTTTCCTGATTCAGGGTCTGCTGATACACACGGCACAAGCCAACTGTCCTGAAGGAACCATACTGGCAAAGAAAACGTTTCTCGACCAGGACAAGAGGCAAGCCCGGCGATTGATACTCGAGCCGGGCACCGTATTAAAGTGCACTGGAGAAAAAGGCAAAAGACTGGTCGTTCAAACACCAACGGGGATAACCGGAACCATCAAGAAAAGCTCGGTCCACATTTTAACGGTGGACTCCTTCAAGCTGGCCTATCCGGTTACCGCTTTCAAGAGCGATTCAAACAATAAAATCAAGTGGTTTTATCCAGGGGAGTTCTACCCATTCGCAGAAGATGAAGACGGCAACCATGTTTTGTCAATTGGCGAAGCAGTTTACAGCATCGCGTCAGGCGAATATCGAGTGAAAACCTATGGCTTTATCCTGCCAAACGGCGACCTGGAAAAATTTAATTTCGTCGACTACCAGGTCGTTCAGCAGACCAATTTCCCGGAATGGCGGAAAATCAAGGATTCCATAATCGATTTCGAACAACAATGGGGCTGCGGAAAATCAATTTCTCGCAAACTGACTGCAGCGGCCCAGGTCAAAGGAAGTCTTTCGGCGGGCGGCGGTTTACTATCATGGGTAACGGCAAAATTCGGTTTTGAAGCATCCGCCGGTGGTGATATCGAGATAACGAAAGAAAAGAAAGATGAAAAATTACAGCACACGCTTACCTACTGGGACCTGATCTCCACAAATGATCAATCAGAGTTGACGATTGCAGTCGAAAGATATCATTCCTGCCAGCGAGGCAGCGACGAGCCGATTAACTACAAATTTCATTTTCCCGGCAAAGAATTCGAGGAAGTGATCATAGATACGGAATGGGCCAGGCGATACGAATTTCAGGATGGAGGCGCAGTCCCGATAAGGTTATCCGGAATCGATGATTTTTTTAAATTTAACAGTAGTTTGACAGAGCACTACAATCTATCCGGTGAGTTCTCCGACGCCATCAGGGACTTTGTAATTTTCAGCGCGGTTAATATTCGATGAGAACCAACGGTATTTCCCGCAGGCCGAATCGGGCGGGCAGCAGACCTGTTCAAACCTGGAAACCAGTCGGATAAAGCGAACCGCCGTGCTTACGCGCGCGGCTCGGCCCCTGGCATTACCCGGCACAGGTCAGCTTGGCTGCACAGCACACCCGGCTCAGCCCGTCGTATTGGTTCGTTTCCACATCCAGCTAAGCGGAGCGGCAAGCACAACGGCGCCGACGGCGCCGACGCAGGTCCAGCCGACTACCCAGGCGATGGCGAAGTTCGCGCCTTCGGTGATTGCCGCGCCGACTCCGATACCGGCCATCCCGGCCACGAACCATGCCAGCGCGTTCGCGGGTACCCACCAGAAGGCGCCCTTGACCTTAGCGAGCAAACCGAACCACTGCAGCAATCCGACCAGCAGTCCAATGGCGGCCCAGGTCGGATGACCGATGGGTTGAACGAAGATAAACATTGCCCAGCCGAGCGCGCTCGCGAGCGCGAACCACGGGCCCACATCGACCAGGCGATACAAAAACACCCACTGCACTACACCGATCATGGCACCGAAGATCGCCCAGTTAGCGACGCCGCCGAGAACCAGGCCCATGACGCCGCTGACGATACCAGCGACTCCTCCGGCAACAGCGAGACCGACGATCCACCCGAACCAGGGAAATGCGTTGGCGTCGGGCGGACTGGCTTCGACCGAAGCGCCCGGTTCAGGCAGCACCCGCTTGAGGAACCAGGGTATAAAAAACGATATGAGTGCCGCGACAACGGTCTTGATCAACCACTCCATTTTGATCTCCCTTCGCCAGTACCAGGAACCGTGCCCCTGTTTGTCGAATCGACAGGATTTGGTGAAAACCCAAAGCTGGGATCATTCTGCAGAAATCGCAGGCGGGGATGTTGATCTGGATCAGATCACGGCGTTTTTTCAGGTTCATGGAAATTGAAAGTCGGCGCAGGCACACAGCGCCCACGGTACCGGAAGCAACAGGAGCAGATTCCGGACTGAAGCAGGTATCCTGCCCCCGGAATTCTACCCGGAAATCGTAGCCACGTTCCGGGGTTTGCCAGAATAGAATGCCAGCAGATTATCGATCGCCGTATCGTACATACCGGCAAGCGCCTCGGGCGTGTTATAGGCGACGTGGGGCGTCATGACGACATTGTCCAGTTCAAGAAAGAGATGCTTGCCTGAGATGGGCTCGTCGTCAAACACATCTATTCCTGCGCCCCCGAGATGGCCCGAGTGCAGCAGGTCGGCCAACGCGGCTTCATCGAGTAAGCTGGAGCGCGCGGTATTGATCAGCAACGCGCCCTGCTTGATCGAACGCAGCCGCTCTGCATCGAGCAGGCCGTCTGTTTCCGCAGTCGATAACAAATGAAGCGAGACGACATCGCTGGTCTTTAACAGCGGCTCGAGATCGGTAAATTCGATTCCGTACCGCTCGGCACGCTCATCAGTGGGGTTGCGGGTCCAGCAAATTACCCGCATTCCGAAGGCCCGCGCCAGGGGCACCACGGCAGCCGCGATGCGGCCGAATCCGACCAGCCCCAGGGTTTTGCCGCGCAGGTCCATCGCGTAAAGGTCTGTATTCCACAGGCCTCGACGAAGCTCCCGGTCAAGGCGACTAACATGCCGGGCCGCGTCAAGCATCAAGGCCATGGCATGTTCAGCGACCGTTTCTGCGGCGGACAAAGAGTGAGTGACCGTTATGTTTCTGCGTGCGGCTTCGGCGATATCGATAAAGGTTGACGCACCGAGGCCGGTGAATGAAATGACCTCCAGCTTTGGCAGTGCCGCCAGCACCGCGTTGCTGAGCCCCCATCCGGAGATTGCTGCGTCTGCATCGGCCAGGCGCTCGATAAAGGCTGCATCGTCAGGATGTTCGTCACAGTACATCTCGAACTCACCGAGGCTTTCAAGTCTGGCAAGCCGGCTGCCGGTAATAAGCTGCGCTGATTTTTCGTCTGCATCCGGGTAAACGATTTTACGTGTCATCACGGTCCCCCACGAACGGGCTGGGGCCCATTATAAATGCGAACGATACGGATTACCGCAATTCGACTCCTGGAAACTTTTATTTGTGAGTTAAAGGCTGTGAGTTAAAAGGGACGGAGGGATTATAGTTTAATCCTTCCGTCCTTTTTTAATGCCCTTCAATAGTAGCTCCTTAACAATAATTTACTGATAAAAGGCCTTTATAAGACTGTTACTCCAGTCTGGTACTGGTTATTATTCCTTTCTCTAAAAAAATTAAAGAATTTCACCGGGGGTTCAGTTAGCGATTCAAATTTAGCTTGTGCATTGAAGACCTGGCATTAAACAACCAAAAGCAAGGAGATTGGATATGGCTGAAGAGAAGAATTTCTTAATTGTTGTACACGGCATCGGGGAACACACCAGGGAATCCGTCGAAAAAGAAGTTAAAAAGGCTTTGTCGGCAGTTAGTTCAACATTCAATAAAAATGTCGAAACTAGGGCAGTTGTATACAACAACGTTTTCAAGGACTGGATAGCTAGTGCTAAATCAGATTGGAATGGCGCAATTGACAAGCTTTCAAGTATCAAACACTTCACAGGTGCTAAAGATCTACTAAAAAAACGACTAAATGAGGATACACAGGGTTTTCTTGAGACCCATATACTAGATGTTGCTCTTTACTTGAGCACTGTTGGAATTCCGGTGCAGCTTGCAGTCGCTCTACAAATTTCAGATCTCCTGGAAGAGTTTATTAAGGGTGGTAATACACGCAAAAGGAGGCTTGTGATACTTGGGCACTCGATGGGGACAGCTGTATTACACGATACCCTTCACAAGATGATAAAGGGAGGATTCGAGGATGATAGAGCAAATAAACTCGAAAACATGACCGTGAGAATCAACTCACTTTATCAGGTCGCGAACACAAGTCGCCTTCTAAAGACAGAGACCGATCCGACCGATTTTGAAACCAGTGTACGCCCATATCCGGGAGGTATTATTGATCGGATGTACAACGTGCACCATAAATTCGATCCCATACCGCAAGTGAAACCCTTTGAAGTAGACCTGGGTGAATGGATTTCAGAGACATCCATCCCAAAATCAGTGTTTAAGGATGTCGAGCTGAAGGCGGTCTTCGACTCAGACATCCACGGTATTAAACACTATTTGAACGATCCTAAACTTCATATGCCATTGCTTGTTGAACTGGATCGTGAATATGATTTACCTCGCGATTTCAGAAAAAAACAAAAGGAATATGACAGAAAAAGCAAAAAAACAATTGAAGCCAAGCTTAAAACGAAAGCAGACGCAGCGAAAAAGAAACTAACCGACTCTGTAAAAGAGATACTTCTTGCATTCCTGGATGCGCGGTAATTACGAGGCTTGAAGATCACCATGGTAAATTTAAAAAACAGCTTAGCGGTAGTGCTAATGCTCACAAGCGCGCAAGCCTATTCGGCAGATATTACTTGCGACACCAGTTTTTCTGATTTGGTGCCTGAGGGTGAGGATGTTTCCTCAAATCCTCCTCCTGATTTAGGTGACTGGATAGAGGCCCTAACGGATGACGATTGCGCACTAGCCACTATTAATAAATATGAAGAACTAAAAGCTGTTGTTGGTGTTTATGAGCCCGGAGTTATGCTCAATGAAATAGAGATTATTAACAAAAGTGCAGCAATATTAGACGCTTTAAACAGCATCCTGTTACGAGAAAATTTTTATGCCGATAAAGAAAATAAGATTCTGGATCTGCTTCCCGAAAAAATAACGATTGAATCAGTAAAAGATTTGATTTTCTTTATACAGTCGGTAGATATGGATGGAAATGCATTTTTTTCGATAGGAACTTCTTCTAATTCGCAGGTCGATAACCTTATTTCATATGAAAGCACATGCAAAGTCGTCGATTCTAACTCATGTCGAGAATGGGAGCGCTTTGTTCGATTTTTCGCCGCGATGGTCTATGCAGTCGAGGACCTCAAGGAAAGTCAGAGTCTACTTCTGATTGGAAAGCTAAAGACCCGCCTTACTGAATATATTTCCGATTGGGATGATTATTATGAAAACAGAAAGCCCCAACTTCCGTGGGAGCTATTAACAAACGAAATTTGGAATCGAGATATTCGTGAATCAAAATACTTTCCGAGACCACCAAAAACGGACCTTGTTCTTTTTCACCCCCAGTTAGTTTATACAAATTTTGACAGCACTGACAATGAGGCCGAAATTGAAAGCACGATCCTATGGGAGGTTATAGGCATCAATTACTGGGACAAAAGTCTAATCACCGGTATTTCACTTGCATCTTCTAAACTTAACTCCTCAGACTCCCTGGGATTACTGTTCACATTTAGAAACGTGTACTCTTTCGGTATATTTGAACAGGATGACGATGAAACCTGGTTTATTTCGGTCGACTTGTTTGACTTTATGGTAAGTAAGCAAAACGAATTCGAAGAAAAATTGGAAGAAAATCTAGAAAAACTGGAATGAAGCTCGTTCTAGATTTTTATTTCGATCAAAACGCAATTCTTTGGAGCAACAATTGTGGAGTTATGGTGACAATTAACTTAGTTCCTTGAGGAATCAATTAAGTTAACTGTCACCATAAATAAGGCGGAACCGACCGCCATGTTCGACCGCGGGCGCAACCGGCGCTGATGCTCAAAACCAGCTCTGAAATGAAAAACAGACTAGCGACAATCCTGCTCATCTGCCTCTCGGTGCTCATCATGGGTAAAACGAACGCGAACGAAACACAGGACTCGATGCAAAACCGCCTGCTGGCCGCCGCCGCGCGGAACCAGCCGGAAGCCGTGCAACAATTGCTCGCCGCGGGCGTGGATATCGAAACCCGGGATGCGCGGGGTCGCACCGCGTTGCTGCTCGCGACGCATCACGATGCCGTCGAGGCCGCGCGCGTCCTGATCGAGTCGGGCGCCGACGTGAACGCGATGGATAACATCTCCGATTCACCGTACCTTTACGCCGGTGCCGAGGGGCGCCTGGAAATTTTGCGCATGACTCTCGACCATGGCGCCGATCTTGCCAGCGTCAATCGCTATGGCGGCACCGCACTGATCCCCGCGGCGCATCATGGTCACGTCGAAACCGTGCGCGAACTGCTGCAAACGGCGACCGATATCGACCACGTCAACAACCTGGGCTGGACCGCCCTGCTGGAAGCGGTCATTCTCGGCGACGGAGGAGCGGTATATATCGAAATCGTCGATCTACTGCTCGAAGCCGGCGCCGATGCCGGAATCGCCGATAACGACGGCGTAACCCCGCTGATGCACGCGAAAAATAGCGGTTACGCCGAAATTGTCGAACTACTGTCCCGAAAGTGATGACGAATAGAAACAAGCGGTCAGGCCTTACAATTTAGACGCCCTGCCCAAATCAACAATCGTCACCATCTGTCAAATGTAAGCTCAGATTCCGCTATTCGGGATGACATCGTGCAGCTTACCGTTTCATTGTAAATATTTATCCCCGCATAAGCCTGGTTGGTAAATCATGCAATTTGCACAAAATTATTATGCAACCTGAATGGTGATGAATTCCGGGAACAGTTTACTTCTTTCGCAATCAAAATCGGTCACGCTTAAACAGGTATACCGCCCCCCTGAATTGACGCTTCAATCTTCGAGCTTCCTGCCGCCGCTCTCGTAGAACCAGTCGTCCGGGTACGGATACCACCAGTCGTGGATCTGTGGCTGGTGGTCGATGATGACCATCTTCGGTCGCCGAAACGCGTCCAGGCCCTGGCGTCCGAGTTCACGGCCAAGGCCCGAAATTTTCCAGCCGCCGAAGGGCAACGCGTCGTTGTCGATCAGAGGATTATTGACCCAGACCAGACCTGCCTGCAAGCGTTCGGCGGCTTCCATCGCCTCGGCCAGATCAGTCGTGAAGACGGCCGCGCCTAAACCGAACTCGGTGTCGTTGGCACGCGCCAGCGCTTCCTCGAAATCCGTGACGCGGCAGACCGCGGCAACCGGCCCGAAACACTCCTGGCACATCAGGTCCATGTCTGGCGTGACATCGGTCAGGATCGTCGGCTCGTAGAACCAGCCGATATCGAGACCAGGCGGGCGCCTGCCGCCGCAAACCAGCGTCGCACCGGCGCTGATGGCCTCTTCCACCAGGCGTTCCACCTTGCCACGCGCGGCTTCGCTGACCAGCGGGCCGATCTCGCTTTTACCCATGCCGTTACCGATGCGCAAGCGACGCGTCATCGCGGCAAATTTTTCGACGAACTCGTCGTGCACCGAGTCGACCACAAAGAAGCGCTCGCTCGAGGTGCAAACCTGGCCACTCAGGTGAAAGGCCGCGGTCACGGAACCGGCGACGGCGACGTCCAGCGGCGCATGCCTGGAAATAATCATCGGGTCGCTGCCGCCGTTTTCGATGACGCAGGGTTTCATCAGGCGCGCGCAGGCCGCGGCGACCTCGCAACCAGCGGCGACGCTGCCGGTGAAGGCGACGGCATGGGTCGCGTCGGAATGGATCAGGTTTTGCGCAACCTCGACACCGCCCGGCAGGCAGGACACGAGCCCAGCGGGCAGCCCTTCGAAGTGGCGCATGAATTCGAGCGTGCACAACGAGGTCGCCTCGGCAGGCTTGACGATACAGGCATTACCGGCGGCCAGCGACGCGGCCACGGTCCAGCACATCAGCAACACCGGGAAGTTAAACGGCTGTATATGCACCGATACGCCGAGCGGATGATAGCGACTGTACTGGAACGAGCCCGCCTGCGTGGTGCCGGCGACCTTGCCGGCCTCGTCACGCGCCATTTCGGCGTAGTAGCGAAAAATCGCGCCGCAGTTCGCGATTTCGCCGACTGACTCCGGGTAGGGTTTGCCCATTTCACGCGTCATCAGCACGCCCACGGCGCGCGGGTCTGCGGCCTCGATGCTGTCGGCAATGCGGTGCAGTGCGCTGGCGCGCGTTTTTGCGTCGAGCCCGGCCCAGTCCTGCTGTGCCGCGTTGGCGCGCGCAATGACCGCGTGGATCGTGCCCACGTCGGTCAGCAGGCGCTGGCCGACGACCTCGAGCGTTGCCGGGTCGATCGCGTCGACCCGTTTGCCGGAGGCGCTGGTCTCGAACCCGGGTGTGACAAAGTAGCGTGCGCTGGTCATGTTGTTGTCGCTCATGCTGATCATCCTGCTATGTAGTTCGGCATCGGTTTCCCGGTTAGCGAATCATGTACAGCTTGCGCACGGTTTCGTAGACCGTGCACACGCCTTTCCAGCCCTCGGGAAAAAACGCCGCGCTGTCGGCGGCAATTTCGATCACCTCGCCGGATTCATGCTCGTAGCTGCAGCGGCCCGCGACGAAATGACAGAACTCGTCGCGCGTCACATGACAGTTCCAGACCCCGGGCGTGCACACCCAGAGTCCGCATTCCGACTCACCGTCGGGGCCCTTATGGATCAGAATGCCGCTGGTATGCGATTTCCCTTCGATCATGTCGGGGATTTCGCCCCAGTCGACGAGCTCGGTCTGCGCGCTTGCCCGTGACAGCGAAGGCGCGCTTTTTGTACGTATTTCGCCCATGAATCAGGCCAGCATCTGGTCGATGATGCCGGCTGCTTTTTCGGTGCCGAGGCGCGATTGCATATGCGCGCTGGTCGCATCGAGACGGGCGCGCATGGCGGCGTCGGTGAGGCAGTGCTCGATTTTTGCCGCCAGTTCGTCGTCGCTCCAGTTGTAGCGGTCCTGGCTGAAGCCATGCCCGGTTTCCTCGACGCGGGTCGCGTTGTCGTGACCGTCCCAGACGTAGGGCATGATGATCGCCGGCTTGCCGAAGTAAAGACATTCGGTAAAGCTGTTGTTGCCGCCATGGTGAATCACGCAGTCGACCTGTGGGATCACCGACGGCTGCGGATACCAGCCGGCGATGCTGACGTTGTCGGGAATATCGGCATAGCTGTCCTCGTAGTCGCCGACGTTGACCAGCGCGCGATACGGCATCTTGCTGATCGCGTCGATGATGCGTTGCAGCAGCGCGGTATCGCCGGCGCCGAGGCTGCCGAAGCTGACGTAGAGCAGCGGCTTGTCGTTGTTCGCCTTGAAGGTCGGCACCTGGTAGGGCTCTTCTTCGCGCACGCAGCCTTCGAGGTACTGAAACTGCGCGGGGTCGAGCGCTTGCGCGCGCTCGTACTTGACCGGTTCCGGGTAGAGCAGCAGGTTCATGTGCGGCGAGGCCTCGAAGAACTGCCCGAGCGGGTAAGCCGCCTCGTTGCATTCAGCGAGAAACGCGTTGTAGTCGTCGTGGATCGGCTTGATGACTTCATGGAAACGCGCGCGATAGGCATCGTGGCACGCCTTGTCGTGCTCGCCGCAACCCGACAGGTGCGGCGGGATCGCGTCGTCTTCGATCTCGTTTTCCGAACAGGAAATGATGCGCACCCAGGGCTTGCCGTACTGCTTGATCGCCGGGAACATGATGACGTTGTCGACGCAAATCATGTCAGGCTGAATTTTCGCGAGCACACCGGGTAAATCCTTCTCCGCCCACTTGGCGCTATCGACGATATTCTCCCAGCACTCCTTGACGTAGTTGTCGATCTGGTCGTAGGGCGATTTGCTGAAGTTCGGGATGTGGCCATTGATGAAATTTTCCCAGAACTTCGCCATCTCCTCTTCCGACATCGGCTCGGACAGGTTGACCGGGTGGGCTTCGAAGCCGTAACCCCGGTAGACTTCGAGAAATCCGGGATCGGACAGGAATACCGCCCGGTGGCCGAGTTTCTCACAGGCCTGGGCGATGCCGACGGAATTGAGCGCCGGGCCGAAGGCCGCCTCCGGGAAAAATGCGATGGTTTTTTGTGTCATGGTGTTTAATTCCTCCGGTTTGGATGAGTTTTGCGTTGCGCGCGATTCATTGCGCAGGATACGCGAATGGCCGGCTTGCCACGCGATTTGCACGCGACTGCCCTGCGCTATGTTGAGTTGATCGTTGTCGTTTGCCGACAGGCGCAGCATCACCGGCGCCTCGCACAACGCGCTCTGAATCGACAGCGTAACATCGAGGCCGTGGTAGGCCACGCCGAGAACTTCGCCGTCGAGCCGATTAGCGTCGTCCGGCGGCGAGGCTTGCAGGCGCAGACGTTCGGGCCGCACCGCGAGCGTTACCGCATCGCCCGCGCGGACGCCGGCGGGCGGGTCGCCCGCGAAATGCGTCGCGGCATCGACCTGCACGCCGTTGGCAGTGGCGCTGCCGTCGAAGAAATTCATCACGCCGATGAACTGCGCGACGAAGCGATCCTGTGGATACTCGTACACCTCGTGCGGACTACCCACCTGGCGCAAGCTGCCGTCCTTCAGCACCGCGATCCGGTCCGCCATCACCAGCGCCTCTTCCTGGTCGTGGGTAACGACGACGAAAGTAATGCCGATCTCGTTCTGCAGGCGTTTCAATTCGAGCTGCATGGATTCGCGCAGCTTCTTGTCGAGCGCGCCGAGCGGTTCGTCGAGCAACAGCACGCGCGGCCGCTTGATCACCGCGCGCGCGAGCGCCACGCGCTGCTGCTGGCCGCCCGAAAGTTGGGCCGGGCGTCGGTTGGCGGCCTCGGTAAGTCCCGTTACCTCGAGAATTTCCTCGACCCGCCGTTCGATTTCAGCCTTCGGCAATTTCTCCATTTCGAGGCCATAAGCGATATTGCCGCGCACGCTCATGTGCTCGAACAGCGCATAAGACTGGAACATCAGGTTCAGCGGGCGCCGGTTCGGCGGAATCGGCGCGATGTCTTCGCCGTCGAGCAGGATCATGCCCGCAGTCGGGCTCTCGAAACCCGCGAGCATGCGCAACAGCGTGGTCTTGCCGCAGCCCGACGGGCCGAGCAAGGCGAAGAATTCGTTCTCGTAAATAGCGAGACTTACGTCGTCGACCGCGGCGAGGTCGCCGAAGCGCTTCGATATTCCGCGCAGCTCGAGCACCGGATCTGCCATCAGTGTTTGTTCCCGCCGTTCATGCGCGGATCACGTCCTTGTTCAGCCGTTGCGAAATGAACAGCGCGACGAAACTGAAGAGGATGACCAGGGTCGCGAGCGCATTGATTTCAGGGGTTACGCCGAAGCGGATCATGGAGTAAATCTGCATCGGCAAGGTTTGCGACGACGGCCCCGCGCCGGACACGAAAAAAGCGATGATGAATTCGTCGACCGACAGCGTCAAGGCCAGCAGCGCCGCGGCCAGCACGCCCGGAAAAATAGCCGGAAAGGTCACCCGCCAGAAGGTCGTAAAGGCGCTTGCGCCGAGGTCGATCGAGGCCTCGATCACGGAAAAATCAAAGTTACGCAGGCGCGTGCGCACCACGGCAAAGACGAAGGCGATATTGAAAACCACATGGCTCATGACGATCGAGTGCAGCCCGAGCGTGAATTCGATCAGGCTGAACATCGACAGCAAGGCGATTGCGAGCACGATATCCGGGATGATCATCGGCGCGAACAGCAGCGCGTCGAGCGCGGCGTTCGGTTTTTGCCGCATCTCGATGCCGAGCGCGAGCAGCGTGCCGAGCGTGGTCGCTATCAGGGTCGAGCTGAGCGCGACGATGAGGGTGTTGAACGCCGCGCGCTGGATGGTTTCGTTCGCCGCCAGCGCCGCGTACCACTTGACCGAGGCGCCGGTCCAGGCGGTCGGCAGGCCGGCCTCGTTGAAGGACAGGAAAATCAACACCAGGATCGGCACGTACAGGAACACGTAGACCAGTATCAGGTGAGCGCGCAGTAGGCGCTCGCTGCGACGGTGATGCGCGTCAGCCACGACCACTCCGCTGCGCCCGGTTGGTCAACACCGCCTGCGCGAACAACAGCGCCATCATGATGCCGATCAGCACGAATGACAGCGCGGCGCCGAAGGGCCAGTCGCGCGCGGTCAGGAACTGGTCGTAGATCAGGTTGCCGACCATTTGCACGTGCCCTCCGCCGAGGAGGTCAGGCGTCACGAAGTTGCCGATCGACAAGACGAAAACAAACACGAAACCGGCCGCGATGCCGGGCGCGGTCTGCGGCAGGATGACGCGCCAGAAAGTTTGCAGGCGCGACGCGCCGAGGTCCTCCGACGCTTCCCACAGCTGCGGGTCGAGCCGCGAGATCGACGAGTAAACCGCGAGAATGACGAACGGCAGGTAGTTGTAGACCAGCCCGAGGACAACCGTGCTTTCGCTGTAGAGCATGTTAATTGGCTCGCCTTCGTAGCCGAGCAGCTTGAAGCCCTGGTTCAGCAGACCCTCGCGGTTCAGCAACACGATCCACGCGTAGGTGCGGATCAGGTAGTTGCTCCAGAACGGCAAAATGGCGAGAAACAGCAGGGTGGCCTGCCACGCGCGCGGGGCGCGCGAGATCGCATAGGCCGCCGGGTAGGCGATGCATAACGCGGCGAGGGCCGCGAATCCGGCAATGCGCGCCGATTTCAGAAATATGCCGAGGTAGAGCGGGTCGGCCGCGCGGGTGAAGTTTTCCAGCGTGAAGATGTAATCGATGCCGCCGTAAATCCCGCGCTCGAAAAAGCTCAGCACGAAGATCAAGGCGCAGGGCAGCACCATCAGCAGCGCGAGCCATCCCAGGCCCGGGCCGATCAGCAGGCTGGTTTGAAGACGGGAAACCTGCATCCGCTTATTGCCCCGGGCAACATGGCTGACGCCGGGGCAAGCGCATGGAAATTGCGGCGACCGGAAGCCGGACGGAACCGGTTGCCGCGACTATAACCAATTTATTGCGCCGACATGATCTCGGTGGAAGCGCGCGAGTAATCCTTCTGCCCGCGGCCCAGATCGCGCATCAATTCCATCTTCATGAGCTCGCTCGGTGTCATGCCCATGTTCGGAAAACTTTCCGCCAGTGCGCCACCGACCGCCTCCATCGCGGCCTTGTTCGGCACCTTGTAGAGGATATTCTCGGCGACCCAGGCGTGGTTCTTCGGGTCGAGCACGAAATTGACGAAGGCGTAGGCGGCGTCCTTGTTTTTCGACTTTTTCATCACCACCATGGTATCGACCCACAGGTCGGAGCCCTCTTTCGGCACGACGAACTTGATGTCGGTATTTTCGGCAATGCCGTAGTTACACCAGCCGTCCCAGGCATGCGTCAACACCGCTTCGCCGGAAACCAGCTTCGAATAAAAAGTGGCATCGTCGTAGGCCAGCAGCTTGCGCTTGGCATCGATCAGCAGGTCGCGCACCTCGTTGATATGCTTTTTGTCGGTATCGTTAACCGAGTAGCCCTTGGCGAGCATGCCGGCCGCCATCAGCCAGCGCTCGGTGGCGAGCATGGTGATCTTGCCCGACAGGTCGGCCGAGGGTTGCAGCAGATCGTTCCAGCTATCGATGTCTTCCGACACCAGGTCGGAGCGATAGCATAGACCGGTGGTGCCCCAGGCATAAGGCGCGGAGAACTTATTACCGGGATCGTAGGAAAGCTTGCGCGCTTCCGGGTAGAGGTGCTTCAGGTTGGGCACATTGACCGGATCCATCGGCGCGAGCAAACCGAGATTATTCAGAATCTCGGCGAAGGGCGAGGATACGAACACGACGTCGTAACCGGCGCCCTTGCTCGCAGTCAGCTTGCCCATTATTTCTTCGTTGGTGGCATGGAACGAGACTTCGCCCGTATAGCCGGTCGCTTTCTTGACCTGCTCCATCATATCGGCCGGCATGTAGCCGTCCCAGTTGGATACCACCAGGTCGGCGGCATGGGCCTGCGGGCTGCCGATGGCGAGTACCAGCCCAAGCATGGCGCCAACCGCGCCCTGGTAACTGCGATTCAAAAAGTTGTGCATGAGATTCCTCCAGCTGTGGTTTCCGGCCTCGAATTTTAATTAAAGGGTCCGGTTTTTTGTCGATCTATAGTAAAGGATTTATCGAAGTGGAATCAATTTTTATCCATCGAGCTGGAATTATGGATAACGGTACGCTGCAATGCCTTCCTCGCCTAGCTGCTCGAGTTGTTCCATCGCATGAGCATAGCCAACCTCGATAATCTGATCGAACTTTGACCAATCCAGCATACCGAACCTGTAAACAACGGGTGCAAATTGCAGGTCTACGAGGGCCAGCGACTGTTGATGTCGGGCGTAGCTGGCCATCAGGCTGGTATTGAGTAGCAAGCTGGATAGCGAAGGTAACTTGAATTTTTTGCGCTTGCCGCGAAGCTTGTCGCGCATCAATTCTAACGAGCCGGGGACTTCGTCCAACTCGTAGGTCTGACCGCGCTCACGCAAAAGATTGACGCCGATGATGCGGGAGGCCCCGGCGCGTTGCATTACATCGGTTGGGAAATTGTTGAAAGTGCCGCCATCGATATGCAATTCACCCCCTATCATTACCGGGGGCAGCACGCCGGGAATTGAAACGCTGGCGCGAATAGTTTTTGCCAGATGACCTCGACTATGTACCGCTTCAGAGGCGCTGGAGAAATTACTGGTTACGCAGTAATAGGATTTCCATAGATCTTCAATGTCGATATGTTGCCCGCGGCTATCGACAATGGCTGAATCAATGGTATGTCGTAAACGCCCGCCACCGATGAGTGAAATGAGCGGTATGAGATTGAAATCACCCGTAGGCCCTCTTTTAAAAGCGACACGTGCGGCATCGATGACATCGTCTATCGGCATGTCCATCGAGGCGTAAGCCGCCATTACGGCACCGATACTGGTTCCCGCGGTCTGGTCGATGACAATGCCTGCCTGCTCCAGCGCCCGCAGCACACCCAGGTGGGCGAACCCCCTGGCACCGCCGCCCGACAAGGCCAGCCCCACGGTGTTGCGGCTGATGATACGGGCCAGCCGCTGCCAGTCACGATCGAGCGCAGGTCGCAAATGGACATGCCCGGTTAGTTCCCTCTCGGCAAGCCAACGGTGGGTGTCGGTCGGTGAGCGCCTGTCGTCGGGGTGCAATAATACAAGCTGAGCCCGGATTTTCTGCGACTCGGTGACGGCGTGCACATCGACTTCATTGGGGTGTAACTGCGCCGGCTGATTTGCATCTGCAACGAGCAATAATTCATCGCAATGACGTATGCAACGTTTCGTCCACTCGGTCCGCTCGTCATCGGCGACTAACAAAACGAACCTGTTATCGGCCTCGATCTTGTCCAGGTCGACCGTAACTCTGCGTGAGCGCTCGTAATCGGTGCGCGACGCCTGCGATGCACCGGCCAGGCCGAGATGTTCGTCCATCAATGCGGAGGTGATGACCATTGTCTTTCCGTAAACCCGCAGCCGTTCGGCCAGCGACTGCGCAAAGCCGTAGCGGTCGACATTGGCAGTGATAGCAAGCACACCAATGATCACTGGCTTCGCTACTGGCTTACGACCGATATTAACCTGCTTCAAGCGATCGATTACCTGACGCGTCATATTCAGCGATACCAGCGGATAGGCGATCATGAGTTCACGGAAGACATCCTCCGAAAAACTCGCCAGCATCGTATCGCGAATCGCTGTTACCGTCGCAGTTCGTGGTTCATTGCTGAAGTAGGCCATTTCACCCACCGATTCTCCGCGCGTGATTTCACCCAACACCGAACGACCGTTTAATTCATCATCGCTGGTTGCATGCAGCCGTCCGCTGACGACAAAATACAAGGTCTTGTCGGAGTCTCCCTGGCGAAACAGAACTTCTCCTCCAGCCATCTCTATCCACTCGACACGTGGCAGCAGATGTTTCAGCATGGCCTGATTGAACTCGCCAAACACCTGGGTAAGTCCATCGACTAGCATTCCCTGGTGAGTTGCGAGCAGTTCTTTTGGGGAAATTTCGGACACTATTTTCCTCTTTATTCACAGGTTCGAGTCAGCCCGATCACAAATCATGCCAAGCTGATAAGGCCTGAGTATACCGACACTTTTTATGGAAAAAAATGTAACTTGAGCATGCGAGGTAAAACAAGATGGGCAGTGGAGTTAGAATGCCCACAAGCCATTCCAGGGAAGCTAAAGGGGACGGCGGGAATATTTTTTAATCCCTCCGTCGCCTTTTTATCGAAACAGCCCTGTCAAAAATCAGTTCTTTGCTGTTATGGGTATTTTCTCGAGCTTCTCCCAAATCTTGACCATAGCCAGAGTGTCAAGGCGGCAATAGGTGAGTAGTGATTTGCGAATAGATTCTTTCTCGTCAGGGTTATCAACTTCATGTAGATGGGGAAAGATATCCATTGCGACGTCACCGCTCTGGATATCCAGGTTTTTATAATCCAGCTCGGGGTCATCGGGGAAAAGTGCAGGCAGGACAGATTTTATGGAAAAACTACCGTGGAAATCGGGATGGTAATACATCAAATTCTTAAACGGAATTTCGAGATCCATGAACCTCTCGATTAACGCCGTTAGCTGCGCAGAGTATTGACCAAAGTGATTGGCCAGGCTTCTGATCACGCCAATTTCGAACGACTGGTGAAACGCGAAAACGGTTCCTTCCGCGGTAATCTCGTCCAACAATTGCCGCGTTAGCCCGAGCCTGGGATCTTCAGTTTCATCCGCCAGAAACTCCTTGTGTTCGAGCTCACCATTTTCATACAGGACGTGAAGAGAATACTGGAAGGGCATGTTCTTGTAGGGGCCCTGCCCGTCGAACCTGGGAATCGCATCCTGGAAGGTTTCAAAATCCAGGAAATTGATGGGGTAACGGACGTCACGCAGGTAATCGGCTATTGCGACGCTATCGATGTGGGGTTCACGGTTGAGAAAGGTATTAACCTGTAAAGCCTGCGCGGCGTTCAGGCCGATGTGATTCCTGGCATCTTCATAGGTCACGATACCCTTGTGATAGTACTCAAACTTTTTATCGCCGTTTAACCGGCAAAGATCCAGCACGGATGGATAAGGCACGTCACGCCAGCAGTGGTGGTGAAAATCACACTCGTAGGGGTTGTTGCAATGCGTGCCGATTAAAATATCGGGCTCTGCTCCAGCGAGCACCTGCTCCAGATCATCTAGATTAGCTTCTATCGATGCCTGTTCGGTCTGAACAGCCGCGGTTACTTCGTCAAGGGTAAACAGGCTTTGGACATCCAGTTCACCGCTGCGCACATAGGCAGTGTTGAGATGCACCAAACAGGCCTTGTTGAGCGGTAAATGCTGGCTGATCACATACCATTGAATTGCCACATCGGGCTTATGCACGGCTTTGGTACTGGCGGTTGCCTTTACTTCGTAGAGGTCCCAGGTTTCTCCGTTCTTAACCAGGATATCGGCCCTGACAAACACGCCATTGGTGGAAAACGAACCCTCGTAGATAACATTTTCGCTGCTGGTTAATTGGGCAGTCTCATCGAGCATGCCCTGGTAGTCAGACTGGCGATACTCAACCTCTGCTCCTCCAGGGAATAGCCGCTTTGCCAGGTCGCCGACGCGATGGCCCGTTGCGAATAAATTCTGCCTGCGCTGGTCAGGTTTAGCCGCCAGATCCTTGCGGTTCTTAAATAGCCACAGTGCCTTAGAGCATTGCAGCCCTTTGATGTACTGTGACTTTGAAAGATTCATATTTTTCCTGTTTCGTGTTGTGCTGCCAAACTGCAGCTTTAGGGGAATTCGGGGGACAGTATACTCAATTAATAGCTGGCGACTGCTTGCCTGCCATCCCACACTGGAAACCTGGTTGCAGTTTAGCTAATCGCCGATGGAAAAATTGAATTAGGTATACCGCCCCCCCGGAACTCAACGATTAAAAAAGCTGTCACAGTTTTCCGCAGCGGCCATCGGCGCATGGCCGAGAGTTCAGCCTTGCTCGTAGATTAAGGTACTTGCACATCAACCGGTGTGCCAATGAGTGTTCAGCTTTCCATTTATTTATTCAATTACCAATCCGTTGCTCTTGCTGGTGCGTACAAACCGTGCAGTAGCGAATTAGACTAACTTAAATCTATTTTGGAATTAGACATTAATTGAACAATCGTAGCCCCTTCGTGGAGGCCATCAAGAAAGTATTGAGGTTTTTAGGTATTTTCATGGCCGTGCCGTTCTTTGTCTGGGTGCCGCTAGGCCTCATACCTTCAATACCGTCGATCATCGACGTCTTTGGCATGGACGGATTAAAACTCCCTACCAGCATCGTAATTGGCGGACTGATGCTGGCCGCTATTGGCTATGAAGATTTTTAGTCCGCCTAACCCATGTGACGACTAGAGTTTCGAGCTAACTGCCTCGACTACTAAACTAAGGAGACAAGTGTATGTTCAAGCTATCTGATTTTTTCATCTTGCTGGCCGTGGCGGTTTCGTTTGCCGTTTCGGGTTTTTCCTATTTTAACGGCCTTGAAACGCAGGGGCTTTTCACGGCCATCTGGGTACCGTCAATCCTCGCCTTTGGAATCTACTTCAAACTCGCTGCGCTGGCTGCGCGCGGAGCAAAACAATGATTCAGGAAAACCTGCTCTTCATCGCTATCGCAGTTTTCGTTTTCATGCTGATCGGCCTTATCCTGACGGTTGTCGAGTTTCGCTATGGCGCTCCAAAACGCCAGGTTGAAGATGCGAGATTGACCGATAACCCGAAGCGCTAACTCTGCCCGCTGCTGCCGATCCGAAGCTGCGAGACAGTTCGCTAGCCAGGATTTTACTCCTGCTCAATCAGCTCCCAGTCGAACATATCCGGTAGCGACGCTGCATTGTCGACTCCTCCACTGCGAACCTGGCAGGCGGTGAGTCTTTTACTAGCGCTAGACCCGACGTTTAACCTGGATCGCATGGAAGCGAATCATGTCACCGCCGTTACTACGAAGGCATGAATTCCAGGGGGACGGAGGCATTATCATTTAATCCCTCCGCCCCCATTTATATTGTTTTCGTCGAATCGAATAGCCATCAAGTCCGGGTGCAGGAATTCATAGCCGAGTACCCGTTTCAGCTTGCGGTTATCGATGATCTTGAAACAACGACCGTCGCTATCCTCGAAATCCGGTAACGGCGCACCCGCCATTTTTGCGGCCTGCGTATAAAATTCCCGCTTGCTCGGGTGTGAGTCGGCACAGGCGTTGAAGATTTCGCCCCAGAGGTCGTTGGCGACGATTCGATCGAGTATGTCGATGCTGTCGTCGCGATGGATCAGGTTGACGTTGGCATCCGGGTTTTTGACCATCTTGCCGCCGCGAAAAAAGCGGCCCGGGTGGCGACTGCCACCGATCAGCCCCGCAAAGCGGACAACAGTCGTCCGAAATTGCGCGCTTTGCCGGAACAGGTTTTCGATAATGACCAGTGGATGCTCCGGCGACTCTTCACCCTCCGCCTCGGAAACAACTTTGCAGGCAACCGGATACACCGACGTAGAACTGACGAACAGAACCGACTGGACAGGAGAGGCTTCAATTTTCCGCACCAACCGCTCAAATCCGTCGATGTCCTTGGAGGTGATGTTGACGATCAGGGTGTCCGCCTGCAGAAACGCATCGATATCGTCCAGCGGTTGACTGATATCGACGATGCAGGCTTCGCCTGGCAATGCCGCGAGCGTCGGCAGGCGATGCGGGGACCTGGTCGATATTTTGAGCCGGTAACCCCGCGCCACGAAACGCTTCGCCAACGGCAGTCCGAGCCAGCCGCTACCCAGAACACTGATGGTATTTACGGCGTTACCTCCAACAAAGAATTCGGGGGGCAGTATACCTAACTAATAGCGGGCAACTGGTTGCCTGCCATCTTGCACTGGAACCCTGGTCGCAGTCTAGCCAATCGCCGATGAGAAAATTGACTTAGGTATACTGTCCCCCGAATTCCTTCGCTTGTTAGCCGAAACATTATTTTACCGGCGCGCCTGATGGAGTTTTTTATAGCTCTCGATCAACTTCTGGTGTCGGTCGAGTCCGTCGAGCGCCAGGTTGGTTTCGACCAGACCGTGGAATCGCACCTCACCGGTCACGCTACCGCTTACCGCATCGAAGGTTTCCTGGCCGAACATTCGGCACAGGTTTTCGCTGAAGTCGCCGAGGTCCAGGTCTTCGTCAAGCGTGATTTCCAGCACGGCGTGCATCGCCTGGTAGAACAGTCCGCGTCCGGCCGTGTTGTCGTTGTATTGCAGGAAATCGCCGACCAGATCGAGGGCTTCGTCGAGCTCGCCCAGCGCAAGGTAGATCAGCAGCTTGAGTTCGAGAATGGTGAGCTGGCCCCAAACCGTGTTCTCGTCGAACTCGATGCCGATCAAGGTTTTGATATCGGTGTAGTTGTCGAGCTGGCTTTCTTCCAGGCGTGCCACCAGGCGGCCAAGCGCCGGGTCATCGAGGCGGTGCAGGCTGAGAATATCTGCGCGGTAGTCCAGTGCCTTGTTGGTGTTGTCCCAGATCAGGTCTTCGACCGGATACACCTCGGAGTAACCCGGAACGAGGATTCGACAGGCGATACCGAGGTTGGAAAATTCGGCCACGTAGGCTTCTTTGCCCAGCGACTGCAGGATGCCAAACAGACCCTCGCACTCTTCAGTATTGGTGCCCGAAAAGTCCCACTCGCAGAAGGCAAAGTCATGTTTGGCGCTGAAGAAGCGCCACGAAATAACGCCGGTCGAGTCGATGAAGTGCTCGACAAAATTTTCCGGTTCAGCAACAGCCAGGCTGTTGAAGGTGGGTTGGGGTATGTCGTTCAAGCCTTCGAAGCTGCGCCCCTGCAGCAATTCGGTGAGGCTGCGCTCCAGCGCCACTTCGAAGCTGGGGTGGGCACCGAAAGAGGCGAACACACCGCCGTTTTTAGGGTTCATCAGGGTCACGCACATCACCGGGAACTGCCCGCCCAACGAAGCGTCCTTGACCAGCACGGGGAAGCCCTGCGCTTCCAGCGCCGTGATCCCTTCGAGGATCTGCGGGTAGTTGGCCAGCACCTCGGCTGGCACATCGGGCAGCACCACTTCCTGCTCGATGATGTGGCGTTTGACGGCGCGCTCGAAAATCTCCGACAGGCACTGCACCCTGGCCTCTTCCAGGGTATTGCCGGCGCTCATGCCATTGCTGAGGTACAGGTTCTCAACCAGGTTCGAGGGGATATACACCGTCTCGCCATCGGACTGGCGTCTGTAGGGAATGGCGCAAATACCGCGCTCGGCATTGCCGGAGTTGGTGTCGATCAGGTGCGAGCCGCGCAGCTCCCCGTCGGGGTCGTAGATAGCGCGGCAGTAGTCGTCGAGCATGTCGGCCGGGAGCGCGTTATCTGGCCCTGGCTTGAACCAGCGCTCATTGGGGTAATGTACAAATTCGGCGTTGGCGATCTCCGGGCCAAAATACTGGTCGTTGTAAAAGAAATTGCAGTTCAGTCGCTCGATAAACTCGCCCAGCGCCGAGCACAAGGCACTCTCTTTGGTCGCGCCTTTGCCGTTGGTGAAACACATGTGCGAGGCGGCATCGCGGATATGCAGCGACCAGACATTGGGCACGATATTGCGCCACGATGAGACCTCGATCTTCATGCCGAGGTCGGCCAGAATGCGGGTCATGTTCGCCACGGTCTGCTCCAGCGGCAGGTCCTTGCCGACGATGAAAGTTGCCGCGTCCGAGTCGGGTTGCGCCATCAGCATGGCCTGGCTGTCTGCGCTCAGGCTGTTGACGGCCTCGACCTGGAACTCAGGCCCTGCTTGCACGACTTTCTTGACGGTGCAGCGCTCGATAGCGCGCAGAATGCCCTGGCGATCCCTGTCGGAGAGCGTCTCCGGCAGTTCGACCTGGATTTTGAAGACCTGGTTGTAGCGGTTTTCGGGATCGACGATGTTGTTCTGCGCCACGCGAATATCATCCGTGGGGATATCGCGCGCCGCGCAATACACCTTGACGAAATAGGCCGCGCACAGTGCCGAGGATGCGAGGAAATAGTCGAAGGGTCCGGGCGCAGAGCCATCGCCCTTGTAACGGATGGGTTGGTCAGCGATAACCGAAAAGTCATCAAAGCTGGCCTTGACCCGCAGGTTGTCGAGAAACTCAACGTTTATTTCCATGATCTGAATCCGATATTTGGTGGCGGTATGACCCAGTCATCCACACCCGTGAAACGATGGCGCATATTGTTTCACAGCACCCGTCGCCCAGGGGCAAAAAGTTTGATGCGCAAGTGAATTAACAGGGTTGAGACAGGCGAGTCCCGGCCTGCGCGGCGGTCCGACGTATCGGAATCACCTATATCACTCTCGGAATAACTCGCTCAACACGGTAAAGTAGGCACCTCAAAAATGGATTGTTTAATGAAACTCAGACCAATCGACAAAAATCGCTACCGCAAACATTACAGGATTGTGTTTGCTGCAATCGTCATTGCGCTGACTGTCATTTCACTGGCTTGTTCAACCCTGTTAATAAGCTGGCTCGGTTCTCCGGATGAAACCCATTTTACATTGAACCTCGCAGGCTTCGGGGTTGCGGTCGTGTTAGTTGCTTACACAGTGTATCGTTTTAGAAATCATCCGTTCATGGATGAGGTGGTTTATGTGTGGAATTTAAAAAAACAACTCAATCTTATTTACCGAAAACAGCACAAGATCGAGCCGTTAATAGAAGACAATAATGTGGATGCAATGGTTATCATGAATTATATGTACCAGGGATCAAAACAGCTATACGAACTGGATGACAACACCATTACCATGAGTGATCTGGCGATCAAGACCAGACACCTGGATACCAAACTCGAAGAGAAACAGCTCAAGTTGACGACGGATGATTATTATTCCGGTTTACTGGGCCAGTTTTAGACAACCAGCTTGCTGATTGCGGCTGGCCGCACCAGGTTCGGACGGCGAGGACGAATGACGCCAGGCTAAAGCGCTACAGCCATGAAGTGATAACCATTGAACTGCTTGTTCTGAATGTTACTCCGGCCCTTCAATATGGATTAAATGTAAGCCCTTGGCTTTCGCTTTAGGGCTTAGTTTATTTTCCTGGTGTTGCTGCAGATATAGTGCGATCTCATCCAGGGTGACGCGACTCCGGGCTAATTCAAGTAAAGCACCCATCAAATAACGAATCATGTATTTCAGAAAACCATCTCCAATGATTTTCAGGTAATACAGGTTGTCAGCCAGTGGCAAAAAGCTGGTCTGATGAATGTCACAGTAAAAAACCTGCCTGACGCTGGTGCCTATACTTTTATCACGGCTACTGAAGTTATAAAAATCATGTCTACCAATGAATAGCTGGCAGGCGCTGCGGAGTAATGCCAGATTGTCTGGCTCAATGCTTTTGAGTGGAAGATGCAGGGCAATATCGGAGATGGCTACATTATCAACCGGCGAGGCTGCAAAGTAATAGTGGTATTCCTTGCTTACACTACCTCTATTTGGTTGATAGTCCCTGGTTGATGGCGCGCATTCCAGGATACGGATGTCGACTGGTAATAGAGAATTAAGCCCTGATAAGAGGGACTCGGGACTGATCTCGTTGGGCATGGTGATTTTTGCTCTCTGGCCCTGGGCATGAACACCGCCATCAGTACGGCTGGCGGCTGAGATAGTACAGGGTTGATAGTTCGAGATTCTTTTCAAGGCCCTTAGAATCGTACCTTCTACGGTCGGTCTTGCTTCATGTAAGGTATCTGCAGATTGTGCTTGCCAGCCAAAGTAGTGGGTGCCTTTATAGGCGATCGTTACGCGATAGTAGTACATGCAGACGTTTAATCCTGGTGACTTCCTGGCCATTATAGTCTTTTCTGAATAAGGGCTTGCCGGGGACACAAACCGGATTAGCCGTTAAGGCCATAATACGAATTGAGTCCCTTGTGCTGGTACCCCGGTCTTCCCGGAATTCGAGCCGGGATAGCGCCGGGACGAATTAACGCGCAGCCGCCAGCCCCTGCTGAACAGCCTCCCTTTCAAGGATCGCCCGCGCCCAGCGCAGGACATGCGTGTACGAAGCCGTATCCAGAAACTCCTCCGCGTCGTAAACGTCGCCCATCGCCAGGCGCCCGTACCAGGACCAGATCGCGATGTCGGCAATCGAATAGCCGCTGGTGCACATGTATTCACGCTCGGCCAGGTGACGATCCAGCACGTCCAGTTGACGCTTGGTTTCCATGGCATAGCGGTTGATCGGGTATTCCATCGGATAAGGTGCGTAGCGGTAGAAATGGCCAAAGCCGCCGCCCAGGAACGACGCACTGCTCTCCTGCCAGAACAGCCAGGAAAGGCATTCCGTGCGGTCCGCCGCAGCCTGCGGCAGCAATGCTGCATATTTCTCCGCCAGATAGAAGAGAATCGCGCAGGACTCGAACACGGATTGTGGGGGTGATTTGGAGCGGTCGAGCAGCACCGGAATTTTCGAGTTCGGGTTGAGCTTGACGAAGTCGGAACCGAATTGCTCGCCTTTGCCAATATCGATAGTGTGCAGGTCGTAGGCGGCATCCGACTTGCCTAACGCCAGCAGTTCTTCCAGCATCACCGTGATCTTTATGCCGTTGGGCGTACCCAGCGAGTAGAGTTGCAAGGGCGCATCGCCCACCGGCAGCACTTTCTCATGGGTGGGGCCGGCGATCGGTCGGTTGACGCCGGCCCATTTGCCGCCGCTTTCGCTGTCCCATTTCCAGACCTTGGGTGGGGTATATTCGTCATTGTTCATAGCGTGGATCTCAGGCGAGGTTGATTTCGGCAGATAATAAATCAATCGGCAAATGTTTGTGGAGTTTTACACGCGAACAAACGGGAAGTTGCAGACAGTTATGGCACAGCCCAGGTCGCTGGCGATCATTCTTTCTGTTGCTTAGCGCTCAACCGGAATACAAGTATTACCGTTAAAACGATCCATCCATAGGGATATGGGAATACCCCTGTGAAGAAGGCGATTAATGTTGCTATCAGCACAAAAATCAATAGTACTGAAATCCAGTCGAATTTAACTTTCATGTCTCCCTCAGGCCGATATGCCAGTCGTAGCCTGTCGCCTGTTTGTTTTGTAGATAACCGATCAACCTGTTTTCGATAAAATCGAACAGCGTGCGCCGACTGGCCCTGCTTTCCGTATTACTCTGCCCGCCGCCAGAGGCGATCGCGACAACGGTCTTCAGCGCTGGGATCATCAGTATGTATTGACCGCCATTGCCCCAGGCAAATTGCACGGTGTAACCGTTCAACTCGCGTTGCCACCAGCCATAGCCGTAATCATAGGGATTGAAATGACTGCGGGTATAAACCTGCATCGATTCGGCAATCCAGGCCCGCGACACGATCTGTTTGCGATTATAAACGCCCATGTTCATCACCATCGTACCGATCTTGAGCAGCGCCGAGGGCGACAGCGCCATGTTGTTACCCCCCAGGTAGTAACCCTGGGGATCCCGGTCCCAGCCGCCGACCCTGATCCCGAGAGGGCCGAACAGGTATCGCTCGGCAAACTCGCGGGTGCTCATCCCCGTGGCCCGGGTCAATATGACCGACAGTAAATGCGAGGTTCCGGTACTGTAGATCATCTCCCCGCCCGGTTGTTCGACCAGCGGTTGAGCGAGAGCATACTCGACCCAGTTATCGCTCAGCACCCAACGCCCGTAATTACGGCGGCTGGTCGATGCCAGTCCCGCTCTCATCGTGAGCAAATCCTGAATGGTGATGGACTCTTTTTCGGGATCGGGACGGCGTTTGAAATAGTCCGGAAAAAAATCGCCGATGGGTTGTCGCACCCCCGACAGCTGCCCCTGGTCGATCGCGATGCCGACCAGCAGCGAAATAATACTCTTGGCCACGGACTTGACGTTGGTCGTGCGATCGGCCCGCATGCCCATGCGATGGGCCTCGATGAGCAGCTCGCCGTCGCGCTGCAGCATAAAGCTTTTAACCGGGCCCGTGCGGTAAGCCGCTTCGACGATTGCAGCAGTCTCCACCCGCTCCGCCTCGGCGCAAGCGCCCTCTAACGCGGGGAGTGCGAATAAAACAGCCATAGCCAAAAATCTGGGGATCATGATCACTATAGTATCAAACGGGTAAGTTTCACTGCTGTCCCACATAATTGAAATCTGAGCCGGCGAATGAAACGATTAGATCCCGTCGCCCCGGCCTCCGCGCCGATACGTCGGACCGCGAGGCCCATTATCGCCTGCTTTCCATAACCGTTAACCTGTTGATTAACAAAAACTGGTATCGTCAATAATTACTTGCTATCGACACTTTGTAATAGTTACCGCGGTCTGAAGTCTCGGCTTGCGCCGGCATAACGGGTTTAGACCTCTGACCAGGGACGGAATCATGTCCCGATATCTGAAATCCCCTAAAGCTCGTTGCCCAGGTTGAATCAATTCATCATCCCTGGAAACTACCTGGGACAGCAGTGGGTCAGTTTCGATTGATGTTATTAATATTCAATCGACACTGTCCCCTTCGAATTACTGACCCCTTCGAATTAAGTCATCAACGCGAACTCCGCGAGTTTGCAACCGGCCTCCCATTAGGTCTATCATTGCGAGCAATAATAATAATTTCGAAGGTAAGACAATAAGTATTTATTGGGCTTGAATTTAGGTTTATTTCTGACACAGAACCTGTCCGTCCTAAACCATAGCCTTCGTAGTCTACACCTTCCCTATCCTGCTTCTTTTCGTCTATGGTATGGCGATTGAGGCCACTTGTTGTTTTTATTGTGTCGCTTAAAAAACACAATTCCACGACAATGCAGCATCTGGGACGCCAAAAATATAGAGGAATCACGTTTGGGAGGGGAACATGACCAAGCTAGCGACTACACATTACCTCGATTTGGTGGATGGTAAATTCAAGCGAACTTCCGCCCAGGAGCTAGACGCGCTTTTCCGTGCATTTGACAAGGACAGCCACAACAATCACCTCGTAGTTCATTTTCATGGTGGACTGGTTGGCCGTGATTCAGGCGAAGAAATAGCGAAAAATTTGCTCGATGACTATGAGCGTGGTGGCGGCTATCCCGTCTTTTTCATCTGGAATTCGGATTTAAAAACCACCCTCGTTGCGAACCTCAAACAGATAGCAGAGGAGGACATATTCAAACGATTGGTGCGCAGAGTCGCACAGTACGTTATGGCAAAGCTGGGGGAAGGGGTTAGTGGTAAAGGCGCCGATCTCGAACTCCCCTCCTGGCGAGAAATTCCCAAGGAACTGGCCGATATCGAAAAACAACTAAGCGGCGTCAAGACTTCCAGGCCATCGCCGTTAAGCGATTTGCAAATGGAACAATTCAGGCTTGAACTCGAAGACGATAACATTCTAAACGACGAGATTCAGGCTATTGTAGCCGGCCTGCAGTCACCTGAATCGATAAAAAAAGCGGCCGCCTCCAAGGGCATGGGGGGAGTCGTACGCAGCTCTTCGGAGACATTGATGTCTCAATCAATACTGGCAGAAGCCGTTGAATCTCAGGAGGATTCTTCAGCAAAAGGGATTTTTACGGCGGCGAGCATAATCAAGCACGTGGTCAAGATTCTGGCCGCTGTCATCAAACGTTGCATCGACGGCCGTGATCATGGTTTGTATACGACGGTCGTCGAAGAAATTCTTCGGACACTCTATGTCGACAACATCGGGGGTCTGGTATGGAACACGATGAAGACTGACACCGAAGATGCGTTTCGACCAGAACCAGTAGAACATGGCGGCACCGCTTTTCTCGAACACCTGAAAGACAGGTGGCGAGATGATCTCAGGGTTACACTGATCGGTCATAGCACCGGCGCTATCTTCATTACCAACTTTCTAAGAGAGGCAGACAAAGTTCTGCCCCCGGAGGCCAGGTTTGATGTGATATTTCTAGCCGCAGCCTCGAGTTTTCCGTTCATGCACGAACATCTGGATGTCTATCGGAAACGCGTCAAAGAGGATGAGGTACGACACATCCGTGCTTTCGGCCTCTCCGACGAAATCGAAAGCAACTACTTCGAAATTCCGTTTGTTTACAAGGGCTCGCTTCTGTATCTGGTCTCCGGCCTATTGGAGGACGAAGTCGACATTCCCATTGTCGGGATGGAGCGGTACTTTTCAGGCAAGGACCCTTACGACCGTGATGATGTGAATGATGTCAGGGCCTTTTTAGACAATGCCGTCGTGTGGTCACCCGGTGGAAACGTAGCCGGCCGTAAAACCGAGGCAAAAAAACACGGTGAGTTTGATAACGACGATGCAACGATTGAGAGCATCGTCAAAATTCTCAGGGATGGTTTTTGATGCCCGGAAATAACCTCCAGGACTATGCGATTCTTGCAGGGGTGAACCAATACAGCCATCGGTCCCTGAGCGAATTAAAAGGTGCCGTTGGAGACACGGTTGATTTCCTCGAATGGCTTCTTTCCGAGCAGGGGGGCAATGTACCCGAAAAAAACGTATTCTGGTTCTGCACACCCGACCCGCATGACGAAGGGTTACCTGACGCACTTCAGCAACTCGTGGCGCAGACTGCTCGCCGTGACGCCATTCTGGACGCTATGGGTAATTTTATCGAACGCGCTGAAGATAATGATGGCGAACCTATAGGGCGTCGTCTCTACGTGTTTTTTTCCGGTCATGGCGTAGCAAAAAGCCTCAACGATCGCTGTTTTTTCGCGAGCGATCACACAAAAACAAATGATCGCTATCTTGTAGGACCGAGCGTTGCAGAGGTTTTTATCCAATCGGCCATCTTCAAGGAGGTCCTGCTATTCATGGACTGCTGCCAGGTCTACAGTAACCAACTTAAAGACATACCTCTCGATTTAAACTACAAGACCGATGCCAGGGCAGCACGACGAGTCGAGCATTTTTTTTCTTATGCGGGTGAATTCGGGCAGACAACTCGCGAACAGGAAATTGAGAAGGGCAAGTTTCGTGGAATTTTATCGCGTTCGATTCTCGATGGGCTTCGTGGTGGGGCCGCTACCAGTAAAAATGAAATCACGGCAAACGGGCTTAAGGATTTTATCGAGCGCCGTTTTGTGCAACTTCGAGACCCTGATTCTGACGACATGCCCGATATCCCGTCACCAAAGCACGACTTTGTCATATCCACAGGTGTCAAACCCATTGTATTTACCGTAGATGTCGAAATAGTGCTTACTGATCCGGATAGCCTGTTTATTGTCCTCGATGGTGGCAATAAACTCAAACCGGTCAATACGGAGCCCGAGCGAATAAATGACAACACAGTAAAAATCACCCTGGAACCAGGCAAGAAGTACCTGTTTGGCGCCCCGGCCGACAACGATGAAGAAGACTACGAACGGGAAGTCATCAAGACGATCGTCGTGGGAGGTGACAATCGTGTCGAGCTCTGACCCCATTGCCAGTATAGATCTCGAAATCGATGCGGGAGACCCGTTCACCGAGATAAACATCGTTGATGGAAACCTTCGCAACGTTGAACTGGCAGAAAATATGGGGAAAATTTCTGTGTCGCTGCCAAGGGGAATTTACGAGGTTAGCTTTCATTCCGGTGACGATCTTCTGCACCAGGAAACCGTGATTATCAAGGATGTATCCAAACCCCATCCGGGAGTGCAGCTGCCCGAAGAGGCTCGGAAGTTTGAGAGCGCGGTGCCACTTGCCAGGACCCGGGTTTCAGACTCTAACCGTCTCGATGCCGGCTCAATCAGCAGATCTGACGCAAAAACCCCCAAGGGAATGGAGGGTGGGAGCGGCCTGATGCTTTATCTTCGCTTCGACAAAGAAGTCAGCAACCCTGGCGAAAATATCTTCATTCACGATATGGCCGGCAAACTAGTGCATAAGCTCTCCGATTCATCGACCAGCACGAACCACTCCACCGGTATCAACCTCAATGTCAATCCCGGTCCTTACGTCCTGCGCTACAAATCGGCCACACAGACCGTGGAGCAAATCGTCTATACCTTTGGCTCATGGCAAACCCAGGTCTTCCTTGCAATGCAAAAAGTCGATGCAGAATCGACTGAGGATCTCGGGGATATGTCGATAATTATGCGCCGTATAAATCAGGGATTTGACCCGGACGATCCTGCAACTGAGCTTGCGGCGAGAGCAATCGAGGCCCTGGAAAGTCAGGGCAGACTATCCGGAGAAAAAATATCGGACATTGATCCAGACCTGATAGCGTCGATAAAAAAGGAAGCACCATTACTCCGGTTGTACGCGGGCTTATTACATCTTCGGAAGCCGAAAATTAGTATTCAGTTACTGCAAGAGACATTCGAGGCGTTAAACAACTTAATGCCAGGCCACCCGGATGTCCTGGCCATAGGTTGGGCAACCGCGCTCTCCGCTCGAGAAGAACCGGAAGGTCAGCGACTGTTAAAGACACTTGCAGGCATGGGCCCTATTGAAACCCCTCCAATGTTACGAGAGAGCTGGAAGCATCTGCTTCATGCGACTCTTTTTAATCCTGACTTGATCCCGGAAACGTCTCCTGCCCTCGGAATATCCGCCCAGGTCATCGAGCATGGTGCATGGTTGCGATGGGAAGGTCGGCTTCGGGCAGCACCACGCCGCTCAATCTTCATGAAAATAAAAGGTTTTGTAAAAAGACACGGAGGCCCTATATTTCTGAAAGTTGCCGAATCGAGCCTGAAAGTTGAAATACCAAAACTTGTCAAATATCTGAGCGAGCATGAGGAAGTTTGGCCACTAGTCGATTCCCACCACCTCACACCCATCGAGAAACGTGTTGCGATATTTTTGTTTCCGCTGCTTGACTCCTCGATGCAACGTATGACTCGTAATGCAAAGAAGCTAAGACAACGCCTGGTAAACCAGGCGCTCGATGACATGCCATCGGAATACGACATGTTACGCGCGCTGAATGTTCCTATTGGCAAGATGCTACTCAGCCTGAGTACCTTTAATCAAAAACTCACCAAACGTTCGCTTTTGACGAACAGGATGACGAAGCGCGTGGCAATGAAGTGGGAAAGCCAGGGTGATGAAGTGTTCTATGATGCCCTGTACTCACTTCGCAAAGAGGACACATCGATCGCCAAAGAAAGTGGCCGCAATCGAGTCAATCTGCTGGAACTACTTTATCTTCGCAGACATGGATCGCTTCTAACGCTCAGCTCTGGCCCTTTAACCCCCCAAGAAATTGCAGATTTGTTATCCAGTGAAAAGTATTTATGCCGTCAAGAAAGCGATGAAATCACGGAGCAGGATATTCGCAAGGAACTAAAGAGCTTTGAAGAAAAATTCCCCCTGCCAGACCGCTATGCGAACGATGAGAGAGGGTACGATGCCTGGCTCGATGACAGATCCCCACTGCGCGGAGAAGTAGAATGATCGAAGGGGTTTGAAATATGACACATACCCCTGGGGTCGACCCATTGCCCGGAAAGGCAGGATTACCTGCTCGCCACCATCCGTTCCATCGAAAGAAATCCGCTCGTGGCCAGGTTGCCATCACTCTGAGGAATGGTGCTGATCGAGCGCACGCGCTCACCTCGAAGGCGCGGACGACAATCTGTTGCGTGTTAAACTCATGTTCGATCTTCTGCGCGACTGGAACACCTACCTGTCCAGTGCTGCCCAAAGCGAGATGGTCGAGTCGATCCGCCAATACAACCGAAGCGGACGCCCTCTCGGCAGCGCCGAATTCATCAAAACGCTGGAGCAACAATCCGGCAAAACCCTCGCACCAAAACGGCCCGGCCCCAAACCACCCCCAACCAATTAGATATACTCTCCCCGGAATTGCCATTCCATTCTGGCACTCCCGGCACGCTTCCCGCTGCCGGGCTTGACCGAGATCAAACCACCCGGCGAGCGCGGGCGTTACATTGGACCCGGAGTTGATCATGACCAAACGCGATCCCACCTACATTACCGCAACGGAAATGGCCGGCCGCCAGCGGGAGATCTCGGTCGCGGAATTCTTTCTGAAGAACCGCCACCTGTTGGGTTTCGATTCCCAGGCAAAAGCACTGCTCACCACCGTCAAGGAAGCCGTCGATAACGCGCTAGATGCCTGCGAAGAAGCCGGCATTCTGCCGGACATCCGCGTGCAGGTCATCGAAGCAGAACAAAACGTGTATCGGGTCATCGTCGAAGACAACGGTCCCGGCATCCTCGAAAACCAGATCGCGCGCATCTTTGGCAAGCTGTTGTACGGCTCCAAATTCCACAAGCTCGCCCAGTCGCGTGGCCAGCAAGGCATGGGGATCTCGGCGGCGGGCATGTACGCCCAGCTCACCACCGGCAAGTCGCTGCACGTCATAAGCCGCGTCAAGGGCGACCCGATGGCCTCCGAGCTCTATGTCTCGGTCGACACCACCCGCAACAAACCGCAGATGCATGGCAAAAAGCAGATCAAATGGGAGCGGCCGCACGGCACCCGGGTCGAGGCCGAGATGGAGGGCCGTTACCAGAAAGGCACACATTCCGTCGACATGTATCTCAAGCAAACCGCCATCGCCAATCCCCACGCCAGCTTTCATTTCGAGGGCCCCCACGGCGAAGACAGAACCTACCAGCGCAGTAGCAGGGAGTTGCCGCCCCCGCCGCTGGAGATCAAGCCCCATCCGCGCGGCGTGGAACTGGGTCGGCTGATCCAGATGCTGAATTCAACCCGCAGCCGCCACCTGCTTCCGTTTTTGCAAAACGAATTCTCCCGCGTGGGACCGAAAACCGCAGGCAAGATCATCGAGACCGCCGGGCGCGGCCTGACCGAACGTTCGTTACCGAAACGCATCGCCCACGCGCAGGCGAATGCGCTCTATCGCGCGATCATAAAAGTACCGGTATCGGCGCCCCGTACGGACTGCATCGTCCCCATTGGCGAGCAGCGGCTACTCGATGGCATGAAAAAGGAGATCGACGCGGATTTCTATATCGTCAAGACAAGACCGCCGGCGGTCTACCGCGGCAACCCGTTCCAGATCGAAGTCGGTATTGCCTGGGGTCATGCGGGCGGCGCGGGTCTGGCGCTGGACAAAAGCGGCCACATCAACAAGGTCGTGGGGCACAAGCGTGATGCCGCCGAGGCGCTGCTCCTGCATGCCGACGAACCGGCGCATTTGCTGCGTTTTGCCAACCGCGTACCGTTGCTTTACGAGCAGGGCGGCTGCGCCATCACGCATGCCGTGCTGCAGACCAACTGGCGCAATTACGGCCTCAAGCAACCCAAAGGCGCCCTGCCGCTCGCGCCGATGGTGATCCTGGTGCACCTGGCATCGGTCTGGGTGCCGTTTACCTCCGAGGCCAAGGAAGCGATCGCACAATACCCGGAGATCATCAAGGAGTTGAAGCTGGGTTTGCAGGCATGCGCACGCCGCCTGGCGGAACACCTGCGCCTTGAGGCACGTCTGCAAAACGAATATGAAAAACGCACCCATATCGGAAAGTACCTGCCCCATGTCGGCATCGCGCTGCAGGAAATTCTGCGTTTAAGCGACGCGCAACGCGACCAGGCCGTCAGCAAACTCGACGACAGCCTGCACAAATCCCGGAAAATCAAATGACAGACAGCAGCTCTG
>CAVYHN010000026.1:0-78650 GCA_963768295.1 uncultured Gammaproteobacteria bacterium | reverse complement strand
AGTCCAGGCGTATCTGAACAAGTCAGCGCCGGGATAGGACTTTGGCCGGTTACAACCTGTGCAATTGAATTTTCTTTTAAATACATCATTTAACTCATGCAATTCAATACTTTATCTCAAGGCCTAAGTCCGGCTGGTGCAATATTCAGGCTACTGCAGCTGGGCGTACCAGGTCGCGACGACGGCACGCTCCTGGTCGGTCATGCCGGTGAGATTACCTATCGGCATATATTTCGATTGCACCGTGGTCGCGATGCGCGCCGCGTGCTGGGCAATATATGCCGGAGTCTCCATCACCAGGCCGAGCGGCGCCTCGGCAAAACCGGGCTGGGTTGGCTTGCTGGCATGGCAGGCGATGCAGCGCGTATTGATGATCTGCGATATCTGCGTCTCGCTGACGCGCTCGGCGCCGGCACTATCGATGGCCTGCGGGCTCAGATACCAGACCATGGACAGCAGCAGAATCACCGCAACCACCGGCAGCGCCGGGCTTGCGTTGCCGCTGTGGCGCAGCACGAAAAACTGACGGATCAAAACCCCGGCGAGCATGATGAAGATCAGCACCAGCCAACCGTTTGCATGACTGTAAGTCATCGGGTAGTGATTGCTGATCATGATAAATAAAACCGGCAGCGTGAAATAAGTGTTGTGCACCGAACGTTGTTTGCCGACGATGCCGGGTTCCGCGTCCGGGGTTTCACCCGCCCGCATCTGTGCGACAACTTTCTTTTGCCCGGGAATAATATGGAAGAAAACATTGGCCGCCATGATGGTACCCATCATCGCGCCAACGTGCAGGTAGGCGGCGCGCGCGCTCAGCAACTGGAACAGGCCCCAGGAGATAACGCAGACGAAGACAAACAGCGCCGCCGCCAGGGTCGAATCCCTGCCCTTCATCAGCTGACACAGCAGGTTGTAAACAATCCAGCCGCCGACGATAACACCGCAGCTGATGGCGATCCCACCCGCCGGAGACAGGTCCAGGACCTGGCTATCGATCAGGTAGGTTTTCGCGCCAAACCAGTAAACCACGACCAGTAAGCCCATCCCCGATAACCAGGTCGTATAGGCTTCCCATTTGGACCAGTGCAGCTTCTCCGCCAGTGGTTCGCCGAGCGGGCCGAGCAGAAACTTCTGGCTTTGATAGACCCCGCCGCCATGCACCGCCCAGAGCTCGCCGGTGACACCGCGAGCTTCATCCTGCTTGCGCGCCGGCGGGCTCAGTGAGCTGTCGAGCATGACGAAGTAAAACGACGCACCGATCCAGGCCACGCCCGCGATCAGGTGCAGCCAGCGCAGCAACAGGTTTATCCAGTCGAGTAGATATGCTTCCATGGGTGACTAAAACTTTGCTAAACGGGTAGCCATGCACCGGCATGGCTACCCGGCCAGGTTTAGTTCGGGATCGGGCTGACCACACCCTTGAGGTAATAATTCATCTTATTGAGTTGTTCGTCGCTCATATTTTGCCCGGCGGGAACGATCGTCCTGCCGCCCTGGTCGACGACCGGACCGGCAAACGGATGCAGCGTGCGCTCCGTCAACTGCTTTTCCATATCGCGGATACGGCTTTGCAGCTCGGCCGGGATGGCCTTGTTCATCGGCGCCAGCTTTATCATTCCGCGTGGATATCCGCCCCAGACGCTAACCGGTGACCAGGTTCCGGCCTGTGCTTCCTTGACCGTCTTGACGTAGTAATCACCCCAGTGGTGAGTGGTCGCGGTCAGGTGCGCTTTGGGACCATACTTGGACATGTCGGAGTGGTAGCCGAAGGCATAGACGCCCTCGTCTTCCGCCGCCTGCACTACCGCGGTGGAATCGGTGTGTTGGGTAACGACATCGGCACCCTGCGATATCAGCGTCATCGCCGCCTGCCGCTCCTTGCCCGGGTCATACCATGAATTAACCCAGATCACGCGCAATTCCGCCTTCGGATTGACGCTACGTGCGCCCTTGATAAAGGCATTGATACCCTGCAGCACTTCCGGAATCGGGAACGCGGCGACGTATCCGAGCACGTTGGATTTGGTCATTTCCCCGGCGATAACGCCGGTCAGGTAGCGCCCCTCGTAAAAACGCGCGTTGACCAGGCCCATGTTTTTACCGAGCTTGTAGCCGGTGACGTGAACGAAAGCGGTTTTGGGGAAACTCTTCGAAACCTTGAGCATGTAGTTCATGTAACCGAAACTGGTGGCGAAGATGACCTTGTCGCCACGCTTGGCCATTTCGCGGATAACGCGCTCGGCATCGGCGCCCTCGGCGACATTCTCGACGTAGCTGGTGGTCACGTTCAATTCCTTTCCCAGCTGCAGGCGACCCAGGTCATGCTGGTAGGTCCAGCCGGCATCGCCGATAGGGCTTACATAAACGAAGCCGACGTTATCAGCCGCCTGACTCGCACTGGTCATCGCGCAGGCCAGCGCCATGAGCGGCAGTTTTCTGATTATCTTTGTTAGTGTCATTTCTCAACCCTCCCGGGATTGTTTGATTGATGGATCGTGTTTACGGGTTTTGCAACCCTGGTTTATAAGCTTTCATCGATTAACGCCTGCTTAAGCTTGCGACATCCTGTTCATTCGTCTGCTCTCTCGCGGTTCCTCATTTGTCAGGCCTCTGGCCTGAATGGCTGCCCCAGCGACACCGGCGCATTCAGGCGCACCGTGTTCTGATCGCGCGAAATGATCACCAGCACGATGATGGTCGCGAGATAAGGCAGCGCCGACAGGAACTGTGACGGAATATTGATCCCGAGACCGGAGCCCTGCACAAACAGTTGCGCCACCATCACCCCGCCGAACAAATAGGCGCCGACCAGCACCCTGAACGGACGCCAGGTCGCAAATACGACCAGCGCGATCGCGATCCAGCCGCGACCCGAGACCATGCCTTCGACCCACAGCGGGGTGTAAAAAACCGATAAGAAGGCGCCGCCGATACCGGCCATCGCGCCACCGAACAGGGTCGCCAGGTAACGAATCTTGATCGCCTGGTATCCAATAGAATGCGCCGACGCGGGCGATTCACCGACCGCGCGCAAGACCAGGCCCGAACGGCTGCGATACAGGAACCAGACGATGCCGCCGAACAGCAGCCATGAAAAATAAACCAGCGCCTGCTGGTTGAACAACGGCCCGCCGATGATCGGGATATCGGCCAGCAGCGGGATACGAAGCGCGCCCACGGTCGGCAGAATATCCGATTCATAGGGCTTGCCGATGAAGGCCGACAGGCCGACGCCGAGAATCGACAGCGCCAGGCCGCTCGCGACCTGGTTACCCATCAGGGTTAACACCACGACCGCAAAGATAAGCGACATCGCGGCGCCCGCCGCCATGCCGGCTAAAACGCCGAGCCAGGCATTGCCGCTATGCAGGGTTACCGCGAATCCGGCGATCGCGCCCATCGCCATCATGCCCTCGGCACCGAGATTGAGGACGCCTGATTTCTCGGCGATCAACTGCCCCAGGGCGACGATGATCAGGGGCGTGCCGGCGACGATGGTGGCGAATAGAATCGAACTGAAAATATCCATTATGCCGTGGCCTCCTTTTTCCAGCGGATGCGATAGTTGATGAACACATCCGAGCCCAGCAGGAACATCAGCAACATGCCCTGGAATACGTTCGAGATCGACGACGGCAGGTTCAGGTACTGCTGCGCCTGCTCGCCGCCGAGATAGAGCAAGGCCATCAACAGGCTGGCGAAGAATATGCCGACCGGATTCAGGCGCGCCACGAAGGCGACGATGATCGCGGCGAAACCATAGTTATTCGAAACATGGTCAGTGATTTGCCCCATCGGCCCGGCGACTTCGGACATACCGGCCAGCCCCGCCATAGCGCCGCCACTCATGAGCCCGATCCAGATCATGCGTTTCGCGGAAAACCCGGCGTAACGCGCCGCATCCTTAGCGTAACCGGCAACCTGCATCTGGAAACCGGCAAAACTGCGAAACATGAACACGTATCCGACCAACAGTGCGCTCACGGCGAAAGTGAAAGCGATATTGAGACGCGTGCCCTCGATCAGAATCGGCAACAGCGCCGAATCTTCGAACAGGCGCGATTGCGGAAAATTGAATCCGTCGGGATCCATCATCGGCCCGTGCACCAACCACGACACCAGCAGCTGCGCGACGTAGACCAGCATCAGGGACACCAGTATTTCATTGGTATTGAAGCGCGTTTTCAAAAACGCCGGGATCGCTGCCCACAGCATGCCGCCGATGCAACCGGCGATGACCATCAGGATCAAAACGTGCGCGCCGCCCTCGGATTCGTAAAAATATAGCGCCACCGCGCTGGCGGCGACGGCGCCGACGATGAGCTGCCCCTCGGCGCCGATATTCCACACGTTGGCGCGGAAGCCGACGGCGAGTCCGATCGCGCACAGCATCAGCGGCGTGGCTTTTAGAAACAGTTCGGACCAGCCGTACAGATCGCTGATCGGGTTGATGAAAAATACCTTGAAACCCTCGACCGGATTCTTGCCCAGGAAGGTGAACAGCAGCAGCCCGCCGATCAGCATCAACAGGATCGCGATCAACGGCGATGCATAGGACATCGCCTGCGACGCTTCGGCGCGGCGTTCGAGCCTAAGCATGGGCCGGCACCTCCGCAGGCTCGGGCTGCTCCCACATGCCGCTCATCCAGACCCCGATTTCATCGATGTTGGTGTCGGCGAGCTGTTTCGCCGGCGACAGGCGGCCGTTGGCGATAACCGCGATACGGTCGGAGATTTCGAACAGTTCTTCGAGTTCCTCGGAAATCACCAGGATCGCGGTGCCCTCGTTGCGCAGGTCGATCAACGCCTGGCGGATGAACGCGGCGGCGCCGACGTCGACACCCCAGGTGGGTTGCGCGACCACCAGCAATTTGGGCGCAAGCAGGATTTCGCGACCCATGATGAACTTTTGCAGGTTACCGCCCGACAGCGAATTGGCGGCGTGTTCCTCGCCCCCGCACTTGACGTTGAAGTCATCGATACACTTGCGTGCGAACGCCGCGATCTTGTCGAACTGGATCATGCCGTGTCTGAGCATGCCCGCGTAATGCGCGGTCAGCAATGCGTTTTCGGTGAGCGACATACGCGGCACCGCGCCGCGGCCGAGGCGTTCTTCCGGCACGAAACCCATGCCGTTGGTACGACGTTTGTCCGGCATGTCGCGTCCCGATGGTTTGCCGCAAATGACGACCGCATCCGCCTCGGCGACCGGCTCCTCGCCCGACAGCGCGTACAGCAGTTCCTGCTGGCCGTTACCGGAGACCCCGGCAATGCCGAGAATTTCACCGGAACGCAGCTCGAGTTCGATATCCTGCAAATCGGTGCCGAAGGGGTCGTCCGATTTTTTCGACAGGCGGTTCAGCTGCAACCTGACGTCGCCCAGTTCCACCGGCGCTTTGTGCTCCGGCACCGGCAGTTCCTTACCGATCATCAGGCTGGCCATCGATTTCGGGGTTTCCTGCGACGGGATGCAGTCGCCGGTCACCTTGCCGTCACGCAGCACCGTGGCGACGTGGCACAAGCTCCTGGATTTCATCGAGCTTGTGGCTGATGTAGAGAATACTGCAGCCTTCCGCGGCGAGCTGGCGCAGCGTATCGAACAGTTTGCGCACCGCCTGCGGCGTCAACACCGAGGTCGGCTCATCCATGATCAGCAGCTTCGGATTTTGCAGCAGGCAGCGGATGATTTCGACCCGCTGGCGTTCGCCCACCGACAGCGCGTGCACCAGGCGTTGCGGATCGACCGGCAATCCGTAACGATTGGAGACTTCGGTAATTTGCTCGGCGAGCTCCTTCAGATCCGGGTTACCCGGCAGCGCGAGCGCCACATTCTCGACCACGTTAAGCGTTTCGAACAGCGAGAAATGCTGAAATACCATGCCGATGCCGAGGCTGCGGGCATGCGCGGGGTTTTCCACATGAACCACCTCGCCCTGCCACTTCATTTGCCCGCCATCGGGTTTGGCAACGCCGTATATCATCTTCATCAGGGTCGATTTGCCGGCCCCGTTTTCACCGAGCACGGCGTGGATTTCACCGTGTCTCACCTTGAGCGATACGTCTTCGTTGGCGATTACCGACGGATAGATTTTGGTAATACCCTCGAGTTCGAGCCGAAATGTCTGCTCGTCATCCGTCGCGGATGTCATGACTGCCTCTCCAGTGTTGTAATTATTTTGTTATGCTTCTGTTTCTGGTTATGCACGCGATCGTATACCTGCAGGATTTCGGCGGCAACCGAAATCGCGATCTGCGCCGGCTGTTTGCTGCCGATGCCATCGATTCCGATCGGACAGGTCATGCGCGCAAACTTTTGCGGATCGAGACCGCGGCGCCGCATGCGGGTTTCGAAGTTGCGCCGCTTGGAGCGCGAACCAATCAAGCCGAAATAGCTAAAGTCGTCGCGTTTCAGGATTTGTTCGCAGAGGCGTTGATCGAGCGCGTGGTCATGCGTCATCACCAGAAAACACGAGCCCTCCGGCGCCGCGTCGATTTCGGCTTCGGGCGTATCGGTACAGATGGTCTTAACCCCCGGCGGCGGGATTGGCGGCAGCATCTCGTCGCGGGTATCTATCCAGTGCAGGTTGATCGGCAGGCCGGCGAGCACATGCACCAGCGCCTGGCCGACATGGCCGGCGCCGAACAGGTAGAGCTCGATCGAATCCTGTTCGATCTCGGCCCGGCTCCAGTCGCTGTCGGCTTCTAGTCGTTCGAACATCAGGTTAACCAGCCCGCCGCAACACTGGCCGAGCCCGGCGCCCAGCGGGAAGCGCCGCAGGCCGCCGTCCTCACCCAGTTCTAGCTGGTCGCGCGCGATGCGGCAGGCCTGGTACTCGAGATTGCCGCCACCGATGGTGCCGTACTGCCGCTCCGCGGTCACCAGCATCTTCGCGCCAGGCTCGCGTGGAGTCGAGCCGACGATCGAATCGACGCTGACCAGCATTACCGGGGTCTGCTCATGGCGCAGACACTCGAGGGTTTGCCGCCAGGCGCTCATGCCACCTCCGCGCGCAGGGCTTCGATCGCGTCGAGGATGGCTTCCGGTGTCGCCGGCGCGCGCAATTGCGGATTGATGCGGTTATCGGCCAGGCTCGCGATCGCGTCTCGAATCGCGAAGAAAACCGAAAACGGCAGCAGCAGCGGCGGCTCGCCGACCGCCTTGGAGCGCAGGATCGTATCCTTGACGTTCTGATTCTGGTAGAGCCGCGTATTGAAAGTCACCGGGCAGTCGGTAATGGTCGGAATCTTGTAGGTCGACGGCGCGTGCGTGGTCAACCTGCCCTGGTCGTTCCAGCACAGCTCCTCGCTGGTCAGCCAGCCCATACCCTGGATATAGGCGCCTTCGACCTGGCCGATATCGATCGCGGGATTAATCGAATTGCCCGCGTCGTGCAGGATATCGGCCCGCAGTAATTTGAATTCACCCGTCAGGGTATCGATGACGACTTCCGACACCGCGGCGCCATAGGCGAAATAATAAAACGGGCTGCCCTGCATTTTGTCGCGATCCCAGTTCAGACCCGGGGTTTTGTAAAACCCGTCGGACCAGAGCTGCACCCGGTTTTCATAGGCCTGCACCACCAGGTCCGGGAAGGTAATCGCCTTGCCGGCGCAGTGGACAACGCCATTTTCGAACACGACCTCGGCGGCTTCGCCACCAAAGCGCTCGGCGGCGAACTGCGCCAGGCGCTCGCGGATCTGGCGCGCGGCATCCTGCGCCGCCTTGCCGTTGAGATCGCTGCCGGTGGACGCCGCGGTAGCCGAGGTGTTGGCCACCTTGCTGGTATCGTTTGCGGTCGCGCGCACCTGTCCGATGTCTAGCCCAAGTTCGAGCGCCACCACCTGCGATACCTTGGTGTGCAGGCCCTGGCCCATTTCGGTGCCGCCGTGATTCACCAGCACGCTGCCGTCGGTATAAACATGCACCAGCGCCCCGGCCTGGTTGAAATGCACGACGTTAAAGGAGATGCCGAACTTGACCGGGGATAGCGCGAGACCCTTGCGCAACACCGGGCTGTCGCGATTGAACGCCGCCACCGCCTGGCGACGCGCGTAGTAGTCGCTGCTCTGTTCGAGCTCGGCCACCAGTTCATGGATGACATTGTCCTCGACGATTTGACCGTAGGGCGTGGTGTTACGAAAGTCGTTGTCGTAGAAGTTGAGTTTGCGCACCTGCTGCGGATCCTTGCCTAGCTCGCGCGCGATACTGTCGATGATGTACTCGATCGCGAACGCGCCCTGCGGACCGCCGAAGCCGCGGAAAGCGGTATTTGACTGGGTATTGGTTTTGACGCTGAAGGCGTCGATAGCGACGTCGCCGAGATAGTAGGCATTGTCGAAATGGCACACCGCGCGCGTTACCACCGGCCCGGTCAGGTCGGCCGAGAACCCGGCCTGCGCGGCCATGTCGATTTTTACACCGCGAATCAACCCGTCCTGGTCGTAACCGACTTCGTAGGCGAAATCGAAACCGTGGCGCTTGCCGGTTATCATCATGTCGTCGTCACGGTCGAGCCGCAGCTTGACCGGGCGCTGCAATCGACAGGCGGCGACCGAGGCGATACAGGCGAAGATCGCGGACTGCGATTCCTTACCGCCGAAACCGCCACCCATGCGCCGCATTTCGACTACCACCTGGTTGAAATCAAGCCCCAGCGCGTGCGCGACGACCTGCTGCATTTCGGTCGGGTGCTGGGTCGAACACCAGAGATGAAAGCAACCGTCCTCTTTCGGCGCGACGTAGGAAATTTGCCCTTCCAGGTAAAACTGTTCCTGCCCGCCGACCGTAAATCCGCCCTTCATTTTGTGCTGCGCCTGCGCCAGCGCCGAGTCGGCGTCGCCGCGGCGCAATTGCATCGGCGGCAATACCCAGGATTGCTGCTGCTTGCCGCTGGCGATGTCGAGCACCGCCGGTAAGGCTTCGTATTCGATACTAGCGAGCTTCGCCGCCTTGCGCGCCGCCGTCTGCGAGTCGGCGACGACCGCGAACACCGGCTGGCCGACGTATTGCACCAGGCCATCGGCGAGGATCGGGTCGTCCGCGATGATCGGCCCGCAATCATTCTTGCCGGGAATATCGGCCGCGGTAATCACCGCGATTACGCCCACAGCCGCTTTGACCGCCTCGAGATCGATCGATTTGATCTCTGCGTGCGCCTGCTCGCTCAGGCCCAGCGCGATGTAGCAGGTGCCGGCCAGCTCGGGAATATCGTCGACGTAGCTCGCCTCGCCGGCGACGTGCAGCGCTGCCGATTCGTGCGGCACCGAAGTTCCGGGAGCCGTTTCTCGCGCTTCCTGTTTAGTCTTCATATCTCACCACGCTCCTACTGCGGACGCCGATATTCTCGCGACGGACCGTGGCGAAATATGAGGACTTGCGCGGTCTTCCATTAGCCTGTCACCGCAAACACGTTGACCGCGGCCGAGCCCAGCGGTTCGGCGAGGCGGGTCTCGAGATAAAATCGATGCAACAGGTTGGCCGTGGCGCGGCTACGATAATCACTGCTCGCGCGCATATCGCTGAGCGGGGCGAATTCCGCAGTCAGCTTTTGCATCGCCGTGACCAGGGTAAAATCGTTCCAGGGCTCACCCCGCAGGTAGTCCTCGGTCGAACTGGCGCGCTGCGGAATCGCCGCCATTCCGCCCAGTACGATGCGGACGTCGGCCACCTGGTCGCCATCGAGGCGCAGGGCAAAGGCCGCGCACACCGCCGAGATATCCTGGTCGAAGCGCTTGCAGAGCTTGTAACAGCGTATTTGCGTGTCGGCCTGCGCCAGCGGGACGATTACCGCCTCGACAAATTCACCCGGCTGCATCGCGTTTTGCATGTAATCGAGGTACAGGTCCTCGAGCGCCAGTTCGCGGCTGTCCTGGCCGTGGCGCAACCGTACGCTGGCGTTTATCGCGATCAAAGCCGGCATCGAGTCGCCGATCGGCGAACCGTTGGCGATATTGCCCACCAGGGTACCGGCGTTGCGCACCGGCACCGAGGCAAAACGACGAAACATTTCTTCGAACTCGGGGTAGTGAGGTTGCAATGCCTCAAAAGCGTCAGTCAGCGTCACCGCTGCACCGATCTCGATGCCGGCGGCGCCGGTTTTAATCTGCCTGAGTTCAGCGACGTCGCCGAGGTAGATAATCGTCGGCAACTCGCGCAATTGCTTGGTCACCCAGAGCCCGACGTCGGTGCCGCCGGCCAGAATCTGGGCCGCGGGATTCTGTTGATAGAGCTCGGCCAGGTCGTCCAGCGCCACCGGCGCATGGTAGTTCGCCTGCCCGTGCTGCAGCGATAGACGCTGATCCCGCTTCAGTTCGCGCAGTAAAGCGATCAGCTGTTGTTCGTCTTTATCCGGCGCCGGATACTCGTGCATATGCAGGCAGGCGTCGACGATGGGGCGGTAACCGGTGCATCGGCACAGGTTTCCCGAGAGCGCATCGTCGATCTCTTCGCGACTCGGAGTCGTATTGTCCTGGTAGAGCGCAAACATCGACATGACGAAACCCGGGGTGCAGAAACCGCACTGCGAGCCGTGGTAATCGACCATGCTTTGCTGCACCGGATGCAGGCCGCCAGCGGCGGCCTTTAGCGACTCGACCGTAAACAGCGCCTTGCCGGCGAGCGTCGGCAGAAACTGGATACAGGCGTTAACCGCGCGATAGCGCACGGCCTCGCCGTCGAGTTCCGCCACGACCACGGTACAGGCGCCGCAATCGCCCTCGGCGCAGCCTTCCTTGCTGCCTACTCGCAGCAGGTCTTCGCGCAGGTATTGCAGCAGCGTGCGCGTCGGCTCGACATTGTCGACTTCGATTACTTCGCCATCGAGTAGAAATCGAATCGAGTTCATTAGCTGCCCCGGTAAGTCGAGTAGCTCCACGGCGAAACCAGCAACGGCACATGATAGTGCTGGTCGGCCTCGGCGATGCCGAAGCGCAGCACCACTTCGTCGACGAAGAGCGGGTCGGGAAGATTACTCAGCGTGGCGCGAAAGTAGTCGCCGGCCTGGAATACCAGTTCGTAGACACCGGGCGCGAAGGCATCGCTATCGAGGATCGGGGCATCGAGTCGGCCGTCGGCATTGGTACTGGCCTCGGCGACCAGCCTGCGCTCGGGCCGCAGGCTGAACAGCGCCACGCCAACACCGCCAGCAGGACAGCCCTGCGCGGTATCGAGCACGTGTGTGGTTAACCTCCCCATTAGCAACACCCCTCTTTGTCGATGCGCTAAAATCGCACTAAACATTATAATTGTCAACACTTTACTAAATTATTGTTAACAATTTAGCAATCGTGCTACACTGCGCGCCATTCCGGATTGAGCACCACCAGAAATGTCTGCGCAAATCGAAACACCCGCAAAAACAGGCCCCAGCGAAGACGAAGTCCTGCGCCAGATCGAACAGGCGGTGCTCGACCATCGCCTGCCGCCGGGCACCAAGCTCAAGGAAGTGCAGCTGGCGACCCTGTTCGGCGTAAAGCGCGGCCTGATTCGCAAGGTGCTGACGCGCCTGGCTCATTCTCGCCTGGTCGATCAAACTCCCAATCGCGGCGCCACCGTGGCGAAGCCCTCGGTCAAGGAGGGACAGGACCTGTTCGCGACGCGGCGCGTCATCGAATCCGCCATTCTCGAAACCCTGATCACGCGGGTCGACGCCAAGATGATCAACCGTCTGAGGAAACTGCTCGAGCGCGAGCAAGAAGCTTACCAGCGCGGAGATTCCGAAACCGGCGCTGGCGCTATCGGTCGATTTCCATCGCCAGCTGGCGGCGCTGGCCGGCAACAGCGTACTCGACGAGTACCTGAACGACATCATCCGCCGCACGCCGCTGGTGATCCTGACCCATCTCGGTGACGACGAGCAAAACCGCTGCCGCAACCAGGAGCACGCCGCGATCATCGACGCGCTCGAACAGGGCAACGTGAAAAAAGCGGTCAAGGTCATGCAGCAGCACCTGTTGCATATCGAAAACAAGATCCAGCACAAGCCGGAAACCCGCCAGGCGGACCTGGCGACACTGCTGCGGCCACAACCCGAGCCGGCGCACGCATGAGCGACTATCCGCGCGACATGGTTGGTTACGGCGGTAACCCGCCGCACGCCCAGTGGCCGGCCGGCGCGCGAATCGCGCTGCAGTTTGTACTCAACTACGAAGAAGGCGGCGAAAGCAACGTGCTGCACGGCGACCCGGGCTCGGAGCAATTTCTGTCGGAAATCATCGGCGCGCCGAGCTACCCGGCGCGCCACATGAGCATGGAATCGATCTACGAATACGGCTCACGCGCCGGGGTCTGGCGCTTGCTGCGCGAATTCGACTCGCGCGGACTGCCGCTCACGGTATTCGCCGTGGCGATGGCGCTCCAGCGCAATCCCGAGCTGGCCACCGAGCTGGTCGGCCTGGGGCATGAAATCGCCTGTCACGGCCTGCGCTGGATTCACTACCAGGACGTTCCGGAGACGATCGAGCGCGAGCACATGCAGCAGGCACTAGACATTATCAAGGAACTCTGCGGCATCAAGCCGCAGGGCTGGTACACCGGGCGCGACAGCCCGAATACGCGCCGGCTCGTGGTCGAACAGGGCGCGCTGCTTTATGACTCGGACTACTACGGCGACGACCTGCCGCTATGGACCCGGGTCAATACCGGCGTCGGGGACTCGAAGATGCACCTGGTCATTCCCTATACGCTCGATACCAACGATATGCGTTTCGCCACCGCGCAGGGATTTAACAGCGGCGAACAGTTTTACCAGTACCTGCGCGACAGCTTCGACGTGCTCTACGAAGAAGGCGCGGATGCGCCGAAGATGATGTCGGTCGGACTGCATTGCCGCCTGGTCGGGCGACCGGGGCGGTTTCGCGCGCTACAGCGCTTTCTCGACTATGTGCAGGCGAAGGAGCGGGTCTGGATCTGTCGCCGCATCGATATCGCGCGCCACTGGATGGACAGGCATCCGCCGCAAACCGCATAATCCGCGCATGGGTTTGAACATCGACCAGATCAACCAGTGCGGCGAGACAGAATTCATCGCGCTACTCGACAGCATATTCGAACATTCCCCCTGGGTGCCGGCGCTGGTTTTCGGCAAGCGTCCTTTTGCCGACCGCGAAGCGCTGCATCGGGAAATGGTGGATGCGATGCGGCGTGCACCCGAGCTGCAGCGCATCGCCCTGCTCTGCAGTCACCCCGAACTGGCCGGCAAGGAAGCCGCAGCCGGCAGCCTGACCGACGCCTCGCAGCGCGAGCAGGCCGGCGCCGGGCTTAACCAGTGCAGCGCCGCAGAGCTGCATACAATAAAGGCGCTGAACCAGGCCTACAAAGATAAGTTCGAGTTTCCCTTCATCATCGCGGTTAGCGGGCTCGACAAGCATCAAATCATCGCGGCAATGAAACGACGACTCGATAACGACAGGGAAGAGGAGTTCGATAGCGCGCTTGGCGAGGTCGAAAAGATCGCCCGCATCCGCATCGATGCGCTGATCGATGGCTGATTCTTGATGATCCTGGCCGAGACCCTGATAGATCGCTCCGGGGTACATAACGACTGGCGACAAATCCTGCAACAGGCGCTTCACCGCCCTGGAAGCGGAATATCTCGAATCCCTGCTGCGCGCCGAAAACTGGCTGCCCGGCAGCGATCGCCTGCTGGCGGCGTTTCGACGTGACCGTGCCGGGGTGCGTTACCTGTTAATCGGTGAATCGCCCTACCCGCGTCGCGAATCGGCCAACGGCATCGCTTTCTACGATGCGGCGGTCGGCGAACTCTGGAGCGATCGCGGCCTCAGCAAGGCGGTCAACCGCGCCACTTCGTTGCGTAATATCGTCAAAACCGCCCTGCTCGGCGAAGGCCTGCTGCAGCGGGACGCCGACGGCAAGATCACGCAGGACGCCATCGCCAGGCTCGACAAGAGCGGCTTGATCCAGACGCTGCCCGAGCTGTTCGACAACCTGGCAAGCGCCGGATTCCTGATGCTGAACGCGACCCCGGTGCTGCATCCCGAGCGCAAACCGGCCGTCGAAGCGCGTCTACTGGCGGGACTTCCTGGAACAGTTGCTGGCCCTGATCGCGCAACAATCCGCACAACCGATAACCCTGTTGCTGTGGGGCAAGATTGCAAACCTTGTCGAACGACATGCCGGCCAGCTCGCGCTACGATAAACTGGTCTGTGAGCACCCCTACAATATCTCCTTCATCAATAATCCCGACATGCTACAAGCTGTTCGCACGGCTACGTGTGCTGCAAATGACCAGCAGCGCGAATTGCGATAATCAGAAGCGATAGTTCAATCCAAAGCGCAGGCCGTAAACCAGGTAATCGTCGTAGGAATCGGTGCGTCCGCTAACCCGATCCCTGACTTTCCAGTCGGCAAAGTGTTGCTCGAGGCTAGCCTCGTAGCGCGCCGACCAGTGCTCACCCAGTCTCTGTATCGCGCCAACGCCGCCGAGCAGGACATACTCTGTATCGGCCTCGATTTCGATATCGAAGCTGCCGCCGCCCTCGACATCGCCAGTGGCATTATCGCTATCGATATCCGCGATACCGCCGCCCAGGTTCCAGAAACCGGTCCAGCTATCCGAGCCGAGGGCATAACGACGTTCGGCCACCACCCCGATCATGTTCATCGTCGCCAGCGCATCGGTTTCGCTGACGCTATCGATATCAAGCTGCTCGTTCGGTCTTTCCACATCGAAGTCGGTCGCATTTTCCAGGCTTACGCCCAGGTACCATTCATCGGTCAGCTTGCGGTGCAGGATAACGCCAAACCCCAGTATGTCGTTGGACGGCTTGCCGCTGGCGCCGACAATGTTCAGGCGGCCGGATATTTCATACAGCCCTTCGGCTTCTGCCTGCGCGTTGAACGCCGACAGCATGAACAGGGAAACCAGTAAAAACCGAGCGCTGTTAATCCAGTAAATCTTCATTGATCTTCTCCAGGGTTTGAGTACTTCAACAAGAGCCTAACGCCCCAAGCTTAAGATTGGTTTAAGATTGGCCGATTTAGTCGCCACATTACCCTTCGCGGACTCCTGAAGCACCGACTCAAAGAGGCTCCGCTTCGATCGTCGACACGGCCTCGATTAAAAATAATAAACTTTTTGGCCTCGATCTTAAGTGAATCTCAAGATCGGAATAACACATCGGCTTAAAAACCCGCCGCAGAACAGGCCTGCACTCTGCGCTTCCAGCAACGATTGATCCCCGCTTAAAAATAAATCCCGCACCGCTCAGCATTCCTTAAGAAACGCCATCTAGTCTAATTTTAAGCAGAACCTCTGGCTTCGAACCCGAAGCCGGAGCCTGGCAAGTTTCTGGCAACGCAAGGCTTTGCCCACGCCCGTTTCAGAATCCACTGCAACGCTGCTTGCGACCTTAAGACTGAACTGAACAGAGCTGATATATGAATCTAAAAAATGCATGTGTTTTACGTATCCGAATGGCAGCCATAATTCTTACGACGCTGCTGCTTGCGGCCTGCGTCGAACCGGATGACGTACGTGGCCCCTACCTGCAGAATCCGTCATCCACCTCGATGGTCATTAAATGGCGCAGCGATGAAACCTACCAGTCCCGGGTTTTCTATGGAACCAGCCCGCAAGAATTATTTGAACAACGAGTTGCAATGAAATCCGATTCCTTTGATCACGAAGTGTTACTCGAAAACCTTACACCCGACACGCTCTATTACTACCGGGTGAACGGTGCGAACCGAAGCGTGTTTACCTTCAGAACGCCGCCGGTCGAAGGCGACGCCATATCCACCCGGGTCTGGATTCTGGGGGATGCAGGCACCGCCGACTCAAATGCTCGTGATGTCAGAGACGCGTTTTACAAATTCAACCAGGATAGTAGTACCAACATGATGATCATGCTCGGCGACAATGCGTATAAAAATGGCAGCGACCGCGACTATCAGGAGGCATTTTTTGACGTCTATGCAGCGAGCCTTTACAGCACCCCGGTCTGGTCGACGATCGGCAACCACGATGCCAGAAGCGATGGTGGAGCGCCCTATTTCGATATCTTCACCTTACCCAGCGACGGCAAAACAGGCGGCGTTCCGAGCGGCACCGAAGCCTACTATTCGTTCAACTATTCGAACATTCATTTCGTCAGCCTGGACAGTGAAATAAGCGATCGCTCTTCCGCCGGGGCAATGTACAGCTGGCTAATGACCGATCTGGCCGCCAACACCCAGGACTGGACCGTCGTGTTTTTTCACCAACCCCCTTATTCCCGAGGGACGCATAACTCCGACCTGACAGCAATTCCGCCATGTGCGGACATGAGAGAAAATTTCACCGCCATCTTCGAACTGTATGGCGTCGACCTGGTATTCACCGGCCACAGCCACAACTACGAGCGCTCCTTTCCCGTTCTTGGCCACCGCGGCAGCTCGGGCACTTTCCTGCAAAGCATGAAAACAGATTCGGGTAATGGGCGCAAAGACGATGACGGCGCATATCGCAAACGCTTTAACAGCAATGACTATGGCGTCATTTACACGGTTGCCGGAAGCGCCGGCAAAACCCGTTCGGCACCGCTGAATCACCCGGTGCACTATGTATCGATGAGCCAACTCGGCTCGGTCGTGCTGGATTTTAACAATGATGTCGTGGACGTCACCTTTGTCAGCCCCAATCCTGATGCCATCGACTACTACACGGTCGAAAAATCAATCTGAGCATGAGATTCTATCAGCGTGAGCCTGTGGTCGATGTTAGCAACCAGTAAACTGCGGCTTGTTACTTGCGCGCTGTTGGCGTTCGCCACGCTTTGCCCCGAATCGCTGGTGGCGCACGGGTCGCTTGACGAATTACTGCAGCATTTCTCGCAAAAGATTTTCCGCCAGCCGGAGAATCACGCAAGCCTGCTCGATCGGGCAGAGATTTACCTGAAGCGGGGTAATAAAGAGCTCGCATTTAACGACATACAGGCTGCCGCGGAGATCAGCGATACCATCGAAGTGGCTTATGTACTCGGCCTGTATCATGTTGCAGCAAACGATTGCCAGGCTGCGACCACCGCCTTCAGCAACTACCTCGCCCGCTACCCTGGCCATATTCCCGCCATTCACCATCGAGCAAAATGTCACGCCACGCTCGGTTTGACGGCGCGCTCAGTCAGCGATTACGAATACCTGCTCAACACCAGCAAGCAACATTCTCCTGACTACTACCTCGAACTGGCCCGGGTGCAGTCTTCTGCCGAATTCGGTGGCATCGAACGGGCATTGAATTCGCTCGAGCGCGGGATGCAGGAGCTTGGAATCCTGGTCAGCCTGCAAACCGCGGCCATTCAGCATGAGATCAACCGGGGTAATTACCAGGATGCGTTGGCAAGACACGAAACGCTAAAACCATGGCTCGGCAAGACTTCCCAGTGGCAGTTGCGCCGAAAACAACTTTCGCGGAATCTAATGGCCCAGGCCGACAGGGCGGCACTGCGAAATTCTACCCCGCCGTGACAGCGCCCGATGGCGGTCAGCTGGCCCGTAACAGGGGTTTAAATCAAGCCCGCCAGAATGACCGCTCGAGGGCTAGCGGCTGGTGATGCATTCGCGAAAGTCTCAGAATCAGGGTTTCTGCACTGGCCGGAAGCGGCGCAGTATTCATTCCACAGGATCGCTAATGGATGTTTTTCATGTAATCTTAAGCAAATCTTAAGCATTGCAAGATAAAACACTACTGATGAAAATTCTGGTCATCGAAGATTCCCCAAAACTACGAAAATCCCTGAATGCGGGATTACGCAGATTGGGCTACGCCGTTGACACGGCCGGTGATGGTGAGGAAGGCATCGCGTTTGCAACCACGGGCAACTACGACGTGGTCGTTCTCGACCTGATGCTACCCAAGAAACCCGGACTCGAAGTCCTGCAGGAAATCAGGCGCTCGCAGCAGAGCCCCGAGGTACTCATTCTGTCAGCCCGCGATCAAACCCGCGATCGAATTACCGGCCTGCAGCTGGGCGCTGACGACTACCTGGTCAAACCTTTCGCCTTCGACGAACTGCATGCGCGCATCCAGGCGCTGGTACGACGTCGCTTCAGGCAAAAATCACCGGTGATATCCATCGGCGAAGTCAGGATCGATACTGCGCTGCATATTGCCTACCGCGGCGCAGATTGCTTTCCCCTGACGCCAACTGAAATGAGTATCCTGGAATACCTGGCGCTCAACCGTGGGCGCGTAATATCGTCAGAGAAGCTGCTCAACCAGGTATACGACTCCAATTCATATTCGTCGAAAAACGCAATCGAGGCGCATGTCAGCAGCTTGCGCAAAAAACTCCGCCTGCAGGGCGTCACCGGATTGGTCGAAACCCGGCGTGGTTTTGGCTACGTGATCGGCTAAATGGCTCCCCCATGCGCTCGCTGAGCAAGACGACCACAGTTTCGACAATCCTGTGGGTGGCGCTAATCCTGGTCATCGGTCAGCTTGCTGTCGACCGGGTGGTTTCCAGCCTGTTGCTGGATCAATTCGACGTCGCGCTGGAATCAAAGGCACGGGCGCTGGTCACGCTTACGAAGTTCGACGGAAAAGAGGTCGAGCTCGATTTCGCCGATGAATTCATGCCCGAGTTCGAGGCACCCGATAACCCCGAGTATTTCAAATTGTTTCTCGACAATGGCGACCTGCTGGAACAATCGCATAGCTTTGACGGATACCAGGATACAAAATTCTCAGACCAGTCCGAAGAGGTACTTGTTTCGGATCTGGAGCTGCCCGACGGCCGAGCCGGCAGACGCATATCGATCAAGTTTATCCCGCAAATCGAAGATAAGAATAAGGACCTGCGTAACAAGATTGCGCTGGAAGATCGCCCGCGAGCGATACTTCAGGTCAGTCGGGGACGCGACAAACTCGACCGGGCGATATTGAGTTTCCATTTCCTCATCGCTGGCATCAGTATCGTGGTCCTGGTTGCGGTCGCACTAAGCGTGACCCGGGCGATCAGACGAGGACTGGAACCTCTGATTAAAATTAAAAACGAAATCAGCCAAATTACTCCCGATTCACTCGATCGCCGAATTACCACTGAAGCCCAGCCCAGGGAGCTCGAGCCGATTGCAATACAGTTTAACCTGGTGCTATCGGAAATCGAGAAAGCGCTAATCCGTGAACGCGAATTTTCCTCCGATGTCGCGCATGAGCTGCGCACACCGGTATCGGAGATACGCTCACTGGCGGAAGTCGGTTTGCGCTGGCCGGACGAAAAAGACGTGCGCAGTTATTTTGCGGATATCCATGAATCATCGCGACAGCTTGATCTGCTTATCGAGAACCTGTTACATCTTTGTCGCAGCGAAGAGGGAAACATCGAGCTCGAAGTCAGCGCGTTACGGCTCGACGCGCTGCTCGAAAAGGTCTGCCTTAATCTTGCCGTCGAGAGCAGCGAAAGGAACATCCGTATCGAGTTGCCAAAGACAAAGCTACCCCTGATTCTGGCCGATGCTCAATGGCTCGAACTGATACTGCAAAACCTGATATTCAACGCGCTCTCGCACAGTCCGCATGGTGGTTCGGTAAGCCTGGAGACTGAACTGGATTCGGGTTACTGCAAGCTCGCAATCGAGAATCGGATGAAGAATCCTCTCTCTGACCAGGACCTCGAACTGATATTTAAACGCTTCTGGCGAAAAGATCCCGCCAGGGAGAGCGGAAACCATAGCGGCATTGGATTATCCCTGGTCAAATCCTACGCCGACCTGATGGACCTCGAGGTGAGCGCCTCAATCTCGGGCGACATGTTTCGCATTCTGCTGTCACGTATCAAGATCGCTTAAATCATTGCGCAACCGAGTATCCGCCGCGCCTCGAGCGCACGCCAGGATACGGGCTTTAGTCTAAAGCTGCTCGTGCTGCAGTCACCATTCGACCAGCGGTGCAAACCCGGGATTTGCTGACCCGGATCACAACCAGTGAATTATTTACCCCGGCCGATCGCCAATCTTAAGGGAATCCTCAGGCTGATCAGTTAAAAATCCTGTCATGAAAGTACTCGTGATAGAAGATTCGACCAAACTGCAGACTTCCCTGGGTGCGGGATTACGCGCACTGGGATACCAGGTTGACGTTGTTGCCAACAGCCAGCAGGCAATTGCCTACGCCTCGGATCACGAATACGACATCATCATTCTCGACCTGATGCTGCCCAAGGACTCCAGCCTGCTGGTACTGCATGAAATCCGCGAATCTAATCGCGAGGTCGAAATCCTGATCCTGTCCGCGCGCGACCAGATTCACGACCGTGTAACGGCGTTGATCCAGGGCGCCAATGACTACCTGGTAAAGCCATTTTCTTTCGATGAATTGCACCAACGGATTCAGGGGCTGGTGCAGCGCAAACTGGATCCGGCCGCATCAGGCGATAGCCCGGACATCAGCACCGACGCCAGCACCCGCTTAAACCGAATGATTCAAAATTTATTGAGTCTATGCCAATGCAAACATGGCGAAATCGAGCTAGTGATCAGCGAAGTAAAACTTGCGGACCTGCTTGGCAGAGTTTGTCTTGGCCTCGGCAAGAAAGTTGGACAGAAAGACGTCACGCTGCGATTGCCCACGCAAAAACTGCCAAAACTGCTGGTTGACGCCAAATGGATGGAGCATCTGCTGGCTAACCTGCTAAGCAACGCCATCAGGAATAGCCCGGTGGGGGCTGAAATCAATATCCGGTTTCTTGCCGACAGCAGTTACTGTGCGCTTGAGATTGAAAACCAGATGTCGGAACCGCTCTGCAGCGACGAAGTCAAAACCATGTTCAAGAATTTCTGTAGGCGCGCCAATGACGACGAAACAACCGATCCAATCGCGTTGTTATCGCTGGTCAAATCTCATGCCGACTGCATGAATCTCGGGCTGGATGCCGTTATTACAGCGCAGAGCCTGTTAAAAATTCGGCTTTCCAATATCAAGATTGTCTAGTTTATGTGGCATCATTAGTATCCTGATTATCTGGAACTAGCTGGACACAGCATGGACATTCCCACCTTCGACGACGTACTGGCCGCGAGTGAACGCATCGCGCCATATATACATCGCACACCGATTCTGACCTCGAGCTACCTGAACCAGCTAAGCGGCGCGGAAATCTTTTTCAAATGCGAAAACCTGCAGAAAGTCGGCGCCTTCAAAGCGCGCGGCGCCTGCAACGCCGTGTTTGGCCTGAGCGATGTCGATGCCGCAAGCGGCGTCGCCACACACTCCTCGGGCAATCACGCGGCGGCGCTGTGCTACGCCGCGGCACGGCGCGGCATCGCCGCAACCGTGGTAATGCCGCATAACGCACCGGCCGCCAAGAAAGCCGCGGTGCAAAGTTATGGCGGCAAGATCATCGAATGCGAACCCACCCAGGCGGCGCGCGAAGCCAACCTCGAACGGGTTATCGCCGACACCGGGGCCGACGCCGTGCATCCCTACGACGACGCGCGCGTCATCGCCGGGCAGGCCACCTGCGCATTAGAGCTGCATCAGGAGGTTGATAAGCTCGATGCCGTCGTCGCCCCGATCGGCGGCGGCGGTTTGATTTCCGGAACCTGCCTGACGCTGTCGACGCTGGCGCCCGCAATCCGGGTTTATGCGGCCGAGCCGGCCAACGCCGACGATGCCTGGCGCTCGCTAAAAGCCGGCAAAATCGTCGAACAGGATGCGCAACAATCGGTCGCCGACGGCCTGAAGACCAACCTGAAACCGCGCACCTGGCATTTCGTGTCACGTCATGTCAGCGATATCCTGCTCGCCAGCGAAACAGAGATTCTCGACGCGATGTACCTGACCTGGGAACGCATGAAGATCATCATCGAGCCGTCTTCGGCAGTGCCGTTGGCGGTCATACTCAAACATCGGGATCTGTTTCGCGGGCAGCGTATCGGCGTTATCATTACCGGCGGTAACGTCGATATCAAGAACTGCCCTGGCTGCAAATCCTGATCCCGTGAACCCGCCTGGCCATGAATGACATCAAGCAAAAACTCGTCTTCGGTCTCAACCTTCCGGCAACGGTCGGCATGGACCTGTCGCAAGTCTGCACCCCGGCGCTGCTTATCGATCTCGATGCCTTCGAGGCCAATATCGCAACCCTGCGGGCGCAGCTGCGGGCGGCCGGGGTGCGCCATCGAGCGCACGCCAAAACGCATAAATCGGTGGATATTGCGCGTTACCAGATCGAACACGGCGGCGCCTGCGGCATTTGTTGCCAAAAGGTCGCCGAGGCCGAAATCATGGTTGCCGGCGGCATCGACGATGTCATGCTTTCGAACCAGGTGACCGACGCGGGCAAAATCGACCGCCTGGCGCGGCTCGCACACTCCGCGCGCATCCTGGTTTGCGTCGATGACCCGGGCAACGTCGAAACCCTGTCCGCGGCCGCACAACGGCATGGCGTCGAGCTCGAATGCCTGGTCGAAATCGATTGCGGCGCGCGACGCTGCGGTGTCGAACCCGGCAGCGCGGCGGTTGACAATCGCGCACAAGATAAGCGCCAGCGATGGCCTGAAATTCGCCGGGTTGCAGGCTTACCAGGGTGCGGCGCAGCATATTCGCGACTACCAAGAACGTCGCCGCCACCTCGAAACCGCGATCGCGCAGGCACGCGACACGGTCGCTGCGCTGCAGGTCGCCGGTTTAAGCTGCGCTATCGTAGCCGGCGCAGGTACCGGCTCCTACTACTTCGAGGCTGCATCGGGGGTTTACAACGAGATGCAGTGCGGCTCATATATCTTCATGGACGCGGACTACCAGCAGGTTCTCGACGCAGCGGGAAAGCGCATCTCCGAATTTCAAAACAGCCTGTTCATCTGGACCTCGATCATGTCGAAGACCCGCGATTTCGAAGCCGTTTGCGATGCCGGCCTCAAGGTGCAATCGGCGGATTCGGGCCTGCCCGTGGTTTTCGGTCGTGACGATGTCAAATACATCACTATCTCCGACGAGCACGGCGTGATCGCCGACCCGCACAACCGCCTGCGGCTGAACCAGAAACTGAAGCTGGTGCCCGGCCACTGCGACCCGACCTGCAACCTGCACGACTGGTACGTCGGCATTCGCGACGACAGGGTCGAATGCCTGTGGCCGGTCAGCGCGCGCGGCATGGCCTTCTGAAAGCAGGGCATCGCGGGCAATGAAAAGGCTTCAGCTAAAACCCCGCCTGCCGCAAAACGCCCGGCTTGAATCCAACCACGAGCCGCTCTACAAACGGCTGCCGACCCACGATGAAAACGGCAATTTTCTGAGTGATTTCATGCTGCTGATACCGGGATTGAGGAATCTGTCCGGACCCAGTTTCCAGGCTCGCCTGGCGATACTGCACGCGATTCTCGCAGGGCGCGAAGATGTCGTGTTTGCAGATTTGAATACCCCGCTAAACCTGTTGTGGGTGTCGGTCAGGGCCCGACACGGCATTATCAGCGAACTGGCGGCCGAGATTCGATCTCGTATTCCCGAAGCCAGGCTGGTCGGTCACACCCTGTCAGGCGAACAGCCTTCCCGCTGCGCAACTCGCGGCGGCGGCAAGCGCCGGGGAGTCAGCTGGATAAAATCGGCTATCCGGCCTGGCGCCAAAAAAACGCCGGCACGAAGCCGGCGTCAAACAACGGAGGAGATTAGTGACTAGCGGCCGTCGAGGTAGCCGTTCAGCTGAGCCATGATCTTGCTCTTGTCGAGCTCCACACCCAACTCGAGCATCGCATCGGCAAAGCGGCCGACGATGTCGTTGATGGCCGCAGGCGTCAGCTGGTTCAAGATGCCGACACGAATCTGGGTCGGTTCGGACAGGGTCGGCCAGATGGCAAAGCCCTTTTCGCGGCAACCGTTCACCAGCTCTTTCTCCCGACCTTCGAATTCTGCAGGCAGATTAAACACGACCAGGCTGGTCATGTTCGAGGTTACCTTGCAACCCATGGCCTCTACCGCGTTGCGCAGGCCCTTTTCATAAAACGCGTAATCGGCTGCTTTTTGCGCACGGCCATGCTGCAGCAACAGGCGCAGCGCCTCGTGGAAAGAAGCCACCGCGTAGCCCGAATGCGTACGATGATAAGCCGCGTTTTCAACGTCCTTGCCATCGTCGATGCACCAGTGGCGCGCGTCCAGAATCGGGTTATGCAGGTAACTCGGGCAACCGCGCTGCCTGACCAGGTCGATGACCTTGTCATTGAAGCTGATCGGCGCATAGGTCAACGGCAGACCGAGTATGCCTTTCTGCGGACAGGAAGCCCAGGTGGTTACCGCGGGGTAATCGTCGATATTGAATTTGGTGATTCCCAGGCTGGAAACGCAGTCGACAATACCCATGACATCGTGTTTTGCGCAGGCGTCGTTGAAAGCCTGCAGATCGTTGATGCGACCGCTACCGGTTTCCCAGTGCGCCATGACAGCCCACATCGGCTTGTGCTCGGCCAGTGCCGCTTCGATAACTTCTCCGCTAACCGACTGTCCGTGTGGCACGTTGACGGTAACGACATTCGCCGGCTTCGGGTCGAGCGGGTTCTCCGCCAGATCCGCATTGGTCGAAGCCCTCATGCGAACATTCAGATCGTCGATTCCACTAAAAGTGCCATTAACAAAGCAGACCACCCTGTCGCCCGACAGAATCGGCATAAAGGCGCAGTCCAGCGCGCTCCAGCCGGTACCGCAAACGGCATAGGTGTAAGCGTTGCTGGTTCCGAATACCTGACGCAACATGAATTTGGATTCTTTCATACCGCGTATGACATCGGGCTGCATGTGATCCGCGACACCCGCGGTGGCGAAAGCCTCGAGCACGCGGGGATCGGTATTACCGGGTCCCGGGCCCGCGGCCAGCGTATGTGGAATTTCCAGTCGTGGATATATTTCGAAAACCTCTTCGGCCTGGTAATTTAAATTGGTTTGGGGGTTCATGTCAGTCAGTTCTCCAGTTTAAAAATCACGGCATTGCCGCAACGCCTGCGCGCGCGACAATACCGTCTTCATTCGCTTTGGCGCCGCTAATGCCGATGGCACCAACGATCTCGCCCTTGTATTCGAGCACCTCACCGCCTTCGAGCGGCATGATGCCCGGCATTTCGAGGTAACCGGGCTCGCCTTTGTTGACCCGGTCGGCAAAGATACTGGTCGCGCGCAGAAACAGGACGGCAGCTTTAGCCTTCTTGATCGCAACTTCGATGCTGCCGAGCTGCGCTTTTTCGCGCTGCAGGTACATCAGGTGAGCGCCGTCGTCGACAATTGCGATGACCACGTTCCAGCCGTGCCTGTCGGCTTCCTGTTGCGCCGCCGCGGCAACCGCTTTAGCGGTTTCCAGATCGATTTTATACTTCTGTTTCAACTCGACTCCGGTTCGAACCAGGTTAAACCTGGTCGGCGGGAATACGCCCGCCCAGGGCCTGGGTGATTTCGGCCGCCGTCTGGCGGATGGCGTTACCCAGTTCGCTCAGACGGCTGTCGACAATGCGCGCCTTGGGACCCGACAGCGAAATCGCCGCCAGCGCCTGACCGTTTTCATCGAAAATTGGTGCGGCCACGCAACGCAAGCCAACCGCGTGCTCCTCGTCATCGAGTGCATATCCCAGTTGACGCACCCGCTCGAGCTCGGCCCGCAGATCCGCGGGACTGTCAATGGTGTGATCGGTAAATCGCGCCAGGCCACGGCGCTCGAGGATTCCCGCAACGCGCTGTTCCGGCATACTGGCCAGCATCGCCTTGCCAACGCCCGACGCGTGTATCGGCGAGCGACTGCCCAGCCTGACGATCATGCGCATGACTTCCAGCGACTCGACCTGGCTGATAAAGACGACTTCACCAGCGTCGATCACGCCGAGATTTACCGTCTCACCGCACTGCTCCACCAGCATGTGCATATGCGGCCTGGCGATAGCGACGTAATCGCGCCGATTCAAAAACGCGTTGCCGACGGTGAATGTCTTGAGACCCACGTACCATAACCCCTGTTCCGGGTCCTGTTCGACGAAATTCAATTCTTCGAAGGTGCTCAACAGGCGATGCACGGTCGCGGCCGGCATGCCCAGCTGGTAGGACAGATCGGTCAACTGCATCCCCTTGGGCGATTCGGACAGGCGCTCCAACAGGGTCAGGGCGCGCATCAGGGACTGGTTTTTACCGTCGCCGGCGCGCGCTTTCGCGCCCGGCGGTCGGCCGCGCTTGCGCGTGATATTGGTCACCGTATTTGTCATGGCGTGTAATCTAACCGCATCGATTATCCGAAGCATGTGCAAAAACGACACATTTTGTTTTAAAAAAATATTCCAAAATAGATATAAGTCTATTTCTAATTAAATGTATATTGTTGTTTTTTAGGAACTAAACACGAGAAAAAAGCATTATTTCATAATTTCCACATAATGGAAGTAATTTCCATAAATATATTTACTCGAGCAAAAACAACATCCAATCTCGATTCGCTGCGAGCCTGGCAGCGTTGTTGCGCCGCAGGTCTGTACTGCGCCGTCATCCCGGCCCTCGCTTAATCATCATTAGCGTGACGCTGATCCAAGAATTTTTCTTACAAATCAACAACACTGCGCCATAATGTCAGCTTAACCCTATCTTTAGCGTGGAGGCAGGATGCGAATTGCAGTATATGGCAGCGGTGGTGTCGGCGGATATTTCGGCGGGCGCCTGGCGCAAATGGGCCAGGATGTCACGTTTATCGCGCGAAATGAAAGCCTGAAGGTGCTGCGCTCACAGGGACTCAAGGTCGGCAGTATCGCCGGCGATTTCAGTATCGACAGGATCGCAGTCACCAACAACCCGTCCGAGGTCGGCGTTGTCGATTACGTACTGTGCTGTGTCAAATCCTGGCAGGTTGCGGCCGCGGCCAGGGCGATCAAACCGATGGTGGGACCCGATACCCTGGTCGTTCCATTGCAGAACGGCGTCGAGGCGCCTTACCAGCTCGGCGAGATACTCGATCCGGCCAACGTGCTGGGCGGCCTGTGCGCCATCGTCGCGTTCCAGGCGGGCCCGGGGCACATCAAGCACAGTGGCGCCAATCCGCTGATTCGCTTCGGCCACCTTGACAACCATGCCGACCCGCGCGTCAACACCCTGTCCGAGATTTTCAATCACTGCAGCGGCGTCAAATCGAGCATACCGGACGATGTGCTGGTGGCAATGTGGCAAAAATTCATGTTGATTACGCCCTGGAGCGGGCTCGGTGCGGTATCGCGCGCGCCCCTCGGTATTCTGCTGGAGCAACCGGAAACACGTGAACTACTGACCGAGGCAACCGAAGAAATCTTTCAGCTGGGCCGTGCCAGGGAAATCGACCTGCCGGCTGACAGCGTGGCCAGAACGATGGCGACGCTGGAAGACATTCCAGCCAATTCGACCACATCGATGCAGCGCGACCTGATCCGCGGCCGGCCCTCGGAACTGGACGCCCAGAACGGCGCCGTGGTGCGCCTGGCGCACGAAGTCGAACTCGACACGCCGATAAACCGCTTTTTACTCTATAGCCTGCGTTCGCTCGAATTGCGCGCGCGCGGCGCCTTGCGTTTCAACCGGCGCTCATCGCCGCGCTGAGGCCTTGTACTCGCGACGCCTCTGGTGCAATACGAACTCGGTATAACCGTTAGGGAACTCCCTGCCCTTGAACACCAGGTCTAGCGCACCCTGGAAAGCGATGCTGTTATCGAAATCGGGCGCCATGTCGTGGTACTCGGGATCGCCCGCGTTCTGGCGGTCGACGATTTCAGCCATCTTCTGAAAAACCTCGAGCACCTGTTCCCGGGTGGTAATGCCATGATGCAACCAATTGGCAATATGCTGGCTCGAAATCCTTAACGTGGCCCGGTCTTCCATCAGGTTGACGTCGGAAATATCGGGCACCTTGGAACAACCCACTCCCTGTTCGATCCAGCGCACCACGTAACCGAGAATGCTCTGGGCATTGTTTTCCAGTTCGCGGTTCAACTCGCGCTTGCTGATCTTGCGTCCATCCAGCAACGGGATGGTCAGAATATCCTCGAGGCTGGCGCGGACACAACTCGCCAGCTGGTGCTGACGCGCGCTGACGTCGGCCTGGTGATAATGCATCGCATGCAGGCAGGCGGCCACGGCGGAAGGTACCCAGGCGGTAGAAGCGCCGGCGCGCGGATGCGCGATTTTTTGCTCCATCATCGCCGCCATATTGTCGGGCGCGGCCCACATGCCCTTGCCAATCTGGCCATGTCCCGGCAATCCGGTTTCGAGCCCGATGTCGACATTCCAGTCTTCGTAGGCAAGCAGCCAGCGCGACGACTTGATTTCATTCTTCGGGATTACCGCGTCGGCTTCCATGCTGGTATGGATTTCGTCCCCGGTGCGATCGAGGAAGCCGGTATTGATAAACACCACGCGCTCGCTGGCGGCACGAATGCACTCCTTCAGATTGACCGTGGTGCGACGCTCTTCGTCCATGATGCCGATCTTGACGGCGCCGGCGTCGATGCCGAGCGCGGTCTCGACCATGGCGAACAGCTGCACCGCCGCGGCGACTTCATCCGGTCCGTGCATCTTGGGCTTGACGATGTAAACACTGCCGCTGCGGCTGTTGCTGAATTCTCCGTTGCCGAGCAAATCATGCCTGGCGGCGAGGCAGGTCACCATCGCATCGAGAAAAGTCTCCGGCACCTCTGCGCCGTCGCAGGTTACCGCGTCGGTGTACATATGAGTGCCGACGTTGCGCACGAACATCAGGCTGCGCCCCGGCAGGCGAAAACTCTCGCCCTGCGGTGAAATATACTCGGGATCGGGATTGAGGCTGCGCTCCAGCGCTTCGTCGCCGCGCATGACCGTGGTCTTCAGATCACCCTTCATCAAACCCAGCCAGTTGCGATAAACCCGTACCTTGTCTTCCGCATCGACCGCCGCAACCGAGTCCTCGCAATCCATGATCGTGGTAATCGCCGACTCGACACGCACGTCGTAGATATTGGCGAGGTCGCCCTGGCCGATGTAGTAACCCTCACCGATCAACAGTTCGATATGCAGATTGTTGTGACGGAACAGGATTGCGCTGGGTTCCTCCGGATTACCGCGGTAACCGGCAAAACATTCGCGCCAGCCGAGCTCGGTTTTACTGCCGTCGCCCATGACCGCGATGAGCTTGCCCGAGGCGACCCGGTAGCGAATTACATAACTGTGGCTGCCGATCGCGAGCGGCACCGCCTGATCGAGAAAATCGCGCACGTAGCGAATGACCTGCTGCCCGCGCACCGGGTTGTATTTCGCGGTTTTCTTGCAGCCTTCGACTTCAAGAATGATATCGGTGCCATAGAGCGCATCGTAAAGGCTGTACCAGCGCGCATTGGCCGCGTTGAGCGCGTAGCGCGCATTATCGACCGGCACCACCAGCTGCGGCCCGGCGATGACACCGATTTCATCGTCGACGTTCGGGGTCGTCACCTGGAAATCACCCTGCTCGGGAACCAGGTAGCCGATCTGTTCGAGATAGGCCCTGTACTCGGGCGCATCGATGCGTCCGAAATGGGTCTTGTGCCAGGCGTCGAGTTTTGCCTGGAGGTCGTCACGCACTTCCAGCAGGCGCCGGTTCTCCGGGCCCATTTTCTGGTTGACGTCGGCAAAAGCCTGCCAGAAGGTGGCGCTGTCGACGCCGGTGCCGGGGGCGACTTCGGTATCGATTAGTTCGTACAGGGCGCGGTCGACACTAAGACCGCTGATTTCTACTCGGCTGCTCATCGGTTTAAAAGTCCAGTTATTGTTTTAAGCGGGAGATCGTTCCCGTATACCCACCCCGCAGTATATCTCGACAGGCGGGGAAAACCAGCGAGCGGGGGCTATTATTGAGAAGCTTTATAGACAGGCTTAAACACTCTGGGGCTGGTTCAGGCGCCTGAATCGGCGCTGTTGCAGCGCCCAGGCGGTATTCAGGGCCAGCGTCGACAGCACGATCAGGCCCCCGATCAGGGTGTAAAATCCGGGTCTCTCACCGAGAGCCAACCAGACCCAGACCGGCCCCAGTACGGATTCGAGTAATAGTAGCAACCCGACCTCAGGCGCCGGTATATAACGCGGACCGACAAACATCAACGCGGTGCCGATCGGCAGCATGTACAGGCCCATGACCAGCAGGTAGCCGACATCGGACTGCGATACCGAAAACGGCGCGGCCAGCGGCAAGATCAGCAGCGCGGTCAATATTCCGCTGCAGGAGATGGCCGCAAAAGTCGAGGCCTCGGGAAAGCGGCGCACGAAACTGAATCCGCAGGCGAGAAAAAACGCGCCCAGCAGGGCAACCATGTCGCCGAGCCAGCTGCTGGTTTGATTGTCGCTGCCGACGGCAATTACCGCAATGCCGAACGCTACCAGCGCGATCGCAATCAGGGTGCGGGTTTCGATCTTCTCGCCCAGCAGCACGCGACTGATTATGGCGGCAAACAGGGGTGTCGTGCTGAGGATGATTAGCGTATTCGCAACGCTGGTGTGGGTGATCGCAAAGATAAACGAAATGGTGCCGAGCGAGTAAGCGACAACCTTCAACAGCGCCGCGCCTTTCAGGGTTTTGTATTGCTGCCAGACCCGGTTAGGACAGGAGAAACTGAGCACCAGCCACATGCCAAACGACAGAAATAACGCGCGCCAGAAAATCATGGTCCAGTGATCGGTAACGATCAGGCGCGTCAGCAGGCCATCCGGGGATATCACCAGGACGCCGCAGGCCGTGATCAACAGGCCTTTTGCATGGGTCGATAGCATGGCGATGAATTCTATGATTAATACGCTGTCTTTGCCTCTACTTTTTCCCGGCGCACGAGCCTGCTTATTCTCGTGAATCAGCAAACAGGTTAGTCGGAGGAATGGCCAGTCAATTCGGCGCACGCAGGAATCGGTTTATCTTTTGGCGAGCACAGGCATTGCTTTTTAGCCGAATCATGGCGAAGATATGGACAGCCTGATCAAAAGCGCCGACCGAGTAATGTAGGACGCCAAGAGCAGTGACCGAAACCGGCTTGTCATAGCCAATGATTCGTAGCCCAGCAATTTGACCACAGAGAAAAATGCCCGCAGCGGCGCCGAGGTTTTAATCGACGCCCTCAAGATCAACTCGGTTGAACGCATCTTCTGCATCCCGGGCGAAAGTTACCTCGCGGCGCTGGATGCGCTCTTCGATCGCAGCGAGATCGAGCTCGTCGTTTGCCGCAACGAAGGCGGTGCGGCTTACATGGCCGAAGCCGAGGGCAAACTCACCGGCAGACCCGGCGTCTGTTTTGTGACGCGCGGTCCCGGCGCCACCAACGCCAGCGGCGGACTGCACGTCGCGCGGCAGGACTCGACCCCGATGATCCTGCTGATCGGTCAGATCGCACGCAAAGACATCGACCGCGAAGCCTTCCAGGAAATCGACTATCGGCGCATGTTTTCCGAGGTTGCCAAGTGGGTTGCGCAAATCGACGACGCCGATCGCATACCCGAGTATCTAAATCGCGCCTTCAGCGTCGCCACCGGCGGGCGACCCGGGCCCGTGGTGCTGGCCCTGCCCGAGGATATGCTGACCGATTTGACCGCAACCGCCGACGCCGGCCAATGGCAAGCAGTCAAAACCAGCCCCGCGCTGGCGGAGGTCAGGCAGGCGGCCGACATGCTCGCGCAGGCGGCCAACCCGGTTATCATCGTCGGCGGCAGCGGCTGGAGCGACCCGCTGCGCCTGCAGCTGCAGGCGTTCGCCGGGGCGAATGCTATCCCGGTGGTGAATTCGTTTCGCTGCCAGGATTTTTTTGACAACCAACACCCTAACTATGCCGGCGATCTCGGGCTCGGCGTCAACCCGGCCTTAACCCGGCGTATCGTCGATGCCGACTGCCTGCTGGTCATCGGCGCGCGCCTTGGCGAAATGACGACCGGCGGCTTCAGCCTGATCGATATTCCCTGCCCGCGGCAAGACATGATACATGTGCATCCCGCAGCGGAAGAGCTCGGACATATTTACCAGCCGAAGCTCGCAATCAACGCCAGCAGCGAACGTTTCATCGCCGCGCTGGCCGAGCTGGAACCGACTAGCGTGACCGGGGACAACCGCGAGCGGCAGGTGGCGCAGGCGCACCAGGATTACCTGGACTGGAACCGCAGCATCCGCATCGACGGCGAGCTGCAGTTTTCCGACATCATTCACAGCCTCAGGCATCAACTGCCTGACGATGCCATCGTCTGCAACGGCGCCGGCAACAATACCGGCTGGCTGCACCGCTTTTTTCGCTATCGCGAGTATCGAACCCAGCTGGCCCCGACCAGCGGCACCATGGGTTATGGCTTGCCGGCCGCCGTCGCCGCCAAACTGCGCTATCCCGAACGCTGCGTGGTCGCGTTTACCGGCGATGGCGATTTCATGATGAACGGGCAGGAACTGGCGACCGCGATGCAGTACCGGGCAAATATCATCGTTATCGTTATAAACAACGGCATCTATGCGACCATCCGTATGCACCAGGAGCGCGAGTATCCCGCGCGCGTGATCGGTACCGACATGGTCAATCCAGATTTCGTCGCGCTCGCCGAGGCGCATGGCGCCCATGGTGAACGGGTAGTCAAAACCGACGAATTCGAAAAGGCTTTCGCCCGCTGCCTGGCGGCGGCAAAACCGGCCCTGATCGAAATTCGACTGGATCCGGAAATCCTGACGCCGAGCGCGACGGTGCAAAGCCTGCGCGCGGCGAAAGACTGAAATATGTTAAGTTCAATAGTATAATTCGCGATCTTTTGGGGGAGAGCCGATTGATCACCATGGAAATCGAGCAACTACTGACACAGAGTTTACAACTGCTGGGCCTGGGTATGGGCGCGGTATTTCATTATTCTGATTCTGTTGATCGGGCTGATATCCATCGTTTCGAAACTCGTTCCCGAAGAAGTGCCCGCAACGCCGGCGCCAACGGCAATACCGCCTGCCGCCAACAACGATCATATCGCGGCGATCACGGCGGCCGTTCATCAATATCGAAAGAGCAGGTAACTACTAATATGTCGAATCCCCTGTTGTTAACCGACCTGGTTTTACGCGACGCTTCGCAATCCCTGCTGGCAACCCGGGTGCGCATCGAAGACATGCTGCCGATTGCCGGGAAGCTCGACAAGGTCGGCTTCTGGTCGCTCGAAACCTGGGGCGGCGCTACCTTTGACGCCTGCATCCGTTATCTCGGGGAAGATCCCTGGGAGCGCCTGCGCAAGCTCAAGGCAGCGATGCCGAACACGCCGATGCAAATGTTGCTGCGCGGCCAGAATGCACTGGGGTATCGTCACTACGCGGACGACGTCATCGAAAAATTCGTCGAGCGCTGCGCCGAAAACGGCATGGACGTATTTCGCATCTTCGATGCGATGAACGACATGCGCAACATCGAAACCGCGATCAAGGCGACCATCGCCGTCGGCAAGCATGCGCAGGGTTCGCTGTCGTATACGCTAAGCCCGGTACACAATGTCGACCTCTGGGTCGATATGGCCAAGAAGCTCGAAGACATGGGCAGTCATTCGATCTGCATCAAGGACATGGCCGGCCTGCTGCACCCCTATACCGCGGAAGAAATGGTCAGCCGCATCAAGGAAAGTTGCGCGGTACCGCTATCCATGCACTGTCACGCAACCACCGGGCTGTCGACCGCGACCCTGATGAAAGCCATCGATGCCGGCATCGACATGATCGATACCTCGATTTCGTCGATGAGCGGGACCTACGGTCATTCGCCGACCGAAACCTTTGTCGCGATCATGCAGGAAAGTGATCGCGCCACCGGCATGGATCTCGACCTGCTCGAGGAAATCTCGCTCTACTTCCGCGAGGTGCGTAAGAAATATGCAAAGTTCGAGGGCGCGTTAAAAGGCGTCGACCCACGCATTCTGACCGCGCAGGTGCCGGGCGGCATGCTGACCAACCTGGAAAACCAGCTGCGCGATCAGAACGCCAGCGACAAACTCGACGAGGTGCTGAAGGAGATTCCGACGGTGCGCAAGGACCTGGGTTACGTGCCGCTGGTTACGCCAACCTCGCAGATTGTCGGCACCCAGTCGGTAATCAACGTACTCAGCGGGGAACGTTACAAGTCGATCAGCAAGGAAACCGCGGGCGTACTGCGCGGCGAGTACGGCGCCACCGCGGCGCCGGTCAACCAGGAACTGCAGGCGCGCGTGCTGGCCGGCGATAAACCGGTTACCTGCCGCCCGGCGGATTTGATCGAACCCGAAATGCAGCGACTCACCGCCGAGCTGAAAGCCCTCGCCAAAGAAGAAAACATCAAGCTTTGCGACAATGAAATCGACGACGTGTTGATCTATGCCCTGTTTCAGCAGGTCGGTATCAATTTCCTGAAGAATCGTGGTAACCCCGACGCTTTCGAACCCGCGCCCGGCACCGAAGCCGAGGCACCCCCGCCGCCCGCGACTGCCGCCGCCGCGCCTGCCGCCAGCGGCGAGGTGGAAAGCTATCGCGTCAGCGTCAACGGTACCCAGTACGATGTCGTTGTGGGCCCGGGAGATGCCGATATCAGCCAGATTACCCCGCTCGCCGGGGCAACGACCCCGTCCTCCGCAGCGCCTGCGCCGGCAGCCGCCGCAGCACCGGCTGCGACCGGCACGGAAATCAGGGCCCCACTCGCCGGCAGCATCATCGATGTCCTGGTAACGGTTGGCCAGCAGGTCAACGACGGCGACCCGGTATTCATCGTCGAAGCGATGAAAATGGAAACCGAGATCCGCGCCAGCACCAGCGGCACGGTACAGTCGATCGCGGTCAAGAAAGGTGACGCGATCGCCCACGATCAGCATCTGATGACGATAGGTTAGGCAGGCAGCTCATGGAGCAGGGTCTACTGCACCTCTGGGAAGCGACCGGGCTGTACAATTTCACACTCGGCCAGGTGATCATGATTGTGGTCGGTGGGCTGTTGATCTATCTTGCCGTCGCCAAGGGCTTCGAACCATTGCTGCTGATCCCGATCGGCTTTGGCGGCGTTCTCGCCAATATTCCGGTTGCCGACATCGCCGGCCCGGACGGCATACTCGGAATTCTCTATCACGCCGGCATCGAAAGCGGGGTATTCCCGTTACTGATCTTCATGGGCGTCGGTGCAATGACCGACTTCGGTCCGCTGCTGGCGCGGCCCAGCCTGATGATTCTCGGCGCCGCCGCGCAGTTCGGCATTTTCTTCACCCTGTTCGGTGCGATCGCGATGAACCTGGTGCCGGGCATGGAATTCAGTATGGCTGACGCCGCCGCGATCGCGATTATCGGCGGTGCCGACGGGCCCACCGCGATCTATGTCGCCTCGCGCCTGGCGCCGGACCTGCTCGGCGCGATTGCCGTGGCCGCCTACTCTTACATGGCGCTGGTGCCGATCATCCAGCCGCCGATCATGAAGTTGCTGACCACCGAGGAAGAGCGCAAAACCAAAATGACGCAGCTGCGTCACGTCGGCAAGCTCGAGAAAATCCTGTTTCCACTGCTGCTCCTGCTGGTGACGATTTTGCTATTGCCGTCGGCGGCGCCGCTGGTCGGCATGCTGTGTTTCGGCAACCTGCTCAAGGAATGCGGCGTGGTCGAACGCCTGAGCAATACCGCGCAAAACGAGCTGATCAATATCGTAACGATTTTTCTCGGGCTCGCGGTTGGCTCCAAGCTCGCCGCCGATAAGTTCCTCAGCGCCGAAACCCTGGGCATTCTGCTGCTCGGCATGGTGGCGTTTTCGATCGGCACCGCGGCCGGCCTGGTCATGGGCAAAATCATGTACCGCGTCACCGGCAAGGCGGTGAATCCGCTGATCGGCGCGGCCGGGGTGTCGGCGGTGCCGATGGCGGCGCGCGTCGCCAACAAGATCGGCCTGCAGGCCAACCCGCAAAACTTCCTGCTGATGCACGCCATGGGCCCCAACGTCGCCGGCGTTATCGGCTCCGCCGTCGCCGCCGGCGTGCTCCTCGCCATCATTGGCTAGCCGTTCCCGCTAGACAATATTTAAACCGACATAGCGATACAGCGCTTCCCCGCGCAAGAGGATGAAAGCGGTCGAGATGATAACTTGAGCATCCCGCTCGATTCGGTAGAACGCGATCATCCAGACGCGGCCTGGTTAAGGCCGCTCAGGTCTCACGGAAAATTTTCTGATGAAATTGTGACGGCTTTCAGTTAAGTTGATTGCGTTCATATCGATTTCGTTTTAACAACTACGCAAGCACGCAGAAGCGCATGCCACATCAGGAGGGAATTCAAATGTCATTTCTCAAGCGAACAGCACCGATCCTTGTGATCTCACTTCTGGCGCCACTCAGCGCCTATGCGGACTCGTGGAGTTGCCGCCACGGCAACGACGTGCGCGAAATCCACCTGGTGCAAACCACGGAAGCCGCGGTGCCCTGCCAGGTGGTCTACAGGAAACTGACCGAAGGCGCCGAAGACCAGGTTCTGTGGAATGCGCAGAATGACGCCGCTTACTGTGAAGAGAAAGCCGCTGCATTTGTCGCGAAACAGGAATCCTGGGGCTGGACCTGCGTGGAAACTATTCGCGACGAAACGGCCGCCAACTAGTAACTGCCACTGGCGGCAGTCAGCTAACAGGCTTTAGGCGCCTGCCTCCATAACCGGCGCTTAAAACTCAGCCGGATCGGGTGAACGACCCATCGAGTAAGCGGGCTGCCGCGGGCCGGAGGATTGGTTTCATGCGCCAAAGACGGACAAGTGCGAAACTCGGTATTGTCGTAATTGTCGCCGTTGGATTGGCAGATTTTGATACTGCTCGGGCTGCAAACGATGACGGCGCAGCGGCTAGCGACGCAAAGGAATTTATCCGACAATATGATGACTACGATCAAAAGCTTCGACGACTGGAGACATACGAAAAGCTGTATTCCAGGGAGATATTCGAGTTTTGCATCAATTTACATGGATTGGTAAGCGACAAATTACGCTCTTGCATGAGGACACAGGGGAATTTAAAAACCGAAATGCTCGCGATGGCGCAACGACAGTTAGGCGAACGCAGGCTTGCCGAGTCCGTTTACGATAATTGTCTTGCCTACTATCCAGGCACAGGAGTCGTGAAAGCCGTTGTCTGTGTCGAGACTCGCTTGATGTTGAACGCCAAAATAGGAGACGCGCCTGTCGAGAAGGCGATTTATCAAAAATGCGATTCGAAATGGCGTAGACACGGTTCAAGGGCGGTCAATAATTGTTGTTTACACGAGGGCAACTATTACCTGAGATATGGCGAGCTCCGGGATCGGTAACGGCGGAATGCGATCCCGGCAAGGTAAAGCCTCAGTTTGCGGAAACAGGGAATAAAATCCGATCCCAGTCAAGACCGCTCTTATCTCTTACCGAATTCAACCACTCCAACAGCGCCGCGGCGAATCAGCACAGCCGGGGCTGGTACCGTGTCAGGTGGTAGTCGAGCGCTGCAGGGTTTCCCAGTCCTGGCCGAGGCCGACATCGGCTGCGGAAGGCTCGAGCATACCCTTGCCCTTGATGATATCGGCAGCGCGTTCGGCCAGCATGATGGTCGGTGAATTGAGGTTGCCGTTCGGAATGGTCGGGAATATCGACGAGTCGACCACGCGCAGCGCCTCGATGCCGCGCACCCGGGTCTCGGAGTCGACCACCGCCATGTCATCCTCGCCCATGCGGCAGGCGCAGGACGGGTGATACGCCGATTCCACCGCGGTGCGCACGAAGGCATCGATTTCGGCGTCGCTTTGGACCGCTTCGCCGGGTTGGATTTCGGGACCGCGATAGCTATCCATCGCCGGCTGGCCGATGATTTCCCGCGTCAGGCGCACGCAGGCGCGAAACGCCTCGATGTCTTCCTCATGCTGCAGATAGTTGAAAATGATTTCGGGCTTGTCCTGCACGCTCGGGGTGCGCGCCCTGATGGTGCCGCGACTGCGCGGTTTATTGTGCCCGACATGGACCTGGAAGCCGTGCCCGTCGAAAGCCGCGTTGCCGTCGTAGCGCATCGCACCAGGCAAAAAGTGATACTGGATGTCGGGCCACTTGACCCCGGCTTTGGAGCGGATAAATGCGCAGGACTCGAAATGGTTGGTCGCGCCGAGCCCTTTTTTGGTCAATAGCCAGCGGCTGCCGATCAGAAACTTGCGCCACGGATTGAGCTCGGCGTTCAGCGTTATCGATTTATGACAGCGGAACTGGAAATAAAACTCGAGGTGGTCCTGCAGGTTTTCGCCGACCCCGGGTAAATCGTGTGTGACCTCGATGCCCGCCTGCTGCAGTACCGCGCCCGGACCGATACCGGATAACTGCAGCAGGTGCGGTGACGCGATCGGGCCCGCGCTGAGGATGACTTCGCGCCCCGCGGTCAGGCTCTGCTTGCCGCCATCACGCACAAACTCGACACCGCTGGCGCGTTTGCCGTCGAGCAGGATGCGCTGGCTCAGCGCGCCGGTGATGACCTTCAGGTTGGGACGATCCAGCGCCGGTTTCAGATAGGCGTTCGCGGTCGACCAGCGCACGCCGTTTTTGACCGTCATGTGCATCGGACCGAAGCCTTCCTGCTGCCGGCCGTTGTAATCGGGGGTTTTCATGTAACCGGCCTGGGCGCCGGCTTCGATGAAAGCGCGGTAAAGCGGGTTGTACATGTTGTTGCCGTTGTTAACCGCGAGCGGCCCGTCCTGCGCGCGATAGTCATCGCTGCCAAAGACCCAGTTGTCGGCTTTGCGGAAATAGGGCAGACAGTGGCGGTAATCCCAGTCCTTCGCACCCTGCTCGCCCCACTGGTCGAAATCGAGCGCGTGGCCGCGCACGTAAACCATGCCGTTGATCGACGAAGACCCGCCCAGCACCTTGCCGCGGGGGCAGTGCATGCGCCGCTTGTCGAGATAAGGCTCGGGCTCGGATTCGTAGAACCAGTTGTACTTCTTCATGTTCATCGGAATCGACAGCGCGGTCGGCATCTGGATAAAAATACTGTTATCGCTGCCGCCGAATTCGAGTAGCGCGACACTGGTATCGGGATCTTCGCTGAGCCGATTGGCCAGCACGCAACCGGCCGAGCCGGCGCCGACGATAATGTAGTCGAAAGTCTGGGTCATGAATTCACCTGCCTGTAGTTGCGTGATCTTATTATTTCTTTTCTGGCTTGTCGCCAACGATTTAGCGCATTTTTCGATATCATGGCAAGACTCGCAAGCCGCGGTGATCGCTCGCATGATGCTAAAAAGCGCTTGTATAATCCTATTGTGTCGATTATCGTCGACACATGGACATATCAAGTGCAAGCAGGGCACTGAGCGCAATATCACAGGAATCCAGGCTGAAAGCCTTTCGCCTGCTGGTGCGCAGCGGTGACCAGGGCATGGCGGCCGGCCGCATCGCGGATGCGCTGCAGATTCCGCACAACACCCTGTCGACCCATTTAGCGACGCTGGTCAACGCGGGCCTGGTCAGCTCCCGGCGCGAAAGCCGTTCGATCATCTACAGCATCGATTTCGAGGGTACGCGCGCGTTGTTCACTTTTTTGATGGAGGACTGTTGCCAGGGTAATCACGAGCTCTGCCTGCCCGTGCTGGAAAGCCTGCTGCCCCGATGCTGCGATTCGACCAACCTGAGTGGAGTAAAATCATGAAACGTTTACACGTCAATATTTCGGTTTCCGATCTCGATGCCTCGATCGGCTTTTACAACTCGTTGTTCGACGCCGAACCCAGCGTGGTCAAGCCCGATTACGCCAGGTGGATGCTGGAGGATCCGCGCGTCAACTTCGCCATCACCACGCGCGGCGAAAACAAGGGTATCGATCATCTCGGCATCCAGGTCGAAACCGATGACGAACTCGGCGAAGTTTATTCGCGCCTGCAAACCGCCGGTGCGCCGATGATCGAGGAAGGCGCCACCACCTGCTGCTACGCCAACTCGGAAAAAAGCTGGGTCTTCGATCCCGATAGCATCGCCTGGGAAACCTTCCTGACACTCGGTGAAAGCCCGGTCTACGGTACCGATATCGTCAAGAGCGCTCCCGCTAATTCCGCCTGCTGCAGGCCGGAACCCGACTCCAAAAAATCCGGCTCCAGCTGCTGTTAGCGGCGGGTTGCTCCAGTCATACTAATTCGGAACTAATCGTTAATGGGTATCTTCGAACGTTATTTATCACTCTGGGTGGCGCTATGCATCGCCGCCGGTGTCATCAGCGGCGTCACGCTGCCGCAACTGTTTCAGTTCGTTGCCGGCATCGAATACGCCAGCGTCAACCTGGTGGTAGCGGTATTCATCTGGATCATGATTTACCCGATGATGGTCAACGTCGACTTTGCCTCGCTGAAAGACGTCGGCAAGAAGCCGCGCGGGCTGTGTATCACGCTGGTCGTCAACTGGTTGATCAAACCCTTTACCATGGCGGCCCTGGGCGTGCTGTTTTTCGAGCATGTATTTGCCGGTATGGTCGATCCGCAAACCGCCAAGGAATACATCGCCGGCATGATCCTGCTGGGCGTCGCGCCCTGCACCGCGATGGTTTTCGTCTGGAGCCAGATGGTGCGCGGCGACGCCAATTACACGCTGGTGCAGGTTTCCATCAACGACATCATCATGGTGTTCGCGTTCGCGCCGATCGCCGCCCTGCTGCTCGGCGTCACCGATATCGTGGTGCCCTGGGAGACACTGTTGCTGTCGGTGATCCTGTACGTGGTTATTCCGCTGGCTGCCGGTTACATCACGCGCAAGCTACTGGATAACTCGGGAAATCATCAACAGATTGCCGATTTCACCGCGCGGATCAAACCCTTCTCGGTCATGGGCCTGCTGGCGACGGTAGTGCTGCTGTTCGGCTTCCAGGCCGAGACCATCATCGACAAGCCGACGGTGATCGCGCTGATCGCGATCCCGTTACTGATCCAGAGTTACGCGATTTTTGCCGTTGCCTACGGCTGGGCTTACCTGTGGCGCGTGCCGTTCGACACCGCGGCGCCGGCCGCCCTGATCGGCACCTCCAATTTCTTCGAGCTGGCGGTCGCCGTCGCGATCAGCCTGTTCGGCCTGAATTCAGGCGCCGCGCTCGCCACCGTGGTCGGCGTGCTGGTGGAAGTGCCGGTGATGTTATCCCTGGTCGCATTCGCCAACCGCACCCGAGCGCATTTCGCCTGATTCCGGCGTTCCCCAACCTGCATTTACTCAGAGTAAAATCTCCCTGTCACCCCGCGGTTTTTATCCGACGCGTCGGACCGGCGGGATCCAGAGGTAACTGGACTACTAGTTTAACTGGATCCCGCGGTTAAACCGCGGGATGACACATGAGAGCGGTGCGAACAATCCCGAGACGGAGTCTTCTCTCACACTTTCAGCCTGCGGTTTTACCGCGGGTTACATGGAAGGCAAAAAAAGCCTGCACAAAAGTGCAGACCAGTAACGCAGGAATGCCCGTCAGGACCAGGGAAAAGGGCTGTTCGACACCGGGTGCAGCTTGCCCTCGGCGTAGCGTGAAAAGCGGAAGGGTTCGAGTAGCCTGCTTTTCTGACCGCACAGCTCTTCGGCCACCAGTTTACCGACGCCGAGCATCTTGTAGCCGTGGTTCGAATCGGCGATCAGGTAGCAGTTTTCACGGAACACGTCGAACACCGGGAAACTGTCCGGGGTAAACGAGCCGATACCGCCCGAAGGTTCGTTCTTGTAATACTCAAACTGGCCTTCGAAACGTTTCTGGCAGTGCGCCAGCGCCGAAGTCCACATGTGCGCGAAATCTTCACCGACGACGAAGTCCGGTGAATCGACGCCATAGGGATCGACCGCGACGTCGTCCGGATCGGTGTCGATCGCGTAGGGCGCGGCGCCACCCTGAATACCGCCGAAATGAAAGTCGGGTTTGTAGTAAATGCCCCACATCTGGTCGGTGACCAGGCTGCCGTCGAAATCTGAATACAGCGGCTCGTTGCTGTCGACGTGGATAACCGGCGGAAATTTGCCGTCGTTGGTCTTTTGCAGCTCGGGATCGACTCCGAGAGTGCCTTCCTGCAGCGACCAGTAAATCCACATCGGCACATTGTCGTGCATGCTGCCGTCAGCGGCCTTGATGCTGACGGTTTTCGGCAGTTCGAGCATGTCCCAGACGGTCTTGGCCCAGGGGCCCGCGCCGATGACCACCTGGTCGCAGGCGATTTCGCCCTTGTCGGTTTCGACAGCGCGGATCGCGCCGCCGGCGGAATCGCTCTTGAAGCCGGTGACGGCGCAACCGGTAAGTATGCGCACGCCCTCGTTTTCCGCCTTGGTCGCAAGCGCGTACATCGCCTTGGTGTTGTTGGCATAGCCGCCGCGCTTTTCATGCAGTACCGAGGTAATACCCTTCGCCTGCCAGTCATGAAACAGGGTTTTCATGTAATCCGCGGATTCCTTTTCGCCTTCAATGAAGGTCGACTCGTAGCCGATTTCTTTCTGCTGCCGGGCGATGCTGGCGACGTCTTCATGCATGCTCTCGGGGCTGATCTGCATGTAGCCCACCGGATGATAGCTATAGCCCTCGGGATCGGTCTCCCAGACGCCGACGCTATGCGCCATCAACTCACGCATGGCGGGTTGAAAGTAATTATTGCGTACCACGCCACAGGCAATACCGGACGCGCCCGCGGCGATCCCGCCCTTGTCGACTACGAGAATATCGCGCCCGTCACCCTTGCCCTGGGCCTTGAGCTGTTGCGCCAGGTGATAGGCCGTGCTGAGGCCATGTATGCCCGCACCGATAATCAGATATTTCACGTGTGAAGGAATCGCCATTGATTGATCCGCCTTGTCTATGTTTCAAAAACCGGGGCTTCGCGCTTTCGCTCCCCGGAGCACAATCGCAAAAGAATATCCGAAACGGCGCGCCTGACGCCGAACGAGAACGACCAAAGAAAAGACAATTACGACATGCCGGGACTGGTTTGTCACCGCAGAAAAGGAACTTCAGCGGAGCGTTTCGACAGCCTTGCGGATGCGATCAACCGCCTGCTCGAGGCGGCTGCGAGGGCAGCCGAAATTGAGCCGCATGTAGTCGTTATCGCCAAAATCACGACCTGGCGACATGCCGACACCGGCGTTTTCGAAGAACTCCATTGGGTCATCGAGCTTCAACTCGGAAACATCGATCCAGGCCAGGTAGGTGGCCTCGATCGGCCCCAGGCTAAGCCCGGGAATGCGGTTGATTGCATCGATCAGGTAATCGCGATTGGCAGCCAGGTATGCACACTGCTGCCGCAGCCATTCGTCGCCGAACTCATAGGCCGCCTCGGCAGCGGCCAGACCCATTACGTTGACATGCGAGACAATGTAGGGATTGACCTTGATGTGCACTCGCACAGTCGGGTCCGGCACGATCGCAAAGGCACAACCGAGGCCGGCGACATTGAAGGTCTTGCTCGGCGCCATCAGCGTAATGCTGCGCTGTTCGATTGCAGGACCCAGCGATGCGATCGGAATGTGCTGCCTGTCTCGATCGAGAAGCAAGTCGCAGTGAATCTCGTCGGAGCAAATCAGCAACTCCTGCTGCTCGACGATTTCGGCCAGGCGGCGCAGTTCGGCTTCGCGGTAAATCGCCCCGCCCGGGTTTTGTGGATTGCAAAACAGCAACAACTGACCGGGGCGCGCGGGCTGCTGCTCGAGCCAGTCCAGGTCGATGATCATGCGCTCGTCGCGCAGACACATCGGTATGGGTTGATTCGTTTGCGCATTCATCTGCGGCGCTTTGACAAACGGTGGATAGATAATTTGCGGGCGATAGACTTCATCCCCGGCCTTGCCGGTAGCGCGGCAGGCGAGGTAAAGCGCGCCCACGATACCGGGCAAAAACACCAGCCAGTCGGGGTCGATTTCCCAGGAGTAAAGCCGCCGCATACGCTCGACCAGCAATTCAGCCAGATGCGTGGGCGTATGACCGTAGCCAAACACCGGATGTTGCGCGCGCTGCTGCATGGCCTGCAAGATTTCAGGTAGTACCGCAAAATCGGTATCCGCAACCCACATTGGCAAGATATCGCGGCCGTGGTACTTTTCCCACTTGGCGCTGGTAGCATTGCTGCGATCAATCACCTGATCGAAATCGTAAATTGCGCTCATATGAACCCGCTAAAATTGTCGTTGCAGCGATGATATGCGAAGCCATATATGCATCCAAGCATTTTGACAATAAGGGATTGACCTGTCCCGATAACGTTGCGATGCTCTGCGCATGCAAGCCGAATACGATTACATCATTCTGGGCGCCGGCTCGGCCGGTTGCGTGCTCGCCAATCGCCTCAGCGAAAGCGGCGAGCATTCGGTGTTGATCGTCGAGGCGGGCCCGATGGATAAAAAGCTGCTGATCCACATTCCCGCCGGGGTGCATAGCGTTTACCGGGACCCGTCGATCAACTGGAACTACGAATCCGAAGCCGAAGCCGAGCTCGAACAACGGCATATCGAACTGCCGCGCGGCAAGGTGGTGGGCGGTTCGTCCTCGATCAACGCGATGGTGTACATGCGCGGGCATCCGCAGGATTATGACCGCTGGAACGACGAGCTCGGCCTGAAGGGCTGGAGTTACGCCGATTGCCTGCCTTATTTCAAGGCCGGCGAGACTTCCGAACGCGGCGCCAGCGAATGGCGCGGCGGCGAGGGTCCGCTCGGCGTTTCTCGCGCCAGGCTCAAGAATCCGCTATTCGATGCCTTTCTGATTGCCGGGGAAACCTCGGGCCAGGGTAAATCCGACGACCTCAACGGCTACAAACCGGAGGGTCTGGCGCGGCTCGACAGCACCATTCGCGACGGCCGCCGCTGCAGCGCCGCGGTGGCGCATCTGAAACCGGCACTGGCGCGCCCCAACCTGGACCTGGTAACCCATGCCATGGTCGAACAGATACTGCTCGAGGACTCCCGCGCCACCGGCGTCCGCTTCCAGCACCAGGGCAAGGTGCAGGTCATTCGCGCCAGGCGTGAAGTCATCCTGTCCTGCGGTGCAATCAAGTCGCCGCAGGTGCTGATGCTGTCCGGTATCGGGCCGGCGGCGGAACTGAAGCGGCACGATATACGGCTGCGGCACGAGATGCCCGCGGTCGGGCAAAACCTGCAGGACCATTTGAAAATCCACTGCACCTGGCGCTGCACCCAGCCGATCACCTATCACCGCGTCGACCGGCCATGGAACAAGCTCAGGATCGGCGCGCGCTGGCTAACCCATAAGGACGGTTTCGCCGCTTCCAACATATGGGAGGCCGGAGGCCTGATTCGCGGCAACGACAGCGTCGATTATCCCAACCTGCAGTATCATTTTGCGCCGATTTCGGCGGCCTACCGGGGCCGTAAATTGACTCTGTCGCAGGGATTCACGCTACAGGTCGACCAACTGCGGCCGGCCAGCAGGGGACATATCGCGCTGACCTCGGCCAACCCGCTCGACCGCCCTGCTGCCCACTTCAACTACCTGGCCGAGGCTCATGATTTACGCGAACTGGTCGAAGGCTTCCACAAAATCAACCAGCTGGTGATGCAGCCCGCATTCATCGCCTTTCGCGGCGAACGTAAAGATCCAGCACCCGATGTCAAGGCGGATTCGGAAATCGAAAACTGGATTCGCGCGACGGCGTCAACGGATTATCACCCCTGCGGCAGCTGCCGCATGGGCACGGATGAAAACTCGGTGGTCGATGCCGAAATGAAAGTGCACGGCATCGATGGACTGCGCGTGGTCGACGCTTCGGTCATGCCTGAGATCGTCAGCGGCAATCTCAACGCGCCGACGCAGATGATCGCAGCGCGCGCGGCCGATTTCATCCTCGGGAAGGAGCCGTTACCCCAGGAGTTTGCCAGCTTTCACTTCCAGTAAGCCGGTAAACCGCCGAATTACCCAGTGTCCAGGTTTTGAAATTGAACACTTAAATTGCGACAACGAGGTTTCGTAATGAAACAAAAATTGCACAAGGAGCTTCAGGCCTTACTCGATTTTTATCACAGGCAGCGCCAGAACCCGCCCACGGAATTCACCCACGGCGCCGGGGTCATCAGCAATCCCGGTTTTTTCAAGGTCAGCGACTTGCAGCAACATCTCAACAATCCCTTGCTGCGTCCCGAATGGGTACACGTCAAGCTCGACGGCCAGCGAGTCGAACTCGAGAAAAGCTGCTTCTATAAAACCGTGCAGGCGCGCAAGCTCGATTTCATGGAAAAGGCAAGCTTGAACGATGCTATCAGCAAGGGCGCGGCCGTGGTGCTCGAGGGCATCGACATTCTCGACCCTGGCGTCAACGAATTCGTCGCCCGGCTGGACGAATCACTGCCCTGCGTCATGGCCAACAGCGTGGTGTTTTTTTCGCAGCAGGACAACGAGGCCTACGCTGGACATTGCGACGCCGACGACGTGCTCGTAGTGCAACTGGCCGGCAAGAAAACCTGGCAGCTATTCAAGCCGCAGCAGCGGCGCTATGCCGGCATCCAGGAGCAGAGCGAGCAGCAACTGGGCCCGGTGATGCACGAAATCAATATGCGCCCCGGGGACGCGCTCTACGTGCGCGCCGGGGTTCCGCATCGCTGTATGACCAGCGCGCCTTTCAGCATGCACATGGCCTTCGACCTGGTCGACAATACGCCGACCACCGCCGAGATCGCGGGCGAGGCCAGCAACCAGTACAACCACGCCTGCGAGCTGCCCTACGAACCACCTTCGAGCGTGGTCGAGCGTTATGTCTCCATCCTCACGTCCGATGAATTTCAACAGGCGCTGGTCGAAGCCACCGAATTCAAACGCGGAGAAATTGCCCGCTTCCGCGAAATGCTGGGGCGCACCGCCGCGGTCAGAAGCCTGAGTAAATTTAACTAGCACTTAACTAGTCACTCCGCGGCTTGACCCGATGTGTCGGGCCGGCAGTATCCAGAAGTCAATGGAACCCGGCTGGACCCCGTGGCCAAGCCACGAGGGGACAATTAATACCGAGTATCGGATGCTTAAGCGGACAATCGTGGGTTCAAGCGCGGGGTCCAGCGTTAACCGGTTCACGCGGGCGCCTGCGGCGATCCAAACGGGCGGGGGCAGCATGCGCCGTCCCGATTGCGGCGTCACATGTACGCGGTTTTTACAGGTAGCGCGCCGGGCTGCAGGCCTCGGGCGAAAACGGCTGCTGCTCGCCGCTGATGAAATTGGCGATCAACACCGCGCTAATCGGCCCCAGCGTCAGCCCCATATGCGAATGCGCAAACGCCAGCCACAGATTTTCATGGCGCGGCGCGGGTCCGATAATCGGCAGCGTATCCGGCACCGTCGGACGCCGGCCCATCCAGGGCTCCTTTAATAACTGCCGATCGACTGGAAAAGCCTCGCGCACTCGCGGCATCACGCGGTTTAGCTGCCGCGGATCGGGGCGGGTCTCGCGCCGCGTGAGATTGGTGCCGGTAGTGACGCGCAGGCCCATCTCCATCGGCGACATGACGTAACTGGCATCGACATCGAAAATGGGGCGCGACAGCTGCCTGCCCTGCGCCGGGGAGACAATCATGTGATAGCCGCGTTCGATGGCAAGCGGGTTGGCGTAACCCAGTTGAGCGATGAGCTCGGGCGTCCAGGCGCCCATGCAGATAAGCAGTTTATCAGCGCTTTGCGTTCCCTCGTCGGTGGTCAGCTCCCAGCCGTCGCCGGCCGGCCGCAATGCCTTGACCGCCGCGCGGGTTACCTGCCCACCGGCCTGGATAAACATTTGTGCGTAAGCCTTGCACAGTTTTTCCGGGTTTCGAATCGAAATCGACTCGTCGATCAAAACGCCCTGGCTGAAGACGCGGTTCAAATCGGGCTCGAGTTGATACACCTGATCGGCGTTAAGCAGGGTATGCTGGACACCGCAGCGCTGCAGCAATTCACGCTCGAGCTGATCGCGCACAAAAGTTTGCCGATTGCGATAAAGCTTTAGTCCGCCACCCCGATTCAGCAGCGACTGCACCCCGGCCGCCTCGATCCACTGTTTATGCAGATCGATGGAGGCCAGCGTCAACGCGCTCATGGCAGCGCCATCGAGCAGATAGGTATCCCGCTGGCAGCGGCCGAGGAAGCGCAATAGCCACGGCATCAGCGACGGCATATGCGGGTAATGCATCAGGAAATCGGTATCCAGGTTCAGCAGCAGGCGATGCAGCCGGGACAACAGCGCCGGATCGGCGAGCGGTGTGATATTACTATAACTGAGAATGCCGGCATTACCCGCCGAGGTTTCCTCACCGGGACCCCGACGATCGACCAGGGTCACCTGGTAACCGCGCCGCTGTAACTCGAAGGCGCAGCTGATGCCGACGATACCGGCACCGAGTACGGTAACGGGTTGATTCATGCTATCCCTGGCGTTCGGTGGCCACCTGCGACCGATGATTGCGCGGCGAGCTGCCGAAGTGCTTGCGGTAACAGGCGGTAAAATAGGACTGGGTTTCGAAGCCGGTAGCAATTGAGATATCGATCACGCTGCGGTTGGTGTTGAGCAGCAGCTGCTTGGCGTGCAGCAGCCGTAACGACAGGTAGTACTGACTCGGCGTGACGCTGCGATACTTGTGAAACAGGCGTTCGATCTGGCGCAGGGAGAGGCTGCATTTTGCCGCAATCGACGGTAACGACAGCGGCAGCTCGATGTTGTTTTCCATCAGGTTGATGACGTCGATCAACTTCGGCGCGCTCATCGCCAGATCGATGCGGTCCGCCATTTGCTGCGAATCGATTTCGGTGCGGATGCGGTCGTGCTGAAATTGTTGCGAAATTTGCTGGGCGAGCTGGCGCCCGTACTGATTTTCGATCAGCTTGAGCATCATGTCGAGCGCGGCGGTGCCGCCGGAGCAGGTGAAGCGGCGCTCGGCGATCTCATACAGCGTAAAGGCAACATCGAGTTGCGGGTAGAGCTCCTTGAACACCGGAATGTTTTCCCAGTGGATAGTGCAGCGACAATGCGTCCAGCAGGCCAGCACGCGCGAGGATAAAACTGCCGGAACTGGCCGAACCCAGATTCACCTGCTGCTGGTCGAGCGCCTTGAGCTGCCTGATGGTGCCCGCTGTCATCGAAGTGCTGCGCCGTGTTGGGCGCGACGATCACCAGGGTTTGCAGATTTTTTGCCGCGCTCAAAGGCCTGGTGGGCACGGTAATCCCGCATGACGCCGCTACCGGCTCGGGGCCCGGGCCATAGTATTCCCATTGGTAAAGTTCCTTGCCGGACAGGCGGTTGGCCGCGCGCATCGAATCGACGACACAGCTGAACGGAATGATCGGGTAACCTTCGATCAATAATATGCCGATAACTTCGGTATCGTCGCTGATAAGCCGGCTCCTGCAAGCGTGTTGTGGTTTGCGGCCACATTCTAGTGAATATAGCCGCATCCACCAATTCAGACAATGCGCCCGTAAAAACAATATGACGCTGGCAAACAGCTCCGGGTCGCGCAGACGTCAGCCCGGAAATGCGTCTAAAACGATACTTGATCGCTTAATCAGGCAATTCCAAGACAGGATTACCAGGAGTCGACAATGAGTGAAGCAAACCGACCGGCCAGGGGCCGACGTGGTCGCGGCGGACGCGACCAGCGTCGAAACGAAAAGCCCGTGGTCACCAGTGCGCCTTACGTGACACGCAAAATTCCCTGTTTCGAAGTGCTCGACGAAGAGGGTCTGCAGCTGATCGAGAATAATGCCGACACCATTCTGCAGGAAATCGGCATCGAATTTCGCGACATGCCCGAAGCGCTCGATATTCTGCAACAGGGCGGCGCCGAAATCGACGGCGTTACCGTGCGCTTTCCACGCGGATTATGCCGCTCGATCATCCAGGCATCGGCCCAGGCCGAGTATACCCAGCATGCCCGCAACCCGGCGCGCAACCTGCAAATCGGTGGCAAGAATACCGTTTTTGTGCCGGCTTACGGCAGCCCCTTCGTGTTCGACCTCGACCAGGGTCGGCGCTACGCCACCATCGAGGACTTCCATAATTTCGTCAAACTGGCTTACGTATCGCCCTCGCTGCACCATTCCGGCGGCACCATTTGCGAACCGGTCGACATCCCGGTCAACAAACGCCATCTGGACATGCTTTACGCGCACATCAAGTATTCCGACAAGGCGTTCATGGGCTCGGTGACCGCACCCGAACGCGCGCAGGATACTGTCGATATGATCAAGATTATCGCCGGCGATAACTATATCGATGCGGAGACCGGACGACCGCGCACCTATGCCACCAGCCTGATCAACGCCAACTCGCCGATGACCTTCGACGACACCATGCTGGGCGCCGCCAAGGTTTACGCCGAGAACAACCAGGCCACGATTATCACGCCGTTTATCCTGGCCGGCGCGATGTCACCGGTTACCGTGGCCGGCACTGCCGCGCAGTCGCTCGCCGAGGCGCTCGCCGGCATGACCTTCGTGCAGCTGGTCAATCCGGGCGCACCGATGATTTTCGGCAGCTTCGCCAGCTCAATGTCGATGCAATCGGGCGCACCCACTTTCGGCACCCCGGAGCCCGCCCTGGTGCTTTACGTCATGGCGGCGCTGGCGCGTCGACTGGGCGTGCCCTTCCGCTCCGGTGGTGGCCTGTGCGGTTCCAAACTGCCCGATGCGCAGGCTGCATACGAATCCGCAGCCACGCTGATGCCGGCGGTCATGGCCGGGGTCAACTTCGTGCTGCATACCGCGGGCTGGATGGAAGGCGGGCTGGCCATGGGCTATGAAAAGTTCATCATGGATGCCGACCAGGCGGCGATGATGGCAATCATGCTGGGCGGCGTCGATCTCTCCGAAAACGGCCAGGCCATGGATGCGATTCGCGAAGTCGGGCCGGGCGTGCATTTTCTGGGATGCGATCATACCCAGCGCAATTTCAAGGATGCGTTTTACCGCTCGCCAATAACCGACAATAACAGTTTCGAACAGTGGGAATCGGAAGGCAGCCTCGATCACGCACAGCGCTGCAACAAGCGTTACAAGAAACTGCTGGCCGAGTACGAAGCGCCGCCGATAGATCCCGCGATCGATGAAGCCCTGCTCGACTTCATCAAGCAGCGCAAGGCTTCGATGCCCGATTCAATGGTTTAAACAATCTGGGCGCCGCAGGCGCCCCGCATTAAAATGTCATCCCGGCGAAAGCCGGGATCTTGCAACGTCCGACGATTTCAATAGATTGCGGCTCAAGGCCGCAATGACTTAGGAGCCGCAGGCGCCCCGCATTAAAATGTCATCCCGGCGAAAGCCGGGATCTTGCAACGTCCGACGATTTCAATAGATTGCGGCTCAAGGCCGCAATGACTTAGGAGCCGCAGGCGCCCCGCATTAAAATGTCATCCCGGGCTAACGAAAGTCATGCAGAAACAGCGTCGGGAAGTTCTTTGGTGCTATGTTCCAGCCGCGCCGAGTTTCTGGACCACGGCAGACTGGCGCTGCACGGCAACCTGATTGCGCCCGCTCTCCTTGGCCTGATAGAGCGCGTCATCCGCCAGTCGGTATATCAGATCCCTCTCCGCCGGCTGGCCTTCACCAGAATCATGCGTTTTCAAACCGATGGAGACGGTCACGCAGCTCGAGGCGGGATTGTGATCGTGCGTAATCTCCAGCTGTTCGACCGCCCGGCGCAACTTTTCAGCAATCGCATAAGCTTGCTCGGTATTGTCAGCGGTTACGATGACGCCAAATTCCTCGCCGCCGATGCGGAAGGCAAAGTCGCTCGCTCGCTGCAAGCTATTTTTCAGGGCAGCGGCAACCTGCTGCAAAACGCTGTCTCCCTGCTGGTGCCCATAGTTGTCGTTATAGGGTTTGAAGTAATCGACATCGATAATCATCAGGGCAAAGATTTTCTTTGCGCGCTCGGCACGCATCAATTCCTGCGGAAATAAATGATTGAACTGGCGGCGATTGAATAGCCCGGTCAATTCATCGGTAACCGAAAGTTCCTCGGCGCGCTTTTTGCTAGTAATGTCTTCGCGGATAGCGGTATACCCGGTGATCTTTTCCTGTTCGTCGAAAATCGGGGATATATAGGCATGCACCCAGTAAAAGTCGCCATTCTTCTTTTTGTTCTTTATCTCGCCTTCCCAGGTTTTGCCGTCGGCAATCGTGCTCCATAATTCCTGGTAGATGGACTCGGGCATGTCTTCATGGCGCAGGATTCTGTGGTTTTCGCCGATCAGTTCCTCCTGGCCATATCCGGATATTTCACAAAACGCACCGCTGGTCGAAATAATCCTGCCTTGTTTATCGGTTGACGAGGTGATTACGTATTTATCGACGATATCGACATAGTCAACCAGCTGCTGGTTGGTCTGTTCGAGCCGTTGATGCGCATCCTGCACCCGTTTTTCAGCCTCGATACGCTTTCCAATTTCGTTTGAAAGACGACGGTTCCAGAACAGGATAATTGCAATCACCAAAGCCACCACCGCCAGCACTTGCCACAGCAGGTCATAATCGAATCCGTGTTCGTAGCGCAGTTTTATCCAGTTACGATAGATCTGGTCGCGTTCCTTGTCGGTGATGGCGTCCAGCGCTTTCTGCAGGATAGGGATGAATTCCGGCCAGTCGTTTCTGACCGCCATCGACAATTCATAGTTATAGGGCGTTTCACCGGATATCTTGATGTTGGTCAGGCCTTCGCGCCGGATGACATCGCTGACGGTGGCTATGTTACCGATATAGGCATAAACCTTGCCGTGAGAGAGTTTTTCCAGGGCGTCGGCGACATTGTCAGCCAGGTAAAGATCGAGCTCCGGGTGATTTTTTTCCAGCAAATCCTGGGTGGCATAACCGCGCACGACGGCGACAGTTTCGTTTCTCAGGTCCCTGATGCCGTTGACATAGGCAACCTGGTCGCTGGTCACTATGACCATCGGAAATGAAAGGTAGGGCCTGGTAAAGTCCGCGTACTCACGGCGTTGCGCGGTTGCTACAACGCAGGAAAACATATCGAGTTCACGCTTTTTGACGGATTCGACGACCTCGGACCAGGGTTTCTGTTTCTCGACGTCGAACTGGATATCGAGCTTCTGACCGACCAGGGTGATGTACTCGGCAGCCATGCCGACATAATTGCTGTCATCATCGACATACTCGAAAGGCGACCAGTCGATATCAACCGCGAGACGAATCGAAGGATGCGCCTGCAACCACTGTTTTTCAGTTTCACTGAGCGCTATCTGGGGGGACGAGGCCTGCACGCCGTTGCCCGCGACAACAGATAACATTGCGCCCACAACAGCTATCCGCAGCCATCCCTTTTTGATTGCGGTAATCACGTGGCTACCCAATATCTTCCCGAAAACCATCGGGTACTGTATTCACTAAGTCTATCCAGGCACATAATTAATCGCTTGCTTTGTTGCGATGCTAACTATGTCGGCAGTTTCAGGTAATTCCTGAAGTTTTCTTATTAAATTTTTCAATCACCACAGCGGCAATGAATTAGCCCCTAATTTTGATCCATTTAGTACGCAGCGCAATGGCGGTAGCAGGATTAAAAATGTCGTGCAATAGGCGGGTTTAGCGACTAGTATTTTGGACGCTTGGTCACTTTGTGATCAAATTCATGCAGCGCACCGCTATATCAGCCTTATGAGTGACGATAAAACCGCATCTAAACCCGAGCATTTCGGTTTCTTGCAGGTCCCAAACTATTCGATGATTGCGTTTTCTTCGGCCATCGAACCCCTGCGTATGGCCAATCGCGATGCCGGCAAGGAACTCTATCGCTGGAGCGTTTACACCATCGACGGGCTCCCCGAAAAAGCCAGCAACGGGCTTGAAGTCACTCCGGACGCCAGTATCGAAAACGCCGACGACGTTTCAATCCTGTTCGTCTGCGGCGGTGCTGATATCGCCGACACCTGGTCGAAACAGATGCAGTTTGCCCTGCGCCGTATCGCCAAACGCAACACCATTAAAATCGGCGCGCTTTGCACCGGCAGCTACCTGTTGGCGCGGGCCGGCCTGCTCGACGGTTACCGCTGCACCATCCACTGGGAAAACATCGCCAGCCTGCGCGAGGATTTTCCGGAAGTCATGGTCACCGACGACCTGTTCCTGTTTGATCGTGACCGTATCACCTGTGCCGGTGGGCAGGCGTCGCTGGACATGATGCTGAAACTGATCGAAAGCCGCCATGGCAACAAGCTGGTAACGCATATCTCCGAACAATTCATGTGCGAACGAATCCGCAGCTCGGACGATCGCCAGCGCATTCCGCTGCACCTGGCGCTGGGTTCGAATCAACCCAAGCTAACCGAAGCGGTGACGCTGATGGAAGCGAATATCGAGGAACCGATCAGCCTCGATGAGCTGTCGAGCTACGTCGGCATTTCCCGGCGCCAGCTCGAACGCCTGTTTCAGAAGCACCTGAACTGCGTACCGACGCGTTACTATCTGAACCTGCGTCTGAACCGCGCGCGCCTGCTGCTGCTGCAAACCAGCAAGTCGATCGTCGACATCGCGCTGGCCTGCGGCTTTATTTCGGCGCCACATTTCAGTAAATGTTACCGCGATTTGTTCGGTATTCCGCCGCGCGACGAACGCCGCAAGTTACAGGCGAAGTCGGCCGGCGATCAGGCTGATATCGCGAGCTAGGCGGGGCGACGCCGGCGCGAGCGACGCTTGCGTTCGTCGCCCCCGACAGATTCCCCTTTGGGTTTGTGCTCCGGGAATGTAACTACTTTCGCCAGCTCTTCATAGGGATCGGTCTTATGCGGAATCGCCATCGCCTCGATAAAGTATTCCTGGAACTTTGGCTCGATCGCGGTTTCGACTTTTTCGACCTTGGGCAGAATTTCGCCGATTTCGAGGCGTGAAGGAAAGTTCAGCAGCGCGATACGCGCACCGGTGCCGGCCGCGTTGCCAACCGAGCCGACCTTTTCCAGGTTACAGTCCGGAATCAGCCCGAGCACCATCGCATACTTGACGTCGATATGGCTGCCGAAGGCTCCGGCAAAACCGATGCGGTCGACTTTTTCGATTCCCATGCGATCGATCAACAGGCGCGTGCCGGCATGCAGCGCGGCTTTGCCCAACTGGATCGCGCGCACGTCGTTCTGCGTGATACGGATAGAGCGTTCGCCCGCGTGCAGCACATAGGACCAGGTGCGGCCATCCTGCACGATACGAGCGCCTGGCTTGCCCTCGACCGGACCGATCACGCCGTCCCGATCGATGACGCGGGAAAGATACATTTCCGCGATGACCTCGATAATGCCCGAACCGCAGATTCCGCTGACCCCGACTTTCGCACTTTTTTCGGCAAACTCGGGATCATTGGACCAGGTCTCGCAGCCGATCACGCGGAAGCTCGGCTCCAGCGTTTCCGGATCGATACGGACGCGCTCGATCGCGCCGGGTGCGGCACGCTGGCCCGAGGAAATCTGGGCGCCTTCAAACGCGGGACCGGTCGGGCTCGAAGCGGCCATCAGCCGATTACGATTACCGAGCACGATTTCGGCATTGGTGCCGACGTCGACCAGCAGCACATACTCTTCAGCCAGGTCGGGCCGCTCCGACAGGATCACCCCCGCGGTATCGGCGCCGATATGCCCGGCGATACACGGCAGCGTGCATATGCGTGCTTCACGGTGCAAATGGATATCGAGTTCGGCGGCGCGCATGACCTGGGTTTGATCGGTGGCCAGCGTAAACGGGGCACCACCGAGAGGGGTCGGGTCGATTCCGAGAAACAGGTGATGCATGATCGGATTGGCGACCACGGTCATATCGAGGATATCCTCAACCTGGATCCCGGCCGATTTGGCAGCGCGCTTGGCGAGCTGATTGAACGCTTCACGCACCACCTGCGTCATCGCCACATCGCCGCCCTGGTTCATCATCACGTATGAAACCCGGCTCATCAGATCTTCGCCGAAGCGTATCTGTGGATTCATGGTGTCGGCGGTGGCAACCACTTCACCGGTGATCAGGTTGCACAGCTGTGCCGCGATCGTGGTCGAGCCAAGGTCGACGGCAAGCCCGTATACCTCCTTCTTTTCACCCGGCCAGACCGCGATGATTTGCTGGAACTGGTAAACCGCAACCGTAACCTGGCGACCCGCTTTTTCCAGTGCCGGTTGCAATAGCCGCAGTTGCGACATTTCACAGTCCATCACCGGCAGTTCATGTTCGCTCACCAACGCCTGCTGCAGGCGTCGCTTGTCCGACATGGGGGCGTGCATGTCCGGCTCGGGCAAGGTGACCGTGAACAGGTGCAGGGCCGGCTGCACCTGGATATCGTAGGCGGTGACCGCCTTGGCGATATGTTGCTTGTGCTGCTGACTTTCCTCGGGCACATCGACCACCAGGTCGCCGAGGATACGCGCGTTACAGCCGAGACGGCGACCGCCCTTGAGGCGCTTCTTCGATTGATGCAGCAGTTCAGTCTGAGTCAACTCGGAAAGGTGATCGGCGCGCGAACTAATGCCGTGTTTGGAGAATTCGCCTTCCTGCGGCAATACCTGGCATTTGCGGCATTTACCCTGGCCGCCGCAAATCGATTCGAGATCGACGCCGAGACGCTGCGCCGCCTGCAGCACGGTGGTGCCGACCGGCACCTGCCCGCGCAGACCCGAAGGCATAAACAAAACGCTGGCTTCTTCTTCCACGCGATCGTTACCGGTTGGCGAGCTAAGCCGCCGGACGGCGGCGACGGCCGCCGCGACGTCCGGTACCGCGGGCCGTCGCACCTTCGGGAGCGGGCTCGCGAAACTGCTTGATCCAGCGCGCGCAATCCGGGTCTTTACCCAGCATGACATCGGCGCCCATGCTCGCGGATACCACTTCGGCATGCAGCGGGTTGGTGATCGCGGAGGTCATGCCCGCCTGGATCGCCATACTGATGAAAGCGCCGTTGAAGCCGTTACGATTGGGTAGACCAAAACTGATATTGGAGGCGCCACAGGTGGTGTTGACCTTGAGTTCGGTGCGCAAACGGTGAATCAGCTTGAGCACTTCGCGCCCGGCGGTGTTGATCGCGCCGATCGGCATCACCAGCGGATCGACGACCACGTCACTGGCCGGAATACCGTAATCGGCGGCACGCTCGACTATTTTTTTAGCGACGTTGTAACGCACATCGATGTCTTCCGAGATGCCGGTTTCATCGTTAGAAATCGCGACCACCGCGGCCCCGTGTTTCTTCACCAGCGGCAGCACCCGATCCAGGCTCTCGTCTTCGCCGGTGACAGAGTTGACCAGCGCCTTGCCCTGGTAAACGGAAAGACCCGCCTCGAGCGCGTCGATGATCGACGAGTCGATGCTGAGCGGCACATCGGTCAGGCTCTGCACCAGTTGTATCGCCTCGGCGAGGATACGCGGTTCGTCCGCCAGCGGGATACCGGCATTGACGTCGAGCATATGGGCGCCCGCCTCGATCTGCGCGATGGTGTCGCTTTGCACGCGGCTGTAGTCGCCGTTTTTCATTTCCTCGGCCATGATCTTGCGGCCGGTGGGATTGATGCGTTCGCCGATGATGACAAATGGGCGATCGAAGCCGATGACTAACTCTCGGGTAGCTGAACTGACAACCGTTTCGGTCATTGTTATATCCTCAAAAAATCAACTTTAAAGCGCTGCAGCCAATATACGCCGGTCAGGCTGAATTGGACTGCAGCTCGCAACCCGGATACCACGGTATCCGCCCATCGAGCACACCGGATTGCTGAATAATTTCGCCGACGGCTTCTTCCTGCCGATAGGCCATGACGTGCACGCCGCTAACGCCTTCGATTTCGCGGATCTGCTGGATCAGCTCGACGCAAATTTTCCTTCCCTCGAGTTTCGGTTCCTTTGCAGCCTCGAGGCGCTTGATGATCTCGTCGGGGATATGGATGCCAGGCACATTGTTGCGGATCCATAGTGCGGTGCGCGCGGACGCGAGCGGCCCGACCCCGGGTAACACGAAACACTTTTCCAGCAGGCCGAGGTCACGTGATTTGGTCATGAACTGGCGCAGATGCTCTATATCGAATACGTACTGCGTCTGGATAAACTGCGCACCCGCGGCAATTTTCTTGGCCAGGCGGTGCGGGCGCATATCGAATGGTGGTGCACTCGGGTTTTCGGCGGCACCAAGAAACATTTGCGGTGGCGAAGTGATCGGGCGACCGCTCAGGAATCGTGATTCGTCTCGCATGATGCGAATGGTTTCGAGCAACGACATGCTGTCGAGATCGAACACCGGCTTGGCTTCTGGATGATCGCCCACCTGCACGCCGTCGCCGCTTAAGCAAAGAATGTTGGAGACGCCCATGGCGCCGGCGCCGAGCACATCGCCCTGGATCGCGATCCGATTTTTGTCGCGACAGGAAATCTGCAGCACCGGCGAGTAACCGACACTGGTCAGCAGCGCACACATCGCGACGCTGGACATGTGGCAGTGCGCGCCCGAGCCGTCGGTCGCGTTCATGCCGTCGACATAGCCATCGAACATGCGCGCACGAACGTAAACGTCCTCGGCCGAGGCTGAATCGGGCGGGGCCAGTTCCGCGGTCACCGCGAACTTGCCCGAACGCAGGACCCGCTCGAAACGGCCGCGTGAAACATGGCCTTCCTTTTGCGGCAACGGGCTACCCGGATCCTCGAACGGGGTGTTCATTTGGCGGTCTCGCTTTCATGCGCGGCAAACTCGTGGCGCACCACGCGTAGCCAGGACGAACTGCCCTTGAGCAAATGATTGACCGGGATCTGCACCTGATTTATCGCCTGCGAGTCGCGCATCTGCTGGCTACCGCGCCAGGCTTCGACCCAGACGCAGCGCATTTCGGGTTTGATTTCGCAGTGCCCGTCGAGGCGCACCCCACCACAGGGACCATTTCGGATCGACTTCGGGCAATTCATCGGACAGGACATGCCGGTAGAACTCAAGGCGCACTTGCCGCACATCTGGCAATCGAACATCAAGCCCTTGACCGCTTTTTCGAACAGGCGCACCGGCTTTTCCAGGCGCCCGTAGCCCAGCAGCTTGAAGATCGGATGCAGCCTGATCAAGAACGGCTCGAAGTTACGATAAAAGCCTTCGAGCTTGCGCGAATGTGTTACCGACCATTGACGAATTTTATACATATGACTCCGCTCAGGCGTTTAAGCCGCGGGTTTCGTCGACACCGCTGGCTCGAATTAATTTTTCAAGCAACTCTTCCGTGTAGTGCTGTTCCAGTTGTTGCACCAGCTGTCTTGCCTGTTCGTTGACGTCGCCGGCAAACGGCTGGGCGACGTCATGCCAGGGCTCGAACATTGCATCCTGCCGGGTTTTCTTGAGGCGATAGGAAGCCCGCTCGATCGCTTTCATGAATCGCGCCGACAGCCGCAGGCGCGTGCTGCGTCGACCTTCGCGAATCACAACCCGACCCGGAATGTCGCGCCAGAAAATAATTTTCAACTGCGCCACATGGCCTCCTGCATCGCCGCGTCCAGCGCCGGCACCATTTCACCCATGCCGGTGTACCTGCGCTCGAAACGCAGCCCGAGTTGATCAGCCGCCGCGCGCGCCTGCGCGGTAAGCTCAGCGGAATCGGTTTGCGCGAGATAAACCAGCCGCGTGTAGTTACCGAAGTACATTTCCAGTAATTCGGGATGGCGGTCGATGCCCAGGATCTCGATCACCAGGCGCTGGAACTGCTGCGTCAGGAAATCGGTCAGGTAAAAAGTGCCGGGCTCTTCATCCTGCATCTGCTGGTAGCTGTCGCGTCCGGCGAGGAAGTCGTAGCAATGCGCCCCCGGCAGACGCTTGACTCCGCGCTCTTCGAGCACCCGGTCGAGATCGCCGCTGGTGCCACAATCTCCATAGGCAACAAAAATATGTTCGTACTGGTCGCGCGCGTTATCGATTTTTTCGGCCACCGCCGCCGGGATTTTTTCCGGGCGCGCGTGCAGGTCCGCGGTAATCGCCTGCAAATCCATCTGTGACCAGGCGCCGAGTTTTTTTATTTCATTGACTTCGCGCGCGATCGCCGCACAGGTTATTACCAGAATCGGGGCTGAGTTTTCCATCCCGTGTTAACACTCTCGCGGCAGGCCCAAAGCTGAGCGCTAACGCGCGCGCATCTCGGTGACGAGCTGCTTGGCCGTGTCGGCGGCGACCGCGGCGTCACGACAGTAAGCGTCGGCGCCGATGGCTTCACCAAATTCCTGGTTCAGCGGCGCGCCGCCTACGAGGATGATGTAATCGTCACGAATACCCTGCTCTTTCATGGTGTCGATGACGACTTTCATGTATGGCATGGTGGTGGTTAACAGCGCCGACATACCCAGAATTTCCGGCTTGTGCTCTGCCAGCGCCGCCAGGTAGTCTTCAACCGGCGTGTTGATGCCGAGGTCGATGACTTCGAAACCGGCGCCTTCCATCATCATGCAAACCAGGTTTTTACCGATGTCGTGAATATCGCCCTTAACGGTGCCAATCACCATCTTGCCGGCGGTAGGCTGATCGGACAGCGACAACAGCGGCTTGAGAATTGCCATTCCCGCTTTCATCGCGTTGGCTGACATCAGTACTTCGGGGACGAACAGAATACCGTCTCGAAAATCGATACCGACGATGGTCATCCCGGCGACCAGCGCCTCGTTCAGCACTTTATTGGCATCCCAACCGCGTTCCAGCAGGATTTCAGTACCTTCGGCGATTTCTTCTTTTAGACCGTTATATAAATCGTCATGCATTTGCTCAACGAGTTCATCGTCTGGCAAGGTGCTTAGATCCAGATCATCTTCGTAATCGTCGTCGTTATCTGTCATTTATAAATCCTCACGCAATCGATAGCCGCCTGAAGAGGCAACCGTGAACGCGCAGAATAGGTTTTAAGCGGCTTGGGGTCTGGCGTTGCAGCGACTTCACATTGCCTTAACGCGACACCGGCCGACGCGCAGATATTATTGATTATTAATTGGTTTTTCGAAATCCACGACCTGTTTACCCGGGTCGGCAGAAATCAGGTGGGGTGAATTTCTCCGCTTTCCCGATCGCCAATGTAAGTACTGAAGTTATCCAGCCTCTTTTCACGAATAAAACGTTCCAGCATGGCTATCGTCGCGGTATCGTTTATCTCTTCCCAGGTGATGTGGTCGAAATCGTAAAAATGCAGCCTGCTGGTCTCGATCGCATCCTTGATGGTTAACAGTTCACCCAGGTAATAAACAAAGCGTTGGGAATGCTCATGATAGGCCGCGTAGATGAACGGCAGGTCTACCTCGATGCCGGCGGAGGCGAGTTTGCCCAGCAAGCTGCCCGGGGTGCCGGCATCGCCGACTTTATCGGCAGTCGGCGGCAACAATTGACCGCTGTGGGGATCGCGCTCCAGCAGTATCTTGCCATCGGATTCGATGATCGCGCCAACCCTGAGGCTGCCCGGCGAAGAGACCATTTCCAGCATCGGCGGCGTCAGGCCGAAAGAAACATAGGCGCCGCGGCAAAAGCCGAGCGGCGCGTGGGTGTTATAGCTGTATTGCAGCACCCTGCCGATCAGGATGATGTGATCGCCGGCGTCGACCTGTGCGTGATGTTCGCAATCGAACCAGGCCACCACCTGGTCGATTATCGGCGAACCGGACAAGCCGGCATGCCAGTTTTGATCGGCGAACTTGTCGGCACCGGCGCGCGCAAAACGATTCGACAGGTCACGCTGATCCTGCGCCAGAATATTGACCGCAAAACCACTCGAGCTGGTGAATAGTTCGCAACCGTAGGCTGTCTTGGCAATACTGACCAGCAGTAGCGGTGGCTCGATCGATACCGAGGTAAATGAGTTGGCGGTAAAACCGCTGGGGACGCCATTCGCATCGACGGTGGTGACGATGGTCACCCCGGTGGCGAAATTACCAAAGGCGCGGCGCAGATCGCGGGCGTCGAATTCGGCTTGCTTACTATCGGTCATGCGGACAATCCACGGTTGTAATTAACCCGGCGGTATATATTAGCGCCGGGTTAATAAATAAGCGATTCCATTTCCCGGGTCTGCTCGAGCATTTCGTCGACGCCGCTTTCGCCGTAAATACTGCCCGCCTTGTCGAGATACTTTCTGGCGCGATCCATCGCGAAATTGGAATTATAGAGCACCGCGATGACATCGGCCTGACGCTGATAAATCGAGCGGTCGCCGGCATCGGCAAGGCTTTCGCTGGCCTTGATCCTGAACTCCCAGGCGCGTTCGACCTCGCCCTTGCGCAGGTAATGATGGTAAAGCATCTGGTAATCGCGCGCCTGCGAGGTTTTTATCAAATCCTGCTGATGCTCATCGAACAGGCCCTTGATTTCGCGTCTGACGCCGGCCAGGTCGGAAGCGCTGATCAACTCGTCGTCCAGGCCATCGATGAGCCGGTGCACGTGCGCCATCTGCCCGGTCGATGCATACAGTTTCGCCGCCTCGATACGGGCCTGCTGCGCCAGGTAATCGTCATGGATCTTGTCATGCAGCGAGGCCAGCGCCTCCCAGGCATCTGCGGCGGCGCCATAACGACGGATAGCCAGGTTTTCCTGAACCACCCGGTGCAGGCTTTCGTTAACCCCCTGGTAGAGGCCGCGCGCAATCGCGTTACGCGCCTGCCACAGGTCGTCATTGGTGTTGGATGCCTGGCGCGCCAGCTCGCGCGCGCGAATGTTCAATTGGCCGAGCAGCTGGTAACTACGTGCGGTGCCCATCAGGTTATCCTGCTCCATCGACAGATAGAGCGATTCCTGTAGATAAATCTCGGCCGCCGCCAGCTCCTGCTGATTAATCGCGACTTCACCGAGCAACAGCAGCGTATCGCCGAGGCGAATCTGATTGTTCTGCGCTACCGCCACGCCCGCGACCTCGAGCAACTGGGTGCGCGCCTGCTGGTATTTTTTCTGCTGCAGCAGTTCACGAATCTGGCGGTCCCGCGCGGCGTCACCGAGCTCGAGCCGCTTGAGTTCGGCGTCGATATCCAGCTCGCTGTCGTCAAGCTGGCGCTGCCAGTGCTGATAAAACGCCGGCGCGCCGGCGGCAAGTTCGATCCCCGGGTCTTCCGCTTCGTCACGCAGCAGGAAGTAATGCAGCGCGATCAACATCGCGAGCACCGGAATCGTCGTCACCGCATGATCAGGAATGTATTGCCTGAATTTCATCGTAACGGCCATATTACGCCGCTCATTCACCAATGCAAATGCCTGCCCGTAACTGCTAACATGCGGCGATGCGCGAGTTTGACCTTGATCCCCAGATGCTCACTTTCATCGACAAGTATATTGAAGTCTCCAGTCTGTCGACCGCGACCAGCATCGCCCAACAACGCCGCGACTATGACGCGATGGTGCAGCATTTCTGTTATGCGCATCCCGCCGGAATAACCAGCGACGACGATACAGCCGAGGGCCGCCATGGCGACATCCCGCTGCGCCATTACCACTACGGCGCGGGCAACGACAGCGCCCTGATTCTGTTTATCCACGGGGGCGGATTTATTCTCGGCAGTCTGGATTCACACGATGATATCTGTGCCGAGTTATGCGCCAAAACCGGCTACGACCTGGTGTCGGTGGATTACCGCCTGTCACCGGAGTTTTATCACCCGGCACATCTCGACGACGTCGAAGATGCATTTCGATCACTGGCGCACGACAACACGATTCTGGTCGGCGCTTCCGCCGGCGCCACCCTGAGCGCAGCACTCTGCTATCGGCTGCGAACGGCTGCGAACGGACCAGTGGGCCAGGTACTGATTTACCCCAGCCTAGGCGGCGATTGTCTTGACCTGGATTCATACCGGGTAAACGCCGACGCGCCCCTGCTGTCAGCCGAGGACATCGCGTTTTATCGCGGTACCCGCTGCGCCGGTAATGATTTGCCGACCACCGATCCCGAATTCTACCCGCTGGCTAGCACTGACTTCTGTAACACGCCGCCGAGTATCGTGATTTCCGCCGATATCGATCCGCTGCGCGACGACGCCAGGCTCTACGTCGAAAAACTGCAGGCCGCAGGCGTTGAGGCGCAATGGATCAACGAACCCGGCATGGTGCACGACTACCTGCGCGCGCGCCACGTAAGCGCAGCCGCCGGAGCCGCTTTCGACCGTATCTGCCAGTCGATCACAAGACTCGCAGAATAACTTTCCCAGGTCCCTGCGCAAGGTTCGGAACACAATTTTCGGCAACGATCCCAGGGCGGCTCTGGAAGAGGTTTTCAATCGAAGGGGGCCCAGAAGGTCGGTCTAAATAGCTGTCATCCCGCGACTTAGGCCGGATTGCGCGCCCGGCGCATCCGGCATGGGTGCATCCCTGCACCCAACCCACTACTGTCCGGTTTAGAAATTGTTGAGGCGATAAGAGCCTCGTAGTATCGGGTCTTTCGCATTTTTTGCATATAGGGACTGTGAAATTTTACTCTCCAAACTTGTCATACCGCGGCTCGACCGCGGTATCCAGAAATCCAATGGAATCAAGCTCTGGACCCCGCGGTCAAGCCGCGGGGTGACAATTAATACAATTAACGGATGCTTAACCGGACAGTAGTGGACTTGATCGCGGGATCCAGATTAACGGGACAATCATTAATATCCTGGATCCCGCGATCTACGCGGCCCCTGTAAACCGCGGGATGAAAGGCGCTCTGTCAGATATCGCTATCCATGGCGTCGACGTAGAGCTGCTGGAAATGATGCACGCCGTGCTCGGACAGTTCGCTGCGCGCGGGATCGACGACGAAACGCCCCTGGTTGTAGCCTTTCGACTGCAGGCCGCGGAAGACACTTTCACAAAGCCCGACATCCTCCGGCTGCAGCACGTCACGCTGGTAATCCATTGCGGCGCGCTGTTGCTGGCTGGGCTCGGGATTCGGCAGGTACCAGTCCTGGTACTCGATGGTACGATCGCTGCCGCTCGGAATCATCTGCAGGACTGAAATGTTCGGCTCGCCGGGGTAAATCCAGATCGTCAGGTTCGGCCACAGGAACCAGCCCGCGTAACCAAAGTCGACTTCACCTTTTTCGAAATGATAGGCGTTATTCTCGGTGGTTTTGGCCGCGTTGGAAATGTGGCTCGAGTAAATTTCATGCAGCTTGATGCTGTAACTATCCATGTCGACCAGGCTGACGAAGTCCTTGTGTGCCGGCGCACAGTGGTAGCACTCGAGAAAATTATCGACCATCACCTTCCAGTTGCTGGCGACGTCGTAGTCATCGCGTTGGGCGAAGGTCACTTCGTCGACGCGCGGGCAGAATGCGCGAATCTCTTTTTCGAGCTGCGCCGCCTGCTGTTTCAAAGGCACCGCGTCGGGATCGAGATTGACAAACACGAGGCCGCAAAATATTTCGACCTGCACCGGCTTCAGGGAAAACTGACACTTGTCAAATTCCACCAGCTTCTCGGTATTACGCGCCGCCTTGAGCTCGCCGTCGAAGCCGTAAGACCAGGCGTGATAGGGGCAGGTGATGGTGCGCACCTTGCCGCTGCCAAACAGGAGCTCATGGCCGCGGTGCTGGCAAACGTTGTAATAAGCCTTAAGTTCGCCGCTCTTGTCGCGGATGACGATTATATTCTGCTCGCAAACCTGCACCGTGAAATAACAACCGGGCTCGGTCAACTGGCTCTGGTGGCCGGCATAAAACCAGTTGCGGTAGAAAATGGCTTCCTTCTCCTGCGCCAGTATATCCGCGTCAAGATAATAACGCGCCGGGATGGTAAAAGACTGTGCGGGGTCGCGATCGAACGGCGCATCGTCAACGCGTTTGCGCAGGGCTGCAACATTCATGCTTTCTCCTCTCTAAATTGACTATTATTTTCGAATCGAATAATTTAATCTAATGCAAATTGATCCTCAAACGCTAATATTTTATCGATTTGGATAATAAAAACTTATCTTCAAATGATTAAAAAACGCCTGCCGCCGCTCGATCCACTAATCGCCTTCGAATCCGCCGCGCGCTTGCTGAGCTTTACCAGAGCCGGAGAAGAGTTGCATTTGTCCCAGGCCGCCATTAGCCAGCAAATTCGTAACCTCGAAGACAGTCTGCAGGTCAAGCTGTTCACGCGCTCACACCGCGCGGTGCAACTCACCAACGAGGGCCGCGAGTATCAGCACACCGTCACCGCCATTTTGAAACAGCTTGCCGGCGCCACCATGGACATCCAGAACGTCGAATTCAGCGCACAACTGGTGATCGGTTGCGATCAGTCCTTTGCTTCGCAATGGCTGAGTCCCCGTTTCGATTTGCTCAAGGCCCTGTTGCCGGAAGTCGCGTTACGCATTATCGCTGCGGACGATTACAGCGAAAGCCTGGGGCCTGAGGTACAGGTAGCGGTACTGCACGGGGACGGTAACTGGCCCGGTTTCCACGTCATCAGGCTGTTCGATGAAGAAGTTTTCCCGGTTTGTAGCCCCGATTACGCCCATGCCGACGCCGCCCGGGACTGGGTTTCATGGCTACTGCAGGCGCAGCTGATCGACCTCGCCGATAGTCACTGGAACTGGATAAACTGGCGCCTGTGGCTGGGGGGCAACGATATCGACGAACCACTCGGCAATCGCAATCTGCAGATCAACAGTTATCCGCTGGTGATCGAGGCCGCCTGCGATGGCCACGGCGTGGCGCTGGGCTGGCGCTACCTGGTGGACGACCTGATCGAACAGGGACGCCTGATGCGCCCTGTCGGAGAGTCCTTGAAAACCGAATTCGGCTACTACCTGCTTTGCCGCGACAACCTGCAACAGGATGATATCGTGAATCGATTTCGCAGCTGGTTGCTGCAGCAGTTCGAGGTTGGTGAAACCCCGCAGTGAATACGCCCGCCCATGTGGCCATCAAACTGCTGCATATTTTTGGCGATCTGCCACTGCACCACGACGGCGTGCACCGGCACTTTCTTCCCCTGCTGGAATGGCGTTTCGTGAGCCCCGCATCTTGCTGGAATCCAGCCCATCACGGGCAGTGAGCCAGCTTGCTCGAGTTCATTGCGGTGCTTGCGCCAACGCTAATCATGTACCGGTGGCGGCCGCTGTCGCGACCCGGGTGAGCGCAATACTTGCGCTCCACCTGTTTTACTGGAGCCATGTCTACCTGGTCTGGATGTAACCAGAATTTGATAGCTTACGGTCAGTTTAATCGGCCCGGTTTGGTCAATTTTTCGTTAGCCGCGCGGATTTGATTATTTTTTTCAATCATTAGGCGGTCTGATTTACCTGCTATCCAGCCGCGGAGCACAAAAAATACCCCCAAGGCGTCAGCCAACGCCCTTTTACCTCTAAACACCATAGGAAATTACAATTAGTGTTAACCCACGTGGCTACTAGTATTGATCTTCCGCAATGGAGGATGTAAGCCATTTTAATGCGAGTTAGCCAATTCAAAGATAAAGTCGATGCCCTGCTGTCCCGGGGTCTCGCCGATTTATCGATGACGCTCGCGGTGCTGGCACGCATCGAAAACGGTAATTACGAGATCGTCGCGGTTCAGTCCAATTCGGGCGCATACGTGGCCGGTGAAAAATACGAGCTCGGCGACAGCTATAGCCGTGAAACATTCGAACGTCAGCAAATCGTCGCCGAAACCAGCATCGAAGACGCTACCCAAACCTTGCGCCATCCGCTGTATCGCTCACTGCCGCTCGAGAGCTACCTCGGTGCACCCATCACGCTCGATGGGGAGCCCTGGGGCTGCCTGGATTTCAGCAGCATGGCCCAACGCGAAGAGGAATTCAGCCAACAGGATCTGGAATTGATCGGCGCGCTGGCCAGCGAAATTTCGCAACTGCTGAGCTCGGTCGAGCAGGCCGCGCCGCGTAGCCCCCAACCTGCAGCTTAAATCGAGTAGTAGTGCCCGGCTATGCCGGCGAACACGACGGCACCCACCCAGTGGTTGTTTAAAAACGCGATGAAACAATGCGCCGGCGCACGGTCCGTTATCAGGAACTGCTGATAGCCAAGCAATAACACTGCCGCACCCAGCCCAAGGTAGTAATAGCCAGAGAATCCGAGATCGAGCCCAAGCAGCACCAGGGCCGTCACGAACATGACCTGGAATATGGCAACCATCAGTCGATCGTATTCGCCGAACAGGATGGCGGTTGATTTAACCCCGAGTTTCAGGTCGTCGTCGCGATCCACCATGCTGTACATGGTGTCGTAAGCGACCGCCCACAGTATCGTCGCCACGTACAGTAGCCAGGCCTGTTTTGGCAAGGCCCCGGTTTGCGCCGCGAACGCCATCGGCACGGCCCAGCCGAAAGCCGCCCCGAGGTGTACCTGCGGCAGGTAATGAAAGCGTTTCATGTAGGGATAACTGGCAGCGAGCACTAAGCCGACAAACGACAGCATGATGGTGAAGCGGTTCAGGCTCAACACCAGCAGAAAAGCCAGCAGGGCAAGCACCGCGAACACCGCACAGCGCCTCGCGCGTGCTGATCTTGCCGCTGGTCAGGGGACGTTCGCGCGTGCGCGCAACATTCAGGTCGAGGTCGCGATCGGCGTAGTCATTGATCGCGCAGCCCGCCGAGCGCATCAGGAAGGTGCCCACAACGAACACAAACAGAATCCAGCCGCCAGGCGCGCCCTGCCCCGCAATCGCCAGCGCCCACAGCGTCGGCCATAGCAGCAGGTAAAAACCGATCGGTTTATCGAAACGGATTAACTGCGCGTACAGCACCAGTTTCGAGCCCAGTGCGGGCGGCAGGCCGGGAATTGTCAAGCGCTCAGGTTTCACCAAAAATCGATGCGTGCTGCGAAAAAATCGTTACTATACGCGTTTCTTCAGACAGGGCGAAACAATGATTCGCAGTTACCAGGACAAAACCCCGATTATCGGCGAAGGCAGCTATATCGACGAATCCGCGGTGGTCATCGGCGACGTTGTTATCGGCGAAAACAGCTCGGTGTGGCCGCTTACCGTAATTCGCGCGGACATCAATAAAATTCGCATCGGCACAGGCACCAATATCCAGGACGGCAGCGTATTGCACGTGACGCATCGCGGCGATTACAGCCCCGCAGGCGCCGAGTTGCATATCGGTGACCAGGTAACCGTCGGCCACAAGGCATTGCTGCACGGTTGCCGCATCGGCAACCGCTGCCTTATCGGCATGGGATCGATCATTACCGATAACGCCATCATCGAAGATCACGTCATCATCGGCTCGGGCTCGCTGGTGCCGCCAGGCAAGACTCTCGAATCGGGCTACCTGTACCTGGGCAACCCGGTGCGGCAGAAACGGCCGCTCAGCGAAAAAGAAATTGAGTATCTGAGCTACGTCGCCGATCACTACGTCCTGTTAACCCAAAACTACTGAGGTCATCGATGAAACGCTGGGAGTGTATCGTTTGCGGATTTATTTACGACGAAGCCGAAGGCTGGCCGGAAGACGGTATCGCCCCCGGCACGCGCTGGGAGGATGTGCCCGACGACTGGCAATGCCCCGATTGCGGCATGGGCAAGGATGATTTCGAGATGATCGAAGCCTAGTTAACCCGAGTCATCCCGCGCAAGGCAGGCATTTTAGTAGCTTTGAGTCATCCCCGCTTGCGCGGGGACGACTCCAACCGGGATGAGGGTTAGCGCTGTTCCCACTGGCTGGCGATATCGCGCAGGCCGCCGAGCGCCAGTTCGAGGGTTTCCTGATTGCGCGCCAGTTCCGGATACACCATGTACGCCGGGCGCTGCATCTCGGGTCCGCCGCCGACGCGGAATAATTTACCGCCATCGATGTGCGGCTGCACCACGCGCATGGGGAAGTAACCCGAGCCGCCGTTTTGCAGGATGTACTCGAGGCCGAGCGAGCCGAGGCCAACCGAAATCGCGGGCGTATCCAAATCCGGGAAGACTTCCCCGTGACGCCGGCGAAACTCTTCGCCCCAGTCGACGAAAACATAGTCTTCGACCCAGTCGTCGCGCACTTCGCGCTGATCGGTGGCGACCAGAACCAGGGTTTCCACCAGCAGGTCTTCGATCACCAGTCCCGGCGTCTGGCGCGGGTTATACATGACGCCGATATCGAGCAGGCCGTCGGATAGCTGGCGCATCAGGCTCGGCGAATAATCGGCCTCGACGTGTATCGCGACGCTTTTGGCATTCTCGCGCATCCATGGAATCCATTTCAGGATCAGGCTGTCCCAGAGGCTGACCTGCGAGCCGAGCCCGATGCCGTGGCTAAAGCTTTCCGGCAGCGAGATGCGCTGCTGCGCCTGTTGCCACAGGCGCTGGATATTGAGCGCATACTGGCGAAAATGCTGGCCCGCGGAAGTCAGCTCGACCCCGGAATGACCGCGCTTGAACAGCACCCTGCCGAAGCGGTCTTCCATCGCCTTGATGCGGGCGCTAACGGTGGACTGGGTGACATTCAGGTTTTCCGCGGCGCGGTTGAAGTTACCACAATTGGAAATTTCCAGAAAAGTGCGGATGTGATCGATTTTCAAGCGCGTCTCCCGTCAAGATTGTTAATCGGATTTCTCGATAATAGTAGCCATAAAAATTCACTTTTCAAATATCACGCAGACGCTAGACTCCTGCCTTAAACCCATAAAGGCGGAGTCTAATGCGGGCCAGTGCAGCCATTACCACCCTCGATGCAGCGAGCGGAGCGATAATCCTTGTTTTCGGCCTGTTCCTGTTCTCGATCCAGGACATCATCATCAAACATTTCAGCAGTCACTACTCGGTACTGCAGATTGTTTTTTTCCGGGGCTTGATTGCACTCGGCCTGTTCGGCCTGTTCTTCAGGTTCACGCAGGAAAAGATTGCGCTGATGTCCCGCCGCCCGGCGCTAATGATTGCGCGCGGCCTGCTCGGCTTTTGTTCCTACACCAGCTACTACCTGGCGGTCGCGGCCATGCCGCTGGCCGAAGTCGTGTCGATCACCTTCACTATGCCGCTGTTGGTGACCGCCATGTCGGCGCTGATACTGCGGGAGAAAGTAGGCATCCGGCGCTGGAGCGCGGTCGTGATCGGTTTTGTCGGGGTACTGGTCATTCTATCCCCGGGCGGCGAGTTCAACGCACTGGCGGTAGTGTTTGCCTTCATCGCAGCCCTGACCTACGCCTCGCAAACCATCCTGACCCGCTTCCTCGGCGACCACGACCATCCGATGACAATCGCCTTCAACGCGATCCTGATATTCACCATCGCCAGCGGCCTGATTAGCCTGCTGCTGCTGAGCGGCCTGATTTCGGTTTCATCGGAACACCCGTCGCTCGCCTTCTTCGGCCGCGCCTGGAATCTGCCGACGGATATCGATTTCGTCCTGATGCTGGTGATCGGATTGATTGCCGCGGTTGGTTTTTACTGCCTGTCGAAGGCTTACTGTTCGGCCGAGGCCAGCGCGATCGCGCCCTTCGAATTCACTTATATTCTATGGGCCGTGGTGTTTGGTTACCTGTTCTGGAACGAGGTGCCTGGTCCGACCACGCTTGCGGGCATCACGATTCTGATTTCAAGCAGCCTCTACATCTGGTACCGGGAGCGCCAGATAGAGCGCAGCGAAACCGCGCTGGTGCCGGTGCAGGCCGCCGAACTGGCGCAGCAGGATACCTATTGACCCGGCGACTTGTATTGTCGACGGGTTAAGCACCACTATCCCACTGGTAGGCGCTGGCGATAAATCCGGCAACCGGTTGCTGGAATACCATGGCGGCCGCAGCGCCCTGCCCGACGCCGAAACACACCTGCAGCGGCAGTAAATGCTCCTCGCGTGGATGACAGTAGCGCGCATGCGGCGCAAGCTCCCAGGCCGCCAGGCGTTGTTCGCGCTCGGCCGCAGAAAGACCTGGGGCACTGCAGGTCTGCGCCAGCCAGTCTTCGAAAGCCTGGTTGCGCGCATCGATCGAATCATCGCGTTTGCTCATCAGCGCCTGCATATTGTGAAACGAGAAGCCCGAACCCAGAACCAGCAAATTATCGTTTTTCAGCCCAGCCAGCGCCTGACCGATGCGGACATGCTCGCCGGCGTCGAGGCTGGCCGCCAGCGAAACCTGGATGCAGGGGATATCGGCCGCGGGATACATCAGCATCAGCGGCACGAACAGGCCGTGATCGAAACCGCGCTGGTGATCGAGATTCGCTTCGATACCCGCCTGGCGCAGTAAACCCTGCACGCGCTCGGCAAGCACGGGATGGCCCGCTGCCGGATACTGGTATTCATAGGTTTCGGGCGGAAAGCCGTAGTAATCGAACAGCAGGGTCGGCGCGGCAGACGCCGTGATCGACACCACGTCTTCTTCCCAGTGCGCGCTGATCACGACAATTGCATCCGGTTTGGCGACGCTGGCCGGCCAGGCGCGCAAAAAGCGGTTCAGGGCTGCATGCCCCGGGTCATCGAGCAGTGGCAGTGGGCCGCCGCCGTGAGGTATGAACAGTACGCTTGCCTGATCGCTCATTCGGTAAACAGGCGGTTAACCGCCGTCTCGATCTGCCGGGCGAAATCGGGGTCGCTGATCGCCGCCGCCTCGGCATCAAAATTATCCATAAACGACGGCAGCGAAGCACTGGCTTTGATCACGCCACCAAACCGGGGGATCTGGCTCGACGCGAGCTCGAGCACCGACTTGCCGCCGCGGCCGCCGAGTGAGGTCGACAACAACACCATGGGTTTATCCTGGTAAACCTTCGGCTGTATGCGCGATAACCAGTCGTAAAGATTCTTGTAGGCCGCGCTGTAGGCGCCATTGTGCTCGGCGAAGGAAATGATAATGCCATCGCAATCGCTGATTTTTTGCAGAAAGGCCCGCGCCGGCTGCGGCTGACCCAGTTCATCCTCACGGTCGACGCTGAACAGCGGCAACTCGAAGTCGTTGAGGTCGAGAATCTCGACCCGCGCATCACGGAGCAATCCGCTGGCACAGGTAACCAGCTGCTTGTTGATCGAGCGGCGGCTGCTGCTCGCGGCAAAAGCGATGACTTGTTTGCGCATAAACTAGCTCTTCATCAGTATCAGGTTTTCACGATTGATCAGTTCCGGATTATCCTGGTAACCCAGGATTTTCGGGATCTGCCGACTGTCCTTGCCGACGATCTGCTTGCATTCATCGGAAGGATAATTGACCAGGCCGCGCGCAATCTCGGTGCCGTCCGGGGCGAGACAGGCGACCACTTCACCGCGATTGAACACGCCCTTGACGGCCTTGACCCCGATCGGCAGCAGCGACGCGTTGCGATTCAGCAAAACGTCGACCGCGCCGTCATCGAGGCTGAGCTCGCCGACGCAGCGCATGTGCCCGGCGAGCCATTGCTTGCGCGCCGCCAGGTGGCCTTCGCTCGCTTCCAGAAAACTGCCCAGCGCTTCGCCCCGCACCACGCGCGTAATCACGTTTTCCAGCTTGCCGGAAACGATCACCGTGTGCGTGCCTGAACGCGCCGCGAGCCGGGCCGCGCTGACCTTGGTCTGCATTCCACCGCGACCCAGCTCGCCGCTGCTGGGGCCTGCGTATGCGGTCAACTGCGGATCGCGCGCATCGGCGCGCTCGATCAGCTTCGCCGCGGGGTTATCGACCGGGTTGGCATCGAACAGGCCCTGCTGGTCGGTCAGTATGATTAGCAGATCGGCCTCGATTAAATTGGCCACCAGGGCGCCGAGGGTATCGTTGTCGCCGAAGCGGATCTCCTCGTTGGAGACGCTATCGTTTTCATTGATGACCGGAATGGCTCCAAATTTCAGCAATGTCTGCAGCGTGCTACGGGCATTCAAATAGCGCCTGCGGTTGGACAAATCGGCATGGGTGAGCAGGATTTGCGCGCTGTTAATGCCGTGCGCCTGGAAACAGGCCTCGTAGGCCTGCACCAGACCCATCTGGCCGACGGCCGCGGTCGCCTGCAGCTCGGATATATTGCGTGGCCGTGATTTCAGCCCGAGTCGGGTAATACCCTCGGCGATCGAACCCGAGGAAACCAGCACCACGTCGACCCCATCGGCCCGCAGTTGCGCCATCTGTTCCGCCCAGGCCGTGATCGCGGCGCGGTCGAGGCCCCTGCCACCCGCGGTGATCAGCGCCGAGCCAATCTTGACGATAACTTTTTTATAGCGACTCATCTTTATAGCGATTCATCGTTTTCCAGGAAACTCATAATGTCGAGGCAAAGCTGGTCGACACCCTGTTTGTTGAGCGCACTGATCGCGTGCACCGAACCCGACCAGTCGAGTCCGGTGGTGATTTCGTCGATAACGCCCTGACGTTCATCTGCAGGCACCAGGTCGAGTTTATTCAGCACCAGCCAGCGCGGCTTCTGGAATAGCGCCTCGTCATAGCGCTCCAGTTCGCGCAGTATCTTGCGCGCCGAATCAACCGCGGAATCGGCGCTTGCATCGGGCATGACGTCGATTATATGCAGCAGCAAGCGGGTGCGCTGCAAATGTTTCAGGAACTGGATGCCGAGACCGACGCCATCGGCGGCGCCCTCGATCAGGCCCGGAATGTCAGCGACCACGAAACTGCGGTGTTTGGCGACGCTGACGACGCCCAGGTTCGGATGCAGCGTGGTAAACGGGTAGTCGGCAACCTTGGGTCGGGCCGCGGATACCGAGCGGATAAAAGTCGACTTGCCGGCGTTGGGCATGCCCAGCAAACCGACATCGGCGATGACCTTGAGTTCGAGCTTGAGATCGAACTGCTCGCCCTTGCTGCCCTTGCTGCATTGCCGTGGGGCACGGTTGGTCGAACTCTTGTAGCGCGTATTGCCGAGGCCATGGAAACCGCCGCGCGCAATCAGCAGCACTTCGGATTCGGAGTCCACGTCGGCGAGCAACTCGCCCTGATCCAGCGTCGTAATAATAGTGCCCAGCGGCACTTCGATGACAACATCCTCGCCCTTGGCGCCGGTTTTGTTCTTGCCCTGCCCGTTGGCGCCGCGTTTGGCGACGAAACGGCGGGTATGGCGAAAATCGGAGAGCGTGTTCAAGTCCTTCGAGCCAACCACGTAGACCGAACCGCCGTCACCGCCATCGCCGCCGTCGGGGCCGCCCATCGGGATATATTTTTCGCGCCGAAAACTGACGATGCCGTTACCGCCATCGCCGGCCTTTACGAAAATATTGGCTTCATCGATAAATTTCATCGCAGGATCATACCATCCGTAAATAAAAAAGCCTCGCGAGGGCGAGGCTTTCGAAGTCGGGTCTGACGAGGTTTGTCGTTAGCTAACCACGTTGATAAAGGTACGGTTGTTACGCCCCTTGACCTTGAATTCGACCTTGCCTTCCGCCTTGGCGAAGAGCGTGTGGTCCTTACCGCAGCCGACATTATCGCCGGGGTGAAATTTGGTGCCGCGCTGACGCACCAGGATGTTACCCGGAATCACCGCTTCACCACCGAATTTCTTGACGCCCAGGCGCTTGGATTCTGAATCGCGACCGTTGCGGGTACTGCCCGCCGCTTTTTTATGTGCCATTGTCTACAACCTATGCCTTGATATCGGTGACTTCGATTTCAGTATAGCTCTGGCGATGACCCATCTGGCGGCGCGAGTGCTTGCGCCGGCGGAATTTGACGATTTCCACCTTGTCGCCACGGCCGTGCGCGGTAATCTTAGCGGTCACGGTGGCCTTATCGAGCGTCGGGGTTCCTACTGAAACCTTGTCGCCGTCGGCAACCATCAACACGTTATCCAGCTTGACGGTCGAACCTTCGTCGCCGGCGAGCTTTTCTACGCGCAGGGTTTCACCCTTGGTTACCTTGTACTGTTTTCCGCCGGTGGCGATGACAGCGTACATGTGTTACTCCGATGCAATACTGAAAAAGGGGCCGAATTCTAGCGGCTGGCGCGGTGCCCGTCAATGCCTTTAACCGGTTGATTCGCGGATTAAAGTTGGTGGATTGGGAAATTCCAGACGCAGCCAACCGGTGAAGCCCCTTGCGACTGCCTGGGTGACCTGCGAATCCCTGATGAATTCTGAATCTTGAATGGCAAAAAGCGGATTGAGGATGTGCTGCACCCAGCCTTTATGTCGCCAGCGGCTCCACCGGTTGCCTGCTATCGTCAAACCCCGGTTTCCATGACTCCTTAATTTCGAATCAAACCCGGAGTTAAGCAGTGTGTCCCTGCGTTTCTCGTTTGGGGGATTCCCATCGTGGGCAACCGCCGGGGGTTGCCCACAGTTTGGGGGCTTTCAGGATTGCAGGTCTGACATTCAATATCGCTCGAGGATTATCCGTATATCCGGAGCTAGAAGCTGAAGAAGCCGTTGATGAAGGCGCCGTCGTACTCGAGGTCGGAATCGAGGTCATCGGCGTCGTCCAGCTCGAGCGAAAATGTGCGCACCCCGCCTTCGAGGCCAAAGCCGCTTTTTGATTCGTAGCCCAGCTTGAGGGTCGTGTCTTCGACGCTGTTATCGCCGCTGCTGAGGGTACTGATGTCCGCACCCACATAGAATCCGCTAAACGGCAAATCGAACCTGGCGGACAGGTAGAGCAGCGGGATAGTTTCGTCTACGTCGATACTGCTGGTAGTGGTGCTGCCAACCAGGGACACTTCGCCGTCAAAACGTTTTACGTCGAGGCCGATATCGAGGTTGACCCAGTTATCCAGGACTTCGTAATATAAAACGATATCGTCATGCGACAAATCGATGCTGCTGCGCACCGTTTCACCGGCGTTATAGGTTTCCCCCTCGAAGGTAATATCGCTGGATATCGTCTTTCGGCCCGTGCTATCCAGACCGACGGCCTGATACTTGAAATTCGGCAAAAACGGTACCGGGTGCTCGAGATTTATCACGAGGGACGATTCGGATGTAGCGTCGACTCCCAGGTCATCAGAAATATCGACGTCGGTACCGCCAGAACTGTTGAAACTGCCCGACAGGTCCGGGTCCCAGTAAGAGGCGCCAATACTGAAACCGACCACATCGGCGCGGCCATGAGTCGAAAACAATAGCATCATGGCTGCAACTGCTAGGATATTTAAGGTTGGTTTCATTTGATAACTCGTCAGATAAACAGGTGATTTATAACGTCAGTATAGTTCAAGAACAGGGCTCATGGTTTGAAAAAAGGTAGCTAAAGAATCCGCTTGCCGTATTTTTCGATGGTGTCGTCACGCAGCGTCAGTCCGAGACCGGGGGCATTCTTAAGCTGCAGCATGCCATCCGCGATAAGCGGGGGATCCTGGAAAAGTTCCGCCTGCAGGGGGTCCCGCTCCGGATCGGTAAAAGACTCGACGATTAATCCCGCGGGACTGGCGGCAACAATATGCGCGTGGATAAAACAGTCATGGTGGGGGGCGACGGCAACATGATTCAATTCCGCCAGCGCCGACAGCTTGCGGCCCATGGTGAAGCCGCCCATGCGCGTGCAGTCAAACTGCAGGATCTGAATCGCCTGCTCCTCGAGCAGTGCGCGGCAGCCGTGCGCATTCGATTCGCTCTCGCCGGCAGACAATGGGATATCGGTTTTCTGCGCGAGCAACTTGAGCAAACGCCGGTCGTCATACCAGTGCAGGGGTTCCTCCAGCCAGCGCGGATTCACCTCGGGCAGGCGTTTCACGGCAGCGAGCGCGGTGGGTCAAATCCCAGCCGCAATTGACGTCGATCATCAATTCCGCCGCGTCACCAATGACCTCGCGGATGACGTGCAGGCGCCGCATATCCTGCTCCAGGCTGAGCGCCCCAATCTTGGCTTTGAACGCCCGATGCCCCTGGGATTTGAGCATCTGCATTTCCTCGCGCAACTCATCGAGGTCCTTGCCTTCGCGGTAATAACCGCAGGTTACGTAGCAAGGCACGGTGTCGCGGTGTCCACCTAGTAACCGATAAAGCGGCAGTCCGCTCTGTTTGCCGAGTATGTCCCACATGGCGATATCCACCGCGGCCGCTGCGAGCACGATTTCGGCCTTGCTCCAGCCTTTTTCCGCCGCGACTTGCTGCCAGGTCAATGACATCAACTTTTCGTACAGGCGTTCCGGCGCCAGGGCATCGGCGCCGATTATGATTTCTCGCAGGCCGTGGCGAAACATTTGCGCGGTTTTTTCGAGCGAGCCATTGCTACTGCCAAGCCCGAAACCCGAGACGCCGGCGTCGGTATGCAACACAACCAGTAGTTCGTTCGCCGCCGGAACCGGGAAATGGCTGACCCAGTGCGGGCGCGCATCTTCGGGCCCACCCAGAATGTAAACCTCGATTTCGCTAATTTTCATGGTTTTACTCGCGGTATCAGTCGGTGTTGAATCGGGTAAATCGCGTGATCGCGAGCGTCAGCAACAGCAGTGCGGTTGCGCTGACGACGATGGCGGGGCCGGTTTGCCAGTCGAAATGGTAAGAGCCGGTGATGCCGCCGGCGAGCGCGCCGAGGCCGTAGAGCGCGCTGAGTGCGACCATTTGTTCCGGGCTGCGGCTGAACAGGCGCGCACTGGTGGTCGGGATCACCAGCATCGCGGCGATCAGCAATACGCCCATGACTTTCATCATCACCGCCACCAGCAGCGCAATCATGGTGTACATCAGAAACTGAACCTTGCGTACCTCGATACCCTCGGCCTGGGCGATTTCGCGGCTCACCGACACCGCGACAAAGCTACGCCAGTGATGGGCCAGCAAAATCAGCAACACCAGCGTGGTGACCAGCAGGCTCAGCAGGTCGGTGCGCGTGGTCGCCAGCAGATCACCAAACAGAATGGCTTCGAGGTTGACGCTTTGCGCCGGCAGCAGGCCGACCAGGATAATGCCGCCGGCGAGACCGGTGTGCGAAATAATCGCCAGCGTGGTTTCCGACAGCGCGCTATTGAAACTGCTGACCCGGCTCAATGAAAACACGATCAGCAGCGCTACCGCCAGCACGCCGAAGATCGGCATCACCGACAGCATCAAACCGAGGCCGACGCCGAGC
>CAVYHN010000025.1:0-85075 GCA_963768295.1 uncultured Gammaproteobacteria bacterium | reverse complement strand
CGGAACGCGGCCGCGGTTAACCATACTGCCGGCAAAAGCCATGTTGAGCCGATCGCCGAGCACGGTATCGGCAACAAGTTTCGCATCGGCCTGCTTGTTGACGGCAATCGACTCACCGGATAGCAGCGATTCGTCGATTTCGAGGTTATGGCTTTCCAGGATACGCATGTCCGCCGGCACCCGGTCGCCGGATTCCAGCATCACGATATCCCCGGGAACGATTTCTTCCGAATTGATTTCGTAGGCTTCCCCGGAGCGCAGCACGCGCGCCCGGGTCATCATCATTTTCTGCAGGGCGTCGGCCGAGCGCTGGGCCGAGTACTCCTGTATGGTGCCGATCACGGCGTTCAACAACAGGACCGCGCTGATAAAAATGGCGTCCGAAAACTCCTTGATGACCAGCGATACCAGCGCCGCCGCAACCAGCACATAGATCAACGGGCTTTTGAACTGGCTGGCAAAAATCTGTATTACGCCGGGTGGTGTCTTTTTCGGTAGTGCGTTAGGTCCGTACTGCGTCAGCCGCTGCTCCGCTTGCGCGCTGGAAAGCCCCAGCCTGGAAACCGCCAGGAGCTCGAGAATCTGCTCCTCGGCGATCGCGTGCGGGCACTCGAGCGTCGCCGCCAGTGATTTTTGTTGTTCTGCTTTCATATTCATACGGGCTTTGGTGGCTCTCCGGATGCCAGGCATGCCGCAAATTAAATCACAAATCATCCAAACGGTTTGATATCAGTCAAGCGAAGGGGCTTCTCCAGGCCCGTGCATCATGCGGCAAAATCATGCAACTCGATTTTCGACCCTTGCCGGCTGCTGCAAAAGCTGGAGCATCCGTGCCGTTTCGGTAAACCCGGCAACGTCCTGCGGCGATGTGCAGATAATGCCGTATCTGCCGACGCAGCCGCACAGCGGGGATTGAATTTAGTAGCGCCAGCACCATATTGGGTTATAATTCATCGTCTTGGGGACGACTTGGATTCGACGTGGGTCGCGAAACCTGAGGTGCATGCCGAGCATGTAGGGAATCTCGTAAACTCTCCTGCAAATTATAGTTGCCAACGACGACAACTACGCACTCGCCGCTTAATAACCGGTAGATTGCTGTTGGACTGGAGCCGTGTCTATGCGTCCAGGTTCCTTTATGCCCTCGGGTATTCGGGAACATTCCAGCATCGCTCTCATAGAATCGTGATGGAGACTCGTCTGGGGTCAAAGCACTAAACAAGTACCAGAATCGCTGTCTGTCTTCTTCGCCCGGTGGGTAGCAGTCAGTTAAATTAAAACCCGGGATAAGCATGTAGAGCCGATGGCAGAGGGCTTGCGGACGCGGGTTCGATTCCCGCCGTCTCCACCAAATAAACAGCCCCCGCACGTAAGTGTGGGGGTTTTTTGTGGAATCAGCACAATGGTGTATCGTTTGTCGTTGTCGTAGCCGATTCCGCCGCCCCGCATAATGCCGAAATTTTCCGCCAACATTTCCACGCTGTATCGCGAGCATGCGTTCATCGATCGCATCGAACAGGCCGCCAATGCCGGATTTGACGCGATCGAAATCCAGTCTCCCTACGCCGAGGATCCCCGGGCGCTGCAGCTGGCGCTCGAGGCGCACCGGTTGCCGCTGGTTTTGATGAATTTTCCGGTCGGTGACCTGCTGCACGGGGGCGAGGGGCTGGCTGCCGTGCCCGGACGCGAGCCTGAGTTTCAGGCCGCCTTGCAAGAGGCGTATGAATTTGCCGCGATCCTGCGACCGCAAGCCATGAATCTGCTCGCCGGTCGGCCTGGTCCGCAACACGACCGGGCACTGTGTGAAGCCGTGTTTAAAGCGAACCTGCGTAAGGCCTGCGACTTAACCCGCAAACTCGGGATACAGCTGCTGATCGAGCCGGTGAACACGATCGACCTGCCCGGATTTTTCCTGAACGGCTCGCAGCAGGCGCTCGATCTGATCTACGCCCTGCCCGATCTCGAACTGCTCATACAGTACGATCTCTATCACATGCAAATGATGGAAGCGGACCTGGCGAGCAGACTGCCGGCTATTATCGATCAGATCGGGCACATCCAGTTTTCGGATGTACCCGGGCGCACCGAACCCGGGCGCGGCAGCATCGACTTCGAGCAAATCTTCGAGCTGATCGATAGCCTCGGTTACCGGGGTTATGTCGGTGCCGAGTATTTTCCGAGCGTCGCTACTTCAGCCTCCCTGGACTGGCTCAGGCCGTATCTGCCGGTTTCCGTAAACAGATAACTTCGAGATTAGTCCCTAATAGTTAAGACTGGCAGGGAGTGCTGATATCTGGCGCCTTTATTTACCCTAAAAAGCAGATCAGCTAGAAGTCCGGCAAGCACATCGAATAGCTCTGATGCTATAGGGTCGTGCAACTGCTACACGTAATTGTGATGCATCGATCTCGAAGTAAGCAATAAACACTATGCTATACATAGGAAATTGTTAAGCCGTGATCAATCAATAAAATAATATGAAAATTATTAGATTTCTATTGTCCCTGACCAGTCTCTTAATAACCGCGCAAAACTTACATGCGAGTGATATTCCAACATCTGTGTCCGAGGAGTGTACGACCAGTGAGCGTATCTATTACCCCACGCAGATCCACGTTAACCCTAGTCTTACGACTGAGCAAAAAGCATCAGCCGTAATGGAGGCACTGAGGGGATCGTGGATCTATGAAAACGAATCTGAAGACGCAATTTATGCCGGTTATCACGTGAGGAAACACTACCTGAGATTTGCTATCGTATTTAACGACAAAGGATTAGTCAGCATAATCTGTGATAGCAAAAATATGCGTCAAAAGGAGGGATCCATACATAGAAAAGCACCGCAGTGGAAGGAAACACTCAATACCAGAATCAGGGCAAGACTGGCCGATATTGTTAGAGCCTCGAAATCCGGGGAAATTCATCTTAGGAATCTGACCGAGCTTTACAAAAACCGTTTTGTCACAAAGGAAGAATTCGAAACGATTAAGAATCGCATCAAGGGGGATTAGACAGGGATAAAATACTGGCTCGCATTGGGCTACAGCCGATCCGGCCAGTCGTAGTCGTCATCCTCCAGCTCCTCCATTTCGCGCTCCCAGCTATACTGCTTGCGCGGCGGCTCGGGATCACGCTGTCTGAGCAGGAAGGCCAGCACCATACCGATTAGAGCACCGCTCAGATGCGACTCGAAGGATATCTCCTCCGCGACCGGTAAAATGCCCCAGATCATGCCGCCGTAGAGCAAAAATACCACCAGCGAAAGGGCTATGGCGCGCCGGTCCCAGCGCAGCACGCCGATTGTCAGGACAAAGAACAACATGCCGAAGACGAGCCCGCTCGCGCCGATATGGTAAGACTCGCGGGCAAACAGCCACACGCCTGCGCCACCGCCAAGATAGACGGCCGGCAGCAACACTTTGACCGAGCGCGGGTAAGCGTAGAGCAACATGCTGCCGATGACGACAAGCGGTGCGGTGTTGGCAAACAAGTGTGCGAAAGAAGCATGAATAAAGGGTGCGCACAGAATCCCGACGAGTCCGTCAACAGACTGCGGATATATTCCGAACCGGCTAAAGTCAAAACCGCCGGCAACCTCGATGAGTTTCACCATCCATAGCAACAGCGCGAACGCAACGGTGGCGGCAAACGCGATTCGCAGGCGCCGGGTATCGGCAGTGGCGTTGGCTTGATTGGGAATATTCATCAGAAATATACGAGAGCGACCGGGCTATACAAGGGCATTTTATTTTGCTGGCGCATGGTAGGCCTCCCCCAATCGCCTGACGCCTGTTTCCTCCAGATCGTTAACCAGCTGCCAGTGCGAAATACCTTGCTCGCGCAGCCACATTTCCAGTCGATCCAGATTGCTCCATTCGCGTCCCTGATCGCGTGTATTGTGCACGCGCGCCCATTGCCCATCGAGCAGCAGGGCCACCGCCCAGACGTAGGGGTGCTTGTCCGGATTACCGAAACCGCCGCTCTGATAAGCGCGCTCGGTACGGTACACGGTGGCCGTGTTCTGGATGCGCCACAGGCTGAAAAGTTCGGGGATATCGGTCGATTTCACCGTTAAAGGACCTGGATAATAAAAATCAATATGATCCATACTGTTGACATATCCGCGCTTAAAGCTCACAGTATGGGCCATATTGATCATTAAATCATCCCGTAATTAGCAGGAGAGCTCATGCAATCGACCATCTTTCGCGCACGCAGAATCGGCACGATCGGTTCACAATGGCAAGGCATATTCAATGACTACTGGCAAGCCTACGAGGCCTGGTACCGTCGCAAAATGCAAACTGAAATTTCGCCGCAGGCGCTAAAGCAGGCTCATCGACAACTGGTCGCGATCATGCCGGAGATGCTGCCGCTCTACGAAGCCTTCCGTGAGGCCAGCAATGACTGCCCAGTCGCGGCACAGTTTCTGACGGGATATCAGCCGCCGGCCTACCTGGTGAACTGCTCGCAAGCGATTTTGCTGGACGACGAACCGGTGCTGATACGCAACTATGATCTCAGCCCGGATTTGTCCGAAAACCTGCTGACCCAATCGGATTGGCTCGGACAGGAGATTATGGGCACCAATGAATGCCTCTGGGGCCTGGACGATGGCATGAACAGATCGGGGCTGGCCGCTTCGGTAACTTTTGGCGGTAGCAACCAGGTGGGTAGAGGTTTCGGCATCCCGTTCATCATGCGCTACCTGCTGCAAACTTGTGAGAACGTCAAGCAGGGAATCGAGCTGCTGCAACGGGTACCCTCGCACATGGCCTATAACGTTACCCTGCTCGACCGGCAAGGCGCCTTTGCGACCGTGATGCTGGCGCCTCAGCAGACGGCGATCGTGACCCGCGAAGCCTGCATTACCAATCATCAAACGCGGGTGACCTGGCCGCAGCAGGCGCGGTTCTCCAAAACGCGTGAACGCAAACGGTTTCTCGATGAGCTGCTGGCGCGGGAGAAGATCGACGAGCACCAGTTACGCGCAGCATTTTTAACCGCGCCCCTGCACAGCACCAACTATGCCCAAGGATTTGGCACAGTTTTTACGGCGGTTTACAAGCCATCGAGCGAAAGGATGTCGTATTACTGGCCCGCCGAACAAGAGTGGCAACATGAATTTGCCGCTTTCAGGGAATCGGAAAAAACAGTGATCCTGGGCCCGCAAGCGAGCCCGCAAACGGTTCCGTACGACACAATCAGGCATGCTGCTTCAGATCAGTGGCTGTCGGCGGATATCAGGCAGCAATTATTGCATGGCCTGGTGTACCTGCCAGCCTCGGCGGTGGCGCAGCCAGTTGCCCTGGCAAAACTGAAACAGGATCTGCGGAGCAAAAAAACGCTCAGCTGGCAAGACTATGCGCAGCAACTGGCGCAGCTCTGGCGTTATCCTGTTGCGGCGCATTAGCCCAGCCCTGCAAGCGTAGCCAAAGGCAATCGAAACAATCGGCCCCGCGGCTTCGATACATCGAATTAAACCGCGGGGCCAGGATAACGGTCCCTCGTTTATAGCGTTCAGCGATCCCGGCTGACAAGACTGATTTAACGGATCACGATATACAACGAGCCACCGTTGCGTTCGACCCGCAACAGAATCGATGTTTCGCTGAGCTCGAGCGCCGCTCTGAAGGACTCGATATCGCGCACCCGGCGCTTGTTGGTGCCGACGATCACGTCGCCCGGTCGCAGCCCGCTGTAGGCTGCGGGCGAATTCGGCGCCAGACCAGCCACCAGCACGCCGTCTCCATCCGGATTATTGTCGATGCGCAGCCCCGCCAGTAACTCCGGCAGATTCTCGGCCTGCGCCACAGGCGACCTGGCGACGCCGATCTCGACCTCTCGCTGGATACGTTTACCGTCGCGAAGCACGCTAAGTCGTACCTCGTCGCCGACCTTTTTGATACCAATCCGGCTGCGCAGCTGTGCGGCCGAGCGCGTTTTCCTGCCGTCGACTTCGAGGATGATATCTCCCGTTTTCAAACCGGCCTTTGCGGCGGGCGTATCCTCGAATACATTGGTCACGAGCACCCCAAACTGGCCTTTTTTCAGGTTGAAGGCGTCGCGCAGGTCCGGTGTAATATCCTGGATACCGACGCCGATCTGCCCGCGCCTGACTTCACCGAATTCCATGATTTGCGCCATACTGGCCTGCGCCATGTTTGCCGGAATCGCAAAGCCGATACCGACATTGCCGCCGGCCGGCGAGATAATCGCGGTGTTGATACCCACCAGTTCCCCGGCCAGGTTAACCAGCGCACCGCCCGAATTACCCGGATTGATCGAGGCGTCGGTCTGGATGAAATTTTCATAGCCCTCGATGCCGAGACCGCTGCGGCCCAGTGCGCTGACGATACCGGTCGTCACGGTTTGCCCAAGGCCGAAGGGATTACCGATTGCAACGACGAAATCGCCGACCTCGAGCCGGTTCGAATCGGCAATTTTGACCTCGGTCAATTCATCGGCCTCGACTTTCAGGATCGCAATGTCCAGCTGGGGATCGGTGCCCACCACTTCGGCCTTCAGGTTACGGCCGTCGATCAGCGACACGTAGACTTCGTCGGCGTTACGGATAACGTGGTAATTGGTCATAACGATGCCGTCATCGGCACCGACGATAACCCCCGAACCCGCACTTTGCTGGCGTTTTTCGGGCGCCTGAGGTTCGGATTCAGGCGTTTCGGGAAGATCGAAAAATCGCCTGAAAAACGGATCGTTCAACAACGGATTGTACTGCTGTTCGCGCTTCGAAAAAGTCGATATATTGACCACCGCCGGATTTACCTGCTTTAGCATCGGCGCCAGCGTGGGAAACGGTTTTCCTTCCACGGTGACATTGGGCAAGGCCGCCTGTGCTGACGACAGGCTGAAGGCGAGCAGCAGGAAAAAAATCCCATTCTTCATATTTATTTTCATCTCGGAAAACTCCTATGCATCAAACAGAAACGAAACCAAGACCGGCTGCCGCGCAGCCGGTCCTGATTTAACCCTGAATCAGGATGTAATCGAAATGCGCTTGACGTCCTGCTCGACAGCAGCAGCGCGTCGCGGGATTTCGAGTTTCAATACACCCTTGTCGAGATTTGCCTTGATTTCGTCGGCATTGGCATCGTCGGGCAAGGCCAGGGTGCGCTGAAACGAACCGTAACTGCGTTCCACGCGGTAATAATGCTTCTCCTTGCTTTCGCTGCGTTCCTCTTTCTCACCCTTGATGGTCAGCACGTCGTCCTTGACCTCGAGCGACAGATCGGATTCAGTCAGTCCCGGCACATCCAGGCTGATCTGGTAACAGTTGGCGTCACCCGAAATATCGATTTGCGGGCGGTAAAATTCCGGCAACCTGTCGGCGAGCCGGTTTTGCACTTGTGGCGAGGGCATGCCAAACGATTTGAATGCATCATCGAACCAGCGATCCATATCGCGATGCAGGCCAATCAAAGACCCGCCATGACCGCGCGGCTGACTTTCGGCCTGTTCACGGCTCACCGGAATCTGCTGGCTGCCGTTGTTGCCTTCCTCGTGTTTGAACCAGTTCCAGGGTTTAAATTTTTCCAGATTCATATCAGTCTCCTAGTCAATTGATTTAAAGGTTCACTAAGAACGACTCTTTACGCCAGATTAACTAGGGTTAGGTCAACTGATTTCAAGTCGGTTTAATTGACCAGAATCAATTTCTGTTAACGAATCTATCGAGCCCCTGTGACAACGGCGGGCTTACGCAGCATTGTTCGAGAAACCCTGGACAGGTACGACCTGCGAGTTCGGGATCTCTGGCAGAAAAGCTACGCCAGCCGTCAACCGCTGGCAAAGCCATATCGGCGGCAAAAATGGCGCTCGCGGATAGCAAAGCCCGGTGCTTGTGATAACCTACGCGCTTTCAAAACCGACCCTGGTTGCGCCCAGATTGATAGCGTGTGACCTGGCGCAACGAGAAACCTGAATGCCTGTCGATTTTTCTGACATGAAGTCGAAGCTAGTGCCGATCTCGGGAACGATACTTTTCATGCTTTACGCGGTAATGCTGCCACGCTATACCGACACTGCGAAAATCTGGTTCGTGTTGCTGCTACTGCTGGGACTGGCTTATATGCTATTCCATATTAAACAGGTCAAGGATACCGTGGCCGCCGAGAGGCTGTTTTTTGCCGCGATTATCGTGAATTTTTTATGGATAGCCTTTACTTACTATGCCAATGGCGAACCGGGTCGCGGCGCAGCCTTTCTGTGGAGTCGCCACTTCTATCTCCTGTTTGTGGTTCCGCTGTTCTTTCTGTTCAGAAAAATCGGAATCTCCGACCGGGTAATTCTGCTTACACTGTTCGCCAGCGTCACGCTCTCGCTAACTGATATCCTGATCGACCTGGCCCAGGGAATCGACCATCGACTGCAGGGTATGAATCCAAATGGATTCGGTCCGATACAGCTTTGCATGTCGGGAATCCTGTTATTCTACTTCATCGAAAAACCGGAAAAGTCACTGCGCTGGATCGCGCTGGCCGGCGCGCTGATGGGGCTGGCTACGGTCGTTTTCAGCAAATCCAGAAGCACGTGGTTGACGCTCGCCGTACTCAGTGTCCTGTTCCTTTTCTACTTCGCCAGGTCGCTCACCCTGTGGAAAAGATTCGGCCTGGCTGGAGGGCTGCTGCTGGTGCTGGCTACTTCGTATGCACTGCCCATCGTAAAACAACGTGTCGATCATAGCCTGGCAAGTATCGACAATTACCTGGCAACCGACGATTACCGCGACGCCTCTCGCCTGAACAGTATCGGCGCGCGCCTGGAGTTATGGAAAACCGGCTGGAAAATCTTCCAGGAAAACCCGGTACTCGGCGTCGGTGTAGGTGGCTTCCAGGTTATGGCAAGAGCCAACTCCGAGCGCTACCAGGTCAACGACGTCGTCCACCGCTATAAATATGTACATAACCAGTATCTCGCTACCCTCGCAACGCGCGGCTTTCCGGGGCTGATTCTGTTTCTGCTGGTCATGTTGATACCGGTATATATTGCAATGTCGCAAAAAGCCGACGAACGTGATTCAGACGTCGCCCGCTTGTCGATTATTTTTATCTGCCTGACCTATCTCATCGGTTGCCTGGCCGAGGATCATTTCGAGGTCAAATCGGCCACGATGTTTAGCGGGATAATGTTGCCCCTGCTGCTGGCAAAAATCAGCAACGACAGGCTGCCACAAAACCGGGAATCATTAGCGTGACCGGAGCCGACAGAAACGCCAGCGATCTCATGGTATCGATCGTCGTGCCGGTGTTTAACGTTGCCAGCTACATCGAGCAAGGCCTGCGCAGCATGCTGCAGCAGGATTTCACCCGGGCTTACGAGATAATCCTGATCGACGACGCTTCGACCGACGCCAGTCTGGAAGTCTGTCAGCGGTTTAGCAACGAACAGCGAGAAAAAATCGTTCTCATCGAGAGTGAAAAAAATGCAGGGGTAAGCGTGGCACGTAACCGCGGCCTCGATCATGCCCGGGGAAAATATGTGATGTTCGTCGACCCCGATGACGTGCTCCCGGTAACCGCCCTGTCCGACCTGTTCGGCGCGGCCGAGCAATATCAAGCAGATATCGTCAAGGGCAACCTGCTGCTATTCGATGAAACATCAGAAAAACCCGCACCCGACCAGGTTCACTCGACAACGCTGGTTTCCAACGAGGACGTACTAACCGCTCTGTTTGACCATTCCGCCGTGCGTGGTCATGTCGGTGGCAAGCTGTTTCGCCGCGACAAACTCGGCGAGATCCGTTTCACCACCGGGGTGCGCATGGCGCAGGACTTGCTGTACTTCAGCCAGATGTTTGCTGCCGCTGAATCCCTGGTGCTACTCGGGCGCGAGGTTTACCGTTATCGCAAGCACGATACCGGTTCGACCGGTCGCAAGTATGAGAAAGGTTCTTATATCGACTGGCTCGGCGCGGTCGAGAGTTCGGGCAACTTTGCCTCTACCCCGCGCCAGAAAAGGGCGCACAAAGGCTTGATGGTGCTCACCCTGACCCAGATCTCGCGTGAATGTCGCAAAATTCCAGCCCCCAGCGCGGCGGCGGTTATCGACGTCATCGAGCAAAAGTGCCGCCAGTGGAATATCAGGCTGTTACCGCTTATCCTGCGCGACGGGCTTGGCCTGCGCAGCATAAGCCGTTATATTAAAATGCAATTGGCACTCAAACAGATACGGCATAAGCTGTCCCAATCCTGATTCCAAAAAAGCAAGGCCGGCGTCGTCAGCCGGCGCTCACAAGGGCAATTTATATTGACTTCAACCGTTGCTATTTTTCGCAAGCGCCTGCTCTCGTACTCGGAAACCTTTATTGCCGACCAGGGTCAACTACTGCCGAATTTCCACGCTGTTTTCTGCGGCTACCAGAAGGATTTGTCGGGCCTGCCGATGCTGGACGCGGCGACCACCGTGTTGCTGGATGATTACAGCCGCATCGCCTCCCTGTCGAAACTGATGCTGCGCCGGGGTTTCGGCGGCGCGAACGCCTGGCTCAATGCCATCTCCAGCCATTCGCCTGCCTTAATCCATGCGCATTTCTTCAACGATGGCCTCGATGCCGTCAAAATTGGCAAGCGGCTGGAGTTGCCCGTAGTAACCACGGTCCACGGTCACGATATTACCAAGTATGAAAATGCAACCGCGCAAAGCCACGGCAATCAGCAATTTTTTGCCGACGTGGACCGGGTTATAGCGGTTTCGCATTTTATTGCGCAACAGGCGCTCGCGCGCGGCTGCCCCGAGGACAAACTGATTCAACACTACATTGGCATCGACCTGGAAAAGTTTAGCCAGCCAAAAGACGAAACAGCCGATCCCTCGCTGCTTTTCGTCGGGCGTCTGGTGGAGAAAAAAGGCTGCACCTACTTGCTGCAGGCGATGGAGCAACTAAAGCCACGCTTCCCGGAACTGCGGCTAACCATTATCGGTGAAGGCGATTTGAAAGCCTCCCTGCAACAGGAAGCCGCGTCGCGCAAATTGAATGTCGACTTTGCCGGCACCGCCAGCGCCGCGGAAATTCGGCAGTACCTGGCTCGCTGCTGGCTGTTTGTTGCGCCCAGCATAACCGCCGCCAGCGGCGATGCCGAGGGGCTCGGCATGGTGTTTCTCGAAGCCCAGGCGCTGCAAACCCCGGTAGTCAGTTTTCGCAGCGGCGGCCTGGTCGAAGCGGTCGACGAGGGTAGCACAGCGCTGCTAAGCGATGAAAAAGACATTGTCGGACTGGCGCGAAACATTGCGGATTTGCTGGAAAATACAGGCTTGCGCCACAATATGGGAATGGCGGGGCGTAAGCGGGTCGAGCAATATTTCGATGTGCGCAAGCAGTGCGCCAAACTGGAATCAATCTACGCAGAGTGCAGCTGATGTTTGCATCGGTAATTTTCACCACCTATAACCACCCACAGTGGCTGGAAAAAACCCTGTGGGGCTTTTCGGTGCAGTCTTATCGCGATTTTGAAATCATCGTCGCCGATGACGGCTCCAGCGAGGCAACTCGCGAAGTCGTCGAGCGGCTAAAGTCGCAAATCGATATTCCGATGCAGCACATCTGGCAGGAGGATGACGGTTTTCAGAAATGCCGGATTATGAATAAAGCCATCGTCGCGAGCCGCGGTGAATACCTCATCTTCACCGATGGCGACTGTATTCCACACCCTGACTTCGTTAAAAATCATGTCGAGCTCGCGGCCGAAAACACGATGCTTTCAGGGGGTTATTTCAAGCTACCACTCGATGTTTCGCGCGCGATCAGCAAGCAGGACATTATCAGCGGCAACTGTACCCGCCCGGGCTGGCTACTGCGCCATGGCGTGCCCTTTACACCGAAAATTGCAAAGCTATTCTCAAATCCGCTGATGGGCGCAATCCTGGATGCGCTGACAATTACGCGCGCCACCTGGAACGGCCACAGTTCGTCGACCTGGAAAAAACATTTTATCGACGCCAACGGATTCGATGAACGCATGCAATACGGCGGTCAGGATCGCGAATTCGGTGAACGCCTGGTGAATATGGGCATCAAGCCCAGGCAGGTGCGCTATCGTTGCAGCTGCGTTCACCTCGATCACGGGCGCGGATACGCGCGTCCGGAGTCGATCGCGAAGAACAGGAGTATTCGCAAACATACCCGCGAACAGCGTATAACACGCACCGATTACGGTATCGACTCCGCGCCACAGAACCTTGCCGCGAATTCCTGAAACGTGTCCACGCCTGAACTCAATCAGCAACAAATCGACGCGTTACATGACCAGCTCGAAGTAAAAAAGCGCGAGCTCGAAGCACAATTAACCAACACTGACGACGCCACCAAACCGGTAACGCTCGACCAACAGTCGGTTGGCCGGGTTTCGCGTATCGATGCCATCCAGCAGCAACAGATGGCGCTCGCCAACCGGCAACTGGCAACCCAGCTAGCAAAACGAATCGAGCTCGCGTTGCAGCGCATCGACAGCGGAGAGTACGGATTTTGCCTGCAATGCGCCGAGCCGATTGCGTTTGCCCGCTTACAGGCGCAACCGTTTGCCGGCCTGTGCCTCGAATGCCAGTCTGCCAGCGAAAGTAGTTAGAGAAATCGTTATTCGCCGAACCGGCGAATCACCTGGAGTAGCAAGTCAACGAGACAATGCTTTAGCTAGCTAGCGGTTTTTTCCACTTTCCCCGTCCCTGGTTTATCCACTCCGGCGATAGGCCGTATCAAGCGATTTGGGGCTGGCGCCATAGGCGGACATCGTTTCAGCCGAGTAATTCTTCAACCTGCCGATAAATCGCTGCCAGCGCCGCTCAATCTTGCGGCGCGCAAACCAGCCAATGTTATCCAGCCAGTTGATCGCGCTGTGATTACCGAGTCCGTCGATCACCACCAGGCGCGCCTGCTTGGGTGAAAGCTTTTGAAACAGGATATTGTAGCGCCCCATGTCGACGCAAAATACGACCCGGTTATCGAGCAGGTACTGTTTGAGTTCGTCGAGATAGGGGCTAAACTCGGCGATCGGATAACCCCGTTCGAAATGCCACCACAGGGATCTGGAAACGGCGCCATCGTAATCCGCGATTTTATCCACGACGAATCCCTCGCCGAGGTTAGTCTCGACTTTTCCATAGTATCGCGGGATATGCTCGAAGTCGCGCATACCGCGCCGCGCCAGGTTGCGATACAGCGTGAGTTCGCGCCGGGTTTGCTTGTCGCTCTCCCCTTTCTGGATCTTGATAACCCTGGCGTTATCTTCGGGATGCTGATAGCAGGCGCGTTCCTGCCCGACGCCGATCGGCGCGCTGGTTATTTGAAGTATCGGCTTGCTCATTCGGCGGCAAAGATAGCATGAATTTTTACAACTGACTTCATTCGCCCACTATTTTGTAATAACCTCGGGGGATGCCCCTGAGCGAAGCCGAAATCGAAACCTACCGTAAAGATGGACTAGTCATTCCCGCGCAGTATCGGGTAGCGGACACAATCCTTGCGCGGATCGACGAGCTTTACCAGAAATTGCTGGACGACAACCGCGACAGCCCGGACTTTGCCGCCGATTTCATTCTCGGTCCACATCTCGATACCGGGGGCGCCTACGGGGTTAAAGGCGACCCCGGTTGGCTCGAAATGGCGCGCATTCCCGAAATCCTCGACATGATCGAGCAGCTGATCGGCCCGGATTTCATCCTCTGGGGGATGACCATTTTTGGTAAACCGGCACGCCTCGGCAAGGCTACTCCGTGGCACCAGGATGGCGATTATTATCCGATCGAGCCGCTGGAAACGCTGACGGTATGGATTTCACTGGATGGCTCGACTCCGCAACAGGGTTGCATGAAATACATTCCCGGGTCGCATCGCGATCACCGGATTTACTCGCATCATTTCGAACATCGCGACGACTACACATTGGCCCAGGTAATCGACGATGACCAGGTCGACCTGAGTCAGGCACGCGATATCGTGCTCGAACGCGGGCAGATTTCGCTGCACGATGTTTACCTGGTGCACGGTTCGGAGGCGAATCTGTCCGACAAACGCCGTATGGGCCTGGTGCTACGCATCATGCCGGCAACCAGCTTTTACAACCATAGCAGCGGCAAGATCAAGGAAGACGCGGGATCACCACACGGTTATTCCAATCGGGCGCTGTTTCTGTTGCGCGGTCGGGACAGATCGGGGCGCAACAATTTCACCAGGGGACATGATTGAACAGCATCGGATTTATCGGCGTGGGCGAGCTCGCGCTGTATACCATCAAGGGCTTGCGCCGTGGCGGTTACACCGGCCCGGTACTGCTGTCTCCGCGTAATCGGGAAAAAGCGGCCTACCTGCAACAGCATTTTGACTGCGAAGTGCTGCTCGTCAACCAGGCGGTGGTCGACCGCAGCGACTACGTCGTGATTGCCACCCGGCCCGCGCACTGCCTGGACAGCCTGGCTGAACTCGAATTCAAACCTGAGCAGGTGCTGATTAGTGTGGTGGCCGGAATCGAAATCGAACAGTTGCGAACCGTATTGCCGGCTGATCTCGAGATTGTGCGCGCGATGCCGGTCAGCAGCGCCGAGGCCAGTGCCAGTCCGACGCTAATTTACCCCGACCAGGGCTTCGTGCGTGAAATCTTCGACTACTGCGGAAACGCGATTGCGGTCGATAACGAGGCTTATTTCACCCAGGGCAGCATACTCGCCTGCGTTTACTGCTGGTTTTTCTCGCTCTACCAGGCATTGATCGAGGCGACCGAGGGGCCAAAGCTGCCGGCCGGACTCAGCGCCGAACTAGTCATGGGCATGGCGAAAGGCGCGGCCGAACTGGCGCTGGCGAATCGAGACCAATCGCCGGGGGAAATCGCCACGGCGATTGCCACCGAGGGTACCTTTTCAAAACTTGGGCTCGACCTGCTCAAGGATAGGCAGGCGTTCGAGCCCTGGCGAGAAGCCTGCAAACTGCTGGAACAGCAGCTAGCCGCGAAAGACTAGCTGCCTTCGAAACTACCGGCCTGGTGGGCACCGATGACCTGTGCGTTCGATCTCCCGGAGAGGCTGCGACGCGAGATAACTGTTACGACTATCGGTCATGCAACCGATAAAAAGACCACCGACATAACTCACCTCCCTATTGTTGCGAGCGCTTCTATCTCGCGTTTTTTCGGCTTCATTTCTGCATTAAAGCAATTGTCAAATAAAAAAATCGAAGAAATTCAATGCCTTGTTCATGGGCAAAATCGAAATTTAAATATTCACGGAAAATAGCCGACAACGGGAATATACTTATCGGCCGAGGACAGACGCATGCAGAACCGGCTCATGCAACATCAAAATTTCAATCGCTGGCATGAACGACAGCTCTATATAAGCTTTGCCTGGCTGCTCAGTTGCCTGCTGTGCGGTTTCCTGTTTGTCGCCGTAATCGAGTTTGTCGGCAAAAATCTTTCCGGCATTTTCACGATTGTTTCGCTGGTGGTGTTGTACGGCATCGGCCTGGGTGCCATCGAGCTGTTTCGCCGCTTCTGGATGCGGTTTTCCTTCGCCCAGCAGTGCGCCAGTTCCGCTACCTGCAGCCATTGCGGTAAATACGGCCTTTTCGAGGTTCGCGCCGAGGCCTGGCCAATTTATGCGCGCTGTCAGAAATGCGACCACCAATGGGTGATCGGCCAGGAAGAGAAATAGTCTGCGGGTTATTTAAAGCCGGGATTTGACCCGGCCACCGGGGATGGTCTTTAATGGCCCTGTTTATTGAACCGGTACCCACCCATGTCCTCCAAAGACACCTGCATCTACCTCGGCCAGGCCCTCGCCGATTACGGCTTCAAAGACGGGCACCCGTTCGGCCCGCAACGCCATGACGCTTTCCAGGCCGAGCTGCTGCGGCAGGGTCTGGATAAAAAGCTGGTGATTCAGACCCCGGTAGCGGCCAGCAGCGACCGCATCGAGCTGTTTCATACCAGCGACTATATCGACAAGGTGCGCGATTATTCGGTGAGCGGGCACGGCTACCTCGATGGCGGCGACACGCCCTCCTTCGTCGGTATGTTCGAGGCCGCAAGCCATGTCGCCGGGTCGGTAACCGACGCCATCGATCGCATCATGCAAGGTGAGTTCAAACGCGCGTTTTCACCGATTGCCGGCTTGCACCATGCGCGCAGGCACGTCGCCGCCGGTTTTTGCGTGTTCAACGACTGTGGCATCGCGATCGAGTATCTGCGCGCGCAATACGCCATCAAGCGCGTTGCCTACATCGATATCGACGCGCATCACGGTGACGGCGTGTTTTACAGTTTCGAAGACGATCCCGACCTGATTTTTGCCGACATCCATCAAGACGGCCGCACCCTTTATCCGGGCACCGGATTCGTCAACGAAACCGGCACCGGAGCCGCCGAGGGCACCAAGCTCAATATTCCGGTGCCGCCATTCTCCAACGATGCGGTATTCGAGGAAGTGTGGCCAATTATTGAAAGTTACCTGCGCAAACACGAGCCGGAATTCATCTTGCTGCAATGCGGCGCCGACAGTATCAAGGGCGACCCGATCACCAATATGGAATTCAGCCCGGCCTCACATGCTCACGCAGCCGCGAGTTTGCGCAAAATCGCGGACGATTATTGCGCGGGACGCATGCTGGCGATGGGTGGTGGCGGATACAACCATGACAATATCGCCCACGGCTGGACCGCCGTGGTCGATTCGATGGTTAGAGATTAAGCCACACAATAACGCCAGCGGCTTAACGCCCCTTGAACAGGGATCCCATGATCCCACGTACCAGCGCCCGCCCGGTTCTGCTGCCCAGGCTGCGCACGACGCTCTTGACGAAAGTCTCGACAACACCCTGGCGTGGACGGCCACGTGGTTTCGGCGCGGCATGCGCGCGTTTGCGGGTCGGCTTGTGCTCGGTGGCGGCCTGCGCCGCCGCCTCGGCGCGTTTAGCCAGTTTCTCGAAGGCCGATTCGCGATCGATGGCAGTGCCGTATTTTTCCGCCAGCGGGCTTGCCATCAGTATCTCGTAAACCTCGGCCTTTTTCGCGGCGCCGATGCGGGATAGCGGTGGTTTTACCATTGCCCGCTTGACGATCGAAGGCGAGCCGTTTGCCATCAGGGTTGAAACCAGGGCCTCGCCGACGCCCATTTCGCTGATCGCATCCTGCACCGAAAAACTCTTGTCGCTGCGAAAAGTCTGCGCCGCCACCCGTACCGCTTTTTGCTCTTTCGGGGTAAAGGCGCGCAGGGCGTGCTGTACCCGGTTGGCCAATTGTGCCAACACCGAATCCGGGATATCTCCGGGGCTTTGCGTGATGAAGTACACCCCGACACCCTTGGAGCGAATCAAGCGTACTACCTGTTCGATTTTGTCGATCAGCGCCGTCGGCGTATTTTTGAACATCAAATGCGCTTCGTCGAAAAACACCACCAGCCTGGGTTTTTCCGGATCGCCGATTTCAGGCAGGTTTTCAAACAGCTCGGACATTAGCCACAGCAACAGCGTCGAATAAACCGCAGGTTCCTGCACCAGTTTGTTTGCCACCAGCACGTTGACCACGCCGGCGCCGCTGGCATCGACCCGCATCAAATCGTCCAGTTCGAGCATCGGTTCACCAAAAAACTTTTTTGCGCCGCTGCGTTCGAGCACCAGCAGGCGTCGCTGGATTGCGCCTATGGAACTGGACGAAACGTTACCATAGAGATTCCTGAGTTCGTTCGCGGTGGCCGCGACATGTTGCAGCATGGCGCGTAAATCCTTGAGATCCAGCAACAACAGGCCGTTGTCGTCAGCGACCGCGAAAACGATATTGAGCACGCCTTCCTGGGTCGCGTTCAATCCCAGCAGTCGGGATAACAATAGCGGCCCCATATCGGAAATCGTGGCGCGAACCGGGTGCCCCTGCTTGCCGTAGAGATCCCAGAAAACCGTCGGACAACCGCGCCATTGGTCCAGTGGCAAGCCGAGGGCCTGCAGTCTTTCGTTAACCCTGGGATGGGATTTTCCAGCCTGGCTAATGCCCGATATATCACCTTTGACATCGGCCAGAAACACCGGCACTCCCTGTTGCGAAAAACTTTCGGCAAGTGCCTGTAAAGTTACGGTTTTTCCGGTGCCGGTCGCACCTGCGATCAATCCATGGCGGTTTGCGCGCTTTAAGTTCAGATGAACCGGATAAATCCCATCTCCGCCTGATTTATCCCGGGTCGCGTAACCCAGCAGGATCTCTTTATCGGCCATAATGTCTCCATTGTCGTTAACCGGTTAGTTGGTTTAAAGATTGTCCGGGTGAATCCTGATTACTACTCTTCTGTTGATCGTTTTCGCAAAATGTCGTACCGGCGAGTACCTGCTGCGGTACTTGTGTGGACAGCGAGCACCAGCGCAGGGACTATTCCCAGCGCACATAGGCTTCCTCGGCGATCGCCGCCCGCAGCAGTTCGACCAGGGGTAGCGCGCGCGTGTGCAGGCTGACCGCGGGCTGATCGTCAGCGGCCTCACCGGCCGGTTCTACCAGCTGCGGCATCTTATCCAGCGCCGCCTCGAGGTTAGCCAGCGCGGTGGCAACATCCGCGGCATTGATCGCGCCCGGCACCGAGCTGCCGAAAGCCATCATTTCCAGCATCTTGCGCCCAACATCACCAAACATGGTGATGTTGGAATAAGCTTTGGTTTTAAAGGTTATGAGCATTACTGTCCCCGATTAGTCTTTATCCAGCACATACTGCAGTATGCCGCCGGCTTCATAGTAGGCCACTTCGTCACGAGTATCGATGCGACACAGTACGTCTACCGCTAAAACGCTGCCGCTATTATCGGTAATCGAAAGCTCCAGCTTTTGCCCCGGTTGCAAACCCTGCTGCATGCCGGAAATGGTGATTTTTTCGTTACCGGTCAGCTGCAGCTGCTTGCGATCGAAGCCGTCGATAAACTGCAACGGCAATACGCCCATGCCGATCAGGTTGGAACGATGGATACGTTCGAAGCTCTCGGCAACCACCGCCCTGACTCCGAGCAGACGCGTCCCCTTGGCGGCCCAGTCCCGGCTCGATCCGGTGCCGTATTCCTTACCGGCGATGACTACCAGCGGCGTTGCGGTCTGTTGATATTTCATCGCCGCGTCGTAAATGCTCATGGTTTCGTCGCCGGGCATGAAACGCGTTACGCCGCCTTCGACATCCGGGGTCATTTCGTTACGAATCCGAATATTGGCGAAGGTGCCGCGCATCATCAATTCGTGGTTACCACGGCGCGAGCCATAGGAGTTGAAACTGTTGCGATCGACGCCCTTTTCCAGCAGGTATCTACCCGCGGGGCTGTCGACCGCGATCGCGCCGGCCGGCGAAATATGATCGGTGGTAATCGAGTCGCCGAACATGGCCAGGATCCGCGCCTGCATCACCGGCTGTAGCTGGTTACTATTGTCCAGGCTGAAGTATGGCGGATTGCGGATATAGGTCGAATCATCGTCCCAGCGGTAGGTCAGACTCTGCTCGACATCGATTTGCCGCCAGTTGTCGTCGCCGGAGAATACGTCGGCATACTGCCGCCTGAACATGGCCTGGTTGACTTGCATAACTTCGTCGGCAATCGCCTGGTTACTCGGCCAGATATCGCGCAGGTATACGGCTTTACCGTCGCTGGACTCGCCGATGGGTTCGGAGGTCAGGTCGATTCGCGTACTGCCGGCGAGGGCATAAGCGACTACCAGCGGTGGCGAAGCCAGCCAGTTTGCCCTGACGTTCTGGTGGATGCGGCCTTCGAAGTTGCGATTCCCGGAGAGTACGCTGGCGACGCTCAGATCGCGTTCCCTGATCTGCTTTTCGATGGCCTCGGGCAAGGGCCCGGAATTGCCGATACAGGTGGTGCAGCCATAGCCGACCAGGTTAAAACCGATCGCATCGAGTTCCTGTTGCAGACCGGTCGCAGTGAGATACTCGGTGACCACCTTCGATCCCGGCGCCAGCGAAGTCTTGACCCAGGGTTTGCTGGAAAGCCCGGCCGCGCGCGCGTTGCGCGCGAGCAAACCTGCCGCCATCATAACCTTGGGGTTTGACGTGTTGGTGCAGGAAGTCACCGCCGCAATGACAACGTCGCCGTCCTGCAGGGCATCGTCCGCGCCGCGCTCAAGCGGATCCGCATTGCCGATCATCGCCTGGGTTGCGGCCTTGATGCCCGACAGCGCCACGCGGTCCTGCGGGCGTTTAGGGCCGGCCAGCGAGGCTTCGACCGAGGCCAGGTCCAGCGTCAGGCTACTGCTGAAAACCGGGTCCGGGGTATCGGCCTGATACCACATGCCTTGCGCGCGGCAATAGGCTTCGACCAGTTGCAGGGTTTGTTCGTCCCGTCCGGTCAGCCCCAGGTATCTAATCGTCTCCACGTCCACCGGGAAGAATCCACAGGTAGCCCCGTATTCGGGTGCCATGTTGGCCAGCGTCGCCCGGTCGGCCAGCGGCAGTTGCGTCAAACCCTCACCAAAGAATTCGACGAACTTGCCGACCACGCCGTGCGCACGCAGCATCTGGGTGACGGTCAGCACCAGGTCGGTCGCGGTAATGCCTTCCCGCAGCTGCCCGGTAAACTGGAATCCGACCACTTCCGGAATCAGCAACGATATCGGCTGACCGAGCATCCCCGCTTCGGCCTCGATACCGCCGACGCCCCAGCCCAGCACGCCGAGGCCATTGATCATCGTGGTGTGCGAATCGGTTCCGACCAGGGTGTCCGGAAAGGCGTAGGTCTTGCCCTCGACCTGGTGTTGCCAGACGGTTTTAGCGAGGTATTCGAGGTTAACCTGATGGCAGATTCCAGTTCCCGGCGGCACCACGCGAAAATTATCGAAGGTTGCGGCTCCCCATTTGAGAAAACGATAGCGCTCGTCGTTACGTTTGACTTCCAGCGCCACGTTGGCCGAAAAAGCATTCGGCGTGGCAAACTCGTCGACCATGACCGAGTGGTCGATTACCAGGTCTATCGGTATCTGTGGATTGATACGCTGCGGATTGTCCGCGGCGGCGTCGCGCATCGCGGCCAGGTCGACCACGGCGGGCACCCCGGTTAAATCCTGCATCAGCACGCGCGCCGGCCGAAACGCGATTTCGCGCTGTGAGCTGCATGCCTGCACCCAGTCGCCAAAGGCCTCGATGTCCGCGCTGGCATCCGCGTCACCCTTTTCGAAACGCAGGATGTTTTCCAGCAATACCTTCAATGAAAAAGGTAGCTGCTCGATTGCGGGTATCTGTGCGGCGAGTTTCTCGAGGCTGAAGTAGTGGAATTCCTGACCATCCAGCTCGAGGGTCGTAAGCGTGTTAAAGCTGTTACTTCCGGGTTTCATCGTGTATCTCCAACGAACAAACGCAGAGATTATATCGCGTTATTCGCAAACGAAACGAATTACATTATCGTCGTTCAAATCGACTTTTTTACCCAGACTGATGTGTCCCGAGCCGAACAGCGTGAATTCTTCGCGACGCAGAAAAACATCCTGCCCTTCCGTGGTGCGCACAAACGTGCCGTTAGTGCTCTGGTCGGTAATGATAAACTTGCCGCGCCGATGCTCGATCTTGGAATGGTAACGGGAAATCAGATCGCCATGGATAATCAACTCGCAATCCTTACCGCGGCCGAGGATATAGGAAGTCGTTTCATTTGAGATTTCGTAGGCCTTGCCCTGGTACTTGAGGATAAGCTTCTTGGCCTGTTCGTAACGCGCCGGGTTGGTGAAGCTGCTGGCAGTCGCCATATTGGTGATATCGCCTTCCTGCTCCCAGGCAAACAGGTAAACGTCGAGCTGCTCGTTACGTCCCTTGACGCGCAAGCGATCGTAGGGACGCATGTTGTTTGAAAGGTCCGCATTCTTGACCAGGAACGCGATTTCCTGGGTACAAAGAATCTGACGTGCCTTTGCCATGCTGGCGACGCGCGAGGCGACATTGACCGTATCACCGAAAATATCGTCGCTCTCGAGGATGGCGCTGCCGTATTGCATCCCGATCCTGATCGACACACCGATGGTTTCGGGCGAACGATCGTCCTCCATCGCTTCCTGGATGGCCTTGGCCGCGTATACCGCCATGTCGATATCGCTAAAGTAGACCAGGATTTCGTCGCCGATGGTCTTGACCAGGTTGCCGTTGTGGCGCCGGGAAATCGAAATCAGCGCGTTCAACGCCTTGGAGATGCGTTCCCTGGCCAAATCGTCGCCCATATTTTCGTACATGGCTGTGCTGCCAGCCACATCGGCAAACATAACCACGCAATTGATGGTTTCTCGCGACACCAAATTACTTTCCCTCATTTTCTAGGGTGTGAACTGTTCTTTCATCAGGGCCATTTTGTCTTCGATCCTTGCTGAAAGCCTTTTCCAAACGGGGGCAGAGTCTAGCATGACTGATCCGGCTCTTCCTTAAGTTTATATAGCATGTTACTGAATAATATAAAGAATCACGATGCGCTATTTGCTGAAACATAGTCGATCGCGCGTTGAATCCGGACGATGCTGCGCTGCTTGCCGAGCAGCTCGATGGTTTGATCGATCGGCGGCGAAAACGAGCCCCCGGTAACCGCTACCCTGAGCGGTTGCCCGACCTTGCCCATACCCACTTCGAGCTCTTCGGTAATCGTTTCGATGACGCCATGTATCGACGCCGCATCCCAGCTTTCCAGCGCCGTTAGCAGGGCCTGTGCGCGACGCAATGGTTCGAGTGCCGACGCTTTCAGCACTTTACCGGCAGCTTTCTCGTCATAGTTTTCAAATTCCTGGAAACAATAGCTGATGCTATCGACCAGTTCGTTTACCGTCGCCACGCGTTGACGGTACAAATCTACGACGCTCGCCAGATCGAGGTTTTGATCGTAATCGATTTCGAGGCGATCCAGCCGCTGCCTGACCAGCGTGACAACCTCAGTCAATGGCAGACTCATCAGGTATTGCTGATTGATCCAGTTGAGTTTCTCGGTGTTGAAGGAAGACGGCGATCGGTTCAGCGCATCCAGCGAAAAATTGTCGATCATTTCCTGCAGCGTGAAGAGCTCCTGGTCGCCATGAGACCAGCCCAGGCGCACCAGGTAATTCAGCAAAGCCTGCGGCAGATAACCGGCTGCAAAATATTCCATCACGCCGACCGCGCCGTGGCGTTTCGACAGGCGCTTGCCGTCGTCGCCAAGAATCATTGGCACATGCGCGTACTCGGGGATCGGGACCCTTAGCGCACGCAGGATGTTTATCTGTCGTGGGGTGTTGTTAACGTGATCATCACCGCGCAGGACGTGGGTAATATCCATATCCATGTCGTCAACCACGACCGAAAGGTTATAGGTTGGACTGCCGTCGCTGCGCTTGATAATCAGATCGTCGAGCTCGGCATTGCTGACGGCGATGGGCCCCTTGACGTGATCGTTAAAACTTACGACGCCGTCCTGCGGGTTTCTGAAGCGCACCACCATCGGTTTCGCGGCATCGGGCTGCAGCCCCAGATCCCGGCAACAGCCGTCGTAGCGAGGTTTCTGTTTTGCCGCCATCTGCTGTTCGCGCAGCGTATCCAGGCGCTGCTTCGAGCATTCGCAGTAGTAGGCGTCGCCCTGCGCGATGAGCTGGTCGATGATGCCGTGATAACGCGCGAAACGCTGGGTCTGGTAGAAGGGTCCCTCGTCGTAGTCGAGGCCCAGCCAGGCCATGCCATCCAGAATCGCCTGTACCGATTCCGGCGTCGATCGTTCGAGATCGGTGTCTTCGATGCGCAGGACGAACTTGCCCTTCATTTTTCTGGTATACAGCCAGCAAAACAGCGCTGTTCTGGCGCCGCCGACGTGCAGCACGCCGGTTGGGCTCGGGGCAAAGCGAGTTTTTATCATTAACTTGGAACTAGCGTTTAGAAGCGCGGTATTTTAACGGAATATTGGCCGTCAGGTCCGACTATTTTGCGTCCTAGAAACGTTTCTTCAATTCCAGCACCGCGCCGGCTTTCTGCATCTGGGTATGCTGTAAAAAAGAGTTGCCGAGTAGCACCTCGGCTGGCTGGCTGCCGGCGATCACGGTGGCATCGACATTACTCACCCGGATCCCGCCGACGGTGACCGAGTCAAGCTTCACGATCCACGCCTGCACCATCGACGCCGCGGTTTGCACGGTCTCGGAAATGCCTTTACGGAAATCGATATCAAGGGATCTGGCCTTGCTGCCACTCAGGGTTACGAAGGTCGCACCGGTGTCAACCAGGAAACGGGTTCTCTGGCCATTAATCTCGCCATCGACGAAATACATCCCGCCCGAATCAGGGTAGATTTTGAGATTAGCGCGCTCCGGCTTCTTGAAGTTCCCGGCAATCGACTGATTCAGGCCCAGCTTCTTCTCTTCACCGTTGACGATGACCACGGCACCGCGACCCGATGCCGACTTCAGCAGTACGCCTTCGAAGGTTTCACCCTTTTCAACAATTTTCTGCTGCTCGCCAACCTGCAGCAGCGCCTTGTTGGCGAACAACGCGATCACCTTGACCTTGCCAGTGTCGGCAATCGCAGTACCCAGCAACAGGCACAACAGTATCGCCGACAGGCCAGCAAGCAGGGTCCGCATCTAGTGCACCAACTGCAGGGCCAGATGCATACAGGCCAGGGCATAAAGCCCCGCCAGCACGTCGTCCAGCATGATTCCAAAACCGCCTTTCATCTTCATATCCGCAACTTTGACCGGCCAGGGTTTGACAATATCGAACACTCTAAATAGCACAAATCCGAGCAGAATCCATTGCCAGGTCAGCGGCACCGCAATCATCGTAATCCAGTAACCGACAAATTCATCCCAGACGATACCGCCGTGGTCATGCACCCCGAGCGCATCGCTGGTGTACTGGCAGAGATAAACACCAAGCTGCAAACGCGATGGCCAAGGCCAGCAGGTACCAGGGCAGGCTTAACTGCGCCAGCAGCAGGTAAAGCGGAACCGCAACCAGGGTACCAAAGGTCCCCGGTGCGACCGGTGCGAGACCGGAGCCGAAACCCAGCGACAGTAAATGCCGCGGGTTGCGCAATAAACCTGGGTGGAATCCTAGTCAAAATGCCGGAACCCCTGCCGTCTACTCAAGTCGATCAAACGCTCGGCGTCGCGCAGATGGTATCCCGATTGCGTTATTTCGCCGACAGGCGTCAGGCGACATTGCGGATGTGCACGATTCCAGTTATCGACTTCACCGCGGAAACGGGCCGGCAGCGTGCAGCATATTTCGTAGTCGTCACCGGCATCGAGCGCATACTCATAGGCGTCATGCTGTTCGATCCATGCGTCCACCGGTAGCGCTGCGCGCGTGAGACTGGCGCCGCAGTCGCTGGCGTCGAGTATATGTTTGAGATCACCGACCAGACCGTCGGAAATATCGATCGCCGAACTGGCGAACTCACGCAGGAAGGGGGTCAGCTCGAGTCGGGGTCGCGGTCGATTCAGCGCCAATCCACATTTTGCCTGTAGCGCCGTATTAAGCTCCACTTTTCCGTTGTTATGCGCCAGCCCCAACGCCGCATTGCCGAGCTCGCCCGAAACCAGAATGATATCGCCCACGGCCGCGCCCCGGCGTTCCACATATTGTCCCCTGGGCACGTGGCCCGCGATCTGGATGCTGATGGCAAGTTTACCGTGACAGGTGTCCCCTCCGATTAACTGCAATCCGAAAGTACTCGCGGTCTGATTCAGGCTATCGGCAAACTGCGACAGCCACTCCGGATCGTTGTCCTCGAGACTTAGCGACAGCAAAAACCAGGCCGGGCTGGCGCCCATCGCCGCCAGGTCGCTGAGGTTTACCGCTAGCGACTTGTAGGCAATATCAACGGGGCTGGTATTTTGCGGGAAATGAGTGCCTTCGATCAGGGTATCCATACTGACCACCAATTGCTGGCCGACCGGCACCTCGACCACCGCCGCATCATCGCCGATGCCAAGGATCGTGCCATCCGCGGGCTCGCCGATGCGCGTAAAATACTGCTCGATGATCGCAAATTCGTTCGCCATCGTTGTCCCCGGCGCGCCGACTACCTGGCCGTTTCGATTTCGCGCAACTCCTTACACAGCGGATCGAGCACCCCGTTGACGAACCTGTGGCTATCGTCAGCGCCATAGGTTTTGGCGAGATTGACCGCTTCGTTGATCACGACCTTGTAAGGAATTTCGGGATGATTTTCCAGCTCGTGGGTCGCAATGCGCAAAATATTGGTTTCGATAGGGTCCAGGTGATCTTCGAAATTGGTCACATACTTACGGTAACGTGCGTCGAGGGCTTCGGCGCGGGGTGGTATCTGGTAGAGCAATTCGAGGAAATACTCTTCGTCCCCCGACGCGACCCCCTGATCCTCCAGGTAATGGTCTCTTATCCAGTCGAGGTCTTCACCCGATAGCTGCCACTGGTAAAGCGCCTGCAATGCCTTGTCGCGGGCATGCTTGCGTTTCTTGATAAACCGCGCCTTGTCATTCACGGGATTACTTGATCTTGCGCAGCAGGCTGATCATTTCCATCGCGCTCATGGCGGCATCGGCCCCCTTGTTACCCGCCTTGGTGCCGGCGCGTTCGATCGCCTGCTCGATGGTATCGGTGGTGAGTATCGCGTTTACCACCGGCAGCGAATGGGACAGGGCCAGCGACGACAGCGCCTTGGCGCTTTCTCCAGCGACGATATCGAAATGCGGGGTCGAGCCGCGAATGACGGCCCCCAGCGCGATAACCGCGTCATGTTTGCCGGCGGCGGCGTACTTTTGTACCACCAGCGGAATTTCGAGCGCACCGGGAACATGGCTCACGGTGATGTCTTTGGCATCGATGCCCGCGCGTTGCAGGGTATCCAGCGCCGCGCTCAGCAGGCTTTCGACGATAAAGCCGTTGAAGCGGGCGACGACGAGCGCAATTTTGGCCTTGTCGACCGTCAGGTCACCGTCGATTTTGATGGCATCTGTCATTTCGTTACTCCTGATCAGAATAATAATCTACGACTTCGAGCCCGAAGCCAGCCAGACCATGGAACACCTTGGGCGCACTCAGCAGGCGCATCTTGCGCACCCCGAGATCGGCCAGAATCTGCGCGCCAATACCATAGGTGCGCTGATCGTCACCATGATCTTCGTCGCCGTGCCCCTGAATCAACGATTCGATCATCTGCACCATGACCTTGGGCGTTTCCGCCTGGCGCAGAAATACGATAACGCCGGCGCCGGCGCTATCGATGGTCTGCATAACATCGCGCAATGGCCAACCACGCCCCGCGGTGCCCGCCAGCGAATCGGTGAAAGTGTTTTGCACATGCACCCGCACCGGTATCGGTTTCTCCGGGTCGATCTGGCCCTTGACCAGCGCCAGGTGCAGTTCCTGCGCGATACTGTCCTCGAAAGCATACAGCTTGAACTCGCCGTAATCGGTTGCGAAGCGTGATTCGACGATGCGTTCTACCGTATGCTCGTTTTCGATTCGATAACGGATCAAATCCTCGATTGTGCCGATTTTCAAGTCGTGCTTCATCGCGAATTTTTCCAGATCCTTGCGCCGCGCCATGGAACCATCGTCATTGAGGATCTCGACGATGACGGCGGCTGGCTCGAATCCGGCAAGCCTGGCCAGGTCGCAACCCGCCTCGGTATGGCCGGCGCGAAACAATACGCCGCCCTTGCGCGCCATCACCGGAAATATGTGTCCCGGCTGCACGACGCTTTCCGGGGTTGCGTCGGCCGTGATCGCCGCGTGAATAGTGGCGGCGCGATCAGCCGCCGAAATGCCGGTGGTAACCCCTTCTGCCGCTTCGATCGATACCGTGAAATTGGTTTCCATAGCGGCGCGGTTGTCCCCTACCATCAGCGGCAGACGCAGCTGCTTGCAGCGCTGTTCCGACAGCGTCAGGCAAATCAGACCGCGCCCGTACTTGGCCATGAAATTGACGTGATCCGCGGTCACCGCTTCGGCGGCCATCAGGATATCGCCTTCGTTTTCCCGGTCCTCATCGTCCATGATCACGACCATTTTTCCGGCCTTGATGTCGTCGATGATTTCCTGGGTCGAATTCAATTTCATATCTAGCTCGAGTGGCTTATTCATGATTGATAAATCCCGATTTTATCAGGGTTTCGAGCATCTGCTGGTCTTTGTCTGCACTGATTTCCGCTCTGCCCTGCAGCAGGCGCTCAAGATAGCGCGCAATGATGTCGACCTCGATATTAACCCGGGAACCGGGTTGATAGTACTGGAATACGGTTTTCTGCTGGGTATGCGGCACGATATTAACATCGAAACGATTGCCGTCGATGCTGTTTACCGTCAGGCTGGTGCCGTCCACGGTTACCGAACCCTTGGCGGCGATGTAATGCTGCAGCGCGGGCTCGACTTCGAAGCGGTAGCGAATCGAGCGCGCGTCAGCCTGCATTTCCAGCATCGTGCCCAGGCCATCCACGTGGCCGCTGACCAGGTGCCCTCCGAGCGCATCGTTCAGCGTCAACGCCGGTTCCAGGTTGACCGGGCTGCCCGCTGCAAGACTGTCGAGGCTGGTCTTGTTCATGGTTTCGACTGAAACATCCGCGCTGAAAGACTGGTCACCGAGTTCGATTACGGTCAGGCACACCCCGTTGACCGCGATGCTGTCACCGATTTGCGTACGCGACAGGTTCAGATCGCCGCAGTCGATCCCGAGGCGGATATCGCCGTCGCGGGCTTCGCTTTGCTCGACGCTGCCAAGCGCCTGGATGATTCCGGTGAACACTAGTCTAGCTCCAGGTTGTAACTGGTCATGGGCAGCGCACTGCTGTTATCGAAGCAGGCTCCGGCCTCGATTCCAGCGCGCGCGATGTCCGCGGCGTCCTCCAGCAGGTCCCAGGCCACCCGCATCGCGCCGAGGGCAAACTCGGCACCCGAGCCTACCGCCCAGAAGCGCGTGTACTGATCGACTTCCCGCAGCGAGTAAAGTCCGAAGATACCGCTGCGATTCAAAATCAAAGCATCGACCCGCGAAGACTCGTAGGAATCGCTGTCCTCGTCCTTGCTGTTGAGAAAGTATTCCTCCTTGAGTATCGGATGCAGCTGCCGCATCGACTCGAAGATGTGGAATCGATCCGAGAAGTCAACCTTGTCAGCATGTTTTTGCAACAGGTTTTGCATCACCAGGTGATGCGCCGCGCTACCGACGATACCGATGTAATTATTGTCCGAGCAAATGATCTTATCGTAGTCGCTGACAAATTCGGCCGCCTGCCGGGTATCGCCAAAACTGGTCAGGCTGTCTGCGGCAATGCAGGCGCTGTTATTTTTCACTACGGCAACTATGGTCGACACGGTTAATCCTGTTCCAGGTTCAAGGTCAAGCGTAAGTCCTCGCCAATCTGGCGAATATCGCAAATGCGACAGGTCTTGCGCTGATTCATCGCGGTTAACTCGCCCAGATCGAAACCGCCGCGGGCCTGGTCGCCCAGTAAATGCGGCGCCAGGTAAAGCATCATTTGATCAGCTAACCGATGCTCGATCAGAGCGCCGGCGAGATGGCGACCGCACTCGGTATGCACTTCGTTAATACCGCGCGCGGCCATATCCTGCAGCATTGCAGTGAGCGCTACCTGGCCCGCCTCGGTGGCGGCAATCTCGATCACCTGCGCGCCGAGCTCTCGCAGTTGACGCTTTCTACCGGCATCATTGCTGCAGGTATAAATCCAGATATCGCCCGCGGTGGAAAAGACTTTTTCATGCCCGCTCAAGCGCAGTCTGGCATCCACCAGCACCCGTATCGGCTGCCGCACTTCGCGGGCCTGATCCAGCTCCAATTTCGACAGCCGCAGATTGAGCGATGGATCGTCGTCCAGCACGGTTTGCGCGGAGCTCAAAATGGCCGAGGCCTGTGCGCGCAGAAATTGCACATCGCGGCGCGCCTGCTCGCCGGTAATCCACTGGCTGACGCCATTGGCAAGCGCGCTGCGACCATCGAGGGATAATGCCATTTTTATACTGACGAAAGGTAGCTGACGCTGCATGCGTTTGATGAAACCTCGGTTCAGTTGACGCGCCTCCGACTCGAGCACGCCGGTGATTACTTCGATACCGCTGGCGCGCAATTGCTCGAGCCCGCGTCCGCTGACCTCGGGGTTCGGATCCTGCATCGCAACGATGACCCGCGCCGCGCGGGCCGCAATCAGGGCGTCGACACAGGGTGGCGTGCGGCCGTGATGGGAACAGGGCTCCAGGGTGACGTAAAAATCGGCGCCGGCGGCAATCTCGGCGCAAGCAATCGCGTTAACCTCGGCATGCGGACCGCCGGTATATTCATGCCAGCCTGCGCCAAGCATAACGCCATCTTTGACAATCACGCAGCCGACGCGCGGATTAGGATGGGCGCTGTATAATCCCCTGCGCGCCTGCCGCAGTGCCTGCGCCATCCAGCGATGATGCTGTTGCTGCGGCATCAGCTGTCCTCATCGATTAACGGGACTTGTCGACGATGCTCTTCGGGAGTTGGTTCGGCGGCGAGGGTTTGGATGGCTTCCTCGAAAGCCTGAATGTCTTCGAAGCTCAGGTAGACCGAGGCGAAACGGATATAGGCCACCTGGTCGACCCGCTGCAACTCATGCATTACCATGGCGCCGATTTCGCGCGATGAAATTTCCCGGGTATCGATAGCAACCAGCTGTCGCTTGATGTGATTGATCGCATCCTCGATCTGCTCGGCCGATACCGGGCGTTTTTCGAGCGCGCGCATCATGCCGCTGCGCAGTCGCATCTCGTCGAAGGCGTCGCGACTGCCGTCGTTCTTGATCACCATCGGCATATTCAGCAACGGCGCTTCATAGGTCGTGAATCGCGTTTCGCAGGAAACGCATTCCCTTCTGCGGCGCACCTGGGTGGATTCGGCTGCAAGGCGCGAATCGACCACGCGGGTGTCAGGCGTGCCGCAGAAGGGACATTTCATAATGCGCCGGTTCTAGTTGCGATAAACCGGCAAGCGCGCGCAGATTTCGGTGACCTTCGATCTGACCGTAGCAATCACGTCCTCGTTACCCATATCGTCGAGGATATCGCTCATCCAGTTGGCCAGGTCGCGCGAATCCTGTTCGTTGAAACCGCGGGTGGCAATCGCCGGCGAGCCGATGCGCAGACCCGAGGTCACGAAGGGTGACTGCGGATCGTTCGGTACCGAATTCTTGTTAACCGTGATATGCGCCTTGCTCATGGCGGCGTCCGCATCCTTACCGGTAATGCCCTTGCTGATCAACGACAGCAGGAACAGGTGGTTATCAGTCCCGCCGGAAACCACGTCAAAGCCGCGCTTGATAAACTCTTCCGCCATCGCGTTGGCATTTACCAGCACCTGCTTCTGGTACTCGACGAACTCATCGCTCATGGCTTCCTTGAAGGCTACCGCCTTGGCCGCGATGACGTGCATCAGCGGGCCACCCTGGGTGCCCGGGAAAACCATCGAGTTGAGTTTCTTTTCGATTTCCGCGTTCGCCCTGGCCAGAATAATGCCACCGCGCGGTCCGCGCAGGGTTTTATGGGTCGTGCTGGTACATACGTCGGCGATAGCGACCGGGCTTGGATAGAGGCCGGCCGCTACCAGCCCGGCAACGTGCGCCATATCGACGAACAGGTAGGCGCCAACCGAATCCGCGATATCGCGGAAACGCTGCCAGTCCATGACCCGCGAATAGGCCGAGAAACCGGCGATGATCATCTTCGGCTGGTGCTCTTTGGCGAGCGCTTCGACCTGGTCGTAATCGACCTCGCCGGTGTCATTATTCAAGCCGTACTGGATCGCGTTGAACAGCTTGCCAGAAAAGTTGACCTTGGCGCCGTGCGTGAGGTGGCCCCCATCCGACAGGCTCATGCCGAGAATAGTATCGCCGGCGTTCAACAGGGCGAAAAATACTGCCGCGTTGGCCTGCGATCCCGAGTGCGGCTGCACGTTGGCATAGTCGGCATTAAAAAGCTTCTTGACGCGCTCGAGCGCGAGGACTTCCGCGACGTCGACATACTCACAGCCGCCGTAATAACGCTTGGAGGGATAACCCTCGGCGTATTTATTGGTGAGCACGGAGCCCTGCGCCTGCATTACCCGCGGGCTGGTGTAGTTTTCAGATGCGATCAGTTCGATGTGATCTTCCTGGCGTTTTTCTTCTGCCTGCATCGAGCTCCAGAGATCCGGGTCGAAGTCGGCGATATTCATTGATTTGGAGAACATTGGGTTATCCTCGGGGAAAAAGAAGGCGATGATACGAAAAACTCTCTCAAGTATCACTAAAAAACACGACAATTTAGTCGGTTATAACGGCATACAGGCTTGTAATTTAGCGAATACCCCCCCATCTCCCCTGCAATCGAGTCTAGCGACCGCCGATTTTCAATTTGGTGTGGAATTCGTCGATTCAAGTGTATAATCACCCAATCTCGTAACGCAGGTATTCATTCATGGACAACGTAGGTATTTACACCCCACCGCAAGCCCGCCCGAGCGTCAGCGGCAGCGGATCAGAAGTATTCCAGCCCAGCCTGACCCAGAGCGACCTGGAAGTCACCCAGCCGGCACAGGACAAGCTGCATGAAATCATCACCCAGACAGACGAAGACGTATCCGCAATCCGCATTTACATCAGCGGCGGCGGTTGCGGCGGCCTGTCATACGGCATGACCTTTACCGACGAGCAAGGCGACTTTGATACCACCCTGCAATTCGACGGTTTCAAGATCCTGGTCGACGTCGTGGCGCTGAATTACCTCAAAGGCGCACAGATCGATTACATCCAGGAAGTCGGACGCGAGCGTTTCGTTTTCAATAACGTGTTTGCCGAAACCGGTGGCTCCGGCGTCTGCGGCGGCTGTGGTGCTGCCGGTGGCGGTGGCGGTGGCGGTGGTTGCGGCTGATCACCATTGATGCCCCGCTAATCGCTGATCAACATCAGCCAACATAGTCACTCAAAGCCTGGCACGATGCCGGGCTTTGTTGTTTTGGTGGCGCCTTCGGGCAGTTACCGCATCGCGGCCTATAGCGCGGCCGCGCAGACGCTCGGCCTGCCCATCCTGGTGGTTTCCAATAGCGAGCATTCGCTGGTGCCGGATGTCGCGAACGGAATCACGGTCGACTTCGAGCAACCCGAGGCCGCGCTCGAAATCATTCTAGCCGCAGTCGCCAACAAACCGGTAGCCTGCGTCCTGGCCACCGACGATAGTTGTGTAGAACTCTGCAGCCGGATCGCACAGCACCTGAATCTGCCACATAACAAAACCGACGCCACCCTGCTGACCCAGCGCAAGGACCTGGGCCGCGCGGCCCTGGTCAGTGCGGGCTGCAACATCCCGCTGTTTCAACTCGTGGCACTCGAAGATATCGATAGCCTGCAGCTGACGGTGCCCTACCCGGTCGTCGTCAAACCGCTGGGCCTTGCCGCGAGCCGTGGCGTCATCCGCGCCAATAACGAAGCTGAATTCACCGCGGCCTGTCGGCGCATCGACGCTATTCTCGATTCGGCCGGGGCAAGCGGATTTAAGCGTCAACATCTGCTGGTTGAATCTTATATCGACGGTCCCGAATACGCGGTCGAGGGCTTCATGGTCGATGGGGAATTCAGGTTGCTGACGATCTTCGATAAACCCGAGCCGCTGAGCGGACCCTTCTTCGAAGAAACTTACTATCTCACCCCCACACGGCTAAGTGTCGAATTGCAGCGGCAGCTGGTCGACGAAATCGAAAAATGCTGCCACGCCTACGGCCTCGAACAGGGGCCGGTGCATGCCGAAGCGCGTTTGTCCAGGGCGGGACCGGTGTTGCTTGAACTCGCAGCGCGCACCATTGGTGGGCAATGCGGCCAGTTGATTGAATTTTCGCTACAGCAGAAACTCGAGGAACTGGTCATTCGGGGCATGTGTGGAATAACACCGGAAACCGGTGACCGGGCCGAATCGGCGGGCGTACTGATGATTCCGATTACCGATGCGGGCATCCTCAAGCGAGTAGAAGGACTGACCGAGGCGATGCAAACCGAGTTCGTAAAGGATATCGAAATTCACATTAACCCGGGTTACGAATTGATCCCGCTACCCGAGGGTGCGAGCTACCTGGGATTTATCTTTGCCCAGGCGCCGGATTATGCGCAGACTTACGCCGCGCTGAAACGCGCCTATGGAAAACTCCGCTTCATTACCCAGCCAAAGTGGGTTCTGGAAAACCTTTAGCCCGCTTATCTCACCGATTTTTGTCGCGCGGGCGCCGAGAAGACGCGGTGGCGCGGCGCGCGGACCAAAGGGTGGCGCCGGCGTAGTCGATACTACGTCAAGCCATCCGTCGGGAGTACGACGCGTTAGCGTGCGCTTATCGGCGTCCGCAGCAGAACATCGGTGAGATAAGCGGGTTAGGGCTGATTTATTTTTTCGCGCCGGGCGCCCTGAATCCCGATGGTTGCTGCCCCAGGTCGCCTTCCTTGAAAATAAACCCGAGCATGTGCTGCTCGAGCATCGCCAAGCTTGCGGGATCTATCGTCGACAACCCGTTTTCATTGATGATCATGGTCTGGCGTTCAATCCACTGGGTCCAGCCCTCGGCGGAAACATTGTCGTAAATCCGTTGCCCGAGTTCACCGGGATACGGAACTTTTTCCAGTCCAGGCGCTTCTGCGCCCAGGACCACGCAATTTACTATTCGCGTCATTAGTTACAATCCAAAAAAAAGCAGCCGCTAGCCGGCTGCTTCGTATAATACCAGAGTTAATTCCAATCAGAATGCATAATTGACGCCGACCGCAAGCACCGGCCATAACTTCAGGTCGTCAAGCTCATCCTCTGCGTCAGCCTCCATCTCCGTTAGCCTTTGATCAAGCTCGGCCTGGCTCAACCCGTTGGTACCGGCCCTGACGTCCGCATCCAGGTCAACACTAGGATCGAGCAGGGCCACGCCGAGATCGGCCGAGAATGAAAATCCGCCATTGCCGCCGGCGCCACGGCCCCAGCCGATTCCCAGGTAGGGCTTGTAAGAGTCGCTCAGTTTGACTTCGCCGCTAATTTCGCCCAGGTCGTCGGTCGCGAGCGGTTGACCGTCGATGACGATGTTACTCTGCAGCGTTCCGGTTAAATCAACGGCGCCAGTTTGTTTGAACATGCCGGCCGTAACGCGAAATCCGCCGTTCCAAACATGCCAGTCCAGCAAAACCGCATTGGAGCCAAAATCGAATTCAAGCTCCGCATCGATATCGCCTTCGGCACCATCGTCACCGACGGTGACGGTTTCCGTTTCGTCGTCGATATCGACCTGCGACAAGGACAGGCGCAGGTTGACTCTCTGGGTCAAGCCGACGCTGAGATTCAGCCCGACGCCATTAATACCTGCTTTGGCGCCGACACCAACATCGACGGCGTTAACGTTGGCCGCGAAAAAAAACAGGAAAAAGCCCAGCCCGATAAAGTTTTTCATTTGATTGTCCCTTTCAACAAATTGTGCGTCGCGGTCGATTATAGGTCAGAAGAGTATTCACGCAAAATTAAAATTTTCATCGTGTTATGCGGGCTTCTTCACGTAAAACGTATCATTTTGCTATTAATTTACTATTATAATTATAACTGCCAAAATATTTTGAAATCCGATAAAGGAGTTGCATTGGCTAGCTATACAGCACAGAACGATCAACCATCCTCAATCAGCTTCCAGATATCCAGCCACGGTGTTACCGATACCGGTCACGTCAGAACCAAGAATGAAGATTCGATCCTGGTGCATGATGACGAGAATGTCTGGATTGTTGCTGACGGAATGGGTGGTCATCACGCCGGCGACTTTGCCAGCCAGACGATCACCAACAATTTAAGCCTGTTCAAACAGCACGCTTCGCTGGATGACAGCATACTATTGCTCGAAGAAAATATTCTGAACTCGAATTCGATCATCAGGAAAAAGTCTTTCAAGCTGGGGCGTAACGCGACCATCGGCAGCACGGTGGTCTGTGTCTACGTGTGGAGTAATTACCTGTTTACATTCTGGGCCGGGGACAGTCGCCTCTATCGTTACCGGGATTCGACCCTGGAACGTTTGACCGAAGATCACAGCTATGTCGAAGAACTCGTCAGAATGGGAAAAATCGAGGCCAAGGACGCCGAGGAGCACCCCGCCGCCAACGTGGTATTGAAAGCAGTTGGAATCGACGACAACCTGCGCATGGACTTCGACTATTTCGAAATGCAGAAAGACGATGTATACATTATCTGTTCCGATGGTCTATATAAGGACCTTGATGAGGAGAGACTGGTACCCATTATCGAGTCTCACCTTGAGAATATGACCGAACTTTCTGAAACCCTGCTGGCCTCTTCCCTGGATGCGGGCGGCACTGACAATACGTCGATAATCGCGATGAGAATCTGCCCCAAGGAAGCTGATGTCTGAAGTCTGCCAATCGCTGATCAATGACTATTTTTCCGGCTCGTTAAAGATTGACGACCTGGAGCAGGGTCTGGCGAGCATTTTCGATGCGATGCCGGGTGGTCATGTCGATGCGCAAAGCTATCTGCAATCGCTGTATACCGACGACAAGATTGACTCCGACGGTTTTACGCAAATTTCGCAGGTTATATCCAGGGTCAATATCCAGTCCACGCTAAAGAACAGCCAGGAAACCGATATTTCTTATTTCGGTGACGACAAGACCATGCATCTGACCGACCTGTCGGGTCTCGAGTCAGCCACCGAGAATGATGACGCCAACGACAAAACCGTCATTGTCAGTGTCAACCAGGGCACCAACGAAATCGAGATTTCCGAGCCCTCGCTCGATGCCAGGGAAGAAGATTCGCCGATGAGTCCGAAAATCGTCGAAAAACCGCACAATTCGGCGCGTTATGAGAACCTGGGCCCGGGCGTTACCCTCAAGGACCGTTTCGTTCTGCTGGAGAAACTCGGCCAGGGCGGCATGGGCGTAGTATTCAAAGCCAAGGATTTACTCAAGGTCGAGGCCCAGGACAAGGACCCCTACGTCGCGATCAAGGTATTAACCGATGCCTTCAAAAAGTATTCGGGATCGTTCATCGCCCTGCAGCGTGAAGCGAGCAAGGCGCAACGCCTGGCGCATCCCAATATCGCGACGGTTTATGACTTCGACCGCGACGGCAACACCGTCTTCATGACGATGGAATATCTGCAGGGTAAGCCGCTGAATCAGCTGATCAAGGAAATCGCCAAAAAACCGCTCAAACTCGATCACGCCCTGCATATCATCGAGGAGCTATGCAGCGGCCTCGCCTATGCGCACGAAAAAATGCTGATCCACTCCGATTTCAAGCCCGGCAACTGTTTTCTGCTGAACGACGGTCACGTCAAGCTGCTGGATTTCGGTATCGCGCGCGCGAGCACGCAAACCGACGAGGAAAGAGAGAACACGATGTTCGATCCGGCCAAGCTGAGTGCGGTAACTCCGGCCTACGCTACGCCGGAAATGTTTGCCGGAATGAATCCCGATCCGCGCGACGATATCTATGGCCTGGCCTGTGTTGCCTACCAGCTACTCGCCGGTGGCAAACATCCCTATAACAAGGTAGCGTCTCCCAAAATCAAGGAGTTGGGCATTAAACCCAAGCCGATCAAGGGCCTGAATCGCCGCCAACAGAAAACCCTGATGAAGGCGCTAACCGTGGTGCGCGAAGATCGCATCACCGAAGTCGAAAAATTCGCAGAGGGTATGCGCTCGAAGAAATCGCACACCAAATCGATCCTGCTCGTCACCCTGTTTATCGCGGTCATTGGCGCCGGCATCGGCTACAAGCCGTTTCTTGCCTTTCGCGCCGAGCAGGAGCTCTACGACAAAATTCAGCTCATTAAAAATGGCGACAAGGCGCTGATGATCGAAACGATCTGGTCGCTGGATCAGCTCGAACCGGAGCAGCAGAAAATCATTTCGGTCGGTTTACGGCGTGAAATTATTACCTTTTACCGCGATCGGATTCGCTCGGTATTTCGACCCAAGGAAGGCCTGTACGATTACCCACAGGCGCAGAATCTGCTGGCCCAGGCGAAAAAACATTACCCTGACTCCGTGGCCCTGTCGACCATCGAAGATCAGGTCAAGGAACAACGCGATCGCCTGATGAACAGCCTGGTTTCGCTGTACAAGCGCTACCTCAAGGAGAAGAAACTGGTCAAATCCGCTAGCGGTGAAGATCTCACCACGGTCATGCCGCTGATCAAACGCGTCGATCCCAAGCATTACCTGCTCAAAGACAAGGCACTGTCAGACCTGTACCTGTCCGAAGCGGAAAAACTGATTGCCAAACGCAAGTACAAGGACGCATCAAATTACATCATCACCGGCCTCAAAATGTTCCCGGAGGACACTCGTCTGCAAAGTCTCAACAAGCAGATTAACGCGCAGTATCTAGATTGATGGAAAGGCAGACGTCCCCACTCCGCCTGCTCGCTAAAACCTACGCGAACGATTTGATTTCCCGTGAACAATATATCGAGATTCGCGCCCAACTGTTAAAACGCCTGCAAACCAGGGGCCGCATCGATGAGTCCGATCTAAAAAACTTTACTGCTATCACGCAGGGATCGGATACCCCGAAAGCGCAAAGATCCTATACTCCGTCGGACTGGATCATCATCGCCCTCGGCCTGGCGGCCTCCGCGGTGCTGGCCTACGTACTCTACGGATAACCTCCGCTACGCCCTGTCGGCTCCCGATAAAACATTAAATAGGTCACAAAAGCCGGCTGACCTGTCAAAATTCTGACCAATTTCTGGTTGAATAAGAGCCAATATAGTTTATTATCTTCAATAACTTAACTCATATAGTTAATTTTATTTATTAATAGTTTGTCGTGAAAGTCAGATTCTTTCCAAAGTGTTAGGCAAGTCTCTCTCCGTGGAAGTGGCCGGGGCTATGCTCGATACCTGCGAATGATTCGGTTTTCTCCGCAATCTATCCATAGACCCCGTATTCGGAACCTTAATGAACGCCAGGAAATATCGAGGCTTTATATCGAAGACCACGCTGACAGGGTTTTTTCTGTCGCTGCTGCTTCCCGTGCCGCTAATGGCGCTGGATCTGTCCGATATGATCGTCGATTCAGTCAGCGCCCATCCTGAAGTCAAAGAGAAGATACACGTTTACCGGCAGGTCCGAAGCGATCGCGATGTCGCCGAGAGCGGCTGGCGGCCGAGTGTCGACCTGGAAGCATCCACGGGGGTTTATGAAACCGAGTCACCCGTTACCGGCAACCGCTCGGAAAGCTATAACAGCAGTAATGTCGAGCTGGCGCTGACGCAAAACCTGTTCAACGGATACGACACTACTTATCAGATCGAGCAGACCGAAGCCCGGACCAGGGCAGCCCTGTTCGATGTCTATGATACGGCCGACAACATTGCGCTGCGTGCGATCCAGGCTTACATGGAAGTCATCAAGCAACGACGCCTGTACCAGCTGGCGCTTGAAAACGTCGCCGAGCACGAAAAAATCCTGTCGCAGATTCGGGACCGCAACCTGTCCGGGGTCGGCCGGCGCTCGCAACTGCAGCAGACCGAGGGTCGCCTGGCACGCGCGCAGGCGAGCCTGATAGCCCAGCAAAATAATCTCGCAGATGCGGCAACGCAACTGCACCAGATTCTGGGCCGTTATGTCGATCCGCAGGCCCTGTCCGATCCGGATCTGCCGCCCCTGCCGCGTGAGGATCTCGATATGCTGATCGATCAGGCGCTCGGTAATCATCCGGCGATGCGGGTCGCGGCCAGTAATATCGAGGCCGCACAGTCAGATCATCGGCGTTCGTTGCGCACCCGTTATCCCAATCTCGACCTGCGGCTTGCGACCGAATACGGCGACGATGTCGGCGGGCTCGATGGCAATACCGAAGAAACCAGCCTGGTGCTGAACCTGACCTACAATTTTTACAGCGGCGGCAGAAACCAGGCCGAGCGGCAAAAGAAAATCAGCGCGGTTTATGAACAAAAGGAATTCGCCGCGCGGGTTCGACGCCAGGTGATTAACACCCTGCGTTTATCCTGGACCGCCGACGACCTGTTGGCAAAACAGCTGAAGTTTCTCGAGGCGCATGTCATCAAGGCCGGCCAGACGGTGGAATCCTATCAGGAAGAGTTTTTTATCGGGCAGCGCGACCTGATCGACCTGCTCGACGCCGCCAACGAACTCAATAGCGCACGTAACCAGTTTGCCGAAGCGAAGTATGATGCGCTGAGCGCCCGCTACCGGGTTTACGAGGGTATCGGCCGCTTGTTTGAAGCCGCCAATATCGAGTTCGAGCTCGATCAGGGCAGGCTCAGGATCGCGCGACTGGTGGCCGATGAGGTCGATCAGCTGCCGCTACCCGACGACGAAGACGCCGACCGGGAAATCGACCCGCTAGACCACTGCGATAACTCGCTCAGCGGCATGGTAGTCAATCCCTACGGCTGCCATGAATCCGTCGTCATCTCGAGGGTCGAAATCGAGTTACCCAAACCGAACTCGACGCCAATCCTGCAAGACGACGAATTTGAAATCGAAACCAACGGCATACTGGTTATTACCCAGGCGCAACTGCTGGCCAACGATACCGACGCCGATTCCGATCCGCTCGAAATCGTCGACGTCAGCCAGCCCGAAGTCGGCCGACTGGCTTTCAATCAAAGTGGTAACCTCGTCTACCGGCCAATCGAAGGATTCGTCGGCCAGGACTTTTTCAAGTATACGGTGACCGACAATAACGGCGCCGCGGCCACCGCGACCGCAACCGTACAGATCAAGGTGCGCGAACCCGAAATCGTGAGCCTGTCGAAAATCCAGCTGGTGAATTTTGTTTACGACGAGGCCGAACTGACCGATATTTCGAAATCCAGGGTCGAGGCCATTATCGAACAGATCAAGCTGACCCAGGACATCACGATCGAAATTTTCACCTATACCGACGATATCGGTTCAGATGCCTATAACGAAGCCCTGTCCGCGCGGCGCGCAAAAGCGCTCGAGCAATTGCTGATCAACAACGGCATCGACAGCGCCGATATCAAGGCCATGGCCATGGGTGAGAAAAATCCTATCGCCGACAATTCCACCGAGGCCGGCCAGGCGATCAACCGCCGCGGTGAATTCATCTTCAAGGCAAAATCGTCAGGCGAGTAAAGCAGGCAACCACTGTGGCGTGGTCTACACTAAAGGCAGTAGAATGAGTTTGGAATTTTCTCCTGAACACCCTGTCCCTATCTTTGCGTCGACCCTGTGGTCCGGCCCGATGTTACCGAGTCCTTGATAAACCCCTGACCGGGTGCTGGTTAACTCGGTGAAACGGGCGTTGGTTCCTGTTTTTGCCCTGATCATGGTGCTGGCGCCGGGTCGGCAGGCGGCAAGTCCATTGGTGAGCAATGAAATGCTAAATCAGCTGAAAAGCGAATACTCCGAACAGGCTTATCGTCGAGGCGTCGCCATCAATCAACTGCTGCTGGAGCTCAAGGGACAGCGGATCGAGAAACAGCTGACCGAGGTAAATCGATTCTTCAACCAGTTCCAGTACCAGGAAGACCAGGTGCACTGGGGTGAACAGGACTACTGGGCCACGCCCAGCGAATTTCTCGGCACTCACAAAGGCGATTGCGAGGATTTTGTCATCGCCAAGTACTTCGCCCTGCGCAAGCTCGGCGTGCCGGATGAACGCCTCTACCTGACCTATGTCAAAGCCCTGAAGCAGAACGTGGCGCACATGGTGCTAAGCTATTTTCCGACACCGTCCAGCGTGCCGCAGATCCTGGACAATTATAATCCGATGATCGTCAGCGCAGACCGGCGCAAAGACCTGCTGCCGGTATACAGTTTCAACGCCAAGTCCCTTTTCCTCAGCAATGCTTCCGCCGGCCTCGGCAAATCGCTACCCACCAACAAGATCAAGAACAGCAAGTGGAAGAAGCTGCTAGCCGATATACAAAAGGAAAAACAATGACCTTATTCAAACAGATCGCCCTGCTGGTATCGACGGTATTCCTGATACTGTTGTTGATTATCGTGATGAGCGATTTATCGCGTACCGGAAATTTTCAGCAGGGCCAGTTGCGCACCACGGCCCAGGATATGGCAACCACGCTTGGTATCGCCATCAGCAATCTGCCCGAGGGCGATGACCAGGCCACGCTCGAGGTGTTGTTTAACGCCGTATTCGACAGCGGCTACTACACCCGTATCGAACTCGTCGGCGTCGATGGTCAGGTCATTCATCAAAAAAGCCAGGCGCTTGATTTAGAGGCTGTGCCCGACTGGTTCATCGGCCTGGTGCCGCTCGAGTCTGCCAGCGGTTCGACCCAGGTAATGAAGGGCTGGACTCAACTGGGGCAGCTCAACCTGGAGGTGCATCCCGGCTTTGCCTACAGCAGTATGTACCAATCCCTGGTTTCGGCGCTGCTCTGGTTCGCACTGCTGTTCGTGATCTCGATGGTGGTGCTGTGGCTGGTGCTGCGCTATGTGCTAGCGCCGTTGCAACGGGTCAAGGAGCAGGCCGACGCAATCCACAACAACCAGTTCGTGCAGCAGGAGAAAATTCCCGCCACGCTCGAGCTCAAACGCGTGGTCGAAGCAATGAACCTGATGGTTTCCAAGGTGCAGGGTATTTTCGACGACCAGGAAAAAACCCTGGGCCGCTATCAGCAGCTGTTATATCACGACAAGCTGACCGGCCTCGGCAACCGGCGCTACCTGCTGGATCAGCTGCAGCAATCGATGTCGGAAGAATCGGGCTTGCACGGCTGCATGGCAATCATAAAAATCGTCGACTTCGACCAGCTCAGGGATCGCCACGGCTACGAAGTTTCCGACAACCTGGTCAGAATTCTCGCGGACATGCTGCGCCAGAGGCATGCGGGCCAGGAAGCTGAACGCGTATCGCGTTTCAACGAAGACGAGTTTGCTTTTCTAAGCGCCACCGAAGAATCCGAGGTCAACGCCTACATCCGCGAACTGTTCGATAACTTCCAGCAATTGATTCAACGCGAAACCGACCTCGCGGGCGTACAACTGCTGGCCGGCATCTGCGATCTCGAAGCCGGCGGCGAGATTGGCAATATTCTGTCTGGAATCGACTACTGCCTGTCACAGGCCAACACCCGCGGCCCGTTCTCGATCGAGCGACAGCTGTCGACCAACCTCGAGTTACCCCAGGGCAAGATGCAGTGGCGTAGCTGGCTGGAATCGGTACTCGAGAGCAGGCAGTTGTTTCTGGTCGGGCAACTTGCAATCAGCAATAACCGCCTGCCGATGCAGCGCGAACTTTTCATACGAGCACGCAACCAGCAGGGCCAGGTCGTGCCGGCGTCCGCCTTCATGCCGATGGCCTCGAGCCTGGGTATGGCGCTGGATATCGACCGCGAAGTGTTTCGCCTGGTGGCAGCGAACGAGGAACTGGACCGCAGTATTCCCCTGGCCCTGAACCTGAGTGCCGCATTTTTCGAGCTGGCCAAGGGACAGGAAGAGTTCGAGCAGTTGCTCGACAACTGCGCGCAAAACGGCACCCGGCTTTGTATCGAAGCAAGTCATCACGTGCTCAACCAGCATCCGATCATGTGCAGCAAAATATCGGATCGCGTCAGACGCCATCAACACCAGTTCGGCATCGACAATCTCGATCTCGGCCAGTCGCTGCAGTTGCTGCAATCGGGGCAGTTCGACTATGTTAAGATCAACGCGATTACCCTGCATGAAATGAGCCGCAACGACATGGCGGCAGGATTCCAGGCTCTGCGCACCATTACCGATACGCTGGACATTCATATCATTGCCGTTGCGGTAGATTCCCAGAACGTATGCGACGAACTTAAATCACTTGGAATCGATACCATGCAGGGCAATTTCCTGGGTTCACCGGAGGCGATTTAGCATGCGGTTCCACGTCGGCCCCAGTGCAGTTATAATCCATCCCTGTTCTCGTTGCGCACCTGTTCGAGGGTGTAACCACCCTGCCTGTTTTGGCGAACTCAGGGCGTATAAAAACAAGCACATAGAAAAATAACCACATATGATTGATCCGCATCATCAATATGACCCTCTACTCGAGTGCCTGGTTATATTCGCGAAGTTGCACAATCGGCCGATCAGCGTCGAGGCCCTGATTGCAGGACTGCCGGTCAAACCCGGCGCCGACGGTCCCGAGCTGTTCAGCATCGATAATCCCAAGGGCCTGTTTTCCCGTGTCGCCACGCGCGCCGGATTCGCCAGCCGGCTGATCCATCGTGAGCTGGCCAGTCTGTCGCGTTTGCTGCTGCCCTGCATCCTCGTGCTGAAGAATGGCAATGCCTGCATCCTGGAAAGCATCGATCGTAAAAACAAACGCGCCAAGGTTATTTTTCCAGAAATTGGCGAAGGCGAGGAATGGCTTGAACTGGAACGCCTGAAGCAGGAATACCTCGGCTATGCCTTCCTGCTCAAAAAGGAATTTCAGCAGGAATCCGCCACCGCGGCAAAATCCACCAGCATGGGTTCGCAGCACTGGTTCTGGGGCACGCTGGGCAAATCGAGAGATATTTTCGCCAGTGTGTTGCTGTCGTCGATCCTGATTAACCTGTTCATACTGGCAACCCCGATGTTCACCATGAACGTCTACGACAAGGTCGTGCCGAACGACGCCATCGCAACCCTGTGGGTGCTGGCGGCCGGCATTGTCACGGTTTACCTGTTCGATACGCTGTTACGCTTCGTGCGTACCTATCTGCTCGAGATCGCGGGTAAGAAAAGCGACATCATCATGTCGTCGATACTCTTTTCCCAGGTGTTGAATCTGAAGATGAACCAGTGGCCGCCAAGCATCGGCGCGTTTGCCAGCCAGCTGCGCGAATTTGAGAGCATTCGTAATTTTTTTACCGCGTCGACACTGGCGACGCTGGTCGACCTGCCCTTCGCGATCATCTTCCTGCTGGTGATTTACACGATTGGCGGACCGATGATCGCGGTGCCGCTGGTGATCATCGCGCTCCTGCTGCTTTACAGCCTGATCCTGGTCAAGCCGCTCAAGGCCAGCGTCGAGGCAACCTATGAAGCCAGCGCCAACAAGAACGCCCATTTGATCGAGACCCTGCATTCGATAAAAACCGTCAAGGCGCTCGGCGCCGCGAACCATTCACAGTGGGTGTGGGAGGAATCCTCCGGCACGATTGCCAATAAATCGATGCGCGCGCGCATGCTGTCTTCGTCGATTACCGTGGTTACCAACCTGCTGGTGCAGTTCAATACCATCGCCCTGATCGTGTTCGGCATCTACCTGATCAGCGACCAGGAGCTGAGCCTGGGCGGGCTAATCGCAATCGTCATGCTGTCATCGCGCGCGGTTGGACCCATGGGGCAGATCGCGGCGCTGATTACCAGCTTCGAACAGACCCGAACCGCGTTTCGTTCACTCGACGAACTGATGCAGAAACCGATCGAGCGACCCGAGGGAAAATCTTACGTGCGCCGCCCCGGCTTCGACGGCGGCATCAGTTTCCGCAACCTGGATTTCAGCTATCCCGAATCAGGCAAAAAATCGCTCAGCGACATCAGCTTCAAAATTCGTCCCGGGGAACATGTCGGCATCATCGGCAAGGTCGGTTCGGGCAAGACCACCCTGTTGAAACTGATCATTGCGCTTTACCAGGGGGATAGTGGTTCGATCGCAATCGACGATATCGACATCAATCAGATCGACCCCGCCGACCTGCGTAAGAACATCGGCTACCTGTCACAGGATATCGAACTGTTGCGCGGCACGATCCGGGAAAACATCGCTTACAAGGACCTGCACGCCAACGACGATAAACTGATCGCGGCGGCGAGCATTTGCGGCGTGGATTTGTTCGTTAACCAGCTGACGCAAGGCTTCGATACCCAGGTCGGCGAGAGCGGTGGCTTTTTATCGGGCGGACAAAGGCAGGCGATTGCACTGGGTCGGGCGGTATTGCTGAACGAACCGATTCTGATTCTGGACGAACCGACCAATAGTTTCGACAATACGACCGAATCCATTGTCAAGAAGCGACTGTACGACTACACCCGCGACAAGACGCTACTGCTGGTAACGCATAAGGCGCCAATGCTCGACCTGGTGGAGCGTCTGATCGTGATGGACGAAGGTAAAATCGTGATGGACGGCCCCAAGGAAGACGTGCTGAACGCCCTTAAAGGTACTCAGAATGGATAACGACGACAATACCGACTTCGAAGATTCAACCCAGATAGGCGTGCATGGCAAGCAGGACATGCAATACATGCGTAGCCTGTCGGCCGCCGCCGTGCACCGCACGCCGCGCTACCTGATTGCCGTGGTCATGATCATCGCACTGTTTGTTATTGCCGCGATCGTCTGGATGAACTGGGCGAAAATCGATGTCGTGATTCGCGGTACCGGCAAGGTATCCCCGGCGAGCCAGGTACAGAACATACAAAGCCTCGAAGGCGGCATCATCGAGGAAATCATGGTCGTCGAGGGCCAGTCCGTGGTCGCCGGTCAGTCGCTGATCAAAATCAGCGACATTGCCTTCACCAGCTCATTCGAGGAAAACCGGTTGCTCTATCTCGAACTACTGGCCCGCTCCAGCCGCCTCAACGCGGAAGCCTTCGAGCTCGCGTTTAAGCCCGATACCGAAGTCGGCGCCCAGGCGCCGCAGCTGATCAAATCGGAACAGAGCCTGTACAACAGCAACAAGCAACAATTGAAGGAAACCCTGGGCGTGCTCGAAGAGCGAATTAACCAACAGCAAAGCGCATTGCTGGAGGCCCAGTCCAAGCAAAAGCAGCTAACAAAATCGCTGGAGCTGGTTAAAAAAGAGATCGAAATCAAAAAGCCGTTAAAGGATCGCGGCATTATCAGTGAAGTCGAATTCCTGCAGTTACAGCAACGCGAAGCGGAAATGGAAGGTGAAATCGAGGCGGTCAAATTATCGATACCCCGAATCAGGTCGACCATCGACGAAGCCGGTTTCAACAAAAAAAAGGAGCGGCTCGACTTTCAGAACAAGGCGAAAAAAGAATTGAACGAGGTCAATGCGGAAATCGGCCGCATCCGGGAAACGCAGACCGCGTTGCAGGATCGGGTAAAACGCACTACCCTGCGCTCGCCGGTTAACGGCATCGTGCAGCGGCTTTATACCAACACCATCGGCGGCGTCGTCAGCCCCGGTAACAATATTCTCGATATCGTGCCTCAAGAAGATGCGCTACTGGTCGAATTAAGAATCAAACCTGCCGACATTGCCTATGTCAGCGTCGGACAATTCGCCCGGCTGAAATTTTCAGCCTATGACTTTGCCATCCACGGCAGCTTGCAGGGGATTGTGACCTTCATCAGTGCGGATACGATTACCAACGAAGAAGGAGAAAGCTTTTTCCTGGTCAGGGTCAAACCCAGTAAACCTTTTCTAGGCGTAAAAAGCGGAGATTTACCGATCAAAATAGGCATGACTGCCGAGGCGGACATCATTACTGACAAGAAAACGATTCTGTCTTACCTGACAGAACCGGTGCATCGCGGGATAGACAAGGCGTTAAGAGAACGTTAATGAAATTGATCGTTTACTCAATATCGAGTTCATTTGCAGAGTTTCTGGACGATCATCTGGAAACCGAGATTGAATTTAATACGCAGCTGCAAGCCCCGACCAGCGATCCGGAGCAGTTATACCTGTTGCATATTTCGGGTATGGAACTCGATTGCTATGAATGGCTGTTAAGACATGTTTCCGGCAAACCGATCCCGGTTGGGGTCTGCTCGGATCTACCCAATATCCGCGAAATGCTCGAATGCGTGCGGCTTGGTGCCAAGGCCTATTGCAACAGCCACATGGCGGCGCTGCATTACCACCAGTTGCTGCAACTGCTGGGCCAGGGACAAAGCTGGTTTCCACCGCAAATGCTGGACGAAACCTTCAAACTGGCGCAGCAGGCCGTGAAACCAGCGCCCGCGGAAAAACCGCTGGAGATGTTAACCGGACGTGAAAAGGAAATCGCGTTGGCCGTCGCCGATGGCAAATCAAATCGTCAAATTGCCAATTTGTGCGAAATTTCCGAACCCACCGTAAAGACGCATCTAAGCAATATTTTCAGGAAACTCGAGCTTAGAGACCGCGTCGGCCTGGTGCTTTACCTGAAGCAGGGCTAAACCCTCAGTCGCATTTTGGCTCCAGCTATGTGACCTGGCTCTCAATCCGGTAAAAATACCGCGCCATTCTACGACTTTCGTATGACACGAAAGCCCGGAACCTCGCCTATATATACTGCTCATTCTCATTTTCTGCAGAAATATGGCTACTAAAAGTATTGGTTATGTCGCTGATTTGGTCGGTGACGCACAGGTTCGCAGCATAGATGGCGTAATCCGGGTCTTGAGTATCGGCGACAAGATCAACGAGGGCGATATCCTCACTACCGGCCTCGGCACCAGTATCGTGCTCGAGTTCTACGATGGCCAGAAACTGCAGCTGGGTGAAAACACCGAGATGCTGCTCGATGAATCGGTTTTTGCCGACCTCGGCGCCTATCCCGATGCGCGTGCCGACCAACTGGCGGAACTGCAGAGCCTCATAGTCGAGGGTATTGACCTGGCCGAACTGGAAGCGACAGCGGCCGGCGCCGCCGGAGATGCCGGTGATGCGCTGCATCAGGCTTCTGTATATTCGCGCGACGGTAACCAGGGTATTGTCGAAACCCAGGGTACCCCACTGGATTTCAACGCATCCGCTAACAATAACCAACCGCCTTCTGGCGATGATGCGCTGCTGGTAGCATCGCAATCCACTGCGGAAGATCCTGCGGCAACGCAATCACCACCCCTGCTCCGGGCCCGGCAGCGGTCGCGTCGATTTCTGTAGACAACATTACCGCCGACGACCTGGTGAATGCCGCCGAATCGAGCATCATGATCAACGTCACCGGCAGCGTCGGCGGCGACGCCTCTGCGGGTGACAGCGTCAGCCTCGATATTAACGGTAACTCTTATAACGGCAGCGTCGGCGCGGGCAACAGCTTTGCGATCGCGGTGCCCGGGGCCGATCTGGCCGCCGACACCACCCTGGTGGCAAACGTCTCGGGCATCGATAGCGCCGGTAATCCTTATAGCGCGACGACAACCTCGACTCACGGCGTCGATACCGTCGCCAGCGCAACTATCTCCGTCGATCCGATTACCGCCGACGATATCGTCAACGCGATCGAAGCGAGCAATCCGATCAATGTGACCGGAACCGTGGGCGGCGATGCTTCCAGCGGCGATAGCGTTACGCTGAACATCAACGGCAACACTTATATCGGTGTTGTCGACGCCGCTAACAGCTTTTCGATTCCGGTGCCCGGGGGCGATCTGGCAGCCGACACGACGCTGAACGCCAGCGTCGTCGGATCAGACATCGCCGGCAATTCATTCAATGCCGCTACGGTATCGACCCATAGCGTCGATACCCTTGCGACTGCGACGATCAACGTCGATCCGATTACCGCTGACGATATCGTCAACGCGGCCGAGGCCGGCGGCTCGATCAACGTCACCGGTTCGGTCGGCGGCGATGCCGCCCCGGGTGACAGCGTCAGCTTCGACATCAACGGCACCAGTTACAGCGGCACCGTCGACCCCGGCAATACTTTCTCGATCGCGGTTTCCGGCGCCGACCTGGCTGCCGACACCAGCTTCGACGCCAGCGTCAGCGGCAGCGACGCCGCCGGCAACCCGTTCAGCGCGAGCACGAACTCGACCCATAGCGTCGACACCCTGGCGACTGCGACGATCAACGTCGATCCGATTACCGCCGACGATATCGTCAACGCGGCCGAGGCCGGCGGCTCGATCAACGTCACCGGTTCGGTCGGCGGCGATGCCGCCCCGGGTGACAGCGTCAGCTTCGACATCAACGGCACCAGTTACAGCGGCACCGTCGACCCCGGCAATACTTTCTCGATCGCGGTCTCCGGCGCCGACCTGGCTGCCGATACCAGCTTCGACGCCAGCGTCAGCGGCAGCGATGCCGTCGGCAACCCGTTCAGCGCGAGCACGAACTCGACCCATAGCGTCGACACCCTGGCGACTGCGACGATCAACGTCGATCCGATTACCGCCGACGATATCGTCAACGCGGCCGAGGCCGGCGGCTCGATCAACGTCACCGGTTCGGTCGGCGGCGATGCCGCCCCGGGTGACAGCGTCAGCTTCGACATCAACGGCACCAGTTACAGCGGCACCGTCGACCCCGGCAATACTTTCTCGATCGCGGTCTCCGGCGCCGACCTGGCTGCCGATACCAGCTTCGACGCCAGCGTCAGCGGCAGCGATGCCGTCGGCAACCCGTTCAGCGCGAGCACGACCTCGACCCATAGCGTCGACACCAGCGCCAGCGCCACGATCGCGGTCGATCCGATTACCGTCGATGATATCGTTAATGCCAGTGAAGCCGGCGCTTCGATCAATGTAACCGGCACGGTTGGCGGCGACGCCAGCGTCGGCGATAGCGTCAGCCTCGATGTCAATGGCAACACTTACAACGGCAGCGTTGTTGCCGGGAATGTTTTTTCGATTGCGGTTCCTGGCAACGATCTCGCAGCCGATACCACGCTCGATGCGACGGTAGCGGGGAATGACAGCGCCGGCAATCCGTTCAGCGCTACCTCGACTTCGACCCATAGCGTCGACACCAGCGCCAGCGCAACGATAGCGGTCGACCCCATTACCGCTGACGATATTCTCAATGCGATCGAAGCCGGCGCCTCGATCAACGTCACCGGCACGGTTGGCGGCGATGCATCCGCGGGCGATAGCGTCAGCTTCGATATCAACGGCACTACCTACTCCGGCAGCGTGAGCGCGGGTAACACTTTCTCGATTTCAGTCTCCGGTGCGGATCTCGCCGCTGACACCAGCTTCGATGCCAGCGTCAGCGGTAGTGATAACGCCGGCAATCCGTTCAGCGCGACCACGACTTCGACCCACAGCGTCGATACCAGCGCCAGCGCAACGATCGCGGTCGATCCTATTACCGTCGATGACGTCATCAACGCGGCGGAAACAGCGGCCTCGATCAATGTCACCGGCAGTGTCGGTGGTGACGCGGCACCGGGCGATAGCGTCAGTCTCATGATCAACGGCAACGGCTATAGCGGCACGGTTGGCACCGGCAACAGTTTCTCGATTGCCGTTCCTGGCAGCGACCTCGCTGCCGATACCACGCTCGATGCGACCGTTTCGGGCAGTGATAACGCCGGTAATCCATTCAGCGCAACTACGACCTCGACCCATAGCGTCGACCTGAGTGCGAGCGCCAGCATCTCGGTAGATCCGATTACCGCCGATGACGTCATCAACGCGGTCGAGGCGGGCGCTGCAATCAACGTCACCGGTACCGTCGGTGGCGACGCCGCCCCCGGGGACAGCATCAGCTTCGACCTGAATGGCACCACCTATAGCGGCACCGTTGCGGCAGGTAACACCTATTCAATTGCGGTCTCCGGCGCGGATCTCGCGGCCGATACCAGCTTCGACATAAGCGTCAGCGGCAGCGACGTGGCCGGCAATCCGTTCAGCGCGACCACAACCTCGACGCATAGCGTCGACATTGCGGCGAGCGCCACGATTTCTGTCGACCCAATCACCGCCGACGATGTCGTCAATGCTGCTGAATCGGGCGGCTCGGTCAATGTTACCGGCGATGTCGGCGGCGATGCCGCACCGGGTGATAGCGTCAGTTTCGATATCAACGGCACCACCTATTCCGGCACTGTTGTCGCGGGTAACCTGTTTTCGATCGCGGTATCCGGAGCGGACCTCGCGGCCGATACCAGCTTCGTCGCTACCGTCAGCGGCAGCGATGCCGCTGGTAATCCGTTTAGCGCGACCACGACTTCGACTCACAGCGTCGACCTGGCAGCCGCTGCGACCATTACGGTCGACCCGATTACCGCGGACGATATTGTCAATGCCGCCGAAGCCGGCGGATCAATCGATGTCACCGGTTCGGTCGGTGGCAACGCGTCAGTGGGCGACACGGTCAGTCTGGTTGTCAATGGCAGCACCTATACCGGTAGCGTGACCGCGGGCAATAGTTTTACGATTTCGGTTCCCGGCACGGATCTGGCCAATGACACCACCGTCGATGCCACGGTAAGCGGCAACGACGTCGCGGGTAATCCGTTCAGCGCGAGCACCACGTCCACTCATACCGTGGATACCGTCGCCAGCGCCACCATCAGCGTCGATAACATTACTGCCGACGACATAATCAACGCCGCCGAGGCTGCTACCAGCATCAACGTCACCGGTTCGGTCGGTGGCGACGCCAGCCCTGGCGATAGCGTCAGTTTCGATATCAATGGCACCACTTACACGGGTGTGGTCGATCCCGGCAACACTTTCAGCATCGCCGTAGACGGCGCCGACCTGGCCGCCGATACATCCTTCGACGCCAGCGTCAGCGGAACCGATGGCGCCGGTAATCCGTTTAGCGCGACCACGACCTCCAGCCACAGCGTAGCGCTGGGATCAAGCGCCAGCATCGTCGTGGATAACATATCGCCCGATGACATCGTCAATGCGGCCGAAGCCGCCGGCAGCGTTAATGTTACGGGTTCCGTCACGGGCGCCGCGGCGCCCGGCGATAACGTCAGCTTCGATATCAACGGCACGACCTACACAGGCGTGGTTGATCCCGGTAATATTTTCAGCATTGCCGTGAGCGGTGCCGATCTCGCTGCAGACACCGAATTCGACGCCAGCGTCAATGGAATCGACGCTGCCGGTAATCCATTCAGCGCTACCACGACGTCTACTCATAGCGTCGATCTCTCTGCGGCCGCGACAATTGCCGTGGATCCGATTACCGCCGACGATATAGTCAACGCCGCCGAATCGGGCGCGACGATTAGCGTCACGGGTTCAGTCGGCGGTGACGCCGCCGTAGGCGACAGCATCAGTCTCGATGTCAACGGCAACACCTACAGCGGCACAGTAGCGGCTGGGAATACCTTCAGTATCTCGGTTCCAGGCGGAGATCTGGCGGCCGATACCACGCTCGATGCAACCGTTACGGGCAATGATAGCGCGGGCAATCCGTTTACCGCCGTTACCACCTCGGTGCACAGCGTCGACACCACGGCGAGCGCAACCATCAGCGTCGACCCGATCACCGCCGACGACGTCATCAACGCGAGCGAATCGGGCACGACGATCGACGTTACCGGTGACGTCGGTGGCGACGCCGCTCCCGGCGACACCGTCAGTTTCGATATCAATGGCAACAGCTACACTGGCACCGTGGTTGCGGGCAACAGCTTCTCCATCGCGGTTGCCGGCGCCGATCTCGCCGCCGATACCAGCTTCGACGCCAGCGTCATCGGTTTCGACGGCGCCGGTAATCCGTTTAGCGCCACCACCACCTCGACCCACAGCGTCGACCTGGTTGCCAACGCGACGATTTCAGTCGACCCAATTACCGCCGACGATGTCATCAATGCGGTCGAGGCCGGCGCCTCAATCAATGTCACCGGCTCCGTCGGTGGCGACGCCACGCCTGGGGATACTGTCAGCTTTGATCTTAACGGCAACACCTACTCCAGCACCGTGGTTGCAGGTAATACCTTCTCGATTGCGGTAACCGGCGCCGATCTCGCTGCCGATACCAGCTTCGACGCGTCCGTCATCGGCTTCGATGTCGCCGGCAATCCGTTCAGCGCCAGCACGACCTCGACCCATACGGTCGATTCCTCGGCGAGTGCCACCATCAGTGTCGACAATATCACCGCCGATGACGTGATCAATGCCGCCGAAGCCGGTGGATCAGTCAATGTCACCGGTTCGGTCGGTGGCGACGCCGCCCCGGGCGACAGCGTCAGCCTCGATGTCAACGGCAACACCTATAGCGGTACCGTGGCGGCGGGCAATACTTTCAGTATCTCGGTTCCGGGTAGCGATCTCACGGCCGACACCACGCTCGCTGCCAGCGTCAGCGGCAGCGACGTCGCGGGGAATCCGTTCAGTGCCACCACCACGTCGACCCATAGCGTCGATACCTCGGCGAGTGCCACCATCAGTGTCAACAATATCACCGCCGATGACGTGATCAATGCCGTCGAAGCCGGTAGCCCAATCAATGTCACCGGTTCCGTCGGCGGCGACGCCGCCCCGGGCGACAGCGTCAGCCTCGATGTCAATGGCAACACCTATAGCGGTACCGTGGCGGCGGGCAATACTTTCAGTATCTCGGTTCCGGGTAGCGATCTCACGGCCGACACCACGCTCGCTGCCAGCGTCAGCGGCAGCGACGTCGCGGGGAATCCGTTCAGTGCCACCACCACGTCGACCCATAGCGTCGATACCTCGGCGAGTGCTACCATCAGCGTCGACACGATTACCGCAGACGATATCGTCAATGCCGCCGAGGCCGGTGGTTCGATCAGCGTCACCGGTAATGTCGGTGGCGATGCCGCTCCGGGCGACAGCGTGAGTCTCGATGTCAACGGCAACACTTACATCGGTACCGTGGCGGCGGGCAATACTTTCAATATTTCGGTGACCGGTAGCGATCTCGCAGCCGATACGACCCTAGACGCCACCGTGGTCGGCAGTGATGTTGCGGGCAACCCCTTCACTGCGAGCACGACTTCGACCCATACCGTCGATCTGGTCGCTAGCGCGACCATAGTGGTCGACAACATCACTAGTGACAACGTCATTAATGCCGCCGAAGCCGGCGGCTCAGTCAATGTCACCGGCACTGTCGGTGGCGATGCCGCTCCGGGCGATAGCGTTAGCCTCGACGTCAACGGCAATACCTATAGCGGTACCGTTGGTGCCGGCGACGTATTCTCTATCGCGGTACCCGGCAGTGATCTGATCGCCGATACCACGCTGGACGCCAGCGTCGTCGGCAGTGATATTGCGGGCAATCCCTTCATTGCGACTACCACATCAACTCATACGGTCGATACCAGTGCGGCCGCGATCATTAGCGTCGACGACATCACCGCCGATGACGTGATCAATGCGGCGGAGGCCGCGGGCACGATCAATGTCAGCGGTAACGTTGGCGGTGATGCATCCCCGGGTGACAGCATCAGCCTCGATGTCAATGGCAATACCTATACCGGTACTGTTGGTGCAGGCAACATATTCAGCATCGCGGTTGCCGGTAGCGACCTTGCCGCCGACACGACCCTGAATGCCACGATAGTTGGCACCGATACGGCTGGTAATCCGTTCAGTGCGACGACCACCTCGACGCATAGCGTTTCCCTGGGCGCTTCCGCCACTATCGGCGTGGACGATATCACCGCGGACGACATCATCAACGCCGCCGAAGCAGTGGCTTCGATCAATGTAACGGGCAGCGTGGGCGGCGATGCCGCGCCGGGCGACAACGTCAGCCTCGAGGTCAACGGTAATACCTATTCCGGTAGCGTCGGCGCGGGCAATACCTTCAGCATCGCTGTGCCCGGTAGCGACCTGGCGGCCGACACCACCCTCGACGCCAGCGTCAGCGGTAACGACGGCGCCGGCAACCCGTTCAGCGCCAGCACGACTTCGACCCATGCCGTCGATACTTCGGCGAGCGCGACCATCAGCGTTGACGACATCACCACCGATGACGTGATCAATGCAGCGGAGGCCGGTGGTTCGGTCAGCGTTACCGGTACCGTCGGTGGCGACGCCGCCCCAGGTGATAGCGTGAGCCTCGACGTCAACGGCAACACCTACACCGGCACCGTGGCTGCAGGCAATGTATTTAGTATCTCGGTCCCTGGCAGTGATCTGGCGGCAGATACGAGCCTCGATGCGACCGTGACCGGCAATGACATTGCGGGCAACCCCTTCACTGCGACTACGACTTCGACCCATACGGTCGATACTTCGACAAGCGCGACCATCAGCGTCGACGATATTACCGCCGATGATGTGATCAACGCGGCCGAAGCCGGTGGTTCAGTCAACATTACCGGTAGCGTCGGCGGCGACGCCTCACCAGGCGACAGCGTCAGCCTCGATGTCAACGGTAACACCTACGCCGGCACCGTCGGCGCGGGTAATACCTTCAGCATCGCCGTGCCCGGCAGCGATCTGGCTGCCGACACAACCATCGACGCCACCGTAGTCGGCAGTGATACTGCGGGCAATCCCTTCACTGCGACTACGACTTCGACCCATACCGTCGATCTAACTGCTAGCGCGACGATCACAGTTGATCCAATTACGGCTGATGACGTAGTCAATGCCGCCGAAGCTGGTGGCTCGGTCACCGTCACCGGTAGCGTCGGTGGCGACGCCTCAACGGGCGACAGCGTCAGCCTCGATGTCAACGGCAACACTTACACCGGCACCGTGGCTGCAGGCAATACTTTCAGCATTTCGGTCCCTGGCAGTGACCTGGCCGCCGATACGGCCTTCGACGCCAGCGTCGTCGGCAGTGATACTGCGGGTAATCCGTTCACTGCGACAATTACCTCGACCCATACGGTCGATACTTCGGCGAACGCAACCATCAGCGTCGACGATATTACTGCCGATGATGTGATCAACGCGACCGAAGCCGGTGGTTCAGTCAACATTACCGGTAGCGTCGGCGGCGACGCCTCACCAGGCGACAGCGTCAGCCTCGATGTCAACGGTAACACTTACACCGGCACCGTCGGCGCGGGTAATACCTTCAGCATCGGCGTGCCTGGCAGCGATCTGGCTGCCGATACGACCCTCGACGCCAGCGTCGTCGGCAGTGATACTGCAGGCAACCCATTCACTGCGACAATCACCTCGACCCATACCGTCGATCTGACCGCTAGCGCGACGATCACAGTCGATCCGATAACGGCTGACGACGTGATCAATGCCGCCGAAGCCGGTGGCTCCGTCACCGTTACCGGTAGCGTCGGCGGCGACGCCGCCCCAGGCGACAGCGTGAGCCTCGATGTCAACGGCAACACTTATAACGGTACCGTCGGCGCGGGCAATACTTTCAGCATTTCGGTACCTGGCAGCGACCTGGCCGCCGATACCACGCTCGATGCCAGCGTGGTCGGCAGTGACGTTGCGGACAATCCCTTCACTGCGACAATTACCTCGACCCATACGGTCGATACCAGTGCGGCCGCGACCATTAGCGTCGACGACATCACCGCCGATGATGTGATCAATGCCGCCGAAGCTGGCGGCTCGGTTGCCGTCACCGGTAGCGTCGGTGGCGACGCCGCCCCTGGCGACAGTGTCAGCCTCGACATCAACGGCAACACTTACACCGGTAACGTCGGTGCAGGCAATACCTTTAGCATCTCGGTCCCCGGTAGTGATCTGGCTGCCGATACGAGCCTCGACGCGACAGTGACCGGCAATGACATTGCGGGCAACCCCTTCACTGCGACTACGACTTCGACTCATACGGTCGATACCAGTGCGGCCGCGACCATCAGCGTCGACGACATCACCGCCGACGATGTGATCAATGCCGTCGAAGCCGGTGGTTCGGTCACCGTCACCGGAACCGTCGGTGGCGACGCCGCCCCAGGTGATAGCGTCAGCCTCGATGTCAATGGCAACACTTACACTGGCACCGTCGGTGCAGGCAATACCTTCAGCATCGCCGTGCCCGGTAGTGATCTGACTGCCGACACCACGTTGGACGCCAGCGTCGTCGGCAGTGATACTGCAGGCAACCCGTTCACTGCGACAATTACCTCGACCCACACGGTCGATACTTCGGCAAGCGCGACCATCAGCGTCGACGATATTACTGCCGATGATGTGATCAACGCGGCCGAAGCCGGTGGCTCCGTCACCGTCACCGGAACCGTCGGTGGCGACGCCTCACCAGGCGACAGCGTCAGCCTCGATGTCAACGGTAACACCTACGCCGGCACCGTCGGCGCGGGTAATACCTTCAGCATCGCCGTGCCCGGCAGCGATCTGGCTGCCGACACAACCATCGACGCCAGCGTCGTCGGCAGTGATACTGCGGGTAACCCGTTCACTGCGACAATTACCTCGACCCATACGGTCGATACTTCGGCAAGCGCGACCATCAGCGTCGACGACATTACCGCCGATGATGTGATCAACGCGGCCGAAGCCGGCGCCTCAATCAATGTCACCGGCTCCGTCGGTGGCGACGCCTCACCGGGCGACAGCGTCAGCCTCGAGGTCAACGGTAATACCTATAGCGGTACCGTTGGTGCAGGCAACGTATTCTCTATTGCAGTGCCCGGCAGCGATCTGGCTGCCGATACCACGCTTGATGCCAGCGTTGTCGGCAGTGATGTTGCGGACAATCCCTTCACTGCGACTACGACTTCAACTCATACGGTCGATACCAGTGCGGCCGCGACCATTAGCGTCGACGACATCACCGCCGATGATGTGATCAATGCCGCTGAAGCCGGTGGCTCCGTCACCGTCACCGGAACCGTCGGTGGCGACGCCGCCCCAGGTGATAGCATCAGCCTCGATGTCAATGGCAACACTTACACCGGCACCGTAGCTGCAGGCAATGTATTTAGTATCTCGGTCCCTGGCAGTGATCTGGCGGCAGATACGAGCCTCGATGCGACCGTGACCGGCAATGACATTGCGGGCAACCCCTTCACTGCGACTACGACTTCGACTCATACGGTCGATACCAGTGCGGCCGCGACCATTAGCGTCGACGACATCACCGCCGACGATGTGATCAATGCCGTCGAAGCCGGTGGTTCGGTCACCGTCACCGGAACCGTCGGTGGCGACGCCGCCCCAGGTGATAGCATCAGCCTCGATGTCAATGGCAACACTTACACTGGCACCGTCGGTGCAGGCAATACCTTCAGCATCGCCGTGCCCGGTAGTGATCTGACTGCCGACACCACGTTGGACGCCAGCGTCGTCGGCAGTGATACTGCGGGTAACCCGTTCACTGCGACAATTACCTCGACCCATACGGTCGATACCAGTGCGGCCGCGACCATCAGCGTCGACGATATTACTGCCGATGATGTGATCAACGCGGCCGAAGCCGGTGGCTCCGTCACCGTCACCGGAACCGTCGGTGGCGACGCCGCCCCTGGAGACAGCGTCAGTCTCGACATCAACGGCAACACTTACACCGGCACCGTAGCTGCAGGCAACGTATTCTCTATTGCAGTGCCCGGCAGCGATCTGGCTGCCGATACCACGCTCGATGCCACCGTTGTCGGCAGTGATGTTGCAGGCAATCCGTTCACTGCGACAATTACCTCGACCCATACGGTCGATCTGACTGCTAGCGCGACGATCACAGTCGATCCGATAACGGCTGATGATGTGATCAATGCCGCCGAAGCCGGTGGCTCCGTCACCGTCACCGGAACCGTCGGTGGCGACGCCGCCCCAGGCGACAGCGTGAGCCTCGATGTCAACGGCAACACTTATAACGGTACCGTCGGTGCAGGCTATATCTTCAGCATCGCGGTCCCCGGTAGTGATCTGGCTGCCGACACCACGTTGGACGCCAGCGTCGTCGGCAGTGATACTGCGGGTAACCCGTTCACTGCGACAATTACCTCGACCCATACGGTCGATACCAGTGCGGCCGCGACCATTAGCGTCGACGACATCACCGCCGATGATGTGATCAATGCCGTCGAAGCCGGTGGTTCGGTCACCGTCACCGGAACCGTCGGTGGCGACGCCTCACCGGGCGACAGCGTGAGTCTCGACATCAACGGCAACACTTACACCGGCACCGTTGCTGCAGGTAATGTATTCAGTATCTCGGTCCCCGGTAGCGACCTGGCCGCCGATACCACGCTCGATGCCAGCGTAGTCGGCAGTGACGTTGCAGGTAATCCGTTCACTGCGACAATCACCTCGACCCATACCGTCGATCTGACTGCTAGCGCGACGATCACAGTCGATCCGATAACGGCTGATGATGTGATCAATGCCGCCGAAGCCGGTGGCTCCGTCACCGTCACCGGAACCGTCGGTGGCGACGCCGCCCCAGGCGACAGCGTGAGCCTCGATGTCAACGGCAACACTTATAACGGTACCGTCGGCGCGGGCAATACTTTCAGCATTTCGGTCCCTGGCAGCGATCTGGCTGCCGATACGACCCTCGACGCGACAGTGACCGGCAATGACATTGCGGGCAACCCCTTCAGTAATTCTGTCACCTCGACTCACACGGTCGATACTAGTGCGGCCGCAACCATCAGCGTCGACGATATTACCGCCGATGATGTGATCAACGCGGCCGAAGCCGGTGGCTCCGTCACCGTCACCGGAACCGTCGGTGGCGACGCCGCCCCAGGCGACAGTGTCAGCCTCGATGTCAACGGTAATACCTATAGCGGCACCGTCGGCGTGGGCAATACTTTCAGTATTTCGGTCCCTGGCAGCGATCTGGCTACCGATACGACCCTCGACGCGACCGTTGTTGGTAGCGATATTGCAGGAAACCCCTTCACTGCGACAATTACCTCGACCCATGCCGTCGATCTAACTGCTAGCGCGACGATCACAGTTGATCCAATTACGGCTGATGACGTGATCAATGCCGCCGAAGCCGGTGGCTCCGTCACCGTCACCGGTAGCGTCGGTGGCGACGCCGCCCCAGGCGACAGCGTGAGCCTCGATGTCAACGGCAACACTTATAACGGTACCGTCGGCGCGGGCAATACTTTCAACATCGCGGTCCCCGGTAGTGATCTGGCCGCGGACACCACCCTCGATGCCAGCGTCGTCGGCAGTGATACTGCGGGTAACCCGTTCACTGCGACAATTACCTCGACCCATACGGTCGATACTTCGGCAAGCGCGACCATCAGCGTCGACGACATTACCGCCGATGATGTGATCAACGCGGCCGAAGCCGGCGCCTCAATCAATGTCACCGGCTCCGTCGGTGGCGACGCCTCACCGGGCGACAGCGTCAGCCTCGAGGTCAACGGTAATACCTATAGCGGTACCGTTGGTGCAGGCAACGTATTCTCTATTGCAGTGCCCGGCAGCGATCTGGCTGCCGATACCACGCTTGATGCCAGCGTTGTCGGCAGTGATGTTGCGGACAATCCCTTCACTGCGACTACGACTTCAACTCATACGGTCGATACCAGTGCGGCCGCGACCATCAGCGTCGACGACATCACCGCCGATGATGTGATCAATGCCGCCGAAGCCGGTGGCTCCGTCACCGTCACCGGAACCGTCGGTGGCGACGCCGCCCCAGGTGATAGCATCAGCCTCGATGTCAATGGCAACACTTACACTGGCACCGTCGGTGCAGGCAATACCTTCAGCATCGCCGTGCCCGGTAGTGATCTGGCTGCCGACACCACGTTGGACGCCAGCGTCGTCGGCAGTGATACTGCGGGTAACCCGTTCACTGCGACAATTACCTCGACCCATACGGTCGATACCAGTGCGGCCGCGACCATTAGCGTCGACGACATCACCGCCGACGATGTGATCAATGCCGTCGAAGCCGGTGGTTCGGTCACCGTCACCGGAACCGTCGGTGGCGACGCCTCACCGGGCGACAGCGTGAGTCTCGACATCAACGGCAACACTTACACCGGCACCGTTGCTGCAGGTAATGTATTCAGTATCTCGGTCCCCGGTAGCGACCTGGCCGCCGATACCACGCTCGATGCCAGCGTAGTCGGCAGTGACGTTGCAGGTAATCCGTTCACTGCGACAATCACCTCGACCCATACCGTCGATCTGACTGCTAGCGCGACGATCACAGTCGATCCGATAACGGCTGATGATGTGATCAATGCCGCCGAAGCCGGTGGCTCCGTCACCGTCACCGGTAGCGTCGGTGGCGACGCCGCCCCAGGCGACAGCGTGAGCCTCGATGTCAACGGCAACACTTATAACGGTACCGTCGGCGCGGGCAATACTTTCAGCATTTCGGTACCTGGCAGCGACCTGGCCGCCGATACCACGCTCGACGCCAGCGTGGTCGGCAATGACATTGCGGGCAACCCCTTCACTGCGACAATTACCTCGACCCATACGGTCGATACCAGTGCGGCCGCAACCATCAGCGTCGACGACATTACCGCCGATGACGTGATCAATGCCGCCGAAGCCGGTGGCTCGGTCACCGTCACCGGTAGCGTCGGTGGCGACGCCGCCCCTGGCGACAGTGTCAGTCTCGATGTCAACGGCAATACCTATACCGGTACCGTCGGTGCAGGCAATACCTTCTAGCATCTGCGGTCCCCGGCAGTGATCTGGCCGCCGATACGACGCCTCGACGCCACGTCATCGGCAGTGACATTGCGGGCAACCCGTTCACTGCGACAATCACCTCGACCCATACGGTCGATACTGTCGGCTAGCGCGACCATCAGCGTCGACGACATCACCGCCGATGATGTGATCAATGCCGCCGAGGCCGGTGGTTCGGTCACCGTTACCGGTAGCGTCGGTGGCGACGCCGCCCCAGGCGACAGCGTGAGCCTCGATGTTAACGGCAACACTTACACCGGCACCGTCGGTGCAGGCAATACCTTCAGCATCGCGGTTCCCGGCAGTGACCTGGCGGCAGATACTACGCTCGATGCGACGGTTAGCGGGAGCGATGGGGTCGGTAATCCATTCAGCACCACCGTGACTTCGACTCATACCGTCGATCTGTCCGCGAACGCAACCATTACGGTCGATAACATCACTGCCGACGACGTCCTCGATGCGGCCGAAGCCGGCGCCAGCGTAACGGTTACCGGCTCCGTCGGCGGCGACGCCGCGCCTGGCGATACCGTGAGTTTCACGATCAACGGTAACGCCTATTCGGGCTCGGTCAACGCCGGCAACGTCTTCAGCATATCGGTTAGCGGTGCCGACCTCGCGGCCGACAATAGTTTTGACGTAACCATCAGCGGCAGCGATGCCGCCGGTAATCCGTTCAGCGCCACGACCACGTCGACGCATAGCGTCAATACGCCGCCGACGATCAGCGTCACCGCGGTCGACGTCACCGAAGAATCGGTCGCGGTCGGGCAAACGGTTGCAACCATCGCCGCCAGCGATCCGGAAACCGATCCGCTCAGTTTTCAGATTCTCAACAATTCGAACAATTACCTGACGCTCAGCGGCAACAACGTCGTGCTGACGGCTGCCGGCGTCGCGGCAATTAACGATGACCTGCTCAACCTGACTTCACTGACAATTACCGTCGAAGCCAGCGATAGCTATCATACCGTCAGCGATGCCGACACCAGCAACATTACGCGTGTCAACGAGGCACCGCTCACCACGGCCGACAGTTATACCGTCATCGAAGGCGGTAACATCAACATCGGCGCCATCAGCGGTGTTCTGAGCAACGATTCCGACCCCGAAGGTAGCCCGATTAACGTCGCCCAGTACGCCACCGATAATTCAGGCACAGGCGCCGTAGTTGTCGACGGAGTTACCACCATCGCGACCGCGCTCGGCGGCACCGTGGTGGTCAACGCGGATGGTTCTTTCACCTACACCGCACCGGCGAGCCTGGACCACAGCAGCAGCAGCACGCTGACCGACAGCTTCGCCTATATCGCCTCGGATGGCGGCCTCGATTCTGGCTGGACCACTGTCGACATCGATGTTTCCGATTCGCAACCCACCGCGGTTAACGACGCCGATAGCGTCGGTTACGGCGGCACCGTTTACGGCAACGTCATTAGCGGTGCCGGCGGCAGCGGTAGCGGCGCCGACGATATCGGTGCGGATGCGCCCGGCAGCCTGGTTTCAGTCACCTACCAGGGCACCACTTACAATAGCTTCGACGGTTCGGGAAACCTGACCATCAATGCGGCCAACGGCAGCCTGGTTATCAACCAGGACGGTTCCTATAGTTACGCTTCGAGCCAACTGACCGTTGCGCCGGTAGCGGACGATGTTTTCAGTTATGTCGTGCAGGATGCCGACGGCGACACCTCGACTGCCGACCTGGCGATGACGCACGACAACATCAACGCCGCGATTGCCGATACCGCCACCGTTTACGAATCCGGGCTGGCGGCAGGCACCCAGGCCGACACCGATCTGGAAATTGTCACCGGCAACCTGCTCGACAATGACACCGGCATCGGCGCCAACACCGTTATCACCGAACTAACCTTCGGCGCGACCACTGCGACACCGACAGGCGGCGTGATAACCATCAATGGTAGCTACGGAACGCTTGTTGTTTACACCCAGGACAGCGGCCCCAATCGCGCCGGTGATTACGAGTACACGCTCACTGGCGCGAGTTCCGGTGACAGCGTCGTGGAAAACTTCGACTACAGGATCGAAGACACCGTCACCAGTCAAACCAGTTCGAACAGCTTCGACATATCCATCGTCGATGATGCCCCCGGCGGTGACGACGTCGTGCAAAACCTGACCACGACCGCCGACCCGTTAACCTACAACCTCTCACTTATCGTCGATATCTCGGGCAGCATGGATAACACCACCGGCAGCGGTCAGACACGCCTGGAAGTGGCCAAGGAATCACTGGAGGCCCTGATACGCGAAGTCGACGACCTCGGCAACGTCAACGTGCAGATCATCCCGTTCTCGGCTGGGGCCAGCAATTCAGGCTGGTTCATCGACGATATTTACGGCGCGCTAGATTTTATCAACAGCCTGAGCGCGGGCGGCGGCACCTATTATGACGATGCGCTCAACGCCCAGATCAGTTCCGGAACTCCCCCGGCGGCGGATCAGACACTGGTTTACTTCGTCTCCGATGGTGAATCCAGTAATAACCACGGGGTCGACAATAGCGTCACCTACACCACCAGCGGCGGCACCACGCTTAACGGGCAGGCAGCCTGGGAAGCCTATGTCGACGAGAATGCCGATATCGCCTTCGGCATCGGTATCGGTTCTGCGAGCCTGGCCGAATTGCAGCAGGTGGCGCACCCGCTGGTTGCCGGTAACGACGACTACGCGATAACCGTCAGCGATCCGAACGAATTGACTGTAACCCTGCTCGAAACCGTATCCAACAACGTTATTACCGGGTCGCTCGACGTGCTCGGCGCCAACGGCGCGGCCGGATTCGTGATCGGCGCGGACGGCGGCTATATTTCCGCGATTACGGTCGACGGCACAACCTACAACTACACACCGGGCGATCCCGTGAACCTGAGCGTGGTCACCGTCCTCGGCGGCACGCTGGATATCAATTTCGATACCGGCGAGTACTCGTACACGCTGGACGTCGACCAGACGGTACTGGGCAGCACCGAACTGTTTCCGGTGACCGTCGTCGATAACGACGGCGACAGCCTCGACGCCAATATCCAGTTCAACATCGATTACCAACCCACGCTGGATGCCAACCGGGATATTATAATCACCAACGTCAGCGACGGCACGCCGATATCGCTCTCCGAGTCGGCCCTGCTGCACAATGATCGCGTGCCGACCGCGGGTGGCATGGTTTCAACCGGCAACGCGGTTGACGGCAGCGTCAGCGGTACCGGTCCGGTGGTGTTCGATCCGGACGCGGCAGCGATATTCCTCGCGGAAAGCGATTTCGAAACTGCGGCCCAGGCCACCAGCATCACCGACCGTGGCGAGGCCACGGCACAGAACAATTCCGCGGCCACCGCCACCGACTTCAGCGATCGCTCGCTGTTCAGCTCCAACGACGGCAACCTCAGCGGTGTCAATGTCAACGGCTATAGCGCCGCCTACCTCGGCAATATCTATGCCGGCGGCGACCAGGACTGGCTCGAGGTTACCCTGGCCCAGGGTGAAAATATCTGGCTCGACGTCGACAACGGCGCGCTGCAGGTCAACGCCTCGATCTACGACGCCAGCGGGAATTTTATTACCACGGTCAGCAATAATTCAGGCGGGCCCTGGGGCGGATATACCGCAACTTCGGCCGGCACTCACTATATCGTCATCGAAGGTCAGAATGCGGGCAATAGCGGCAACTACGATCTCTTCATGACCATCGACGCATCGAATGCTGACTACAGCATCGCGGCAATGGGCAACTTCGAATATACGCTCGACAATGGCTCGGGCGTCCAGGATTCCACGGCTGCCGAGATACGTGGCGTGACCGGTAATATCATTAGCGGTGGTGACGATTCCGAGATACTGGTTGCCGGCAGCGGCGACGACATCCTGCTCGCCAACGATGGAGACGACGTCCTCATCGGTGGCCAGGGTGCCGACGACCTGCAGGGCGGCGCGGGCGATGACCTGTTGATCGGCGGTAGCGGCGACGACAGCCTGCTCGGCGGCGCCGGCATCGATATCTTTGCGCTCGAAGCCGGTGACGAAGGCAGCGTCGGTGCTCCGGCGCTCGATACCATCGCCGACTTCACCATCGGTGTCGGCGGCGATGTACTGGACCTGTCAGACATGCTGCAAAGCGAGAACCTGACCTCGCTCGACGGCTACCTGAATTTCAGCTACGACGGCGTCAGCGGCGATACCACCATCAGTATCGATACCGATGGCAGTGCGGGTACCTTCGAGAGCGCGCAGCAGATCGTGCTGACCGGTGTCGACCTGACCGCCAACGGTACCCTCAGCGACCAGCAAATACTGGATAACCTGCTGAACAATGGCAACCTGATCGTCGATCAGTGAGTCAAAGCTAGACGCGGCCGCCAGGGACGGCTGCCGGATACCCCACGCAGGCCGCAAGCACGTTGTCGGCCTGCTTTGTTAACCGAACTGCACGGGTTTCCACTGGTTCCTGGTTCAAGCTTTCGCCAAACCTGGTCAACCGAGAATGGACAGGGCCTGGCGCAAGTTTTCAGGAATAGCCACCGGCTCCTGGGTTTTCCGATCTACGTATACATGTACGAAATGACCCTGAGCGATTGCCTGTTCCCCGTTATTGCTAAACAGCCCTACCTCGTAACGCACAGAACTGCGTCCCAGGTGAGCAACGCGAATACCCGCCACGATATCGTCGGGAAACGCTGCAGCGGCAAAATAGTTACAGTGGGTTTCGACCACTAAACCGATAACTTCTCCAGAGTGGATATCGAGTACGCCCTGATCGATCAGGTAACGATTGACCGCGGTATCGAAGTAACTGTAATACTGCACGTTGTTGATATGGCCATATATGTCATTGTCCATCCAGCGCGTCGTGATGGTAATGAAATGACTGTAATCGTCACGTGTATCGGGTTCCTGCCTGGCAGACATTCTTAGTTCCTATGGGTTTACAGATCAATTTGATTTATAACCTGACATTAAGCATAAAATCATCGACTTACAAGAACGATGCATTTTTGATTAAAGTGTAAGGCCTTATGCAACCGAATACATTTTTACTCCTGTTTGTAATTATGTGGATTGCATTCAGCCTGTCGGTTTGACCCGATACGTCCGACCGGCGGGATCAAGCAGCGGGTGGTACAGACCTGAATCTCCTGCGACAGGACTTGACTCATATATGCATGTGTTCGGCCCTTGCGGTCGGCCTTCGGCTCTCATCTGAGGCTGGGCGCGACGCGCTCTCCGCAAAGTCGCATTGCGCCGATACGCGCAGCTGTCGCGAAGCACGGGAATGCTCGAGAGCGGCCTCCCGGTGATTTTATGAACTTCGGGTACGATCCCAAAATCGAGGCAAAAAAAAGGCCTCAAACTTCGGTAAGAGGCCTGTTTTTTTTTGCTTTTGAAATGGTCGGGGCGGCGAGATTCGAACTCACGACCACCTGCCCCCCAGGCAGGTACGCTACCAGGCTGCGCTACGCCCCGTTTGAAAGTGGTATTTGACGCTAGATTTAGCGTTTTAGCAAGGTTAGAAGTTCTTCGAGCTCAATCAGGGTCTGGCGGATGATTTGCTGGCTCTGGCTGACGTCGCCCTTGTTGCCCTCGCCTTCGAGGCGTTGACGCGCGCCGCCGATGGTGAAGCCCTCGTCGTAGAGCAGGCTGCGGATCTGGCGAATCAGCAATACGTCGTGACGCTGGTAGTATCTGCGGTTGCCGCGGCGCTTAACCGGTTTTAACTGGGGGAATTCCTGTTCCCAGTAGCGCAGGACATGTGGTTTGACATCGCAGAGCTCAGCAACTTCACCGATAGTGAAGTAACGTTTACCTGGTATTACCGGTAATTCGTTATTGTTGCTCGCTTCCAGCATACGCCTCTACTCTTATTTTTAATTTCTGACCGGGTCTGAAAGTGACCACCTTTCTGGCCGAAATCGGAATTTCTTCGCCAGTTTTGGGGTTACGGCCGGGCCTTTCAGCCTTTGACCGGGTCAAAAAATTGCCAAAACCAGATAACTTTACCTGGTGGCCAGTTTCTAGGGCTAACTTTACTTCTTCGAAAAATTGCTCAACTATTTCCTTAGCTTCTCTCTTATTGAGACCAAGTTCTTCAAACAGCATCTCGGCCATATCAGCCTTGGTCAATGACATTAGCTCTCCCTCAAAACGGCGTTGTAGTATTCTTCTAATTGTGTGAGGATTTTAGCTACTAAATTTTCCACATCCTCGTCGACTAGAGTGCGCGAAAAGTCCTGTAAAATCAAGCCCAAAGCGACACTTTTTCGATTATTTCTCACTTCTTTTCCAGTATAGACGTCAAATACAAATACTTCCTGCAATATTTTGTTTTTTATCGAAAAAATGCAATCTATCAGCTTTTGTACCGGGATTTCTGCGTCGATGGTCACAGAAATATCACGGCGTATCGAAGGGTATCGCGACATTTCCTTGAAATTAGGCAATTTTGACGTCAATATCGGCGACACTTTACTTTCAAACACGAAAACTGGCTGATTTATATCGAGTTTTTTCAATACAGCGGGGTGCAAGCCCCCAACAAATCCAATGATTTCCTCATTTAGGATCAAATCCGCACCCTGCCCTGGATGCAAGACTGGATTTTCGGAACGCTCAAATCTGAATTCGGCGCTATCCGAGAGCCTCAGAATCGACTCTAGATCACCCTTGATATCGTAAAAATCGACGCCTCCGGCGCTGGCATACAGGCCTTCTTCGATCCGGTTTCCAGTGATCACCCCGGCGATGTGCGGCGTTTGTTCGAGGCCATTGGCTCCCGGGATAAAACACAGCCCGGTTTCGAACAGCCTGACCCGCGACTGCTGGCGATTCAGGTTGTGCTGCAGCGCCTGCATCAATCCGGGCAGCAAACGACTACGCATCACCGACATATCCGCGGATATCGGATTTGCCAGTGGCAGAGTTTGCTGCTCGGGGTCGAGAATCGCCTGCAGCTCCGGCGCAACGAACGAATAGGTAATGGCCTCGTAATATCCCAGGTCGACCATGACATCCCTGATGCGGTTAACGCTTACCCGGCGCTCGGAGAAACTGTCCATCTGGATATGCGAAGCCTCGCGGCTTCCGGGGATATTGTTGTAGCCGATCAGACGCCCGATCTCTTCGATCAGATCCGCTTCGATATTGATATCGAAGCGGTAGCTGGGCGGCACCACTCGCCACCCGTCTGCCTGCTCGGTAAGCTGCATATTCAAACGTCGCAGGATAGCGTCAACCTCTTCACGCGCAACGTCGATGCCGAGCAGGCGATTAACCTGCCGGTAACGCAATTCCACCTGCGGCGTCGGCGGCATCTGCGCCTCGGCGACGGCATCGATCAACGGCCCTGCTGCGCCACCGGTAATCGCCAGCAGCAACTCGGTGGCGCGCTGCATGGCCAGCGGCGGCAATTGCGCATCGACACCGCGTTCAAAGCGGTGCGACGCATCGGTATGCATGCCGAACTGGCGCGCCTTGCCGGCAAGCTCGATGGCGGTGAAATGGGCGGCTTCGAGGAATATGTTGCGCGTATCCGACTGCACCGAACTATCGAGCCCACCCATGATGCCCGCCAGCGCAACACCGCCGGCATGATCTGCAATCAGCAAGCTATCTTCGCGGCATTCGACCTCGCTCTGATCCAGCAATGCCAGTTTTTCGCCCGGCTCGGCCAGACGCACGCGGATACCGCCATTGAGCTTGTCAAAGTCGAAACCGTGCATCGGTTGACCGAGTTCCAGCATCACGTAATTGGTGACGTCGACGACCGGGCTGATCGGACGTAAGCCGCAGCGACGCAGCTTTTCCTGCATCCACAGGGGTGTTCTTGCCTGCGGATCGATACCCCTGATGATACGCCCGACATAGCGCGGGCAATGCTGCGGCGCTTCCAGTTCGATTGGAAATACGTCATCGATCGCGGGCGCGACGCTGGTCTCGCCGCTTTGCTGCAGCGGCAACTTGTTAATCGCCGCCACTTCACGCGCCACGCCGGCGATACTGAGGCAGTCACCGCGGTTCGGCGTCAGATCGATATCGATAATATTATCGACCAGGGCCAGGTACTCGACGATCGACATACCCGGCGGCGCATCCTCGGGCAACTCCAGGATGCCTTCCGAGGATTCGGCCAGCTGCAGCTCGGAAGCCGAGCAAATCATACCCTCGGATTCGACGCCACGCAGCCTGGCTTTCTTAATCTTGATGCCGGGCAGTTCGGCGCCGACCCTGGCAAAAGCCACCTTCAACCCGGCACGCACGTTGCTCGCGCCGCAGACGACCTGGTAGCTGGCCTCGCCATCATTGACCTGGCACAGGTTGAGCTTGTCGGCATCGGGATGCCGCTCTGCGCTGACAACTTCCGCGACCACGATATTGCTCAGGACCGGGGCCGCGCTGCGCAAGCCGCCAACCTCAAGACCCGCCATGGTCAGCTGGCCGACCAGGGTGTCGGTGTCGACTGCGGGGTCGACCCATTCACGTAGCCAGTTTTCGCTTATTTCCATAGCTGTTGCCGGTCAGGTGAATTGCTGCAGGAAGCGCAAATCGTTTTCGAAAAAGAGCCGCAGATCATTGACGCCGTAGCGCAGCATCGCCAGCCGCTCGACGCCCATGCCGAAGGCATAGCCGGTGTATTTTTCAGCGTCGACGCCGGTATGGCGAAACAGCTCAGGGTGCACCATGCCGCAGCCCAGCACCTCGAGCCAGCCGGTATGGCTGCAGACCCGGCAACCGTTGCCGGAACACATCACGCAGCTGATGTCGACTTCCATCGACGGCTCGGTGAACGGGAAGTAAGATGGCCGGAATCGGGTTTTCAGGTCATCTTGTTCGAAGAACATTTTCAGGAATTCCTCGAGCGTGCCTTTCAACACCGAGAACGAGACATCTTCATCGACCAGCAAACCCTCCACCTGGTGGAACATCGGGGTATGGGTCAGATCCGAATCGCAGCGATACACCCGACCCGGCGCAATCACCCGGTATGGCGGCTCCTGGTTCTGCATAACGCGGATTTGCACCGGCGAGGTGTGAGTGCGCAACAGCATCCCGTCATCGAAATAGAAAGTGTCGTGCATTGCCCGCGCCGGGTGTTGCTCGGGAATATTGAGCGCTTCGAAATTATGGAAATCGTCCTCGACCTCGGGGCCTTCGGCTATATCGAACCCGAGCTTGCCGAACATCCTGTCGATGCGGTTCATGGTCAGCGTAACCGGGTGTAACCCACCGGCAGCACTGCGCCGACCGGGCAGGGAGATATCGACGGTTTCGCTTTCCAGTCGGGAAGCGATTGCTGCGTCACCCAGCGTAGCTTTGCGCGCCTCCAGTAAATCCTGGATTTTCACCTTGACCTGGTTGATCGCCTGGCCTGCGGCCGGGCGCTCTGCCGCCGGCAGCTGGCCGAGATTTTTCAGCTGCGCGGTGATTTCCCCTTTCTTTCCCAGATAGGCAACACGCACGGCATCGAGCGCCGCCATGTCGCTGGACTGGCTGACAGCGCTGGAGGCTTGCTCCAGCAGATTTTCGAGATCCGGGGACACGTTTCGCTAGTGGTCGTCAATGGCAGGGAGACTGGTCTCCCCGCCAGATCGAAACTCGAAGCCTAGGCGGCTTCCAGGCCAGCCCTGGCCTTTTCTACCAGCGCGGTGAACGCAGGCTTGTCAAAAATGGCGATATCGGAAAGCACCTTGCGATCGATTTCGATCGAGGCTTTCTTCAGGCCATTCATGAAAACGCTGTAAGACATGCCGTTTTCACGTGCGCCGGCGTTGATGCGCGCAATCCACAGCGCCCGAAACTGCCGCTTTTTCTGGCGACGATCGCGATAAGCATATTGACCGGCCTTGGTGACGGCTTGCTTGGCAACGCGAAATACCTTGCTGCGTGCGCCGCGATAACCCTTGGCTTTAGCCAGAACCTTCTTGTGGCGCGCATGTGCGGTAACGCCTCTTTTTACTCTTGGCATAACTCAATCCCCCTAAGAATACGGCAGCATGCGACGCACTAGCTGCACGTCGTTTGCGTGAACATCAAGCTTTTCGCCAAGCTGGCGTTTACGCTTGCTCGATTTCTTGGTGAGGATATGACGCAAGTGCGATTGCTTGCGCTTGTAGCCGCCTGCCGCATTTCTTTTGAAACGCTTGGCAGCGCCACTGACTGATTTCATCTTTGGCATGGTTAGCTCCAGTTAAAATATCTAATTAAAAATCCCTGGACGCCGGAGACGCGTCTTTGGGTAGTGGCCGGCCTGAAAACAGCTAGCGTTTTTTCGGCACCAGCATCATCGTCATCTGGCGCCCTTCCGACTGCGGAAACTGATCCACGGTCGTAAATTCCTTCGTATCTTCCTCTACTCGCTTGAGCAGTTGTGTGCCCAGCTCCATATGGGCCATTTCCCGTCCACGGAAACGGCAGGTCACCTTGACCCGGTCACCGACCTCGATAAACTCGGTCAGCTTTCTCAGTTTGACCTGGTAATCACCCTCTTCGGTGCCCGGTCGAAACTTGATTTCCTTGATGTGCACCTGGCGCTGTTTCTTGCGCTGATCGTGCAACTTTTTCTTTTGTTGAAACCTGAACTTGCCGTAGTCCATCAAACGGCAAACCGGGGGTTCAGCATCCGGTACCAGCTCGACAAGGTCCACGCCGGCTTTTACCGCCAGGGCCTGGGCCTCTTCCAAAGGCACTATGCCTCTTTGCTCGCCTTCCTCACCGATCAGCCGCACTTCCGGCGCTGTTATTTCATCGTTGAGACGGCTCTGTTTGTTGTCTGCGATTGGGGACTCTCCCGATTAATCTACTAGCAGTATATAGTGCAAAAATTAATCCGGCCTTATAACCGGATTACTGTTTCACCAGGTCGACAAATTCGTCGATCGCTAACGAGCCCAGGTCTTCACCGCCCAGGCTACGCACCGCAAGGCGCTCTTCCTCGACCTCGCGATCACCGACCACGAGCAAATAAGGAATGCGCTGCAAAGTGTGCTCGCGAATTTTAAACCCGACTTTTTCGTTTCTCAAGTCTGAAATCGTCCTGATTCCCTGATTTTTAAGCATTTTTTCGACTTTTTCGACATACGGTGCCTGTTTGTCGGTGATATTCATCACAACCGCCTGAACCGGAGCCAGCCAGACCGGAAATTTTCCCTCGTAATGTTCGACCAGAATTCCGAAAAATCGCTCCAGCGAACCGAACAGGGCACGATGCAACATGACCGGCCGATGGCGATTTCCGTCCTCGGCAATATAGGAAATATCGAATCGTTCCGGCAGGTTCATATCGACCTGCAGGGTACCGCATTGCCAGTCGCGACCGATCGCGTCACGCAACACGAACTCGAGCTTGGGGCCGTAAAAAGCGCCTTCACCGGGAAACAGTTTATATTCCTGCCCCATGCTGTCGAGCGCATTGATCAGCGCACCCTCGAGCTTGTCCCAGATCTCATCGGAACCGATACGATTTTCGGGCCGGTCTGAAAACTTGATCACGACATCGTCGAATCCGAAATCCCGGTAGATATCGAGGATCAACTTGATAACGTCGATACACTCCTGTTCCATCTGCGCTTCGGTACAGTAAATATGCGCATCGTCCTGGGTAAAATGCCGCACGCGCAGCAACCCGTGCAGGGCGCCGGACGGTTCGTAACGATGCACCTTGCCGAACTCGGCCATGCGCAGCGGCAGATCACGATAACTTTTCAAACCCTGGGCAAACATTAGCACCGAACCCGGGCAATTCATCGGTTTCAGGGCGAACACGCGCTCGTCCTCGGTCTGGGTGGAAAACATGTGTTCGCGGTAATTCTCCCAGTGGCCCGAGGTCTCCCACAGGCTCCGATCCATCACGTCGGGCGTATTGACCTCGATGTAACCGGCATCTTCCTGGCGCTTGCGCATGTAGTTGATCAAAAGGTTGAACAGCGTCCAGCCTTTCGGGTGCCAGAAAACCGAACCCGGCGCCTCCTCATGCAAATGGAACAGTTCGAGCTGGCGACCGAGCTTGCGATGATCGCGCTTCTCCGCTTCCTCGAGTCGATGCAGGTAGGCCTTCAGCTGCTTCTTGTCGGGCCAGGCAGTACCGTAAATGCGCTGCAGCATCGCGTTCTTCGAATCGCCGCGCCAGTAGGCGCCGGCGACTTTCATCACCTTGAAACCATCCCCAAGCTTGCCGGTTGACGGCAGGTGCGGGCCGCGACAAACATCGAACCATTCGCCCTGGCGGTAGATCGAAACTTCCTCGCCCTCGGGGATGATGTCATCGATAATTTCAACCTTGTAGGTTTCACCGAGGTCACCGAAGGTGCGCATGGCGGTCTCGCGATCCATGACCTCGCGCACGATCGGCAGATCGCGCTTGACGATTTCGCGCATGCGTTTTTCGATTTCGACCAGGTCTTCAGGCGTAAATGCCTCCTCGCGCGCGAAATCGTAATAAAAACCATCCTCGATTGCGGGGCCGATGGTTACCTGGGTACCCGGAAAGAGTTCCTGCACGGCTTGTGCCATGACATGCGCGGCATCGTGACGCAATAACTCGAGCGCTTCTTCATCACGGCTGGTAACGATTGCGACTGCGGCATCCTGTTCGATGACAAAGGCGGCATCGACCAGGTTACCGTCGACCTTACCGGCCAGCGTAGCCTTGGCCAGGCCGGGACCGATGTCGGTGGCGATATCCATGACGGACACGGGTTTGTCAAACTGGCGGTTAGACCCGTCAGGGAGGGTAATTTGCGGCATTTCTTTGCTCCAGTGGTGACCCCTACCAAAGGCCACTTGATAAAGTTGGTAGTCGCGAGTGGATTCGAACCACCGACCCCCACCATGTCAAGGTGGTGCTCTAACCAACTGAGCTACGCGACTATCGTACGTCTATAAAATCAAGCCGGCTATTCTACCGCAGAAATCGAACTAATCAACAGGCTTAGAGCCTTTATTTTCAAGCATTTCTATTCATTTTACCGCCCTGGCGTAAAGCGTAAAAAAGCCCCGGCGTGCCGGGGCCCATTTACAACCAGAGGTAGAAACTCGGGCTTAAAAAATATGCGTCAACTGAATCGCATAGAGTTTGTCGACACCACCGAGTTCAACGTTAGGCCCTTCCTCGCCAGCCCAATCGATGGCTTCGAAATCGCGGTTTGCTATGTCAAAATTGATGCGCGTTTTCCGGTTGACATGATATTGAGCACCGATGGTCAGGGTCTTAAACTCCATTTCAAAACTCTTGCCAGTGTTGGCTCCCGCAGAAAAAGCCGTATCATCGGTCAGGCGATTATAGACATCGTAGCGTGCGTCGATTTCCCATTTGGTATTCGGGATGTACCAGCCGCCCTCGATATAGTAACCATCGGCCTCGCCGGTTGCGCCGTTACCAACGTCCTGATTAACTGCTCCCGCGGCGTCATTGATATAAAAAGAGGCTTTGTCGGGTCCGACGAATATCATGCCGTCTCCCATCATTTTTTCGGCAGAGACCCGGAATTGGCCCTGCAGATACTTGAAGCCAAAGCCGCTGCGTTCGCGGTCGAAACTGGTTGGGTTAGCTGTCGCGTCATTGGTGTTGTCCAGCAATCGCTCGCCGTCCTGGTTCCAGATAAAAAATTTCAAACCCTGTCGACGAGGCCCCTTGCCGGCAAATACTTTTTCCGACGACCAGTAAAGGTACCTGTCCAGGTGGTCATCGTTGTCGCCAAAATTAAGCCCGTTACCATTCCCGTACATGACTGCGTAGGTGTGTTCCCAATCGTCCATGACGATGGTGTCGAATACCTGGATGCCAACATCGCGAAACGCACCCACCGAGGTATCAAAACCGCCCAGCGAGCTGCCCGATGGCAGCGAAATCGGAGGATTGTTTGGCGTGTAGGTTTTGTTGGGGAAGCGCTCCAGCAATAGCTGGTTGGTGACCGTGGTGAAGTTGACATAGTCAAACACGTGAATCGCCTGCAATGCCTCCTCGGCTCCAGGCGTCTTGAACAAGCCGACCCGGATGCGAGCATGGGGTATGTGGTTAAAGGTGATGCTGGCATCCGAAACCCGGGCACTGCGATCCCCGGGCGCAGTAATGCCGTTATTTCCAAACTCGGTTAGCAGGAAATAGTTGGTCTTGCCATCCAGCGGGAAACCCGTGCCGCGCACGCCAATCCTGGCGCGGTTCACATTAAACTGTTCCTGCGAGGTCAGGTTCGGACCGATCAACTTGGGTGGAATATAGCCATCGGTCGCATTTGCGTCACTGTTGTCTTTTTGGTACTGCGCCTGTACGAAACCCCATACCTTGGCCCGTGGCGCTGAGCTGTCGGGCTCGGTGCCCTGCAGCATCAGCCAGTTGGCCGCCTGGCTGTTGAATGCGGTCATGCAACCGAACGCTATAAATACACCGGTAATTAGTCTTGAAATACTGTTACTCACTTTAAATCCTCCTCCTGGTAATGCACTTTGAATATGCAATTTCTTATGGCTTTACTAAGGTGTACCCTTCGGCGACCAGATCTATGATGCGAACCACGCCAGCAGCGACGTGGCCGGCGTTACTGTTGAGCTCCGGTTCATCGCCCCCTAGCAGCTGCGTTACCCGGGTCAGGGTGTTGTCGCAAGCCGAGAAACGAGCCCCGTTTTTGGCAAGCCCGTCGATACGCGGCGCATTCGAGTTGTCTTTAAACAGCAGGCGGAGACCCGGGCCGAATGCGACGATTTCGACATCTACCTTGTCCGGGCCATAATGCTTCATCAAGTTGGACGCGACGTTGAGCACCAGCGTCTGCTTTTGTGGATCGTTATCGCTGATTTGCAACACTACAAAATTTTCAGCGAATGGCTTATCCGGATTAGATTGCGCGTTTGCGGTGCCTAGCAGCATCGCGATGGTAAAAAAGATAATTAAACCAAGTGGTTTCATTGATTGATCCTCCCCTATTGATAGACTTTTTTAATCTTCGTGACAGCATAAGACCGAACACGGAAGCAAGACCATACCTAATGAGGCATGGACATTACCCCTAATTAAATAGGGGAATTCCCCAGGTTCGAATTTTTCGATATTTGGTTCGAGAAGCTGCCGGCATTGACACCGCGCCAGCAGTTGAATCCGGCAATTGGAATTCGGTTAGCCTGGCAGATTGCAGAATTTGAACGAACCAACCTGCTGGGAGGCTTAATTCAAACCACTAATCAGGTTATTGAGATTTTAAACGAAGCGAGGAACAGGGATTTATTTTGCGCCCCAGAAAATGGTAATTTTTTTGAGCCCATCCGAGGTCAAAACGTAAATCGGCGTGTCCTTCAAACCGACCACACTCTCGGCTTTTCCAATCACCGTGCCGTCAGGGCCCTGCGCGTGGACAATCAACTGATTCCCGTTTTTTTGCGCAGTAAGGTTTACCGATCCGACACCCTCGACTTCGATGGTGCCGAGATCGGATGAAGCCGTTAGCTGTTCGGATAAAAGCGATACACGCAATTCCGAGCTTGCGTAAAGGTTCATTGTTGCCAACAACAGGAATAATGGCGCAATCTTCCACATCGAATCACATCCCTTCAAATATCGCCTGATCCGGCTCAGTATACTAGATATCAGGGCCCGGTCACCGTCTGCAGATTGGACGGGGCCGATTCATCGTAGCCGCTCGCCGTCGCTGATACCGTGACGCTACCGCTGTTTTATCGAAGCCGGCCGCCGTCGTCGAGCTCATCACTGTGCTGACACCGCTGAGCGGATCCAGCACCGCAGAACTGGCATCGGAAAGTTCGTGGGCCGGCCGGTCGTCCGGATCGCTAGCCTCACGGGTTAATGGTCACCGTCAGTGTATCCGACGACGGTAGCGAACCAAAGTCGGATGCGGAGACGCCAATATCGGTGGACCCCGTCGCGAGCGAGTCGAAGGCAACACCGCCCGTCCCCACCGAACTGGGCGAGACGGAGGAATTGGCCGGTATCTCAACCGTAACACTGGCGCCAGTGGACACGGTGGTGACCAGTTGCCCAACCGCAGGAACACTGCTTCCGACCAACACCTGTACCGGGGCGTTGACAGGGCTCACTTCCTGCGCGCGCTCAAACGTGGTCCCCGTGACGTTGCGGATGCCGGTCTGAGCCCGGAACGGATCGTCTGTCGATGCGACCGTCTTGGTTGTGCCGAGATTGATGATTCGGAGTATCGGCTCGACCACCGAAAAGCCCTCGGTATCGTCGACAAACGCTGCATGCGATGCCGTGACGGTGGACAAGCCAGTTACACCCGCGATCCCCTGCACCGTGAAGTCGACAATAGTGCTGCCGTTCGGTATCGGTATGTCGAGCACTGAGGTGCCTGCGATGAGGGCGTTGTCGGATATCCGCAGTACACTCGGGTTGTCGCTGGTCAGGCGCAGGATGATACCCCCGTGTTGCGGGCCGCTCAAGGTGGCCCGGTAGGTAAGCTGCAGGCCGCCGCCGACCCGTTGCGTCTCCCCAAAGGCATCGGACAGCGTAATCACTGGCGCGACCACCGTCACCGTCTTGAACAGATCGGTGAAAGTCGCGTCAAAGCCCGGCGCCGTGGCCGAGATCGTCGTGGCCCCGACGGCGAGTGGGTCGAACTGTACCCCGCCGCTTGCTACGTTGCTGGCCGAGATAGAGCCGTTGACCGGAACCGTCACCGTCACCGTCTTGCCGGTGGTGGCGCTCGTCACCAGTCGCCCGATGGTCTCGTCGCTCGATTCAACTGTCACCGTAAGTGTTCCGGCCGCCGCGCTGACGTTCTGTATTCGCTCGTTTGCAGTGCCCGCAGCATTGCGGATCCAGGTGCGAACCCGGAACGGGTCGTCGCTGCCGAAACTATTGGTAGTGGTAGCGAGATCGCGCACCTCGAGCACCGGCTCGACAATTTCGAGGTTGATCGAGTCGTTGCCGAACTTCGGTGTGCTTGCGTTGATCGTCACTGGACCGGTTGTACCGGGCACGCCCTGGACGGTGAAGTCCACTATGGTCACACCGTTGGCGACCGGCACCGTGATCGAGGTCGATCCCGCTGTCGTTCCGTTAGGCGCCACCAGTGCGCGGGTCGGATCGCCCGAGCTGATGGTCACGGTATCGCCACCGTGCTGCGAGCCACCGAGGGTTACCCGGTAGGTCGTCTGCAGCCCGCCGCCGATGCGCAACCCTGCCCCGAACACGTCTGCGACGGTCATACCCGGTGTGGTCAAGGTCACCGTCTTGAATCGATCGGTAAATGTCGCATCAAATCCCGGCGCAGTCGCCGAGATGGTGGTGCTGCCCGCCGTCAACGCGTCGAGGGCAACCCCGCCACTCGTGACGTTGCTGGCTGAGATGTTGTTGTTGACAGGCACCTGAACCGTCGCCGAGCCGCCGGTCGTCGTGCCAGTCACCAGCTGAGCCACCGCCGGCGCACTGCTGTTGACGGTCACCGTGAGGGGACCGGCCGCGGCGCTCACGTTCTGCACCCGCTCAAAAGCGGTGCCCGCGGCATTGCGGATCCAGGGGCGAACCCGGAACGGGTCGTCGAGCGCGAGGGTGTTGTTGCTGGTAGCGAGATCGCGTACCTCGAGCACCGGCTCGACAATTTCGAGGTTGATCGAGTCGGCGCCAAATTTCGGTGTGCTTGCGTCGATCGTCACTGGACCGGTTGTACCGGGCACGCCCTGGACGGTGAAGTCCACTATGGTCACACCGTTGGCGACCGGCACCGTGATCGAGGTCGATCCCGCTGTCGTTCCGTTAGGCGCCACCAGTGCGCGGGTCGGATCGCCCGAGCTGATGGTCACGGTATCGCCACCGTGCTGCGAGCCACCGAGGGTTACCCGGTAGGTCGTCTGCAGCCCGCCGCCGATGCGCAACCCTGCCCCGAACACGTCTGCGACGGTCATACCCGGTGTGGTCAAGGTCACCGTCTTGAATAGATCGGTAAATGTCGCGTCAAATCCCGGTGCAGTCGCCGATATGGTTGTGCTGCCCGCCGTCAACGCGTCGAGGGCAACCCCGCCACTCGCCACGTTGCTGGCTGAGAGGCTGTTGTTGACAGGCACCTGTACCGTCGCCGAGCCGCCGGTTGTCGTGCCGGTCACCAGCTGAGCCACCGCCGGCGCGCTGCTGTTGACGGTTACCGTGAGGGGGCCGGCCGCTGCGCTGACGTTCTGTACTCGCTCGTTTGCGGTGCCCGCAGCATTGCGGATCCAGGTGCGAACCCGGAACGGGTCGTCGACCGCGAGGGTGTTGTTGCTGGTAGCGAGATCGCGCACTTCGAGGATCGGCTCGACAATTTCGAGGTTGATCGAGTCGGCGCCAAATATTGGTGTGCTTGCGTCGATGGTCACTGGACCGGTTGTACCGGACACGCCCTGGACGGTGAAGTCCACTATGGTCACACCGTTGGCGACCGGCACCGTGATCGAGGCCGATCCCGCTGTCGTCCCGTTCGGCGCCACCAGCGCCCGGGTCGGATCACTCGAGGTAATGGTCACGGTATCGCCACCGTGCTGCGAGCCACCGAGGGTTACCCGGTAGGTCGTCTGCAGCCCGCCACCGATGCGTAACCCTGCCCCGAACACGTCTGCGACGCTCATACCCGGCGTGGTCAAGGTCACCGTCTTGAATAGGTCGGTAAATGTTGCGTCAAACCCCGGCGCAGTCGCCGAGATGGTTGTGCTACCCGCCGTCAACGCGTCGAGGGCAACCCCGCCACTCGCCAGGTTGCTGGCTGAGAGGGTGTTGTTGACAGGCACCGTCACCGTTGCCGAGCCGCCGGTGGTCGTGCCGGTCACCAGCTGAGCCACCGCCGGTGCGCTGCTGTTGACGGTTACCGTGAGGGGGCCGGCCGCTGCGCTGACGTTCTGTACTCGCTCGTTTGCAGTGCCCGCAGCATTGCGGATCCAGGTTCGAACCCGGAACGGGTCGTCGACCGCGAGGGTGTTGTTGCTGGTAGCGAGATCGCGCACTTCGAGGATCGGCTCGACAATTTCGAGTAGTAGTGAATCGGCCGTGAACGATCCACTGTCGGCGCTAATGCTCACCGGACCGGTGGCGCCGGGTATGCCCTGTACGGTGAAATCGACGATGGTGCTACCGTTCGCCACCGCGACTTCGATTACTGGGGCGCCCGGCGTGGTCGCGTTCGGGGCTACTAGTGCGCGGGCTGGATCGCCGCTCTCGATTTGCAAAATAATCCCACCATGGCTGCCGGTGGTGAGCGTCGCGCGGTAGGTCGTCTGCAGTCCGCCGCCGACCCGCAGACCCGCGCCGAAGACGTCGGCCACGTTGATAGTCCCGAGTGCGGGCGCGCTGTCAACTGTTACCGATACTGTATCGTCGCCGAAGATCGGCGAGCTCGCGGTCACGATAGCCGAGCAAGGCAGCGCTGCGCTGCCGCCGTAGCTAAGCGTCGCAGTGCCCACCGTGGAGCCAGTTTGGATGTTGATTGGTGTTGTCACCGCCGCGCAGGTACTGTCATCCGACGAGAGGCTGACTGTTACGCCTGGTGCGGGCGCCGGAAACGGCACACCGCCGCTCTCGAGTTGAATGAAGATGGCGTCGGTCTCGGCGGACTCAAATATCGAGAAGGTCTCGATGATATTGAGGCCGCTCGTCACCGTTACTTGCGAGGTGTCTGGTGCGAAACCGGCGTTGCTCGCGGTAATGATGGCGGTGCCAGTCGCACCAGCAGCGGCGCGCACGGTGACCGTACCGGTAAAACCGCCCTCGGCAATGGTCACTGTCGGGGTGAGAACCTGTACCACTGACGGGTTGTTGCTAACAATATTGAACGTCACGCCACCAACCGGAGCTGGATCGGGTGCAATTAACAGCGGCAGGTCGGCGTCCACGCCGAGTGCTATTTCACGCGCCGCGGGCAGATCGATTAATCGATCGGTCACCGTGATCGGAATGGTCACGCTGGCGTAACCGGCGGCAGTGCCGTTGGCCGTTACCGTGGTGCTGCCAAAAGCCACACCGGTGAGATCGAAGCTGGCGCTGCTGCCACCCTGCGGAATGGTCACTGTCGCGGGCGAGACCGTCGCGACACCACCACTACCCGTGCTCATGGCGAAGCTCGCGCCTCCTGCCGGAGCCGGCGTGTCGAGCGTCAGCGTTCCGGTAACGGTGCGAGCGATGCCAACCAGCGGGCTGAACAGACTGAACGCGCGGCTCTGCACCTGCACTGTGCTCGAATCACCGACAAATCCCGTGGCGGAAGCGGTCACCTGGGCGAAGCCGGGGGTTGTGCTCGAGTCCACCTGGGCGCCGACGCTGGAGGAGCCAGCCGGTACAATAACCGAAGCCGGTACCGTGATTGTGGCGTTGCTCGCCAGCAGATTCACCGTCTGTCCACCCACGGGCGCCGGTGCGTTCAGATTGACCGTCAAGGTCGCGCTATCCGTCGCCAGCATGTTCAACGGGTTCGGAGCTAGCGTGATGATGTTGTCGAGCACCGTGAAACCGGTGGTGTCGGAGCCGCCGGGACCAGTCAGCGTAACGGTGCGCGCGCCGAGCGCGGCGGCGGCGTCGATCACAAATTCGAGATCGAGTCGAGTCGCGTTACCGGTGCCGAGATCGTTCACCGTAATCCCGCCACCGCTCACCGTGGCGCTGGCGCCCCCTAGATCGGTGCCGAAGATCTGTACCGGAATCGTCCGAGCTCGCACGCCCTGAGCGGGTGAGATGCTCGAGATTACCGGCACGCCGGTCACCTCGAAGGCGAGGCTTGCGCTACCGCCATCGGTGGTGAGACCTAACTGGAATACACCGCTAGCGGCGTTGCTGGCGACTACCAAATCGACCACGACACTGGTATCAGTGGCGCTGAAAATAGTTCCTGCGACGCCAGCATTCGACGATGTCACTGCGCTGGCGCTGGCCAGATTGAGGCCATCGAAAACCACCTGCAGGCTGCTTCCCTGCATGGCGCTATCTGGAGTCACCGAAACCAGTACGGGTACCGGATTGAAATCGATTACGGTAAAGCTTCCGGTATCTGAGCCACCTGGGGTAGTAACGGTAACGGAGCGCACTCCGGGTGTTGCCGTCTGGTCGATAACAAATTCAACGTTGCGCAGCGCGTCGTTACCGGTTCCCAGATCGTTAACCACAACACCGGTACCATCGATCGTGATGTTGGTGATACCGGTCAATCCGGCGCCCTGTATCTGGGCGCTTACCGTGGTGCCCTGATCGCCCGTATCTGGCACGATGTTGTTGATGATCGGCGGCTTTTGTATCACCGTAAACGGTACGCTGCTGCTGCCGCCGAGCGTGGTCAGGCCGAGCGTGGTGGCGCCGGTCGCGGCGAGCGCGTCGACGGTGATCGTAGCCGTAACCGTGGTATCGCTGGCGCTGTCCACGGTACCGCTGACGCCCGGATTAGCCGAAATTACCGCCGAGGCAGTCGCCAGATCCGTGCCGGTGAAAGTCACCACAAAGGTGGTGCCCTGCACGCCGTTGTCGGGCGCCAGCAGACTCACGATCGGCAGCGGGAAGTTCTGCGTGGTGAAGCTGGCGACGAACTCGCTCGACAGGCCGTTGCCGGCGAGGTCGCGTATGCCATTGGCGCGAATGCGAACGTTATAGGTCGTGTTGAAGTCGAGCAGGTTGTCCGGTGTGAAGCTGAAGCCGTTGCTGCCGACCGTCGCCAGCGTGCCTGGAATCACCGATCCTTCGAGAGTGAAATTCAGATCGTTGATCGTTGCCGCATCGATATCTTCGTCGAAATCCGCCTCTATGACGATGTTGCGCGCCACATCCGTCTCACCATCCACGGGAAATACTGCAACCACCGATGGCAGCACATTGTCGTGCAAGGTGGTGAGCGAATCGCCGTTGGAATCGAGCGTAACAACGGGCGAAGGATTGGCCGAGGCGTCGGTCGCCTGCACCGAGAAGTTGTTGCTGACATTCAAATTTAACGGCACTGAAACGTTGAACAATCCGGCAGCGGAAGCCGTGGTGCTGACCACCGAAGATCCGCCGGTGATCGTCACCGTGCTACTGGCCTCGGCCTCGCCGCTGACCTGTACCGCCGGCAGGTTGGTAATAGCCGGCACCGGATTGACGACCGGCGCGGGCGGAGCCACGGTATCCGGCGGAATAGTCTGGAAGTTCAGTAACTGAACTCCGGCAGGCGGTGTCTGCAGCGGGTTGCCGCAGATGTCACGCAGCCCGTCAGTCAGGCGAATGAATACGTCTGTTTCTTCGGCAAAGTTCGCCAACGGGTTATAAGTCAGCGTGCGGTTCAGGTTACTAAAGACGCCCGTGCCCGGCACCGCTGTAGCCGTACTGATATCGATTTCACCGCCGGTATCAATCGCGTCGGCATAGACGCTGAACGAACTGGCGCCGAGGTCGCCCGGAACGAAGCTGAAACTTCCCGGATTCATGCGATTGGTGAAGTTCAACACGATGGACTGGTTCAGCGGCCGCTCGATCGAACCGTTCGGCGGTGCGCTCATGCTCGCGATTGGTGTATTAAGAGGATCACAGGTTTGCTCGGTGCTGAAGGTCCAGGTGAAGTCTTCCACCATTTCCGCGCCGGAGGCGTCGCTGCAGATGCCCCCTGGTCCGCCGACCAGGGTCGCGCGGTAAGTTGTATTATCCTTGAGGAAATACTGACTATTGGTGAGGCCGAGGCGTAACACGGCGATGGTGGTGCCGCCTGCTGGCGGTGATACGACCGTTAAATCGGTCGGAATATGTTTCACCGGATTACCGAAGGTATCCAGCTCTTCCAGGTAGAAGGTGCCGGCTTGCACAAGGTCGGCCGAAATCACCTGGATGGCCCCGGGATCACCCGGGATGAAATTCACTTCCACCACGTTGGTAAAGGTATCGCCGACGATACAGGATTCGCTTTCCGGGGTCAGGGTCGCGAATACCGATGTGGTGACCGGGATATTCGGCTGGCCGTTGAGCGGATTGATGCCGATCACGACCGGCGGCTGGTCCGCCGGTAACGGCTCGAAGTTCGCCGGGTAGGTATTGGCGATA